>CAVQDG010000038.1:0-386099 GCA_963711165.1 uncultured cyanobacterium | reverse complement strand
TACTCTTTACGAGCAAGATTTTGTGGCATGGTGTGAAGATACTGCAAATAAACTTAAAAAGCGGGATCTCGATCATCTAGATTTCGATAATTTAATTGAGGAGATAGAAAGTTTGGGAAGAAGCGATCGCCGTGAATTAAAAAATCGCTTGACGGTACTGTTTGCTCATATTCTCAAACGAATGTATGTCAATAGCCCTGAAAATTTTAATGGCTGGGAACTAACGATCATCGAACAACGGCGGCAAATTCAAGATTTATTAGAAGATTCTCCCAGCATCAAATCTTATCTGATAGAAATATTAGCTAAAGTTTATGCTAATGCACTAAATGATGTTCAATTTGAATATAAACAAACTGAATTTCCCCAAACATGGCAATTTGAAATTGAAACTGATCTACTTTTATCTCAAAAATATTGGGAGGAAGAATAAATGAACTCTCAGTATTAGAACTTATGCAGAGATCCCCCTAAATCCCCCTCGTTCCCAGGCAGAGCGCCTGGGAACGAGAAGGGGGACTTTGAAATTTCCCCCCTTTTTAAAAGTTATCAAACACTCTTCCCCTCTCTCCTCCCTCCTCCCTCCCTAAAATTACTGTGCGATCGCCATCACATCATGCACTGTTTTTAATAATTCCTGACCTGAATAAGGCTTCAACAAAAAGCTTTTTACGCTAGAACCAGCCTGTTCAGCAATTTTAGAGTTGGATTCTAACCCGCTAACAGCAATTATTCTGACATTTGGATTAATTTTTTGTAATGTACGGATCGTTAATGAACCATCCATAGAAGGCATCATCATGTCAGCTAATACTAAACTAATTTTTTCTTTATGCTCTGCGTATAATGTAATTGCCTCAATTCCATCTTTAGCCGTTATCACTTGATAACCACCTACTTCTAATGACAATTTAGTAACTTGACAAATTGATTCTTCATCGTCAACAACTAAAATTAATTCTCCTTTACCAGAACGAAGATCAAATTGCTGATGTTGTTCTACTTGTATTTCAGATACTTCGGCTGCGGGTAAGAAAACTTTGAATTGTGTACCTTTGCCAATTTCGCTATAAACTTTAATAAAACCACCGTGACTTTTGATGATTCCAATAGCTGTAGAAAGACCAAGCCCTGTACCTTTACCTAATTCTTTTGTCGTAAAAAATGGATCGAAAATTTTATCTATTATTTCACTATTAATTCCTGTCCCAACATCTGATACTGTAATCACCACGTAATAGCCAACTTTAGCATCAATATTGATCCGAGCGTAACTTTCATCAATATAAATATTTTCCGCAGTAATACTAAGTTTGCCACCATCGGGCATCGCGTCACGAGCATTGACGCAAAGATTCAGTAAAATTTGATGTAATTGTGTCGCGTCTCCAGATACAGTCCAAAGTTCTGAATCTACATTTGTATAAATTTCGATGGATTTGGGAAATGTTTCTTTGGCAATTTGCTTAATTTCAGCAATTATATGTCTAATTTGAAGGGTGGCGCGATCGCCTTCGCAACCTCTAGCAAAAGATAGCACTTGTTTAACTAAATTTGCCCCACGTTTAACATTATTTTCTAATATTTCCAGCCACTCTTGACTTTGCTGATCTAGTAGTTTTAGTTGTAATAATTGCACCGCCATTAAAATTGGTGCTAAAACATTATTCAAATCATGGGCAATGCCACCTGCAAGTGTTCCCAAACTTTCCATGCGCTGGGTGCGAAGGAACTGCAATTCTAGTTGTTTTTTCTCTGTAATATCAGTGTTAACAATTAGGATAGACTTGGGCTTTTGTTGTTGAGCTTGTACCAATGTCCAACGACTTTGAACAATTATTTCTTTACCATCTTTATTGAATTGATTTAGCTCACCTTGCCATTCACCATTTGCTGTTAGTTGCTGCTCAACTTTTACAAGTATTTCCTCAGTTTGTTTATATAGCAATTGATTAGCATTTTTATTTAATGCTTCTGTAACTGAAAATCCATATAAATGTTCCGCACCTTTATTCCAAAATAAGATACGACTTTCTAAATCTTGCACAAAGATTGCGTCGGTAGCAATATCTAATAAAGCTGCTTGTTCACGTATTTTATGTTCTGATTGTTTACGTTCAATAGCGTAGCGGATAGAACGTTCTAGCAGTTGCGCTCCTAGCTTACTTTTATCTAAATAATCAGCAGCACCAGCTTTCATTGCAATCAGGTCTATTTCATGATCGCCCTGCCCAGTTAATAATATAATCGGTGCTTGACAGCCAAGTGCGATCGCTTCTTGTAACAATTCTAAACCGTTATGCTCACCCAGACGGTAATCTAATAAATAAACATCGTGTTCCTTTTTAGCAATTACGTCTATTGCAGCATCATAAGTTGCTACCCATTCTAGGGTGAATTTTGCTCTTTGAATTTCTGAAAGCCACTCGGCAGTCAGAATATAATCATCTTCATCATCATCAACTAAAAGTACTCTAACTCGATTGTCCATTACCATCTTCTATTCCTGCTAAAGGCAGTTGCACAATTTCAAACCAATATTGTCCTAATGATTTCATCACATTGACCAAACCTGTAAATGTTACAGGTTTTGTAATGAAAGAGTTAGCGCCTAAGTCGTAGCTACTAAAAATATCATGTTCAGCCTGGGATGTTGTTAAAATTACTACGGGAATTTGTCGCAAGCTTGGGTTGTTTTTGATTTCTGTTAGTGCTTCTCTACCATCTTTTTTAGGCATATTCAAATCCAGCAGAATTAGCCCTGGACGTGGACATTTGTTTGTATCAGCATACTTACCACGTTGATACAAATAATCCATTAACTCTTCGCCATCATTGACAAAGTAGATATCATTAGATAATCGGCTTTCTGCTAGGGCATCTTTTGCCAACAAGCAGTCGTCCTCATCGTCATCTGCCATTAATATAGTGACTGGTTGCCGCCCCTTCAATATTTTTTTCTCCTTTATTGGCAATACTTGGCAATGTAACAATAAATTTTGCTCCATGCCCAAGCTGACTATAAGCCGTGATACTACCATTATGCTGCTCAACGATTTTACGGCAAATAGCTAAACCCATTCCCGTTCCTTCGTATTCGCTGCGACTATGGAGGCGTTGGAAAACATTGAAGATGCGGTCAAGATACTTTTCATCGAAGCCAATGCCATTGTCTTCTACTACTATTTCGTAAGTATCGCTCACAGGAGAGAAATTAGATGGTGGTTGTATGTGATTATTGATACTTTGGCTGTAAATTTTGATAACTGGCGCTTCCTCCTTCGGGTGGAATTTTAAGGCGTTGCTAATCAAATTCTGAATTAATTGACGCATTTGTAAGGGATCGGCATCAATTGTTGGTAAATGCTCTACTTCTACTCGCCCTTTGGTTTGTTGGATGCGTATTTCTAAGTCAGACACAACTTCTTGTACTACTTTATTTAAATCAACTGCACCAAAGCGTTGCGATTTGGTAGTAACTCGTGAGAGACTCAGTAAATCATTAATTAGTACTTGCATTCGTTGTGCAGCACTCTGCATTCTTTCTAGATAGTCGATTCCTTGCTCATTGAGGACATTGCTGTGTTTAAGTTTGAGGCGATCGCCAAATGCTTGAATTTTCCGCAGGGGTTCCTGTAAGTCGTGGGATGCAATGTAGGCAAATTGTTGGAGTTCTTCATTAGAACGCATTAATTCTAAACGCTGGCGGGTTTCTTGCTCTAAAAGTTGGGATTGTGCTAAAGCTATGCTAATTTGGTTAGCTAGTTGTTCTAAAAGTTCAGTTTCAAAACTAGACCATTGGCGCGTATTTTCACATTGATGAGCAATTAGTAATCCCCAAAGTTGCCCATTTAAGATAATTGGTACTACTAATTTAGCTTTAACATTAAAATTTTGCACAAAATCAGTTAAACATGGTGCTATTTCACCGTTTGTGACATCGGAAATCGCCCGAATTCTTCCCTGGCTATAAAGTTCTCGGTATTCTTCAGGAAAGACTTCTGAGGGGAAGGTTTTTTCTAAGATTGACGACCATTGAGGGTTAACAGATTCAGCGATCGCACTCCCAGTACCATCTGGCAAAATTCTATAAACTAAAACCCGATCAGCTTGCAGAATTCTTTTTACTTCTGTAACGGTGCTTTCCAGAATTTCTTCTAATTGTAAAGATTGACGAATTTTTAAGCTGATTTCGGAAAATAATTGCGCCCGTCTATTTTGTAGTTGTAACTCAGCTTGCGCTTGTTTTCGCTCAGTAATATCCTTAAAGTAAACAGACATTCCATCTTTTGAAGGATAAGCGTAAACTTCAAACCAAGTATTTAGGGGTGGATAAAATTCTTCAAAGGTAACGCTTACTCGTTCTGAGACAACTTTACGATAGTTGCGCTCAAATCTAGAACCGACTGAGTGTGGAAACTCATCCCAGATACTTTGATCAATCAATTCTTCGCGCTTTCTCTGTAAAAGTACCTCTGCTTGATGGTTGACGTAAGTAAATTTCCATTGCTCATCTACAGCAAAAAAGGCATCAGTAATACTTTCCAGAATATTGTTGATGCGGTTACGAGTTGCTTCAGCTTCTGCACGGGCAGCTTGCGATCGCTGTAATAATTCGATCCGCTCTTGTTCGGCTAATTTTTTAGGAGTGATATCACGAGCGATCGCATATACTAAACCTAACTCAACCACTGCCACTGATTTCCAGGCTAACCACTTCAACGAGCCATCTTTACAACGATAGCGATTTTCAAAATATTTCGTCAGGTTGCCATTAGCCAGCTTTTCTGTTTCAGCAGTGGTAACGTTTAGATCATCAGGATGAACAAAATTTAAGTATGGTTGTGTTAATAATTCCTCTGTAGTGTAGCCAGTGGTTTCTTCCCAGGCTGGGTTTAAGCGGGTGAAATAGCCATCTAAATTAGCAATAGCTAAATTATCTAGTGATAGGCTAAAAAAGCGATCGCGCTCCTCTTCTGCAAGTTTGCGATCGTGAATATCTGTGTTAGTTCCAAACCAACTAACAATGTGACCATCCTCATCATATATAGGTACTGCGCGTCCCAAGTGCCAGCGATAACTAGCAACAGAAGCTTTGAAGAGTCTAAATTCAATTTCATAAGGTTCACCTGTCGTCAGAGACTTACCCCAGATTTCCAGACACCCTGGCAAATCCTCTGGATGAAGCACCGACTGCCATCCAGCATCGATCATTTCATCAAAGCTGCGCTCAAAATAATCTAAAACACGCTTATTTACATAGTCGAGCGAACCATTCGGTCTTGCCGTCCACACCTGTTGCGGTATTGCTTCATTTATAATCCGAATACGATGCTCACTTCGGCGTAGTGCTTGCTCTGAGTGCTTACGCTCAGTCACATCACGGGCAATACCCCGATATCCAAGTAGTACACCTTGATCGTCAAACACCGGAGAACCGCTAGTTTCTAATACAACTAAATTGCCATTTTTGTGCATCAGAGTTTTTTCTAAATTAATGAATGGTGCTTTTTTAGATAGAAACTCACCAATTACTAACAAAAATCGCTCTGCTTCACTCAAAGACATTAAATCGAAAGTTGTTTTACCAATTAACTCGCCAGGTTCATAACCCACAATTTTTTGCACTTGCGGACTAACATAAGTAAACACAGCATTAGCATCAATTTCCCAAACCCAGTCGTTAGTTTGTTCAACTAAAGAGCGGAACTTTTCCTCACTTAGGCGCAGTGCTTGTTCATTTCGCTTGCGTTCTTCCAATTGAGCGAGTCTTGTTGCCCAAGTCTGCCGTTCTTCCTTTACTTGTTCTACATAACTACGGAAAAACTCAGCTAAACCAGGTTCTTCTGCAATTAAAGGTGCAAGATAGTTAATAGCTCGCTGATCCTCTTCATACATGACTTCTGGATTAGCTTCCATCCATTCATGGCAAGTTTTCACATAAGCAATAAGGGTGATTAAATGCTGGTAGTTGATATTTCCCAGTAGACGGCGTAATTCAAATTTATAAAATTCTGCTTCTTCTTTGGCGATCGCAATATAAATTGCACAGTAAAGCAAACTTTCTTCAACAACAGAGTTTTCTGCTGGCAAGTTGGTTTGTAAATCTGGCTGTGCTTGTAGTACTTGCAGATGCTTGTTAATCTCTGTTTCTTGTGGTGGCGACGCTTGCAACAGTGCCAATACTTCCCGCGCTTCCACTCCCAAGGGACGTAGGGAGCTACTATGAACGATCATGCAATAGGGAACAGAACAGTAGCGTGATAAGTAGGTGGAAAGTTTTTCTTTAAATATCGGGGATAGAGGATTATTTAAATAGGCGCTCAGTGTTTGTTGCCATAAATTTTCCAATACGTGGGGGTTGCCTAATGCGGAGCTAAAGAAGGGAGGGAAAAAACCTAATGTCTGCTGTATTTCTGCTTTAATGTGTTCGCTGCTTCGCATAGATGATATTGCTATTTCTTCAACCTGGGTAGCAACAGGTGTAAGTATTTGGCTATGAGTATTGATTTGCAGGTGGGAATTTGTTTGGAAGTAGGCTTTTTCCGCTAAAATTTTACGTCGAATTTCTAGCTGGTTGACTACTTGATGGCTCAAGAGGCGAAGTGCTTCTAGCTGTTCGCTGTTTAGTTCTCTTGGTTGATAGTCAATCACACAAAGAGCGCCAATTGCATACTCTCCAGGTACAATCAATGGTACACCAGCGTAAAACCGAATGTAGGGATAATTATTTACTACTGGGTTTGAGCGTGATTGTTCATCTGCTAATGTATCTGGGATTACTAGCACGTCACGTTGCTGAATACACTGAGGACACAACCCGATTTGACGTGGCATTTGGGTGATTTCTAAGCCAATATGAGATTTGAACCACTGGAGGCGATCGTCAATAAAATTGATTACTGCTACTGGGGTTTGACAAATCTGGGCTGCTAAACGTGCGATCGCATCAAATGTTTCTTCCGGCGGTGTCTCTACTATCTGATACTGGTGTAAAGCGGCAAGCCTATTTACTTCGTTTTGATCTGCTGTAACTTTCATAAATTGAAAAATATGTTAATATTTGGCAAATAATCAGGGTTTATTCAGCCTGCTATCTTTATTGTTCCCAAGCGTAAGTTTTCTGGATAAATCAAAATATATTTATTCCCAATTAAGCATTAATCCCAAAAAGTCTGATGACGACAGTACCCAATTTGATTGACACTCCCACCTCAAGTGTAAAAGATCTGGCAATTACTTTTGCTCCCTTATCGCTGGAAGAGGTTTATGCTCTAGCTGACGATCAAGCTAATGGCGCAGTAGTAGTTATGAGTGGGATGGTACGCAATCAAACTGATGGGAAACCAGTAGTTTGCTTGGAGTATCAAGCTTATGAACCAATGGTAATCAATATCTTTGAGCAAATAGCTACTGAAATTCGCTCCTTATGGTCAAATGTTAATCGGGTAGTGATTCATCATCGCACGGGCAAATTAAAAATTGGTGAAATCAGTGTGTTGATAGCTATAGGTAGTCCTCACCGCACAGAAGCTTTTGAAGCTTGTCGCTACGCTATTGATACACTCAAGCATAATGCTCCCATTTGGAAAAAGGAACATTGGAGTGATGGATCTAGTAGTTGGGTGAGTATTGCTCACTGTGAAACTCAGGAATCTAGCTGCTAAGTAGATCAGCTAAGACGCATAGAAATTTAAAATTTATCTGACACCAACTAACAAAGGGCATGAGACAGAGCCTCTAACCCTGTAATCTCGTTCCCAGGTTCAACCTGGGAACGAATGCGTTGAGGCTCTGCCTCGAAAAGCGTGAAACCTAGATCAGAACTAGCCCTGCTTTTTAAGGGGGGAATATTCAAAGTCCCCCTTCTTAAGGGGGATTTAGGGGGATCTTTGGGTAATACCTGTAAGTATGGCAATTTGTAAAATTTACTATATTTGTAAAGTTTATTCCTTTAGACAGCGTTGATTTCTTATTGTTTAACTTGTTTTTGCATATTGATTTTGCCACTACGCCGTTTAGCATCAAGATATGCGGAATAGGATGTAGCGCGATCGCTCTTTTTGCCTAAACTTGATAAGTTACCCAGAAAAAAGATTATTTTAGCTTCAGTTTCATAGCTATTGCGATCGCTTCCTCTAATTCACCTTGGCTAAGGTTTGTGAGGATAAACACTTCCTGAAAGGTTTTACCTGCCCTAGCAATAATTTTAAATCCTCCCAGAATTGGTACGGATATTTTTAGTTGCAAACGGGGGGAATGACCTTTAGCCCGTCCGATTACTGCGGGTGTAATTGTTTGAATGCCCGTATAACTGGTGAGCCGATCTAAAATGGGAATCAAGCCAGGAATATGTGTAGAATGGTTCCACACCAACCTGCCACTGTTAGGTTTATTCATGACATTAAGCTTCCTCTAGGGGTGCCATTGTCAAACCTGCGCGTCTAAGTTGCTGATGGTAAAGTTCAGCTTGTTCTTGAGGACCAACCCAAACAATAGCTTGACCGTCAAAATGAATTTGGTTGGTAAGTTCCCAAGCGCGATCGGCACTTATCCCAGGAATATACTTAAGTAAACACTTAGTAACGTGTTCAAAGGTGTTGAAGTCATCATTCAACACAATAACTTTATAGTTAGGATAAGTTTTGCGGACAACTTCGCTAACCTTGTCAGGGGTTACAGTTGGCGACGTAGCCATAGCAGTAGTTAATGACATTAATGTATTCATAGGCTGTTAAATCAACTTTAGTAAATTTACATTATTTATTAATAATTTACATCGTTTTAATGTCCAACACCTGCACGCTGAGTTGGAACAAACCTTTAGCTTAACACTTTGTAAAGAAGATTTACTAATTTGACCTCTCCCCAACCCCTCTCCTATAAGGAGAGGGGCTTAAAGAACTCCCCCTTCCCTTGCAGGGAAGGGGGCTGGGGGGTTAGGTTTTTAATTGCCTACAGTATCAACAGTGACTTGCGATCGCGCTCTTTGTGCAAAATCTAACTTAAAATTTAGTTGTATTACGGTGATATCCAGATCGGGTGCAGCATTAAACTAACATCATGTCAATTCCTGTTGACCGTGCTACGACTCTTAAAGCTGCCTTTCGTGCTTGTGATGTAGGGTCACTCGTTGGTAAAGATATTCAACGATATTATGTTGATTTGTCAAAAGTCCGCAACTCAAAATCAATCAAAAGCGTTAGCACTAAATTAGACTTTTTGGAACCTGGAGAATTTAGCACTATATTGTTTACAGGGCATCGCGGTTGTGGTAAAAGTACCGAACTGCGTCGAATTCAGCATGAATGGGAATCTCAATATCGTGTCATTTATTTAGAAGCGGATGCTGAACTAGATATTCTTGATGCTGAATATACTGATCTTTATTTAGTAATTATCAAAAAAGTTGCTGACGAACTAAGCAAGCTAGAGTTAAAGTTTGATCGTAAGCTGCTGAAGAATTTTGAATCTTGGTTTAAAGAAGTTACTCAAGAAACAGAAGAAACAGTAGAAAAGTCTGTTAGTTTAGATGCCAGTATTGAAGGTGGATTTGAAATACCCTTTATAGTTAACAATTGGATTTGTAGAAATTAATCTTACTAGAGATAAAAATTTATTGATTGGGATTTTAAAGCAGCATTCAAGCTGTAAAAATATTCAATTTGTACACTGGGATTTTCCTGATCAAAATTTACGTTTTTTGAGGGATGCCATTGTTGAAAAACGGCAATCAATAAAAATTGAATCGGATAAAAAATTAGTTTTAATAATTACGGGATTGGAAAACTCGATAGGGATGTCAGAAGCATATCCTCCTGTTTTGCAAGATTTAAATTTTGTGCGGGATGCTTTTACAACCAGTGTTCCGCATCCGATTTTGTTATTTTTACCAGATTATGCGTTGACACGGTTAGCTAAGTATGCGCCTGATTTTTGGGCGTGGCGATCGGGTGTTTTTTCTTTTAAGTAAGTAGGGATTTAGGGCGATCGCTTTTATGTTAATTAACCACAGATGTAGCATCGTTCCTCAACTGAACCTATATTTGTATCTTCCCCAATTATTCCGCATCTTCCAGCGCACCTAAAGCTTTTAGCGTGGCTTTTTGAGCTTTAGTCAAACCTGTAACACCAGTAATATTCATGCCTTCATAAGGTCTTTTTGTCCTCAGAGTTCTAAGACACTCAGCCGTTGTTACATCCCAAATCTTAATTGTTTCATCTTCACTACCACTAGCAAGAGTATCACCATTAAAATCCCAATGCACTGTCCATACCGACTTGCTATGTCCATGCAATGTGAAAAGACATTGACCGTTACTAACGTTCCACAGCTTCACAGTTTGGTCATCACTTGCGCTAGCAACAATTTGATTATTCGGACTAAAGCTAACTGACCTAATTTGATTGGTATGTCCTTGAAAAGTTTGCAAGCATTGACCAGTATAAATATCCCACAATCTAATTGTTTGGTCATCACTGCCACTAGCAAGAATATTACCTTGATGATTAAAGGCTACTGTACGCACTTTATTAGTGTGTCCCTGTAAGGTGTTAGAGAGTTCATCCCTATTGACATCCCACAACCATACTGTGTTATTCTCGCTGGCATTAGCAACTATATTGCTATCTTTACTAAGGGCAACAGACCAGACCCAATCGTTGTGTTCGCCTATAGTTTTAATAGATTGACCAGTGCTAATATCCCATAACCTAATTGTTTTATCATCACTAGCACTAACTAGCTTTGTCCCATTATGACTAAAGGCTATTGATGATACCCAATCTTTGTGTGCTGACAAAGTTAAATAGCACTTTTGGGTGCTGATATCCCACAATTTGATCTTTTGATCGTTACTGGCACTGGCTATAGTACCACCGTCTGGACTAAAGGCAACACATCGCACTCGCCCTTTGTGTCCTGACAACGTTTGTAGGCATTCTCCAGTGTTAACATCCCACAATCTGATCTTCTGGTCATCACTGCCACTAGCTAGTATATTACCTAGAGGACTATAGGCAACTGACCAAATTCGTTGGGTATATCCCTGTAATGTTTTCAGGCGCTTACCTTCAGGGACGCTCCATAAAGTCACGCTTTGGTCATCGCTGCCTGTAGCGATAATTTTACCATCGGGACTGAATGCAAGCGATCGCACTCGATAACCGTCTTCCTTTAAAGTATTCAAGCATCTGCCCGTTTCAATATCCCATAACTTCACTGTATGATCTGCACTGCCACTAGCAAGCAAATTACCTTGAGGACTAAAAGCGACAGACCAAACTCTATTAGTATGTCCCTCAAAAATTCTCAGGTGTTCTCCTGTGTGAATATCTAATAAAATTACTTTATGGTCATCAGTGCCAATAACCAGCTTGTCATCATCGAGACGACAGGCAATTGACCTGACTACATGATTGACTTCCCGCCAACTTTCTAGGCATTCGCCTGTACTAATATTCCATAACCTGACAATTTGATCGACACTGGCAGTAACTAAGATATTATTATTTGAACCAAAGGCAACCGACCTCACCCAATGGGAATGTTCAGGCATTGTTTGCAGACATTCACCTGTGCTGACATCCCATAACTTCACAGTTTTGTCATCACTGCCAGTGGCAATAAGTTGGTTATCTGAACTGAAGGCAATTGACCATATCCAATTAGTGTGTCCTTGCAGAGTTTTCAAGCACTTTCCGTTTGATGTGTCCCATAATTTAACTGTTTGGTCAGTGCTAGCACTAGCCAAAATCTTACTATTTAAACTAAAAGCAATTACTCTTATCCAATTTGTGTGTCCCTCACAAGTAAAAAGTAGTTGCTCGTCTGCAATGCGCCAGACATGAATTTTATTATCAGTATCACCTGTAGCTAAAAGCTTGCCATCTGGTGACAAAGCTACTGATAAAATACTAGAGAATATTTCTGAGAAAACCGATTTTTCTAGGTGAGAATTACGAAAATTTACATTGTGTAAATTAACTTGATCTAAGTAAGCTTGCCCAACTTTTAATTCAGAAAAATCCTCACCATTTACATCAATATTGCTCTGGCACAAAAGATTAAGTATATTTCCTACTGCATATCCTAATTTATGTTGAAATTGCTGTCTTATGGTTGAGATAATTTGCTTTAAATGAAGTTTTAGTGTATTTTTGTTGCCAAATTTATTTAAAAGCTTATCTATAACTGGCTTGAGGATTAAAATAATCTGAGTTTCTCTGAGG
Organism: uncultured cyanobacterium; assembly: GCA_963711165.1. Lineage (GTDB taxonomy): Bacteria > Cyanobacteriota > Cyanobacteriia > Cyanobacteriales > PCC-9333 > Crinalium. The sequence continues at coordinate 373,868 of CAVQDG010000038.1, read as the reverse complement.
TAATCTTTTGTCTGGGCTTTGATCAAAGCATGGCTGTTAAAAAGTGCTACTTCTCCATTAATAATTTCCTCAAAAACTTGATCGATCAATGTGTTCGTCATGTACTCCATGACAACAGGTTGTTGAGTAAAGGATGATGCGGGTTGTGAAGCTTTCTCAATTAAAGAGCGCTGCGCTAGAGATTCTAGAGCATCTATTAACAATGCAGGTGCGATCGGTGATATAATATCATTTCGCAATTCTAATAAAGTAACTGGTTCGCGATTAATTGCTAACCAGTACATAATCTCTTTTTCTAAATCTGATAAATGCTTGTATTGTTCATCAGCTAAACGACGAATATCACCAAAAACTGCTCCACCTAAGTTGAAAAAATAACTTAAATTACTATCAAAATATTTTTGAATTGTGGCAGCAACAACGTTCAAGGCTAAAGGATTTCCGGTATAAAGATTAATAAGTTCATTCCATTGGGAGTCGGAACCCAAGAACGTTCCCCTATTTTGAAAAAGTTCTTGCACATTTGATTTATCCAACCCTTCTAGTTTGAGGGATTTAATTTGTTTTCCCTCTTGTCTATGTTCAAAAAATGCCACTTCCTTTGGTTTTTCCCGACTGGTTAGCAGCAAGCAGCTTTGATGGGGTATTTCTCCTATCTGTCTGAATAACTCACCATACTGTTCATATCCTGATCGATAGTTTCCCGCACAGTCACCACTACGGAAAATTGTGTCTACATTATCGAAAATGAGTAAACAGCGTGAGGATTTTAAATAATGAATTAGTCGGGGTAGTTGAGTGTCTTCTGGTAAGTCTGTTTCTTGTTGGTTAGATAGGAATTTGATCGTGTCTGTTACAATCTGTTGCAAAGGTGGAGCATTGCGGAGACTGCGCCAGATAATGTAGTCAAAGTCAGCTTGAATTTGTTGTGTCAGCTTGAGTGCGATCGCGGTTTTGCCAATTCCGCCCATACCTAAAAGCGCCACCAATCGGCAGCGCTCTTTAATAATCCATTGTTTTAACTGATTTAGTTCTTGGGTGCGCCCAACGAAATAGGGGACATCAGGTGCTTCTCCCCAGTCTTGGGGTGGCGTGCGGGTTGGATGGTGAGGATTTGGCACAGAAGGAGTGCCAGCGACTACCTCCTCCCAGTTCAGCCCTAAAACTTGGCAAAATGCTTGGAAATAATGAGCTTTTACGGCTTCTCCCTTCAAAAACCGCTTCCAAGTTCCAATAGAGACAGCAAATTGTTCTATTTCTTCCCAGTTTTTCTTGGGTTCCAAAATTTTACTAGCTTCCCTCAGCCATCGGGAGCGTTTATCATCGATCGCCCAACCTTTTTTTTCTCTCGCTTCCCTAATTTTTCCCAGTCCTTCTACAGAGGCTTTGAGAGTTTGCACTGTTAAATATCTCCTGCTTGACAAACTGTCAAGTACATTTTGAGATCAGTTTACGGCGACTTGCAAGTGATCTGAATTTGTGCTTGCTGTACCGGAGCGGGTTCTGCCAAATTTAATCAAAGATCAGAAATTTAGAGTTTTTACAGAGAAGATTATGAGCCAAAACTAAGTTGCCAGTACCTGAAGATTAGCCCATTAAACTTAATAGCTCACAAGGATGACTCTAAAATGCTCAGAAAAATTTTACTTACTGCGGTAGTTGGTGCAATTTTTACTGGTGTTCGCACCACTGCAAATGCTCAAGTTGGCAGCACTTATGATTATCTGCGAAATTCGAGTTATAGAAGTACTGTTGGACCATTCACTCAACCTTTTGAACGGCGGTGTGGAGTTGTAGGTAGGAGTCGGGACGGTAGTTCTGACATGGTTTTATGGTCAGTCAGCAGAAGTGCAGTAACTGCGTGCAACTCAGCTATAGGTCTTACAAAATCCAAGGGTTATGTGCCTATCGGTTTCTATGAAGTTCCTTCAGAGTTGTCTGGTCGTGGGTTGCAAATGGCTAGACCAAGAACACAACCTAGTAATCAAGGCATTTGCTTTGCTCAACCGGGTGAATCTTGTTACTAGAAGTAAGTTATTCCTTAGCTGTTTTTTCCTTCTGTGACTGGGTTTGATCCTCGTTTATCCTGAGTGAGCTAAATCCCTTTCCTAAAGAGGAATAACACCTTGCATACGGTTTTAAAGGGTAGCTTCCGCTCTTCAAGTTTAAGTTAGACGCGATCGCTTTGATTTCGCGTCTCGACCCTACCTAAACACGCTCCCCACATGAATACCATTTTACTTACAAATTGAGTGAGAACTACTATGAATCTTCAAAAGTTGACTATTGCTGGTTTGGGTTTAATTGTACCATTGGGGTTTTTCTTAACCTCGCCACCTGCGATCGCGAGGTATGCTTGTGGAGTTAACGATCCCAGACAAGGAAGACGTGGAGTTGAAGTTGTCGAGTATTACTACATTCCGTCTCGTTCTGGTGGGGGAATGGGTTGCTCTCCTAAATATGGAGGGCAATGGCACAGATACTATGGCGATCCTAGTTCGGGAGGAGTGTGGCAGATAGCTGGTATTAGTTTATTATTCCGCAGTATTTACGCACCCTACAGTCAGATTGAACCTGCTGGTGTTATAGATGTACTGCCAATTCGTGTTTCTCGGTAATTTGTTCTTATTTAGAGGACAATATTTGTGTGCGATCGCTTTAAACATTATTTTGCTGCCAACCGTACATATTATCCTTGAGGAGGTGGAAAAGGGCGATCGCCTGGTGGTGGGTATCCAGGAGGAAGACCACGCGGCGGGTATCCTGGGGGCGGATATGGACGCGATCGCTCTTCAGGTGACGGCGGTTGAGGTGATGGCGGTTGAGGCGATGGCGGTTGAGGCGATGGCGCTATTGGCGAGGGTGATTGAATTTGCGAGGGTGCAACTTGATTCTGATTTTGTGGTGCTGGCGATCGCAACACCCATAAACATACTGCCACAAAAGCCAAAACCATGCCTGTGAGAATTAGCCAAGGCGATCGCTCAAGTAAAATATTCCTATTACTCTCTACAGAAGTTGAAACTAACTGACGTGAATAGCTTGATGTTGATGGCGCTGTTACTTTAGTTGGTGCATGGTGCGATCGCGCAGAGGAAACTTTGGTAGAAGATGGTTTAGTAGTGGAATTCTGACTAGCAGGTTTAGTAGTGGAATACTGAGTAGAAGTGGTTTTAGACGCTATATAGCCTGAAGCACTGTATTGTGCTGTTCCTTCCAACTTGGTATGCGTAGTTAGTATTTATTGACATTCTTCCCAAATGACGGTATTTAAGACAACTTATAAGATGCCCGTGTATCTAATTATTTAGGAAAGGCAACAACAAATAAAGACGAGGCAGAGCCTCTAGCCCTCGTTCCCAGGTTTAACCTGGGAACGAATTGAAGAATTAAAGCCTGCGTAGGCAGGCTTCGTCTGTATAGCCTCACCCTTAAGGGTGAGGTAATTTCAGATAATGAAACTGATAACTGACTAGCGCCAACTTTCCCAAGATTCATTGAAAATGGAGGTATTTGGAAAAGCAGTAAAGTTGCCTTGAGCATCTAATCTTTGTCGCAATTCTTCTAATTGCAGTTCTTGTCTAGGCAACTCATCTACTAACTGATAAGGCATAATTCCCTTATCTAAAGCAAAATCTATTGTAGTACCAGCAGCCGCACCTGCTGACCATTCAAAAGCATGAACTCGATAAGCAGCCGCAGCAATATGACTAGCAGCAATAGTTTTACCTGCAACTAACATATTGTCTATTTTCTGGGGAATCATTGAGCGTAAAGGAATTTCAAAGGGAAATGCTTGTCCTGCACCGCGTCGTTCACCTTCACGATCTTTGTTACCAGGCGCTTCTGGTGGACTGGAAGTTAGACAGGGGTGGAAGTCGATCGCATAATGAGCAATACCTACAGAATCAGGATATATCCGCGAACGACTTCTGCGCTTAACTTTATCTAAAGCTAAGGAATTACTAGCAACCGCAGGCGCTTCTAAACCAGCTAATGCTGTTACTAAACTGCGATACATTTCTGGCGGTAAGTTTTTGCGATAATAATCAGTACTGAAATCAAGGCGAGAGATATCAATTTCTGAAATCATAAAGCCTTCAGAATAACCATAACCTGGTCTGCCAATAATCCGCCGTGCTTCCCTAATATAAGGATACTTAGATAAACCATGTACCGTACCCATTGGGGAATCTAAGCCTGTGAGATAACGGTTATTAGGTTGTGGTTGTTTCACCCCATCACCTAATTGAGAATCAGTTGTACCAGCTACTAACCAATGAAAATATCCTTGGGAAATTTCCTCACCTTTGCGTAAACTTTCTGTCCGCAAACCTCCCATCCAACCGCCTGGTTGTAATTGTCCAGCAGTTTGCAATTGTTCTGAAGTAAGAATTAAGTTATCAGCAGATGTCCCTGGACGGTAATCGTTACCCCAAGTCCAGTTTTGCATGGAAATATCGCCTGGGGTTGGTTCAGTAAATTTGATACCCCCAAATGTCGCTTCTTTTCCTTTTTCTGGACTTAAAATCCGACGGTAGGTAAAAACTAAGGGAAAACTTGCTAAGCGTTTTAATTCGTAACTGTAATAAGGTTGATACTGCTGATAAAAGGAAGGCTCTATGTGGGTTTGCGGTTGCTGAGTTTGCTCCATTCCAAAGGTATAAGTAAACCCTTGGGTACAATAAGGATCTTGAGTAGTACTAGATGAAGAAGGTTCTAAATGAGAACGAGCATCAATACCTAGTTTGTAAGGAACATCAGCAAGGGCAATAAGTTCGCCTGTTTCAGTTGCGTCAACTACATACCAATTTGTGAGTCTTTGGCTAGTAGAGGTGCGGGGTTGTAGAGGTGAGAAACGGAGAATTTTTTTCTGAAATTTGCCTGAGTTGTCGTAGCTATAGGAATCCTCGATAGTTTGAGAAAGTGGCTGAGTATTTATGGGTGGTGTATTTGGGGCGGGATAATGTTGAATTGCGATCGCGCTTTGAATTTGCTGTCCACCCGCACTAGCATTCCCCTGTGCTGTAGCAGGAGTAATATCTAACTCTTTAATAACTGTATTAGGAAACCATTTCAGTGTGCCTTTACCTTTTTTCGCTGCATCTTGCAACATTTCAGCAAGGAGTCTATGACCATCTTTGGGAAGAAAGCAAGATTCACTCACCCAACAATCACCAGGATTAAGGTCATTGTAGTAACGCTTAATCTTATCCCGTAGTTCTAAGTAGCCACGAGAATAATATAATTTTTGCCGTTGCGTAGGTCGTTCATCCAATGCTGAAACACCCTGAGAAGAAATCTGTCCACCTACCCAGTCAGTAATTTCTGTCAGGCAAACTGTTCTTCCTGCAAGCAAACCTTCATAAGCTGTTGCAGCACCAGATAGTCCACCACCAACTACTAATATTTCACAAGATACATCTTGATCTGCTGGTCTTGGAGGCGCAGAATCGGCGGCTGTAACGGCTGACTCTAGTAATATTATGCCCAGGGAGAGGATACTTAGCGATCGCTTCATCATTAATCAATTATCAATTATCAATGATCAATTATCAATTATTAATGACCAACTTGAATTTTAAGTTTAACTATAGCAATCATAAATAGGTTATGGCAATTTTAGGAGTGCGCTCTTCGTAGCTGTGCGCTCTTCACTGCATCTTGCTCGCTTTAGTGAAACCCATAGCGAGCAAGATGCTCGCACTAGCCATACTAATATTATATCTGTTACAACTCAAATAGGATTGCTATATGCTCATCTACTTAGTTGTAGTTTTTCTATAATATAGAGAGCAAAGATATAAATCTGCTAAAAATTAAGGTAATAACTCAGAATTTATGAAGCAAACATATAATACACCAAATAATAATGTATCTTTAGCCATATCACTTCATAAATCTGGAGAATTATCTCAGGCTGAAGAGATTTATCAACACATTCTCAAGTCAGAACCTCAAAATGCCAAGATATTGAATGGTCTTGGTCTGCTGAAATTACAAACAAAAGATGAGCAAAATGCACTACGCTATATTAGTGCTGCTGTAAGTATTGAACCTCACAATGTCGGTTATTTAAATAATTTAGGAAATGTTTACCGTGCAGCCAATCAGCTAGACGAGGCTATTAACTGTTATCAAAGTGCTTTGCAACTTCAGCCTGACTATGCAGATTCATATTTTAACATGGGAATAGCTTTAACCGAAAAAGGTTTAGTATCAGAAGCAATTTCAACTTTATTTAAAGCAATAGCAGCTAACCCAAGACATTCACGCGCCCATTTTACAGTCGGTGATTTGTTGCAGGAGCAGGGATTATTAGATCAAGCGATCGCATCCTACCATAAAGGTTTATCTATTCAGCCCAACTTTTTTGAAGGTTTAACATCATTAGGGATGGCGTTTTATCGCAAAGGCGATCTGAAAGCAGCACAAGCAATATATGAACACGCTTTATCAATTGATCCTTATTCTACCGCAGCGTTATCTAATATTGGCGCAATATTTTATGAACAAGGCAGAATTAAAATAGCTGATGCTTGTTATCGGGAAGTCACAAAACTTGCGCCTAATTCACCAGATGCTTATATAAATCTTGGCTTGGTGTTGAGTCAACAAGGGAAAGAAGAAGAAGCGGTTGATTGTTACCAACAAGCGATTAAGAATGATCCCAATTCTATCAAAGCTCTGACAAGTTTGGCAGAAATACGGGGTAAACAGTCTCAATGGGAAGAAGCGATTAAACTTTATCATAAAATTATTGAGCTTGATTGTAATTCGGCGGATGCTTACACCCACTTGGGGATTGCGTTAGGAGAAAGGGGTGATTTCAGTGGTGCGATCGCGCAATTCGAGCAAGCGCGTACAATTAATTCAAGGCATACTAAAGCTTATGCTCATTTAGGTTTAGTACTTCAAAAGCATGGTAAAGTTGAGTCAGCAAAATCTATTTTTGATTACTCAGAATTAGTAGCTAAATATCAGTTTGATAGCCTAGAAGGTTGGGATAGCATAAAAGATTACAATGCTGCCTTGCAAAAATATATATATGCTCATCCTACCTTACTTAAAGACAGACCAGGCAAGCCATTAAATAAAGGTCGTCAAACTTATGAAATATTTACAGATAATGCTTTAGTTATTACAGCATTAAGTGAAGTAGTCAATCGCCATCTCAAGAATTATTTAAGTAATTGTTCAACAAATACAAAAAATAACTTTTTCCAAGATTTTCCCGAAACATGGAAACTCAGTGGTTGGGCTGTCGTACTTGAGCCAGAAGGGTTTCAAAACTCCCATATTCACCCAGAAAGTTTAATTAGTGGTGTTTATTATATTCAAGTTCCCGATACTGTTAAACAAAACAATAGTGGCAAAGGTAACTTGAGTTTTGCTGATTTATTTATTAAGAAAACAGCAGACGGACAGATAGATTATACAGTAAAACCAGAAGAAGGTATGTTAGTACTTTTCCCATCTTATTTTTGGCATTCTACAATTCCTTTTTCTGGAGATAAGGATCGAGTTTGTATTTCATTTAATGTGATACCAGCTTAGAACTCCATTTTATATGAAGGAGGCAGAGCCTCCAGGTACTCGTTCCCAGGTTCAACCTGGGAACGAATTGAAAGCGATAAAAGTTTGAATTACATCTGCCTTTATCTGCGTTTATCTGCGGTTAATTTCCATTCTAAAAATAACAAACTAATCGCACTACAAACTAATAACACTGGCGTTAACCAATCTCCCCAACGCACATATAAAGTTTGCGTTTGTCGGCGATAAATCGTATCTGCATGAATTTCATATGTATTAATTCCAGACAACCATAATGTCTTACCGTGAGGATTAACAATCCCTGAATATCCAGTATTAGTTGCCCTTACCGCCCATCTATCAGTTTCGATTGCCCGCATCACATCTTGGGCATGATGTTGTGCTGGCATACTTTTACTGTAATGGGCATTATTAGAAGCAGTTAAAATAAACTCTCCCCCAGCCGCAGATTGACGGCGGAAATGTTCTGAAAATGCCGACTCATAGCAAATACCAACAATTGCGCGACCAAAAGGTGTATCAAATATTTGAGACGGTGAACCAGCTACTAAATGGGCATCTAAAGGAGAAAGGCGATTAATTAAACCTCCTAAAAATTCTTCAAAAGGAATATATTCACCTAAAGGTACTAATTTTGATTTGTCGTATTCACTGAAAATATTACCTGTTCCAGTAATTGTAAATAAGCTATTAGTAATACTACGTCCGTGTTCTCCAAAACCTCCTAGCCAAGCAACTACACCTTTTTCTAAAATTGCTGAGTAAAAAGATCCTTGTTTAAGGTTAGATAAGGTAAAGGGTAATGCTGTTTCAGGTGTAAGAACTGCATCAACTTTTTGATCTGCTAAAGTTTTATAACCGTTGGTGTAACCTTCAATAGCACGTTGCCAACCGTCAGGATAAAGTTTTATTTCGTTGGGGATATTACCTTGAATAATTCCTACTTTTAAAGCTGTTGTTGTTGATTGAGTTAAAGGACGGTTATAAAGTTGAAATCCGACTATGTGTAATCCGATTAGCAGAATAATTGCGGTAGTCAAATAACGCCACGAAAGAGTGGATCGCAGAAACGCAGAAAATTGTTTATTTTTAGTAGATTTGCGGTTAAGCCATGCTTCGGCTATAAAGCCATTAAATGCGACAATGGCAGATGTAACTGTTGAGTAACCTGAAATTTGACCTAAATGTAAAATTAACAAATTATGAGGACTTTGAGTGTAAGAAAGGGAAGTCCACCATAATGCACCATTACTCCATAATGCTTCCAAACCACACCATAAAGCTGTGCCAATTAATACACGCGCCCAAGGTGAGATTTTAAACTTGTGGTTAATCCATGATAAACAGATTGCCCAGATAGTAACTAAACTTGCTCCCCAGAGGGTAAGAAATACCCAACAGAAAAATGCGATCGCTAAACTTGCTAACCAAGGAACCCCCATCCACGTCATCGGATGAATTCCAGTTATCCAAGATATAGCTAAACCGTGATAGCCAATACCCCATAGTAAAGGCTGAAGAATAAATAATAAACGATTCGTTGATGCTAATTTCTGATTTTTGACGACTATAACCCACAAAGGCGCTAATGCAAACCACGCTAAAAACCAAGCGTTGAGTGGTGCGGGTGTTAACCCCATTAAAATGCCGCTAACTAGGGCAATTCCTAAGCGTAGTATCATTAATTTATACTCAGTTGCAATCCTCTATAGTTACAAGGTTCATAGTTAAATGCAATAGATAGAATAAAAACCTATCCCTCACTAGATTTTCTTTTATAATAGTGATTAACGTTTCAAGCATTGGCAAAATTATGAAAGGCTACATACAAGGAAAAACAATTATTCTCTTAGAAAATTTACCAGATCATCTCAAAGAAGGTGATCAAGTAGAAATTTCACTTGCTGCAAAACCTCAAAAAAAATATCCTTTTCCCACCTTTAACTTAGGAGTTAAAGAGGAATATCTTAATAGAGAAGAAATATATGAGCAAAAAGATTAAAGTACTTTTCGATACAAATGTTTTAGTGTATGCCCACGATGAATCTTCAATTTACCATACTGATTCTGCCGAACTCTTAAAAATAGCCATAGAACATAAAATTCAAGGAGTATTAGCAGAGCAGAATATTATTGAATTATATCGGATTTTAACTAATCCTGTAGCCATGAAAGAAATATCATTAACTGCATTGCAAGCTAATGATTTAATTCGCTCAATTTATTTTAATGGCAATTTTGAAATTATTTATCCAACTAGAGTAACAATAGATAAAGTATTTCAATTAGCAGTGAATCACAAGGTAACTTCAGCTAAAATTTTTGATATTCGTCTTGCCGCTTTAATTTTAGATGAAAATATTGATTATTTTGCTACCTACAATATTTCTCATTTTAAGGCAATATCAGGTATAAATCCCTTAATACCAGCAGAAATTATCAAAATCATCAATAAACCTCTTGCATAAGTCGATAACATTTAGGTTGACATCTGCGCCATCTGCGTCCATAGCAACGGATGATTTAAAAAAATTAACGATTGTTATCAAAAATACAACGGATGATAAATGCGAATGTGCGATCACCCATCCGTTTCTTTAATACCAGAAAATACAAGTTAGTAGCGATCAACCATCCGTTGCCTCATCTGCTCTCATCTGCGATAAAAAAAGAAATTTAGGATTTTTTCAAGAGGTCTAATAACTAAACTATCGTAGATTAAGTAGGGACACTGCATCAAGAAAATTACAGTGTCCCAATTGCCGTTTTACTCTGCTTCTTCCTCCTCACCATTAGAAGGAGGAACTAAAGCGACAGCCGCGATCGCATCATCCTCATCTAACCGTTGCACCCGTACACCCGTTGCGTCACGCGACTGTGACGGAATAGCATTCACACTTTGACGAATGATAATTCCTCGGCTAGTAATCATCATTAATTCATCTTCTGCATTCACTATCCGCAGTGAAATTAGTTGGTCTTTACCTTTGCGAGTCTTAAACTTAGTAGCAATTAAACCTTTTCCGGCGCGATTTTGCAAGCGGAATTGAGACACAGGTACTCGCTTACCGTAGCCTCCCATAGTAACTACTAACACCCAAAGACCAGTAGTTTTTACGGCTGAGTCTTCTTGAAGTTCTGAATCTTCTTGAACTTCTAAGTCTTCAGTTTCTTCTGCAATTTCTACTACAGATAAATCTTCAGTTTCTTCTGCAATTTCTATTACAGATAAATCTTCAGTTTCTTCTGCTTCAAAACTTACTTCTTCAAACTCAGGACTCGCCAAAACAGCACTAGGAATAATATCCATACTGATCAGTTCATCGCCTTTACGCAAATTCATCGCCCTAACCCCTCGTGTAGCACGACCGAGAGGACGCAATTGCTCATGGCTAGTTCTAAAATGAATTGCCATCCCTTGGCGTGAAGCAATGATAATGCTTTCTTCTGCCCTAGCGAGTCTTACCCATCTGAGTTGATCGCCTTCTTCTAGGGAAATAGCAATTAACCCATTTGCCCGAATATTACTAAAAGCAGATAGTGCTGTTTTCTTGATGAAACCGCCTTGAGTCAGCATTACCAGATATTCTTCGCTGGTAAATTCTGCTACTGGCACAATTGAGGTAATTTTCTCGTTTCGGGGAATTGGTAACAGTTGTACAATCGGTACACCACGACTGGTACGAGAAGCGGCAGGAATTTGGTAAGCTCTCAGGCAGTAAACCACACCGCGATCGCTAAAGAATAAAATACTATCGTGATCGCAACAAGTGAGGAAATGCTCTACCCCATCATCTTCTTTCATCTTAGCTCCAGCTTTCCCCCTAGTCGCACGACTTTGCGCTTCAAAGGTATTAACTGGCATCCGCTTGATATAGCCTTGTTCTGTTAGTAGAATTAAAGCTTTTTCATTGGCAATTAAGTCGGTATCATCAAGCCCACCAAGCCCGTGTTCAATTACTGTCCGACGTGGTGTAGCGTGAGCGGCTCTAATGTCCTTAACTTCTGTTTCAATAATCTCAAGGATGCGACTTCTTCTAGCTAAGATGTCCTTTAAATCGGTAATTTGCGCTTGTAATTCGTCGTGTTCCATCCGAATCTTTTCAGCTTCCAATGCTGTCAAGCGTCGCAGTTGCATTTGCAAAATAGCATCTGCTTGTTGTTCGGAAAGCGCATACGTTTGTATCATTTCTTGACGCGCTGTCGCCGTATCTGCTGCTTTGCGGATCAACTCAATCAATACATCCAAGTTTAACAGCGCAATTAATAAGCCTTGCAGCAAATGATCGCGTTCTTCGGCTTTACGCAGTTCATATTGCGTCCGTCTAGTAATTGCTTCTATGCGGAAATCTAGGAAAACTTCGAGGAACTTTTTGAGGGTAAGAAGTTGGGGTTCGCCGTTGACGATCGCCAACATATTACACCCAAAGTTAGCTTGTAAGGGTGTTTGCTTGTAAAGGTTATTTAAAACCACACGGGGATAACAATCGCGCTTAAGTTCAATCACGATTCTCATCCCATCGCGATCGCTTTCATCCCGAATATCAGCAATCCCTTCCAACCGCTTCTCATTCACCATTTCGGCGATCTTCTCGATCAAACCTGCCTTATTGGTTTGGTATGGTAACTCAGTAATAATAATTGCTTCACGGTCGGGACGACCACGATTTTCTACTGTTTCAATTGTCGCTACACCCCGCATCGTGATTGAACCACGACCTGTAGTGTATGCTTCCTTAATTGCAGCAGTTCCCAAAATTTGTGCGCCTGTTGGGAAATCTGGTCCAGGGACATACTGCATTAGTTCGACATCAGTAATCTCTGGATTGTGGATCAGCGTTACTAAGGCATCAATCAATTCTCCTAAGTTGTGCGGGGGAATATTAGTTGCCATCCCCACTGCAATCCCTGATGAGCCATTGAGTAATAACTGAGGAATCCTTGCAGGTAATACTAGGGGTTCTTGTTGCGAACCATCAAAGTTATCGCCGAAATCAACGGTTTCTGCCTCAATATCCCGCAGCATCGCATCGGCTGTCAACGCTTGCAAGCGACATTCTGTATATCGCATTGCTGCTGCTGGATCGTTATCTACCGAGCCAAAATTACCATGTCCATTGATTAGAGGCGATCGCATGGAAAAATCCTGCGCCATCCGTACTAAGGCATCGTATACGGCGGTATCCCCGTGGGGGTGGTATTTACCCAATACTTCCCCCACCACACGAGCGCACTTCCTAAACGGACGATCTGGACTCAGCCCCAATTCGTGCATCGCATACAGGATACGACGATGGACAGGTTTTAGACCATCCCTAGCATCTGGCAGCGCCCGACCTACAATCACGCTCATGGCGTATTCCAGATAAGAGCGAGACATTTCGGTACGCAGATCTGTGGGGACAATCCGCTCTTGGGAAGTGGTCATATACTCAAAAAACTCCGTTTAAAATATCATTCAGCAGCTATAGGCTGAAAAATTTAGAAAAAGGCTTTTTAGCCTTATTATGGTTGCTAAATATAGCCACTTACGTTTACAATTTTAACATTATTTGTTTGTCCCGTCTGGTAGTCAGTAAGTAAAAATACTAAAGTAGGGAAAATAGTGGTTGGAAGCATTTGCGGAGGCGATCGCACTAATCACCTACATCTGTGCTAAAGTTATCACTGAGAATAAATTCGGCTGTGCAGTATGTTATTAAGTTTGACTGGTGTTTCTCCGAATGACCATCTCTACACCTTTGCGATTCAGGAGATTCCACCATGTCCATTTACGTAGGTAATTTGTCTTTTGACGTTACCCAAGAAGATTTATCCCAGGCATTTGCCGAATATGGCACTGTAAAAAGTGTGCAACTACCTACTGACCGCGAAACTGGTCGGATGCGTGGCTTTGGTTTTGTGGAAATGTCAAGTGATGCTGAAGAAACTGCTGCTATTGATGCCCTTGATGGTGCAGAGTGGATGGGACGTGATTTGAAAGTGAATAAAGCTAAACCTCGCGAAGACAGAAGACCTTCTGGTGGTGGTGGCGGTGGTTGGGACAATAATAGAAGATCTTCAAGTCGCTATTAAACCTCTCCGAAATGTAGAGACGTGCCATGGCACGTCTCTACAATGGTTCAAGGGTTAGCACCTTTAATTGCTGGAGATGTCTATTCAACCTGGAACCTCAGAAATTAACTCTTAACTCTGAAGGGCAGATAAAGAGTCTGCCCTTTTTTGTTTTTAACTAAATAAATTTCTCACAATTACGGCAATACTAAAATAAACTTGAGGATCAGATTAAGATGGCGCAAATAGTTTTAGGTGATCAGGAAGGAATTGAATCAGCTTTGCGTAGATTTAAGCGTAAAGTATCCCATGCGGGGATTTTTCCTGACATGAAAAAAAATCGTTTTTTTGAAACACCAATTGAAAAAAGTAAGCGCAAAGCAATTTCTAAACACAAACAGCGTAGAAATTCCCGTTATTAATTAATAAATTATCAATTCAAGCAAGCAAAATCATAACTTGAATTATGGAAACTAAAAAAAATTCTTCATTATTTCAACCCCCCAACTCAGTTGTGGGGTAATTAATTATTGTTCATTGTTGATTGATTATGACTCCAGACGCGATTCGCATTGTTTCTCAACTTAGGCAAGATTTTTACTCTTTGTTCGCTACTGCGATAGGTGTACCCGTAAGAATTAGTGGTAAATCTTATATCAGTAATTCTGCGATCGCCTCTTGGGTAGATGATCAACAACGACTAAACTATTTAAATATTTATCCCTATTTAGCACCTGATAAATTTATCCCTGAACGTCCTTTTATTCTGCGAATAGCTATCAATAAAAGTGCTGGGAGATTTACTAGGGCAAAGCAGGGAGAAATTTGTAAAGGCTTAAATCAAGATTGGGATTTTGAGTTAACTTTATTACCTGAAGAGCTTATGGATTTTCTACCCTGGATAGTAGGGTTAGTTAATTCTCATAATCGTGGCGGTCAGTTATTTGTTGAGGAACCACCTCATCCGATGACTTTCAAGGTTGCTAATGTTGCGTTATGGAAGAACGCATGGACTCAGAAAGCAGACTTGATTGCAACCCATTACAAATCGACAGCACCAGATGGTTTTATTACGGATTATAGTAGTTTGGAGAGAATTAATTAGCTTTGGATGAGTAAGATTTTAAAAGTGGGTAGGCGGAGCAGCGTCGCAGATATCGCTTAAATCTGAAATTAAAAAAATTATCACAGGCTAAAGCCCTTATCATTACCCACTAACCCGCCTGCGGTTTAAACCGCAGGCTAATAGCTAAAGTCCGTTAAAACGGACTACAAGAATCATAAATTTAGTCGGTTTAAACCGACTTACAGCAGTTCCCGCAGTAGTGAGGTACACCCAATATAGTGGTAGCGACTGTAAGAAATAAGGTTGTAATTTCTGACCGTACCTCATAACAGAAGGAACTGCTGTAAGCTATTGGTTCCAGGGAATTGATTCCCTGGCGGGATAACGGCGCAGCGATAGCGAAGTGCTATGGTGCGTCTCTACAAGGGTGAGAGGTAACGCACCTTTAATTTTTAGAGATGTCTAATATACTTAAGGTTGGACAGCAAGTAAATACTAAATTTAGTAAAAAATAATATAAAAATCATGGAACATGACCAGGAGATTTCAGCAATAGATAACTTAGATATATCAGCTTTTAGGATTCCGGTAGCACCAGAAGGGTATAAATCGGGGTTTGTGGGGATTATCGGACGACCAAATGTTGGTAAGTCTACGCTGATGAATCAAATGGTAGGACAAAAAATTGCGATTACTTCCCCAATTGCACAGACGACGCGCAACCGTCTGAGAGGTATTTTAACTACACCACAAGCGCAATTTATTTTTGTCGATACGCCTGGAATCCACAAACCACAGCATAAGCTGGGTGAGGTGTTGGTGCGAAATGCCAGAATTGCGATTGATTCGGTAGATGTGTTGGTGTTTGTGGTAGATGGGGCGGTGGATGCTGGAGGAGGCGATCGCTTTATTGCCGATTTATTGAATAATACTAAAACACCTGTTATCTTGGGCTTAAATAAAATTGACCAAGAACCCGCTAAAAATCAACAGCGAGAATATATAGATCATAGTTATGCCGAGTTAGCAAAACCGCACAATTGGGAGATAGTCAAATTTTCTGCTTTAACTGGGGAAGGGTTAGAAACACTGCAACAAGTATTAATTGATCATTTAGAACCAGGTCCTTATTATTTTCCCCCCGATTTAGTTACAGATCAACCGGAACGCTTCATTATGGGAGAATTAATTCGGGAGCAAATATTGCTGCTAACCCGTGAAGAAGTTCCCCACTCCGTAGCTGTAACTATCGACGTGGTAGAGGAAGATGTAAAAATTACCCGTGTTCTTGCCACTATATATGTAGAAAGGGATTCCCAGAAAGGAATTTTGATTGGTAAAGGTGGGGCGATGCTTAAGGCTATTGGAAGTGCGGCGCGGGAACAAATGCAAAAGTTAATTGCCGGAAAAGTTTATTTAGAATTATTTGTGAAAGTGCAACCCAAGTGGAGACAGTCGCGTTTACATTTGGCGGAATTGGGTTATCGGGTTGAGGAGTAAATCAATTATCAATAGGACTTACGCACCGAAAGCCTAAAACCTAGATCCCCCTGAGCAACCCCTTAAAAAGGGGGGAAAATTCAAAGTCCCCCTTTTTAAGGGGGATTTAGGGGGATTTCTGCGTAAGTCCTGATCAATTAACAATTAATTGAGAAGCATAATTTTGTGTTGACACAGGCAGATATGTAGGAATGCCTGATGAAATCGAGGTCAAGTCTGTGTTAAAAAATAACCTATGAAACTACGAGAACTTGTTAATGAAATATTAATTGACCCTCGAAAACTTACAGCATATGCCCTAGACCCAGAAAATCCCAAAGGTAAAAACAAAGCCTTCATGTTTGAAAAATATCTTGGCTATACTAAAGATAACTATCAACCTCTATTAGACCAAATTTATTCTCAAGCACTTGATGCCGAAGCTATCCCACAAAATACCGATCAATATGGCACAAGATATCAAATAGACCTACAAATTCAAGGCATAGAATCAGAGCAAATAGAAATTGTGCGTACAGGATGGCTGATTGCTCCTAACTCTAAACAAGCTCGATTAGCCACAATCTATATTCCTAAAAGATTATGATTAAACCAGAATTACTAGACATCGTAGAAATCCTTGTTAACCTGCCAGAATATCAGCAATTTGTTGGCGCTCAAGGAACTATTGTTGAATGCTACGACAGCGAGAATTTTGAAATTGAATTTAGCAACGAAGATGGCGAAACCACCGCATTATGCGCCTTATCTTCTCAGCAATTTATAGTCGTTTGGAACGCCGCAACAAAACAATGGCTCACACCTGCCGATAAAATAGCCGCCATTTTTAATAACCTATCGGAAGCCAAACGCGAAGAAGTTCTAGATTTTGCCCGTTTTCTCTATCAAAAAGCTTAAACTATTCCAATCTTAGATTAATACGCCAAATGTAGGGGCGGGTTGACAGATAAGGGTTGGGTTAAAGAGATAACTTTTTTAAACCCGCCCTACCGTTAAAATTCATGCTTTCCAAATTAGTCAGGTAGGAAATCAGGATTTAAAGTTTCTTCCTCAGTAATATCATGTCCGTTGAATTACGTCTAATCAAAACCGACATATATATATATGGGCGGGTTAAACCAAGATATCTGTGTGTCGCAAAAGTTATCTGTCAACCCGCCCCTACGCATATTATGGTTAATTGCCCTATCTGTAGTTAACTAAAAACTCTCACAGATAACTCATCCGTTTTATCTTGAGTTAACTAAAAACTTTCACAGATAACTCATCCGTTGCCAGGTTTCCGTCCCCTTGCGGGGAAAAGGTAGTATCTAACTGCGCTAGTGATTGGTATCAAGCTACTTTTGCAATACTGTTTCCGTCCCCTTGCGGGGAAAAGATGGTATCTAACTTATCAACTGGTCTCCAGCCCCTAGCCCTCTTAAGAGTTACAATAAGTACCATAATCATCACCACTCATACGCTGTTTACTTTTGACAGTAACTAATTTTCCATTTAATTTTTGGTAGAACTCCGTATAAATTATTTTCTTAGTACAATCACTAGCAGTTTTTGAAACTGCGTTAAGAATAGGTCTAGAACTATAATCTAAGTAAGCGTATATTTCTACTCTTTTACTAATGGTAGCTTTATAACTAGCCTTTAATAATTTCCCATTTCTCGGATTAATTTTTCTATCAAAAGTTAATTCCTTCCAATCATACTTTGCAGCCGTAGAGTCAATAAAATTTTCAACATCTTTAACTGTCAAACTTTGGTACTTTCCAGCATAAGTAATAGGTTGAAAAACGTTAAGCATGACCGTAGCTAATAACAAAGTTGGCAAAGCTTTAAACTTCATAACAGTAAAATCTATAACTTAAGGTCAATGTATTTTAGCACTGTTTAGCACCCCTCCCCAGTGTTATACAGTTTCCGTCCCGGTGTACGACATTGGGTTTCCGTCCCCTTGCGGGGAAAAGATGGTATCTAACCGAGAGATGTGCAGCTACAGATGTTTTACAGTATGAAATTGTTTCCGTCCCCTTGCGGGGAAAAGATGGTATCTAACTTTATACCACAACGTACCGCCCGAAGTTGGCAATAAAATGTTTCCGTCCCCTTGCGGGGAAAAGATGGTATCTAACGTCATCAAGGATGATAAAGGCAATGCTATTATGCAGAAACGTTTCCGTCCCCTTGCGGGGAAAAGATGGTATCTAACAGAAGACGGCGAAAAAATCATGGGCAACCGTGCTTGTGAGTTTCCGTCCCCTTGCGGGGAAAAGATGGTATCTAACCCTATGGTTTTGAAACTCTTACTGTATTTAGTTTTCAAAGTGCGATCGCGCGGGAATACGGAGAAGGCTGGTCTAAAAAGCTACCCTGTACTTAATTTGCGAATAAATTAAATTAAAATTGCTTACTACAGACAATATAGCGGAATTTCTCTAAGGAGTCAAGCCAAAATTCCCGTAAAATTAAATTCATCCTGCTGCTTGCTCAGTCCTGCTTTTTAATACTTCTTGCGACAAAATCGCAGCCAGCGTAACAAATCGTTGCATTGCCTGAAACCGAGGCAGCATCTCAGTTTCAAGCAATTTAATTGCTGATTCAGCCAGTTATATATCTGACAAGTGCCTTAAGCTGCTTGCATCTGGTGCAAGACTTGACGAATTACCTCTGCGGGTACTTGATCAGTAATAGTTACTACCCCAATCTGAGTAGGTAAAATAAATCGCACCTTACCAGCTTTCACCTTTTTATCAGTTTGTAAGACATCTGCGATCGCATCAATATCTAATCTTGCTGGTAACTGTGTTGGTAAACCAGCTTTCTTAATCAAAGCATCCTGACGCTGAGTTGATTCTTTATCCCATAACTGAAGATGCACAGCAATCTCACCTGCTGCTACCATCCCAATACCCACCGCTTCACCATGATTAACTACGCGATAACCAGTCAAACTTTCCACAGCATGACCAATCGTGTGACCATAATTGAGGATGGCACGTAATCCAGCTTCTTTTTCATCCTTACTCACCACATCAGCTTTAGCTTGACAAGATTTATTCAAGATATCTTGCAATAATCCCTCATTGAGATAGCGCATTTGATCCAAACGCTTAGTTTCTTCCATCTGAGAGAATAATCCTGCATCCCAGATAACCCCATATTTAATTACCTCCGCCATCCCTGCACGAAATTCGCGCACAGGTAAGGTTTTTAAAATATCGGGGTCAATTAAAACTAATCTGGGTTGATAAAATGCGCCGATTAAATTTTTCCCTTGGGGATGATTTACGCCTGTTTTCCCCCCAACAGAAGCATCCACCATTGCTAATAAAGTTGTGGGAACTTGCACAAAATTAATCCCCCGCAACCAAGTAGCAGCAGCAAACCCCGTCATATCGCCAATTACGCCACCACCTAACGCTACCATTGTAGAGGAGCGTTCTAAACGATGTTCTAGGGCAACATCATAGATTTTTTGGATAGAATTTAGGGTTTTGTAACGTTCACCCGCAGGCAGAATACAAGTATACACATCAAACCCTGCTGATTTGAGGGATGCGATCGCAATGCCTCCATAATGCTTGAAAACAACTGGGTTAGAAACAACCAAAACTTTCTTACCCAGACTCAAACCGCTACATTGTTCACCTAGCTGATCTAAACTACCAGATGCGATCGCAATATCATAAGATTGCTCCGGTAACTCCACACGAATAACAGATTGCATAAACATTACCCCATTAACAAGCGCTAGTGGGGTGTATTCTACCCCACGTAATGTTTTAATTGTTTGCAGGATAGTTGTACTGGAGAAACGTCAATGTCTGGAGTTATTGCTTACTTTTTGATTTTGGGTACTGCATTTGTTACTGCTGTTGGGCTATATTTCGGTTTAAGAGCCGTTAAATTAATCTAAAACCTTGTAGAGACGTTGTATAAAACGTCTCTACAATCCCATGAGAGGAAATGTCTACTGATTACCCTACTTTTTGGAATATCGCCAAACTCAGGAAAAAATCAACTACAAATATAGATACCCAGCTAGTCACAACCGTTGCTGTTGTGGCGCGACTAACCCCTTTTGCTCCGCCTATGGTTGTCAGCCCCCACCCACAGCCATTTAAAGCTACCATTGCCCCAAATACGAAACTTTTAAGTGCAATACTAAACAAATCCCGTAACTCTAAAAAATTCCGTACTGAATTTAAAAATATGCCTGGAGGCATATTGTAAAAATAGACAGCCACACACACACCACCCCCGATGCCTGCAACTAAAGCAATAATAGTTAACATTGGTAACATTAGGCAGCAAGCAACAACACGAGGCATCACCAGATAGTCAATCGGATTGGTTTTTAACAGATACAGAGCATCAATTTGGTCTGTCACCTGCATTTCACCAATTTCGGCAGCATAAGCAGAACCCACTTGTCCAGCTATAATACTCGCTGTTAAAACTGGTGCTAGTTCACGACAGAAAGCTAGTGCAAATGCTCCTCCTAAAGCAGAAATAGCTTGAAATTTGATTAATTCTCGCGCCGTCTGAATCGTAAAAATCATCCCTGCAAAAAAGGCAATTAATAAAACCGAAATTAATGAATCTACGCCAACTGTAGCCATCTGCTCTAAAAGGTCGCGTTTTTTGGGCATTTTACCTTTGAGCAAGCGTATTAATACTTGTCCGCCTAATAAAATCGCCAAGAAAAAACCAATATTCCAACGCTTGTCAACGCCCTTATCGGGTTTAAATTTGGGCATAGCAGCTACCGATTTTTTCTCATTAGACATCTCCATAAATGAATGTAGAGACGCGCCATGGCACGTCTCTACAAGGATTATAGCCAACGTACCTTTAATTTCTGGAGATGTCTATCTGGTTACTGACAGATTAAAATATAGACGTTACCGGAGATAGTTCACTTGACTTAAGATTAGGCAAGATAGCTCTTTTAGCTTTAGTATTTAGCAACAGTTGACCATTGGCATTAACGCTAAAATCTTCACCTAGCAAAAAGTTCTTGCCAATCAACTGTTTACACAGTGTAAATTTTTAATCTTTTACCAAGTTAATTTTTCCTTGTTTGCAGTAGCTTCGCTATAGTACTACAATCAAGCTATTATTAGGAATTCTTCTTAATAGAAGACCAGAGATTTAGGTAGATGGGTAAAAAATGATGCCAGTAATTGCATTGAATAATAAGAAAAATATATAATCAGGACTTACGCATAAGACATTGTGATCAAGATGGTCACACTATATATAGGGGATGTAGAGAGACGCGCCATGGCACGTCTCTACATTTATTCACGTAAAGATATATTGTAATCAAGGGTTCCGCACACAGCACTAATTATGAAATCCTATCTTGCTGCCGCTATTCAAATGACCAGTCAGCCTGACCTAGAGAAAAATTTGGTTCAGGCAGAAGAACTTATTGACCTTGCCGTGCGTCAGGGTGCGGAGTTGGTAGGTCTTCCAGAAAATTTTCCGTTTTTAGGGCTAGAGGAAGATAAAATTGCTCAAGCTGAAGCGATCGCACAAGCAAGTGAAAAATTCCTCAAAACAATGGCTCAACGCTATCAGGTAACTATCTTGGGTGGCGGTTTTCCAGTACCAGTAGGCGACGGCAAAGTTTACAACACTGCCTTACTGATCGATCGCAATGGCAAAGAACTTGCACGTTACGAAAAAGTACACTTGTTTGATGTCAACGTACCGGACGGTAACACCTATCGAGAATCTAATACTGTAATGGCTGGTTTGAAGCTACCGCCAGTTTATCACTCAGAACAGCTAGGTACAGTAGGGTTATCTGTTTGCTATGATGTCCGCTTCCCTGAACTTTATCGGCATCTAGCACATCAAGGCGCTGATATTATGTTTGTACCTGCGGCATTTACAGCTTATACAGGTAAAGATCACTGGCAAGTTTTACTACAAGCTAGGGCTATTGAGAATACTTGCTATGTAATTGCACCTGCACAAACAGGGAGACACTATGCGACGCGCCAAACTCACGGTCATGCGATGATTATCGATCCTTGGGGGACAATTTTAGCGGATGCGGGCGATCAACCAGGAATTGCGATCGCAGAAATTAATCCTACCCGTTTAGAACAAGTGCGTCGCCAAATGCCTTCTCTACAACATCGCGTTTTTGTTTGAACTTATCCCCAATTTCCAGGAGAGAATTTGACAGATTTGGAATCTTAGTTTTATTTAAGAGGTTGACTCTGCCCGTATGATGAGCTTGGCTTGTTAGGCTTAAATCTAGTACCAGCGCCACTACGTTGATCGGGTCTTCCGATTTTAGATGGTTGAAAATCTTGGTTAGCCATAACAGTAATTAGCTCTCTACAACGTTAAAGAGTTCTACCAAGTGGCGATTAGTTATTTCGGAAATAAAACCTATTTGCAGCCAGTTATAAAACTGGCTGATAACTAATCAGAATTGACCAAATGTTTGCTATTAAAAGTGGTCAACAATTTTCAGCCAAATCAGGTGCAAAGATTGAAGAAATATAGGAGTGCGTTAGCGTTGGCGTAGCCTGCACGTAGCGTATAGCTTGCATCTTGCTCGCAATAGATTCCTAGCGAGCAAGATGCTCGCACTCCTAGATCTCATAAATATGAAAACTGCTATAAGTAGGTGGATCTAAATAAACGTATAATGATTTTCCCAGCCACCTTTCACCGTAAGTAACGTTTAATTTCAACTACATATAGCAGTTAGCAATTAGCATGAGCGCAATTAGCTTTTCTTAAATGCTTTGCTCATAAGGGTTTTAGAAAAAAAAAAGCCTTAACCGCCTATTTAGGTTGCTATACTTACTTATTGCAAAAATTAATTATCCTATCGGTGGTTAATTATCCAAAATTTGACTGATCAATAGCAAAATTTACTGCTTCTACTAGGGTTTGTGCTTGTTTTTCCCAACAAAACCGAGAAGCCGTTGCTTGCAGTGCGACAGACTTAGCAGCAGTTAATTTATTATGATTACTTAGTAAGTTATCAATTGCTTGAGCAAGTGCTTGTGGATTATTACTAGGAATTAATTCACCAATATCAGGAAATTGATCAAAAATCTCTCTTTGACCAGCAGTATCAGTAGCAATTACTGCTAATCCGGCTTGGAGATATTGAAATAATTTATTAGTAACAGTGAGATCTCGGCTCTTGATATCACTACTTTCCAACGCTAACCCAATATCATGTTCAGCAATGCGAGAAAGTAATTCAGCATTGGGGACAGTGGGATGGATGAAAATGCGATCGCGCCATTCCTCAATAACCAACGCTTCTAACCATTGGCGATAATTTTCAGAATAATTCCCCCGCAAATGAATTTCTACTGGATTATTGAGGTAAGGTAAAGCTTGAAAAAGTGTTTCTAGTCCTCTCCCTGCTCCGATTGTTTGAGAAAACCAATGCAATGACGGTATATTATGATTGCGTCTATCTAACTTTTGACTATCAATTTCCTCACGTTCCGCCCAAGGAAAAACATTATAAATAACTCTCGGTTTGGGTGCTTGATAAGCTTTGGATAACGCTTGGGCTAAAGCGTGAGAAGTTGTAATACAATATTTACACTCACGGGCTAGGCGACTTTCTAAGGCTTTAATTTGAGAAATTGGTCTAGTAACGCGGTCTGCTGGTAACAAATCTTCAGAAAACCAATCTTCAAAATCTACACCTACACGAAAACCTTGATCTAATAATTGATTACCTACCCACAAACCTGCTTCTGAATGCACAATTGTTAAATCAGCGCCAATTTGACGAGCAAAAGATAACATGGCTTTAGCACCATAACCTAATAATTCTGGTGAAAAAGTGCGCCATATGAGCCAACGTTCCCTTGCAATACGTCCTTTTAGTCGAATTACAGAATTTTTCCAACGCCCTAGAGAGGTAGTTGGTTGAAAATCAATGATAGGTTGAAAGCGCCATTTTTTATGATTTATGAGGATGCGATCGCGTTCTACCAATTTTGGATCAAGCCAAAACCCCCCTATAATTACATCATATCCAGCATTAGCTAATGTTTCAGCTTCTTTTAAAGGACGAGGAGCAGTACAAAGGTGAGCGCCAATTAACATTAATATCTTCATCAGTCTTTACTTGATGTAGAGACGTGCCATGGCACGTCTCTACATTCGTTTTTGGAGAGGTTAAATAGTTTTAACAGTTAACACCTGTGGTGGACTTGCATCGGGAGGATAAAGAAAGTCAACTTTTACAAGAGTGCGATCGCCTGCTGGTATATTCAACTTAACTAATGGTTCACCCTGCTCACCCCGTTTTTGTGATAAATGTATATAACGCTCTTGAAGCTTGCCTTGATCATCAAGATAGCTTACCTGTACAGTACCGCGAAAAAAAGTTTCAGGTGCAGGAGGTTGTAAGAAAACCAGTCCTTCTTTTAATTTGTCTTGCTTCAATGGTGTTTGGATAGCCAAAGTTACAGTTTGAGTCTTACTCGTAGGATTTACTAAAGGTAAAGTTAAGCTGTACTGAATGCCATAATTACCATTAGCAAGATAAGCCGTATCAGAGTAACGCGCTAACATCTGAGCGCTTTGAATTTGATTAGTTCCTAAACTTCCGCCTGGGATAGTACTAAGAGGATAGGAAAAAGTTTGACCAGGTTGAGGAATGCTAAGAACCTTGCTTTTAAAATTATCCGTTAGTTGTGCTTGCCACATAGAACCCAAAGCTACACCTGCAACACGCCCATAGATAATGGGAGTATTTGTTTGTGATAGAGGCGTAGGAATGCGATCGCGTGGCGTTACTAAATCACCATTATCTAATAATGTCTGCCATTCCTGCAAACTTGGCGCTCTTTCAGTCCCGTCAGGATTTTGACGTGCATACATTCCTAAACTAGCAATATACACTGAGCGATCGCTTCGCAACCTAATTAATGCAGAACGACCATTTAACGGTGGTGTCAGCGTCTTTACAGGTATCGGATGATTCATCAATAGCCGACTTGTACCAGGCGGAATAATTAATTTCGTAGGAATATCAGCTTGCCTTTTTCCCCGTAATACATCATCCATTACCCTGCTACCAGGTCCAGAATATACTGTTCCTAAAGGATTTTCTACAAAAGAAGGTAACTCTATAAATGGCGCATCTGGTTGACTCAGATAACTTGCTGCCTGTAATACATCCACCGTCACGGGCTTCGGGTTAGGATTATGCAAGATTACTCCCAGATACAAAGTTCTCAAATCATCTGGAGAAGTAGCTTTAGCAATGTGATGGGCAAATATATCAAATCTTCCTGTTAGTGGGAAATTTAGATGAGCAGTTGGTACACTTTTACCAACAGCAGGAAAAGTAGATAGTAAAATGCCTTCTTTTTGAACTAATTCTGGACTATTGCTATTAAATACCAGTACTTTATCTAGTTTTCCTGGTAATGCACGTACTTCCCCTGGTTGCACTATTTCTTGTTGTACTGGTGCAGGTGTCGGCATTGGGGTTGTTTGAGCAAGAGGGAAAATTAGAAATAATGGCAGGAGAGAATTAAGTCTTTTTTTAGGCAAGAACATACTCTAGGTCTTTTTGAGCAGTAGACATTAAGCTTTATATAAAAGTGCCAGTTTTTGTAAAATTAATCTAAAATTTTCCACAATTACAGGCAGATTATCTGGTGTTAGGATGGGAACATGAACAAATACACAGCGACTATTATTGTTATTAAGGCTTTTTGAAGCAATTTCTCTAGTTTGTAACTCCTTCAAAACTGAGTAGTATAGTCCCTCACAAACAAACTTTCCAGCATCATTGCTAATTGCTGTATCAATTAAACCACTAAGTAATTTTTCTAAATCAACTGTTGTTTTAAGAGTGTTTGCTTGAAAAGTTGCCTGTGATTCAATGGTTAGTTTTTGATTTTTTTCTGCCATGCCACAACAGATAATTACATCTGGTTGCAGTTCCATTATCTTAGAAATTACCCGTGAACTTGCTTCTTCAATATTAACAGGTAACTGTCTCAAGAAATAAAGTGCGGATGGCAGGAAATCTATTTTAGATAGTTCTTCTAACAAATCATCAGAAGAATTAGATGTATGATGAGGTAGCCAAATATCAAATGATGTTAACAGTATCTTAGTATTCATATATTAATTTCAATCATTATATTTTACAATAAAATTAGGCGTTTTAACGGAAAGAATGTAAAATAAGAAGAGTGGGTTTTTTACCCAGTAAAAGTAGAATAATACTGAGCAAAGGCGCAGATAAATGTCAGTAATCGCAGTTGTAGACTACGACATGGGCAATCTCCACTCTGTTTGTAAAGGGTTAGAGAAAGCTGGAGCAACTCCAAATGTAACCAATTCTGCCAAGGAAATAGCACAGGCGGATGCGGTGGTGTTACCAGGAGTAGGTTCATTTGATCCAGCAGTAAAACAACTGCGTTTCCATGATTTAGTAGAACCGATAAAAGATGCGATCGCATCTGGTAAACCCTTTCTAGGTATTTGTCTGGGGCTGCAAATTCTGTTTGATGGCAGTGAAGAAGGCATTGAACCAGGATTAGGCATTGTTGCGGGTACTGTACGAAAATTTAAATCAGAACCAGATTTAACTATTCCCCACATGGGTTGGAATCAACTTGAGATTACTCAGCAAACCTCTGTATGGGATCAGCTATCAGATCAACCTTGGGTTTATTTTGTTCATTCCTACTATGTCGATCCTAGCGATCGCACTGTGACAGCAGCAAATGTTACACACGGAAGTCAAACTGTAACAGCAGCCATCCGTCGTGACAACTTAATGGCTGTGCAGTTTCACCCAGAAAAATCTTCTACCACTGGCTTACAAATATTATCTAATTTCGTCAAGCAATTAGCGATTAGCAATTAGCAATTAGCAATTAGCGATTAGCGATTAACAGTAATTTTTGATCGGGTACTTTCTCCCTTCTCTCCCCTCTCCCCTCTCTCCTCCCCCCTCTCCCCTCCCTAAAGATGAGCCTGAGAATTTACGGAAATCGTCAATTAAAAACCTTACCAGGACTAGAAACTCGACCAACACCTGCAAGAGTGCGGGAGGCGATATTTAATATTTGGCAAGGGAAAATTGAGGGCTGTCGCTGGCTGGATTTATGTACTGGTAGCGGTTCAATGGGTGCAGAAGCTTTATGCCGTGGCGCTAGTTTCGTAGTTGGTATTGAACAATCAAAAAGCGCCTGTAGCATTATTCAGGAGAATTGGCAAAAAGTAGCTTCTGAAGGTCAAAAATTTCAAGTATTGCGGGGGGATGTAGTGCAGCGTTTAAAAACCCTTGCGGGTCAAGAATTTGACCATATCTACTTCGATCCCCCTTATGCAAGTAACTTGTATCAACCAGTGTTGGAAGCGATCGCGCAATATCAACTTCTCGCTTCCACTGGTGAATTAGCAGTAGAACACAGCCCGAATAAATGGCAGGTTGAACCTGTTCCCCATCTAGAAATTGACCGCGAAAAAGTTTACGGCAATACGGCTGTAACCTTCTATATACCCAGTTTATTACCGCGCTTATACTGCATATAAGCTGCGACAAACAAGCCAGCAAGGGTGATGAAACTTAAGCCTAGCACCATACCTGAAAGCAGAGGTTCTACCACGTTAGTACTCCTTAGTTAACTGTTAAGGTTTTTTACAGAGTAACACGGGAGCATGAAAGCCACCTGATTCATAGGCGTGGATGAAATGCTGCAATACGCAACTTTAGTTGCCGTTCCCCTAAAGGTGTGTTACAGTAGTTTGCGTGGATGTCGATGTACGCAAGATGTTTATCCTAGAGTACAAGCTGAGAGGAAAACAATCTCAATACAAAGCGATAGACGAGGCAATTTGCACAGTTCAATTCGTGCGAAATAAATGTCTGCGCTACTGGGAAGACAACAAAGCTGTAGGACAAAAAGATATCTATAAGTATGTAACTCAACTAAGAGAAGAATATCCCTTTGTCAAAAACCTTAACTCTACAGCTTGTCAACAAGCTTGCGAAAGAACC
The DNA here is from genome assembly GCA_963711165.1 of uncultured cyanobacterium. GTDB lineage: Bacteria > Cyanobacteriota > Cyanobacteriia > Cyanobacteriales > PCC-9333 > Crinalium. The sequence goes on along the minus strand of CAVQDG010000038.1, from coordinate 345,666 downwards.
TGGACTGCGATTCTCAAGTTCTACAACAACTGCAAAAACAATAAGCCTGGTAAAAAGGGATACCCTAAATACTCTAAACGCACTCACTCTGTTGAGTTTAAAAAGTCTGGATGGAAGATCAACCGAGATACTAAAAGGATAACCTTCACCGATGGTAACAACATTGGTGAATTAAAACTAATTGGTAGCCGAGACTTGTATTATTTCCAAGAGTGGCAAATTCAAAGAGTGAGAATAGTTAAAAGAGCAGATGGTTATTTTGCTCAGTTGTTGTTAAAGCTTGATATTAGGGATATAACCCCACAGCTACCACCAACAAAGAAATGCGTTGGCATAGATGTGGGGTTGCGCTATTTGTACGCCGATAGCGATGGCAATACTATTGAATGCCCTAAATATTATAGAAAGGCTGAAAAGCGTTTAAACAAACTAAATAGGAGGAAGTCGAGAAAGTTTAAAAAGGGGCAGAAACAGTCCAATAACTATATTAAGGCTAGAAGAAAATACGCCAAGGGACACCTAAAAGTAAGTAGGCAGCGAGAAGAGTTTGCTAAGAGACTAGCACTCCGTTTGTGTCAATCCAACGATTTGATCGCCTATGAAGATTTAGCTGTCAAGAACCTTGTTCGTAATCAAAAACTAGCTAAGAATATAAATGATGCTGCTTGGTCACAATTAAGGAAGTGGATTGAATATTTCGGTATTAAATATGGCAGGTTAACAATTGCTGTTAATCCTGCATACACAAGCCAAGAATGTTTTAGCTGTGGGCAGTTGATCAAAAAATCTCTATCAGTTAGAACTCATGTTTGTTCATGTGGATATATCGCTGATAGAGACATAAATGCGTCGTTAAACATACTCAAAAAAGCTACCAAAGGGCATTTGGGAAGCTGGTCGGAAGACCTAAACGCTTGGGGAGATTTAAGCTCTATCTTGGTTGGTAGTGATACCTGCAAAGACAACTTGAATCGTTGAACCAAGAATCCGCCATCTTTCAAGTGGCGGAGTGTCAATTATTTCTCATCCTACAGATTACAGCATTGTCAAGGGGACATCTCCAGAAATTAAAGCTGCTAACCCTTCGGCAAGCTCAGGGCAAGCCCTTGAACCCTTGTAGAGACGTACCATGATACCGTCTATACATTCAATGAGCGAAGTAGGAGATACCGCCAAAAGACTGATTAACCTAATTTTTGGTATAAAACATCACCGATCACCCAGACAAGGCTTGCCTCATTTGTCTATAAAACTTAAGCTAAGTATATTAATTGAAATGTTTAGCTAGACATTTGCACACATATCGCAATCTTCAGTAACTTGATCGCTGTTGGTGTGTACCTTGCAAAGATAAAAACGTTGTAAATCTTTATATTAGTAGACCTTTGGATAACCAGCTACCCAAACCAGAAATCCTCATGCAGCGCATCAGCTTGATCGTGCTGGCGGTTCTGCTGGCAATCCTGACAAGCGTTTTGGGCGTTCACCTGTTCCGCGTTTCAGATCCTTATATCAACGGCGTATTGTCTCTTAGGGGTGATCCGGTACTAGGACACGCTATCTTTCAAATGAATTGCGCTGGATGTCACGGATTGCAAGCTCAAGGTCGAGTGGGACCAAGCTTAGATCATATATCTAAGCGCAAGTCTCGCGTTCATCTGATTGAGCAAGTCATCAGTGGCAAAACTCCTCCTATGCCACAGTTTCAGCCTAGTCCCCAGGAAATGGCAGATTTACTCAGTTATTTGGAAAAATTATAATAATTCAGCGACGATTATAACAGAGGTAAAAAAGCACTAACGAACATAGCAGCCTGTGTGCGATCGCGCAAATTTAACTGACTTAAAATACTACTGATATGGTTTTTAACCGTTCTTTCGGAAATGTAGAGTTTTTCTGCAATCTCACGGTTACTTGCGCCTGCGGCAATTAGCCGTAGTACTTCACGTTCTCTAGTAGTTAGTCCTGCAAGTTCTGGAGGTAGGCGCGTGGGTTGGGGTGGAGTTGCAGGAGGTGGAGGTGCAATTGCTTTTTCTAATAATCCTGGCCCCATTTGGGTATAACCTTTATGAACCGCTCGAATTGCTGCGGCTAAGTCGTCGGAATGGGTATCTTTAAGTAAATAACCCCGCGCCCCTAATCGCATCGCTTGCGACACATAATCATCATCATCAAATGTTGTCAAAACTAACACTTTAGTTACTTGAAATTGCTGACAAATTATCCGAGTAGCAGCAACGCCATCCATGACAGGCATCCGCACATCCATTAACACTACATCGGGTTGTAAGGTTTCCACTTGAGCGATCGCTTGTTGCCCGTTTTCCGCCTCTCCCACGACTTCTAAATCAGGTTTAGCTTCCAAAAGGCTTTTTAAGCCTTGACGGATAATTAGTTGGTCATCGACCAGCAATAGGCGAATCTTTATCATATAGCGGTTAGCTGTTAGCTATTAGCTATTAGCTTTTTTTTTAAAGCAATGGTTGCATAAGTTGTTCTCTGTTCAAAACTGTAGTTCATTGAGTTGAAAATTGCTATAAAGTGAGTGGCAACGGAATTAAGACAGTAATCCGACAACCTTGTTCTGGTTGACTTGTAAGCAAAAATTGTCCACCTAAAGCAGTCGTGCGTTCTCGCATTCCCTGAAGTCCAAATCCGGTTGTATTTCCCTCTGGGTTAAATCCTTCACCATTATCGTCAATTTCGAGATGAATCATTTCTCGCCTTTCTTGGAGGTAAATATTTACTTGAGTTGCATGACTATGTTTGTAAATATTAGTGAGTGATTCTTGAATAATTCGATAAAGTGCTGTACTAATTTCGGTAGGAATTGGCTGAGATATTTGAATTTGGCAATCTGGAATTATTCCGGTAGTTTTGTGAAACTCTGTAACTGTATTTGCGATCGCTACTTCTAAGGATTGTCCTTGCAATGGATTTGAACGCAATGTAGAAATTGAACGCCGTACCTCCTGCAATGCCCTAGAGCCAAGTTGTTTTGCCTCTTTTAAAAATGACTCGGTTTTCTCGGTATCGGATGGTAGAAATAACAGCGCATTTTCTAACTGAATACTTTGGGCAGTTAAAGCGTGTCCTAAAGCATCATGGATTTCACGCGCAATGCGATTACGCTCTTGTAAAGTTGCTTGGTCTTCAATTCGCAAAGCATACTGGCGTAATTGATCGTTAGCTAACATGAGTTTTTCGCGGCTCTGCCGTTCAGATAATAAAGCATTAACTAATAGCAAAATAAACAACAGCGCCAGCCCAAAAGTTACGGCTGCATTTAGCCTAAGTGTCCAAATTGTATGAGCAAATAACTCTGGTGGAGGCTGATTCCTTGGAGGATGAGGCGGCGGTGGTGGCCCAGGCATTTGCTGAAACAGCATTAGCAAAACAGCAACAAATACCAATCCCGCCACAGTCAAGCGACCAGTTTGCGAAAAAATTAGACAACTGCGAATGACAATTATTAAACCAAGCAAAGGGAAAAAGATTGTGCGATTGTCTAAGAAAAAGGTGATAAAGAGTAACGCAAATTCCGCCCCTGTATAAAGAACTTTGTTAGAGATTTTTCCAGTTGGTAGCTTTAGCCCCATCAAACCAAAAACAATCACTACTAGAATTGAAATTGGTAACGTTGTAGTACTCATTCGATGGGGTTCTGGTCGAATTTCTCCAAGTAACGTTATCCCCAACAAAATCCATTCCAGATAGAGCATCAGGCGGAAGGAATGGTTGAAAAACGGTAAGCGAAGTTGCATAGCAGGGAGCAGGGAGTTGCTGACAGGTGTAGGTTTTTTATATTTTCCCTTTTTTGGCAGAGGGAGCAGAGGAGGCAGAGGGAGCAGCAATTTCCTATTTATTGTTGAGCAGCGATCGCTCTTTTCTAATAAACCTTTCCAGAAAAGAACCATTAGACATTATCTACCATTCGATTCCTGAAACAGCTAGGACTTTAGTACTACTTTAAATTAGGAAATTCGACCCATGTGGAAGAGCAATGCCCGTTCCTATGATTTAAGTATCGAACAAAACAAATAGTTGATTTCTCAAATCTCAGGAATATCATGAAATCTGATTTTGCTTCTTCTCTCAAAAACAAAATCTCTAACGTTAAAGTATTACTTTTTCTAGCTGGTATGGCATCTGTGACTGTAGCTGCTACGGCAATTCCAGCAGTATTTGCTCAATCTAATACACAGACAAACCAACCACCGCGCCAGCAGAATTGGCTGAACTTGACATCCGAGCAACAAACCAAAATGGATCAAATTCGCCAATCTGAGCGATCGCAGATGGACAGTATCTTAACCGCAGATCAAAAATCTCGCCTAGAAGCTGCCAAACAAAATCGACAAGATCCCCGTCAGGTATTTGAATCACTCAATCTGACTACCGAGCAAAAAACCAAAATAGACGCAGTGCGTAGTGCATCTCGTCAGCAGATGGATGCCATCTTAACTGCCGAGCAACGTCAACAGATGCAGCAACATCGTCCAGGCGGACCTGGTGGCCCTGGTGGCGCTCAACCTCCCCAGTAATTAGATTACTTCAAATGCGATCAGCACGAAGTTGAAAAAATACAGGCTGATCGCTCAAAATTCCCACAATAATCATCAAAATGAAACCTAATTTCGCTCTAACCGCCAGTAAGCAACTCTCAAAATTTCAACTGGTAGCACTGCTAACGGGAACAGTTTCTTTAATGTTATCAGTTGTTACTATTCCAGCAGCCTTTGCACAATCAAATACGCCTCTGCAAGTGTATCAACAGTTCCCTCAGCAGAATAATGTCAAGCAGATGCTTAAGCAACAAAGTAGCTCAACCAACAATAGCACCACAAAACCACCAACCCAGAAACTCATCTTTGTTATAAAAGATTACTTTGTTTAAGTTTTGCTGGTTATTTGTGTCATAAAAAAAGACTTTCTGAAAACAATCTCAATAACCTCTCTGCTAAACCGACGAGAAGTTCTTGGCTTTATTGAACGGTATTAAGTAGCTTCACCTTAAAAATTATCGAATTATTACTCCCCCCTCCCTGACGAGCGGGGAGGGGGCTGGGGGGTGGGGTTTTACAATTAATTATCTTGACCTACTTACTGTTGAAATTGTTGGGCATAAAATCTGGCATAACGACCTGCTTGATCTAATAGTTGATCGTGGGTTCCTGATTCTACAATTTGACCTTTTTCTAGTACTAAAATTCTGTCAGCACGACGCACTGTGGCAAGCCTATGGGCAATAATAAACACAGTGCGGTCTTGCATAATTCGCTCTAGTGCTTCTTGTACTAAAGCTTCTGATTCTGAGTCTAAAGCTGATGTGGCTTCATCAAGTATAAGGATTCTAGGATTAAGTAATACAGCACGCGCGATCGCAATTCGCTGTTTTTGTCCCCCAGATAAATTCACCCCTCTTTCTCCTACCCAGGTATAATATCCCTGTGTAAGTTGAGTAATAAATTGATCCGCGTTAGCAATCTTCGCTGCTGCTTGTACTGCTTCAATATCAAACTCACTTTGACCAAAAGCAATATTTTGAGCAATAGTTCCAGAAAATAATATAGTTTCTTGGGGAACTATCCCAATTTGTCTTCTTAAACTGCGGATTGTGACATCCTTGATATTAATACCATCAATTAAAATTTCACCTGCTTGAGGATCGTAAAAACGTGGTAATAAATTTACTAAGGTAGTTTTACCAGCACCAGACGCGCCTACTAAAGCAATCATTTCTCCTGGCATTGCTAACAAATTTAATTTTTGCAGCACAGGTAGATCTGATGTAGGATGATGATCTATATCTTCACTTGAAATGTTGGCATTTGCTCTCTGTGAGTAAGCAAAGGTAACGTTGCAGTATTCTACTTTACCTGTAACTTGGGGAAGTGCGATCGCATCAGTTTTTTCTACTACAGTTGGCTGAATTGCTAACAGTTCAAATATTCGGTCTACAGATGCTTCACCTTGTTTAAATTCGTTATAATTGCTTGTTACTAAACCAATTGGATCAATTAATAATGCAACTGCTGCTCCATAACTAACAAAACCACTACCTGTTAAGTTATTTTGAGATATTTGCCAACCACCCATTAAAAACAGCAACAGTACACTCATGGCTTCTAAAAAGCCAATAACGGGAAATTGAATTGCTTTAAGCCGTTCCGCGCTATACTTTGCTTGACGGTTACGCTCTGCTTCTTGGCTAAACTGTGCTAGGGCATAATCTTCAGCAGCAAAAGCTTGGACTAAACGAATACCACTAAAAAACTCAGTTAGCAATGATGCTAAATCAGAAACAAGATTTTGGCTGCGGCGAGAAAACTTGCGTAGCTGTTCCCCAAACCAACCAATTAATATAGCCATTAATGGCGCAATTATAAAAGCTGCTAATGTTAATTGCCAGTTAACATAAACCATGTAGCCTAAGACTACAATTAACTGCAAAACGCTAGGAATAAATTGGTGGAATACTTTGTTAACTACTTCACCAATGCGATCGATATCTTCTGTGAGGCGGTAAGATAAATCACCAGTTTTAGCAGCTTCAAAATAACCTAAACTTAACTTTTGCAAGTGTGCATAGACACTTTTACGCAAATCGAGTGCGATCGCTAAAGCAGCTTTTGCCATTAAAGCATCTTGACCAAACTGCACAGCGCCACGCAGAATAAAAACTACCGCCGCAACTCCGGCAATTTGTGCGATCGCATTCACATCTCCCTGTCCAATATACCCCGCAACTCTACCCGCCAACCACGCGATGATTGGCCAAAACACGGTAAATCCTAAAGTACAAGCTAATGCTTGAGCAATTGTTCGCCTCTGTGGACGAAGATAAGGCAGTAATTCCCAATAACTAGAGCGTTGTTTCAAGTTGCAACATCCAGAACAGTAAACAGTAAACAGTTAACAGTAAACAGTAAACAGTTAACAGTTAACAGTAATCATGGCTTTTGGTGGGGGATTCAAACCCGCCCAACCAGCGCGCTCCACAAAGATTTAAAATAAAGTTGGGGTCTTAAACCCAAGGATAAAGACACTCACTGTTTACTATTAACAGATAAGCTGTTTACTGATAACCCATGACCATTTTAACTTGAATTATGCCCATCGACTTAACTGATTCACCCTAACAATCTTGTGGGGATTTCAGTGTTTTGTTCACTGCTAGACTTTTTGTTTAAAAAATCATTGAGGTAACTTACAGTTGGTCGCATTTGTAACTGAGGAGTAGACGGTATCGTAATTGTAAATTTTGTGCCAACTCCCATTTCACTATGTACAGTAATTAAACCACCCTGCAACTCCACACATTTTTTCACAATTGCTAGTCCCAGCCCTGTACCAGCAATTCCACCAACATTACTGCCTCTATAAAAAGAATTAAATAGTTGTACTTGTTCTGCTTGTGGAATACCAATGCCTTGATCTTTGATTGTAAAAATAGCTAAATCATGTTCACAAACTAGCTCTAAATTTATCTCTCCGCCTTCCGGTGAGTATTTAATTGCATTTGACAACAAATTATTCAGAATTTGATATAAAATCTTTTCATCCATGTATACATTAGTATCATCACCTTTCTTAACAAAAGATATGACATATTTAGAGCCAGCATTCAATCGCATTTCTTCTACTAAATCTTGACAAAATACCTTTAAATTAACACATACGGGTTTAAGCTCTAATTTTCCAGCCTCTGCCTTGCCAAATACTAGAACATCATCTAAAAGTTGGGTCATGTTCTTAATAGCTGATTGAATTCGCTGGTAATGTTGAGTTTTTTTCTGCTCGGAAAGCTTATGAGAAAAATGTTCCAGTAATTCTGTAGAAGATAATATAGTACTCATCGGAGTGCGAAATTCATGGGAAGTCATAGTGACAAAGCGCGATTTTAGGGCGCTGAGTTCTTTTTCTTTTTCCAGTGATTGGCGCAGCTTCTCTTCGTTATCTTGAATTGTTCTTAAATAGTAGGCTTGGGCTAGGGCAATACTTACTTGTAATGCTAATTCTTTAAGTAGTTCTATATTGACACTTGACCAATGCCTTGAAGCGGTACAATGATGAGCAATCAACAAACCCCAAAAATCATTTCCTTGCAGAATTGGCACAACCAAGTGTGCCTTAACATCAAATTGTTTCAAAAACTCTACATAACAGGGATTTAAGTTAGCTTCTTCAATATCTGCGATCGCATACACCCGCCCTTGACGATATAGTTCTAGATAGGATGATTGAAAGCAAGGATCGGTAATATTTCTTCCAGAGATAATAAATTGATCATCTCTCACTGCTTCAGAAACTACTTCACCTTCTCCCTCAGAAAAAACGCGATAGAATACCACTCTGTCACAACCAAGAAATTCACGGACTCCAGTTACAGTAGTGTGAAGAATTTCCTCTAAATTCAACGACTGTCTAATGCTCTCAGTAATCTTCCTAATCAGTCTTTCTCGTTCACTTTGTTGACGTAATTCCTGCATCGCACTACTAGCATTCAACAGGCAACGCACTCTTTGACGTAGCAATCCCCACTGTAGGGGTTTAGTAATGTAGTCACTGGCACCTGCTGCAAACGCCATATCTACCGATTCTTCATCTTCAAGACTGGTAATCATCAATATCGGCGTATCTTGACACTGTGGAAATGAACGGAAAACCTTACAGCAAGTAAAGCCATCCATTAAAGGCATGAGGGCATCTATTAGAATAATATCGGGCATGAGACTGGGGTAAACAGCTAACCCCTCCTGTGCGCTACAAGCTTCTGCAACCTGATAGCCCACCTGTTCAAGAGCGTTACGTACTTGAGAGCGCATCATTGGCTCGTCATCTATCACCAAGACCAAATTAGAGTTTGGACTTTGGCTATTAGCGTTTGTAAGGATGTTGAGGCTATCAGTACGGTGGTTCACAGGTTTTTATTAAATTCGTGGGGTTTCTCTAATTTTCGTCCATATCATGCTGAACAAATTTTAATATCTGTCTTGAGCATGAAACATCAACTATCAAATACAATATTTCTTTAAATTTTACTACTTATTTCGAGCAATTTAATCTTTGTTAATTTTTGATTTATAGCATGACTGATCCCATCATAACTCGTGGATCAGCTAATAATGCTTGCATAATTTATTTGTTGACTAATCAACTACGGTTTAGTGATTAATTTTCCTATAACGAGAGTTTATATATTAATTTAGTGTTTAAGTATTTATACTAGCTCTAAACTTAGTAGTTTGATATAGCAGTTTTCATGCTTTATCAGGTACAGGAGTGCGAGCATCTTGCTCGCTATATATTTCTAGCGAGCAAGATGCTCGCACTACTTTGTACCTCACTCTTTCTGAAAATTGCTATATAGCAACCTAATTAAGGGTAAAACCCCACCCCCAATTCCCTGATATTTAACGGGGAGGTTGTATAATTTGAAGGTAATTTTTTGATGTGAAACTACTTACCACTGATGTGAACAACAAGTTCACGTATCTGACTAAGCTGGCGATGTTCCCAAACATAAATTCCCTGCCATGTGCCTAATAGCAATCTACCGTCTTCTATAGGAATTTGCTCTGAAGTATGAGTCAATACTGTGCGAATATGAGCAGGCATATCATCAGCACCTTCAGCATCATGGATGTAGCTTTTACCATCTTCGGGTACAAGTTTAGCTAAAAAATTTTCTAAATCTGTGAGAACATCAGGGTCAGCATTTTCTTGAATTATTAAACTGGCTGATGTATGGCGTAAAAATACAGTACAAAGTCCTGTGTTAATACCTGAATCGCTAACTATAGATTGAACTTTTGAAGTAACTTTAGATAAAGATTTACCCCTAGTTTGTACTTTCAAAAATTGTTGGTATTGATTCATAAAATCTAATAAGATTGATGTATTAATTATGTTCAAAATAGTTAATAACTGCACTAGCAATTACCTCTGTTCCATCTTTCGGTAATTGCTGAGATGTAAGCGGCTGTTGGACAGATTGATGTAAAAATTGCCAACTACTTTGGAAAAACTCAGCAGGTGTCAAAATTTGATGTTGAGCATGATTTTGAATACCTTCTAAAAGTAAATGTGATTCGGCAAAATCTTCACGGGTAATAGAAACAATGGGAACATTTAAGCGCATAGCTTCAGAAAATGTGCTATAACCAGGCTTAGAAATTACGCGCCCACAGATGGGCAGAAAATCTACTGGACGGTATTGATGATCAGTTATTTTAACTAAGTTGGGTAAATCTGGCGCTTGGTGATCAAAAGTAATAAATTGCCAGTCAGGAAATAGTTGCAAGTTGTGATAAGGGATTGCTTCTAATCCTAATCCTCCGAATGTTAGTAAAATAGTTTGTTCTAAGGCAGTATTGATCCTAAATTTAGTTCTGAGGAAGTCTGGACTATGGCGAGGTGAACCACCAGTTAGCCCTACGTCTATAATATTTGAAAAAGCGTTCATTGGTTCGTGGAGGGGTAAACGAAACAAGCGATCGCACTTTGTATAACACTCACTAATTTTATCAGCAATTTCGTTAAATTCTCCTCCCCAATCTCGATAAATAAAGTCCCACCCAAAGTTACTCATCATCCAACCAGGAACCCCAGCAGTTTTAGCAATTACTGCTGCTAATGGTGGAATATCTGCAAGCACTAAATTTACACGATTCTGACGGATAAAGTTAACTTCACCAGCGACAATTGAGCGTTGTTGAGTATGAATCTCGCGCATCTTTTGCAGAGTTGCTTGTTTATCCATATTTAAGCTATCTGACTGGATTACTCCGACATCAAAAGCGCGGGGGCGATGGATAAAATCACCTGGTATATAGGAATCTAGCAGCCAGCGTGGTGCTGTTGTTACCAAGATTAATAAAATTTCTGGATATAATCTTTGGATTTCGGCAGCGACGGATGCTGCACGCACAGCATGACCGAAACCGTGACTGGTGATGGCAATATATATACTTGGTCTAGGCATTAAGAGGGGGAGGGGGGAGGAGGGAGGAGGGAGGAGGGAGGGGGGAGGGGGGAGGGGGGAGGAGGGAGGAGGGAGGAGGGAGGAGGGAGGAGGGAGGAGGGAGGAGGGAGGAGGGAGGAGGGAGGAGGGAGGAGGAGGCAGAGGGGCAGAGGAAGCAGAGGGAGGAGGGAGGGGTAATAAGTAAATTTATAGTTAATTGCTAATTTTTTGAGAGCAATACTGCTGAATTGCTGCAACAAGTTGGTCAATTTCTGAGGGTAATGTTAAGTAGTGAACGCTGGCGCGAACACAATCTGGATCACGAATTTGTCGGATCAGGATTTTTTGTGCTTCTAAAAACTGTACTAAGTTGGCGTGGGATTTATCTTTAATTTGGAAAGAAACTAAACCTGATTCTGGTGGTGATGTTTTTAGACAGTTAACTTCAGGTAGTTGGGATAATTTTTGCCAAAGATACTTACTCAAGTCAAGAATTTGTTGATAACGTTCTTGATTTGTCCCCCATTGTTGATGAGTAGCGATCGCACTTCTTAATCCAGCATATAACGGTACTGCTGATGTTGCTACTTCAAACCTGCGTCCATCTTGTTGCCAACCTGCGGGAAAACCAGATTCATTCATTATAATGCTACGCCAACCAATAAAAGTTGGGTTAAGCGATGCCTGATTTTCACTATCAGGTTTAATATACAAACCACCGACACCTTCTGCCCCGCACCACCATTTATGACCAGTAAAGGCATAAAAGTCAATACCTAACTGACTTAAATTTAAAGGTAATACACCAACAGATTGAGCCGCGTCTACTAAAATTTGGGCAGGTTTACTATTTTGATAATAATTGCGTACTGAAGCAGCAATTTCAGCAAGTGGCAATACTTGTCCAGTATTCCAGAGAATATGACTCAGCACTACAAGCCGAGTATTAGATCTAAGATGCTTAGTTACTGCTGCAACAGGATCACCCTGATTTAAAGTATCCATCAATTGAAAACTAGATACTTCTATCCCAAAGCGTCGTTGAATTTCTTGCAAAGTTGCGATTACGCCTGGATGTTCACAATCAGAAAGCAATACATGATCGCCAGCTTGCCAGTCAATACCCCAGAGAGGAATGTTGCACCCGACAGTAACATTTTCAGTAATTGTAATCGTATCAGGAGTAACACCAAGTTCCGATGCGATCGCAACCCTGGTTTTTTTAACCTCTTGTGTAACCCAATTATTCACCTCTAAACCAAACGGACCGATACTCTGGATGTAATCATAAGCTTGGTGGATAGCCTCTAATGCTGCTTGAGGCAGAGGACCTTGCCCTCCATAATTAAAATAAGCCTTATTAGCTAAAGCTGGAAACTGCTGCCGATGAGATAGCAGCGATTGTGCCGAAGAAATATTGATCATAACTATTAAATTAACAACTTCAAAAAATATCTGCGTTTATCTGCGTCCATCTGCGGTCAAAAACATCTTTAACGAAAATTTTGGGTTTAAAGCCCTGTTTTTTTAGGGCAGCTTTGATCTAAAATTAAGTTGTCTCAACAAAAGCATCGAACTATAAGTTAGACCGCGTACCTGCGGTATAAAAAAGAGGTGTCGTAAAGGCTAGTCGGTGGGCTGACGTTCTGGGCAGTGAAAACCAGCGAGACAAAACAACGGGTTTCAAACAAGAAACCAAGCCAGAAAAGTTAAACCTTTTTAGTCCAAAACAACTAAAAACGTAATGTGGGGCGCACATAAACGCTAGGTTAAATATCCTAGTACGCCTCTGGAGATATAGCCCTCTGGAGTCAACTAAATTAAGCTCGTTAATTGGTTCTATCGAACGGTTAATTGGTTTAAGCATTGCTCGCAAGAGATAGTTGATTACAAGGTTTGTCGCTGAAAGAGGATGCTCATAAAAGTGATTTTATGAATCTCCGCGCTATAAGTGCGGAGAGAACGTCAAAAAGTTCTAGAGACCCAGAAAAATAAATTCATGACTGCAACCACAACTAAGTTAAAGCACGAAGTAAAAGATTTATCCCTTGCACCTATAGGTAAACAACGGATTGAATGGGCAGGACGAGAAATGCCCGTATTAAAACAAATACGCGATCGCTTTGAAAAAGAAAAGCCATTTGCGGGTATTCGCTTAATTGCCTGTTGCCACGTTACTACAGAAACAGCACATTTAGCGATCGCTCTCAAAGCTGGTGGCGCAGATGCCATCTTAATTGCCAGCAACCCTCTTTCCACCCAAGATGACGTTGCTGCTTGCTTAGTCGCTGACTACGGCATTCCCGTATTTGCCATCAAAGGTGAAGACAACGAAACTTATCACCGCCACGTTCAAACCGCACTCGACCACCGCCCTAACATTATTATTGATGACGGTAGCGATGTAGTTGCTACCTTAATTCAAGAACGTCAACACCAAATTGCTGACTTAATCGGTACAACAGAAGAAACCACCACAGGTATTGTCCGCCTACGTGCTATGCACAGAGACGGCGTATTGACATTCCCCGCCGTTAACGTCAACGACGCGGACACTAAGCACTTCTTTGATAACCGCTATGGTACAGGTCAATCTACCCTCGATGGCGTTATCCGCGCTACCAACGTACTACTAGCAGGTAAAACTGTAGTTGTAGCAGGTTACGGTTGGTGCGGTAAAGGTACAGCAATGCGGGCGCGGGGACTTGGCGCTAACATCATTGTCACCGAAATTGACCCCACCAAAGCCATTGAAGCAGTTATGGACGGCTTCAGAGTCATGCCAATGGCAGAAGCAGCATCTGTGGGTGACTTGTTTATTACCGTTACAGGTAACAAGCACGTAATTCGCGGTGAACACTTCGACGTAATGAAAGACGGTGCAATGGTTTGTAACTCTGGTCACTTCGATATCGAAATTGACTTGAAAGCACTAGCCCAAAAAGCAACTGAAGTTAAGCAAGTGCGGAACTTCACCCAAGAATACCGTTTGCCAAGTGGTAAATCTGTTGTAGTACTAGGCGAAGGCAGACTAATTAACCTAGCAGCAGCAGAAGGACATCCTAGTGCAGTTATGGATATGAGTTTTGCTAACCAAGCTTTAGCTTGCGAATATCTCGTCACGAATAAAGGCAAACTCGAACCAGGATTACATTCTATTCCTGTTGATGTTGACAAAGAAATTGCTCGTTTGAAGTTGCAAGCAATGGGAATTAGCCTTGATACTTTGACACCAGATCAAATTGAGTATACTAACTCTTGGACTGCTGGAACTTAATTTAGCGTAGAGTAACAGGCTGGGGGTACGGTTCGCCGTACCCTATCTTTTTGTATATCAACCTGTGACAAACTCTTTCCCTACTTCCTGTTAAAAATATGGCGCGATTATCCACCGAGTTGCAACGCTTTTTCTTTGATGATACTCCTCCTGCAAAAGTGACGTTAGCAGATATTTTATTGCTAGGGGGAGAGCGGATTTTTGGCTTTTTATTGGTGCTGCTTGCTTTTCCTTCTGCTTTACCCCTTCCCGCTCCAGGTTATTCTGTTCCCTTTGGGATCTTAATCTTTGTGCTAGCCGTGCAGTTAATTATCGGTTCTAAAACACCTTGGTTGCCGCCCAAAATGATGAATTACTCAATGAAACTGGAAACGGTGCAAGGGGTACTCAAAGCGGGACTTCCGTGGCTGAAAAGAATTGAAGCGATCGCTCGTCCCCGGTTGAGTTATATTTGTACCACGCTTCCAGGTCGAATTGTCATGGGTAGTGCGATCGCTTTGATGGCAATTTCTATGATGATTCCCATTCCAGGGACAAACACGCTACCCGCTATAGGCATTTTTGTCACGGGTTTTGGCTTGCTAGAAGACGATGGAGCAATTACCCTCGGTGGTTTGGTACTTTGTTTAATGGGCGGTATTCTCACTACTTCAATTCTGTTAGCAATTTGGTTTGGGGGAGCTAGTCTTTTAGATTTAATCAAAGACTTGCTGCGCTAGCAACGCCAGAAATGGCAAGCAAAAAATTCATTACCACTGAACTTTTAGGGAAAAGCAGAGAGAAAGGCGAACGTTTAGTTTGGGATACTGTCAAAAGCATATTTAAGCTGTTTTGCTTTGTAGACTTGTACCTGGAGTCCGTACTTTAATATCCTTACCAGCAGGAATTAGTGGTATGGCTTTAGTGCATTTTTTTAATTTACTCTACTATAGGCACTTTATTATGGGTAAGCTTATTAAGCTGTTGTGTTTCTAAATTTTATATTTTAGAGAGGGAGGAGAGAGGAGGGAGGAGAGAGGGTTATAGGGTTTGATAAGTTTTCTCTCAATTATAAAATGTACAATTTAGATGCGCGTTAGCTTAACATTTGCTGGTTATACTTTGGGTGATAACTATGAGCTTGTCGATAAGTATCTTGCTCCTGTTTCTAAAATAGTGTTTGTTATTTTAGTAGTTGCTTTTGGATTATGGCTTGTCAGCAAGAACAAAAAAATTAATAATTAATCGTGTTCCTTTGGAGTCTTTAAATGCACTTTGATTTACCAGCAATTATTAAATCTTTGGGTTACTTTGGCGTATGGGCAATTATCTTTGCCGAATCTGGGTTACTCATTGGTTTTTTTCTACCAGGGGATAGTTTACTATTTACGGCAGGATTTTTAGCATCACAAAACTTTCTTGATGTGCGCGTGCTAATATTTGGCTGCTTTGTTTGTGCCGTTTTGGGTGATAATGTTGGCTACGCTACTGGCTATAGATTTGGTCGGAGATTGTTTCAGAAAGAAGATTCTTGGCTGTTTCATAAAAAACATTTAGCATCAGCACAAAATTTTTATGACATTCACGGTAAAAAAGCCATTGTTTTAGCTAGGTTTATGCCAATTGTACGGACATTTGCGCCAATTGTGGCGGGGATTGGTTCCATGCACTATCGCACATTTATGTCCTACAATCTGATTGGCGGATTTCTTTGGACATTTGGCATTACTTTACTAGGATATTTTTTAGGAAGAGTTATTCCGGCGGAACAAGTAGATAAATATTTATTACCGATAATTGCTCTGATTATAATTATCTCAATCTTGCCTTCGATAATTCATATAATTCAGGAAAACCGCAAAGAAAAAATGTAAGAAATTGGGATTTAATTAGGTAACTTTGTTGAAAGTTATTTAATATTTAATTTAGCTAACTACCTTAGCAAACATGGCTCTTAGTAGCAATGAGCAAAACAGCAAGTTTATTACCACCGAACCCTTAGAAAAAAGTGGGCAGAGAGGAGAAAGAATAGTTTGGAATGCCGTTAAAAATATTTTTGCTGATAGAAATTGTTTAAGCTATTGGCGCTATCCTATTTTTTCACAAGTAGGTAATATTCGCAAAGAACCGGATATATTAATTGCAGATTTTGATTTGGGTTTAATTGTAATTGAAGTTAAATCAGTTACGATTGAACAGATAGTTAATATCAATGGTCATCGCTGGGAGTTTTGTAAATTTTATACGAAATATAGTAATCCTTATGAGCAAGCAGAAAATCAATTATTTGCGTTATTGGGGTATTGCGATCGCGAACCCCTCCTCCGTCGCCAAATCACAGGGCGCACGTTAGTATCTTTACCTTTAATTACCCTAGAAGAATGGCAGCAAAAAGGTTTTAACAAACTTCCTAGCTGTCCACCAATTATATTTAAAAATCATCTACATTTATCATCAACAACCACCGCTAATCATCCTCTCATCCAACATATTCACCAAACAACTCCAGTTATTAAAGGTAAAAACTTAAATTACGAACAATGGAAGTTACTACTAGCCGTATTAGGTGGGACTCCAATTTTTCGTAAGTCTGTAAATAAACCTTCAAGAAATAATCAATTATCTACAGATATAATACCAGCAGAAGGAACGCGCGGATGGGTATTATATCAAATCCGGCAACAATTATCAGAACTTGATTTACATCAAGAAACAATTGCTAAACAAATCCCCCCAGGATTACAACGTATTCGAGGTATTGCAGGATCAGGAAAAACAGTATTACTGTGTCAAAAAGCCGCACAAATGCACCTGAAATATCCAGATTGGGATATTGCTTTAGTATTTTTTAGCCGTAGTCTTTACCAACCAATAATTAAAGAAGTAAATAAATGGTTGCGTAGGTTTAGTAGTGGAGAAGTACAGTTAAACCTCTTCCCTGTTAATGGGGAAGTTCAATCTTCCAAATTAAAAGTATTACACGCTTGGGGCGCAAAAAATCAACCTGGACTTTACAGCACTATTTGTGAAGCTGCTAAAGTAAAACCTCTCACCGTTTACGAAACCAAAAGCAAACAACCTCACGAAAGTTTGGCAGAAGTATGTAGGTTACTATTTGAAGATGCAATAATTCCCCAAATATTTGAGGCAATTCTAATTGATGAAGGACAAGATTTAATTGTTGATGATGAGTTAAAATTTCAAGATAAGCAACCTTTTTACTGGATGGCTTATCAAGCCTTAAAATGTGTTGATCCACAATATCCAGAACAAAGACGATTAATTTGGGCTTATGATGAATCTCAAAGTTTATCTAGTTTAAATATTCCTACAGCAAGCGAATTATTTGGAGATGAATTAGGTCATTTAGTAACAGGGCAATATTCAGATGGTATCAAAAAAAGTGAGATTATTCACCGATGTTACCGCACACCTAGCCAAATTGTAACAGCCGCTCATGCTCTAAGCATGGGTTTACTTCGTCCTAGAGGAATGTTATCAGGAATTACTCGAACTGAAGATTGGAAAGCTATCGGTTATGAAGTTATTGGGCGCTTTACTCGTGGTCAAAAAATCACACTGCAACGTATTAATGAAGATTTTCCAAATTTGATATCTAAGTTATGGGAAAAGCCTTTATTAGAGTTTGAAATTTACAGTTCACGGCAAGCAGAATTTAGTGCTTTAGCGGATAAAATTTTAGATAATATTAAACAGGATGGTCTTAAACCATACGAAGATATTTTAGTATTAGTTTTAGGTGATTTTTTCGACGCGGTAAGATTAGAAAATCATGTTGCTAGTTTTTTAATGCAACAAGGGATTAATATTTTTATTCCTGGCGCTACAGAATGTAATATATTGAAACCAGATCCAGAAAAACGCGATCGCAACAAGTTTTGGTGCAATGGTGGCGTAACAGTATCTCGTATCCACCGCGCCAAAGGACATGAAGCTGATATGGTTTATGTGGTAGGATGCGATCGCATTGCTCAAGATGAAAGTAATATTACCCTGCGTAATCAACTCTTTGTAGCCTTAACTAGAACAAGAGGTTGGGCAAATTTAAGTGGAATTGGTAAATATCCTTTTTATGAAGAAATTAAACGAGTAATAAATAGTGATGGTACATTTAATTTTACTTTTAATCATCGCCCCAAGCGAGAAATTAGCGTTACCGATGCCGGGGAATTACTCAAGCGATATGCAGCAGGTGACAGAAATTTTCAAGGCGCAGATTTGCGGGGGATTAATTTAGCTGGCGCAGACTTGCGTAATGCTAATTTGATTAATACTCAGTTATGTAATGCCGATTTAAGTAATGCTAAGTTAGATGGGGTCAAGTTTGCGATCGCAGATTTAACTAATGCTAATTTAACTAACGCAAGTTTGCGAAAAGCTAAGTTTATCGGTGCGCTTTTGCGGGATGCAGATTTAAGTAATGCAGATTTAAGTTTCGCTGACTTAAGTGATGCAGATTTACATAATACTAAGTTTGTAGGTGCAAATTTAAATTATACACATATAGCAACTGAACCTATGTAACCGCAACTTTACATATCTAAATAGAATTTAAATTTAACATCATTCTCTCGATAGATTTTGATAGTAAAAAGGTGTGAGATTATTAAGTTTTGTAAGTATCAGGACTTAGCATACAAACAATTATGGAAACTCTTGCTGTTACACCAGAAAAGTTTGAAACTGAAGTGTTGAAATCTGACAAGCCTGTAGTGGTACTTGTACTACCAATTAATTTTGGTGACGAGTCAGATGCTAGTGACGATTCAATAGACTTCTTCGACCGTAGAATTTCTTTGGCAGAGTTTAAATCAGAAATTCAAAAAACTGTCGGCGATCAATATAAAGTTGCTTTAGTCTCTCAAAGAGATGCTTTTGAAATGAATGTGCCTATGATTATGCCACGAATATTTCCGCCTCCTAGTCCATTTGTAGTTTATGAAAAAGGCAACCTAGTAAAAAGTGGATTTTTAATGCCCACGTCTCAAGACGCGATATTTCAGTCATTAAAGGAGCAACTCAGTTACCAAGACTAAATTTGAGTGAGCTAGTTTCTTAATATATCTAGCCCGCGTTTGCGTAGCCTAATATTTCCGAATGAGTTCGGAAAATTGTGAAAGCATTAAACGGACTTTGCTCGTCGATGTCTTTCCGCTTTGTGGAGTAGCTGAACCGCAACCAAAATATATTCTTTGCTTCCAAAGCTGCTATAGACTTTATTGGGACTTAAATCTGTTTAAGTCCCACTGCGCTTTTGTTCAACTTACTGAGATGGTATCGAAAGTATGGAGAACCCTTATTTGAGTAATCAGTTTTGACACTTTGCTGTCTGGTTAAGCAAATTCAAATCTAACTCGGCATCAATAATAAAATATCAGCGTCATCCAAGGAGAATTTCTATGCAACTGTCCCCACAAGAAAAAGACAAACTCTTGATTTTCACGGCTGCTTTGGTAGCAGAAAGACGCAAGGAAAAAGGATTGAAGCTTAATTATCCCGAAGCAGTGGCATACATCTCTGCTGCCATTATGGAAGGCGCAAGAGAAGGAAAACTCGTTAGCCAGTTGATGAGTGAAGGCGCAACCCTATTGAAGCGAGATGATGTCATGGATGGAATAGCAGAAATGATCCATGATGTTCAGATAGAAGCAACTTTTCCCGATGGGACAAAATTAGTAACGGTACATAATCCCATTCAAGAATAAACCAAAAATTATCGAATTAGCATTGGCGTGAGGAAAGCAAAAAATGTACGCGAGTAATAAAGTTACGCTTTACGAAAACGTTGACTTTAAGGGAAATAACAAGGAGCTTGATCGGGGGGAATATAACATTTACGATCTGGGCATTGGTGACAATAAATTAAGTTCGCTGACAGTACCAGCAGGGATGAAAGTTACTGTGTACGAATATGAGGATTTTCGGGGTCGTAGTAAAACATTCACTAGCAACGTTACCGATCTCAGGAAAATCAAAGTTGAGGGAAAGAGCTTTAACAACGAAACTTCCTCAATTAAAGTCGAAAAAATAGCAATGGTGGCGGGACAAATTGTAATTACCAACCCAGAACCAATTAAACTCAATGCTAAACGAGAAAAACAAGCTATAAAGCTTAAAGTTAAAAATGAAGGTGATCGCCCCATCCAAATCGGTTCTCATTTTCATTTTTATGAAGTCAATGGCTGTACACCAAATAAAACAAAAGAGGCTGTAAGAGGTCTGAAATTTGACCGCGAAAAAACCAAAGGAATGCACTTAAACATTACAGCAGGAACGGCAATCCGATTTGAACCAGGGGATGAAAAAGAAGTCGAGTTGGTTCCATTTGGCGGGACGAAAGAAATCTATGGTTTTAATGGAAAAGTGAATGGAAAACTGGATTAAATAAACAACTGAAAACCTGAGAGATTAACTATGCCATCAGCAGCTAGACTGGGAATTGGTGGACCCGTAGGCAGTGGAAAAACAGCCCTAATTGAGTGTATCGTTCCAAAATTGATGAGTCAGGGCATTGAAGTTGCTGTAGTTACCAACGACTTACTAACTACCGAAGATGCAGACAGACTTAAAGGTCGAGGATTTCTACCGTCAGAACGCATTGTCGGGGTAGAAACAGGTAGTTGCCCGCATACAGCTATTCGAGAAGATCCGACTATGAATCTTCTAGCTGTAAAGGATTTTGAATTACAGTTTCCTCAGTTAGATTTAATATTGATTGAAAGTGGCGGTGACAATCTTGCCTCTACTTTTAGCTATGAGTTGGTAGATGCCTACATTTTTGTGATTGATGTGGGTGCGGGAGATGATATCCCCCGCAAAAATGGTCCTGGTTTCGTGCAAGCTGACTTAGCGGTAATCAATAAAATTGATATTGCTCCTTATGTCGGTGCAGACTTGGATTTAATCCGCAAACAAGCACCCATATATCGCCGAGGTAAACCCATTGCTTATACCAATTGCAAGACGCAAGCAGGATTAGACGAGGTGGTTAATTTTATTCAGGATACTCTGCTGTTTCGCAGTGCGTCCGCAGTAAATTGAACAACCCCACCCCCAACCCCTCCCCGTAGACGGGGAGGGGAGCCGGAGGCGAAGAGGGTTTTCTTGGGAATTATGGGTAATTAAGCGGACTTGACACTCTCAGGTCGCACATACACTGAGATTCTGCGGACAGAGCAAAGCTCTCGCTACGACCGTCAAACGCCGTCTACCTAGTCACCAATCGTCAAGCTTAGGTTTCTAGCTACTTTTATTGTTTCCAATGCTTTCAGAATCCATCGTATCGCCAAAACGCGGTACGCTCCGCAACCTGCCTTTACTTGCTCTTTCCTGTCATACTGCGCCAGGACTAAAACAAAGACCGTTGTTTCATAGGAGCCGGGATTTCTCCGATACTAGGATGCTTCAACACATAGATGTTTTTTTGTTCTTACTCACGCTTTAATTTTACCATAAATACGACGGCGACTCTCATTCGCTCGTGTCGCTTCCCTAGAGAGGTCTGAAGACTCTGAGTTTCCCGCATCCCGTGTATTCCTATGAGTTGAGTGTAATGGTGTTATCTTTGCCGACTTTGGAAACTATTCAACACGCAAGTAAACGCAAAAACAATTTGGAATTGAGGCTGAAGTGCGATCGCAACAGTCAAACAATTGTCAGCCACCAATACGCCGCGTATCCCTTGAGTGTTTCTCCCGTATTCCGTCTTGATGGTGATTTCGATTGTCACCGCGCCTATCTCTATGTGATGTGTACATCACCAGGGTTACTGGCTGGAGATGAATGGAATATCTCTTTGCAACTTGCCGCCGATACCAGCCTCTACTTAACCGAACAGGCTGCAACTAAAGTTCATTCTATGCCTATAGAGGGAACAAAAGCAACAACAAATTATGATATCGAAATTGGAGAAGGAGCGGCTTTAGAGTTTGTACCCGAACCTTTGATATTGTTTGCCGATGCCACTTTGGAGCAAACTATAAATATCAAACTTCATCCAACCGGACGCTTATGTTTGAGCGAAATTATTATGCCCGGACGACTGGCGAGGGGAGAATATTACCAGTTTCACCACTATTTAAACCGCCTGCAAGTAATGTCTACCTCTGGCGAACTATGGTTGAATGATGCCATGTATCTAGAAGGAAAGCTCAATCCTTTTACTGACAGTCATCTATTTGCATCCTCACCCGTTCTTGGTAGTTTGTTTGTCGTCCAACCTGAAGCAAATCTCGAATTATTGAGTGCCAGCGTAGAAGATTTAGAAGCCGCAAACTGCTCAAATATGACTGTAGCAAGCTCGATCTTACCTCATGGCAAAGGTCTGGTGATTAGAGCGATCGCTCTAGGTACTCAGGAAATGAAAAGTTATTTCAAATACGCTCTCAACTGTGTGCGTAGCAGTAGCGAACAAACTCCTTTACCTGATTCAATATGACTGAACTGGCGCAAATTTATCTGGGCAATTCCATAGAGGATGCGACACTAGCTCAACGGATAGAAAAAGCCCGTGACTCTGGGCGTTGTCTGGAAGTTCATATCAGCCAAACCGATAGCCGTAAAGGTCGGATTCACGCGCATACGACCTCTGGTGTCACTGTAGGAATTGTGAAAAGTCGGGATTGGTCGCTACGGAACGGAGATGTCTTAGAAACGGAACAGGGGCAGTTATTGCTGGTTAATCTGCAAGAGCAAAAGGTGATAGTACTTCGTTTTACCGAACCTGTGCTTGATGGCGCGATCGCCTTAATTCATCTAGGTCACGTTCTGGGTAATCACCATTGGCCGATTATAGTGCAAGAACGCCAGCTTTATGTTGAATTAGTTGTGGATGCCCAAGTAATAGAATCAACGATCCGCGAGTTTAAGATTCCTGGATTGCACATTGATTACGAATTGCGATCGGCTAATAATTATCTCGATTTTTCAGAACACAAGCATCACGATCACGGCTAATAAGTATTTAAAAATGTCTAATTTAAGTGCGCCTTAGCTTAGACTTGTTACAAAAATGATGATTTTGGTTAATTAACCACAGATGAACACAGATGAACACAGATGAACACAGATAAATATCAAGATTAAGTTTAGTTTTGGAAGAAGTCTAATGAATCAAGAAAAATCTGCGATCGCTCAACAGCTTGCTTTAATGCAGTTAGCGGATTCGTTTTTTCCCTCCGGTTCGTTTACGCTATCGCACGGGTTAGAATGTCTGGTGCAAGACGGTCAACTGCGCGGGTTAGATGACTTGCAAATGTTTCTGCGGCTTCTATTGCAAAATAAGGTGGGAGCTACGGATCTGGTTGCATTAATTCATGCTTACCGGGGAAGCGCAAGTGATGATCTAGATGCTGTGCGACAAGCAGATGCCCGACTTTTTGCTCAAACCTTGGTTGAGAAAACTCGCTCCACTCAACGCCAAAGTGGACGCGCCTTGCTAATGGTTGCTAGTTCGACTTGGCAAGACTCTCAATTATACACCCTGAATCAAGATACTGCTGAAGGTAAAATTAACTGCTTGCATCCGGTGATCTTTGCAGTGGTGGGTAGGGTATCTGGTTTGAGCAAAATAGATACTATGTTGGCGTTTTTGCATAGCTTTGTTACGGGTTTATTGGGGGCGGCGATTCGCTTAGGTGTTGTGGGACATTTGCAAGCACAACAAGTCCGGCTTGATCTGGCACCAGATATTGAGGCAACTTGTCAAATGGCGGCATCTAGAAGCCTGGATGATATGTGGTCTTGTACCCCGTTTATCGATCTCGCCCAAATGCGTCATCAAAAAATGTCTCGTCGCTTATTTGCCAGCTAGGTAGAAAAACAATCAGCAATAATTAACAACTTGGGAGAAAAATATGAGCAACTACATCAGCCGACGGGAATATGCCAATACATTTGGTCCGACAGTTGGCGATCGCATCCGTCTTGCTGACACAGATTTATTTATTCAAGTCGAAAAAGATTACACAACCGACAATGGCAACCACTACGGCGATGAAGTAAAATTTGGCGGTGGTAAGGTGATCCGAGATGGCATGGGACAATCCCCGATTTCCAATGCTGATGGTGCTGTTGATTTAGTGATTACCAATGCCTTGATTCTTGACTATTCGGGCATTTTTAAAGCTGATATCGGCATCAAGGATGGACGCATTGTCGAAATTGGCAAAGCAGGCAACCCCCACACTCAAGACGGCATCAATATCATCATTGGCCCCGGCACTGAGGTACTAGCTGGAGAAGGGAAAATTCTCACCGCGGGAGCGATCGATACCCACATTCACTTTATTTGTCCTCAGCAGATCGATACAGCGATCGCCTCTGGGACGACTACCATGATTGGCGGTGGTACAGGACCTGCAACAGGCACCCTTGCCACCACTTGCACCCCTGGTCCTTGGAATATTCACCGGATGCTAGAAGCCGCTGAAGCCCTGCCAATTAATATTGGGTTACTGGGCAAAGGTAATACCAGCCAACCCCAAGGCTTAATCGAGCAAGTGGAAGCGGGAGTCATGGGTTTAAAGGTACACGAAGATTGGGGAGCCACTGCTGCTGCAATTGACAATTGTCTTACCGTTGCCGATAAATATGACGTACAAGTAGCAATACACACCGACTCTCTCAACGAAGCTGGGTTTGTGGAAACTACCATTGCAGCCTTTAAAGACCGTGTTATTCACACCTTCCATACTGAAGGAGCGGGTGGGGGTCATTCACCTGACATTCTCAAAGTGTGCAGTTACCCCAATGTTTTACCCGCTTCTACAAATCCCACCCGTCCCTATACCATCAACACCTTTGATGAACATAAAGATATGTTGATGGTGTGCCATCACCTTGACAAAAACATTCCTGAAGATGTCAAATTTGCCGAATCGCGGATTCGCAAAGAAACGATCGCGGCGGAAGACCTCTTGCACGATATGGGTGCGATCAGCATCATGTCGTCCGATTCTCAGGCAATGGGACGGGTGGGGGAAGTCATCATTCGCACATGGCAAACTGCCCACAAGATGAAAGTGCAAAAGGGTTTATTACCATCTCCCCAAGATCGCCATGAAACCCATGATAATTTCCGAGCAAAGCGATATGTTGCTAAATACACGATCAATCCGGCGATCGCTCATGGAATTTCCCATTTTGTGGGTTCAATTGAAAAAGGTAAGTTAGCTGATTTGTGTTTGTGGAAACCTGCCTTTTTTGGTGTGAAACCAGAGATTGTGATGAAAGGCGGCATGATTGCTTGGGCGCAAGTGGGCGATCCCAACGCCAGTATCTCCACGCCTGAACCTGTTTATATGCGTCCGATGTTTGCCACTTATGGCAAGGCAACCGCGAACACCTCTTTTACCTTCGTTTCTCAAGCTTCTTTGGAGCATGATATAGCCACTAAACTTGGCTTAAACCCTAAACGTTTGGTAGCAGTTTTCGATACACGTAACGTGAGTAAAAAAGATCTCAAACTCAATGATGCGACTCCCCAGATTGAGGTCGATCCAGAAACATTCTATGTACGCGTGGATGGGAAGTTGTTAACCTGTGAACCCGCTACCACTTTGCCAATGGCACAGCGTTACTTCTTGTTTTAACAGCAAGCTTTACTCCGCTCTCCCAAGTTGGGAGAGGGTTGAGCAACGGACACAGGGTGAGGGGAAGCTCAAAGTCCCCCTTTTTAAGGGGGATTTAGGGGGATCTCTGCGTAAGTCCTGGTCTAACTACGCCGATTTACTTAGCTGCTCTGATTTTGCCATTTCCATAGGCAATACCGTCGGTTTGGCTTCTGTTTCCAGAAACTTAGCTACTTGAGCCTCAATTTGCTCTCGGACAATCTCGCGATACTCCACGAAATGTTCAATCTGAGCGCAAACAGCTAAATAACTACTTACACCACCTGGATTATGCCGATACATATTAAACAGATTGCGCCAGAATGAAAAGCGAGTATTACGAACTACCCCCTGCCGCCAACAAATAATTAGTAAGGCGCGAATCTTGACCCAATTCAGCTTTTTAGCATCACTTTTACCTTTTTTAGGGTAAGTTGCCTCTCCTAAAATGCGGTAGTGGCGATAAGCCCGATCCAAAAAGCGCTCTGGGTCGTATAATTCCCAAAATGCCTCGACATATTCTCTGGCAATATCTTGTACTGGTCGAGTTGGCACGAAGTTCATCAAAGTTGTTTGATTAATATTGCCGGATTTAGCGCCTAGCCGTCCCTCTTTTTCCAGTCGATGCCAAAGTGCAGTATCAGGTAAAGCTTGCAACATACTAAATACTGCTGTGGGAATCGCTGTTTGCTCAACAAACTTAACAATCCGCGCACCAGCCCCAGGCTTTTCTCCATCAAATCCAATGATGAATCCCGCCATCACCCGCAACCCACTACGGGTAATAGAGTTTACGGCAACGCTTAGAGAGTCCCGTGTATTTTGGAATTTATGAGTTAAAGTTAAACTCTCTTCATCTGGGGTTTCAATTCCTAAAAATACTGCCCCAAAATTACATTCAACCATTAAATCCATCAGTTCTTGGTCGTTAGCTAAGTCAACTGAAGCTTCTGTAGCAAAGGAGAAAGGATAGTTATGTTCAACCATCCAAGGCTTCAATTCCTTCAAAAATAACTTGACGTTGCGCTTATTACCAATGAAATTGTCATCCACCATGAAAATACTACGTCGCCAACCAAGTTCATAAAGGCGCTCTAGTTCTGCTAAAAGTTGGGTAGGCGCTTTAGTTCGAGGCTTGCGACCATATAGCACAATAATGTCGCAGAATTCGCACTGAAACGGACAACCGCGCGAAAACTGAACAGACATTTCTGAATATGCGTCGAATTCTAGCAAATCAAAGCGGGGAATCGGGGTAGAAGTAACATCGGGTTTTTCTCCGCCAGAGCGAAATATCCCAGAGCGATCGCCCCGTTCAATTGCTGCTATAAATAAAGGCAGAGTGATTTCCCCTTCATCCAAAATCAAAAAATCAGCCCCAGCCGATAAGGAATCATCAGGTATAGCAGTAGGATAGGGGCCACCAACTGCCACAAGCTTACCTCTGCCTTTAGCCTCCCGAATTTGGGCTTGCAAATCCTCTTTCTGCACAATCATCGCCGAGAGAATTACCAAATCAGCCCAATCCCATTCTGCTTCCGTAACTGCACGAACATTGCGGTCTACTAATTTAAATTCCCACTCTTGAGGCAAAATTGCCGCTACAGTCACTAAACCTAGAGGCGGTAGCATGGCTTTATAGTTTAGTAAAGCTATGGTTTTTTCAAAAGACCAAAAGCTTTGGGGAAATAGTGGATATAGCAGTAAAATTTTCATAAATTCTGATTGTAAATAATAGGGTTATATTGCAAATACTAGCTTGAATTGCCAAAAAGCTAGAGGTGGATAATACGACGGTATGTAAAGAGCCTTTGTTTCACAAGCAGGTATTAGCTCTAAAACCCTTGTAGAGACGCGCCATGGCGCGTCTCTACAAGATGTCTAATATTATTAATTTTGCAATGCCCAAGCGAGAAAGCGTTCCGTATAGTAAAGGGCTAACTGATTACTGATACCACTATAAATAGCATCAAAAGCGTGTTCAGCCCAAGGAATTTCTAAAAAAATCACGGTATTTCCTACATTGTGTAGACGTTGATACAAACTTTGTCCATACTTTGCTTCCACAAGATGATCTCGACCACCATATACCAGCAAGGTTGGCGGTAAACCTGGTATGACATAATTAATAGGTGAAGCTTGCTGATAAAGTAAAGGGAATTCCTTGGGAGAACCCCCCAGAAACGCTTCTAAAACTGCATTGGTATTAATGGGATTTGGAAATGGCGGATCATTGTAGCCTCTAATCAAGTCAACAGGGCCATAGTAACTAACTACTGCTTTAATCGGCGCTGCGTCTTTTTGATAAGCTGCAAGCATTGCTAACTGAGCGCCAGCAGAGCGTCCCAATAATGCTATCCGTTCAGAGTCTACCTCATACTCTTGTGCATGATTTCTAATAAAAGTTAAAGCCGTTTGTACATCTTGAAGTTGGGCTGGAAAGCGATATTGAGGGGCGTGTCGGTAGTCAACTGCAATTACTGTATATCCCCGTGCTGCCATGTAGCGATTAAAGGCTGCATCATTAAGGGGACTACCGCGTTGCCATGAGCCACCGTAGATGGTAACAATTGTGGGATATTTCCCGATTGAGGTTGGGCGGTAAATTTCTAAACTCAAAGGCACACCGTCGGGAGTAGCAAAGCGAACACTGGAAGTATGGCGTACTTGGCTATCAGCAATTCCTGTAAATACCTCAGCTAATACAAAGGGATGAGGACGCATTTGTGTTTGTAGCTCTTGCGGCACTTTTTCCATGTAGCCTACTCCTAGTGCCGCTTGCATCGCCTTATTTGAGCTTGTTAAGGTGCTGGGAAGTTGTACTAGGGGGATAGTACTTAAAATTAATCCTAGTGTGCTACAAAATAAAGCGACGCGAGATAACCAACTGCCCTTACTACTTGGTAAAGATAATAATAGAGCGATCGCATTTCCCACCGCCAGTATCGGACTAATCTCAGGCGCACCTACTCCCAAGGGTAGTAGCCAAGAGGTGGGAGCCGGAATCACAATCCACACGCTCAAAAACAAAACTGCTGCACTTAAAACAATTAACAATTAACAATTAATAATTAACAATTAATACTTACCGTACCTGACTGTCGGGGATGGATGTCAAGGGAAGCAGTGGCTTTAGCCAGATAGTGTGATTGAAGTCACATAAAAAGCTGATAAATTACACAATATACATCTCTGGTTAATCACCATCAGGACAAAATAAATAGAAGATATTAGAAAAGTAGAGTTCACGCCCTTATTTCTATGTATCCCCAAATCCGTCTACTTCCTGGTGCTGTTTCTGAAATGCTGGTTTCCGTGAGTGAAACAGGCGTTATAACTATAGCTGACCGTTATGGCTTATTGGCAGCTACCTTAGAAGAGTCTTTGGAGGAAGAAGAACAACAGGCTATAAACAGACTATTACGGGCTGTGACTAAAGGACGCTTCAAAATGGTAGAACAAGTTTCAGCCGTAGAGTATTAAATATACAATTGTTCGCTGCTAAATAACTCAATGGGCGTTGAACTGTTTAGTAGCGATCGCATTTTAAGCAAATTCAAGAAATAAAAATTTATGGGACGAAAAGCAAAACTTAAAAAAATCAGGAAGGAGACTGTTGAACATCCAACCTCATTAGATTTAACTCAGGCTGATGATCCAACTAAATTTGTTCAGCAGTTAGGCAAACAGGGGTACAACTTACAACAGATACAGCGTTCCCCTGAATTACCAAATCAAAAAGTAGATCCTCAAATTTAGACTTAGTTGCACAGCCCATAAAGAACGAACAACGCTTTCAGCATAATGCTGAAAGCGTTGCTTTCTATGACTTAGAGCATCACTGTTGATGGTGTTGCTATTTATAGCTTTGCTAGAATTTTCCGTATTTTTACCAAATAAATAGCATCATATTACGGAATTATTTATTCTAGGCGCTACCTGTGAATGCAACTTCTGGGAATTTAGATTGAGCTTCAGACATTGGTCGCCGTCTGCCTTCTTCTTGCCAGTAGTTAATCACTTCTGTTGCTTTGTTCAGCACTTCAACGCGGTCAACATCAGCAATCCAGTGTTTGGATTCTAGCTCAGTTTTTAGCTGTTCCCAGGCATCATTTCTGGGCCAGAAAAAGTAAGATGTCAAAGGGCTTGTACCTTTACCAACTACTTGATCAACCGCTATCGCCACGTTCTCATCTAGCCAGAGAACTTTTAATATGAACTTGGACAATCACACCTCCGGGAAAAACCCAGAATTATTTGGTTTAATTTACAGACGACTATTTTAGCGCATGGCAAGACTGAATCTCTCAGTTATATACTGAACATTTTGCTAACTAATTTAGTTATTTCACTTGGAGAGAGCAATTTTTGATGTCAGAATCTATTTGTAGTGCGATTGTAGTTTTCGATATTGACGGTGTTGTGCGGGATGTTACAGGATCTTATCGTCGTGCGATCGCAGATACTGTAGAGCAGTTTACAAATCAAGCATATCGCCCTTCCCAAGCTGATATTGACGCAATTAAGTCGGAAGGCATTTGGAATAATGACTGGGAAGCTTCTCAGGAGTTAATTTATCGCTATTTTGAATCAGTTGGGCAACAGCAAGTTTCAGCTATGGCTGATCAGAAGGTGCGATCGCTTATTCAAATCGACTACAATGCCCTTGTTGATTTTTTCCAATCTCGCTATCGCGGAACTAATTCCCAACAGTGGAATGGTTATATTTGCCATGAACCGTTGCTATTACAGTTAAGCTATTTAGAACAACTCAGTGCAGCAAATATTCCTTGGGGGTTTTTTAGTGGTGCGCCCCACGCCGAAGCTGCTTATGTTTTGGAAAGACGACTTGGAATTAACTCACCTGTACTAATTGCAATGGAAGATGCACCAGGCAAACCTGACCCTACAGGGTTAATTTTAGCAGTGCAACAACTAGAACAAATACATCAAGCCAATGTTGCTACTCCTGTTGTTTATGTAGGTGATACAGTTGCGGATATGTATACTGTTACCCAAGCGCGTGTTAAGGTTTCTCGTACTGTAATTGGTGTAGGTATTTTACCGCCACACCTTCAAGCAACACCTGAACGTCGTGATGATTATGCAGCTAAACTTTTGGCTGCTGGCGCATCTGTAATTTTTAGTAATGTTCAAGAATTAACTATTGAAGAAATTACCAGATTAACAATTAACAATTATCAATGACCAATGACCAATTTTCCTCTCCTCCCTCCTCTCTCCTCTCTCCTCTCTCCTCTCTCCTCTCTCCTCTCTCCTCTCTCCTCTCTCCTCCCTCCTCTCTCCTCCCTCCTCCCTCCTCCCTCCTCCCTCCTCCCTCCTCCCTCCTCCCTCCTCTCTCCTAAAATGATGAAGTATTGGCGTGAAACCCTGGCAATTGCACAGCGAATTTTAATTGAATTACTCAGGCGACGATTTAGCCTGATTTTGTGGTGTATTTTTCCAATTACTATTTTAGTAATTAATGGCTTTTTGATTGCAGAAAGAACTCAGCTATCAATGAGTGAAGCTTTTGAAAATGTTGCACCTTCAGCATTAATCGGCTCTGCACTTTTTTTTAGTTGTATGGGTGGTACTGTGTCAACTGTAGTAGCAGAGAGAGAACAGCAAACTTTGAAGCGTTTGTTTCTGTCTCCCTTGAGTGGTCTTTCGTATTTTTTGGGAATTTTTGTAGCCCACAGTTGTATTGGTATTGGTCAAACTTTAATCATCTATACAGTTGCGGCTTTTTGGGGCGCTAAATTTCAAGGTTCCTTGCTATTAGGTGGGATAATTATTTTATTAAGTATTATTTCTTATGTGGGGTTAGGTTTTATTCTCAGTACCCATTTGGCGCGTCGGACAAATGATGTTAATTCAATCGTCGCATCTTTCGGTATACCTTTATTAATGATGGGCGGTGCATTTTTTCCCACATCTTTTTTCCCAGATTCTCTGCTGAAAATAGCTAAATGGAATCCTATTTATCACATGAATGAAGCTTTAGTAGCAGTTTCAGATCAAGGGGATGGATTAGCAAAGATTGAGTCACACTTTTTATTTTTGTGTGTGTTTGCTGTCTTGGGTGCTGGAGGTGGATGGCTTTCTTACCGAAGTATGCTGCATATTGAAAGGAGACTATAACGCCAGTGTTAAATATAGAAAAATTGAGCAAGTCTTACGGGAAAAGATCAGTTTTACAAGATTTAACTCTACATATTGAAGCTGGAGAGATTTATGGTTTATTAGGACCGAATGGTGCAGGAAAGACGACAACTATAAATATTTTATGTAATTTGCTGCGTGCAGATAGTGGCGATATTACCATCAATAACAAACCTGTATCTGAAGCAACTAAACCGTTAATTGGGGTTGCACCACAGGAAAATTTACTTTATAAAGCTTTATCTTGTGAAGAAAATTTGAATTTTTTTGCTCAAATTTACGGATTATCAAATCAAGAACGGCGTAAACAGGTACAATTAAGTTTAGAGGCAGTTAATTTAATAGACCGCGCTAAAAGTCCTGTAGAAACTCTTAGTGGTGGAATGCAGCGACGGTTAAATATTGCGGCTGCAATTGTGCATCATCCTAAGTTATTGATTTTAGATGAACCAACAACTGGGTTAGATATTGAAGCACGTTATGAAATTTGGGAATTAATTCGTCAGTTGCAAAGTCAAGGTATGACTATTTTGTTGACGACGCATTTGTTAGAAGAAGCAGAACGTTTGTGTCAACGCATTGGTATTCTAAAAAATGGTCGGATTGTAGCAGAAGGTAGTTTAGCGGAATTACGCCAACTGATTCCGGCACAAGAAATTATTATTGTTCAAACAGAGGATGAAGAAAAAGCGATCGCCCGCGCCAAATTTTATGGTTTTACTACTCGGCATTATGGTAATGATCTAGCATTTTGGCTACCAGAACATTTAGAACTCAAGGAAATTATTGCTCGCTTTGATGGTATTAATTTAGATTCAATTTCTCGCTCCTCAGTGCGGTTAGAACATATATATATAGAAGTTACACAAACAGGACTTACGCAGAAATCCCCCTAAATCCCCCTTAAAAAGGGGGACTTTTGAACCTGGGAACGAACCCGCCGAGGCTCCGCCTGATGCTCGCCATTGATAAAATTTGCCTAAGTTGCGATCAATTCACTTTAGCTTGAAAGCGGAAGAATCCGTAAGAATTTTCTGGGACTCCTGAACCAGTAGATTTAGGGATGTCTCCTAAACGAATTACAACGGCTCCGTTAGTATTAGTACCAGAACAAGAGATTGGCACAGTTAAATTAGGAGCATAAAATTCAGCAGTATCTCCATCTGACACATTGGTATAAGATTGCAGTACATGATTTGTAGCAGGTGGAATATTGATAGAAGCGGCAATACCGCGTTGTTGATTAGCCAAACCACCTGTTGCTGGAGAAACACCGCTAAAAGCATTTGTGAGGAAAGCTTGGTTACTGGGTACTAAGTCGCAGATTTTTACATTCTGGGCAGTACTATCTCCGGCATTAACAAAGTAAATGGTGTACTCAACTTCATCTCCCGGTCGCAGACGAAAAGCATCAACTGGGTCGGCTGGATTCGGGTTAGAGTCAGACACACCTCCTCCCTGCAAGTAAGCGGCAGGCCAACTGGAGTCCGTAGCAGTTGTGTCGCTGGGGATGCTACCAGGAGTAAAAACGGTTGTGAAGTTTGTCGTCGTCCCAAGGGATTTAATAGCCGTAATACGCTTAGATAGAAGCAGTTTAGGC
This sequence comes from uncultured cyanobacterium, assembly GCA_963711165.1. GTDB lineage: Bacteria > Cyanobacteriota > Cyanobacteriia > Cyanobacteriales > PCC-9333 > Crinalium. The sequence continues at coordinate 312,049 of CAVQDG010000038.1, read as the reverse complement.
GGATTGCTGGCTATTGTTAATTGATAATCTTCTACTTCACCATTGGTGGCTGCACCTCCAGGGGTACTGGTTGTAATACTGACATCGGTAGTGAGTCGGAACCGAGCATAAGTTACGCCAACCGTAGGAGAAAGACTACTCCAAGTTAAGGTTTTTGTTCCACCCGTCGTTGCTGTCGCTACGGTAGTAGTTTGCGCTTCAGTTGCTTGAAATTTACCATCGCGGTTAAAGTCTATCCAACCAATTAAGTTAGCAGTGCTGCCTGTATTATTGGTGACTTTGACATCCACGCTGTAGGTAGTAGTTGTAGGTCTGATGCTAGGGAAGCTAGTTACCCCATCTTCATCATCAATTCCCGTCACGTCATCGCCCGTACCATCTAAAGGAGTTGAGGCATTAGCTTCAGCATCGGGAATAACACTGCCTAAATAAATATTGTTATTGATGACATGGCTTGCACCGACAGGATCGCCACTGCTATTGTTGGCAGTAGTATCGGTTCCGTAGGTATCTGGGGCATCCCCGTAGTCGAGCGGCGTAATAATACTCACTAGATAATCTTCTACTTCCCCGTTACTAACAGCGCCAGTGGAAGTAGAGGTAGTTAAAGTGTTACTATCACTCAAACGGAAACGAGCGTAAGTATTTCCGGCTGTAAGTCCGCTTAAACTTGCCCAGTTGAGGGTAACGTTTTGGGGACTAGCATTGTTAGCAATTGTTTGAGCTACACCTTCAGTAGATTGAAATACACCATCTTTATTAAAGTCAATCCAACCGACTAAATAAGTATTGCTACCTGTGGTATTGGTAACATTAACCGTTGCAGAATAGCTGGTATTAGTTGTGGTGAGAGCAGTGGGGAAGGTAACGCCATCTTCATCATCTATGTTGTTCGTGTCATCGGCATCGGCGTTGGCATTTTGTAGCGTACCGTTATCAGCGTCAGGTGCATTAGTACCTAATTTTAAGGTATTGATAATTGTATGACTAGCTCCACCATCACTATTGGTGGTTTTATAGTTACCCGTTGCGGTTCCGGCGCTTCCATCCGGTGCATCCCCGTAGTCAATATTAGTAATAGTCACGGGATAATCTTCTACTTCTCCGTTACCGACAGCCCCAGTGGAAGTAGAGGTGGTTAAAGTGTTACTATCACTCAAACGGAAACGAGCGTAAGTATTTCCGGCTGTAAGTCCGCTTAAACTTGCCCAGTTGAGGGTAACGTTTTGGGGACTAGCATTGTTAGCAATTGTTTGAGCTACACCTTCAGTAGATTGAAATACACCATCTTTATTAAAGTCAATCCAACCGACTAAATAAGTATTGCTACCTGTGGTATTGGTAACATTAACCGTTGCGGAATAGCTGGTGTTAGCTGCGGTGAGAGCAGTGGGGAAGGTAACGCCATCTTCATCATCTATATCTTTAGTGTCATCAGCATCGGCATTGGCATTTTGTAACGTACCGTTATCAGCGTCAGGTGCATTAGTACCTATTTTTAACGTATTGATAATCCCATGACTGGCTCCGCTATCGCTAAGGGTAGTTTGATAGTTTCCTATACCTGTGCCTGCTCCTGTATCTGGTGCGTCACCGTAGTCAATGTTGGGAATAATACTGAGTTTGTAGTCTTCAATCTCCCCATCTCTACCGCCTCCAATAGAAGCACTGGTAGTTAGAGGATTGTTATTAATCCGAAAACGAGCATAGGTAGTTCCTGCTACTAAGCCACTTAAACCTGTCCAGTTGATATTAACGTTTCCATTAGTTCCAGTAGGTATAGTCTGTACAACCCCTTCACTCGCCGTAAACTTGCCATCGCGATTAAAGTCAATCCAACCTCCCAAATAAGCATTAGCACCAGAGGTATTTTTTGCTTTGATTGTGACAGTGTAGTCAGTAGCATTGTTGACTAAAGTGTTAAAGCTAGTGACTGCATCTTCATCGTCAGTGGTGAGAATATCGTCACCATCGGCATTGACACTGGGATGTCCATCGGCAAGGTTAGTGTTAGACACTGGTAGCCCATCGGGTGTATCAACGTCAGTAGCATTAGTACCTAACAAGATCGTAGTGCTAACGATTTCGCTGGCTCCTATTCCTTCAGTACCGCTATTTGTTTTGTCAGTCCCATAAGTATCGGGAGCATCCCCGTAATCATTATCATCACCATTAGCGATAATGGCTGTAATATTACCTATCTTAAAAGTTCCATATACAAAGGTGTCAAGGTATGTAAGATCACCCCAGCTAGCACCATTAGTGCCTTGCGCGCCACCACTAGAAGTACTTCCCCAAGTGTGCCGACCAGCTACTGTTCCATCAGGGAGTGTAGTTGTACCTGATGGTCCTAGAATCGTCTTGTCATCCCAATACACTGGGGTAGAGCTAGTAGAAGATGAGCTTAATGCCTCATCAATGGTTAACCCGACGCTCGGTCCACTGGTTTCCACATCCCCAGCGATAAAGTGATATTCACCAACGATCGCCTTGACTTGGGCATTATAAGTTCCAACGGGTAAGGTGGCACCGGTATTGGTTGTACCATTCCACAGGGCGGAAACATTACCAACGGCATCTGTATCCCCTCTTAACTGAACATCTCCTGTGCCATAAATTCCATCTTGATTTGCGTCAATGATAATTTGATAGGTTCCGGGGAGACTGGCGGTAAATTTAAAGGAGCCTGTATCTTGGATACCGCTTGTTCCACCAGGGGTAAAGGTGTTATCTTCTCCAGCGCTATCTACAAATCTTAAATTACTAATAGTGGGACCCTGAGTTGGTCTGACAAAGGTTTGATCCGGGTAAGAGACATACATCCTGTATTGTGGAGAGACGCTGTTACCACTAATAGGCACACTTAACCCCCGAACGTTGGTCCCTGCTGCATTGGGGGAGTTAACACCTCGGTTATTCGCCACAAGTTCGTAAACAAATCCAGCAAACTGATTTAAATCTAGTTTCCAAACAAAGTTAGTACCCGGAGACCCGCCCGGTACAACGACATAATAATCTTGGTTTGTAGAATTAGCTACTCCAAATCCCCCACCATTAAAAGCCCAAACATAAGACCAAACCCGTCCTTGAGCAATTTGTGGGTTTGGGCTGGCAGGGATCTTTGTCGTTGGGCTAGTAGGATTAGTAACAGAGATATCAAATTGACGAAAAACAGTAGTATTGGAGCCTGATGAGGGAGTATTTTGAGTCAGGTTTTGTAATCGTATTTCATATACTCCTGGACCCGATGTTGCTGACACACTAACTGGATAAGTCATCGTACCAGAGGTTAACTGCGAATTATTATTACAATTAGGATTGTTAGCACTTGTTCCAATAGTACCGTTTGCATTAGTGCCACCAGTATAAAATAATGACCCAGATGAAGGAGGGTAAGCAGAATAAGCACCTGTATAACTATTGTTATCTGTCGGAGGTTGAGCGCCAACATAATAAATATCTACTTTCCATTGGTCAGTAAAGAGATTACCACAAGCACTGATATTTATTTTTTCATTTGCACTTTTAATATCAACATAGATGGGTCGTTTTAGTGCCCCGATATTTGTTGTTGTGCCACCCGAATCATTATAAAGAGCATCGTATTCAAATAAGGCTTGTTGATTGAGAGTCGTGGTGGGACTAGTACCAAATTGATAGCTTCCTTCCGATCGCGCTAGTGGACTAAACCACAGATTAATACCGCTAAAGTTAATCGTAAATAGAAAAGCGATGAAGGTAGTGAATAAGAAGCGCCGAGATTTACTAATATTATTTTTTAACTTACGGCGACGGGGAAGATGGGGAAGACGAATGAGTGAGCCTAATAGTCTTTTAACTTTATAAAAATTTATTTTGGGAGGGCGGATGCGGGGAAATCGAAGGCGCAACCGTAATGCTTTTTTAACTTTGCGAAACATTATTGTTGACCTCCATTAAGAGAACGTACTACAGCATTAACTGCTGGTTCAGAAGTGCCGTATTTAGGGTCGGTTGCGATCGCGCTCTTAGTTGTACACTGGGGCGTAGCTGCATCCGTAACTGTTGATTTAGTCACAATGCCATCAACAGAACGCACTACAGCATTAAGAGCGGGTTCTGAAGTACCGTATTGAGGATCAGTGGCGATCGCGCTAATTTTATCCCCAGGTCGTAAATTTAAAAAAGTATAACCAAACCGCCCCTCCGCATCAGCAGTAACAGTTCCTATTAATTCAGATAAAGGAGAATAATTAGTTAAATAATAGTTATTTGTTGTGATTTTATCAGTATTTACACTCACTTTATATATATCTATTTGGGAACCTGGATCGGCTTTACCATCCACATTTACTTTACCATCTATCCACAAAAACTCTCTAGCTAAAAATTCTGGGGCATTAATTGCAGAATTTCCAGTTCCTAACCGTCTATTTGGTGAATTTCGCAGGGGATTGGGACCATCACCTTGTTGATAATTTTCTATCCCGACATTTTGTTGAGTAATTAAATCAATGCTCAAACCTTCTAACTCTGCAAATATATTATTTTGAATTAAGTTGCGATCGCTTTTAGGAAAACTAGCCACAACAACCCCTGCCCCCCTTTGATTACTAATTTGATTTCCTCTTACCTGATGTTCATTCCCCATCAAAAAAATAGCCGCACGACGAAAACGCCTACCATTCAATTTAATTTGGTTATTTTCAATTTTTATAGCACCTTCCGGCTTAAATAAATACACCGCACTACCCTGATTCCCACAAATTAAATTAGAACTAACTTGCGACTGATTAATTAACCCTTCTAAACGAATAGCATCAGGTATCCCAGCCAAACCATTATTATCAATAATATTTTCTATTACTTGCAAATTCTCGGCTTGAACAGAAGTAATAATACCACTGCCATTATGATTAGCAATTCTGTTTCGCCTAATTGTTGTTCCCAAACTATTAAACACAGAAACTCCAAACGCCGAAGTTGTTGCTGGCATACTTTCATTACTTAAAATGCCCAACCAATTACCCTCAACTAACACATTTTTTGGAGGAATATTTCCTTCATAAAATGGTAAAAATCTTCCTGAACTTTGTTGCTCACTTCTATCCGCAGGAATGAGGCGATCAGCAATAAAAATATCTGCGGGGGGTGTTAATGCTGTACGATCATTTTTAGCTGTAAATCCATATAAATTTAATCCCCGAACTGTCACCCCATCAGCAATTATTGTTAATCCCCGTAACACCTCAACATTTTCTGCCGTAGTAATTGCCACAACAGGAATAGGGATAGCAATTTCAGTAGTGGCAGATTTTTTAGCGTCATACCCTGGTTGAGTTGTACCATCAACAACTAAACCAGGACTTGCTAAAGGTGGCAAAACTTTAATTAAACGAATTGTTGTTTGATTTGAGGGTAAATTAAATTCAATTCGGGATGGCGTATTAGCATTAAGCGATTCAACAGCAGTTTTCTCACTAGGACTCAAGCGTTCTAATGGTAAAGTACCATTAACTATATGAATTGCTTCCCGCAAAGTCAGAACAGTATCAGGTTGAATTGCACCATCTTGGTTACTATTAACTGTCACCCGTAAGTGCAATGGTGTTGTCCCAGTTTGGAGAGGGGAAGTTAGGGGATAGCAATCTGGAGGTGTTAACTGCGTGTCTTGGCAAGTAAGTGTTGGAACTGCTGCAACTGAGTCGCTAAAACACAATGATAATATTGCCAAATAAAAACACGGAACAAGGGGAAATTTTGTAATTGTTTGTTTAATAAAGTTAATTTGATTAGACTTGCATAAATATTTCGCTACCCCACCCCAACCCTCCCCTTGCAAAGGGGAGGGAGTAGTTTCCCCCCTTTGTAAGGGGGGGGTAATTTCAACTTTCGCAAGAGGTCTATTGTCTACTAGACCTGTTGCCATCAAATTGACCCCCCTCAATCCCCCCGATGCGGGGGGAAGAAATCTTGCTCCCTCCCCGTTTCGGGGAGGGCTGGGGAGGGGTTTTTCGGATTTATGCAGCAGGTCTAATGACGGAGATAATTTTTTCATGGGGTTGCACCTTCTACAGGTTGAGTGACAGCAGGAGTACTTGCTCCTGGGACGGTAGGATTTGTAGTTGTTGACTTTGCAGGTGTATCTGTGGTGGTAGTTGGGGTTACTGTTGTTGTTGATTTTGTGGGTATATTTGTAGTAGCAGTTGATGTAGCTGGGGATGGAGAGGAATTATTCGACACTGGTTGAACTTGAGATTCCTGTTGCTGTGGAGGTGCTACTTTTTGCAATCCAAAACCGCTAAATAATTCATTGAGCTTAACTGTTAATCCTAAGTAAGGGCCACCTGCGGAACGCGCCCCATCAAAATCGCGGTCATCAACCTTACCGAAGGCATATCCAGCCGCGAGACGTAAATTGGGAGTGATATAGTAACCTAGTTCAACCAGCAAGCCTGTTTCTTTGTAACCTGTTTGAGTTTGGTTGATCCAACGACCTTCTCCGACTAAATCTATGCTGTATCCCAGACGATAAGTAGCACGTAATTGAGCAAGAGTTGTTGTGGTATTACCGATTAAATCTTGAGCGAGATAAGAGGTGCTGTCGCGCAAAGCATATTTGCCGTAAAATTCCCATTGCCAGTTAGGGGCATAGATGGTTTCAAGGGCAATAGTATGATCCTCTGAACCTGTACCGCTACCTAGCAATAGTGTATCGGGAATAGTTGCGGGATTTTTGCGGTATTCGTAGCGTAGTAAGGCGTTAAAGCTATCGTTATTAGGGTCGCGAAAGGCAACGCCTAGTCTAAGATTGGCTGTATCCCCTAGTCCTTTAAGGGTTTGATTGGAAAAGTTAGCTTGTTGATAATTGGCAAGTGCTGTCAGGGCTGGTGAAACTTTACCCGCGACATTAGCGGAAATTACATTATTATTACTGTCAGAGGAAGAACGATGTTCGTAGCGGGCGCTGGCTTTGAAGTCAGGGCTATCTGTGTAATCGAGTCCAACGCTATAGCTGTCGCCGCCTTGAACGCCGATGGCAGATGCACTTTGACCAACGGCAAATGGCTGGACAAACTGTTGACCTGCGCCTGTACGATTTAAAATATCGCCAAAAATATGCTCATAAGCTAAGTTAAGGCGTAGTCCAGGGGTAATTTTCACACCCTGATTTATACCGAGCGCTCCTTGAGTGGTCAGGGAATTACCACCACCACCAATAATAGAGTAGCGTCCGGTTAAGGCGGTGTCAGTTCCCAATTTGTAATCACCTTTCATATCTAGGCTGGTGATTGAGTTACTTCCCTGTGTTTGTCCTGTGAAAAATTGATGATTCAGGCTGATATTAACGCCCGGATAAGCAGCCCAATCTACTCCTAATATTGTGCGGTCGGGGTAGGCGATATCTTTCTCTGATGAAAGAGTGATTTCATTTTGCGCCCGCAATGTAACTTTATTATTAACCGGAACTGTCAGGCGCGATCGCAACTGATTGGAGTTGGCGCTAAGAGGACTATTTACGAGGCGGTCTTCTCTTTGACGATGAATAAAGTCTAAATCTAGCTTAGAATTACCAATTGGTTGTTGAATTCCTACTGAAATAGTAGTTAAAGAATTATCTACCTTGCTACCAGGAATAGCTTCTAAACCAGGGTTAAATAAATCTCCAAATGTATTTATAGGTCGTGGTGCAATGCCGCGATTATCTTCATGGTCATATTGCGCTCGAAAATTTGTAGTGTTAAAAACTTGAGCGTTGACATTAAAACCATAACGGCTTTGACCAGCAACAAAACTGGTAGTAGCATTATTCGCAAAACCCGTATCTGCTGAACGTAAATAAGCACGAGTTTGAATTTTATCTGTTATATCTGCATTGGCTTCTACACGATAGGCAGAGCCGCTAACAGTTCCCATGAATTCAGAATCATTTGTAGAATGAGCGTATTCTGCAACTAAAGTAGATTTTGAACCTAAAGAAATTAGCGCATCTGTGCCAGATATTTCAAAATGGCGCATCCCCTGATTTTCTCTAAAGTAAGAAGATGCTAACCAACTTTCTTTGTTAAGTTCCCGTGAAAAGTTGTACTGTGCGCGGACGGCGAAAATGTTTGCAGTTGGAGCTTGACTTTCAAATTGATAAGTGGTAACAATCCTTCGTACTAATACTAATCCCTCAGCATTTACATCAGTTCGTAGGAGTGGCTGACGAAATAATAACGTGCCGCGATCGTAGTCAATTTGATAATCAGAACCTCGCTGGAGTTTTTGGCGGGAAATTACTGTTCCTGGACGATTTATTTCTTCTAACTCAATAAAAACATCTTCGCTTCCCGTTACTAATAACCGTCGGGAAACGAAGTAATAACCACTGGTGCCATCGGGAGCAATTGTATCTCGCTGGAAGCCTTTAACATTATTGGCATATAAGCCAGTGAGTTGCAGATTTCCGATGTTGTAATTAGTTTTAAAACCGTGGAGTTGACGATTAGTAGCGGTAAATTCTTGCGACTGGCGGGCCAATTCTTGAGTATCGTAGTCCCCCCACATCACATAATCTTTATTGCGCTCAAATCTTAAAAATACACTGTCTTGAGAACGAGTTGTCCGTTCTTTTGTAGAGCTATCCCCGTATATCGAATAAGCGTCGCAAGCTTGTGTATCTCGTGATAAACCAGTGTTTCCACTGCAATCTTCATTGAGAGCGCGTGAGCTATTATAAGCTCCAGTAAATAACCAATCCCCTACTTTCCCTGTCGCAAAAACAGCACCAGATAAATCTAACTGTGTTTTGTTATCTTTATCTGGAGGTAAAAATTCCCGAAAATTATCGTAATAGTTTGTTCCTCGACCTCCTAAGCGTACATCTATTACTCCTGTTGCAATACTAGGACGCAAAGATGTCTGAAACTCAATTTGATTAAATGCTTCTAAAGCGCCAGTAGCCGCCCGAATTCTCGCTACTTTAGCTTCACTACTAGAGCGCAAACTTGCAGTAAATTGTCCTTGACGAGCTTGTACCTGAAACCCTGCTTGGTCTTTATCTGCATCTACCCCAACAAATTCGCCACCACTTGCGGTGAGAGTAACAACAGCATCTCTATTAGAACGATTGCCATTTTTATCTAAAAGCTGACCTTGAACCGTAGCAGTTGAACGATTATCTGCCGGAATCTGTTTTTCAACTGTTTCCACAGTTAGCCGTTGAGCATCTCCCGATACCTGTACTTTGAGTGAAGTAATCGGGCTTGCAACACCATTAATTGTGGCTTGGGCAGTTAGGATATTATCTCCCTCACGGAAGGAAACTCCATACCAAGTTTGTGTTACTAACTTTGTTTTAGGATCAGTTTCAGTACGTCCAATTAAACTAGACTCAACTAATACTCCATTAACTCGCAGTTCTACCTTTGCTCCTGGTGGAAATTGTAGAACGACTGATGTTGCCGGAACATCTAAAACAGTGTTAGATGTTGGGGTAATAATTTTTACATCACTTGGCGCTACAGAATTACTAGCTTTATCTACTTGACTTTCAGGCGTTACCGGATTTTGGGAAAGGTTAGAAACAGGAACAGCCCCAGGATTGGCTGCACTATTGTTAGCAACAGCCGCTTGAGTTGCACTTAATTGATCCTGAGTCCCTTGTATCTGAAGCCCTGCTTGGTCTGGACTTGTCGTTTTAGTAACAACGGCATCTTGGTTAGAACGCTTATCTAAAACTTGGTTTGGAATCGTAGTTGAAGGCTTATCTGCCGAAATTTTTTCTACGGTTTCCACTGTTAACTTTTGAGCATTTCCCGATATCTGCACCTTCACTGAAGCAATAGTACTTGGAATACCATTACTTATAGCTTGGGCAGTTAGGGTATTTTCTCCCTCGCGGAAAGAAACTCCATACCAAGTTTGTGTTACTAACTTCGTTTTAGCATCAGTTTCAGTATGTCCAATTAAGCCAGAATCAACTAATACTTCATTAACTCGCAGTTCTACCTTTGCTCCTGCGGGAAATTGTAGAACGACTGATGTTGTTGGCACATCTAAGACAGTGTTAGATGTTGGGCTAATAATTTTTACATCAGTTGCCGCTACAGAATTACTAGCTTTATCGGCTTGACTTTCAGGTGTTAGCGGATTTTGGGAAAGGTTAGGAGATTGAACGCCCTCTTGATTTACTGCGCTCTTGTTAGCCTCGTCAGCTTTAACCGACTGACTCTGCATCAACATACAGGCTGTAGAGATTACAGTTCCAAAATTAAATAAGGCGCTCTTTAAATAGTTTTCCTCCTGACGCATTGCAAACCTTCTTTAATAAACACTATGACTCGCCTTTCTCTCTAGCATTAACGGGTCTGTAAATTTGAGATTAACCAAAATATTTGTTACAAATAAAAATAATTAAGATTAACTATTTTTACATTTTTTTGCTAGTAAAATTACTGTAGATTGCACATCGAAATACTTTCTCAATACTTTATTTATATCATTTGTGATTGCTAATAATCTTCGGTAAAACTACGCAAAAATATCAGCAAAATGTACTAGGTTTTTAAAACTTGCCAAAATAACGCATAAAGCTGAAGTTTTACCAACTCACTATTTTTCTCCTTTAAATGTAGGGGTAACTCCGAAGTTCATACGCACAAGACCTCCTGGTGCTAAATGTACCAATCGAGATTGGCTATTACGTTCCTTGATATAAAGATTAGGAGCTAAGGTATAACCAGGGAGACTACTAAAATCTAAAACTCCAGTACGGGAACCTGGAAGCACGTTGGCAACGGAGAACAATCCATTGGGATCAGTAGTGATTTTATTACCGTCATCCATAAAGATCACAGCATTAGGAATACCAGGTTCATTTGCTTGTTGTTCACCATCAAAGTTTTTATCGACAAACACCCGACCCAAAATAGTACCTGTATTTGATAATATTCCTGGTCTAATTCGTAATTGGAACATGGTAGGGCCATCTTTGACAGGCAAATTATTATCAGTGCGTTTTCCTTTAACGTTGGCAATATTTTGACCTGTACCTCTCACTGCATCTGGAGTAAGGACTACGGCATAGGCAATTGTTAGCACACTTCCTTTGGATAAAGTTTCTGCGACTTTAAAGTTAATATTTGAACCATTCTGACTAGAAGTAATGGCGACAGGATTAGTTTTTCCTGAAATTGGGAGAGAAGCCCTAACGGATTCCGGTAAAAATTTGAATCCTAATGGTAAGTTATCTGTAATCTCTAAATTGTTAACATTAGTATTACTTAAATTTCTGATTGAGAGGCGATAGATTACAGTATCTCCTGGTTCTGCCGCAGCGCGATCGCCTGTTTTCACAATTTGTAGTTCTGAGGCTTCACACAAGCTGGTAAATAAGCTAACAAAGCCTAAACTTAACCCTTGAGTATCAGCATTTTCAATTACTATCTCCCCAGTTTCTACAAAACTCCCAATTTCTCCAGTTTGTGTGGAGTTTTGATCAGTTTTTGAAGGAACTGACTGACCAGCTTGCAGTAAGATACTAATCGGTAAATCATCTAGAGAAGTAGCGGTATATTTAACAATTGCTGAATTATCCGCCTGTTGTACGATGGCATCAATCTTGATCCGAATGCGTCGTCCACGATAGTTGGAACTTGAAGGCGTGTTTACTAATAAAATATAAGTTTTACCTACGGTTAACTGACCGCGACCTTTATCTAACAGAAAACTGTAACGACCTTGATCGCTATTAGTGAGGTTGAAAGGGTTACTATTTTGAGTATTAGGAGTAATACCTTTGGGGATTTGATTATTAGGATTATCGGGAAATTCTGTACCTGTTAAGGGAACTAACCCAGCAACGCCAGTTCCTGTACTATCATTCGCATCTGGTTCATATAAGCCAATATTGAATCCCTGATAATTCGCCAAAGTCCCGCCTGTACAGCTAGTAACTCGACCAAAAGGATCGGTTAATGCTGATGTAAAACTTACAGTACTTTGCTGTACAACTTCGCCAGAAACGCTATTATTTAACGCAACTATCCAGTTACTACCTGCACTAACAGCTGTGTCGATTTTCACCACAACTGAAACTTTTAACTGTCCTCCTTTAGCAACTCTAATAAATTGGGAATCAGTGATATTTCCTTGAGCAGTAAGGTCTCCTTCAGCATTCAACACTTGATATTTAACTGCCGTTACAGTACCAGAGCCTGTAAAAAATTTAGTTTGTTCTTCGGCGGGATTAGGAATCCAAAACTCAATATCGCCTGTGCGATCGCTTTCTGTTAGTTTGAGATTTTTTAAGACAAAATTAAAAGAAATTTCACTTCCTGATACAAGTGTTGTTTGAATACCTTGTCTGAGGTTATTCAACTCTCCTAATAACTGTTTTTGAGCATTGTCTAGTGCTTGAGCTTGATCGGGATATGCCAATTTAGCTGTCTGAAAAGCAGTATCAATGCTGCGATCTAGAGGGATTATTGCTACCATTTCCTCCTCCGCTCCTTTTCTAGAAACGACTGATAATAAAACTCGTTTCAGTAGTTGTTTTGCTAGATTACTAACTTGTTGCTCTGGAGAAGAAGCAAGGCTATTAAACAAGTTTGCTTGATTAGGTAATGCTGCTATTATGGCTGTGCGTGTTACTGTACTAATAGTAGTAATTGAAGAGTCAGAAGGCAATTTTGCCCAAGCTTGGTTAGCAGCCATAACTGCTTTATTGGTTTCTTCCGACGTTAATTTTAGATCTTTTATAAGTACGGCAGTTAAACTTTCGGTCAAACCCCTTAAAATTTTGTTGCCGTTACTATCCGTGATCCCCGCAGTATTAATAGTTGTTGTTTGTTTTGAGAGGCAATTAACTACTAAGTTTGAGGAACTATTAATGACTTCATTGCGGATATTTGCGCCTTTAGAAGTTGTATCTTGATAGGCAGAAGCAGCTTGATTTTTGATAGATTGCTCTGGACATTGTGCTTGAGTTTGTGCTGCGGAGATGGTCGCAACTTGTAAAATTCCTCCAGTAATAGCAGTGACTGCGAGGATGTGTAGGCAGCCATTAAATGATTTAAAGGGGCGTTTTACATTTAAAAAGCTCACAGGAATATTCTCATAACCCCAAAATAAAGAACCTCTGCAATAAAATCGCGTAAATTACGGCAATTTAGTCAAAAAATAAGTAAGAAATTTATAATTCAGGTCGGTTTTGTCAATAATTTAGGGGTTTGCTAATAACAATAATTAGCGATCGCCTGATTCAATATTCTCCCAAGCGATCGCCTTCATACTACCACCTAGCGAACTTTCACCTCGTAGCCAGCTTTGACAGTCGCTTTAGGCTGAATTTCTGCACCAAAAGTCCAACGAATTTGAGTATATCTATCAGCAGGAGCAGGTCTAACTTCTGTTTTCCCATTAGGTAGCTTCACTTCAATAGTAGGCTTGGCTACGAAGTTTTTACCGCCATCAATACTAAAGGTGGTAGTTGCACCGTTATTACCATTAGCAGAATTCAAAACGTAGATAGTTCCTTGAGGAATTGGTTGATTAAGAACCAATTTTTTAGCCGCGCGATCGCCATTATTTTGACCGTTAATATTATAGCGAATCACATCACCTGGATTAACCACCGCTTTGCCTTGCAAAGTTGCCCAGGTAATTTTTTCTTGACCTTGATCGTTGCGTGCAATAATTTTCTTTTCTGCTGCCAAACTTAGCTGCACCTTAGCTTGCTTAACAGTATCAGCGAGTGCTTGTCCAACTTGTCCTAAGTTAGGAACACCAGGGATAGTGCTGATTACTGGTACTGCAACTAAAAGAGCGATCGCGCCTAGAGTACTGAAAGATAAACGTTTCATCTCAATTTCCTTTGAAAATTTACAAATATTGTCTTACGGAATCCATCAATCTTTTAGGAAGTTTGGGACACCTTTTAACAGAGGTGTCCCAATTCATTAACCTAATTCACCTTACGTTGGAAAGTGAAGGTATTAGAAGCGCCTGGTGCTAGAGTACCTGAGACAGTATCAACATACTTAGTCAAGGGAGTATTCGTAGCAGGTTCAGTGGTTCCTAAAGAACTTAAACCGTTAAAGTACTCGATCACACTACCAGCAGTACCATCTACGGTTGCACCACCGCCCACATGGCTTGTGTCGATAATATTGTCACCGTTTTGATCGATCGCCCAGTTATTACCACCAGTGGTACCATCCTCTGTAATCTTGATATTGTTGCCTGTCAAGATCACGTTGAATTGAGAACCCACTGCGGTAGGCGCTACCTCAGAAATATTCTTGTAGGTAATCCGGTACTCAATTTTTTCCCCTGGTGCTGCTGTCTTGGGATTGACGCTGAATGCTTGTTTCGGATTACCCGTAGTAGCATCAAGGACGCGGGTTTCTTTTAACAGAGAGAGGAAGCCTGCATAAACGCGATCGATTGTTTTATTTTGAGCCTCACTGCCATCAGGTACCTTATTAGCATTACCGTCTACAAAGGCTGTAATTGGTACATCATAGCCTTTGTTTTGAGGAGTATTCTCAGGCAAATCTACCGTGACTTCGTACTGCTTAATCTCATTAACCGCAACATTAGCGAAAGTCAAAGGATTACCGCTAGCTGTTATGCTTGGTGTGCCATTCAAGGTTGATTGAATTACTGTATAAGTCACCTTAGTACCACTGGTATCCCCAATAGTAATAATAGTGGTTCCTACAGGTAAATTCCTCAGATCTGCTGCTTGGGGTATTAAACTCAAATTGGCAATACCAGCACCTGTGTTTTGGATTGAGTTACTAAAAGTAACCAGTGGCACTTTATTAGGAGCAACCGCACTAGCACGATTAGTGAAGTCATCATTATTACTGGTTGGGCCAACTGCATCGGGATGAGGAGTACTAACACCACCAGTTGTAGTAACAGTTCCATTCAAAATACCAGCAGCAGTAATAGGAATGGTGTATACGTTGGTTTCACCAGCTAGTCCAGTACCTGTGTTATTGTTGCCTGTGTCAACACCTTGAGTCCCAGGGTTAGCAATACCAGTAGTGTTGTTGGGTAGAGTATCTGCAACTCCATCACCATTGGAGTCGTTGTTATAGCTAGCGTCACCAGATTCATCAAAGATACCAGGAACTGTCGTACCGCTAGGAGTTACGCCCGCTTTTTCACCGAATACCTGAGCAATGTTAGCAATCTGAGCACCTTGTTGGATAGCTGCAGTTAACTTGACAGTATAGTTTAAACCTGTAATTGCGGTATCGGATTTAGTAACAGGCGTGTCCAGTGTATAAACGAAACCGATCCGCTTAACTGTTGTTAAATCTGCTGGCGCTGTTGTTGACCAACTTGCTTTATAGGATGGATTTCCTGTCACAACTGGGTCATCAGTACTATAAACTGCTGTCCATCCTGGTGGAAGTCCTGGTGGGGCAGCATTGAGGACTGTACCCGCAGGAAGGACATCAGAAATTAATACGCGCTTTTCGTTCAAGCCTGGGACAAACGTTGGGTACAAATCATCAGTTGCTGTAACACCTAGAGGCGGATTAGGTGGAAGAGTCGAGGGAACTGTAACATCTAAGTTATATTGCAGCGTATCGCCTACAGGGCCAGCCGTGGCATCAGGAGTATAATTCGAATTAGTCTTTTTAATTAAGACAAACGGCTGAACTAGAGTTGCATTCAAAGTCACCTTTTGTTCGGCGCTTGCTTCCCGAACTCCGTTGACTGGAGCGCCAGCTATTTCACCTGAAGCGCCGTCAGGATTATCTATCGTATACACGTCATTAGAATCCGCAGCCCGTGGTACGTTTTGATCCCCTATAGTAGGGGTCTTACCTAAAGCAACGCTGACCTCGCCACTCGTACTAATATTAGAGGGAACATCAACATTAACATTGACCCGAACCTGACCTCCAGGCGGCAGAGAAGGTGTTTGACCACCAACTCCTGTAATAGGAACAGGATTAGGAGTTAAAGCCTTATTGACGGTGCCATCGGCATTTAATATTTCATAGGTGACACCTGTTGCGGTACCATTTTTAATGGCTTGAGAACCATTTAGGACATCAGCACTGGGGATAAAGAATGTGGTGGGGTCGTTACCTGTGTTGGTTACATTAAATTTAAAGTTAGCTTTTTCCCCAGGTTTGAGAACTGCACCAGGATTTGTCAAGTTATCAGCACCAGCACTGCTGACGGTGATACCAGCTACTTCAGCTACCGTAATCTGAACTGTATTTGATATAGTTTCAATTTGTATACCATTACCATCGTCATACGTACCAGTGGCGGTGTTGGTAATAGTTGTTCCAGCAGGTGTACCTTCAGCTACCACTGGAGCTACCAGTTGAAAAGTACCACCAAATATTAGGGCGCTTGCGACGAGTTGTCGGTATAACTTATTCTTTCGCTGAGTTTGCATAGAATTACTCCTGTATGGTGAACTATTTTTTGGTAAAACCGAGCCAATGACTGCCACGCTGTAACTCTCAATTGAAAAAAATATAGTAATTAGCAATTAATGCTTGACTTTATTTTTTTTTAAGAGCTATCTTCTCATCACTCCTCTAGTATCGTTTCCAAGCTTGTTCGTTGTCTTGCGCTAAATAGCTCAATGAATCTACGCCAAAACGCTTAATATTTAACAACCGAGAATCCTAAGCTCCATTAGGCTTTAGCTACTAAGCTAACGCGCATCTAAATTGTACATTTTATAATTGAGAGAAAACTTATCAAACCCTATAACCCTCTCTCCTCCCTCCTCTCTCCTCCCTCTCTAAAATATAAAATTTAGAAACACAACAGCTTATAACCCATCTAGCTAGGATTTATCCAAAAGCTATTGAGTTGCTTTGAATGGCTTGAATTTAGGCTTTGCATTACCTACACAAACTTGAAAAACTATATGTTTGTATATTTTAAACATAAATAGCTACCGTGGTATCACGGAATTTATGACAAAAATATTCCGTATTTTTGCGTGAAACTTAAGTAATTTTAAAAAAATATTTAAAGTCGTCCTGATGACGTTAATAAACCGAGTATATATTATATTTAAGCCCAAATATTTTTTACTTATAATGGCTTTTTGCAGTCAATAAACCTCTGCCTAAATACTGCTAAAAAAGTGATAAGCTAAGACGCATTTAAATTTAATATGGCTAGCGAGCGAGACGCTCGCACTACAAGCACTTGACAATAATTAACAGTTCAATTTAAATGCACAACAGCTTATGTATGATGATTTTTGCAAAGGGCATACTGGAATGTAGAGACGCGCCATGGCGCGTCTTGCATCAAAGAGCAGGTTTCTGTGTTCGCGAAGCGTTTCCGAAGGGTAGCAAGAATCTCCCGAAGAGAGGGCAAGCTTGACGGTGAGAGTGTCAATAAATGGCAAATTAGCTAATCTTACTTAATGGGAACTGAGTTAACATCTACAGTCTCACTACTAGCAGAATTAGCTTCTGGTGTTTCTTCGTTATTACGACCCTTGAGGCGGGCAGCTAACATTTGAGAAACTTCTGAAACTAGCAGGGTGAGAATCACTGCATCATCGAGCAGTCCAACTACAGGTATAAAGTCTGGGGCAATATCAATCGGGCTGAATAAATACGCTAATGAACCAAGAATTAACCACCAGCGATACTTGGGATGGCGAAGTGTGTTGCGATACCAGTTATAAAAAGATTGAATTGAAAAATTCATATTTGTTTCCTCTAGGTATTTTTATGTTGACAAAAATGCTAACAATATGCAGGTGTGGAAAACCCAACTTCACAATTAACAATTAACAATTAACAATTAACAACTAACTTAGGTAAGACTTTATTCTATACACTATCTGTAGGGGCGAAGGGACGTTGTAGTGGCTTTACTGCCGTTTAAGCCTACTATATATAGGGGTTATGCGTTAGTTCTCTAACGCTGCTGAGGTTGGGTTTCGTAAAACCTCAACCCAACCTACAATTTTGTTAACACTAAGCGGAATAAAAACCTGTGACTGTTACGGAACTTATTGAAAGAGGTGGCCCTGCAATGTGGCCGCTACTGGCTTTATCGCTGTTGTCTGTCGCCACAATTTTAGAGCGTTTGTGGTTTTGGTCGAGGATTTTAAGTAAGGAACGGCAAATTGTCGATCGCATTTTGGAATCTGCTAGTAAGCGCGACTGGCAATTGGCTCATGAAATCGCTCTCCAGTCTAGAAAGCAGCCTATTGGTAGGTTTCTGTATGCACCTTTGCGGCTACCAAGTCCCGATCCAGAGGTGTTTAAGCTGGCGCTAGAGGCAGCAGCAGATGAGGAATTAACCTCTATGCGTCGGGGTGACAAAATCTTAGAAGCGGTGATTGCTCTTTCACCCTTATTAGGATTATTAGGTACGGTTTTAGGCTTGATTCGATCGCTTAGTGGTATCAAGCTAGGAGATTTGGGAACTTCTTCAACTACAGGAGTGACTTTAGGGATTAGTGAATCTCTGATCACTACTGCGACGGGTTTGATTGTAGCGATTACTACTTTGGCTTTTTATCGAGTATTTCAAGCTTTGTTATTCAATCAAGTCAAAATATTTCGTCAGTCGGGAAATGAATTAGAACTTCTATATCGACAAGATTTAGCAAATGTGAGCGATCGCCCTAACCCGATCAAACCAGTAGAACGTTTTGATAACACGGAAAATTAAACTCCAATTCACAATTAACAATTAACAATGACCAATGACCAATGACCAATTAACAATTAACAATGACCAATTAACAATTAACAATGACCAATGACCAATGACCAATTAACAATCTTACTACTATGAAGATTAACCTGGATACTTCCACCGAAGAAGCTCGGATTGAAATTCTTCCCTTAATTGACGTGATATTTTGTATCCTGACGTTTTTTTTAATCGCTGCTTTGCAACTAACTCGTCAGCAGGCAATTAATGTAAATTTGCCTCAAGCTAAAAGTGGCGTACCGCAGATGCGAGAAATGTTGATTGTTAGCTTGGATGATTTTGGTCAAATTTACCTGGAAAAACAGGTAATGAGTTCAAAAGATCAGCTATCTGAAGGTTTAAAAAACTATAAAGCCACAAATCCTAATGGGTTGATGGTGCTATATGCTGCCAAAACTGCCAGTTATAACGATGTGATTCAAGTGTTAGATTTGTTACGTTCTGTCGGAGGCGATCGCGTAGCGTTAGCAACATTACCCAGCGCCTCTCAACAAGATCCTAATTCTAATAATCCAGGTACACAAAACCCTAGCCTCACACCCTATTCAGGAACTAATCCTGCTGTTCCCCCTAATCCTTCAGGCATACCTAACCTTAATCA
Source organism: uncultured cyanobacterium (assembly GCA_963711165.1). Taxonomy (GTDB): domain Bacteria; phylum Cyanobacteriota; class Cyanobacteriia; order Cyanobacteriales; family PCC-9333; genus Crinalium. The sequence continues at coordinate 292,749 of CAVQDG010000038.1, read as the reverse complement.
ACCACAAATACCTACTAACCCAGGAATACCTTCTAATGGACAAGGTATAAATCCTAATTATCCTAATAATTTACCTTTAAGTCCTAATCTGCCTAATCCAGGCGCAACAGTAGCCCCAGGCACATCTCAACCTGCTCCTTAGAGGTAGAATAATTTATACCAATTAGCAGAGGGTGATTTATTATTTTAACTCTAAATTAGTAGTTATAGCAAGTTGTTTGCCATAAATTTTTAATTAGGAGTTATTCATAATGAACTTGACTGATATTTTAATAGTTTGGTTAGTTACTTCATCAAGTTTACTAATTATTTCTCAAATCCCATTGGGTGTAGAAATTGATAGCACACCAAAAGCTTTGATTTCTGCGGCGACTTTAGGGGTTGTTAATACAGCTTTGAGTTTCTTTTTATTCACAATACCAAATTTTTTAACATTTGGTATTTACGGATTTTTTTCTAAGGTACTAACTTTAGGGCTATTCTCATTTGTGATCAATGTGATTGCTTTAACTATAGCTGCGAAGTTAGTTGAAGGATTTCGTTTGCGCTGGGGAATTTGGACTGCTGTAATTGGCGCGATCGCACTGGCTTTAGTTAGTAACTTTATTACCGGATATCTTATTGCCTAAAAGTTTAAATCTTCCATCTAGCCTGAGAATGAGAATCTCCTATATTTAATTTTGCGGTCACTTTGCCATAGTGACCTTTTTTTTTCAATTAACAGTAGCTAAGATATATACAGCACGAAGACAATAAATTATATTTTAGGACATAAATTATGGTACAAACAATACAAGCTAAAAATATCACCTTACGGGATTTAATTGATAAGTTTGGTATTCAGCTAGTAGACGATGACCAATTCTTCCGCGAATGGCAAGAAGATAACCCAAAAATTTCTGACTTAGATAAAAAACTTTTAGACAAAGTAAAAGCAGGTTATATTAACTTACTTAATTACCCGCCACTGCTTGAAGATGTTATCCGTATGGCAGTGCTAGATCCAATATTATTTATTGGGGACTTTTACTTATATCCTTTTTACGTCAAATCCGAAGAGCCTGTAGAAATTGCCTCATTAGATGAAGATGTAATTATTAAAGGAAGGATTGACACCTTAGTTTTAAAAGAGCAACTTTGGGTAATGGTGATTGAGTCTAAAAAAGCCTCTTTTTCTATTGAAGAAGGACTAGCACAAATCCTAGCTTATATGTTGGCTAACCCCTATCCAGAAAAACCCTGCTTTGGCATGATTACTACAGGAGGCAGTTTTGTCTTTGTCAAACTGCTCCAAGGGAATCCGCATCAGTACGCCTTATCAAAAGTATTTATTACTCGTAATCCTAGCAACGAATTGTATAGCGTTTTAAGCATAATTAAACGCCTTTGTCAATTGGTAACTAATTAGCAAAACTGTATTACTCCCTTCCCGCCCAAAGAATACCTATTTGAAAAACCGCCAAAACGCCAAGAACGCCAAGGAAGAAGAAGAATACGATCAGTAATCTTTTATTGGGAAGGGAGTAGACCTCTTGCAAAAGTCCAAATTACCCCCCTTTATCCCCCCGAATCTGCGGGGGGAAATTGGCTCCCTCCCCGCAGATTCGGGGAGGGCTGGGGTGGGGTTAAATATATTTATGCAAGAGGTCTATTGATTAAGCGGGTACTTCAATCTTTTGGCTACCTGCAAGCTCAAATGCTTGATGAATTGTTTGCAAAGCAGTAATTCCTTGCTCTTGCGCGACAACGCAACTAACTTTAATTTCAGATGTTGTAATCATCTGAATATTAATTTGTTTTTGCGCTAATGCTGCAAACATCTTAGCTGCAATACCTGGTTGTCCTACCATTCCAGAACCGACGATGCTAACTTTAGCAATTTCTGGATCAACTAAAATCTCGCCACAACCTAGTTCTGGTGTAGCTTGTTGTAGTGCTATTTGAGCATCTTCTGCATCTGCTTGTGCTACTGTGCAGGCGATATCGCGGGTAGGAACACCATTAATTACACGGCAACGTTGTGATTGAATAATCATATCAACGCTGATATTCTTTTTAGCCAGAAGCCCGAATAATTTCGCTGCCATACCAGGATGATCTGGAACATGGAGGATAGCAAGACGCGCTTGGTTGAGATCAAGTGCTACACCTCTTACTACAGGGGAGGATTGAGAATTTAATGCTTTGAGTTTATTTGTGAGTTGAGCCGGAGATGTATTGATATCAAAAGTTTGACATAAAGTTGCGATCGCGCGATCGCAATCTTCATGATCAATTACGCAACTAACTTTTACTTCCGAAGTCGAAATCATCTGGATATTTATTCCAGCATCAGCCAGAGTAGCAAACATTTGTGCTGCTACCCCAGGTCGTCCAATCATTCCAGCGCCAGCAATGCTGATTTTAGCAATTTCATACTCGACCATCACCTCAGCTTCTTCAAGTGCATGGTTATTACTGCGGAGGGCGGGTGCTATAGCCGATGCAACTGCTTCGGCACGTTTTAAGATACCTTTACTAACAGTAAAAGCAATATCATTAGTATTACCTTCGTGGATCGACTGGATAATTAAATCAACATCCAAATCTTGATCTGAAATCTCCCCAAATAACCTTGCAGCTACCCCTGGACGGTCGGGAACGCGCAACATTGCCACTTTTGCTTGATCCGTGTCAAATTCCACCGCATCAACAGGGCGGGCAATTTCCAAGCCTTCTAGAGAACGTGGTTGCGGTGGGGGTGATACAACCCATGTCCCCGGATCATCAGTCCAGCTAGAACGCACTACCAAAGGCATACCATAATTCCGCGCAATTTCCACCGCTCTTGGATGCAATACCTTCGCGCCTAAACTGGCTAATTCCAGCATCTCATCACAAGTAATTTCTGTCATCAAATGAGCATCTGGAACAAGTCGGGGGTCTGCGGTTAAAATTCCAGGTACATCCGTGTAAATTTCGCAGAAATTAGCTTGTAGAGCAGCAGCTAAAGCTACAGCAGAAGTATCTGAACCACCACGTCCCAAGGTAGTAATTTCTAATTCACCTGTTTCACTAACACCTTGGAAGCCAGCAACAACAACCACCTCACCATTTTTTAAATGTCGCTCAATTCGCTGTGTTTTAATTTGAAGAATTCTAGCGCGAGTATGTTCTGGTTCTGTGACAATTCCTACCTGCGCCCCAGTTAAAGAAATTGCAGGTTGTCCTAACTGCTGCAACGCCATACTTAAGAGGGCAATAGAAACTTGTTCGCCAGTGGATAGTAGCATATCCATCTCTCGGCGATTCGGATTGTTAGAAATTTCCTTGGCTAGTTTCACTAAACCATCAGTAGTTTTGCCCATTGCGGAAACAACAACTACCACCGAGTTACCTGAAGCGACGGTTTTCAGTACGCGCTGGGCGACAGCTTGAATGCGTTCAACTGAGCCAACAGAACTCCCACCATATTTCTGAACAATCAGTGCCATAAGCTAACCTACCCCTGCTAAGCTGTTGTGTATTTAAATTGTATGTTTTAGAGGGAGAGGAGGGAGGAGAGAGGAGGGAGGGAACAGGGTTTGATAACTTTTGTCTCAATTAAAAATGTAAGATTTAAATGCGCCTTAGCTTACCTTAGCTAAACCTATCCGGTAAGCTATTAGTCCTTGAATATTAATTAACCTATTTAACTTACCAGACCCAGGAGACCAAAACAGCTTATTTTTATTCTCTGCTGGATTTGTTTGTCAACGTATCTGCCTAGAGATGTGGTTGTGTTTCTTTGATTTTATATTTTAGAGAGGGAGGAGAGAGGAGGGAGGAGAGAGGGTTATAGGGTTTGATAACTTTTATATCAATTATCAAATGTACAATTTAGATGCGCGTTAGCTTAGTCTCGCACAAAGACCATGCGCTATAGGAAAGCATTACTATCATAAGCTGACGACTGATAGCTGATAGCTGACTGCTTACAAAACAATTACAAAAATAATCACAACTTTTGGATTAATTAATGTTATTAAAAAGAGCCAACTACTTGTAGTCCCACCACCGTATCATTTTTATCTGTTCTAATTAACGGAAACAAAATCAATCCGTGTTTTTGGCTCAACTCTAAGCGTGATGTGAAGTATCCCAAGGCTGCGCCTGCTAGTACTTCAGTCACACGATGTCGATTAAGATTAACACGAGAGAGTGCGATCGCAGATGCTCCACCATACCACAATAAAGCAGATTCAGGGTGATAATGACTTTGCATAGTTGCGATCGCAAAAGCTGCTGTAGCGTGACAACTAGGAAAACTATCTCTTTCCTCGGAATCTGGTCGTTTTACTGGGATTACTTGTTTTATACCTTCACACAGTAAAACACTTGTACCTAATGAATCAACTGCCCGTAGTGAGTGTTGTTCTCCATTTTTACCATCAATTAATAGCGGTAAAAGTACACCAGTTCCTAAATAAAGAGCAGTCCCAGTTCCCGATGCAAAACGAGACACTTCTCTATCAAAGGTTTCAGCTTTAACTGTTGTACTTAAAGTAGTGCAGTAAATAACAGTAAATAAAGGAAGTAGCTTTTTCAACCAACGCATAAATAAATCTTTTCTTGTTATTAGCCATGCACATTATCTCACACTTGCGTTATTAGAGCTTATGTTTTTACATCAGCCCAAACAACACTATTAGGACTTACGCACTCTCATGCTTGAAACCTTGATCCCCCCTACCCCCCTTAAAAAGGGGGAAATTCAAAGTCCCCCTTTTTAAGGGGGATTTAGGGGGATTTAGAAGTAAGTCCTGACTATTATATTTAACTCTATGGCTTAATTAAAAACTGCTCTGATTTACGATAATTAGATAAAATTTGGTAATACTTTATATATGGGTTAATAATTAAGGCTGCTAAAGATAATCCAGTTATTACTACTATCAACATAACTAAAGGGTTAAAAGATTTTAAAGTTAAATCTATTCCTAAACTCATCCCTAAAGTAGCGGTAAGTATTGAAATTATCACAGAAAAGAGCATGGAAAATTTATTTTGTCTGTGATGTTTGACGACAGTACCCGCTACAGCAGCTACTACTAACCCAACAACAAACCCGACTATAACATCAAGATCAGTACCTAACCCTACTAATCCCACTCCTAGCGAAAGAGTTAGTATTAGCCCAACCATCCTAGCAAATAAATTGATTTTTGAAAACGCGGCTGCGCCTCCACCAACGCCCCCAATTACCAACCCAATAAATAAGACCACCCAGTTAAGAAATTCAGGCGTAATTCCTACTATCAAAGTTTCAAACCAACCTCCCACCCATGAAATTGCCAATAACGCAAATATGGAAACAAAAAGCAGTTTTCGAGGTTGAATAGCAGCAGTTGTTACGGTAATTGTTAAATGGTGAATTTTTTGTAAAGAATTGGCATTTAATACAATCTGACGTTGATAATTTTTACCTGCCCTCAACTGGTTAGTATCAACAGATATTTTACAAACCGTCTTATTATTTTCAAAGTTAGCTGGTTCAAAAGCAATCCAATTCTGAGATTTACTGGAGGCAGGAGAATTGCCTAAAAATTGGATAATATCCCAATTAGCTTTTAAAAGCGTATCAGGAATTAAGTTAGTTACTGTAACATCACTGGTAATTATTTCACCAAAATTATTATTTTTAAATATTAAAGATGCTGGATTAAATTGAACCTCTGGAAAACGGGTTACATCAATTATTTTAACTGCTTCCAAAGCCTGGCTTGCATTAGGGTATCGTTGTTTAGGATTAGGCGATAGCATAGTTTCTAGCCAAGCTATTAAACCCAAGCTTACCTCATTCGCAACTAATCCATTAACGTTAATACGATTATCTTGACCCATTAAGGTATTGACTTTGTTAGATTCTGTTTGAGTTAACAAACACATCAGCGTTGCCCCTAAACTATAAAGGTCGCTTGCTTCACTCAATGGGCGGTTACGGAGTTCTTCTGGCGACGCAAAACCAGATTTTTTATCCGTAATGCTATTAAAAAATAAATCTCCGCCACCAATCTGTGCATAGTTAAAATCCATCAGATAAACGCTCATTTGAGCATCTATAAATATGCTTTCAGGCTTGATATTTCGATGTATAATTGGTGGAGTATGATTTTGAAGATAAACAAGTATTTCCAGAACAGATACAGCAATCTGTTTAATTTCTTCGGTTGTCCAATTTCGGGTAACATTAAGAGCGTGACTTTGTTTGTACTCCTGTACTAAACAAAAGCCATCTGCGGTTTTAAAACAATCTAAATAGCGGGTAATGCCAGGATGATTTAATTTTTGTAGCCGTTGAAATCCTGGCAGATAAGTTTCATAGCTTGATTTTTTAGTAGTTTCTGGAGTTAAGACAAATCGAGTCAAGCTAACTGGCTGCTGAGTATTATTATCTTTACCTAAATAGGTAATACAAGATCCTTCCTGATTTCGCCTAGTTTCTCGGATTACCTGATAGCGATTGTGGGAAGCCTTTGGGGAGTTAGTCATAAGCTGTTGTGTTTATAAATTTTATCTTTTAGAAAGAGAGGAGCGAGGAGGGAGGAGAGAGGGTAAGAGTGTTTGATAATTTTTATTCTTTATTAAAAATGTACAAGTTTATTTGCGGGTTAGCTTATTAAGAAATAGAGGCAGATATGTTGATTGTAGTGCGATCGCCATCTGTAGTATTCAGGCGTGCGATCGCACCATAGCAACATCAAGAAATAATCTGGGATTCACCCGCTAAAATCGCTGACTCGCCCGTAGATTCTCCTTTACTTGGAGGTTCCGCAGGTTGATTAAAAACAATCCGCAGAAACGGCGGTGCTAGAAATGTAGTCAGAATCACCATGATAATAATAGATACTTCCAATGGCTTATCAAGCACTCCACTGGCAGAACCGATTCCAGCAAACACTAACCCCACTTCACCCCTGGGAATCATCCCCACCCCAATCGCTAAACGATTAATTCCAGGTTGACCAAACACCGCCCAACCTGTAACCACCTTGCCCAGAATAGCAACCACCATCAAAAAGGTGGCAATCAAAAGTCCGGCGCGATTCTCTGGTACTGTCGGATTCAGCACACCCAAATCAGCCCGTGCGCCCACAGTCACAAAGAAGATTGGCACAAGTATATCTGCGATCGGCTTCACCAATTCATCCAACTCATTACGGGCATCAGTTTCATCCAAAACCAAGCCAGCCGCGAAAGCACCTAAAATTGCTTCTAAATGAATCGCACTGCCGATAAATGCCATAAAGAAGGCAAAAATCAATGCCGGAATCACCACATTGCCACGAGTTTTGAATTTATCCACAATGGCAACAAAGCTTTTGTTAAAGATGCCACCCAATAGAATTGAACCCATCAAAAAAGCTGTTGCACTCACAATCAGGTAAATAACATTGGCAACATCAATTTCACCAGTTTTGGCTAAACTTGCAACAACCGCCAGCACAATAATTCCCAGCACATCATCAATAACAGCCGCGCCAACAATAATTTGACCTTCTTTAGATTTAAGCTGTCCTAATTCCGACAACACTTTCGATGTAATCCCGATGCTAGTTGCCGTCAAAGCAGCCCCCGCAAAAATTGCTGGAATTGCCGGAACATTAAATAACATCATCAAGCCAACAGTACCCGCAGCAAAAGGAACCGCCACACCAACACAGGCGACGACTGTAGCTTGATATCCCACTTCTTTGAGTTGCCTGAGATCCGATTCCAGACCTATTTCAAATAGCAGAATAATCACGCCCAATTCAGCCAGCACTGAAATAACTTCACTCTTGGTTTCAAATACACTTGTCAGCGCTGCGGGGGAAAGATGATTAATCCATTGAATAACTATCATTACCCCTGAATCAGAGGCTGACAGCCCACTTTCTGGAAAAATTATTAGGTGTAGGGCAGACACCCCCACAATTACTCCTGCCACTAATTCACCCAAAACTGGAGGAAAGTCTAGGCGTTTAGCTGCTTCTGCACCGAGTTTACTGGCTAGGTAAATTACTACCAAACTCAGCAACACTCCGGTAAGCACAATGGGGGAATTTTCTGCTTCGATAGTTGCAAGTTCAGGCATAGGGGCAGCCAGGGATGCCATTCCAGAACTTAAATCTGTAATTGTGTGGTTCAAAAACATGGGTAATATTTGGTGCTTTTATTTATCTGAACTATTCAAAGTCCCCCTTTTTAAGGGGGATTTAGGGGGATCTCTGCGTAAGTCCTACAGTTATTACATCTGTGTTTATCTGTGTGCATCTGTGGTTAATTATCTAAACTTTGACTTATACAAGAAGTCCATTCAAAGCACAATCAATCATCTCAAAACCCTGATCAACAGTTTCAACTACACTCAACTGTCCTCGCAACTCCGCAGCACCAGCAAACCCCTTGCAATACCAAGCCATGTGCTTACGCGCTTGACGTATCCCCTTTTCTCCCTTGTAATCCCACAAAGCTTGTAAATGTTCCCTCGCACATTCCAACAGTTGCACAGGTGTTGCTGATGGTAATTCTTCCCCAGTTTTGAGAAAATAATCAATTTCTCCCACCAAAAACGGATAACCTAAAGTTCCCCGCGAACACATTACACCATCTGCGCCTGTTTCTTCTAAACAACGTACTGCTGCTTCAACTGAAAATATATCCCCATTAGCAATAACTGGAATTGAGATAACTTCCTTTACTCGTTTAATCCATTCCCAGTTAGCAGAACCATTATAACCTTGGGCGCGAGTGCGACCATGCACTGTAATCATTTGCGCCCCGGCATCTTGCATTCGTTTCGCAAAATCTAAAATAGTAATTTCCTGATCATTCCAACCAATCCGAGTTTTAACTGTTACTGGAACATCTACAGATTTAACTACTTCTATGACAATTGCCTCAGCAATTTCTGGTTGTCTTAATAATGAAGAACCGCCACCTTTTTTAGTAATTTTATTAACTGGACAACCCATATTTATATCAATCGTATCAGCACCTTCTGCTACGGCTTTTTGTGCTGCTTCTGCCATAAAATCTGGACGACAATCAAACAGTTGAATACTAATCGGTTTTTCGTTGGGGTCTACCTCCATAATCTTAGGTAGCTCCTTAACATAGTGCAATCCCGTCGCTTGTACCATTTCGGTATACATCATCGACTCTGGGGCATAGCGACGCACCAAGCGACGAAATACTAAATCTGTCACGCCAGATAAAGGAGATTGTAAAACCCGACTTTTAACTTCAAAATTACCGATTTTTAGAGGTGTGGAAAGTCTGGTTTTCAGGCATGGAGAGAGGGACATAATGCGACTTGGAGGCAATTAGGCTTTTTTATTAGGACTAACGCAGGATCCCCCTAAATCCCCCTTAAAAAGGGGGACTTTGAATTTCCCCCCCTTTTTAAGGGGTTGCTCAGGGGGATCTAGGTTTCAGGCTTGTGCGTAAGTCCTATTTATTTTAGGTGCGATCGCATCCCTTGTGGGAAGAAGAGAATTTATAGATAGCGGTAATCAATTCCTCTGCCTGAACTCAAATATATTCCTAATCTCTACCTTTGAAACCCGACTACAGGCATTCGAGACGGCAAATACAACTATATATATACGGTTCACCCCAATTACTCAACCCTGATATTTACCTACATTAGTTTCAGTGACGTTAATAAATAAATTTGAGGTACATGAGCCAGCATAGACAACTCTTAAGCCTAACCGTCCCAACCAAGGTTCGGAAAACCACCCTTCAAGAGAAAGCCTAACCGCACTCAGTATATAGATTGGTACATAAGCAGTATTAAAACTAGACTGGCTGCTCTTGAACAACCTAGTTGGTTCAATTAGCAATCCTGTCATCCCTTGCACCCCCACAATTTTGTAGTTATAGGAACAAAAGAAGACTCATTATGGCAAAAGTAGTTGGCATTGACTTAGGTACAACTAACTCCTGCGTAGCAGTAATGGAAGGTGGTAAGCCCACTGTTATTGCCAACGCTGAAGGTTTTCGCACAACACCTTCTGTAGTAGCATTTGCAAAGAATGGCGATCGCTTAGTCGGTCAAATCGCCAAGCGCCAAGGGGTAATGAACCCCGAAAATACCTTTTATTCTGCTAAACGCTTCATTGGGCGTAAATTTGATGAAATCACCCATGAAGCTACCGAAGTTTCTTACAAAGTACTTCGCGACAACAACGCCAACGTCAAACTAGACTGTCCTGCCCAAAATAAGCAGTTTGCTTCAGAAGAAATTGCTGCTCAAGTTCTGCGTAAGCTGGTAGACGATGCTAGTAAGTATCTTGGTGAAACCGTAACCCAAGCAGTAATTACTGTTCCTGCTTACTTCAACGACTCTCAACGCCAAGCAACCAAAGATGCTGGCAAAATTGCTGGTATTGAAGTACTGCGGATTATCAACGAACCTACCGCCGCATCTCTGGCTTACGGTTTAGACAAGAAAAGCAACGAAACCATCATTGTATTTGACCTTGGTGGTGGTACATTCGACGTTTCCATCCTAGAAGTCGGCGAAGGTGTCTTTGAAGTATTAGCAACTTCTGGTGACACTCATTTGGGTGGTGACGACTTTGACAAAAAAATCGTTGACTTTCTAGCGGATGAATTTAAGCGCCAAGAAGGCATTGACCTGCGTAAAGACCGTCAAGCTTTGCAACGTTTGACAGAAGCAGCAGAAAAAGCCAAGATTGAGCTTTCTAGCGTTACCCAAGCAGAAATCAACCTGCCTTTCATCACAGCTACTCAGGATGGACCTAAACACCTAGATGTGACCTTAACACGGGCTAAATTTGAAGAACTTTGCTCTGACTTAATTGATCGTTGCCGCATCCCAGTAGAAAATGCGATTCGGGATGCGAAAATTGATAAAAGTGCGATTGATGAAGTAGTGCTAGTAGGTGGTTCAACTCGGATTCCTGCTGTACATGAATTAGTTAAGCGGATTCTAGGCAAAGACCCCAACCAAAGCGTTAACCCAGATGAAGTAGTAGCTATTGGTGCTGCTATCCAAGCTGGTGTATTAGCTGGTGAAGTTAAAGACATTCTGCTACTCGACGTTACCCCACTATCATTGGGTGTAGAAACCCTTGGTGGTGTAATGACCAAGATTATTCCTCGCAACACTACCATTCCTACCAAAAAGTCGGAAGTATTCTCGACTGCGGTTGATGGTCAAACCAACGTAGAAATCCACGTTCTACAAGGTGAACGGGAAATGTCCAATGACAACAAGAGTCTGGGTACTTTCCGTTTAGATGGCATTCCTCCTGCACCTCGTGGCGTACCTCAAATTGAAGTAATCTTCGATATCGACGCTAACGGTATCCTGAATGTTATGGCGAAGGACAAGGGTACTGGTAAGGAACAATCTATCAGTATTACTGGTGCTTCTACCTTACCTGGCGGCGAAGTTGAGCGGATGGTGAAGGAAGCTGAGAAGAATGCTTCGGCTGACCGCGAACGTCGTGAGAAGATTGACCGTAAGAACCAAGCTGACTCCCTTGTATACCAAGCAGAGAAGCAAATCATTGAATTGGGCGATAAAGTCCCTGCTGCTGACAAGTCTAAGGCAGAAGGCTTAATCAGCGACCTCAAAGATGCTGTTGCCAAAGATGATGACGATCGCATTAAGACCGTAATGCCTGAGTTGCAACAAACTCTTTACACTATCGGTAGCAGTATCTATCAACAAGCTGGTGGCGCGTCTGCTGAACCTACAGGTGGTTCCGACGGTGCTAGTGGTAATGGTCAAACCCCCGGCGGTGGTGATGATGTGATTGATGCCGAATTCTCTGAACCTAAGTAATTAGCCTAATAGGTTAGTGAAATATTGATGGGTAGCAGTTACGCTACCCATTTTTTTTTGCTCCAAATAAGCAACAGGACTTACGCACTCTCATGCTTGAAACCTTGATCCCCCCTACCCCCCTTAATAAGGGGGGAAAATTCAAAGTCCCCCTTATTAAGGGGGATTTAGGGGGATCTCTGCGTAAGTCCTGAGCAATACACATTTACACTTGCACAATTAAACCTTTTACAGCTATGCGATGTCTACGACGCTGCTCCCCCTACGCACAATGCCAAAAATAAATTTTATTAGTAATTTGTTTTTAAGGTTGAATAGGAAAAAAATCGTATCCTGTTGAGTTATATTTACTGGGTCGTACCTGAAGTAAAATGATGTTAGCAAATAATGGATCGCCGTTTCGGGAAAATTTTATATCTCCGTTTGCACCTCCATGTGCAAAAAATGAGGTACGGCGTAACTCATTTTTCAATCCTTCGCGAGTCGAGCTTTTTTGCAATCCTGTAATGATAGCTAAAGTGGCATCATAATCAGTAGCAGTGCGCCAGTTAACTTCTGCTTTCCATAGTTGACGCGCTTGATTTGCAAAATTTTGGGCTTGGGGAGATGAAACTTTGGGATTCCAAGGTGCAGCCAAAACTAAACCGTTAACATCGCTTCTTCCCGATTTTAAAGTATCATTAGTATAGAGGGTAGTAGAACCAAATAAGGTTAACCCAGCTACTCTACTAGCTTTCGCTACTGCCATCGCTTCCTTAATTGTATTAGTAGGCGCAACAGAAGGCGCTAACAATAGACTATCTGCTCCACTACTAACAGCTAAACTAATTACTTGATTAGCGTCAAATGTAGAGGAAGAAAAATCGCATTCTATTTCCTGTGTTGCCACCCCTTTAGACTTCAAAGAATCCACATATTCTTGCTTAAATACTGTCTGATCTGGTGATTTAGAATCGTAACAAATTGCTGTTCTGGTTTTACGGACTGTCCTCACCACATATTCAGCTAAAGGCTCTGTCAAATTGCGAATCCTGGGAATTGTTCGGAAAATATAGTCACCCAATCCCGATAACTCATTAGCAAAACTCGTTGGCGAGATCATCACTAATTTACCTTTTTGGTAGATTTTTGCTGCTGCCAGACTGGCAAATGAAGCATTATGACCAACTACTGCAAGGATAGCGGGATCTGCGACTAATTTTTCTGCGACTTGTCTGGCAATATCTGGATTATTGCTATCGTCGATTATTACTACTTGTAAAAGATCACCGTTAATTCCTCCTTGTTGGTTAATTTTATTTTGCGCCATTGCTACTCCGCGCAGCATTTCCTGAGCAAAATCCAGGTTGGTGCTAATAGGTACAACCACCGCAATTTTCAGGTGATTTGTTAATTGTGCTTGGGTGTTGTTTTTATAGATGAGAGTCTCTGGCTGATTGGGATCTTTTCTGAGCGACGCTTCAAAATATAAAAAAGCTAACTCATAATTATGCTCATTAAATGCTTTCACTCCTGCTATTTTTTTCGATCTTTTTTGTCATTAATAAGTGATTTATCTGCTATGCTAATGCGTTCATCTATAGTTTTGCTATTGATTAAAATAACTATTTTAATCAGAATAATAGAGAGAAGAACGAGTGTAAATAAAGCGATCGCTACTCTGGTATTCTTTGGTATTCTGCCCCATTTATTTAACCAGATTATCCATATTGGATTAGGCGCTATAGGTAGTGACACCGGAGGCTCAGGCGGTGGAGGTGGCGGTACTTGAGGCTCAGGTTGAATCCAGATTAAAGAAGGTAAATTGGGATTTTGATAAATCAAAGGTAGCCAACTTGCCCCTGGTAATTGTTCTGTAGCTTCATCAATTCTTAATCTTTCTCTGGCATATTCTACAGACTGATTAAGTGATTTACCTTTGGAAAATTGCTCTAAAAAATATTTTAAAAATAGCTGTGCTACTCGATCCGGCACTGGTTCTTTCATTACAAGGATGTAAGGAATATTTAGATCTGCTAAATCCTTCGCTAATCCTGTACCATCACAGGAATTAAAAATAGCTAATTTTAATCCCTTGGCAACTGCTATTTTCAAAACATACTTTAAGTCTGTTAGAAATAAGCTGTCTCGATCGTTAATCTGAATTACGCCCTGATTTTGTGTATTTGTATAGCTATGCCCAGCAAAAAAGAGAATATCCCAAGAGCCTTCAATTAATTTATCAACAACATCGCTGATGCTCGGTTTTTGCAACCATTCAATCTGCGTATCTCTTAATGCTTCAACTAAACGGCGATCTTCTTCAATTTGAATTTTCTCGTCATTGCCTAATATTCCTAATATTTTTACTGAGTTTCCGAGTGAGACGCTAGAAATATTATGAAAGTTATCAGTAATAAAAGCTAATTCACTATTTGGGTGATCTGTCAATAATGACCACAAATGCCAAGGCAGTTTCCAGATATCTACATTGTCGGTTTGAATAAACACCCGCATTGGCTCATCAGAGCGTACTCGCTTCTCTATTAATCTCTGTAAATTCATAGATTGTTCATGCCACTGTATCATCTGATACACAAGTGCGTCAGCAGCGTCTCGGCATTTTTGAATAGACACATTTGTTTCCTGAGTTTCAGGAATTTGAATTCGTAAAGCTTGCCGAATGACTGGTGTTTTATAATAAGCTGATTTCCAGTCTTTATAAAGTTGAGGAATATGAGGAGCAGGTACTAACTTTACTGATTGTGCTGCCGTAGCTGTTTCTCCTTCTTGATTAATTGTGAGGTTGGCATCAAATCCTGTCTCAAAAGTACCTGCCCCAATTTTGATGATGAATTTAGCCATAAAATTTTGCGGAATTTTACACTATGAAGTATTCGCTCAAAGTCGCTTCTCCTAAAGATATCATTACACTAAACTTTTCCCCATACTCAGCAATTAATTTTAACTGGATATAATTATCGCTTGGTTGCTTTCTAGCTTCTACTTGCGCGATCGCATTATTTGATTCCGAGACAGTCAATTTTAATCCCGACGGTAAAGTATCCTGATTTCCCATTGGGTAAACTCGCAACAAAACAGCTACTTTTTGGTCAGGCTTTTGTAAAATAGCTACCATTAAAGCAATTGGATGTCCTCCTAATCGCATTCCTAAATCAATTATCCGTCTTGCGCCTGAGAAAGGATGGTTGGGTTCAATTTCCCATAGCATCTCTGCTGCTTTCCAGCGCGTTTCTTCATCTGTGGTTTTTTTGAGGATTTCGGTTAAGGCAGAAATTATCTCGAAATCTCTAAATAACTGATTTCCCCTCACCTCAGAAGGTATACATAATTGCTGAATTTGTTGCTGCAACCATTCGTTTGTGTCAAAACGAAAATCGCCCAAACGAAAAGCTAATTTAGGATTTGCACTTTGCCTCTCTATAACTTCTTCGATTGTCAGCCAACCAGTTGCGAATATGTTATCAAACCAATCGCTTAAACGCAACCAATTAATTGCTGGCTGATACAAAAATTCCAGAAAGCTTTCTAAAGATTGCAGTTGAGTAAGCGGTATTTGTTCATTAGATACTTCTGGTAGAAATCCTAATAACGTTCCTTCCTGGTATTCAGGATCAAATTGTACAAAGATATAACCTATTCTCTCATCCCAAACTTCGGCGGGAACTTCTGCAATTTTCGCACCAGCTTTGACAGGGCGACATTCTAAATGTCCAGATTTCTTGACATGGCGATCGCTAATTTTTAAATCAGCTACGTCTAAACTAAAACGCTCAATAAAATTCCAACAGTAGCTTTGCTCGATATCAGTAGCAATATCTAGTATTTGCAAGTAATTTCGCGTAACTAGCACTGCTAAGGTATTAAGATATACATGAGATTGTTTTTGTTTACTGTGTTGTTGTTGAGCAAATTTTAACGCTATTTGGCGTTCTGTTTCAGTAATAGGGAATGTCAGAGTGATTTTTTGGTTAATGTCGATAGAATTACTCATTTTCCGTGATGATAAGTTGCTGTGTTCAAGTAGTTAATGCAGGTAATGAAGTGTCTTAATATCCTTGCTCGTCAGCCCATTTTTTAATTATAGGTAAACAACGATCTTTATAAAACTTAGACAGGGTAGGAATTGGGACGTTAAATTCTTGGTGGATAGTTGTATAAGTTTCTTCCAAAATTAAGCGGCGTGAGATGATTAGATGGGCATTTATATCAGGGCGATCGCGTAAATGTATCCTGCTTAATCTTTGTTGATTTTCTTCTAACCATTTTAGAAACGCTTCTATCATAAGTATTGATTCTTCTGATCGTGCATGAATTAGCTCTATTGCCGAAAATTTTTTACCTGTATTTAGCTCATCTATTTGGATAAATTCGTCAAGACTTTCTGTCTTCCTTCGGCTTATAATCTCCCTTATTTTATAATCCAAATAATTATTGAACCAGGTAATTACATTAGCTTTTTGGGCATCGTATGGCTTTTTAGCAGTTGGATCTTGTCTGCATAAATTACAACAAAAGAAATACCAGTTTTCTTGTAGTGCTTCGTGATAATCTTCTGGATTTACTTGGTTTCTACCTCTCCAAATTTTACCGGATTGTTGCATTAAAAACATAATTTTTGTCAGCCATTGCTTTCGTTCTAGACTGTCGTGTGGATACTTACAAGTTTCTTGCACAAGTTGTGTCAATAAATCATCTGGCGGTTCGTTAAATTCATTCATTGTTAAAATCCCATGTCCGGTAAATAATTTGGGATTAACAATCTCGACAATATTAATAAATGTTTAGCAAATAATTATCGAGATTGTTATAAGCCAATGTGCCAATACATTTTACTATCGCACTGACTCTATATCTACATCTGAACATTGACCAGCATCATCACAAGTTGCTGCTACTAGCGAACCATCAGAGCTAACTTGAAACAAAAAGTTGTCTGCACTATAAGTAGGATTTCGAGTATTAGTTCCGGCATAAACTGGGTTGTATCCTACCAAGATCAATCCCCGCGAAGAAGATCGTAAAGACATTGTTTGGTCTACAGTTTGAGTTTTATTGACGTTAGCATCGAAGAATAGAGTCCTCATTTTGCCGGAATATCCACTCATGTAAAGCCAGCTTTCATAAAGAATCCCACTAACACTGTAAGTAAGTTTCCATGCTCCGTATAAAGGAGTGCTAGATCTACTGAATTGTGCAATCGTAAATGATGAATTATCACTACTAACAACGGCAGGTTTTTCTACAGGTTGAGTAGCTGATGGCGATTTAGCTTGAGCCGCTTTTATTCCCGAAAACCCAACTAATAAAGTTAATAATAAAGCGGCTGTAGTTTCATAAATTAAATTTTTGGTAGTTAATGATGTCGATTTCATGCTTTTACCCGTATAAGAACAATTGGCTTACGTCTGCTTATCGCCACAGGTTAAGTGAAATTATTGAAATTTTTACAAAACTTTACAAAGCTGGAAGAGCGCAGCTTTAACACCTACACACAAAAATGCGATCGCACTCCCAACTCCCCTCCCCTCGAAAAAGTGAAGAGACAAGCAGCAGTTGCGCGATCTAACTTTCAAAACTTTAAAAAGAATCGACCCCAAAATGTTTTCTGACAATTCTAATACTGTTTTGGGTATTAGGAGAGTCAGGATCTAATTGCAATGAATATTCTAGAGATTCCAAAGCTTCTTCATATCTTCCTAGCTTGTCGAGTGCAATTCCTTTACCTTGATATGCCCTAGCCAAGTAAGGATCTAACCTTAATGCTGAATCAAAACATACTATAGCTTCTTGGTTGTAGCCAAGCATATCCAAACAAATCCCCTTCAAATAATGTGCCATTACACTGTAAGGCATTAATCGTACAGCTTCATTAAGTGATAACAAAGCCTCTTCATATCGTCCTAATCTGTGCAGCAAATTTCCCCGATCAAAATGAGCTAGTCCATAATCTGGATCTAATTGAATTGCCATGTTATAAGAAGCTAACCCTTCCTCCCAATGTCCACTATTCCAAAGCGCACTTCCTTTGTTATAATAAGTGTGGCTATTATTTGGATTATTGGGATCTGGTTCTGCTCTTAGTGAGTTTTCAAAGGCAACTGACGCTTCTTCATGTCGTCCTAGTAACCCTAATGACACTCCTTTTTGGTAATAATAGTAAACGTGAAAGTCAGGATTTATCTCTATTAAGGGTTCTAAAACTATCAATCTTAGTTCATGGGCTTCCACTTGATTCGGATTTAAGCTTAAAGCCGATTGGCAAGCAACTAATGCTTCTAGATATTTTCCTAATGCTGCTAATACTAGCCCTTTTCAATAGTAAGAATAGTACGAGGAGGAATCATCAGGATTTAAACCTAGTGAAGTTTCAAAAGATTCTAACGCTTCTTGCAGATTTCCTTGTGTATAGAGTATATCGCCTTTAGTTTGATGTGCTTCTACAAAGTTAGGGTTCAATGTTAAAGCCATCCTACAAGCATCTAAAGCTTCGGGGAATCTTTCCATACACCACAGAGCAACTGCTTTCATCTGATGAATGTAAGGAGAAAACGGATTTAATTTCTGGGCTTGTTCATAATTAGCTAAAGCTTCAGCGAACCTACCATTACTTATTAACGTTCTCGCCATTTCGCTATAGTTTTCAGCTTCTTGAGGATCGAGAAATATTCGCATCGTTGTTTGGGTAATAACCTCTTTCGGCGGTGCTTGTACTCCCCCCGATATTACTGTAAGTGATGGTGGCAACCAAACATAACCTTGTATAAAGAATTCAAACTTTGAAGGCGATCGCACTTGCTGCCAAAGTGATTCAGATAATATAAATTGGGCTTTTAGGACATTAACAACTAAAGTGGGTATATTCAGCTTGGTTTGAGGATTTTCCGAAGATGAATGAGAGAATAACTGGCTGTAGCCTACTCCCCAACTGCTATCAGTTAATAACTTATTTAAGTCTTTGTCTTCAAGTTCTACCATAAAACCATAGCGAAAAGCCGGGGCTGATTTTAAATGCCCTCTTAAATAGATTTGTAACTCCAAAAGCTGAAAAAGCCGATAATTTCCTTCTTGTTGGTTAGCAGGAGTCCAATCTATTCCACTCGCCGATAAGCTACACCACCAATTACCCTCAAAATCTTGCATAATTTCTGCATGACATTGAGATTCAATATCATCTTGGATCGTCCAAATAACTCCCTCAAAATGCTGAGAGAATACTTCAGCTTGTTGTTGACTTTCACATTCAGCCAAAAAAATATTAGACATTACTTCTTCCTTTGATAAAGGGTTGTTCATTAATTAACAATTAAAATGCCAATAACTAAGCATTTTATTCGGTAGCTCTCAATGTTTCTCAAGCTGTAATAAGCTTTTTAGCCAGTAAATAGGGTTTGGTAGAGTCCAGTATTGTTTTGAATCTATCCACTGAAAAGCTATCGGTTCACTCCTCAGCCGAGGATCATGCCAAATATCATCAGGAGGAGTTCCGAAATAACTGCGATATGTCTCTATTGTGCGCTCATAGAGGTGCTGATATTTAAGTCCTTCTTCTTTTCCTCCAAGGCTAGGGCTATGGTAAAGTGGTTTATTTAGCACCTCTCCACAAAATTTATCCCAATAAGAATGGGTGTAAAGAAGATGTAAGTGCCAAACTCGATCAACTGGGGCAGAGGGAGATACAACATGGTCAGCCACTATCGCTAAAAACACAAATTTTTTGTATTCTTGAATCACTCTGATGGTATATATTTCTGACCATCTATATTCCCAAGATAATTTATGAGAGAAAGGAAAAATAGCTCCTGGTGTATCTAATTTGAAGTTGCAAATTCGTTCATACAATTCTTGTTCTGCTGGTTTCATATTATTTTTTTACCAACTTTATTTAACAACCACCACCGCACGATGAAGGTTCAGGGGGAACTTTAGGTGTAGGGTAAATAATTTGCAGTTCTAAATCTAAAAATTCACTTAGTTCTTGCCCGATCCAATGAAATTCTGCTGCTGAGAGGTTGGTAATTGAGTATTTAGTTGATCCAGCATAAATAAATAATTCTGATTCCGTTATAACTTTTCCTCTATTTAATTGCTTACCTGTATTATCCCAAAATTCATCAAATTCATAGCTGGGAGAATAACCTAAAAGAGAAATTTCTGAACGAAGATTAGTTAAATTATTTTCGCCCCAAATATTATAGGCGTTTATTTTGTCATTGTTAATAACAATTTTGGCAACGCCTTTCTTATCTCTGGCTTTTAAACCATACACGAATAGCCCAATGACACAACCAACATAGGTTATCCAAAAACTCCATTCTAAAGGTAGTCCTGTTGAGATTAAAAAAACTGTCGTCAAACTGTTGAAAAATATTGAAGAGAAGCCCCCTGAGAGTAGAGCCAAAAATAAAAGGATTACCGTATCAATGAATAAATTTTTAGGTGTATGCGGTAATATTATTTCTAGTTGAGCGCGATCGCGCTGCAATTGCACCTTAGTATCTTTCGGTTTAAGCTCAGGATAAATACCAAAGTTACCATCAGAAGAATTTAAAGCAGTTTGAGCTATTTTAGCCGAATCAAAGCGTCGATCAAGATGAGGTGGAATCATCTTTTCTAACCATTTCTGAAACTTCTTACTCAACTGTGGAGTAGTAAACTTTATTTGCCCATTAACTTGAGGTATTTCTGCTGGATGAGTACCTGTAGCCAGATAAATTATGGTCATGCCTAAACTATACAAATCACTAGCAGGTACAGCCTGTCCCCCAAATTGTTCTAGAGAGATATAACCATAGCTGCCAACAATTGTAATAGTGCCATGCTCTTTAGTTGCAGCCGTTTGTACAGAGCCAAAATCCACTAAATAAATGTCACCAATACTATGACCAGATCTGTTAGCAACTAGGATATTACTCGGCTTGATATCTCGATGAATAACTACAGGTATTTGTCCGTGAAGATAATTTAAGATGCTCAGTAATTTATCAGCTAATTCTATCAACTCAGCTTCCGAAAACTTTCGTCCTTGTTGGATAAGCATATCCAATGAGGAAGCATCAATATAAGTTTGCACCAGTGCAAAGCCCTGATAATTACCATCTTTCACTTCAAAATAGTCTAAATATTCTGGGATACCTGGATGAGCAAGATTTTGTAGTGTTTTAGCTTCTCTTTCAAACAGTTTTAGCTCATCCCACTGGAAATTTTGATCAAAAAGTAAAATCTTGATGATTACTAAATTTTGAGAATGTAAATCCTGTGCCAAAAAAGTCCGTCGCCCAGGCTTCTTACTTAGTTGTTTACGGATTTCATATCTAGCATTGAGTAGAATATTGTTCATGTGATTTTTCCCACTTTTAAACATGACTTATGCAAGATAGGCGAACTGACAACTCAGCACTTCGCGATCGCAAATTTACCTTTGTTCAGATCGAATAGGTACAAATTCATATCCAGCAGTAGTAGGTTTAACCTGCATCAACACAGCTTTCCCTAAGCCATCGCCTGACGGTAAAAACCGCACATCTCCATTTGCACCCCCTGGCGCAACAAAATTGGGACTTTTTAACACACTTTGCAACTGCACTCGACTACCTTGCAAACCCACAATAACCGCGCGGGTTGCATCAAAAGCAGTAGCAGTCCGCCAAATAGTAATATCTGCATTCCATAACTGTTGCGCTTGTGCAGCAAAATTTTTAGCTGCTGGCGTAGCTTGGGGATGCCAAGGTACAGGTAAAACTAACCCGTTAACATCAGCTTGTCCTGACTGTAAAGTTTTAATTGTGTAAAGCGTCGGAGTAGAAAATAATGCTAATCTGCCTTTGTTAGCGCGTGCTAAATCTATTGCCTGATTTAATCTATCTATATGTGGCGCTATAAATAAACTATCAGCACCACTACTAACAGCATCAGCAATAGCAAGATTTGCATCAAAATTAGGTGTAGCAAGATCGCAAACTGTTGATGCTAATTTACCTCCTTGGGCTAATAATGAAGCAACAAACTCATCTTTAGCTGAGACATTATCAGGTGCTTTTGAGTCATAACAAACAGCTACCTTATTTTTACGTGCAGTCTTGACTACATATTCTGCTATTGCATCTGTCATATAGCGAATTTTGGGAACTGTGCGAAAAATATAACTACCAAACCCTGATAAATCATTAGCAAAGCTTGTCGGCGTAATCATTACTAACCCACCTTGTTGATAGATAGGCGCTGCTGCTACGCTGGCATTAGAGGTGTTATGACCAATGACTGCTAAAATACTTGAATCTTCAACTAATTTTTGAGCTACTTGTTTAGCAATTTCTGGATCGTTTTGATCGTTGAAAATTTGCACTAACAGTAATTTTCCCTTAATCCCTCCTTGCTGATTAATTTGTAACTGTGCCATTGCTACGCCTCTAAGCATTTCTTGAGCAATATTCAGATTGCTACCAATGGGGACAACTACAGCAATTTTGAGATGATTTTGCTCTTGTGCTTGGGCATTGAGTAAGTAAATCAGTGCTTCTGGATCGTTAGGGCGTTGAGATAAGGATTTTTTAAAATGTGCTTGAGCATCCTGAAAATTACCTTTTCTAAATGCTTCAATTCCTTGTTTTTTCTCATCTGTCACAGCATCTTGAATCAGTAAACTATTGCCAATGCTGCTACTTGAATCAGTAGTAGGACTGAATAATTTTGTACCGAAAAATCCCGCTATTATTACTAATAACCAAATAATAGGCGGAATTCTGATTTTTGGGCTGGGAGCTACTTTTTCTACTTGTTTCATCTGGGAATGCCTCAGTTATTCACGCATCAGGTTGGGATTGTTTCAGACTCTTGAGCCGTTGATTAATTTCTTCATCCAAAGTCAGAAGCCGTTGATTAATTTCTTCATTCAACGTCAGATTATTAAGTTCAG
The DNA here is from genome assembly GCA_963711165.1 of uncultured cyanobacterium. Lineage (GTDB taxonomy): Bacteria > Cyanobacteriota > Cyanobacteriia > Cyanobacteriales > PCC-9333 > Crinalium. The sequence goes on along the minus strand of CAVQDG010000038.1, from coordinate 270,013 downwards.
CTTCTAGTTTGTCGGCGGGATTTTCTGCTAATTCAACTTTGGCATTTTCGCGCAAGTATCTACCCTGGATCGCATTTTGTGCTTCAGTAAATTGCGATCGCGCATTTTCTATATCTAGCTCTGTCGTAATATTGAAAATATCTTTCATCGCTTGATTCATTTCAGACATTGCTTGCAAATTACCCATTTCTAATTTGTAAGTTTCTACCTTTTCCCGTTCTCGGTTCAGCTTTTCTTTCGCTGCAATCATCAATGTTTCAGCTTTCGCCACCTGTTGTTGCAACTGTGGTAAAATCTTCTCAATCACGATCGCTTTCGTCATTGCCAAACGCGTCGCTTCTTCATTACCTTGGCGGTAAGCGAGTTGGGCTTGACGTTCCGCTTGATGATATTCTTCTTGTTTTTTGCGATATTTCTCTTGAGCTTGCTGATAAGCAGCAACAACTCTAGCCACCGCCTCAGTTAGTTGCACAACAGACTGTTGCATTGATTGCAAGGACTCTTGCGCTACTTTTTCAGCAATCTTTCCACCTGGTTCAATTGGTATTCCCCACAGCCATTTCCAAACCCCAACTGCGCTACGCCCAGCAGTTTCGCCAATGAACCAATAAAAGATTTTTTTCCCTGTGATTTTCGCCATTGTTCCCCTCGTTCTTTGGGTGACAATAGCTTTTAGTGATTAGAGGAGATAATTTTTCTAATTCGTTACAAAACTTTACCAAATCACGAATTAGCCAACTAAGTACCGTAGGGTGCGCTCTTCGTAGCGTAACGCACCCTACCCACTGCCTTAAAAAGGGGGGGGAATTCAAAGTCCCCCAATTTAAGGGGGGATTTAGGGGGATTTAGGCGTAAGTCCTAATTTATTCTGATTGATTAGTTGGAAACGCCCCTGGTTTTACAGGGATTGTCTGAATTTGTCCATTACGGTTAACTTCCAGTTGCAGCACTCCATTAATCTCACTACCTTCTACTTTTTGCTGAACATCAGCAGCAGATTCAACTGATTTGCCGTCAATTTTTTGGATTACATCTCCAGCACGAAGACCAGATTTAGCTGCGGGTGAGTTATCAACAACTTTTGCAATCAACACACCTTTATTTGAGGTGATTTTAAAAGGTAAGCCTTGAGATTTATTAATTTCTGCTTTCAATTCTGAAGTTAGGCTCAACATTTGGATGCCTAAATAGGGATGCTCAACCTTACCTGTAGTAAACAATTGATTAGCAATGCGTTCTGCTGTTTCAATGGGGATGGCAAAACCTAGACCTTGAGCGCCAGCACGAATGGCTGTGTTGATGCCAATCACTTCACCTTTGGCGTTTAATAATGGACCGCCTGAGTTACCAGGGTTAATTGCTGCATCAGTTTGAATAAAGCTAACTCGTTTATCAGGTACACCTACTTGGGAGCTAGAGCGACCTGTCGCGCTGACAATTCCCAATGTGACGGTATTATCTAAGCCTAAAGGATTACCAATGGCGATCGCCCAATCTCCAGGGGTTAAGTTATCAGAACTTCCTAGCTTGACACTAGGCAAATTGGTGGCATCAATTTTGACAACAGCCACATCTGTAACTTGATCAGCGCCCAATACCTTACCCGTTAAAGTGCGACCATCTTTGAGCGTCACTTTAACGGTATCAGAGCCAGCTACCACATGAGCATTAGTCATCAAACGTCCATCTGCACTGAGAATGAATCCAGAGCCAGTACCACGCTCTACCCGTTCTTCTGGCGTTGGTGCTTGATTACCAAAAAAGCGACGGAATAAGGGATCTGAAAATTCTTTTGGCACTTGCTGGGCAACAGTATGAACAGCATCAATCCGTACTACGGCTGGTCCCACTTGTTCGGCAGCTTGAGCAACGAAATTAAGGTCATCTTTTGCCACACTGGTCTTAGTTGGGGCAAATGGTTGCTGTAGGGCAACTTGAACAGCCTGAGATTGACCATTACTATCGGTGTCCTGTGCCTTAATATAGCGACTGCCCAATAATCCAGCACCACCGCCGATAACTAGCAAAGAGACGTAAGTAGCTAGCTGCTTCACAAATGAACTCATAAATTGCGCCTAAAGACAGCAAGAGGTGATAAGTAGGTTGATCCAATTAAACATAACTTTTTATCAACAGAACTGGCGACTGTAAAACAGCCACAAGTGGTTAAGTTTATTTGTTTGTATCTACTTATCTATAATTTAATTGGTTTTGATAGGGATTCACTACCTTAACAAATATAGTTTGGGTCACGCACGCTTTTTTAGAGCAAAAAAATTAGAGTAATATCATCTGCGGTTAATCTGTAGAGACGTGCCATGGCGCGTCTCTGTCTGCTGGTGGTAGCTAGGAAATAGTTCTTTATATCTCTGCTGTGGTTGCTCAAGCGATCGCTAAACTGCCAGAATGATTTTGCTGCCCGATGGGAATCTCAATCACAAACTCCGCGCCTTCACCTGGTTGGGAAATACACCTAATCTGACCGCCATGTTTTTCTGTAACAATCTGGTAGCTGATAGAAAGCCCTAGCCCCTTTCCTTCTCCAACAGGTTTAGTTGTGAAAAAAGGGTCAAATAAACGCTTACAGATTTCTTCATTCATCCCATTACCATTATCAGCAATTCGGATAGCTATCCAATTGTTTGCCAAAACTTCTGTGCTAATCCGAATCCAAGGAAATTCCTCAGCCGTTTCCAAACCTCCACAATTAATCTGCTGTACAGAGGTGGTTAGCAATTGGCGTACCGCCGTTGAATTGTGATGAATTTCTAGCGCATCAATAGCATTACTCAGGATATTCATAAATACTTGGTTGAGTTGCCCTGCGTGACATTCTACAGATGGTAGTTTGGCATAATCTTTAATTACCTGAATTTCTGAACGCCCTGGTTTAGCTTTAAGCTGATTTTGCAAAATTGACAGGGTACTTTCGATACCATCATGAATATTGACATATTTCATCTCAGCTTCATCAAGGCGTACAAAGTTTCGCAATGACAGGACTAAATCCCTAATCCTATCTGCACCAAGTTTCATTGAACATAGTAATTTTGGCAAATCTCTATTGACAAAATCTAAATCAATATCTTCGGCTACTTCCACAATTTCTGGCACTGGTTCAGGATAATAATTTTTATACAGTTGCAGCAAATGAACTATATCCTGAATATATTGATCGGCATAAGTAATGTTGCCATATATAAAATTAATTGGGTTGTTAATTTCGTGGGCAATACCTGCTACCAACTGCCCTAAACTAGACATTTTTCCGGTGTGAATTAGTTGAGTTTGAGTTTTTTGCAACTTTTGCAATGTTTGTTCTAGTCGGGTTGCTTGTTCTCGCAATTGTGATTCTGATTTTCGCAATGCTGTTTCTGCCGCCACACGCTCTAAAATATCTTTTTTTAACAGTGCATTTGCTTTTGCTAATTCAGCCGTGCGCTCTTCTACTTTTCTTTTTAAATCATTATGAGATTTTAATAAAGCTAACTCTGCTTTTTTACGCTCAATAATCTCTTCACGCAATAACTTATTACTATTCTTTAATTCGCTTGTCCGTTCATCTACTAACTGCTGTAAAACTTCAATCACGCCATACATATCGGCTGGGTTTAGCACTTGCAGCAAGCTACTTTGGGAAACAACTCCAACTAATTCCCCGCTATCACCAACAACTACTAATCTTCTAACGTGGCGTTGTTGCATTTCTTGATGAACAACCCACAAAGCATCTGTTGGATGTAAGCAAAACAACGGTGAACTCATTACGTCTTGAGCTTGCAAGCGTGACAAATCCAACTCTAAGGCTTGAAATTGTACAATATCTCCTTCTGTAACTATCCCTACTGGTTTTAATTTTTTTAAGTTAGCAGGTTCGGATTTTAAAAGATTTTCAAAACTTCCTAATTTTTCATCTGGACGAATTTCTAAATCTTCAGTAATCACTATGCAGCTAACTTGTTGTTCCGCCAGAATCTTGGCTAAATCCATCACAGAAGCAGTCAATGGTGCATGGACTACCTGAGTAGCCATAACGTTACTAACCAGTCTCAATCTTGTTAGTAAGTTAACAGGTTGTAGTACTTTACGAATACTTTCATGGGTCACAATTCCCACTATTTGACCATCATCAGCAATAATCGGTAGGTGGCGGATGCGATGCTGACGAAACAGAGAAATAACTGTAAAGATATCGTGGGAAGTTGATTGGTTAAGGCTAATTAACTGTTTTGGTAAGACATCGGCAATAGTAAGATTTGTTAATGAAGTGCCAGCAGCAGTTAACCTCACAATATCTCGATTGGTAAATATTCCCACTAACTGTTTTTCTTGCACTACTAACACACACCCAGCAGCATCACTAGCAACTTCTTCATCTACTGCTAGTTGGTGGATTAGGGGGTCAAAATTGCTATTTTCTACCTCTGTGTCTATTGTAGAAGTTGAATTAGGCAGCACACATCTACTTCTTGCCCTACTCATTAGAGCTAAAACATCAGCTAGGGGGATGTCTGGAGCAACAACCAAGGGATGAGGGTTAATTGCAGGCTCTATCGCTAATGAGTTAAGTGGCAGACCAGTCTGCTGCATGAGAAATCTTTATGCTAATTGCCAATTGGCTTAGATATATGCAATTTTACGCTAGAATCCATCTGCTTTAATGGTGATTCTTAATTTTGGTTAACAAATGTTTACACTTGAGCAAATAAATTTATTTACTATACGCTTGTGCCAATTTTCTCTTTCTCAAGTTTTGAATCAAGTTGTTTAAAATAAAACTATATTTCAACAAAAATTGATGCAATTAGTTTCTTCAACCACATCCCCCTTGATCATTGCTGGCTTTCATGCGCTGTCTGACCCTCTGCGGATTCAGGTATTAGAATTGTTGCGCTCTCAGGAGTTATGCGTTTGTGAACTCTGCGAACACCTGGGAACTACCCAGTCTAAACTGTCTTTTCATCTGAAAGCACTGAAAGAAGCAGAGTTAGTCCGCGCTCGTCAACAGGGACGGTGGATTTACTACAGCCTTAATTTGTCACAATTTGTTGTTCTAGAGCAGTACATATCGGAGTACCGCCGATTTAGTCCCATTTTGCCTACGCGGGTTTGTCGAGACGAGGTTTAATCCTCAATTTTTTCAAGTATATCTACTTACTACAATTATTTCTCTGCTTGACATATCAATTTTTCTTGAAATAATAGAGTAGTTAACAAACTGTCCCGTTGTTGAGCTTGAAGTTACAGGCGGGGAGTAGTTGCTGGTCTGATATGAAACAAGCACCTATCAAAAAACTCTCTTTTCTCGATCGCTTCCTTACCCTCTGGATTTTTCTAGCAATGGCAATCGGGGTAGGTATCGGCTACTTTTTCCCAGGTGTTGATGCTGTCATTAACCAGTTCCAAATAGGAACAACTAATATACCGATTGCTATAGGCTTAATTCTGATGATGTATCCACCACTTGCCAAGGTGCGTTATGAAGAGTTAGGCGATGTATTTCGCAATAGCAAAATTCTGGGTTTGTCGCTAGTTCAGAATTGGATTATTGGACCTATTCTGATGTTTTTACTGGCAATTACTTTTCTGCATAACTACCCAGAATACATGGTAGGGCTGATTTTGATTGGGTTAGCTCGATGTATTGCGATGGTTGTGGTTTGGAGCGACTTGGCGCGAGGCAATACTGAGTACACGGCGGGATTGGTTGCCTTTAATAGTATCTTTCAGGTGATCTTTTATAGTCCCTATGCGTGGTTTTTCCTGAGTGTGTTGCCACCGCTATTTGGTTTGAAAGGTAGTGTTGTTAATGTCAGCATTGCTGACATTGCCCAAAGTGTATTTATCTATCTGGGAATTCCCTTTTTAGCGGGATTTTTCACTCGTTTCTTCTTAGTAAAGGCGAAAAGTAGGCAGTGGTATCACGATGAATTTGTGCCTAAAATTAGCCCGATTACGCTGATTGCCTTGCTATTTACAATTGTGGTCATGTTCAGCTTGAAAGGGAATTTAATTGTTCAAATTCCCCTGGATGTGGTTCGGATTGCTATTCCGATGATCATCTACTTTGTTGTGATGTTTTTAGTCAGCTTCTACATGGCATGGCGCATTAAGACTGACTATTCTAAGGCTGCAAGTGTGGCGTTTACAGCAGCAGGAAATAATTTTGAATTAGCGATCGCAGTTGCAATTGCAGTGTTTGGAATTAATTCAGGTGCGGCGTTTGCAGCAGTTGTTGGACCTTTAGTAGAAGTACCTGTATTAATCAGTTTAGTGAATGTGGCGTTTTGGTTTGAGAAACGCTATTTTCCATCGTCGAAATCAGAAGCATTTTAATAGTAACAATAAGGATTGAGACTGATGAAGCGTATAATGTTTGTCTGTAAAAAGAATTCTGCTCGTTCTCAAATGGCAGAAGGATTTGCCAAGCATCTAGGCGTGGGAACGATTGAGGTGACGAGTTCGGGGTTAGAAGCAAGTATTGTTAGACCAGAAGCGATCGCTACAATGAACGACATTGGCATTGATATTAGCAGTCAAACATCGAACGCTTTGAATGAGTTTAAGCCAAAAGATTTTGATATTGTAATTTCTCTGTGTGGGTGTGGTGTGAATTTGCCCCCGGAGTGGGTTGAGCGATCAGTTTTTGAAGACTGGCAACTCGATGATCCGGCAGAACAACCGGAAATTTTTCCCAGAGTGCGCGATGAGATTAGAACGCGCGTAACTCAACTAATTGAGTCTTTACTGTAGAATTTTCACTTATTTAACTGTTGGCGAATTAAAAACCTAACCCCCCAACCCCCTTCCCTACTAGGGAAGGGGGAGAATAAGGACAAGCCCCTAGAGAAGAGATTGAGAGGGGTTGGGGAGAATAAGGACAAGCCCCTAGAGAAGAGATTGAGAGGGGTTGGGGAGAATAAGGACAAGCCCCTAGAGAAGAGATTGAGAGGGGTTGGGGAGAGGTCACGCAATAAAAGTAGCAGATAGTGCGCTTGAACTTAACGCAGCTAGAGACAAATAAGCTTAAACGCTTCGTTTTAATGAAATCTTTTGTGTGTTATGTAGGAAACTTTGATGAGGTTATAGCGATCGCTACAGTTAAGCTGTTGTGTTTCTAAATTTAATGTTTTAGGGAGGGAGGAGAGAGGGGAGAGGGGGAGAGGGGGAGAGGGTTTGATAAATTTTATCTCAATTATAAAATGTACAATTTAGATGCGCGTTAGCTTATCAACGTTATGGCACACTTAAGTATATGGGAAAAAAATTCTCTCAAGATCTGAAAATGTTGCTAGAAAGTTTAGCTAATCATCCCTTGACATTGGGGGATATCTTAGCAGGAACTTCGGAGCGGGGTTTTAGCTTGGTTATTGGTTTGCTAGTTTTACCTTTTTTATTGCCGATGCCACCTGGTGCAACTGGTATATTTGGAGCAGGTAGCTTTTTACTAGCTATGCAAATGGCTATGGGCAGAAGAACTCCTTGGCTACCTAAAAGATTCGCTCGGTTTAAGTTTCCTCGTTGGTTTGCTTTGCAAATGTTGAAGAATGTGCAACGAGGTACTGGGTTACTAGAAAGGTTTTCACGGCGAAGGTTATTGCATATTGCCGATAATTATCAGGTTTGGCGGTTGAATGGTTTCTGTATTGCGTGGTTAACAATTTTATTGATATTACCTATTCCTTTGACTAATCCTATTCCTACTATTGGAATTTTATTATTTGTAATTGCCACTTTAGAATCTGACGGATTGTTAATGTGTGTTAGTTATGGAGTAACTGTTGTTATTACTTTGTTATTTGCAGTAGTTGGTTATTTGATTTGGCAAGCTCCTGGTTTTTTGGAAAATTTATTTAGATAGTTAGGTAATTGGATTTTGTCTAGTTAATTTAATCGGGCTTGAAAACGGCGAATGCTTTGTATATTTGGTGGCTTGGAAATTATATATTGTTTTTTAACGCAAACGTCGCAAAGGTGAGCGCAAAGGTGAGCAAAGTTAGAAGATGGATAATTTTGTGTTATAGTTCGCCGATTAGAATAAAGGCTGCCCAGTCTCTAGGATCTGGATATTTCTGCATTGTACTAATCATACTTTGGCGTAATGCACTAGCTTTGTCTTGGTGCTGTTGCAATTGTTGATGAAACTGAATCATTAATGCTGCTGTGGGTGTATCTGGAACATTCCATAAGGAGACAATTACACTTTTAGCACCAGCAGAAATTAGCGATCGCGATAATCCAATTATTCCATCTCCACTAATTCTACCTTGACCTGTGTGACACGCACTCAGCACTATTAAGGACGCTTTTAAGGGTATAGTTGCTATTTCACTACTTGTTAATAACCCGCGATCTGTTCCTGTAGGTGTTAAAGCGATCGCACCAGGCACACCAGTACCTAATATATCATCTATTATACCGTGAGTTGCTAAGTGAATCATTCCTACTTTGGGCATAAGTTGTAAAACTGTTGCTTTGGTTGCTTGTTTACCTATTAATGGTTGAGTTTTTAAGAGTTGCGCGATCGCACGAGCTTCTGTTGCTGCTGCTGGAATTTTTTCTAATATAATCTGGTTGTCTGTAGGTAATATTTGAATTGATGGTAAATCGGTAATACCTACAACTAAAGCATTTTTATTTATTACTTTCGGCTGTTGTTGGACTAATTGTAATACTTGAATTGCGGGAGATATGGAAATTGTGTGTTTCTCTATTAAATATTTACCATTAACATCTTTTAAAGCTGCAAACGGTACTAGCAATAATTCTTGATGAGGAATAAATACTACTTTCGCATTGGGATCTGTAGGTAAATACTTAGCTATCGGTTCAATTAAAATTTGATAGAGTTTTTGTAACCGCTTAGGTAAAATCTTTTTACTTTCTATTGTCGGAAAGTTGATATTGCTTCGGCTATTTACTCCTAACGCTGCACGAGTACTTTCTATCAAATTAGTTAATTTAGTTTCTGATGTGTCGGCTTCTACTCCTGTACTTAAAAATGGTATAATATAATCTTGTTTTTCTACTATTTTACTAATATTTACCTGGGTAGTAAATAATTCTCCGGTTGGCTTAACTACCCAGATTAATAATTCAGCTTGCTTACCCGTATGATCTACAGTGATTGAATATTCAACTAAAGTAGCTTGATTGTGTTGGGCAATTTGTTTAATTTCTGCTATTGTTGGTGGCGGAATTTTAGTTAAGTTTTCTGTTTGATGTTTAGCTAATAATTCTACTAATGCTCTCGCTCTACCTCTTTCAGATATTTCTAAAGCTTCGGCAAATTTTTCTTGCTCAAATAAAGCTTTTTGTAAGGCTCCATAAGTAGAAGCTCCTTGTCTATCAAAAATTGATATTTTATTAGCATTACTTAAGCCAGGGCGTAAAGCTTCTAAAGCATTTATTGCAGAATTAAGTGTTGTTATCCCTGCTGCTACATAACCTGTTTCTACTTGAGCTATACCAATATTATTTAAGGTGACAGCTATTCCTGCTAGATTGTTTATTTCTTGTCTGATTTTGAAAGCTTCTAGATAATATTTTCCAGCTTGTTCATAATTAGCTTGAATTTGATAAATTTTACCTAAGCTATTATAATTAGTAGCAATTAAGTCTTGGGAGTTAAGTTTTTTACTAAGTTCTAAGGATTCCTGCAAGTTTGTTAAAGCTGCGGGATATTGCTCTAATTTGAGATAAACAGAGCCGATATTAAACAAGGTTTGGGCAATACCAGTTAGATCGTTTTCACTTCTAGCAATAGCTAAGGATTCTTCTAACATTTTCAGCCCTTGCTGATATTGATGTAAATCTATATAAACAGTACTGAGGTTAGCTGATACTATCCCTGTATGTAAGCGATCGCCTATTTGTTGAAAAAGTAAGATAGACTGTTGAAAATATGCGATCGCTTGCTCATATTGTCCTAAACTACGATGGATTGAACCTAAATTACCAAGTATAAATGCTTGAGATTTAAGCTCTTTTAATTCTGTGACAATTAATAATGCTTGCTGATAATAATCTAACGCTTTAGGATATTGACTAATATGTTCATAACTTGCACCAATATTGATCATACTTTGCGCTATGGCAGAGCGATCGCCTAAGTGTTTTCTAATAATTAATGCTTCTTCATGTAATTTAAGTGCTTGCTGATAATCTCCTTGATTGTTGTACAAATAACCAAGATCATTAAGAATTACAGCTTGTAAACTGTCCTCTTTAGTATTGATAACTAAATCTAAAGCTGACTGAAGTTTTTGGAGTGCTGTGGGAAATTGTGATTGGTTTATTAATTCCTCAGCTTCCTGATATAATATGCTTGCCGGAGAATCGGAGATGTTTGGCGGTAATTGTGCTAAGACTTGAGATTTAGAAACGCCAAATTTTAACCACCCTGTCGCTTGATGAATTGCAGCTAAAGCCGGACTAAAAATTGTGGCGATCGCAAATTGTAAAATATTTCTTCGGCGCATAAATAAGAGGTAATGTAAGTTAAATGTGAAATTGCTTAAATGTAAATATCCTTTTTTAAGTTAAATATTATGGTGCAACTGCAAGAAAGGTTACAGCAACTAATTACAGAAACTTGCCAACATCCTCCTCAAAGCGTTAAACGTCAACGCGGGTTAACTCAAATTATCCGGTTAATTATTAATTCTGGCAAGATTTGGGAAGATTATACTGCTGATTATGCAGACGCATGGCAGCAAACATGGGAGTATTTTTGCCGGAATTTATGTGAAGCGACAACTGCCAAGCATGAGTATGATAGCACACGAAGTAGCGTGACAACTTGGTTAAATAATTATTTAAGATGGCGGCTACAAGATATAAGGATTGAAACCAATAAAGAAAACATCCACATAGTTAGTAATATTACCTCAATAGACAATGAGTTACAAGATATCTTTGATACTATAGCTGCAACTCCCGATCTTCCCCCGATTTTACAAGCTACTCAAGAATGGGTTAAAACAGATCCTACTGGGGAATTAAGTAAAACCCATATTCGCGGACATAAAGATGTAACTTGTCAAGTATTAATTTTGCGTCGTTTACCACCGGAAACTGGCTGGAAGGAACTTTCGACAGAGTTTAATATAAAACCTTCTACGTTAAGTACATTTTACGAGCGAAAATGTAGACTGCTTTTGCGTAAATTTGCTGAAGAGGAGGGATATATAAGTAGGGACTAGGGTGTGATTTTAAACTGTCAAATTTAGATCCCCCTAAATCCCCCTTAACAAGGGGGACTTTGATGAACTTCTCCCCTCTTTTTAATGGAGACTTTGATGAACTTCTCCCCCCTTAATAAGGGGGACTTTGATGAACTTCTCTCCTCTTTTTAAGGGAGACTTTGATGAACTTCTCCCCTCTTTTTAAGGGAGACTTTGATGAACTTCTCCCCTCTTTTTAAGGGAGACTTTGATGAACTTCTCCCCCCTTAATAAGGGGGACTTTGATGAACTTCTCCCCTCTTTTTAATGGAGACTTTGATGAACTTCTCCCCTCTTTTTAAGGGAGGCTTTGATTAAATTCTCCCCCCTTTTCAAGGGGGCTTTGATTAAATTCTCCCCCCTTTTCAAGGGGGGCTGGGGGGGATTGAAGAGTTTAAAAACACGCCCTACTAATTAGAAAACCAATCACCAATCACCAAATTACTATGATTTATAATTCTCAAGATACTATAAATAAATCTTTGCCGATGCTAATTAGCTCCCATGCTATTAGTACAGCTAAGGAATTTGCCCGTCAACAACCAAACCGCCAAAAAGCTGAAGAAGTGTTTTTAAATACCATAGCGGTTTTAGTTGTGAAGGATTATTTAAAATGGCTAAATATTCCGACGCGCTTAGAATTTAGTGATAGTTGGAACCCAATTACCCGTTTATCAGGGAATGTTGCTGATTTAGTTTTGACAGGATTGGGACGTTTGGAATGTCGTTTTGTGCGACAAAATCAAGATAGTTGTTTTATTCCTTTAGAAAGTCATTTAGATAGAGTTGGTTATATAATTGTGCAAATTGCGGATAATTTACAGTCTGCTAAGATTTTAGGATTTACGGCAAAGGTAAGTCAAGAATATTTGCCGATAATTCAACTTCAACCGCTAGAAGATTTATTTAATCATCTCCATCAATTACAAACTTTAACTAATCTTAGTCAATGGTTTCAAGGAATATTGAGTAACGGTTGGCAGTCAGTTGAGTCAATTTGGGGTAATGATCCTCAAATGGCATATAGTTTTAGAAGTTTCTCGCCTTTAGATAAGGCTGATATCAATAGCGCCAAATTAATTGATTTAGGCATAAAGTTAGGCAATCAAAATGTAGTACTACTGGTAGCACTAACACAAACACCAGAACAAAAAGTAAATGTTCGGATTCAATTACATCCCCCTATGGGTGAAACGTATTTACCTGCTAATATCAGATTAATGCTAATTTCTGAGTCTGGAGATATTTTAGAAGAAGTGCGATCGCGCATTGCTGACAACTTTATTCAATTACCTTTAATTACTGGTAATCAGGGCGAACAATTTCAAATCCAAATTGCTTTAAATGATGCTATCATCACAGAGAGTTTCCTAATTTAATTATGAGTTTTGACTAAGATACTACTTAATTTAGGCTCTGGTAATTTAACAGCAGGTTTCCCACTGGTGACAGCTATGTTGTGGGAAGCAGATAATTTATTACCAATCCAATTTACTGGTAGTTTACCACCCGCCCCAGAAATTTATAGTATCTATCGTAACTGGAGATTAATTTATCAAGCTATTTATCAAAATTTAGGATTACGCCCCCGCATTGAAGTTGCTAGAGAAGATATCACGCAAGTATCTATCCTAGAATTTAATGATATTTGTAGTCAGTATAGTACGGCTATTAATAATTGGCTCAATTCTGCACAATTTCGTAAGATAGAACTTAAATTACGGACTCGGATTGCTCCCGTAGCAGCAATTACAATTATCATTCAAACGGATGATTTATTAGTCCGCCGACTTGCTTGGAATTTATGGCATTTTCTTGATGATTATCCCTTTGCTGAAGTAGCGATAAGCGCGGTTGAATATCAGCGCCCGTTAATGGTTAGTCATCAAAGAGATAAAATTAGAATTTTAGCGGTTTTAGGTAATAGTACCGGAATTGATATCACCAAAGATAGAAGTTTAATTACAGCTTTACCTCATGCAGAGGCGGTTTTTTTAGTAGAACCAAGCCGCGAACAATTAGATACACAATTATGGGATGATCGAGGATGGAATATTCTGTTTTTTGCTGGGCATAGTTTTAGTATTGATCAAGGTGAAACAGGAAAGATTGCGATTAATCCTGAGCAGAGTTTAACAATTTTCCAGTTAAAACACGCTCTCAATCAAGCTATTAGTAGAGGGTTACAAATTGCAATTTTTAACTCTTGTGATGGTTTAGGATTGGCGACTAATTTAGCTGATTTAAATATTCCGCAAATAATTTTCATGCGGGAACCAGTTCCCGATTTAGTAGCGCAAGCATTTTTAAAGCATTTTCTCTCGGCTTTTTCTAGTGGTAAATCAATTTATTTAGCCGTGAGAGAAGCAAGAGCAAGATTGCAAGGTTTAGAAGATAAATTTCCTTGTGCTAGTTGGCTACCAGTAATATATCAAAATCCCGCACAACTATCATTAAATTGGTTAGAATTGCTTGACAATAATCAAGATTTATGTAGTTCAAATTCTCCCTCTTTGCTCAAAGAAGGGATTGCCAAAGTAACAGGAAAATCAGTAAAATCTTTATGGTGGGTTAGTTGTGCGATCGCGTTATTAATCATCTTCATTCGCGCACTAGGATTTCTGCAACTCTGGGAACTTTCAGCTTACGATCAACTGTTACGTCTGCGCCCTTCCGAGTTACCAGATTCACGGATATTAATTGTTAAAGTTGTTGAAGAAGATATTCAAAAATACACTCATCCCATACCAGACAATATCCTAAATCAATTAATTGAAAAACTCAGCCAATATCAACCCCGCGTTATCGGTTTAAATATATATCGAGATTCACCTGTAGATCCAGGGAGAGAAAAATTCATACAACAACTACAACACAATCCACGTTTAATTGCTATCTGTAAAGCTAAAGATAATAACAATTTTCAAGTATCACCACCTCCTAATGTACCTGAAGAGCGTTTAGGGTTTGATGATATAGTACCAGATATTGATAATGTACTGCGTCGTCATCTATTATTTCTGCATACCAAAGAAAAATGCGTTGCTGATATAGCTTTTAGCGTACAATTAGCGGCTGAATATTTATTATTTGAAAACAAAGAATTAGAAAATTTACCCAATGCTTTAGTCAAGCTAGGAGAGGTGATATTTCCCCTTTTAGAACCTAATTCTGGTGGTTATCATCAACTAGATAGCAGAGGTTCTCAAATATTGCTAAATTACCGCGCTACAGAAAAAATTGCCGAAGAAGTAACTTTAACACAAGTGCTGAAGGGTGAATTTGAGCCGAATTTAGTTAACAAAAAAATTGTGATTATCGGTGTTGATCCTACCAGTGATCGGCGAGAGCAAATTACTACTCCTTATAGTGTTGCTAAATTACCTTATAGAGATTATTCACCGTTAACAATTCACGCGCAGATGGTTAGCCAAATTTTATCTGCGGTTTTAGATAATCGTCCGCTATTATCAGTATGGTCTAAATGGGGTGAAGGATTTTGGATCGCGGTTTGGTCTTTTTTGGGATTTTTAATAGCTTGGTTGGTTCAAGGTAGAATTAAATTTATATTAGCTTTGATGGGTGCGATCGCGCTCCTCGTTTATTTATGTTTGATATTATTAATTCAAGGTATTTGGGTTCCTCTCATTCCCGCAGCATTAGTATTAATACTTACCAGTACTGGGTTATTTGTAATTACGCAGAGATCCCCCTAAATCCCCCTTAAGAAGGGGGACTTTGATGAAATTATCCCCCCCCTTTTTTAATTTCATTTTCCTTGAGGCTGACACCCTGAAGGGTGCAGCTACACTAACAAAGCCCGCCTGCGCGGGCTTGATTTTTAGATTCATTAGGGCGTGTTTTTAAACTTAGATCCCCCTAAATCCCCCTTAATAAGGGGGACTTTGATTAAATTCTCCCCCCCCTTAAAAAGGCAGGAAATACACAATTTTAAATTATTTGCGTAATTTTTCTGAATATTGACGATAACTAAGTAGTAGGTTATATTTCAAGGCGCGTGATCAAACCTTCAATACTATTAATTCTGCTTGCTACTATTATTCCTGTAGCGATCGCATCTCCCCAACTAACATCAGCACAAACCTTACCCCCAGTACAAATTGCAGTTAAATTTGAACCACCTTCTAGAGGCGCACCAGGCGATCGCAAAGGTTCCTCTAGCCGTAGAATATGTCCCGCAGTCGCTAAACCTCTGACAGCTTTAATTCCGCAATCCAATTTAGGATTAACTTTATCTAAACATCCCACCTTTTGGTTTTATGTTCCCTATACTTCTGATTCTCAGGCAGAATTTATTTTGCTAGATGAAAACGAGGAAGAAATTTACAAACAAATTCTCTCCCTTAAAGGTACTCCTGGAATTATTAACTTGCAATTGCCAGAAACTATAGCACTAGAAACGGGGAAGCAGTATAAATGGCAGTTTTCCTATAGATGTAATCCGAGATTTCGTGCGGATGATATTTATGTAGAAGGTGCGGTGGAAGTTGCAGCAACAGAAAATTTAGTTAATCAATTGCTGGTAGGAAAAACACCTCAAGAACAACTGGAAATTTACGCGGCTAATGGTTTATGGTTTGAGACAGTGACGATTTTAGCGCAACTGCATAGAGATGATGTTAAGAATAGTGCGATCGCAACTGAATGGACAGAATTATTACAGTCTGTAGATCTCGAAACCCTCGCAACCGAACCGATTTTAGATTGCTGTACGCCTAGAAAATAAAGCTGTCACCCGCATATAGTGCAGCTATACAAGCTGCATCCCGCCTGCCGAGGCTCGATTTTTAGTTAAAAAAGTAGGCTTAGGGCGTGTTTCAAATTATATTGGCTCCGTTTCGGTCGGTGAGATCCCCCTAAATCCCCCTTAAGAAGGGGGACTTTGACTAAATTCTCCCCCCTTTTTATAGGCGAAGCCTTCCCGAAGGGTAGGGGGGCAGGGGGGGATCGAAAGTCTGCGGGCAAATCAGGGATTTTAGCTAATAAATCAGCCCTGCTAAAAAATTTTTGAGAAATTTGTGTAATTTTCCGGCTAGTCAGCGATAGATAAATAGTAGCCCAAAATAGCTATGCGATCGCGATCGCACGTTACACCCTCTCAGGATACTAACCATGAGCATCAAAGTTTATCAGAATAAAAACTTTTTATTTTTCCAAATGGGAATGAATAGCGGCTTTCCTAGTGAGTCTGACTTAACACCTGTCGCTATCGTTGAAACCAACAGCTTAGAGCAAGCATACGACTTAACCCAAAGTCCTCATCCTACTCGTATTGATTCCAGAGTAAAAATTTTAAACTCTAGTATTCGCAGTACATCTATAGGAGATGTTTTAGAAGATTCCTGGGGAAACAGATTCATTGTAACTAGCAATGACTTTCAAAAACTGAACTGACAACAATTATTAAGTTTTCGTTTACAAAAATTGCTGATGAGAAAACAGTAATTATAAATCTTGATTTAATTAGAGGTAATTATGAAAGCAATTGTTCATTGGTTTATGAACGGAATGCCTGGTTTCGATTATGTAATTGTTGGTTATTGGGTAGTAGGGTCATTATTAGGATTGTACTTAGGGATTTGTGGTGGGATGGATTGAAATCCTGTTGATTTTGAAGAATCGCTAACTCAGCGAATGCCAGATAGTGACTCAGCATTATATTTACGGATTGGCTTAGGAGTTGTATGTTTAATCACCCTTTTTGTTCCAGGGACAAGTTTCTTACTAGGAATTGCAGGTCACGTAGGTTTGCTTTTTACTGCACATAATCCTACCTCTCAAGAGATTATCGGTGTTATCTTTGGCGGGATGCTGTTAATCGGATTTGTTGGCTATTTCGTAATTGCGTCGGGCATCATTCCTCTACAACCTGAATAATGCCAAAAATTTTGCGTAATTTCTCAAACTATCACCGATAAATAAATAGCGAGTAAAATTCTACTAAAAATCACCATGCCACAGCTACCTAATTTTCCCAACAATAATGATGATGACTTTGTTGCTGAAGAGTATGAAGACGACTACGACTTACCACCATACCCAGCCGGAGAAGCGTATCAAGCATATCTGGAAAATCCCATCTACGAAAATGCTATAGAAGCGGCGGAAGAAATTTGGGGTATTCCCGATCCTCGACTGATTGAAGATTAAACCTAGCGCCAAAACATCAACTTAAGTAAACGCTTGCATAGGAGCATTCGCAAATGACTGGCTTCAACATTTACGCTTTTCTTGATAACCATTTTGTCTTCGACACAGGTTTTCGTGAGTCAGGATTAGGAAGAAATTTAGAAATAAATTACCCTAAACTACACGATTTTTTGTCAGGACATGGAACAATCAAAGAATCATTTATCTGGGGTAATAGAGTTCCTCATCTAGCCCAGTCCAAATTTAAAATTATTAGTCAAGACGATAGCCAAAATGTTAACTTATCATTGGCTTATCAATTAGCCCAAATTATTCCTAGCAGTCAAGTTTCAGCATCTAGCAACAAAATTGTGATTTGGACAGACAATACAGATATTATCAATGGTATATCTATAATCTGTCAAAATCAAAGTAATTTTGGGGATAAATGTTGGTTTGAAATTTGGACAACTCACGAAAAGTTAGACTCTGTAAAAGGATTGATCGATCCTTCTAGGGGTTGCTTCAAAAGCATCAGTCGTGGTGAATGGCGACAATTTATACAAAGAAAATCAGGATAACTAAATATCAATAGATAGTTTAGTTAATTGAAGAATAATAAAGATGTCAGAATTCAGTACAGACACAAAAATTCGCGTCTGTACTGAATTCATGCGCTCCCAAATGGCTCCTGACTCCTGAATTCTATTTCAATAAATTCTTTATTTTAAGCCTCTGACTTCAGGCAGATGTACTGATAACAGATAACCGTATGTTAGAAATGAGTATTTTTACTTGCATAAGTTTTATGCTTAAAATTAACCTATTTTTGTTCATTAATGCAAAAATGATGTATTTTAGATTTTTAAAATGAATTAATGAAAGTTAACATTTAATTTACAGCAAATTTGTTGAAAAATGTGAGAAGATTTTTAAAGGAATAATTGAGCATTAGTAAGTAGCTTAAAAGTAATTTTTCCTGCCAAAGCAGCCAGAATTCCCACAGCTAGAACTTTTCCAAGAAATTATTCAGATTCAAGTTAAAGGGGTGCAAAAGTGGGGGTAATTTATATAGGCGATCGCTCTACAGGAAAAACGCATTTAGCAATGGAGTTGGCTAACCCCAAAAATGAGTATGTCAAAGTTCATAGCCCTGATTATCAACAACTGCGGGCTTTTTTGTATGATGACAATAAAGGCAGCACAAAAGCCACAGATGCGAGTAAAGCGGTTGATGCTCAGTATTTAGATATTCAAGTTAAACTACCGACTGGTGGTAAAAAGGTAATTGTAGATTGGATAGATACACCAGGGGAAATATGGCGGAAAAGTTGGCAAACAGATAACGAATCTCAGTGGCAAAATTTTCTAGATACTGCTGGTAAAAGTGAAGGAATTTTATTAATACTTTCTCCTTATCGGGATATTTTAAAACCTAATCTAGATGTAGATTTAGATGAATTTATCACTAAACAGCAATGGTGCAAGCGTTTTGAGCGTTGGGTAGATTTTTTTCAGTATGATTGTCCGAAAGTTAGGCATTTAGTTATTTGTTTAAATAAAGCCGATCTCTTCTGCGATCTGGAACAGGAAGCTACCAAACTGGCGTATAATCCTAACGGCGCTCAAATGAATTGGCAACAGCGCCATCATTATATACTTCAAAAATACTTTCGTCCAGTTCATCCACAATTAGCGCAAATTAATAAAAGTATTTCCGGTTTATCAGTGCGCTGTTTTATTACAAGTATTTATGATCGTTCTTTATTAGAACTACCTTGGATATATTTAGCTAGTTTTTTAGCAAAGTAACAAAGTAAAAATATGGGAAATATTCGGGTTATTGGGCCACGTAGTTCTGGAAAAACTACTTATTTAGCTTCCTTAGCTTATTGGCCAGATAAAAAAAGGACGGGAGGCAAGAAAAAAAAGTTTAACGTTGAACCGTTAAATGATGAAACAAAACAACTGGCAGATAAAGCAGCTAACTTAATTTTAGAAGGGGAAGCATTAGAACCTACTGTAGTAGATGTAGGCGGAATTGATGATTTACCTTTTTATTCATTTAATATTGAAATTGAGAATTTTTTACAGGCAAAAAAATCAATAAATTTGGCAGTGAGAGATTACCCAGGTGAAATATTTGATGAATTAGAATCTGGGTTGTCAAATCCGCTACATGAAGAGTTTATTGATGAATGTTTAATGAAAGATGTATCTGGTTGTTTAATTTTATTAACGGAATGGAAAAAAGGCACAGATAGATTTTATAGTCGTGTTTTACAAAGATTTACGGAATTAATGGATAAACGCGATCGCGGCAATGATTTACGGTTGGCGGTAGCGATGAGCAAGTGTGAACGCGGGGAACTTTGGCCTGGTCGTTTAGATCCAGAAATGGATTTATTTGACTTACATTTACCGCAAACAAAATCCACTTTACAAGCCAAAGTTCCTGCCAGTAATTTACAGTTTTATGCCATATCGACTTTTGGTGTTCTCCAACGTAACGATCCGCGACCAAACCGTATAGATCAGTGGGGAACTGATGGGAAACATTCAGTTTTAAGGGATGCAGAAAATTGGCGACCTTATGGAATGATTTCTCCTCTCTATTGGTTAAGTACAGGTAAAAGGATGAAAAGCAATGCTTAATTGGTTAAAGAAAAATCCGACAACACCAAGTAATGCTGATACTTTTCAGGATAATGCGGTTTTAAGAGTAATTGGCGATCGCGCCTCTGGAAAAACAACATATATGGCATCCTTGGCGCGTTGGCCTAATGCCGATGCTAATAGTCCAGTCCAAGCTGTCACTCCTGTTAACGAAGAAGGTTCAGAATTAATCGAAAAAGCCCAAAATATTTTAGAACAAGGACTTGAGTTAGAACCAACTATATTACATGGCAATGTTTTAGAAGTCAAAGATTATACTCTTAGCATTACCTTGAAATCCCAATTTTCTTGGAAAAAACCCAAAGCTACTATCAATTCGCAAATAACTACCCTGACTATTAGTTGTAAAGATTACGCTGGTGAATTTTTTACCGATTTGATTCCTCAATCAGGTAATTCTCAGTTAGAAGAATATTTAGAAGATTGCTTACAAGCGACAGGAATCATGTTTTTAATTGATGGTTCAGCTTATCGCAAAGATCAAGAATATGCCAATGGTTTAGATAAATTTTTATTAGCGTTGGATCGCACAGATATGAGTGGTGGATACCGTCGCATTGCCTTAGTTTTAACTAAATGCGAACAAACAGAATTATGGATAAATCGTCATAAACCAGATTATTTAGCCTCTGTGCGTTTTCCGCAAGTGCATAGAAGACTGCAAACATGGCAGCAGTTGGCATCGGGTAAAGTAGATTACTTTACTACTTCAGCTTTTGGGATGTTGGGGACTCGGTTTCAAGAACCGAATTCTAAACAATTAAAGCGCGATCGCGGTGGCACATCATCAGTTTTGAAAGCCCCTAAACAATGGCGACCTTTCGGTTTAGTAGCGCCGATTTATTGGTTGTGTACAGGCGATCGTCATAAAGAATTAGATAAGGATTAATTACCATGTTAACACCCGTTCAAATACATGAATTTAGCACCGGAATTCATCCCCAAAAAACAGCAGATGGTGGTTGGGTTTCGCTGGGTTTTACTGGACAGTACATGAATGCAACTATTCCTATTCCTATTTCTCATCCTGTCGCACGTTCAATTGCTAACAAAGAGTTTGCTGTAGCGGAAGGTGCTTCCACCGATGAACCTGCAATTATTGGTCGGGTAATTTCGCGTAATGGTGAAGATTGGTCTGTTATCGCTTTTGTTACTCGCGGTCGAGATGAAAAAGGGCGCAGTGCATCTTTCTATCGTTACTTCTTATGTGAAGGCGCTAATAATCTCTGGGAAATTATTTATTGGATAGAATATTATAAAAAAAGACATCAGGGGAAACTGCCTGTTTTCAACCCGTTTGAAGACCCGTTTGAAGACAAAGATGTTGGGGAACCTAACTACAATCAATATAAAAGTAGTCGGACTGAGCCATCTCAAATTGATTTACCGGATAAGATAGTGGATAGCCCTGCACCTGTGTTACTTTCGCCAAATTCAGTATCTGGTTTTCAATTACTCAATAGATTCGCTATTGAAAAAGCGAACCTTAATCAACAACCTAATCAACAACCTATTGCTTGGGCGTATAACGTTGAAGCACTAGAACAACCAAATAGTTTTTTAGTAATTCAAGCGGCAAGTGAGAAAGCATCTCAACTTTTAAAAAGAAGTATAGCTACTAATTCTCAAATTATGACAGCCGCCTCTATAGATGAACAAGCGATTAAATCAGCCATCAAAGGTTTAATTAATGTTTCCGTTCCTAAAGCTGAACATATCCAAACAATTGTTGAATCTTTAGAAAATCCTGATATTACAGATAGTTTCTGGCGGAGTATTTTTGATGGGCCGGGTGCTACTAAGGCGATTAAGCAAGGCATTTATAGCCCCCAAATGGTAAGATTATTAGCTTTACGAGCAATAGTTGTTCCAGATACGCTACCAGAATATTTAAACTGGTTAGGTAAACCGAATAAACAAAATAGTAATCTGGCAGTTGCCGAGGAGTTTCAATCGCAGTTTAAAACTAAAGTAAAAACGGATAACTTAAACGATCATTTAGGTAAGGGCATTAAAGATTTAATAATTTTGGCGTATGACAAACCCGAATTTGTAGAAAGTATTGTTTGGTTATTAAATACTGAAATTTGGAGCAACATCTACCAGAGAGAAGTAGTTAGAGATATTGATCATGATTTAAAATTAATGCCTGGCTTTGCTGGAGGTAGCAAAACTGAACCATTTAAACTCGCTCACAATAAGCAATGGGATAAACTTTTTAAAGAAATTAAAGACTGTTGGAAAATTCGCCCGCGTCCGCGTCCCAAAGATAAATATCAACCACTTGCTGATATTTTTGGAGAGCTAAGAAGTTACAAAATAGCAGCAGTATTTTATCAATTAGGTTACGGCAAAGTTCCCAAAGAGATTTTTTCGAGAATCAATAATAAAAGTTGGGAAACCAATATTTACGGGCTGAAAGTTGAAAGAGAAGTAACTATTCCTGAATTAGTAATATTAAGTATTGTAAAAGTTGCAGGTTATAGGGTACCTGTTGCTATTGTATTTCTGCTACTAATTTTAAGTTTTGCAATTGGTTTTACTGTTAAAGGATTTCTTCCATCAAATAATTATCAAGTTAAGAAACAATCAAATATAGAGGTTCCTACCGCAACTTCACCAGAAGCGCCTGAACAGCAAATACCTTCTCAAAATCCTTCACCTCAAAATCCCAATCCAGGTAAAACTGTAGCAATAGAAATACCTCAAGAAAAAAGGCAAACAGCTTTAGATAAATTCTTAGATACGATGAAAGCCATAGACAGTATTATCACCAAAACTAAGGCAGGTATCCAAAAAAATCCTCCCACAGACAGCGAGATACTTACAGCAATTCAAACTGTTTTAACTCAAAAAAGAGAGTTTAAATTTCAACCCCAAGAGCTTACTTATCAAGACCTAAACAAACGCAATCTACTACCAAACGAAGTTAAATATAAATGGATAGAAGCTATTTATAATTATCAGGTAGATAAAAAGGCAGAAAATCAAGTTGGATATTTAGTGCAAGATGGACAAATAAATAGTCAGTTAATTAAAGATGTCAAAAATGAATTAAAGCAATCATCTACACTACCTTCAGGGAGATAATATGAGAATATATCTATATATACTAGCTGGACTTGTATCTGCATTAATTGGGTGGCTTTTAGGTCAATTTTTCTTAACTGACCTGAAACTATTAGAGGTATTTCCCGAAATAATACTATTTCCTTGTATTGCTGCTTCTTTGGCAATTGGGATGGTAGTTACGGAAATATTTATTAGTAATCCAACTCGACCAAAATTAAGCTTGCAAATTGCTTGGTTGCCTGTTATTATTGCAGGTGGATTAGGATTAATGGCGGGGTTAATAGCTGGTGGAATATCCCAAATATTATTTCTACCTTTACTTCGCGTACCGACACCAATTGTTAGGACATTAGGCTGGTTATTAATTGGCGGTTCTATCGGAATTGCTGAGGGATGGACTTGGCGCTGGCGGAGTATTGAAGCAGGCGATCGCAAACGTTTTCGTCAACGCTTTAGAATCGCAATAATTGCAGCTAGTACAGCTAGTTTAGTTGCTGCATTAATTTTTGAATTTATTCGACAACAGCTAGGTAGTTTACCTCAAGAACTAAGTGGCGTTGAAGATCCGTTAGGTTTTGCCATTTTAGGAATGCTACTGGGATTTGTATTTAGCATTACCAGTTCGCCAAGCTATATGGTAGCACTCAGAGCAGGTGCAGGATTTGAATACACGGGAGAAAAAATTCAGGATAGTTATGATGCAGAAGATAGTTTAATAAGTATTTCTCCTCGCATTAAAAAAACTTTACTAAAGTTTGTCAGTGATAGTTATTTAGAGGAAATTGAAGAAGGTTTATCTATTCAATTACCAGCTAAATCTCAGCTAAGAATTGGTTCTGATTCCAATGCTGATATTTACATCCCCGATATACCTGTTCATGTAGCGATTTTAGAACTAAAATCACGTGAAACTATCTTAGATCCAGATAAATTCTTTTACAGAAATATTGAAATTAATGGGCAACGCTTAAACTCTAGTCAACCTGTGCAATTAAGGCACAACTATGTCATAGCTTTTTATACCAAAGGTGAGGAATTAATAAATGGTAAAAATATGTTTAGGTTCATCTACTACAATCGCTTCCTTGACCCGCAATCTTAGCTTATCTTTTTTAATCGTTGGCTCATTAATTAGTCCGAGTTGGGGACAAGTAAAAGAAGTTGAGATTGTTGGCAATCCTATTGTTAAAGAAGATAAAGTTACTGTCCGTGTCAAAGTTAAAGACAAGGATGATAAACCAATGATGGGTTTGCAAGATACCAACTTTAGCTTAGTAGTAGATGGTAAACCTGTTAAATTTAAAAATAAAGATTGGAAGAGTGCAGGAGATACTGTACCGCCCCCCGCATGGGTTGTAGTATTACTCGACTATAGCGGCAGTATGAATCAGCTAGATACTAGAGGTACAACTAAATTAGCAGGGGCAATTCAAGCAATTAAAGAATTTACTAATGTATTAGCAGAACGTGCGGCTAATACGCAAGTGGCTGTTGTTCCATTTGGCGATCCTGGTACTAATTGTGCTGGTAATCCAGTTAATGCAGAAAATTTAGATAAGTTTTTTCCAGCTAGTGATTTTAAGTTGATTAATTATCTAGATTTCTTAGCTAGTCAAAGTCCTTGTGCTTCGACTAATATTTATGAACCTCTAACTAGAACAATTAGATTTTTATCTAATAGTGAAGATAGTCGATTTTCGGTTGCAGAAGATTCTAAGCAACCACCGCCAAGACTATCAGTTATTTTGCTGTCTGATGGATATCATAATAAACTTAATGAAGCTAAGGATTTTGAAAACTTGGTTGCTTTGTTAAAACGGAATGAGCAAATAATTGTCCATACTTTAGGTTATGGTTTAACACCAGCACAACTAGGTCAAAAATATAAGTTAGCTTATCCTACTACTCCGGCAAAAGTTACTACAGCAAAGGGGATTCCAGCTAAACCAGTAGCTCAAAAACCTAAATTAGGTCGTCCTGCGACTCGTAAGGATATTGGTATAGGAGAAGGTAAAGTTCCAGAAGAAGAATTTGTCGATCAGTCGCGTTTAAAACAAATTGCTCAAGCAACAGGAGGAATAGCGGAGTTTTCTCCAGATTCACAAGCAGTAGCAGATAAATTAAAGTTATTTCTCAATGCTTTACTGGGCGAATACGAAATTAGTTATATTGAACCAAATTCCGAACGCGGATCTAAGCACGATGTCAAAGTTGTTGTGCAATCTGGTAGTAGTAAACTGACATCGCCAGCTAAATCTTACACCATCGAAGTATTTGGGCGA
This sequence comes from uncultured cyanobacterium, assembly GCA_963711165.1. Classification (GTDB taxonomy): domain Bacteria; phylum Cyanobacteriota; class Cyanobacteriia; order Cyanobacteriales; family PCC-9333; genus Crinalium. Next base: position 244,608 of record CAVQDG010000038.1, on the reverse strand, counting down.
TCGCTTCCTTTAAATATACGTTTAATCATGTTATTTAGCGTGTTGTTACTTCTGGGAGTTGGTGGCGTTTTACCGTTTTGGATGTGGGCGCAATCTTTAAAACGAGAAGCTTTAGACACTTGATTGAGCTATTAGCATTTAAGTCAATAATAATAAAATGAAAAAATTAGCAGGTTATTTAATATTACTAATTATTGGCGGTTGTAGCGGATCGGGGCAACAAGTAGCAAATAAAGCTAATACAGATAGTGGATGCCCAGAAAAACCCAAAACTGCTCCTTTAATTAGTAAAAATGTTAAAGATATCTCCTTAGATAACACTATTACTAAAGAATCAGGGCAAGTTAGTGTCGGTCAATCTAAAGGATATACCTTTAATGGTCAAGCTGGGGAAAAATTAAGTTATCGTACTAGCGATGATATTTGTCTTTGGGTTTATACACCAGATAACAATTTATTAAGTAGTTTAGATTTACCAACAACAGGTAAATATATTCTGCAAGTTTCCGCTCTTAAAGGTGCGACTACTTATAATTTAGAAATGACTTTAGGCACTTTAGAAGCTGCTGCGCCGACAACTGCACCATCTCCAGATACCTCTTCTTCTACTCCTTCGCCTTCATCAGAACCAGATACCTCTTCTTCTGACAATTCATCTACAGAAGTCACGGATTTAACTGAACAACAAGCTAATGATATTGTACGTGCTTGGTATGAGGCAAAACCTCAAATATTTGCTCCACCTTTTGATGAAAGTTTGGTAGAAAAATACGCCACTGGTGTACTTTATGACCGGGTAGCTGGTTCTGACGGCTCAATAAATTGGTTAAAGGAGAACAATGGTTATTATACATTTAATTTTTCTAATATCGAAGAAGTTGTTTCTTTTTCTAACTCTAGTTCCAGACCATCTTTAACTGTTAGGGTAACAGAGGAATTATACTTAACGGAAAACGGTATACAGAAAAAAACTCAAAACTATACAGCTAATGTTATTTATTATTTTGAGAAAACTGGTGATGATTGGAAAATTTATGATTATGACCTTAACAAAAAATGAAATTCATATAAAAAAAATTAAAAATCCAGGAATTTATCTAATGTTGATAATCACTTGTAGTTGTAGCGGCTCTGGGCAACAGGTAGTAAATCAAGCTAGTACAGATAATGAATGCTCAGAAAAACAAAAAACTGGTGCTTTAATTAGTAAAAATGTTAAACCTATTTCCTTAGATAACACTATTACTAAAGAATCAGGTCAAGTTAGTGTCGGTCAATATAGAGGATATACATTTAATGCTCAAGCTGGAGAAAAATTAAGTTATCGTACTAGCGATGATATTTGTCTTTGGGTTTATACACCAGATAACAATTTATTAAGTAGTTTAGATTTACCAACAACAGGTAAATATATTGTGCAAGTTTCCGCTCTCAAAGGTGCGACTACTTATAATTTAGAAATGACTTTAGGCAGTTTACAAGCTGCTGCACCGACAACTTCACCATCACCAGATATATCTTCTTCTACTCCTTCACCATCACCATCACCAGATATATCTTCTTCTACTCCTTCACCATCACCAGATACATCTTCTTCCGACGATTCATCTACAGAAGTAGCTGATTTCACTGAACAACAAGCTAATGATATTGTCCGTGCTTGGTATAAGGCAAAACGTAAAATTGTTGCACCACCTTTTGATGAAAGTTTAGTAGAAAAATATGCTACTGGCAGGCTTTATTATATACTAATTAAGTCAGAAAATAGTATAGAAAACTTAAAAAAAAGAAATGCTTACTATACATTTGATTTATCTCAACTAGAAGAAGTTATTTCATTTGATAACTCTGGTGCAAGACCATCATTAACAGTTAAAGTGCATGAAAAATTAAAATATACCCGCGCAGGTATAGTTAGAACAAATCAAGACTATACAGCTAATGTTATATATTACTTTAAAAAAGATAGTAGTGGTTGGAAAATATATGATTATACACTTTTCAATAAGCGGGAGTGATTCAAAGAAAATGATGTATTTGTCACCAAACTAAATTATTTATTGATGGAATATGAATATGCAAGCTTTATTAATGCGATTACCACAAAAAATCAGGAAACCGTTGTTTTTTGGAATATGTGGTGCTGTGGGTTGTGCCGTTGCTGCGACAGTATTAGGGGAAGTTTTTTTAGCATTAACAAAGCTACCACCGACAAAAGTGCGATCGCCACAAGCAGTTGTTTTATTAATTGACGCTTCTGGTAGTATGAACGGTGAGAAACTGCAAGAAGTTAAAACAGCCGCCGCGAGTTTTGTAAAACGGCAAGATCTCGATCAAAATCGCATTGCAGTTGTGGGTTTTGGTAGCAATGTGCAAATAGGTACTAGCTTAAGTGGAGATAGCGCCACAGTTGACAATGCGATCGCACAATTAAATGATGGTGGTAGCACAGCTATGGATATAGGTATTCAAGCTGCTACACAAGAATTACAGTCCACCTCGCTACCGCGCAACATTCTTTTATTTACCGACGGCGCACCCGACTCAATACCAGCTACTTTCGCATCCGTGCAAGCTTCACAAAGTCAAAAAGTTAAAATCATTGCCGTTGCTACTGGTGACGCGGATACTAACTTTCTAACTCAACTAACTGGCAACCCTTCCCTAGTATTTTACGCTAATTCTGGTCAATTTGATAGCGCCTTTGAACAAGCAGAAAAAATTATTTATGGCAACCAATTAGTTGAATCTGGAGAAACTGGTAATTATGGTTTAGTATACGCCGCTTTGCGTATTGGCGGTTGGACAGCAATATTAGCAATTGGTACATCTCTAGCTTTGCTTATCGGTCAAAACTATTACTTACGAAGGTCTAAATTACTGACAGTACGCGATGGCAGTTTAGGCACAATTGGTAGTTTAGTTGCTGGCATAGCTGCGGGTGCAGTTGGGCAAATGCTATTTACCCCAGTTGCAGGTATTCCTATCGTTGCAACTATCGGTAGATTAGCAGGTTGGACAATTTTAGGCACTCTAGTCGGCGGCGGGATGTCCTTTTTTGTCCCTAACTTAGCACTGCGCCGCGCCTTAGTTGGTGGTGGTGTCGGTGGTGCTATTGGTGCTATTGGTTTCTTAGTTGTCTCTGCATCGACTGGAGACTTAGTTGGTAGATTAGTCGGTGCAGCAATTTTAGGCTTTTTTATTGGTTTAATGATTGCGTTAATTGAAGCTTTGAGTAGAGAAGCGTGGTTAATTGTGCATTGGACAGCAAAAGAACAAACCACAATTTCTTTAGGCGCTAAACCTGTAATTTTAGGTAGTTCAGATAACGCCCATATTTATTTACGCAAAGACCAAGGTTATCCCCCAATTACTGCCAAGATTTTTATAGAAGGTGACAAAATTGTGATGCAGTATGACGAGTCAATGCAACAACTTAAATCAATGAAAATATTGACCCATGAATTAGCTGATGGTCAAAAGCGTAAGTTAGGAGACATCTTAATAGAAGTAAAAACTGCTACAGGAAATCAACCCCCGCAATTCAAGCAAGCATTTAAATAGTGTAGAGACGCGCCATGGCGCGTCTCTACAACAATTGATAAATGCAACATATACACAAAGATTATGATGGATTCCAGTAATTATGGTTCAATATACTTTAATTTTGAAATTAAAAGGTTCAAGAGACAACACAGAAGGATACAAATATAGCCTTGACTTAAGCCAAAATCAAGAAAATAATCCCGAAACTATCTTTAACTCGAATGTTAAAGAAAATCTGCGACATGATTTGCAAAATCAAAGCTCAAGTAAAATTAGCGATCGCCATTTAAATCAAATCATCCAAGCTTGGATTTTAGATATTAGTGAAGGGTATAGACTAACAACAATAACAATGGATTTACCTTCACTACTAGCCGCCAATTTAGAAAACATAAAAGAATCAGGAAATCAGGAATTACCAGCCCTAATTAAGCCAGATTTATCGGGAATAGAGCCAAGTTTCGGAATGCTACCACCGTTAATTTTTTCTTAAAAATATTACAGGAGAAAAATCATGCCAAATTCTAATCCTTTAATTGTTAGCATTACGCCTCATCGGGAATTTTTACCAGCAGATGCACCCGAACAAAAATTATTTGTGATGCTAAAACTCAGACCAGCAAGGGATGTTGCCGCTAGTCGCCCTTCTACCACATTTACTTTTGTCATAGATACCAGTGGTTCTATGTATGACGATTTAGGAGTAGGAAAACAAAAGATAGCAGTAGTATTAGAATCATTGTATGCCTTAGTTAGCTCTAGTAATTTAGGAGAAAGCGATCGCATTTCCTTAGTACGATTTGATGAAAAAGCCTCCACCATTATCGGACTAACACCAGCAACTAAAACACAGCAATTACAAAAAGCGATCGCCGAATTAAATAACTTAGGCGGTTCTACCATGATGGGGTTAGGAATGCGCGAAACACTGAATTTATTAGCAAATCAAACTATGACGAGTCGTAGGGCAGTAATTTTAACCGATGGTTATACATTTGATGAAGATAGATGTGCAGAACTAGCCCAACAATTTGCGAGTAATGATATCAAAATTACAGTGTTAGGCGTAGGAGATGAATTTAACGAAGACTTGTTAATATCTCTGAGCGATACTACTGGTGGAAAATGTTTCCATGTAGTACCAGAAAATGCCATAGGACAAGATATTGCTATTGCCGACCTTCCTAAAGTTTTGTTTGAAGAATTTAGCGAAGCCCAGCAAGAAGTAATTAATAACCTAACTTTAACTGTCAAAACAGTTCAAGGCGTTAAACTCACTCGGATTATCCGCGCTTATCCTACACAAGCAGAATTTTCCTTAACTCAAGAACCGTATCCTATTGGCTCGGCTGTAGCTAATGACGAAACAGTTTTTATTTTAGAATTTACCATAGAAAATCGCGCCGCCTCTCGCGTGCGTATTGCTCAACTAGGTTTAACTTACGATATCCCTGGACAAAACCGACGCGGAGAATTACCACCGCAAAATTTAGTTGTGCAATTTGTCCCTGGACAAGTAGCCGCACAAGTCGATCAAGAAGTAATGGGATATTTACAGCAATGTAATATTGCTCAACTCGTTAATGAAGCCACAAAAATTGCTGATGAGAATCCTGAAAAAGCAGAAAAACTGTTAGAAACTGCCCGTGGGATGACGATCAAACTGGGCAACCAAGCAATGAGCGAATCAATAGAAGATGCTCAAAAGGAGTTACGACAAACTAAGCAAATTTCTTCAGGATCTCGTAAAACTGTCAAGATGGGTGCAAAAGGTAAGACAGTCAAAATGGGTGGAGATATTAATGATGAACCTTCAGATGAACAAATTCGCAAAATTGCAGGCGTGTAAGAGACGCATCATGGCGCGTCTCTACATAAGCTGTTGTGTTTCTAAATTTTATGTTTTAGAGAGGGAGGAGAGAGGAGAGAGGGGAGAGGGGAAGAGGGTTTGATAACTTTTCTCTCAATTACAAAATGTACAATTTAAATGCGCGTCAGCTTATAAACGATCCCCCTAAATCCCCCTTAAAAAGGGGGACTTTGAGAAAAATTCAAGTTCCCCCCTTATTAAGGGGTTGCTCAGGGGGATCAAGCAACTGTAGCCAGAATGAATGAAATTGGTATTATCCGTTAAATCCGTTAAAAAATCCGTTGCCCACTTCCCCCTATCATAAATAATTAAGGAGCGATCGCACTATGAGTATTACTTGTCCCGCTTGCAACTATGAAAACTTAGACGCGACAGAATTTTGTGACGCTTGCGGGTTTGAATTAAGCGCCGCCGCAGTTGCTGCACCTATAGCCGCGACAGTTGCTCAAACACCCCCACCACAACCGCAACCACAAATTGCTGTGCATTCGACACCTGTTGCAGTAAGTGCAATATCAGCTACTGCTAGATTGATTTCTAAACAAGCTAATTCTCCGATTCCAGAATTTGCAATTGATAGTAGCGTTTTAATTGGTAAATTCGATCCAGATATGGGACCTGTCGATATTGATTTAGAAGGTTTTATAGGTGATGAAACAGTATCCCGCAACCATGCAGAAATATATCAAGAAGCAGACGCTTGGAAAATAAAAGATCTTGGTTCTAGTAACGGAGTTTTTATCAAACCTGTTGGTCAATCTCGGTTTGGGGCGCGAATTACTATGCCAGAACAGTTAAACTCTGGAGATGAAATTGCGATCGCTAAAGTTCGCTTTTTATTCCAAACCCCTTAAATTTTTCTGCCACCATTCAAAAAAAATGTAGAGACGCGCCATGGCGCGTCTCTATACAGCTTATAAATAATGCACCTTACAAAAATTCACTATGATACCACCACTAACAGAAACAACTAATGATTTAATTCTTGAAGAAGGTGCTTCTTTCCAATTAAAAAACTGGCAAGTAGAAATTATATCATATCTAGGTTTGTATACCACAGATATTTACTACTTTAAAGTAAATATTTCAGAATTTGATGTTGATTCACCAACAGTTAAATTAGGCTTATTGCGTGTAGGTTCAGTTGATGGCGCATTGGATAGAGAACTCAAACTTAGGGAAACCCTTAGTGATTATAAACTGGTGGCAGAATTATTAGCTGATAGTATCCAGGAATCAGTTAAAATTTCTCTGCCTTCACAACAACCAAGTCAAATCTACACAACTTCATCAGAAGCGATCGCAACTCCAGATTTAAATGTTAATGTCAGTCCCGAAAATAATGATATTTTCCCAGATACCTTCACAAACTCAGCCACAGTCGAAAATACCTCAGAATATTTAGAAGAAGAATTTTATCCAGAGCAAGAAATTAATTCCCACTTATCTAATCGCAAACTACTTTTACTTACAGATTTTCCCAATCCTGAAAATACATTAGACACATGGCTGGCTCAAGATAATTCTTTAGAAGCATCTTTATCTTTAACTAGCCAAGTTTGTCAATTTTTCCGTTATGCTCATCAGAGAAATTGGTGTTTTGTTAACATCATTCCTAACTTAGTAGAAATGGGAACGCCCATAAAATTCTTTGATTTAACCAGTGCCTATCCTTTAGCAGAAAAGCTTAATACAGGTTTATTAGGCGATTACTGCGCCCCTGAACTTGCTTTTAGCAATCATCCAATTGATGAATTAATGAGTACCTATACAGTTGGGGCATTACTATATCACGCCATACATAAACAACCAGTAAATCAAAACGATCTGACAATTAATCCCATTCCGAGGATTTATCAAATTATCAGTATTTCTCTAGCTGATCTTCCCGAAGAGCGTTTTGCTTTAGGACAAATGCTAAGTTTATTACTAGAAACTCGTCAAATTATAAATAACAAGAAAATTCACTGGAATATTGCCAGTAATTCAACAATTGGCTTGTCTTCTAACCGTCTACAAAATGAAGATAGTTATGGAATTAGACAACAACTAAATAATTCCGAAACTTTAATTTTAGGAGTGGTGGCTGATGGTATGGGCGGGATGGCGCAAGGAGAAGTAGCGAGTAAATTAGCCGTGCAAACAGTTTTAGAAGAACCAATCCCCTTAGAATTTAAGACAACAGAACAAAGAAGTAACTGGTTAGTTTCATTAGTGCAGAAGGCAAACGAAAATATAGCCAATCAAGTTAAAGATGGCGGTACAACCTTAAGTTTAGTATTAGCGATTGCCCAAGAATTAATGATAGCTCATGTCGGCGACAGTCGCATTTACCTACTCAGAAAAGAAAAAATAACTCAACTCAGTGAAGACCATTCCCTCGTCGCGATGCTAGTTGCTAGCGGTCAAATCACTCCTGAAGAAAGCCAGAGCCATCCAGACCGGAACGTTTTAATTAAATCTCTGGGTTCCAAGCGCAGTTTAAGTGATGGTTATGTACAAGATTTAAGCCGTTTTTATCAAAATTTATCCATAACCTTAGAACATAGTGATATCCTATTGCTTTGTTCCGATGGAACCTGGGATTTAGTACCCCCAAATGAACTCGCAGAAATATTTACACAAAATCAACCATTGCAATTATCTGTAGATGAAACAATCAAGCGAGTTTTAGAACGTGGCGCACATGATAACGCCACACTTTTAGCATTAGAGTGTTGTATCAGCAAATCCTACTAATTATCTTCTGCTTCTTCCTTGGCGCTCTTCGCGTCTAAAACGCTACCGCGTTAGCTGCTTCGCAGCCGCTTCGCGAACGCTTCGCTAAGGCGGTTTAAAAAAAAACACAGCTTTAGCAAAAATACCAATAACTTGAGATGAAATTTATTTTGGCAAAGTCCGCCTTCGCTTGCAAACTATTTAATTAAACTTATTAATTTCATGTTTATTACTTGTCCAGCCTGCCTAACAGATAACTTAGATAATAGCTTTAGTTGTCTTACCTGTGGAATGCAACTCGCTTCTTCTGGTAACACCTCAACCTATCATCTACCAAGCGGAACATTATTAAAGAAAAAATATCAAATTGAAAAAACGTTAGGAGAAGGTGGTTTTGGCATTACCTATAAAGGAATTGATTGCCAAAAATCCCTAACTGTTGCTATCAAAGAACTTTGGCCAGAAAAAGCCGTAAGACAAGGTGTTACCGTTACTTGGCCCAATTCCATTTCGCCCGTTGTTCGGACACAACAACTTAAGAAATTCCAGCTTGAAGCTGATTACTTATCAAGATGCGTACATCCTAATATTGCCAAAGTTTATGAATGGTTTGAAGAAAATAATACCGCTTATATAGTCATGGAGTTTATTCCTGGTAAATCACTTTACGAAATTATGAAAGAAGAAGGATTATTTAACGAAACTAGACTCAAAAACTATAGCCTTCAAGTTGCAGAAGCTTTAACAGTAGTTCATACTAATAATCTACTTCATAGAGATATAAAGCCAGAAAATATTCTCATAAATGCCCAAGATAGAGCCGTATTAATTGATTTTGGCGCTACCAGAGAATTTATAGCAGGTCAGACAGGAGATATGACACAGGTATTAACCCCTGGGTATGCTCCCTACGAACAATACAGCAAAATCAGTAAAAGATTTCCTGCTACAGACTTTTATGCTTTATGCGCGTCCATGTATGAATTATTAACTGGACAAGTACCAGTAGATGCTTCAGAAAGAGCCAGTGCTTTAATTCAAGGAAATGCCGACGTTTTAACTCCACCTCGCCAATTACGTCCTAATCTCAGCCCTTTAATCGAACAAGTAATTTTAACAGGAATGAGAATAAACGTCAGTGAGAGATTTCAAACTGCTGATGAACTCATTGATGCTCTCAAAGGTAAATTTGTATCTCCTAAACAAAGGCAGGCGCAACAATTAGTAAGTCAAGGTAAATTAGCAGAAGCAGTTCAAGCTTACGAACAATGTTTAGCTAATGAACCTAGCAATGGGGAAGCAGCAGTAGAGTTATCATTAGTGCTGATATATTTAAATGACATTCAAGCAGAAGTAGCTGCTAATAAAGCAATTCAACTCAAACCCAACGACGGCAGAAGTTATGGCATTTTAGGACTAATTAACTGTCGTAAAAGTAATTTTTCAGCAGCAGTTAGACAATTACAACAAGCGGCTAATTTATCTCCCAATCAAGCTTGGATACAAGCTAATTTAGCTTGGGCATTAGGAAAATTAGGGAAATGGCAAAATGCCGACGTTGCAGTAAATCACGCATTGCAACTTGATAATAACTCTACTTTTGCATTAGGCTTGCAATCATGGATTGCTGTTAATCAACAACAATGGAAACCAGCTATTCGTGCTGCTAGACAAGCTATTACTAAATCTAAACAAACTAATTTTAGCAACAGTCAAGAATTACAAAGTTGGGTATACCCATGTTTAACTGTTGCCCTAAACAAAGCTGTAATTACACAGCAAGCTAATGATGTCGATAGATGTTTGCAAGAATTTAGTACTCAAGTACCTAATAGCGCATTTGCCTGGAGTTTTAAAGGTTGGAAACAAGCATCAATTGGTTTATGGCGTGAAGCAGTTGATAGTTGGGAAAAAGCTACGCATCAAGTACAAGTTCCAGCTTGGGCATGGGTGAATTTAGGCATAGCTTACGAACATCATAAAAACTTACAAGCCGCTATCCAAGCTTATGAAACTTATAATCTAAAATTTCCGAGTAATGCGTTTATCCAGTTTCGGATAGGTACATTATTAGCACAACAAGGGCAATGGTCTCAAGCAAAATCTTTACTAGAAAAATCTTTGCAACTACAACCAGATTATGCTGAAGCACAACATAATTTAGCTTGGGTACTACTTAATATAAAAAATCCTGATGGTCAGGTACAGAATTTTAGAGAGATGCTTTCAACGTATCGTCAAGCTTCTGCATTGTATGCCCAGCAACAAAAGTATGATTTATCCCAAAGTATTAAGCAAGCATTTCAAGATTTTGGTGTTAATTTATAAATATTTCCTTAATTTGTGTTCTACAAATCTATTGGCAAAGATGGTTTGCAAAGTACCTATAAAATGGTAAATATAGCAACGGATGATAAATGCGAATGTGCGATTGCCCATCCGTTTCTTTAATACCGGAAAATACAAGTTAGTAGCGATCAACCATCCGTTGCCCCATCTGCTCACATCTGCGATCAAAAACCCATCCTTTAATATGTACTAAGTAACTCAACATAATTAAACCTAAAAAAACTCCCCTCCCCTTGATAAGGGGAGGGGCTGGGGGTGGGGTGATTTCTGCTATTTTTTAATCTTTATTAAAAACAACTAATATTTCCTCCCTGAACTGATAAAATTTGTGAAGATTTTAACCAATCAGCATCAAAAGATCCTAAATGTGTAGTAGTAATTAAAGTTTGAAAACGATCTTGTATGGCATCAAGTAACTGATTTTGTCGCAGTGGATCTAATTCCGCTAGTACATCATCAAGTAGCAGCAAAGGTGGTTCACCAACAACTTCTTCAATTAACTTTAATTCTGCTAGTTTGAGTGCTAATACTAAAGTGCGCTGTTGTCCTTGAGAACCATAAGCTCTAGCAGGTGTTTGATTAATTGTAAATTCTACTTCATCACGGTGAGAACCCACTAAACTTGTACCATGAATTTGTTCTGGTAAACGGCGTTGTTGAATTTTATCTAAAAATGCCTGTTGGACTTTTTCTGGCTCGTCATCTTCTAAACTGACATTAGGAGCATATTTTATTTCTAATATTTCAGTCTTCCCACTAATACTAGCGTGCCAATTTTGAGCGAGTGGCGCTAACCTTTTTAAGACTCTGGCGCGTCGGCGTGTTACCCGTGAGCCAGTAGTTGCTAGTTGCATATCCCATAAAATTAATTGTGTATCTTGACTTTTACTTAATGACTCCTGACTTTTAATGTCTTTTAATAAAGCATTGCGTTGTTTTAATACTTGGTTATATTGTTGTAAAATATGGGCATAAATTGGTTCAATTTGTATTAATAAAGCATCTACCCAACTACGACGACGTTCAGGTGCGCCTCTAACTAAATCTAAGTCTAAACTGGAAAATTCTACAGCATTGAGAACGCCTAAAAAATCTAGTTGGCGTTTTAAATTTTCTTGATTGAGTGCAACAGTACGCCGTCCTTGAGTGCGTACTGTTAAAGCTAGATCGGCAACCCCATATTTGCGTTCTAAGGTGGCGGTAATTTGTCCAGCAGATGCTCCTTCTGAGACAAGATCGCGATCGCGCCCTACCCGATGACTTTTGAGCGTAGCTAGTAATTCCACCGCCTCTAAAAGATTAGATTTTCCCTGAGCATTATTTCCTACCAAAATCGTCTTCGGGGCGCTAAAGTCAACCCGTTGATCCTGGTAGTTGCGAAATGAGCGGAGATGAAGAGTTTTTAGATACATAGTTCAAGACTGAAAACTGAGGGCTGAGAATGTAGAGACGCGCCATGGCGCGTCTCTACATTGGTTTTAGGTAACGCACCTTGAATTTCTAGAGATGTCTAATAATCAGAACTCAGAACTCAGCACTCAGTACTATTTTTTGAAGAAACGAATAAACAACTTTTCCAACTCAACCCAAACGAACATTAAGGCACTAAAACCTATGCAAATTCCTAATTCTTGCAAGGTGAGATAGTGCAAATTAAAGAAATCTCGCAGTGGTGGTACATAAATAAGTAGCAGTTGCAAGATGGTGGTGATGGTGACAGCACCTAGTAGAAACAAGTTAGAGAAGGGGTTTAACTCTATTGTTAGCCGAGAATTAGAACGTACCGCTAAGGCGTGACCCATTTGAGCAATACACAAGGTAGTAAACACCATTGTCTTCCAAGTATCTGGATCTCCTTGATAACCAGGTGCATGAGTATGTTGGAAAGCCCACCACATTAAAGCAATAGTAATGATGGCAAAGATAATGCCAATTCTGATCATGTAAGAACCAAGTCCCCTCGCGAAAATACTCTCACGCGGGCTGAAAGGCGGACGGCGCATAACATCGGGTTCTGGTGGTTCTACTGCTAGTGCAAGTGCGGGTAAACCGTCTGTAACTAAGTTCATCCACAAAATTTGCAGTGGGGTAAGTGGGACACCTCCCAAACCAATTAAAGGTGCAGCTGCGATGGTTAATACTTCACCGATGTTACTACCCAAAATGTACTTAATAAAGCGACGGATATTGGTATAAACTACCCGACCTTCTTCAACAGCGTGAACAATGGTAGCAAAGTTGTCATCCATTAGTACCATGTCGCTAGCTTCTTTACTAACGTCAGTACCAGTGATGCCCATTGCAATCCCAATATCTGCTTGTTTCAGGGCTGGAGCATCGTTTACGCCATCTCCAGTCATAGCTACAAATCTGCCACGACTTTGAAATGCTTGTACAATTCGCAGTTTATGTTCTGGAGCCACACGAGCATAGATGCTAACTTGCTCAACTTGTTGTTCAAGTTCTGCTTGGCTCATTTTGGCGAGTTCTTTACCTGTGAGAACGCGATCGCCTGGTTGAGAAATGCCTAATTCTTGCGCGATCGCACTCGCTGTTAACTGATGATCCCCTGTAATCATTACAGGTAAAATCCCAGCATCCCGACATTCTGCCACAGCAAGGCGCACTTCTGGTCGTGCTGCATCTAACATCCCCACTAAACCCAGCCACACTAATTGTTGCTCTGTGGCTTCATCTGACCCCTCTGGGGGAACATCTTGTAAAGTTTTGTAGGAAAAACCAAGTACACGCAGACCCCTAGCTGCCATTTCGTTATTTTTATCGAGGATCTGAGTGCGTTCTGCTTCTGTTAATTCCTCTAGCTTGTCACCAATTTGAATATGTGTGCAACGCTCCAAAATTAATTCTGGAGATCCTTTAGTAAACATTTGTAATTGGTGATTGGTGATTGGTGATGGGTGATTGGAATGCATTTCCAAGTCGCCAGTTTCACAAATCACACTCATCCGTTTACGTTCAGAGGAGAAAGGAAATTCTTGTCTACGGGGCATTCTACTACTGGTTGTTTGCTGATCAACTCCTCCTTTACCAGCTAGTACAACTAATGCTCCTTCTGTCGGATCTCCTAAAATCTGCCACTCGTCTTTCTCATGTTGCAAGATCGAATCGTTACATACTACACAAGTAAGCATGAGAGTTTGCAATTCTGGATGCTGGTCTGGTGGTACTGTGCGATCGTTTACTTGAAACTCTCCAACTGGGTTATAACCTTCTCCTGTAACACGAAAAGTATGACGGGCAGTTTCTACCCATTGCACAACCATTTTATTTTGGGTCAGTGTGCCAGTTTTATCTGAGCAAATAGTAGTAACTGAACCCAAAGTTTCTACGGCTGGGAGTTTACGAATTAAAGCGTTACGCCTTACCATTCGCTGAGTTCCCAAGGCTAGAGTAACCGTAATTACGGCTGGTAAACCTTCTGGGACTACCGCTACCGCCATACTTAGAGAAATTTCTAAGAGTTCTTGTAAGGGGCTGAAATCACCAGCGCGAATCAAACCACCTACTACTACTAAAGCAACTAATGCTAAGGAACCTGAAACCAGAACATTCCCTAACTGAGTCATCCGTTGTTGTAGTGGGGTAGGTTCAGATTCTACCCCTTGCAACATTCTGGCAATTTGCCCTAGTTCGGTCTGCATTCCGGTGTTAGTTACTAGCACCTTAGCGCGTCCCTGGACAACCTCAGTTCCTTGAAAAACTAAGTTAATGCGATCGCCTAATGATGTATCTTCTGGCAAATGCACAGGGGCTTGCTTGCTGACTGCGTGCGCTTCGCCTGTCAGTGCAGATTCTCTTATTTGCAGGTTAGATTCTTCGATTAAGCGACCATCGGCAGCAATTTGTACTCCTGCTTCTAGTAGCATGATATCCCCAGGAACTAGCTCCTTAGATGCTACTTCTAGAGTTTTGCGATCGCGGATTAAGCGCACTCTTGGGGAAGAAAGCTTTTTCAGTGCAGCGAGGGCTTGTTCGGCGCGGCTTTCTTGAAGAAAGCCTAGAACACCATTGAGAACCACAATTGTCAAAATGGCAATTGTATCTTTAAACGGAATTTCACCAGGCTTCAAGTTTCCGCTTTGCATACTCACTATATCTAGTACCCCAGAAATCAGGGCTACTGCAATCAGCATCAACAACATAATGTTGGTGAACTGATCGAGGAGGATTTGCCAAGTACTACGACCGCTTGTTTCTTCTAGTTCGTTAGAACCGTAACGCTCTCTACGTTCTTGGACTTGCTGAGGAGTTAAACCGCGATCGCGATCGCTATCTAACGCCTCTATAGTTTGATCAACTTCCAGAGTATGCCATGCTCTGACATTGGGCTGAGAATCGGAAATACTAGATGAGGTCACGGGTAATTGTGTCCTAAAACCTACAAAGAATGATCATAGGACTTTCAGACCATAGTCCTAATCACTTGCCATAATTTCTCAAGTTGGAACCAGAGGAATTTTGGGGACAAAAACCGAGACAGCTTGAGGAAGCAAGCGAAATTTAGCTGGAGTTTTTGTCACAATTTCGCCATCAGCACTAATAGGACGAGGTTTGTGGGTGTGAATCTCAATTTCCTGTGCTTGAAGGCTGCGTACTCTCTGCCATTGCTCGTGGCTGCCTTGCCACATTGCGGGTAATATTGGCATAATCTGCCACCAGTAATCAAGTTCTAAACTGTATAAATCTAACCTTTGGTCGTTGATAGTTGC
Source organism: uncultured cyanobacterium (assembly GCA_963711165.1). Classification (GTDB taxonomy): domain Bacteria; phylum Cyanobacteriota; class Cyanobacteriia; order Cyanobacteriales; family PCC-9333; genus Crinalium. The sequence goes on along the minus strand of CAVQDG010000038.1, from coordinate 229,395 downwards.
ATCTTCTGCTACCACCATCCCACCACCATAAAACCGTCCGTTACCAACAGCTATTTGGGCAGTGCTGACAGAAATTTTTTCACCGTTAATGGTAATGTTGGCTTTAAAGGGGCGCGATCGCCTAACCACTTGCATCGCCACCAACGCATAAGCTAATACTCCCCATTTCTGCTTAACTTCTTTATTCAGTTGCCGCGTAATATCTACGCTTAATCCCATACTGGCAACATTAAAGAAGTGCTTATCATTCACACAACCTAAGTCAATTTGCTCAATATTACCTGTAGCAATAATCTGACAAGCTTCCGATAAAATGGAAGGAATTGATAAAGTTCGCGCCAAGTCGTTAGCAGTTCCCATAGGTAAAATCCCTAGTGGTAACTTAGTATCTACCAAACCTTCTGCTGCTGCATTTAATGTCCCATCACCGCCACCAATAATTACTAAATCAACATCGTTGCGGTGTTGGCAAATTATTTCCGATATTTGCTGAGGCTTGGCTGTTGATTCTTCTAATAATTCAAAACCTAAATTTTGTAATTCGGTTATAGCGTCAGATACAGCGTCTTCTCCGCGCCTAGAGTGTCTATTTACTAGCAGCAATGCTCGGTTTTTTAAATTATCGCTCATAAATTTGAAATTAATTTATACTTCTGAAGTGTCCACTTATATTATTATTTATAAGATTTTATACCACACTTAAATGTGTATAGCTATTTTTATCTCAAGATGCGCTATTAAAAACCTAAATTTTTCACACTCACAAAATAATTATTTCAATCTCTAGATAGATGCGCGAAATAAGAGGATGGTATATATAGAAGAAATTGATTGTTAATTTTTAGTATTAGTAATTGATTAAGAGTAAGTTGATGAGCGATCGCGCCTAGAACTTCAAGGTAAAATCAGAAAACCTGATAAAATTTGCCGATGTTCTATATTTGTGACTAAATGAAACTGTTAATCAGCAACGATGATGGCATCTTCGCGCTAGGTATCCGCACCCTTGCTAACACCCTAGCAGAAGCAGGTCATCATGTTACCGTAGTTTGTCCCAACCGCGAAAGGTCTGCTACTGGTCACGGACTGACCCTTCACGACCCGATTCGCGCCGAAGTTGTTGAATCAATGTTTCATCCCACTATCAAAGCTTGGGCGTGTTCTGGTACACCTTCAGATTGTGTCAAACTAGCTTTAGGCGCGTTGCTGGACGCACCACCAGATTTTGTACTTTCGGGAATTAATCACGGTTCAAATATTGGTACTGATGTTCTCTATTCTGGGACTGTTTCAGCCGCAATGGAAGGCGTAATTGAAGGTATTCCCAGTATTGCTTTTAGTTTAACCAGTTTTACATCCCAAGAATTTCAAACTGCGGCTGACTTTGCTAAAAAATTATTAGATCGTCTAGAGAAAAATCCCTTATCAGAACCAATGTTACTTAATGTTAATGTACCACCAGTAAAATCAGAAGAAATTGTTGGTGTGGCAATTACTCGTCAAGGTATTCGTCGCTATTTTGACACATTTCAAAAGCGAGTAGATCCACGGGGTAAAACTTATTACTGGTTAGCTGGCGAAGTTTTAGAAGATGTCGAACAACCAGAACATTTGCATTTACCTCCTGGGATAGAAACAGATGTTCAAGCAATTCGTAAAAACTACATTACAATCACGCCTTTGCAATATAATTTAACCTCTGCTGCCGGAGTTCATACCTTACAAAATTGGGGACTTGATCAGTTTTCCTAACTAATTGTTGTTGAGGCATTACTAATCAGTTATCACGTTTCACTCTCTAATATTGCAAAACAAACTAATTCATTCAAATAGAGATCCAACCCCACAGCTAAACCCTGGCAAGATATCGCTTGTAAGTTTATCTGCCTTAAACAAGGTTATAGCTTTCTTGAGAACGCCATTTTCACGCTGATATACTTCGATTAATTGTTGTTCTCGATCAATAATCCAATATTCCGAAACTCCTTGCACAGAATAAAGTTTTAATTTTGTTTCTTGATCGCGCCTTTTATCTTTCTCTGTGTTAGACAAAACCTCAACGATTAATTCTGGTGCGCCCGTGAGATGACCGGAACTATCTATTAATTGCGATCGCCTTTCATAACTAATCCAAATTAAATCGGGAATTACTGCGTCAGATGGAGAAAATATAACTCCTGGTGCAATATATGGTCTACCTAACTTAGTTTCAAGTGACCAATATAATAATGCTGCACAAGTAACACCAATAACATCTTGATGATCTAAATGTGGGGCGCGAGTCACAAATAATTCTCCATCAATAATTTCATAACGATTACTGTTATCAGGAAAACCCTCTAAATCAGTAATCGTCCACCGGACTTGTTCAGAAAAAGCCTTTGTCATAAGCTGTTGTGTTTTAGGGGGAGAGGAGGGAGGGGAGAGGAGGGAGGGGAGGGGAGAGGAGGGAGGAGGGAGGAGAGAGGAGAGAGGAGAGAGTGTTTAATATCGTTTCCGGTTGCGTAAGAATGATTCAAAATCTTACTTATTTTAACTTTGCGACCGCCGCAAGGCGGCGCGCTTGCGCTCTCCTTTGCGTTCTTCCTCTGCGATCTTTGCGTTAAAAAAAAATCTATAATTCCAATGCAACCGGATTTGATATAATCACTTATCTCAATTAAAAATGTACAAACTTATTTGCACCTTAACTTAAATCACCCTTAACTAGGAGAAACAGCATATTCAATCAACTGAGCGATTCGCTGGCGCAAAGTTTCTAACCCTAAATGCTTACTTGCAGAAATAAATACCGCTTGAGGAAATTCTTCTCTAGCTGATTCCAAAGCTTCACCCTCTGCTTGATCAATCTTATTAAAAACAATCAAAGCGGGACCTGGTGTAATTGGCATTTCGGATAAAATTGTCATCACAGATCTTACTTGACTGTGCCAAGCTGGATGAGATAAATCTACAACGTGCAATAGTGCATCTGCTTCGGTAACTTCTTCTAAGGTGGCGCGAAAAGCATCCATCAAAGAAGGTGGTAATTCATGTATAAATCCCACTGTATCTGTTAGCAGAATTGAACGAGGTTCACCTGTCACCGCATCAGCAATTTTCAGGCGGCGTGTGGTAGGGTCAAGGGTGGCAAATAGTTGGTCTGCTGTGTAAACTTCAGCATTAGTCAGGATGTTTAATAACGTAGATTTACCTGCATTGGTATAGCCTACGATCGCAAGTGATGGTACTTCCTGATGTTGTCGTTGTTGTCGCAGTCGGGAACGATGCGCTTGCAGTTGGTTGACTTGTTGTTGTAGGTGAGAAATGCGACGTTGAATAGAACGGCGTTCTGTTTCTAGTTTAGTTTCACCAGGTCCACGAGTACCTATACCACCGCCTAAGCGCGACATTGCTTGACCTCTACCTGTGAGGCGGGGCATCATATATTCTAGTTGGGCTAGTTCTACTTGCAATTTACCCGCACCAGATTGAGCGCGTTGAGCAAAGATGTCTAAAATAACTTCAGTGCGGTCTACTACGCGAATGCCGATTTGAATTTCTAAGTTGCGAATTTGACTAGGTGAAAGATCACGGTCAAATACAATTAGATTGGCTCCTATTGTTTGAGCAGCAAGGGCAATTTCTTGTACTTTACCTTCACCGACGACAGTTTGAGGATGAGGACGCGATCGCTTTTGCTTGACATTCTCCAATACTTCTCCCCCTGCTGTCTCCACTAACCGTGCTATTTCTGCAATTCCATCTTCATAGCGTTGGGTGTTAGTATCATCGGTTTTTAAGCTGACGACTAAAACGCGATCGCGATCGCCTTCAACTTCTCGCGCAATAAATTTTTGCTCAAAATCCGCTTCCCACCCTTCTACGAGTTCGAGCAAATCTTGATCAGTTAAAACATCCAGACTCATCGGTGGTGAAACCGTCCAACTTGCTTCAGGATGGGGAACAAGATGAGCAAGATATATCTCTTTCACATAACCTGTCGCACCACCGCCACGTTTTTCAAAACCAGACCCGGTAATGTTTAATAAAACTAACGCATCCAATCTTTGCAGCGCCATTGCGGTGAGTGCTGCTTCATTCGGTGGTTCTGATTTAAGCTGAGTAGCAATGCAGCGAATACCACTAAGTCGTTCTGCGCCATAACGGGGTAATTCCATCGGTGGAATTTGGGTTTGGCGGGGTGTTCCCACTCCTAAACGGATGACTTGTCCGCGACGGTTGATGTAGGCGCAGACTGGTTGGTTAACATCTGTGCTAATAGCAGCAAGTCGTTGGGCGAATTCGGGTGTAGTGATGCGATCGCCTGGTAAGCGTTGATGATATAACTTCTGTAGCTGCTTGAGGTGGCTGGCTTTTAGCCCTTGTAAGTTTCCGTAGATAGTCTCGATATTCTAAACCTTGAACTCATCTAACCTGATTTTATCGTAACTGCCAAATGGTCATTGGTCATTGGTAATGGTTTGAGATCTGAGAAATAATTCCTTTATTGACAAATTACCTATCACCCATCATCCATCTTGACGCAAAACTTAATATTAATTAACAGCATATTCTGTATATGGTCGAACTTCCATAGGTTGAAAAGCTAAAACAATATCTTGTTTAGGAATTCCAGCAGCAACTAATTCTTCAGCAATGCCATCTTCTGTACCATCTCTTTGAATCCAAACTTTATTATCTTTAATTTCTACATGAATTAAACAGCTATGTACTCGTTTATCTCCTTGCCATCCTAAAGTCATTAATAAATAGCTGTTTTTGTCTTCACTAATGATAAATCTCCTTTCTAGTTCTCCATAAGAGTAAGGAATTTGTCCATATTCATTTAAAAGTCGGCATATAATTTCTGAATATTTTGTTATATCCATTGCAAAATTTCCTGATTTTGAGGGTTGAAAACAAGTAAATGCAGTTGATTTTTTCTTGAAACTAGATTGCCTAGCGGTTCTATAAAAACGTCTTCAAATGCTTTTTTAGAAATTGCTAAATATAAAATTCTATCAGCTTCAACTTCTTCTAAAATGTTTCGATAAACAATGTATTGCCCCACAGCTTTTTCTAAATCATTGACTTGAGAACTTCCAATAAAACTTTTGATCTCGACTGCAATTTTTTGATTATTTTTATTGGCAGCAAGTAATTTTTCTGCTCCTAAATCAACAAATAAATCTTTTGCTCCCCATTGCAATACTAAGGGGTCATTGGTAATTGTCCAGCCATCTTTTTCTAAAGCTGTTTTAACCGCATCGTGGTAGATATCTTTGGCGGGCATTGTTTCACTCCCTGTTCAGCAAAGCGTTTTCTAATATAATAAGGGTGTAGTGATATGATCGCCTGGTAAGCGTTGATGATATAACCTCTGTAACTGCTTTATATGGCTGGCTTTTAGCCCTTGGAGATTTCCGTATATAGTCTCGATATGCGTAACCTTGAACTCATCTACCCTGATTTTATCGTAACTGCGTCTGGTTGAATTTTCAGAGCTTGGTCGTAAAAATTAATTGCCTCTTCATAGCATCCTAAATCCCACAACTCATTTTGTTTGTTTTTCCAGTCTGAAGAATCAGAAGACAAAAAGCATAAAATTAACTATATAGCACTATCCTAACTAAACTAGGATTTTTTTAACGGGCAATTTCTCCCTGATAATTAATTTTTTGATTAGCAGAGCGATCGCCCAAACTGCGATTTGCTACTATCTCAATATCCACAGGTATACCTGTTTGCAAATACTCTGCCGAAATCGGCAATTTACCTATATTAATAGTGAAACGATTCTTCTGACGGCTAACTAATTCTGCTGGAACTTTGCCTTCGTATCTAGTTCTAAAATCAGATATCGAAACATTGAATCTATTAAACCTAGCATCCGATGGCGTTGAGAGATACTTGATAGAAAACTGAGTAGAAACTAAATCTGACTTCCCACCTAAATCTACCAAACTCAATTGCAGATTAGACCCACTACCAGCGAATTCTGCCAATTGTAGCTTAGTTGCGTCACTTTGACGAATAGCATTTGATACAACAAACTTAGTTAACTTATTCTGCTTTAATTCCTCACCTTTAACCCACACATCTTTAGGAAAATCAACTTTTATCTGTTCGTTGTCTTCTAAATTAATACTAACTTTTTCATTACTAAAACTACTAATAGGTTGTGGTTCATTCCAAACAAGCTGAAAAGAACTTTCTAACCTGCAGTCAAACTCTCGGTATTCATTATTCATTACAGAACCAGGTGCTAAAAGCGAAGTTGCACCTGTGCGAATATCCCATAAATTTTTAGAAAGCTGGAATACTTGATCTTTTAACTCAGACATTGCCACTTTCAACGTTGGCGCGTCCTCTGCCAAAGGTTCTTGGCGGTTGATTAACGTTAAACTGCCCAAACGCCCTTTACTACCGTCACTGCCATTACTTCCCCTACTACCATCACTACCATCTGTGCAACGGAAAGTACGATTTTTGCATTTGTAGTCAGGACTACCAGGAGTCCCAGTGCAAGTTTTAACTTCCCAGCGTTCCCTCCTACACTCGCAACCATATCCAGCATTGCCACCACGTCCTGCACGTCCGCCTTCTCCGCCATTAGCGCGAACCAATATTTTCCTTAAATCTGCCGGATTTGAGTAGTAAACAGTCAATGAACCGCCATCACCGCCTTTACCACCATTACCACCACGTCCCCCATCACCTCCGTTAGCTGCACGCAGGTTGCGCTCAACATCTTGGGGTTGTCTACCGCAAAAGGCATTATCGGCATCATCGCCATCTTCAGCATCTTGACCATCTTCACCTGAAAGCTCTAAATTGACGCTGGAACCGTCAGCAGAAATAGTTTGGCGATCGCCGTTTCTACCGAATTTACCTGCGCGTCCGCTATTACCATCTTGCCCATCCCTACCAAAATCTCTTTCCGAACCCCAAGCAATTAACGGGCAGAATATTGATTTGGTGGGTGGGAGGAAATCAGGAAAGGTGAGGATAATTAGAAATATTGATAGCTTAGTTAATAGATGCGTTGGCATCAGATTTTATCCTGTTAAGGAAAGCGCGATTTTTAGATAGATTTATTTGATTCACTCAGAGGTTATAAAGTTCCCTCAATAGGCAGATGAATTGTAAATATTTTAGGACTTAGGCATCAAACAGAGTAACCAAGATGCTCAATTATTTTGTATTTAATCTGCGTACCCTACGGGAAGCGCTAACACGCTATATCTGCGTTAATCTGCGGTTAAATTCAATTCTTAACCAAAAAACAATAATTTTTGCAACAACTCTATTTATGCGCGAATAGCTTAGACAGCGATCGCAACTTCAATAACTAACACTTTGCTTTATATCTGTATAGTCAATGATGAGTGCGATCGCTACCATACTTAACTGCTCTATTGATGAATTTTGGCAGCCTTAAGCATATGGTAAGAAATGAGTAACTGAGTGATAGCCAAAGGATAACTTTGGAGAGTTTCCCCAGTTGTGCCGATCAGCTTGCCAATGTCTGGGTTGCCTTGCATACTACAGTAAGGGAGAAGATCAGGAATATCACTACATAGCATCCTCTCTATTGCTAAAACTTGGTCGCTAGTAGCATGACCATCCACTTCCAGCACATCGACAGGTTTGCCCATATCTCGCTCTAGTTCCAGACGAACAGCATTGCGATCGCCATTACTAAGATGTAAAATCTTCGTCATATCTGGATGTGGAATAGTCGGTCTAAGTACCAAACGCACATTCAGATGAGAATTACTTTCTTCTGGCTCATTACTAGGCGGGTAGAAACTAACTACTATATCTGACCACTCACGCTGAGGACGAATAAAATTCTCAGAGTCAGATTCACGCTTTCTCAATTGCTCAACAACTTCGGCTTCAGAGTAGCCACGTTTGCGAGTATCCCGCTTAACCTTCCACTCAGTACGCAAAGACTCTGGTGGTGCTAAAAATACTTTAACGTCATAACAATCCCTTGCCGCCAAGGTAGAATAACCAAGCAATCCTTCCAGAATCACAAACTTCCTTGGCTGGATGTACTCTGGCGCTTCTAATGTGCCATTTGTATGACCGTAAATTGGCTTGAGGATTGGTTGTCCATTTCTTAGCAGCGATAAATGCTGCTCCATAATATCCACATAGTTACAGTCAGGATGCAACGCTGAGATGCCTTTTTCTGCACGTTGACGGCGATCGTAGCGATGATAATCATCAGTACAAATAATTGTGACATTATCCGCACCCACTACCTGAGCAATTCCCTGGGTTAGTGTTGTCTTACCAGCAGCACTGTCACCGACGATACCAAGGATAATTGGACGATGGCTCATAATTCCTCTTGTAGTTGGGATAAGTCCAGTGATGGACTGTTAATAATTGAACTTTTGTTACGACTTCTCAGTTAGGCAAAGCGATGATGATCAATCAGCCGTTTGAGATCCACAGATATATACCTCAAACAAGCGCAGAAGTTAGCGCCGTGTTTGCCTTTCATACCCTTGGTAACATTGAACCATAGGCATAACCCGTCTGTGCGATCGCGCCAACAACACTTTGCAACTCCTCAGATAACCAGTTGTCATACTGAGGGTAAACAGGCAAACGGGGTACTAACTCCCATCCAGCAGGCTCTAAAATTTCACTTAATTTTTGATAATCAGGATGTGGATAATCAGGATTCACCTCATCTTTAGGGCTAATTCCACCCAAATCTCTAGCACCAGCATCTAAACAAGCTAATAACCAACTTGCATCTGTCACTAAATTGGGTGGGATTTGGATAGTAATATCCGACGGTAAAATCTCACGCGATGAGGCAATTACTTCTGGTAACTGATATACATCAAACGCTGGCGCATCCCAGGTTTGCTGACTTCCAGGGCTATGAGGTTGCAAAATTACCTCTTGTATATGCCCCCAACGTTGGTGAATTTGAGAAATTGCCTCTAAACTTTCCCACCAATCTTGCTGCGTTTCCCCAATTCCCAGCAATAGCCCCGTCGTAAACGGAATTTGCAACTCTCCCGCCCATTCCAACTGTTGCAACCTTACTTCTGGTAACTTACTCGGCGCGTGTTTATGAACAGTCTCCAACAGTTTAGGCGTTAGCTGCTCTAACATTAGCCCCATTGAAACGTTAACCTTTTTCAACTGAGCCATTTCTTCATAACTTAAAATTCCCGCATTCGTATGAGGCAGAAAACCCAAATCAAGCGCCAATTCACATAAATCATAGATCCGCCCAAACCAACCTTCACGTCTTGAAGACTGAGGATGCACTTCACCACTCAAAATGAGAATTTCACAAACACCCTGAGAATGAAGCGGTTTTAAAACTGCCTCTGCTTGTAACAAACTTATCCAAGGACTTTTTCCTGGCTCATCACGAAAGTTGCAGTAACTACAGCGATTAAAGCACTCGTAGGTAGGAACTAAGGTATATGCAGGGCTATAAGTAACAGTTCGGGAACCAGGATCAAGCATAAAATAACAAAAACTAATAACTGCAATAAATAAACTAAATTGTCAATTTGTTAAGAATACCTTTACAAAAAGCAACATTGGCGTTAATGTATTAATAACAGGCAGCAAACACAGCTTGCCTCGCACCTAGAAAATTAAATCGCCATTATTCACAAATGACCACAACCATTCAACGTCGCGAAAGCGCCAACGTCTGGGAACGCTTCTGTGATTGGGTCACATCCACCGAGAACCGCCTCTATGTAGGTTGGTTCGGAGTATTAATGATTCCTACCTTATTAAGCGCCACCATTTGCTTCATCATCGGATTCATCGCTGCACCTCCAGTAGACATCGATGGTATCCGTGAACCAGTAGCTGGTTCATTGTTGTACGGCAACAACATCATCTCCGGTGCAGTAGTACCTTCCTCTAACGCTATCGGTCTGCACTTCTACCCAATTTGGGAAGCAGCCAGCTTAGATGAGTGGCTCTACAACGGCGGCCCTTACCAATTGGTAATTTTCCACTTCTTGATCGGTATCTTTGCATACATGGGTCGTGAATGGGAATTGTCTTACCGCTTAGGTATGCGCCCTTGGATCTGCGTAGCATATTCAGCACCAGTAGCAGCAGCCACAGCAGTATTCTTGATCTACCCAATTGGTCAAGGTTCATTCTCTGATGGTATGCCTTTAGGAATCAGTGGAACATTCAACTTCATGTTGGTATTCCAAGCAGAACACAACATCTTGATGCACCCTTTCCATATGTTAGGTGTAGCAGGTGTGTTCGGTGGTTCCTTGTTCAGTGCAATGCACGGTTCTTTAGTCACCTCTTCCTTGGTGCGTGAAACCACCGAGATCGAATCTCAGAACTACGGTTACAAATTCGGTCAAGAAGAAGAAACCTACAACATCGTTGCAGCCCACGGCTACTTCGGTCGCTTGATATTCCAATACGCATCATTCAACAACAGCCGTAGCTTGCACTTCTTGTTGGGAGCATGGCCAGTAATCGGTATTTGGTTTACCTCACTGGGTATCTCGACAATGGCGTTCAACCTCAACGGGTTCAACTTCAACCAGTCAGTGGTAGACTCCCAAGGTCGTGTAATTAACACCTGGGCAGATATCATCAACCGCGCCAACTTGGGTATGGAAGTAATGCACGAGCGCAATGCTCACAACTTCCCTCTAGATTTGGCTGCAGGTGAAGCGGCTCCTGTTGCATTAAGCGCTCCAGCTATCAATGGTTAATTTTTAGCTTTAAGCTAATCAAAAAGCGTCTCCTTTTAGGGGGCGCTTTTTTGTTGGCTATTATTAATTTTCATCATCATCAGGCAATTTTTCCATTTCCTCGGCAATTAGCGTCTGAAAATCTTCTCCACAATGAACATTCAAATGAATAGTAGCAGACAATAATTCTGCAAGAATTTCAGCTTGTTGTCTAGCACTCAGATGGGGTGACTGAAGCTGATAGATTAAGGCAGTGACGTTTTGGCATTCTGAGCCTAACTCTGTAATTAATGTACTTAAAGTAGAATTGGCAACAGGCAGTGAGCGATCGCGAAGTTGCATAATTATTTTCCCAATCGTTTAAGTGCTTGCTGAATACCCTTTTCAAAGGCTCGAATCTCAGTTTCCCAATGTCTGATTAAACCTTCATCGGGATAGTCCTTTTTGTATTCTAGTCTGATCTTTTCCTGATGCTCAGTAATGCGACTATTCAGTGTGCGAATTGTTTTTTTGTGGTTTTTATTGCCCATTAATTTGCTGGATACACACATAGGACTTACGCACCGACAGTCTGAAACCTTGATCCCCCCTACCCCCCTTAAAAAGGGGGGAAAATTCAAAGTCCCCCTTTTTAAGGGGGATGCGCGGGGGATCTAGAAGTAAGTCCTGACACAGTTAGGCACAAGCAGATCATGCTGCTTTTGGTCTTGAGTTTGGCGTTTTAATATTCTACAAATGATCTCGCCGGATGAGCGCCGATTTTATCGGGTATCAAAATACGATACTCCTGCGGAGTCGCTACGCGATCGCATCTCATCACCGCATCGCTACCCGTGTCATCATAGTTTATAGATAAAAATTGGAGATAGGAAAACGGTTTACACACGCCCATTAGCTCGATTAATTGAGCAATTACAACGCTTACCTGGAGTTGGCCCTAAGACTGCTCAAAGGTTGGCTTTACATATCCTCAAGCGATCGCCCGCAGAGGTGGAGGAACTAGCTAAAGCCTTGGTTGAGGCAAAAAAGCAAGTTGGTTTGTGTCAGGTGTGTTTTCACCTCTCTGCTGAACCAGTTTGTGAAATCTGTCGCAACCAAAATCGCGATCGCACTACTCTCTGTGTAGTTTCTGATTCCCGCGATGTGATTGCTCTGGAAAAAACACGGGAGTATGGTGGAAAATATCACGTTTTAGGTGGCGTAATTTCTCCTATGGAGGGAATTGGGCAGATCAATTGCATATTCAATCACTGGTAAGACGAGTTAGCCAGCGAGAAGTTAAAGAAGTGATTATTGCAATCAGTCCCAGTATAGAGGGTGAAACAACAACACTCTATGTAGGTCAGTTGTTAAAGCCTTTTACAAAGGTAACGCGCATAGCTTTTGGTTTGCCTATGGGTGGTGAGTTAGAATATGCGGATGAGGTAACTTTAGCGCGTGCCTTGGAAGGACGGCGAGAGCTAGATTAGTTCACTGGAATACATTAGACATCTCCATAAATTAAAGATGCGTTATCTAAAACCCTTGTAGAGACGTGCCATGGCACGTCTCTACATTCGCTTTCCATACAAATTTAGTATCCTTAAAGTCACTAGATTACTAATTAGGATCACCTGCAAATCTTTGTAAAATTTCGGTGGAACTAATTCCTTGTTTCACCCAAATTTCTGCTTGCTCAATTTGTGGCGCTAACCCTACTAAAAAGTGATTGCATTTAGAGTTAGTTTCGTTATTGCTACCGGAATTAACTATTAAATCAGTAGCGCAAGCACGCAGATTTTTACCTGCCCAGCGTGCAAACCAAGCAGCTATAAACCCAGCTTCCAAATGATGAGATGGCAATTGTCCTAATTCAACGCCAATCTCAGTTCCTAAACCCATAGCAGAGTTATCGGTTGTAACTTTAATAAAACCTTGCTCTCTATAAGTAAAGTCTAAACTTAAGCTGCCAAAACCATGTACTGCCCATACTTGCCGCATCATTACTAAATATTCTACGGCATTCATTTGGGGGATGGTTGTATTGTAATAAGATTCAACTTCGTTTCTAATGCGATCGTAGAAGGAACCACCCCACCAAAAACCAAAGGTGTATAGTGCTAAAGGAGCAGCTTGTCCTGTTTCTGCGCGTAAAGCTTGATGAATACTGCGTAATAAAGTTTCAGGAATTGCTAACAGTCGATTTCCTTGGCGGGTAGACAGTAGTCCTGTTGCTGGGTCAGACTTAACGTAAGCCCGTGGTGCAAAATAATTTGCTGGAATACGTGAACTCGTCATGGGAATTTCCAATGGAGAGATGATTTTCTGAAATTTTTGCCTGATTTTAGAACCTGACGGCTGATAGCTGAAGGCTTACTTCTGTGAGCGTGTTAAGTTAAGACGCATTTAAATTTAATATTACTAGCGAGCGAGACGCAGTGCTAACGCACAGCTTCGCTAACGCACTACAAAGACTTGACAATAATTAACAGTTCAATTTAAATGCACAACAGCTTATTGGCTTAACCATTCGTGAGCAATTTTTAGATAAGGAATTAGCAAGCTAGAATTTTCTGGAGGCATTTGTTCTTGGACAGCTTTTTGTAGTAGTTGATAAACCTGATCGTTGATCTTTTGGTGACGCAAAGCCCGCATGATGTTTTGCATCCAGTAGAGTAAACGATCTTTAAGTAATTCTTCATCTTGCAACAACATTGCAGTTGCAGAGTAGCGCAATACTACAGAGATATCTCGACGGCATTTCTGTAAAACATCTTCCGACAATGGCTTGGATAAAAACGGCACTCCTTTTTGAAATTTTTTCAAGGCTTTGTCGATAATTTCTGTTTCTCTGGCTTGCACTAAATCGTAGGTTTCGCGACGCTTGTGCCAAGATGCGATCGCTTGATCCAAAACTTGCAGGTCTTGAGTACTAATATAAGAACCATCAGAGCGATCGAGAACCGTTTCTAACAAAGTAATCATGGTTGGTACTTAGCGATAATAATCAACTGAATTGCTAATCTGGAAAATCATTTAACAAATCTTCAAGTAAACCTAGGTCTTCAGCTTCTATCGGGAGATTTGTATAGTTATCAACCTCCCAATTCATTAACTGAAATAAGTCGAGGCTTACTAAGCTTTCTAAATTAGCGATATCATCTAACCCTAACAGAAAGCAAGAATTATTGGAAGCAATAGCTACTGGTTTGACGTTGGTAAATGGTTCGGAATCCCACTTAATTGTTTCAAGAATATCTTCAGTTGAAGCTGTTTCTGGTATGACAGATGCTAATTCATCTATTAAAGAAAATCCATTTATATTACTGTTGTGGGTAAGAGAATTCCAGGAAATCAAATTTAGCAAGCTTTCACTGGATATAGATTCTAAATCACTGACATTATCCAACCCCACAATCAGAGGAGATTTAACTAAAGTGCTGCTAATTGGTGTTTCTAGCTTTCTCGGATGGCGTAATGGTAAATTGAAATTTTCAGTTTTATCCCTTGAATGAATATTTTCTTTATCTGTTAATATCTCCCGATTAACAAATGTTTGCTCTACAACAGTTGGCTTATAATTTTCAACAGCTGGCTGAGACTTTTTTCTAAATAAGTTTGTTACCCATTCTTGTAAACCGCTCCAAAAATATCTTCTCTTGCTCATTTAAATATCCAAACCTTGTTCTTTGGGTAATTCTTTAGAATTAAAACGCTTCTCAATGTCTTTAGCAGTTGCTCCAGAAGTGAGCCAAAATTCTGCTGCTTTGATCCGCTTTTCCGAGCCAATCAAAAAACGACAAAATGTATTTCCCATTGAATAACACTGAATTTCTGTACTACTTAAAGTTTTTTCAAAAGCAACAGAAAAGAATCCAGCGAGTAAACCCGCGTAAAGAAAACAAACAGGCTTACCAACATTGCCTAAAGTTTTAGCAACTGCTGAGTCGTACAAATCAATAAATAAAAATCCTTCTTTGATTGAGGAAAGATCAACATTCCATTTTCCCCAACCTTGCGCGGTTAAAGGCCACCACCAAGTTTCTAAAGCAAATCTGAGGTTAGACTTTTTCAGAGTTAAATTGTAATCTTTTTCAAACCATTGATCAAACGCCTTAGCATCCTGCGTTCCCCACTCTTTACCAATTAAGTACATCAGCCATCCTGATGCTTCTCCTACTTCATGCTCTAAGCCTTTTTGCAAGCCGACTATAAAATCTTCAGTGGTTAATAAATTCTGTTGGGAATTCCAATCAGAAATAGTTCCTTGCTCGGTATCAAAATTGAAAAATTTATAACGACTATAGTGAGAGACTTTACTCAGAGGTGGTAAGGCAGTGATTGGAGTTGATTGGGTGGTAGATGTCATAAGCTGTTGTGTTTCTAAATTTTATATTTGAGGGAGAGAGGAGAGAGGAGGGAGGAGAGAGGAGGGAGGGTTATTGTGTTTGATAACTTTTCTCCAGAGTTATAAAATGTACAATTTAGATGCGCGTTAGCTTAATGCTATTTAATTACTACTTGGCTTATCTAATAAACTCGGCTATTCCTGATGGAGAAAGTGCTGCTAGTAAACTTGTATCCAATGTGGAATCAATTTTTGCCATTTTTTCTAAGGCAGAGCGTAAAATTAATTTATTTTCTTCAACTAATACCTCTCCTGTTAACGGGTGAACAATATTTTGATTTGCTCTACGACCAATGAGGTTTTTCAATTCTCCCAGAGAACCAACGTACATTCCTGACGGAACTTCTACGACAACACCATCTCCCAAAATTTTAGTTTGACAGGCTAGACGAGAATTGGGTTGAGCAGTAGTAATAAAACTCAGGGTAAGACGCTCTTGTTCACTAGAAGGGTTGAGATTTTCCATTCCTGCTTTAATATACACATGACACGTTGCACATCGTCCTTGAGCGCCACAGGCTTGAATTACATTCATTTCTTGCTCGATTAAAATTTTGAGCAAATTTTCATTTTTTTGGACCTCAATTTCTTGGTTAAGTGGTTGTAGCTTTATTTTCACTATGACTACCTGGTGTTAGATAAGCTGTTGTGTTTCTAAATTTTATGTTTTAGGGAGAGAGGAGAGAGGAGGGAGGAGAGAGAGTAAGAGTGTTTGATAACTTTTCTTCTTTATTAAAAATGTACAAGTTTATTTGCGCCTTAGCTTATGGGGGAAGAAATTAGTAGATCAATTTCAGGAGACAGGTGTTTTTTTCGTAGCAACTTGGGAAAATCTACTACAACCCTTTGGCATTCTTTCATAAATGCTCTACTCCAAAGTTGTAAACTCTGAATTTGTTCAATAGTTAATAGTTCATTTTGCGGGCTATTAGATAAATATTCAATTTTTCCCCAATGATCAACGCTCCATTCATTCAGCCAAGGATTTGATTCAATTACCCTAGCGCGAGCTTTATTCCAATAATTTCCTATTACTAAAGCTCCGAAGTAGCGGTGACTATATTGTGTCAATTCATTGAGAGCGACGATTGCCTTCCCTAATTCTATCGTTTCTGGCTGACTATCTAGAGGCTTAAGTGTGGAGAATATTTCTTCTAAGGGAGGAACTGGAGGTAATGGAATGTCTTCTGATAACTGTTTTTCTGATTGAGTTCGTACTACTTTGTCAATCGTCGCAATTAGTTGATCAAATGCTTGGGGATAACTGCTAACAACTCCATTTATACCTTGTTTTGTTGCCCAGGTTTTAAAGAAATTATTAACTACTGGTTGATTAACTAGCAAAATCATGGGTAGATTAACCCATTGATGGCGACATTTACGGTAAACTTCAAGACAGTTGATTTCAGGAAGAGTCCCTATTATCAATATATCAACTAATTCTTGTTGGCAAGTGGTAATTAACTCTTCGTATGTAGAGCAAATTCTAATCAGATATGTGGTTTTTTTTAATTTTGTTAAAAGCGGGTGAAATATAATGGGCTGGGATTCTGCCAAAACCAATCTTGGCAAATGTTGGTTATTATTGCTGATCGTTGGAACCGTAGGCTCCTGATTAGGAATGTTCATTGCCAATTGTTGCATTGGTTTTTGTTAATCAACAGCAAAATGAGGCTTTATCAGTAAACAGTAAACAGTTAATAGTAAACAGTGAGTGTTTTTATCCTTGGGTTTAAGACCCCAACTTGATTTTAAATCTTTGTGGAGCGCGATGGTTGGGCGGGTTTGAATCCCCCACCAAAAGCCATGATTACTGTTTACTGTTTCAAAGGTTAATTAACCTAGTAAAGTATAGTACAGGCAGACAATATAAAAATGAAAAAAGTTAAAATAACTTAATGTTTCTTAAATAAACTTAAATATTGCTCAAGTAATGCCAAGTTTGTTTAGAGGTGGAGCTAAGGGTAAGAAATATTGACTATCGACTCAGCAATTTTTCTAAGATATCTTGGGTAATAATTCCATTCTGTGCTACTAATAGTTCACCACTAATGGGGTGAATGATGTTCTGAGGGGCGCGGCGATTTTGAGACGCTCAAAGATTTGATTTAATTTTTTAGCAGCTTTGTTGTTGAGATAACAGACTGCTCCATCTTTGATTACCTGGGTTTGACAGGTTAAGCGATATTTTTCTGGGTCTTTGCGAGTATTTTTGAGGGTTTTTGCTTCCAAAGTTTTCATGGGGGTGAGTGCTGCTTGTCCTTCAAAAATCTGTAAGGCACAGGTTCCGCAGGTTCCCTGTCCACCGCACACAGCATCTAGCTCGACTTTGGCTCGTTTTAGCGATCGCAGTAATACTTCTGTTTCAGTTACATTTAAATTCAGCCCTAAAGGTTCTAGCCTTATTTTTGGCATATTGTCAAGTTAAACAAAGAATATTTTTTGGGAGGAAAGGCGATACTCAGAAAGAGTCGCTGCGCGATACTCAGAAAGAGTCGCTTCGCGATCGCGCTTTCTGTTATAAGTATTGGAGAGAGCGATTTTACCAGCATAGCGAGTAACTAAATTCCTGGCAAATGTGGCTGCTCAAAAGACATCTCCAGAAATTAAAGATGCTAACCGTTGAACCCTTGTAGAGACGTGCCATGGCACGTCTCTACATTCAATTTTTGGATATGTCTTTTGATCATAAATTCATCATTTACACGCAGTTAAGCTTCTGGCAACTTGAGGATGAGTTCGCAAATAATCTGTTAACCAGGTACAACCCTGCGCCAGTAAACTATCTACATCTAAATTCCAGATCATCACACTTCCATTACTACTGCCAGCAACAAGTGTTTGCTTGGTGGGACTGAATTTTATATTGGTAAGTTCAGATCCATAATCAATACTAAACATGAGTGTGCAATTGCGATCGCATTTCCATAAATTCACTGTCCCGTCGCTACTACTGGATGCCAAGATTTTACTATCAGCACTAAAACTCACACTTGTTACCCTACTTTTATGTTCAGCTAAACTAGCAATTAAACTACCATCACTTTGCCAAACATTCACATTTCCACCAACATCGCTTGCTGCAAATTTTTTCCCATCAGGGCTAAAAGTAATTTGAGTTATTGTACCATTATTGGGGCTTAAAGTTTTAATTAGAGTCCCGTTTTGTTTCCCAAGGTTAATTACTCCATCACTATTACCAGAAGCAATAATTTTACTGTCTGGGCTAAAACTAATACTGGTGATAGTAGTATTGTCCCTTCTCTGTTGAAGGCTAGGGTTATTTGCTACGGTATCTAAGTTAATAGTTCTAATTAAAGCGCCGTCATAGTGCCATAGTTTCATAGTATTATTGCTACCTCCAGCAGCTATAGTTTTACCATCAGGGCTAACACTTAAACTATTAATCTCACTATTAGATTGAGCTAAATTACTACTTGTACCATCTTCCTTAAAAACCTTAACTAGATAATCATTAATTACAGCTATAACATTTTTACTATCAAAAATAAAACTTAAATTTGTTGCTGAACCATCTATCAAAGGTATGGTTTTAATCAGAGTCCTGTCAGGTTTCCAAATTTTAATAGTTTCATCTAAACTAGCAGTAGCAATTTTACCGTATTGACTAATACTAACGCTGGTTACTAAGTTTTGATGTGCTTGAATTTGATTTGGTGATAAATGCAGTTTCCACAGTCTGATACTTTGATCTAAACTAGCAGAGGCAAGGGTTTTTCCGTCTGGACTAAAACGCACATTCCAAACTGAATCTTTATGTCCTTTTAAAGTTTTAATCAATTTGCCATTTACTTCCCAAAGTTTAATAGTTTTGTCTGCACTCCCAGAAGCAATTATTTTTCCATCGGGGCTAAAAGCCACACTATTTACTTCATTCTGATGTCCTGTTAATGTGGTAATTAATTTGCCGTCTAACTGCCACAATTTAACTGTATTATCCTTACTGCCAGAAGCTATAATTTTACCATCAGGGCTAAAATTAACTGTATATACTGAACCTTGATGTCCTGTTAAAGTTTTGATTAAATTGCCATTAATATTCCAGAGTTTAATTGTACCGTCGTTACTCCCAGAAGCTATAATTTTACCATCAGGGCTAAAACTAACTGTATATACTGAACCTTGATGTCCCGTTAAAGTTTTGATTAAACTACCATTAACATTCCAGAGTTTAACTTTACCATCTCTACCAGCAGTAGCAATAATTTTTCCATCAGGGCTAAAACTTAAAGTATATATAGTATTACTATTAAAAATTTTAATAAACTTACCATCTAACGTCCAAATTTTGATTGTACCGTTATCACTTCCAGCAGCAAGAATTTTCCCATCAGGGCTAAAACTAACGCCGTAAACTTTACCACCCTGATTTAAAGTTTTAATGAGTACGCCATTGCGTTGCCAAATTTTGATTGTACCGTCATCGCTTCCAGATGCAATGATTTGATTGCCTGGACTAAAATTAACGACTCTCACGGCATTTTTATGTCCTTCTAACTGATTTTCTTCACTGATATTGTTAAGAATATTAACTAAGGCGGAAATAGGGCTGTTTGTGGGGTAATTGGCTAAATCACCCTGATTATTTATCATTCCTTTTAAATCTTGCCCTGCCTTAATAGCTGAAATTAACCCATCAATTTGCTGAGATTCAAACTCTTGTAAAGCCTTGACACCGGATTTTTCTAATATAGTTGTTTCTTGAGCAGTTTTAATTTGTTTTTGAGCATATATACTTGCTATTAATGGTAAAATAACAGCAATTAATGAGGTAAAACTCAGGGTAATTATTCCTTTGCGAATTATTTGTTTAGCTTGCTGGTTAGCCTGAGTTAAAATTTGATTCTTTTGCCTATCTTGTTCGGCTTGACTAGCAGCTAAAAATTGATAATCTTCATCGCTTAGACGTTTATCTCCTGCCCATACTAAAGCATCAGTTAATAATTGTCCTTGCAATAGCAAATTACGATCGCGCTGAGTTTTCAACCACTTATTAATAGAGTCACTATAGGGACGAAGATTATATAATTGTTGGTTAATCCAATTCTGGTTAAATATTTGTGCGTAAATAGGATTATAAACTTGTAAATGATTATTTTTTCGGACGATTAAACCAGATAATCTTAATTGTGTTTCCTCATCGGCGTGTAGAGACGCGCCATGGCGCGTCTCTACATTGGTATTAAGCACAACAGATTGACTTAAAATTTGCTGATATAATCCTAAAATACGGATAGCTTGGGTTTCGTCTGCTAGGATGCGATCGCGTATTGTTCTTAAATGTTCTGGTTCATCCTGAGATTCCCAGTTTTCTATCAGATATTTCTCAATTATTGGCTGAATATCAGTTAAATTAGTATCAGCATATTGTACAATTATATTACATACCTTTTGCGTTAAAAACGGTTGTCCTCCTGTCCAAGATAAAATTTGTTGTAAAACTTCTTCAGGATAATTTAAACAAGTTTGTAACCCAGGAATTAAAGCGTCTTTAGCTTCTGCAAAGGTAAATCCTGTTAACTCTATCGAACGACCAATATTAAACGGTGTGCGTTTTGAATCTTGGATTAAATCTGCTGGTGAAGCGACACCTAGTAAACAAAAAGTTAAACGATTAAAATCAGCGTTTTCCGCCCGTTGATTATAACAAGCACGAATTAAAGCAAAGAAGTCATCTTTAAATTCAATTTCAATTAAGCTGTCAATTTCATCTAGAAAAATTATAATATTTTTGGATATTTGTTCTAAAATTACTGATTTTATTAAATAATATAATCGTTGTGGCTGTGTTAAATAATCGTGTTGTTGCCACCATTGATTAAAATTTAATTCCAGATCCAATTCTAAACTATCTAATAATTGATAACTTATACCTTTATACCAGTTATCCGAACTAACATGACTACCAATCATGGTTAAGTCAATAAAAGCACATTTAATGCCTGAAGAGCGCAAAATTTTTCCGGTTCTCACTCTTAAGCTTGATTTTCCCATTTGACGACTGTTTAAAACAAAACAATATTCGCCACTTCTTAAGAGTTCCAAAAGTTTGATATCTGCTTCACGGGTGACATAGGTGCGGTGGTTGTGGTTTAAGCTACCACCGACTTTGTAATAATTGCTATAATATAAAGTCATCAGACTATATTAATGGAAATTGTATGTATACCAAAAATATCAAGCAGGAAGCGCAACGATTAATTGAGAAACTACCAGAAAATTCGACTTGGGATGACTTAATGTATCAAATTTATGTCAGACAAGCAATAGAAGCAGGTTTAGGAGATAGTGAAGCTGGTAAAGTTAAAACAGTTGAAGAAGTACGGGCTAAATTTGGTTTATCACAATGAATGTTTTTTGGACTGATACAGCGATCGCGCATCTAGAGGCAATTTATACTTATATTAGTCAAAATTCTGCTCAATATGCTCAAAGAATAATTGATCGCATTACCAGACGTTCCCAACAAATAGCCCAATTTCCTTTTTCTGGTCGGGTTGTACCAGAGTTTGACAATCAACAAATTAGAGAAGTTATTGAAGGCGTTTATCGCATTATCTATTATATCAAATCTGAGCAAATTGATATTCTTGCTGTTATACATTCTTCGCAGCTAATTGAACCTATTGATGAAAAATAAAATATTTTATTCAAAAGATAATTCTTTAAATCTTGCCTCTGTTATTGAGCGACGCTTTGCCCATTTTGGGGATTTTGAACTACCGGATATTCCTAGAGAACCCCTGCGGGAACCCCCTATGGTGTGTTTTCAAACCCTTCAATCCCCCCAGCCCCCCTTAAAAAGGGGGGAGAATTTAGTCAAAGTCCCCCTTCTTAAGGGGGATTTAGGGGGATTTCACCGACAAAAACGGAGCCAATATAGTTTGAAAACACGCCCTAGCTTTTAGGATTTACATGATTGTACTAATAAACTTCATCGTGAGTACCAATATCAAGTAAAATAATTACTTCTTCCGTGTCCTCTTGAGCGGTTTCTAAAGTAAATAATATCCGACAATCATAACCACAAGAGCAGGCTTTCAATCCTAATAATTTTCCTTGTAATGAGTGAGTGCTTAATTGAATATCAAAAATATCTTCTTGCATTAATTGTAATGTTTGAATAATTTTTGCTTCCAGTTGAGTATTGCGCTTGACAAACTTACGAAACGCCCGTTTGAATTTGGGCGTTAAAACTAATTCTCTCATTAATCTTCTGTTAAAGTTGCTCGTAATTCAGCAATAATATTTTCTATAGATTGAGGCTTTAATTCTCCCCGATGAAAAGAAGATATCGCTTCTTTAGCATCTTGAGCGATTTCTTCACGACGACTTTCAATCATTTGATTTTTCACAATTTTTAATAACATTTCTCTTTGTTCAAAAGGAAGTTGATTAACTGTAAAAAGGGCTTCTTCTAATGTGACCATGATTTCTGTTATCTTAATTTAATTAACTACATTTAAATAGATCATAACTAATTTTACCTATCCTGGTGCAAAATTATTGACCTTCCCCCTTTCCCCTTTCCCCTCACTCCTCCGCGTGCAACATCCCGCCAATCTGCGTCATATAACCCGTAGCTGCATATCTCTTCCCATTAATCTCAATCCATTTAACTTGCTCAAAACTTTTCTTCAAAGCAAAAACTTGCTGCGTATCAAAAACAATATCCTCCGAAGTATTTAAAACTATCCCACCAAAGGTAAACTTAATACTCCAATCCGAGCGTCCTAAATGTCGATAAACAATGCCAACATCTTGATTATCGAAATTAATCGACAAGCTTTTACTTAATCTATTTAATTCTGTTTGCGCGGCGGTTATTTCGCTCTCTAGTTCATCCTGCAACTTTGACTGTAGGATAATTTGACCCTCACTAATCTTGAGCGAGTTATCATCAAATTTTGCCGGAGTAGTTGAAGGTATTTCCAGAGGGTAATAGGGGAGAGAAGCTGAAGGAATGACTGTTGATAAGGATAAGTTTGAGGAAAATAGCAAAGCGAAAGTAACTAGCAGTAATAAGTAAGGATTATTCATATTTAAAGCTTGCTTTGTAACTCCTTAATCAATTTCTGTGCTAGTTGGTAGCTTTGCATATCCCCTTGTTCATAAAACAATTGTGCAGCTTCTTGCCAATCTGCAATAGCTTTTTGATATTCTTGCAAAAGAGTGTAATTTAAACCCCGTCTGATGTAAACCTTGGCTAACTTCGGTTGCATCGCCAGCGCTTGGGTGTAATCATTAATCGCTTTTTGGTATTCTTGCAATTTCTCATAAGTTACACCTCGCACTAAGTAAGTCTCGGCTAAATTCGGTTGAATCGCAATACCTTGGGTGTAATCACTAATCGCTCTTTGGTATTCTTGCAATTTATCGTAAACTAAACCTCGCCCTAAGTAGGGAGAGGCTAAATTCGGTTGAATCGCAATCGCTTGGGTGTAATCATTAATCGCTTTTTGGTATTCTTGCAAATCTGTGTAAGC
Source organism: uncultured cyanobacterium (assembly GCA_963711165.1). Taxonomy (GTDB): domain Bacteria; phylum Cyanobacteriota; class Cyanobacteriia; order Cyanobacteriales; family PCC-9333; genus Crinalium. Next base: position 205,795 of record CAVQDG010000038.1, on the reverse strand, counting down.
TAAAGCTCGGTTATTGTAGGCAGAGGCTAAATTCGGTTGAATCCCAAGCGCTTGGGTGAAATCATTAATCGCTTTTTGGTATTCTTGCAAATCTGCGTAAGTATTACCTCGGTTGTAGTATGCCCAAGGATGCGGTTTAATCTTAATTGCTTCACCGTAGGCAGCAATAGCTTCTTTGTAACGTTTTAACTTCCAGAGGGTATCGCCTAGTTCTAAACGAAGAACAAATTCTTGCGGATTGATTTTAATTGCTTGCTGATATGATGCCAGCGCCTCTGGATATTTTTTCAAAGAGTTAAGCGCACTACCGCGCATACGCCAAGCTTGATAAAATTTGGGAGAGATTTGAGTAGCTTCCTCAAAAGCATCAACTGCTTCTGATTTTTTATTCATCAACCATAAGGTAAAACCTTTGCCATAATAAGCTTGGGCATAATATTGCTTATCAAATTTCGGTTGACGTTGAATAATTTGTATTGCTTTGTCAAAAGCAGCAAGCGCATCCTTGAAATCACCTATCAGCAATGTCCGCCATAATTGATTACCATAATTAAGCCAAGCAAAGGCATCAGCTTTTTTTGAGGGAACTTGTAAATTCACTAATTGATTAACAGTAGAAATCAATTCTGTTTGAGTTAAAGCAGATGGTTGATTTGTTTGCACTTCCAACCAATTTGATTGAATTTTTCCCTTACTTGCCAAACTCAAAAAACTGCTAATTGGCACTCCCAAACTAAAACCTACACCAAACTGAACTTCCTCACTTTGTTGATTGTTTGCCGATTCATTTTCTGCTCCAGTATTAATCCCAACTACCCGCCCTTTACTATCTAGCACTGCTCCGCCACTCATTCCAGAGTAGGAAATATTAGTGTAAACTAAATCTTGTCCCTGCCACAAAGAATATTTATCTTTCACCGCAAAATCTGCAACATCTTTTTGCCAAACCATTCCAAAAGTCAACATTCGCTTTTGTTGATTTGTTTCATGGCGGTTTAATTTCGGAAAACCCGATACAAAAACTTCTGTAACAACATCCTTAAAATCATACTTAGCCAAAGTAGCTACTTCGTAAGCTTGACTAGAACTAAACTGTACAACTGCTAAATCCACCCCTGCTAAAATCTGGATGTTGCTAGGAGACACAGCATACTTGCGCCCGTCAGGAGTCACAATTGTATATTTATCTTCATTTTCCACCACATGAGCAGCAGTTAACACATAATAATTCTGCCCCTTTTTAGCAACAATTACCCCAGAACCATTACCATTATTAATTGAATCAATTTTGACAGTAATTTGTTCAGCAATCTTATCTACTTCCGCAACAATTCCCGTATAAACAGGACGATTAACATTACCACCACCATTAGGAATACCCGCAGCTAAATTCGGTGCAACCATTCCTAAATTAGCAATAGGTACGGCAAAACTCGCACCTCTTAATTGCTGTAAAGTTGAACTCCTGGGACGAGTACCATCAGTATAAACATAAGCATCATTTAAAATCGCCTCCGCACCCATGCCAATCAAACCAATCACATCGCCTTGCTGATTTAACAAAGCACCGCCACTCATGCCTTGAAATGTGTCATTTGTATAACCAATTTGATAACCACCCATTAACGCCTTTGGGGTAATCACAGATATTTTCCCAGAAGTCAGTTTTAAAGATGTTTCCTCAATCGGAAATCCCGCACTATAAACTGTTTGATTTTCTGCTAATTTGGATGAATCAGCAAATTTAGCAATTTGATAGTTAGCAGCAGAGCTAAATTGCAAGACAGCTAAATCATTATCTTTTAAGGAATTACCTTGATTAATTAAAGTAGCATTATAAGATTTACCATCATCCGTTTGAATGCGGAAAGGTTGACCGCGATTAACTACATGAGCATTAGTTAATACGGTGTAAGTTTGACCTTGTTTAGCAATTATGATACCGGAACCACGACTATCTTTAACAAATACTTTGACTGTAATAGATTGAGCGATTTGCTCAATGTTTTGCGGTGTGGCGGCAATTTGTGTAGATGTATTAGTTGGTGATTTTGTGGGTAATGCTTGGGCGTTAGCAGTGGGGAGGAGTAATAGAGGAGTGATTAAGGAAATTAGGGAGAGATAGAGGTAAGGTTTCATAGGAATTAGTGTTTGGCTAGTTGGTATTAGTTGTCATTCCGCCAGGGGTTTAAACCCTGGCTCATAGCGAAAGTCAGTTAAAACTGACTCAGGGTTTTTTATTTAAACTTTCGTTTCCAGGTTCAACTTGGGAACTAAAATAGAGGATATGCCTGATAAAATTATCGTGGTAATCTTAGCCATATAATAATACTTACCAACCAGTTTAACCGACAAGGATAGTAATTTATTCAGTCGGTTTTAACCGACTTTCGCTATTAGCATGGGAATTAATTCCCCTGCGGGCTTGCAGGGCTATCTCCCACCTTTACTATTTTTCTACAGGTGCAGTTTGCAGAAAATCATCCATATCAACCCGATAATAAACTTGAGGAACACCAGAACTATGCTTAATTGGACCAACTCCACGACCGTTAAGAGTTTCTTTTAAACTATTAAGAATCTTCAAAGAATTATCTTTTTCACTGCGTTCATCTTCAGGGCGCAAAGTCATCAACAAAGTTTCACATTTACCACCATATTCTTTAGCAGTGCAAATCACAGGTTGCTTATTCATCTTCCCATTAGTAATAAAACTCAAACTCCCCTTCTGATAAGCTTCTTGAAAGCGAGGCGACACTGCTTCGCAACGTTCTTGGGGAGACTTACCACCTAATTGTTTTACCCAGCGAATCACAGCAATTTTACCCCGTGATGTCCAAGCTAAGGTTGTAGGTAAGCGCGTACCTTGCTCTTCATCAAAACTACTACGACAGAGAAATTGCACTGTAGATTCAGCTTTAGCTTGGCGAGAAATAGGGTTGATAAAAGCAGCAGTGATGATAGTTGTGGTTAAAGTTAATGCCAGAGTTGTAATTAATGTGCGTTTCATGGATTTTTCCTCTTTTAAGTTAAGATAAGTGATAACTTTTCTGGTAATGGTGAGTTCTAACTTCTGACCTCTCCCCAACCCCTCTCCTACAAGGAGAGGGGCTTCTCTTGACTCCCCCTTCCCTCGCAGGGAAGGGGGCTGGGGGGTTAGGTTTTTATCCTGCCTTTACTCCTAACTTCTTGTTCTACTGGTGCATTACGCATCACCTCCTCTAGGTCAATTTGGTAGTAAATCTGGGGAGTAGCAGAACTGTGTTTAATTGACCCAACTTGACGAAGATTTAGAATATCTCTCAAATCGTTCAAGATTTGTAAAGAATTATCTTTTGGCTGCAAAGTCATTAACACAGTTACACAATCACCACCGTATTCTTTAGTAGTACAAATTACAGATTGACCATTAATTTTGGCATTGGTAATTAAATTTAATGTGCCATTGTTATAAGCTTGCTGAAAGCGTGGTGATATTTCTCGACAGCGCCGTTGGGGAGAATAACCAGGAATATCAACTCTTTGCCATTGAATTAATACAATCTGTCCCCGTGTTGTCCTAGCTTTAGTTGCGGGAAAACGTTGATTTGCTGTTGCGTCGTAGCTTTGTCCACAATAAAATTGATATCTTGATTCTGCTTGCACTCTTTGAGTCGTTAAATTGAGTCCCAAAGTAGCAATTATTGTAGTGATTAAGCCAATTGAAAATAACTTGAATTTCATGGTTTTTTCTCCTTAAGATTTCTGGTATTGAGCCGAAATATCTTTGACCCCACCCCAGCCCTCCCCTTAATAAGGGGAGGGAGTAAGAATAGAGGAGGGAGCTAGTTTCCCCTTTTGTTAATGGGAGGGAGCTAGTTTCCCCCCTTGATAAGGGGGGATTAAGGGGGGTAATTTCAACTGGTTTACTTAACAATTAGACCTCTTGCCTAAATATCTTTGACCCCACCCCAGCCCTCCCCTTATTAAGGGGAGGGAGTAAGAATAGAGGAGGGAGCTAGTTTCCCCCCTTACTAAGGGGGGATTAAGGGGGGTAATTTCGACGGGTTTACTTAACAACAGCATTTAAGCTATACTCCCCTGATTCTCCACGTTCAAAAGCATTAGCAATTATTACATAAGTGCCATCGGCAGGTAATGTAGCAACTAATTTGGCATTAAAATCATTAGGGGAAATATCATCATTTTGCTCAACGATTTTTTTGCTATCAACAGATACCAAAAATAAAGCTGGGTCGATTTGCTTACTGTTCATTTCAAGGGTTACTTGTTGACCAGCCCGACCTTTAAAGGTATAAGTGTGATAGTAGGTATTATTTGGTAATACTTCATCACCTTTTTTGAGAGTCGCTGTCACCGTTTTCCCCTCTAAAGGTAATTGTTGAGTTGTTGTAGAATTGTCATCAGGTTGTTGTGGTCGCTGGGCTACATATCCACCACCCTGCTGTAGCGCTACTAAGAAAGGTTGTACTTCTGAAACTGCGATCGCTAAACCAATACCAATATTTGTATTACTATCAGTAGGATTGAACAACGCCGTATTCACGCCAATTACTTCTGCCTTAGAATTAAGCAATGGTCCTCCAGAATTACCTGGATTAATTGGCGCATCGTGTTGTATCCAGTTGCGTCTGCGGTCAATTCGACTCACCACACCGCTAGTAAAAGTATTTTCAATCCCAAAAGGTGAACCAATAGCATAAACTGATTGCCCGACCTGCACTGTTCCAGGTGGTGCTAAACTCAGAGTAGGCAAATTGCTTTGATTACGAATCTTCAGTGCAGCTAAATCAATACCGCGTTTATCAAAGCCAATCACATCGGCTAATACTTCTGTTTCATCATTGAGAATAACTTTAACAGTAGATGGCGCATCTTCCAGAACGTGAGCATTCGTTAAAACTAATCCATCTGGAGAAACAATAAAACCACTACCCGAACCACTATCATATTCAATCTTTACTACCGCAGGACTAGCTTTTTGATAGACTGCGATGCGAGTTTGTTCTTCAGAATTTTGGGCTAGAAGTGTTTTTGCGCGTTTCTGCTCAACGTCTTTAGCTAATACAGGCTTGACTTGTCCTAGTTCAATACCCACACTGCTAGTAATATTGTTAATTATGCCAGATGCGATCGCACTTGTCAAAATTGCTGATATCGTTATCCTTAAGAATTTCTTCTGCATTTTTACCCTGTTATATATTTAATAACTGTTTTGTGCTGTTGATAGTATCTTATGGGCTTTCAACTACTAAGCTGAAAAGTTGAGTAAAATTTCAACAATTGCACTTACGCGCTCACATTTTGAAATATCAATCCCCCCTACCCCCCTTAAAAAGGGGGGAGAATTTAATCAAAGTCCCCCTTTTAAAATCTAAATCCCCCCTAGCCCCCCTTAAAAAGGGGGGAATAATCAAAGTCCCCCTTTTTAAGGGGGATTTAGGGGGATATTTACTTAGATACTCAACCTTAAAAATGGGATAGAAGTCCATCAAAGTCCCCCTTATTAAGGGGGATTTAGGGGGATCTCAACTTAGATACTAAACATTAAAAATATTCTTAAACCCAGATGAATCAAGAAACTTTTTGTAAAATCTACCAAGAAGCTTTAACACCCAGACAAAAGCAAGTATTATCCCTCTTCTTAGCAGGTAACAAAGATGAAGATATTCTTAAAAAAATTGGAGCGACGCATATAACAACAGTAATCCATCACATCAGAAATATCTGTAAAAAATTTGAAATTATTCCCGAAGCTTATTCAGATTATCGGGAAAATTTACTAGAATTATTTCTCAAATATAAGCGCCCCTTAGTCAGCCCAAAAATTTTAGAAAAATACGGATATATTACTAAAACTATACCTTTCCCCGACCGTCCAGAGCCACTAAATTCTCCTTATTATATTGCGCGAGATTGTATAGAATTAAAATGTTATGCCAAACTCGAAGAACCAGGTGCTTTATTGCGAATAAAAGCGCCTAAACAAATGGGAAAAACTTCCTTGCTCAAAAGAATAATTGCTGATGCGACTCAAAAGAATTATCAAACAGTTTACTTAAATATAAATTTAATTGACACTGATAAATTTACTAACTCTTCTAGCTTCTTACGCAGTTTTTATACATATTTTCAACAAAAACTCCCCAACGCACCAGCAATGCAAGAATGGGATACAGATGATTTGCTGATGCTGAATTGCACTCGCCAGTTTCAAAAATTATTACAACAACTAGACGGCGTGTTAGTATTAGTACTCGATCAAGTAGATAGATTATTTGAATATCCAGAAATATATCAAAACTTTTTTCCGATGTTGCGAAATTGGTATGAAAAAAGCAAAGAATCAGAAACTTGGGAAAAACTACGCCTAGTAATTGCTTATTCTACTGAAGATTATGGCAAGTTAGGGATTAATCAATCTCCTTTTAATGTAGGGGAATTTATTAAGCTAGAAGAATTTAATTTAGAGCAAATGCAAGATTTAGCTAACCGTCATGGAGTTAGTAGGGAAGATATGATGCCACTCAAAGAAATGGTTGCAGGACATCCTTATCTAGTGCGGTTAGCATTATATCATTTATCTCAACAAAATCTGACGATTCAACAGTTAATTAAAGATGCACCTACTAATGCAGGGATTTATCAGCAACATTTACTAAGACATTTAGAGATATTGGAAAATCAACAAGAATTAGGGAAAGTTTTTCAACAAATTGTTGCTCAAGAGCTTGTCACTTTAGAAAAGAAGACAATTCAACTGTATCAGTTGGAGAGTATGGGATTAATTAAATTAGAGGGAAATTCAGCCAGAGTTAGCCGGAGATTATATCAGTTATATTTTAGCGATCGCTTAAATTAACACAGCTTAATTATGGCATTCTTAGGTAGTTAATTACAATTACTCAAGAATGGATGCACAATTATTGGTAAATGGCATTGCGGTGGGCAGTATTATCGCTCTCGCTGCTGTGGGATTAACGCTTACTTATGGGATTTTGCGGCTTTCCAACTTTGCTCACGGCGACTTTATGACATTGGGTGCTTATCTCACTTGGTTAGCTAATAGAAGTGGGGTAAATATCTGGCTATCAATGATTTTAGGTGCGGCTGTTACTGTCGGCGCAATGTTGTTGTGTGAAAAGGTGCTGTGGAAACCGATGCGCGATCGCCGTGCGGATGGTACTACCCTAATTATTATTTCCATCGGACTTGCCTTATTTATCCGCAATGGCATCATTTTAATTTGGGGAGGAAGCAACCAATCCTACGATTTACCCATTGCTTCTGCTTTATCAATTGCGGGGCTGCGGATACCTCAAAATCAGCTTATTGTGATGGGTTTAGCTGTAGCTGCAATTGTAGGGCTACATTTCCTGCTGCAAAATACCAAAATTGGTAAAGCAATGCGGGCTGTGGCGGATGATATTGACTTAGCGCGTGTAACAGGGATTAACGTTGAGCGGGTGGTGTTGTGGACTTGGGTAATTACGGGTGTTTTTACTGCCTTGGGAGGGTCAATGTATGGACTTGTTACAGGTATACGCCCGAACATGGGTTGGTTTTTAATTTTACCAATGTTCGCATCAGTAATTTTGGGTGGAATTGGCAACCCTTACGGTGCGATCGCAGGTGCTTTGGTAATTGGTATCGCCCAAGAACTCAGCGTCCCTCTACTGGGTTCACAATACAAGTTAGGGGTAGCACTCCTAATTATGGTTTTAATACTGCTGTTCCGTCCCCAGGGCTTGTTTAAAGGCACGATTTAGAAGTGAGGTGTAAGGATGAAGGATGAAATAAAGTTGAGATGAGAGTCCAGAAAAACAAAACTATCATCAGCAATTTCACCCTTCACACTTCTTATTTCACAATTTGATTGCCTGTTTTGCTAATTACGGATTCAGCAGGTGGAAATAAATCCCTGCAATCAAGAAATTGCCAGCTAACAAGATCAATAAAACAGTGGTACGAAAGGGGTAGGGGGGATTGCTGGTTTTGGTAACAGAACCTGTGGGTTTCTTTGCTTGAGCAGTCATAGGGTAAACTCCTAATTTATTTTCCTTACTAAGAAATACCAAAGAGCGTTGCCTAATAGCACAATCATCAGGGAGATTTTTCAAAATCTTCCTACCCCTCCCTCCTCTCTCCTCCCTCCTCTCGGTTTTCACCCGCATGGTAGGAACTACGAACTAATGGCGCAGAACGCACATGAGCAAATCCCAAATCGCGTGCGATCGCACCTATATGGTCGAATTCTTCTGGTGTCCAGTATTTCTGCACTGGCAGATGTTCTAGGGAAGGGCGCATATATTGACCAATAGTAATGCGATCGCAACCCGCATTTCGCAAATCCACCATCGCACCGATAATTTCCGCTTCTGTCTCCCCATGTCCCAGCATCAACCCAGATTTAGTCGGGATAGTAGGATTTATTTCTTTGACAAAACGTAACACATCGAGCGATCGCTCATACTGCGCCCCCCGCCTCACTTTTCCTTGCAATCTTTTTACCGTCTCAATATTGTGGTTGTAACAAGCAGGTTTAGCCTTAACCACCGTCGCCACCCGTTGACGCTGTTGATCCGCCTGTGTCATTTCACCAATTACACGCCCGCCCCAAAAATCCGGTGTCAGTAACTCAATCTGTGTTTCTGGGTTTAACTGACGTATCGCAGCCATTGTTTTTACAAACCAACCCGCCCCTTGATCCGGTAAATCATCCCTAGCTACAGAAGTTAGCACCACATAGCGTAACCCTAGTAACTGTACAGACTCCGCAACATGATGTGGTTCTTGCGGATCTAAAGGCATAGGCGCATGACCTTTATCCACCTGGCAAAAAGCACAAGCACGGGTACAAGTTTGCCCCATCAACAGAAAAGTTGCTGTTTTTTGGGAATAACACTCCCCACGATTAGGACAGCGACCTTCTTCGCAAATTGTGTGAATTTGGCGCTGCTTTATAATTTTTTGTACAGTCGAGATCTCACTGGCTTTGCCAATTGAGCGTTTTAACCAACGTGGTAGCGCCTCAATTTGCTTTTCTTGCGCGTCGTCTAGGGGCGATCGCCACTCAGTAGCTGCTTGGTTTATCAAATCCTGCTCGGTTTTACTAGGCAAATCCATAAATTACTAAATTAGGCTACCAGTCCCTTCAAACTATTTATGCTAAAAATCTTAAATTATTTCAATTATGATGTTATACACAAATTTTTATATGAAAAAATTTACTTTAAATTATAAATTAGCTATAATTAAAATTAAGTCAGGGGCATTACCTTAAATCATCCACTTATTTTAGGATCAATGCCCCTATGGATTCCTTTCGTCAAACTGCAAAATCCGTAATTTTTACTTTTTTGGCTTCCTACGACTTAAAAATAGCCGAAATTCTAGCTAAGTCCCCTGGGACATTGAAAAATTCTTTAAAGCTAATCACATCAACAGCAGTTGCCTTAGCTGTACAAAATAACTTTAGCTACCAGGTTGCCCAAGCTTTTACATTGAATTTATGTACTTCGGATGCACTGATTAGCTGTGTGGATAGTAGCCTGATTCCAACACTATCAATACTACCATCACTACCACTAAGTTTTAATTCGTTAGCTTACCTGGGAGTTGTCCAAGCTGGTCAAGAATGGTCAAATATATTTACAGATAATGTTTCTGTAAATATAAAAATTGAATTTAAAGATTATAATAACTTTCTGGCGCAGACTACTGAAAATCGAGTCATTTACACCTATAATCAATTCTACGAAAAGCTTCGCGCTGATAGAACCTTTGGAGATAATGCGGACTGGGATGCGTTTAGCTCTTTACAGGATGGTTCATCGTCATCATCAACATTTAAAATGCTGCTCAATTTGACAAAAGATAATCCTAATGGCAGTGGAAGTTTAACACCGTACCTTGACAATAATGGCAAGGCTAATAACCAATTGATTCAAATGACCAGGGCTAATGCTAAAGCTTTGGGATTACTCACAACATCAAGTAATGACAACCCTTACGATGCTATTGACGCTACAATTCAAATAGATAGTAATCCTGGATTAACCTGGGATTTTGATCCAACAAGCATAGATTCGGATAAATTAGATTTCGTTGGTGTAGCTAGACATGAAATTGGTCATGCGTTAGGCTTTGAAAGTGGAGTAGATATTCTTGATTGGTATGGTTCTAAATATAATTCAACCGATTATACAAGTGTTACTCCATTAGATTTATTCCGCTTCACCTCTCAAAGCCAAAATATTGCGCCAGGCATATTTGATTGGACAGCCCGTAAAAATATTGATTCCTACTTTTCTATTGATGGTGGCGTTACAAAACTTGCATCTTTTTCTACTGGGGTAAAAAACGGTAATGGCAAGCAAGCTAGTCACTGGCTGAACTCTTCAACAGGTATTATGGGTGCTACAACTTCCAAAGGGCAGAAACTACCTAGTATCAGTAATTTGGATATTAAAGCCTTAAATGTGATTGGTTGGAATCTTAAACAGGGGCTAGGTAGCCAAATAACCTTAGTGCCTGAACCTAGTGAAAAGCTAGGATTGATGGCAGTCGGTTTAGGATTTTTGCTGACATTGAAAAATCGTTTGAGAGCAAAAAATAGACATTGAAACAGTAAACAGTAAACAGTAAACAGTAAATAGTTTTCAGTAAACAGTAAACAGTAAACAGTAAACAGTAAACAGTAAATAGTTTTCAGTAAACAGTGAGCAGTAAACAGTTGACAGTAAACAGTTGACAGTAAACAGTTGACAGTAAACAGTGAGCAGTAAACAGTTGACAGTAAACAGTTGACAGTAAACAGTTGACAGTAAACAGTAAACAGTAAATAGTTTTCAGTAATCATGGCTTTTGGTGGGGGATTCAAACCCGCCCAACCATCGCGCTCCACAAAGATTTAAAGTTTAGTGGGGGTCTTAAACCCAAGGATAAAAACACTCACTGTTTACTATTAACTTTTAACTGTTTACTGATAAAACTTGAATTGAAGAGTTGCTAATTTAGCTTTGCCAAAAATAGCAACTCTCTTAAGAAAACTTACTTTTGTCTCAGTTGGCGCTGTAGCAAAACACCTATACCCAAAGCACCAAAAGTTAATAAGCTGAAAGTATTACTAGGCTCTGGAATAATTACTATGTCAGAAGGGGGAGGCTTAGGGGCGGCTTGAGCAGGAGTAAAACTGGCTCCTATGAGCATTATAAATGTAGTGCATACTAATAGTGATGTGGGAATGCAGCTAAATTTTTGATATTTCATATTGCTATGCTTAACTCTTTGATGACTAAAATATAATCAATTATTTGATTAACTACTAAATATTGACATTTATTTTACAAATTTTAATATGAAATACTTTAATAAGTTTAACATCTAGTTGGAGTCTGCCAAGAATTGTGAGGGGTAGCTGTGGGTAAATTGGCAGTGAGAATTATTTGCCCGTTAGCATTAGTTACCCAGCCTTGAGCTTCTACTAAGGCAACATGAGGTTTAGAGTTTTGATCTATAGAAGTTACAACTTGGGGTGGAGATTTTGGCAGTGATGCTAATCCTAAATCTACCAACACTGTTTCTGAGTTGAGGGTTTCATTTGGGCTAGGTGGTAATCCGCCTAAACCCGTAACAATTAATTTACTTGCCTGCGAGTTTACAGAGGCTTGGCAGCTTTGACTCACCAGTGCTTCGGCATTGACTAGGTTAGTTGATAGGTTAATTAATCCTTTAGTAGGGTCTACTGTAGGAGTATTAATTTGCACAGTGCCACTTGTACCAAATTTTGAACTAGCAGTAATATCACTTGCTGAAGTTTGGTGTTGGCGGTATTGAAGCCCAAAGATACTTTTGGCAGCAATCTGAATTGTACCCCCTCGTCCTTCAAAGGCATTAGCAATAATGTCGTTATTTTCTTGAGGAATAGCTACTAAAAATTGACTATCAATATCCAGGTTGCCCCCATTTCCTAAACCGCCTGCGGTAGCGGAAATTAAACTATTGCCGCGCATCAGAATTAAATTTGCGCCTTGGATGCGGATATTACCACCATCAGCAGCAGCAGTTTCAGCAATTAATTTTCCTTGGTTATTAAAAGATAAAGAGTTTGCTGTCACTAAGACGTTACCAGCTTTGGCAGAATTGGGACTACTAACAGTTACTTTTGCTTGATCTTGGATGAGTAACTGCCCAGTTGTTAAGCTAATATTACCGCTAGCGCCCGTTGATCGTAGTTGGGCAGAACTAAATAAGCCACTAGCAGAATCACCAGTGCTGGATTTACCGCTTAATTCTACTGAATCTAAAGCAGTTATTGCTAGTATTCCGCCCGAACCCTGACCAAAAGTAGCAGCAGATATTTGCGCCCCATCTCGAACAGTTAATTTTTTAGTATCTAAAATTAAGTTACCTCCATCACCTGTAGCGCCTCTAAGAACTAAAGAAAATAAGCCACTAGGATTTTGACCATCACCTGTAGTGCCGATTAATTCTACTTTTTCTGAAGCTGCGATCGCTAAATTACCCGCCGCACCTTGATCTGAAGTACTAGCGAATATATTTCCTCCATTGCGAATAATTAACTGCTCAGTTTCTATACTCGAGATCGCCACCATTTCCTGTCGCCCCTGAGTACACATTAGTAGATAAAGTACTAGCAAACTGACCATCTGCTGTGGTTCCAATCAGTGAGAGTGCTTCTTTAGCCTTGAGTATCAACCCTTCGCCAGGTTGTGAACCCAGGGTACTAGATTCAATTTGGGAACCATCCCTAAGCGTTACCCGCCTACCCTGGAGTTGGATACTACCCCCACCTAAACCACTAGCATCCACAACCGATGAACCAGAAAGCTGAATATCTTTAAAAACAGAAACGCGATCGTATCCTAAGCTCCAACCATCATCAGTTGGGTAAAGGTTCACAAAGCTACCGTCTCCCACACTACCTAATTCAATCCTGCCTCCGGCTGTTTTCAGTGTTCCTCCTAGAAGCGTTATATCTCCACCTACTAAAGCTAAAGTTTGGTTAGGTTGTACGCGCAAAGCATCATTAGTATCAATTAAATCTGTAGTTATTCTGAACCCTGTACCCTGCCCTTGCACTCTGATACTGCCCTGTGTCGCTCCAAACTGCAATCCCACGGGTACACTTACTGTTAGTAACGGCTGAGTTTGGGGCGTTACCGCACTAAAGAAACTTCCATCAGCAAACTTGATGGCACTAGCTGTAGTTGCCATAAAAGAACCGCCAATCTCTAGTCTGGCATCTGAGCCAAAATTAATCCCGTTAGGGTTAACTAAAAATAAATTTGCATTGCCATTGGCTTTAAGTAGACCATTAATATTAGATATAGATGTTCCTGTAACACGACTGATAATATTTTGAACTGTTTGGCTATTATTAAAATCAGCTTCTCCACCTGTAGGTATAGAAAAGTCACTAAAGCTGTGAAATAAGTTATTCCCAACCAATGTTCCCTGGTTGATTTTGCAGATATTGCTACTACAAGTTAACTGAGAAGGTGTAGGTAAGCTATAATCTGATATAATAGGATTAGCTTCTACATTCGAGAAAAAATCAGCACAAATTAAAATAAATCCTATATAACAAAAAACTGCTTGTGCCTTTGGTTGTGTCCATTTTAAATTGGGAAAAATCTGGTTTTTTTTGCTTTTAAGAAGGTGAGATACTTCCTTAATACTGCCCGCAAGTGCGCTAAACTTCTTCATATATATTTACAAACTAAGTTGGAACTGACTAACAATTATTTTAAATATTCGATCTTACAAAACAAGGCGAGACAGGGTATAAGTATAATTACTTGTTTAACTTACAGGGCAAACTGTCGTAGATTAGTGTTAGCCTAAAATAGTAAGCTAGTCATACTTGATTAATATCCACCTCCTCAACTGTTTGGCTACAAGATGCGATCGCTTAATTTGAGTTGATCAATTGTCACAGCCTAGATGTGGGCAGGGATATTGCTAACCGTCTTATAATATTTGTTAACAGCTTTAGTCTTTTACCCAAGGGTGCGAATCTAGTTAGTATCTATGTAACCAGCTAATATCTATTTACAACTTAGTTTAACAAATTACTCGATGCTGTGTGGATGACAACTAAGTTAATTATATAATTTTAAAGTGGCTCAACTGAGCTTGGCGTATTTTCACTTGTATTTTGCCTTTTAATTACCTGTAAAGGAGCTATCAGTGGCGGGTCAGAAAATTTTGGTAATAGATGACAGTGGTGTAATTAGAAGAACTGTCAAAGATATGTTACCTGCGGGTAACTTTGAAGTGTTAGAAGCCAAAGACGGTGTAGAAGGACTGAATTTAATCCGTCAGCAGCACCCAAACTTGATTATGTTAGATTTCATCTTGCCTAAAATGAGTGGCTGGGATGTATTTCAGCATATTCAAGTTCAGCCGGAACTACAGAAGATTCCTTTAGTTGTCATGTCAGGTCGTAAAGAAGAGGTGACACAAAAAATCAAAGAACCATTTGAATATTTTGAATTTATTGAAAAGCCTTTTGATAAGAAGGTACTGGTTGAGGCGATTAAATCAGCAATGGTTAAAGCTAAGAAACCACGTCAGCAAGTAGCAGCAGCTACTACTCCAGCAGCTACTACTCCAGCAGCAGCTACTACTCCAGCACCAGCGTCGGAACCCGTAACTTCTAATGCTACATCTGCGGAAATTCAACAATTAAATCAAAAAATTGCCAAAATGCAAGGTGAGATTGATAATTTAAAGAAACAGTTAGCTCAGGTTGTCGGTTTGATTAAGCAAAAGTTGAAGTAGTAATTTTCTATTAAGCGCGATCGCGCTTAATAAGGCATATTGTCAAATATTAGCCAACTTCAGGATAAATAGCTTTTACCATCATTCGGGCAATCTCTTTCATCTTAAACTTAGCTTCCCAACCCAAATACTGTTTTGCCTTCGCAGGGTTTCCTCTGCTGACGGCAATATCAGTTGGTCGGAATATACTTTGATCAGTAATAACATATTTGCGCCAATCAAGATCTAAACAAGCAAATACTTCAACTACAAAGTCTTCTAATTTAGATGTAACTCCAGTAGCAATAACAAAGTCATCTGCTTGATCTTGATTTAGCATCAAATACATTGCCTCGACATATTCTTGCGCCCATCCCCAGTCACGCTGAATAGAAATATCTCCTAAATAAAGCTGTTCAGATTTACCTTGAGCAATTTGGCAGGCAGTATCAACAATTTTTTGAGTGACAAATCGTTTCGGACGTAGAGGCGACTCATGGTTGAAAAGTATACCAGAGCAAGCAAATAAGTTGTAAGCTTCCCGATAGTTAGCTACTTCCCAAAAAGCTGCGGCTTTAGCTACACCATAAGGACTACGAGGGCGGAAAGGTGTTGTTTCGTCTGCTGCATTTTCCCTATTATCACCAAAACACTCACTAGAACCAGCGTTGTAAAACTTAATTTTACCGCCTGTGAATCGAATTGCTTCTAATAAGTTGAGAGTGCCAAGGGTAATACTCTCCATTGTTTCTACAGGCTGGTCAAAAGATAGCCCTACAGAAGTTTGCCCTGCTAAATTATAAATTTCATCAGGCTGCACTTTATGGATGACTTGCAAAACACTACGAAAATCAGTCACAGCCATCGACTCTACTTTGACTTGGTTGCGAATACCTAGTTGTTTTAGATTCCCAAAAGTAGAAATTTGGGCATCGCGGGATGTTCCCCATACAAGATATTTTTTATTTAATAGCAATTGAGCTAAATAAGCTCCATCTTGTCCTGAAATTCCACAAATTAAGGCTGTTTTCATGGCTTTTTTAGAGGAATAGGCTATTTTAAGTATTTTATATCTCTGTCAAACCCCACCCCCTGCCCCCTCCCCGTCTACGGGGAGGGGGAGTTTTTCGGTTTTATATTTTTCAACAGTTAGCGAGTTAAACGAAACTGAGTTACAACTTTGTCTAGTCCTACTGAATGAGAAGCTTTGAAGAGTATGCGATCGCCTGCTTGCACTATTTCATTCAACCGTTCTACAATATCTGCATGAGTAGAAAACCGTTCAGTGGCAATACCTTCAGCACCTTGAATAATACCTTCTGCTTCTGGATCATTTACTAACACTAGCAGAGTATCTAAATTTAGTTGCTTTGCTGTTTCTCCTACTTTTACGTGAAATTGCGGAGACTTTTCGCCTAATTCTTTCATAGTGCCTAAAACAGCAATATGACGTTTGCCTGGTGTTTCTGCTAATAGATGTAGTGCTGCTAACATTGATTCTAAGCCAGCATTGTAAGTTTCATCTAAAATCACCACATCATTAGGCAAGTCGTGGCGTTTGGCGCGTCCAGATGGTAAGTTAACTTCTAATCCTTGAGTAAAAGGTGTCCAGTCAATCTGGAGAACTTTAGCAATTGTTAATGCAGCTAGGTAATTGAGGGCGTTGTGACGACCAAGTAAGGGTAAGGGTAGGTGCATTCCTTCAACCTTAATCGTTTTGGGATCAATTAATTCTCCTTTTATATCTCCACCTTCTAGCCCATAAGTCAGGGTTTTTCCTTGCCAAACAGTTTTAGCGGTTTCTATTAATAGTTGGTTGTCGTCGTTGAGAACTGCGATCGCCTGATCTGACATTTCTGCTAATAATTCACATTTAGCTCTGGCTATTGCTTCTTCAGAACCCAAACGTCCAATATGGGCAGTTCCCACATTAGTAATAACACCTAGAGTAGGATTAGCAATTTGTGCTAACTCCGTAATTTCACCAGGACCACGCATTGCCATTTCAATCACTGCGTAGTCATGTTCCGAGCTTAATTCTAGTAATGTTTTAGGAACACCAATTTCATTGTTATAATTTGCTTCGGTTTTCAGTACTTTTCCTTGGGTTGACAAAATTGCTGCGATTAGTTCTTTGGTTGTTGTTTTACCTACTGAACCAGTTACCGCAATTACTGGGATGGAAAATTGATTACGCCACCAATGCGCGATTGCTTGATAAGCTTTTAGGGTATTTTCTACAACTAATTGTGGGATGTTCTCAGTAATTTTACTGTCAGTAATTGTACGGTGAGTAATTACCGCGATCGCACCTTTCTCTATGGCTAAATTAACAAAATTATGCCCATCAAAATTTTCCCCTTGCAGAGCTACAAATACCTCACCCTGCTTGAGGCTACGAGTATCAGTATTAATTCCTGCAATCTCTTTAACCAAAATCTCATCTGATAGCTGATTACCTGTAGCAGAAATTATTTCACAGAGTTGAGCGAGAGTTATTTTACCAAACATTTGTCGCACTTAAATAAAAAAGGAGTGATTCAAATCACATCTATATTTTATCTAGAACAGTTATTGTAGATATAATATTATGTGTTTAAACATTCTGATGTTGAAATACTTGTTTTCACTCAAAGTTGGTAATTCTGGCGAGATTTGCGCTGCTCGAATTGAGCATCATTCAAGCTATGATTACCGGGCATAGTCGGTTAGGGAAGTATCAAGTATACACTTTTGTTGGAGCGTTAGTTAACAACCAGCATCCGTCTGTAAGCCAATTTTGCTTTGGGGTGAAATCCAAATATACAATCTACTACATTTAACTAATATCTCAAAGCCCCTAACGTGCTTACGTAGGAGGGTTAACTGAAGTGACTACCTTAACTGCCCAAAATTATTTTCGCCAGCCTACCCAAAACGAACAGACGCTATATGAGCATCTGCTTTCTTGTGTAAAGTTAGAGCCACCCACCAAAGTTATAGAACGCTTTCGTCGTTTGTTTATTGATGGCATTGGATACCGCGAACAGCAAATCTGGCTAGCGGTCGAAAATATCATACTCTCCAAGCAGGTAGAACAGGAATTCCCCTACGTCCTCAATCGTTGTTGCCATATTCTCATCAACCACTGGCAAATGCACCCTCAAATGCAATGCTCAATTCCAGAGTTAGTAGCTTTACTAGAAAACCCCCCTACTCCTGGAATTGTCGTGTCTCGGATAGGAAGACGTTTACGGCTATTAATTCAGGCTTTTAGCCAAACTGAAGAGTTTTTGACGCTCAGACGTTTAACTAAAGTCATCACTCCATCTGTAGAAGAGAAGAGCGATGATTCCAAACCTTTAGGTAATTTAATCAACCGTTATCCATACTTGTATGAACATTGCCTTCTGAGTGAGGACAGTAGTTCTGAACATCAGCAAGTTGTCCGCCAGATTAAAGCACAAATGCAGAGGCGATTTGAGTTCAATTTGTCGCAATTTGTAACTTATCAAGTTAGACAAGCTCAAACGCGCCGTAATCCAGGCACACAGGGAACACCGCGTATGTTACAAGCTGTGCCTAATCCTACACTATTGAGCGATCGCGAACTTGGTGTTACTTTAAAGCACTTCGTTGGCAAAGTAGAAGGAAATTATAGCTACCGAGATTTAGCTCATCGTTTCATCAGCCACGCTAGTCAAGTAGAGTCATTTAAAGAGTTTAAAGATGACTTCTACGAATACCTAACTTCTGGAGTTAACCCAAACTACGGAAAACGTCAATTTAACGATAAATTATATGGCTATTTAAAAAACATCCAGCCTAATAACGATTATCAAAAACCCAATGAATTAATGATTGTACGCTCCTGTAGTCAGGTTTTAAATCACTTAATTGTGGAAAGTAAACAAAAACCCAATCACTTTGTATTTGTTGATTTAATTTCTAACCTTGGTTCTACGCTCACTACAGGGTTAATCCTAAAAATTGTGCTAATTTGCGGGAAAGTTAAACCTTATTTAGAAAAAAGATTTGCGATTTTATTTAAACACTACGAATCGTTTTCGAGAGACGGTATACCCTGGTTGGTCAAAGTTTTAGAAAACGTGAATGTTGCTTTTAGTATCCATTTTGGAAAAGCCGATGTTTCTTGGCTTCAACAAATTATGTAATATTACAACAATGAGCAAATATTACAAATTTATTTTTTTAATCGCAGATGTGAGCAGATGGGGCAACGGATGGGTGATTGCACTTAGGCTTCTTTAATACCCCAAGATGAAACGGATGGGTGATCGCACATTCTTTAAATCATCCGTTGTATTTTTGATAAATTACGTTAATTTCTTTAAATCATCCGTTGCTATGGACGCAGATGACGCAGATGTAACTAAAGATTTTCTTGCGTGGTTGCAAGAGGTCTAATTGTTAATTGTTAATTGTTAATTGTTAATTGTTAATTGTTTATTGTTATAGAGATTCATGGCTTTTTCAACGCCTTGTTTGATGCTGATTTCTACTGCATCAGATACAATTTTTAATACTTCAGGCATGATCTGATTTTCATCGCCGGAAAATTTACCTAAAACGTGGGAAACTGAGTTTTTTTCCGAATTAGATCGACCAATACCAATTCGCAATCGGGGAAAGTTATCAGTACCAAGATGAGCGATCGCAGATTTCATGCCATTATGACCGCCTGCTGAACCAGATAAGCGCATCCGCAAGCGTCCTACAGGCAAATCCATATCATCATATATTACCAAGACTGACTCAGGTGGCAACTTATACCAATCTATAACAGCGCGAATTGCTTGCCCAGAAAGATTCATATAAGTTAGTGGTTTAATTAAGCGAATTTTATCTCCTTTCGGACTACGACCTTCCCCAAACAGCGCTTGAAATTTACGATTTTCACTTAACGAAATTTGCCAGGAACGTGATAAAGCATCAACAGCTTCAAACCCAATATTATGCCTTGTTTGGTCATACTTGGGTTCAGGATTTCCCAAGCCTACAATTAATTGCGGAATTACTAAAGATTTTTCTTGTTGCTTGTTATCCTTTTTCCCTTGGTTGTTGCTAGCTGTCATTGATAGTTGGTGATGAGTGATTGGGGATTGGCGATTGGTGATTGTTGGTTGGAAAACTTACCTTAACTAAATTTATAGTACTGTAGGGTGCGTTAGCGAAGCGTAACGCACCCTACCCACTCTCTCAAATATAAATTTACAACTATTTGAGCCTTAACTGAACCGTATTGCATCATCAGGAACAACATCAGGATTGACTCCAATCTTGCCACTCTAGCCCTTCAATGCGGTTGAAATGACGTTGGTTGTGGGTGATGAGAACAAGATCATTGGCGATCGCAACGCCAGCAATAAGTAGATCAATGTCATCGACGGGGGTTCCGTCCCGTCGTAGGGTAGCGTAGATAAGCTGTTGTGTTTCTAAATTTTATGTTTTAGAGAGGGAGGAGAGAGGAGAGAGGGGAGAGGGGAAGAGGGTTTGATAACTTTTCTCTCAATTACAAAATGTACAATTTAAATGCGCGTCAGCTTATCTGCGGAGAGGGTGACTGACTCTTCTGTCAGAGGCAAGATCAAGTTTTGGGCAGCAAATTCCAGAAACAGAGTCAGTTCTACTGAATTCATTGTGGCATTTTAATTTTATGGTAGATTAGCTGCCAACCTTTATATTCATCAGCTTGTTATCTAACTGCTCATTGATAATTGTTCATTGATAATTGATCGTAGGCGCGTTGCACACAGTCGCCTAAAGAAACGCCATCGGTGTAGTTACTACATAGATATAAACCAGGTAGTTGTGCCAAATCTTGATTGATTTGGGCTAAACGTCGATGATGACCTAAAGTATATTGAGGAATTGCCCGCTTCCATAGATGTACTGCGATCGCTTTTGGGGGTACATCTTTTTTAAGCAAAACGCGCTGCAAGTCTTTATGGACTGCTTGAACTAATTGATCGTTATCTAAATTACCCACTTCTGGATCTGTAGCGCCACCTATAAAATTAGTCAGCATTTGCCAACCTTGAGGCGATCGCCCTGGGAATAAGCTAGAAGACCAAATTGTGCCTAAAGTCCGAATACCTTGACTTCGTGGAATTAAGTTTCCAAAGCCTTGTAAGGGAAATTTGAAGGCATCTTGTGGATAAGCTAAGACAACGCAAGCTACTGAGGGATAAGGAATTTCTTTTAAAGCAATACTCGCATTTGGTGCTAGATTCTGCAACAATTCTGCGGTTACATAAGCTGGGGTAGTTAAAACAACAGTACGCGCTTCTATTTGCTGACTACCTTCTGGCGTAGAAAATTCTGCAAGATAGGTTTGATTGGCAGTTTGACGAAGCTGAGTCAAAGTCCAATTAAGTTTGACAGTTTCACCCAAATGGGAAGCGATCGCCTTTGGTAGAGATTCTAAACCCTCTTTAAACGATCCTAATTCACCACGACGAACAGTAGGCAAACTGGGATCTGTTGGCGGTTTCTGTTGCTGGCGTTGCTTCCGTGACAATATTGCCCCAGATACCAGTCCCCCGCCCACATTTTCTAGTTGAGCGATCCGCCGAAAAGCTGAACGGGCGCTGAGTTGATCAACATCACCAGCATACACACCAGAGACAAACGGCGCTACCAATCTTTCTGCCACTTCTGTCCCTAAATGGCGGCTAAAAAACTGAGCAACTGTTTCCTCGCCTCCTTGCTGGGATAAGTGGTTGCCCATTGCTGGTGGGATAAACCCTAAAGCGCCTACTAAAGCCCTAAACTTGCCTGACAAGCTTAATAACTTGGATGTAACAGCCGATGGTGGACTCATCGGGACAGGAAGTAGCTGACCTTTCCAGTAGACAAAACGAGGTAAGCGGTGGTCTGCTAACACCAATTCCTCTCTCAACCCCACATCTACTGCCAGTTTTAGCAGGGCTGGTGTTGGTGAAAAGCTGGTTGGACCTTCTTCCCAGAGAAACCCATCCGCCTTACCAGTTGTAATATTTCCGCCAACTCGTTCTTGACGTTCGCACAGCAAAACTTTTCGCCCGTCTTGATGTAAGGCGTAGGCTAGACTTAGACCGCTGATTCCGGCACCAATGATTAGAGTATCTACCACTTTTGATTAGTCAGCTAAGAATTATCTAGTAATATATAACGAAGCAATAGGATTTTTAACAGGTTTTTGTCATCAATCTTTACATTTAAAGATTGATCAGTAGTACTTGCGCTGCCTTGAATAAAAATCCCCAGCCAGACGGTAATACTGCTTTTAACTGTTCGCACTTGTGGAAAACGCCTGATGATCTGTGGAGAACATTGTGCAGGGTTGGGGAAACGGTGGGGAAACAGGGAGGAAAGTTTTGGCTAAGAATAAGAATTATCAATTAACAGTTATCCCCATTCAGCGACTACCCATAAACGGTAGCGTGGTGAGGAATCACCGTGCCGTCATAGTCGGTGAGGATGTCAATAAGTTCAGGACTTACTTCTAGATCCCCCGCGCATCCCCCCATAAATTGGGGGACTTTGAATTTCCCCCCTTTTTAAGGCAGGGCTAATTCATTGTGAAGAAAGAAAAAAGTCAAATATTTTCTCATCACAAGCACTATAAAAGGCTTGAAGCGACTAACCCTTACGGAGGGGGTTTGGGGGACGCGTCCGTCCCCCAATGGGGGTTTGGGGGGAACCCCCAAGTCTTGGTTCTAGATAAGTTGAGTAGAAACTTTTTTTATTTGCGAAAATTAATGCTTTTATTCACAGGTCAGAGTGTGACCTAAAACCTTAAAAACTTGACGCTGCTCGAATAGTTCAACTAAGTCGCTGTTAATTTTATTTTTGCTGGCTTCCTGTCGGAGAATTTTTAAAGTAGTTTCTACGGATAAACGATTTTTATAGGGGCGATCGCTCGCTGTCAGAGCGTCGTAGATATCTGCAACTGTTAAAATCTGAGTTTGAATCGGAATGTCTTGCTGTTTCAAGCCTTGGGGGTATCCAGTACCATCCAATTTTTCGTGATGTCCAGCAGCAATCAGGGGCAGATTTTTGAGATGCTTAGTCCAAGGGATACGCTTGAGAAATTCATAAGTATGAGTAACATGAGCTTCAATGGCTAAACGTTCTGATGGGGTGAGATTACCTCTAGGAATCATTAACTGAAGCATTTCCGATGGTTTAATCAGTGGTTTTAGTTCGCCATCAATGTCGGGGTAGGTGTATTGAGATAATTCTGTAAGTTCAACCAAAGCTTCTTCAGTTAACGCCTGAAACTCTTTTGTCTGCAAAGCTTCGGGTTGATTAACTTCTAGTAGTATTTGCCAATAACGGTTAAGTTTATTGATCAGTTTAGCTAGGTGGTTGTCAAATTCTTGTAACTGATCGCATTGGTTACAACCGTTGGTTTGTGCAATAGATTGATGTTGATGGTTAGGATGTTCTAATAAATGCCTAAATTTATTTTGGGCGCATTCCATTTCTAAAGTACGTTGAGCTAAAGCAAAGCGATGACGAATTACTTCTAGTTGTTCTGGATACAGTTTTTTTTGCTTAATTAAAATAGCTTCTGGGACACCGACTTTGCCAAAGTCGTGTAAAATTGCGGCGTAACGAATTTCTTGGATTTGGCGATCGCTAAAATAAATTGACCGCAATGAACCATTAGTTACCGCGCTTGCTTCTTCACTTAGGCGTACAGTTAGATCGGCGACTCGTTCAGAGTGACCAGCAGTTGAGGGGTCTCGTGCTTCAATTATTTGGACAGATGCTTTGACAAAACCATCAAACAGATTTTCAATACTTTGCTGTAGTTGGTTTCGTTCTATAGAAATTGCTGCTTGAGAAGCAAGCGATCGCACAACTCGTTCTTCCCATTTAGAATAAGGTTGAGTGACTTTTACTGCATTTTCTGGTGCGATCAATATATCTGGTTTAAGTTTACGATTTAGTAATTGCAGCACACCAATAATTTCCCCATCTTGGTTCTGCATTGGTAGTACCAATACTGAGCAAGTACGGTAGTCAAAATCTAAGTCAAAACGGCGATCCATTTGATAAGAAACGCCAGGCGGTAACTCATAAGCATCTGGCAAGTTTAAACTTTCACCTGTTAAAGCTACATACCCTGCCAGACTTTGGGGAGTTATCGGTATGGCAAATTCCTGAAAATAATTGATGGGCTGAGAATCATTCTGCGCTACCTTAAATATCAACTTAGGAATAGCATCATTATGGTCTATTAAATAAACGCTGCCAGCATCACTAAAAGTAATTTCTCGGCTTTTAGAAAGAATTAAACATAATAATTCTCCTAAGTTATTACTCCCAGAAAGTGCTGTTCCAATTGCTAAAAGTTTTTCTATCAAATCAACTTTTTGAGCTATATCTTGTAACTGATCTTGAGCAGCCGTATCGGTAGTCGAGTATTGAGAAAGCATCATATTTTTTGGTTAACATTTCTAGTTGAAGTTTTGCTAGATATTTATAACAAATTATTTTTATTGCTGAATCAACTCTTGGATAGCTAGTAAGTATGCCAAAATTAGTTAGATCAGGCTATTATAGCAACCGCAGGAGCGCAAGAGCGCATTTTTTATGACTAAAACCCTTACTAGCAAAGTATTTAAGAAAAGCTAATTGCTAAAAGCTAACTGCTAATTGCTATATTATTCTTTTGATGGTGTAGAAGACGGTTTTGTGAAGCGTTGAATGACAATTTGAATTGCTAAAGCTACTAAACCAACAGTGACTAAACTAAAGACACCTGTTGCTAATGCCGCCGTACCTGTGACTAAAGTGCGAACAGCAACAGCAATGTTGTGTGCAACCGTACTGCTAGATGTAACTGGTTTAGCAGCGAAGCTTTG
Organism: uncultured cyanobacterium; assembly: GCA_963711165.1. Lineage (GTDB taxonomy): Bacteria > Cyanobacteriota > Cyanobacteriia > Cyanobacteriales > PCC-9333 > Crinalium. Next base: position 181,151 of record CAVQDG010000038.1, on the reverse strand, counting down.
AGCAATTGAGGCTGTGAGAGAGTAAAGAGCGATCGCTCCTACTCCAGAAATCATCGCACCAGTTAAACAACGCAGTGGACTGGTTAAGGTTTGGGTTGCTTCAGTAGAAGTAGGAAGTGAGTTTTTATTTGGGGTGAGGTTAGTCATAAATTAAGTTTTTAGGGGAAAAGTGTTGATAGTGTTTGCCGAATTTTTGAACGGGTAGCTAGATTAACTATTTTGATTGTTATAGCAACCGCCAAGGCGAAGAATGACAAGTTGTAGAGTTAAAACATAGACAGCGCCAGCCATTTAAAAAGCTAATTGCGCTCAATCTAACTGCTAACCGCTATAGCAATCCTATTTGAGTTGTAACAGATATAATATTAGCCTTGATAGTGCGAGCATCTTGCTCGCTATGGGTTTCACAAAAGCGAGCAAGATGCTCGCACTCCTAAAATCACTACAACCTATTTAGGATTGCTATATAATATCCGAACTTATTTCTATCATATCCAGCTAGTTTAACTAAAAACAATTAAGCTTATCCTTAAATTGAATTTAACCTCAGCCCAGATGAGGGCGACAAAGGCATTGAATTTTATTTAACAGAGGAAGCAACCTGGATGCCCGTCTGACAGAAACGAGCTACCCACAAATCTAAATCATAATGATTCATCATTGTTTTAACTTGCCCTTTAATTTGTTCAGCTTGAACTTGAGAATCTACTAAGGCAAAAACTGTTGGACCAGATCCCGACATCATAGTTGCTGCGCCAGTGCTTTGAAACGCTTGCCTTAATTGCAAAACTTGAGGATAAGCTGGTAAGACGACTTTTTCTAAGTCATTGTGGAGTAATTTACCAATTTGCGCTTGATCTTTATGAGCGATCGCATTTACCAATGGACCAGAATGTACCCGTGCAGAGCGGGACTCTAAACTAACAGTATCAGAAACGTAGGAACTGCCAAACTGTTGACGGTAAGTTTGGTAAGCCCAAGGTGTAGAAACTGCCAAACTGCGATATTTACCCAAAACTACATAAAGATGATCTAAATCTGGCAAGGGAGATAATTGTTCACCTCTACCTGTGGCGATCGCAGTTCCACCAGCCAGACAAAAAGGCACATCTGAGCCTAGCTGGGCTGCTAATTCTTCTAATTCTGAGTGAGTTAATCCCAGTTTCCACAGCAAATCTATCCCGACTAATACAGCCGCCGCATCTGTAGAACCACCCGCCAAACCTGCTGCTACGGGAATACGCTTGTGGAGGGTAATTTCTACACCACCGTATTGAGCCAAAGCTTGAGGGAATAACTCAGCCATCAACTCGGCGGCGCGATAAGCTAGGTTAGTTTTGTCTACTGGAACTTGGGGATGATCGCAGTGTAACCGGATAGTATCAGTACTAATGGAACGCAAATCAATTTGATCTGCCAAGTCGATGCTTTGTAACACCATCACCAGTTCGTGATAACCATCAGCGCGATCGCCCAAAATTTCCAAATATAAATTGATTTTGGCTGGTGCAATTAAAGAGTAAGAACGCATAAGATTTATAAAGTGAGATTGGCGAAGGTTTTTAGGCACTCAGACCGATAAAAACCGATTATATTTGCTTAAAGCGTATCCTAAAAATAATTATCTTTAAAAAAATATCTGCATTTATCTGCGTTTATCTGCGTGCATCTGCGGTAAAAAACCTCTTGAACAGGACTTACGCAGAAAGCCTAAAACCTAGATCAGAACTAGCAGGGTTTAAAAAGGGGGGAAAATTCAAAGTCCCCCTTCTTAAGGGGGATGCGCGGGGGATCTCTGCGTAACTTCTACTTAAATCGAAAGTGCCTCAACTTTCACCTCAGATTGTTTTTCCACGCTTTGCGCTAAATATTCAGCTAATTGAGCTTCAATTTGTTCGCGCACAATTTGGCGATACTCTTGGAAATGTTCAATGTGGGCGCAAGTAGAAAGATAACGCTCGAAAACCCCTGGATTGTGCTTGAAGATACCCAACAAGTGATGCCAGAACAAGAAACGAGTTTCCCGTTTTATCCCTTGTCGCCACAAAATAGTCAACAACGCTTTGATAACTACCCAGTCTGGCATTTGGGCTTCACCCTTCCAACTCGGTTTACCCATAATTAAAAAGCAGCGATAGGTGCGATCTAAGTACCGTACTGGGTCGTATAAAGTACAAAATGCGTCAATGTATTCTCTAGCAATGTCTTCTATCGGGCGGGTAGGCGTGAAGTTCATCAAGGTCATTTGATCGCCTTCTTGAGCTTCCAGCAGTCGTCCTTCTTTATTCAGACGATGCCAAAGTGCAGTATTTGGTAACGCTTGCAACATCCCGAAGGTAGTAGAAGGAATTGCGGCTTGTTCAGTAAATTGGACAATGCGATCGCCTGCACCTGCTTTTTCCCCATCAAACCCAATAATAAACCCAGCCATTGGGCGCAACCCCGCTTTGATAATCGCTTCCACCGAATCTTTCAGCGAATTGCGGGTATTTTGGAACTTCTTCGTCATTTGTAAACTTTCTTCATCCGGCGTTTCAATTCCCAAAAATACGCCAGTGAAACCAGATTCAACCATCAACTCCATCATTTCTGCGTCTTGCGCCAAGTCAATTGAAGCTTCCGTATCAAACGTAAACGGATACTTATGTTCTGCCATCCAGACTTTTAAATCTTTCAGCAACAATTTGACATTGCGTTTGTTGCCAATAAAGTTGTCATCCACCATGAAAACACTACGTCGCCAACCTAAGTTGTAGAGGCAATCTAACTCTGCTAACAATTGTGCAGGGGCTTTAGTACGTGGTTTACGCCCGTAAAGCACAATAATGTCGCAAAATTCGCACTGGAAGGGACAACCCCGCGAAAATTGCACCGACATCATATCGTAGGCATTTAATTCTAGTAAATCAAAGCGGGGTACTGGTGTAGATGTGACATCTGGTTTTTCTGTAGTGCGGAAAGTCCCAGAAGTTTCTCCCCGATTAATTGCCTCAACAAACATGGGCAGAGTAATTTCCCCTTCATCAAGAATTAGAAAATCTACTCCAGCGCCTTCTACTTGTTCAGGTACAGAAGTAGCAAAAGGTCCACCCACAGCAACTAACTTACCACGCCGCTTGGCTTCTCGGATTTGTGCTAGTAAATCTTGTTTTTGGACAATCATCGCAGACAAAATTACTATATCTGCCCATGCCCATTCTTCTTCTGTGACTGAGCGAATATTACGATCAACCAGCTTGAATTCCCATTCTTGAGGCAAAATTGCTGCTACTGTTACTAAACCTAAAGGTGGTAACAGCACTTTGCGATCGACTAATTCTAAAATTTTCTCGTATGACCAAAAGGTTTTGGGAAATATTGGATATACCAGCAAAATCCGCATATATTATCAAGCCTCACACTAAAAATTATTAACTATACAGATTCACTATAATGTGCCTTATCAGTAAACAGTTAACAGTAAACAGTAAATAGTTTTCAGTGAGTGTTTTTATCCTTGGGTTTAAGACTCCAACTTTATTTTAAATCTTTGTGGAGCGCGTTGGTGGCGGGTTTGAATCCAAGAGCTATATGCCTGATTACTGTTTACTGTTTACTGTTTACTGTTTACTGTTTACTGTTTACTGTTTACTGTTTACTGTTTACTGTTTACTGTTTCAATACCCTCTCCATCCTGCAAACAGTTACTTAAAGCGACCCACTGAGCTAAACTAAGTTCCTCAGCACGAGCTTGGGGGTTAATATTTAATTTTTCCAGTAAGTCCGTTAAACCCTCCTCCTTCAAGGACGCGGGCGGAGTTGCTGTCACAAAGCGATCGCTGATTGCTTTTAAATTATTTCTTAACATTTTGCGCTTCTCAGCAAAGCCCAACCTTACCAAACTCTCTAACTTTTTGGCATCATTTGCCTGTGGCTCAAATTGTCGGGGGCGCAACCTGACTACAGCAGAATCAACTTTTGGTGGTGGGTAAAAATCACCTGATGGCACACTACAGATTAACTCACAATCTGCCAAATATTGCACCCGCACCGATAAGGCTCCAAAAGCTCTCGATCCAGGTTTGGCATACAATCGTTCTGCTACTTCTTTTTGCACTAGCAGCACAATTAAATCATAAGGTTCAGAAGCTGGTGTGGCAATTCTACCTAAAAGTTTCTCTAAAATTGGACCCGTGATATTGTAAGGAATGTTAGCAACAACTTTATTAGGATTTTGGAAATTTGGAAAGTTAGCTAGATGACCAGCCAAATCGAGTGTTAGGATATCTCCTTGCAACAGTAAAAATTTATTAAAATTACCCACTTTTTGTGCTAAACTCTTGCATAAATCGCGGTCAATTTCAACAGCAACGGCGGACTGAACTCGCGGTAATAATTTACGAGTTAAAACGCCTTGCCCTGGTCCAATTTCCAGCACGCGATCGCGCTCGGATAACTCAGCAGCAGCAATAATATTATCTAAAGCTTTTTCGCTACGCAACCAGTGTTGACCAAATTGTTTTCTAGGACGATGAACCATATAAGTCAATTAACAATTAACAATTAACAATTAACAATTAACAATTAACAATTAACAATTAACAATTTCAGGGCATTTTTGCGAAATGCTCTTGTAATCTAGCGTGGATAAACCGATAGCGATCGCCAGCTTTTTGTAGTAACAACCTTTCACTAGCGTAGTTAAGAAAACGCACATAATTCCAAGGAAGATAGCCATGCCACCACAAAATTAACCGCAAAGTAAAATTTTCAATTACAGGAATACTGGGGATTAACATAGCTATGAATCCCGCAATTATTCCAGCAATCAACCCAATAATTATAGCAGCCAGCCAACCAAAAACAATTTTAGCCAATAGCGCCGAAATTAGAGCAATAATTATGCCAAAAATTAACCGGATACCAAGAATATAAATTTGTTGCTGACTAGAAGTAAGCAACCAAGAAGCGTGCATACTAGAGAGCGCAAATTCTATCTGGTTCTGTTGTTGCATCTTTTGAGCCAACCAGGTTAACCAATGCCGCGTTTGTTCAGAAGTGGGTTGTTTGCCAGGACGATAGCAACTAGATGATATATTTCTGGTTAGCATTCGACGAATATAAGCATTTAGTAAATAAACGGTGCAATCTCTTCTTGAAATCAGACGCTTCCAAGAGTGCATTAAGATTTCTTCATAAGCCAAAGTCATCATGCACAACATCACAGGTATTTTTGCTAATGCCAACAAATCTCGCTCAGTTTTGAGGTTTTCCCATAATTCTCTGCTGCTAGAACTTAGTAAATATTCTTGAATTTGTGACTCATTTAGAAGTCGTAAATAAACAGCACCATTTAGCCGTAGCCAAGTCTTATAATTTTTGTAAGCTTCTAAGCGAGTACAGACAACAAGGTGTTGAGGTGGATTGTATCGTTGAAGTAGTTGATTAATTGCGTGAATACATCTTTCTTGTATAGATAATTCTAGTTCATCTAGTCCATCTAGTAAAGGTAATATTTGTTGCTGTTCAATCCACTGATTGCCTATTGAAACTTTCAGACCATATTTCAAATGCAATTGGTTGACTAACCAATCTGCAATAGCTTGGTTGTCATTTTTCCAGTCGGAAAGATTAAATAAAACTGGGAGGGGATATTGATGATTATTTTCAGCACGAGTAATTAAATCTTTTGCTAGTTCTAGTAAAGTTGTAGTTTTACCTGTTCCTAACCCTCCCAAAATCAGTAATCTACCTGCTGTATCATCAAAAACTTGAGTAATACTGATATCGGGAGACAACCTATAAGTGGAACGCCTACCAATTTTTACATCTACATCCGATAGTCTTTGTACTTGTTGGGGTTGATTTCGTTGTAAATTAATTTGTACCGCAGTATGCAAGGAACTTTCTAATCTTTGTGTAACTTCCAGCTTGACTTTTTGGATTAACAGGTCTCGATTTTTGTCCCTTGCTTGCTTTGTAGAATTGACAACTCCATTGTAGGGAAGGATCATCTGCTTTATTGGTTGAGGGCTTATTTTAGTCATAGCAGGCAAGATTTTTATCTAGCTACGAGTTACTTTTTCATATATTTACTCAAAGCTGACAGATAATTCCTGATCTTTTTAGGGCTTACGCACTCTCATGCCTGAAACCTCGATCCCCCCTAGCCCCCTTAAAAAGGGGGGGGAAATTGAAAGTCCCCCAATTTATGGGGGATTTAGGGGGATTTAGAAGTAAGTCCTGATATTTTCTTTAAGAAATTGAGACATTCAAAATAGTCATGTCAAACTTATAGATATTTGCATCCGCCGTAGGCAGGAGATTGCCATTGTGAAATATGACATTCGTTACAAACCAGCTTTTGCTGCTATTTTTGTCAGTCTCAGTCCAGGTGAGAGTATCACCGCAGAAGCAGGCGCTATGACCAGTATGAACGGTCAAATTTCCATGAGTACTGAGTTTTCAGGCGGTTTATTGTCGGCATTACTAAAAAAATTCTTTGGTGGTGAATCTTTATTTGTCAATGTTTTTACAAATAACACACAGCTACCCTTAGAGGTAGTTTTAACTCAATCTACTATTGGTGACATTGCTTGTATCGACTTGCGGGGTGGGCGTGAGATTTGTTTTCAGCCTGGGGCTTACATTGCTCATACTCCTGGGATGAATATGGGTGTGCAGTGGGCAGGTTTCTCCAGCTTTTTTGCAGGAGAAGGACTGTTTAAGCTGAAATTAAGCGGTCAAGGTCGGGTGTTTTTCGGTGCTTATGGCGGAATTAGCCAAAAACGTATCAATGGTGAATTTATCGTTGATAGCGGACATTTAGTGGCGTATGAGCCTGGAATTAAGATGAAACTTGGGCTTGCGGGTGGTTTGATTGGGTCTATGACTTCAGGAGAGGGATTAGTAAATCGGTTATCTGGTAATGGTGAGATTTACTTACAGTCTCGTAGTATTGGCGGTTTAGTGGGTTTCTTACGTCCAAAATTTCGTTAATCAATTAGTAAGTTTTGATTAATCTAGCTGAAATCTGGAAGTAAATAATTATTAAGATGAGACAGTAAATCAATGAATGTAGAAATTTTACATCAACCGGATAGTGCGATCGCAAAAGTAACTTTAGCTGCTGGTGAAGAATTAGTAGCTGAAGCTGGCGCGATGATTGCTATGAGTGGATTTGTCAATGTCAGCACAACTTTAAGAAAAGGTAAAGGAGGCGGAATTTTAGGCGGTCTTAAGCGGATGGTTGCGGGAGAATCTTTATTTTTAAGTGTTTTTCGCTCTCCCTCGACTGGAGGAGAAGTTTTTGTCGCACCAAAATTACTAGGAGATATATTGTTATATCAAATGGCAGGTAAGGGATTAGTTGTACAAGCAACTTCTTACCTAGCTAGTGAAACAAATGTTGATATTGAATTAGGATTTCAAGGTTTTAAATCCTTATTTTCTGGGGAGTCAATATTTTGGCTAGATATCAGTGGGTACGGTGCTGTAATCCTCACGTCTTTCGGTGGGATTTATGAAATTGATGTCAATGGTGAATATATTGTTGATACAGGTAATATTGTCGCTTTTGAAAAAAGCCTAACTTTTGATATTACCAAAGCTGGTTCTAGTTGGATTGGTGCATTTTTAGGTGGTGAAGGATTAGTTTGCCGATTTAAAGGACAAGGAAAAGTATATTGTCAAACACATAATCCGACAGCATTTGGTCAGTTAGTTGGCTCTCAGTTACCAGCAAGATAATAATCAATTAACAATGACCAATGACCAATGACCAATGACCAATGACCAATAACAAATTAATTATCCCCTCTTAAAATTATGAATGAAATTGCTTACGACATAGAACATTCTCCCGCCTACGCTTCCTTGCGGTTAGATTTGCAGGCAAACCAATCTGTATTAGTCGAATCTGGAGGAATGGCAGCAATGGACTCTGGCATCAAAATGAAGTCTAAAGTGCAAGGGGGATTAATGAAAGGTCTTGGTCGAATGGTAAGCGGTGAATCGTTGTTTATTAGCGAATTTACGGCTCAAGACAGACCAGGACAACTCTATATTTCTCCAGGGATTCCTGGCGATATTCAGCATTACAATTTAAATGGTAATAGCTTAATTATTCAATCTTCTGGATTTGTTGCTTGTAGTCCCACTGTACAAATTGATACCCAATTTCAAGGCTTAAAAGGCTTTTTTAGCGGAGAGTCTTTGTTCATGGTAAAAGCAAGCGGTCAAGGCGATATCTGGTTTAGTTCTTATGGTGCAATCCTAGAAATTCCGGTAGCAGGTGATTATGTTGTAGATACTGGGTATATTGTGGCGTTTGAAGATACTTTAAAATATAACGTTCAGATGTTAGGAGGATTATCTTTTTCTGGTTTAAGAACTGGGATTTTAGGCGGAGAAGGATTAGTTTGTAATTTTCAGGGTAGGGGAAAATTATGGATTCAATCAAGAGAACTTTATGGTTTGATCAATTTCTTAAATGCTTTTCGTCCTGTTAAAAGTAGTAGTTAATTATTGTCATACGCAAATTACTCCCTTCCCACTAAAAAATTACCGATCATATTCTTCTTTTTTCTTGGTGTCCTTAGCGTCTTGGCGGTTTTTAAAATAGGTATTCTTTGGGCAGGAAGGGAGTAATTCGCGGGCAAGATGCCCGCACTACACTTGCGATCGCTTGTGTTGTATATCTACCCGATGCAGTGTGACCATCTTGCTCACAAAGGCTTTCTGCGTAACTCCTGAATTAATATCCCTCTGATAAAAATCATTAATTTCATCTGTGTGCATCTGTGTTTATCTGTGGTTAATTATCTAAATTTTAGATAGTTTTAGTAATTAGGAATAAATTTATTATGTCTTCTGAATTACAGCCAATATCTCGCAATCCACCACCTAATAACCGCCAGTTACTCATTCTGTTTGGCTTATTTGTAGGATTTCTTGTAGGTATTTTATGGCTAGTTGGGTTATTAGCTAATAGCTTAATTTGGCTAATTCCTCCTAGTTTGGAACAACAATTAGGCGCTGTGATTGTTCCTGCTTATGAAAAACTTGCTCAACCATCAGCAACTCAAGATACACTTAATCAGTTGTTGAATCGGTTAGAAACTAAGTTACCACCACAACAAAAACAACAGCGTGACTACCAAGTGTTGTATATTCCCCAACCTACGGTAAATGCACTAGCATTACCAGGCGATCGCATTATCATCTTTGCAGGTTTACTCGATCAAGTACAATCAGAAAATGAGCTAATGATGATTTTAGGGCATGAGTTAGGTCATTTTGCCAACCGCGACCATTTAAGAGGTTTGGGATATCAATTATTAGTGCAAATTGCTTTTTCTTATTTTTTTGGGGATACTGGATCGTGGCAAATATTTGCTGCTTCTGGTGTGGAAGCAGTAACTAAGGCACAATTTTCTCAGTCTCAAGAAACTCAAGCAGATCAGTTTGGCTTAAACTTATTACAGTCTACTTATGGTCACGTAGCTGGCGCAACCGACTTTTTTACCAGATTAAACCAGCAAAGAAACTTAGATATAGCTTTTTTAGCTAGTCATCCTGCGCCTGGTAAGCGGGTTGTAGAGTTACAACGCTTAATTAAAGAACGTAATTATACTATAAAAGAGCGATCGCCTTTACCTAAAACCCTAGCTAACCTCAAATCTTAAATAAATCTCCCTACAATTCATTTATAACCTGTTGTTTAACTAACCTTATCCTTGATCTGGTGTAATAAAATTGAATCTCGCTGAAATTTAGTAATTTAGCTTACAAATCTTCGATAATTTAGCTGCTACGATAATTTTATTCAATCATAATTTTGCATCCTTATAGTTTGTTACAGAAGGCATAGGCGGCTTATGACAAAAATCTTAGTCATTGAAGAAGAAGAATTTTTCAGGGAAAACCTACTGGAAATTATAGAATGCTTAGGCTACGAGTCTATTGGCGCTAAAAAGGTGACGGAATGTGTCAATTTAATAGTTGATCATCAGCCAGATATAATTCTTTGTGACTTACTCTTATCTCAGATTGAAGATTACACTATATTGACAGCTATTCGTCAAACGCCAGAACTCTCTAAAACTCCATTTATTATTATAAGTTCTCAACCTGAAAAGTCAGCTATTCAACAAGGTTTTGATTTAAAAGCTAATGATTATTTAGTTAAACCTTTAACAATAGCTGAATTGCAAAAGTCTATCGGTAATCAGATAAACAAATTAAAAAGGAGCTATAATTCTTACGCCTTTAATTTATCTATCAATGCTTGTATGAGTTAGGGCGTGTTTTCAAACCCTTCGATCCCCCCAGCCCCCCTACCCTATGCGCTCCGCGCTCTTCCTTCGCCAACGCCTATAAAAAGCGGGGAGAATCCAATCAAAGTCCCCCTTTTCAAGGGGGATTTAGGGGGATCTGAATCTGACGGGTTCTTGCCTTAAACTTGTTAAAAATTGTTGTAAAAAAGAAAAAACCGTCTAAACTATTAGTTTAGACGGGGCAGTTGACAATATTAAATACTCAGCCGTTGATAAATCTGGTCTAGATTCTTCAAATGATGCTGCGGATCAAAACACTTTTCAATCTCTTCTGGAGAAAGATGTTGCATTACGCTAGAATCTTTGCTGATCAAATTCTGGAAGTTACCATCTTCTTTATTCCAAGCTTGATGAGCGCAAGATTGCACAACACTATAAGCATCTTCACGATTCATGCCCTTTTCAACCAAAGTTAACATTACCCGTTGGCTGAATACTACACCACCGTAGCAATTCATATTGCGCTGCATATTCTCTGGATAAACCAACAAATTTTTAATTAAGTCGGTTAGTTCCACAATCATAAAATCGACTAAAGTGCAAGAATCGGGTAAAATCATCCGTTCTACAGAACTGTGGGAAATATCCCGTTCATGCCAAAGAGCCACATTTTCTAAAGCTGCAACCGCATTACCGCGTATAATCCGTGCCATCCCTGTTAAACGTTCAGAACGAATCGGGTTACGCTTGTGAGGCATAGCAGATGAACCTTTTTGCCCCTTAGAGAAATATTCTTCTACTTCTAAAACGTCAGTGCGTTGCAAGTTGCGAATTTCTACCGCAAAACGTTCAATAGAAGCAGCTACTAAGGCTAAAGTTTGGACAAAATCGGCGTGGCGATCGCGTGATATAACTTGAGTTGATGCAGTATCAGGTTCTAACCCCAAATTTTGACAAGCGATCGCTTCTACACGCGGATCGATATTGGCGTAAGTTCCCACCGCACCAGAAATCTTACCTACAGAGACTTCTGAGCGAATACGCACCAAGCGATCGCGGTTTCTTAAAACTTCTGCTAACCATCCAGCTAACTTAAACCCAAAAGTGATCGGTTCAGCGTGGATTCCGTGCGATCGCCCAATCATCACCGTATTACGATGTTGCTGCGCTTGGTAGCGAATAGCTTGAATTAAATCTTCCAAGCGTGTCAACAAAACATCTACACTAGCCACCAGTTGCAACGCCAACGCGGTATCTAGCACATCCGAACTGGTTAAGCCTAAGTGAATATAACGCCCCGCATCACCCACATACTCATTGACATTTGTGAGAAATGCGATCATGTCGTGGCGGACTTCAGCCTCAATTTCCAGCACGCGCTTCAAGTCAAAATTCGCCTTCGCCTTAATTTCCTCAACCGCTTCGGCTGGGATATAACCTAATTCAGCTTGAGCTTCACAAACCGCAATTTCTACCTGAAGCCACGTTTTGAGTTTATAAGTATCAGTCCACAAATTGCCCATTTCGGGCAGGGTATACCGCTCGATCACAGTCCGCCACACAGTACAACTTTCATATTGTACTGGAAGATTTTGATGGTAAATAGCTTACTAGCAATTTGAGAAAGTAAACCGCAGGGAACCACTCCATTCCAGGGACTGGGGACAGTATATAGTTATTTAATAAAATACTTCCTATATATAAAAGCATCACTACTGATCTTTGCAAGTAAAGTGGTGAAAGCAGAATTATTAATGCGGCGATAATTAAGTAAGTGTATATAAGCAATGAGTATTTTAAATCCCCGTCAAGGTACAGCCAAGCAATAATAAATGGATGAAGGTGTAACGTGATGAATAAAAAGTGGTATTTAAAACCATTCTCGGCTTGATGATGCCAACGTTTAGCAGTTGGAGTAGCATTTACTATAGCTCCACCCACTAGATCGAAAGCAAATATAGCTGCAATTATCAGTTGCCATACATTCCATCCTAAATTATTTTTAATTGCATAAAGTGGAACAGCCGTTGTAGCTAAAAGGGTAGGCGTTAGACATAGCCACAACTCTGATACAGACATACCAGGTCCAACAATCAAATCCCAGACTCCTAGTATTCCAAGTCTTGGAAGCTGTAAATCATTTGTCTCTGTCTTCGCTTTATTCATAGGGGTGTTATTGCTTATTTTTATGCCATAACCGCCAAGACTGTTGCTATAAATGTGGAACCGCTTATTGCTAAAAATCCCACCCGCCAATACTCGGCAAGTGGGATTTCATAGTTAAATATAATATTTTCCGCTATAGTGCTTTCGGCTAGTTAGTTACTCGATACATTTTTAATATACAGTTCATCTCCATCAGTTTTGTTCGTGGGAATCACTGAACTTTTGCTCGTGTTTGCTTTTTTAACCGTATATCCACTTAGGTTATTTGGTTACTGCATTCGGTCAATGGTGCGGTACTGAATGGCTTCAGCAACATGAGTCGTTTTGAGGTTGTCATCCCCAGCTAAGTCAGCAATAGTACGGGCTACTTTTAAAATGCGATCGCTTGCTCTTGCAGATAACCCTAATTTCCGAATAGCATTTTCTAATAAATTACGACTAGCATCATCTAATTTGCACCAATTGCGTAAGTGACTGCTTTGCATCTGTGCATTACAACGCAAACCTGGTTCTGCTGTGAAACGAGTACGGGCGCGATCGCGTGCTATTTGTACTCTGTCTCTAACTGGTGCAGACTCTTCTCCCAGTGGTTGTTGAGTAATTTCCTCTGCCTTCAAACGATTAACAGCCACTTGTAAATCAATTCGATCCATCAAAGGACCAGAAAGCTTTGCCCAATATTGCTCGCGTTGGCGAGGTGAACAAGTACACGGTTGAATAGTATCCCCAAAATAACCACAAGGGCAAGGATTTGTACTCGCTACTAAAGTAAACTGAGCAGGAAACATTACAGATTGACGAGTGCGGGAAACTGTAACATAACCGTCTTCCAAAGGCTGCCGTAAAAATTCCAGCACATCCCGCTTAAATTCCGTTAATTCGTCCAGGAAAAGCACACCTCTATGAGCTAGAGATATTTCCCCTGGTCGAGGAAAACTGCCACCACCTACCAAAGAAGGGCCAGAAGCAGAATGGTGAGGACTGCGAAAAGGGCGATCGCTCACCAAAGATCCTTTATTCTTAAGTAAACCCGCCACCGAATGAATTTGAGTAACTTCTAAAGCTTCCTCGAACTGCAATGGCGGTAAAATGCCTGGTAAGCGCCTTGCTAACATAGTTTTACCAGAACCAGGCGGTCCCACAAAGATTAAATTATGCCCACCAGCAGCAGCAATTTCTAAAGCGCGACGAGCGTGTGCTTGCCCTTTAACATCTTTTAAATCTGCTCCAGTAAAAGGAGAACGATTTAATTTCTGCACACCATCTACCTTTACAGCCTGGTATCTCTCAGGTTCGTTAAGAAACTTTGCAACATCCCAAAGATTATTAAAGCCGTAAACATTTAAATTTTCAACTACAGCAGCTTCTTGGGCATTATCCGCAGGCACAACCAAACCTGTAATCCCTAACTTTTGGGCAGCAGCAGCGATAGGTAAAACACCCGCAACCGGACGCAGACTGCCATCTAAGGAAACTTCTCCTAAAAAGAGATAATCTCCTAATAATTCAGCACTTACCTGTTCAGAAGCAGCTAATATTCCCACGCTAATCGGCAAATCAAAACTGGGACCTTCCTTGCGTAAATCAGCAGGTGTTAAATTAATCACAATTTTTCGCATCGGGAAGGCATAGCCAGCATTTTTCAACGCCGCCTTAACTCGTTCTCTAGATTCCTGCACCGCCGTATCAGGCAATCCTACAAGTACTATTCCTGGTAGCCCTCCTGATACATCGACCTCAACGCCTACCTTAACCGCGTCAACCCCAACAATTGATCCACTCCAGACTCTAGCCAGCACATCAATATTATTTAAAGACTGTAAAAAAAGTATAAAGCTTGAGAACGGAAAAGTCAGCCTTGGCGCGATACTCCTCTTGTCGTCGCTACGCGATCGCCTAAAAAGCGAGTAAATTATCCTAATCTCGCTAAAATGCAGCTAAAAGAATTAACAAAACTAGCATGAGTGCCACAGAAGATACAATTTTCGGCAAAATTATCCGTCGGGAAATTCCTGCGGATATTGTTTATGAGGATGACATCGCCCTTGCCTTCAGAGACGTTAACCCGCAAGCGCCTGTACACATCTTAGTAATTCCCAAAAAGCCTCTGCCAAAATTAGCAGATGCCGAATCGCAAGACCACGCCATGCTAGGACACCTACTCTTAACGGTTAAGCGTGTAGCCCAACAAGCAGGACTAACTAACGGCTACCGCGTAGTCATTAACAATGGCGACGATGGCGGTCAAACAGTTAACCACCTGCATTTACATATACTCGGCGGTCGCCAAATGAAATGGCCACCAGGGTAATCAGTAACCATTACCAACTGTAGGGTGTGTTAGGCACAGGCAATAACTTAGTATTTCCACCAATAACTAACAAACCGTGCCTAACGCACCATCAAAAAAAAATAAGCTGGGTGAGGCTATAATAAAACTCAACCCAACCTAGAAAAGTAAAAACACTAACTGTTTTTAAGAGCTTCTAGCCTGTTCTTCAAAGCTTGCATGGTGCTTGTTTTTTTACAGCAAGAAGAGAGTGTTAAAGCGCGGCAACAAACGAAAGAGAGACAATTTCAAGGGAAACTCCGAACTTTGATCCAATATTTACGTTGCCAACCCAGCCACACTATCAGTGCGATCGCATCTATGACATAGCCAGCAGGGTAAATCGCAGCACAAAATAATTTTTTTTGCTAACCCCTTTACAAAAATCAACATTGGCGTTAATGTATTAATAACAGGTAGCAAACAAAGCAGCCTCGCACCTAGAAAATTAAATCGCCATTATTCACAAATGACCACAACCATTCAACGTCGCGAAAGCGCCAACGTTTGGGAACGCTTCTGTGATTGGGTCACATCCACCGAGAACCGCCTCTATGTAGGTTGGTTCGGTGTATTAATGATTCCAACATTATTAAGCGCCACCATTTGCTTCATCATCGGATTCATCGCTGCACCTCCAGTAGACATCGATGGCATCCGTGAACCAGTAGCAGGTTCATTGTTGTACGGCAACAACATCATCTCCGGTGCAGTAGTACCTTCATCTAACGCAATCGGTCTGCACTTCTACCCAATATGGGAAGCAGCCAGCTTAGACGAGTGGCTCTACAACGGCGGTCCTTACCAGTTGGTAATATTCCACTTCTTGATCGGTATCTTTGCATACATGGGTCGTGAATGGGAATTGTCTTACCGCTTAGGTATGCGCCCTTGGATTTGCGTAGCATATTCAGCACCAGTAGCAGCAGCCACAGCAGTATTCTTGATCTACCCAATTGGTCAAGGTTCATTCTCTGATGGTATGCCTTTAGGAATCAGTGGAACATTCAACTTCATGTTGGTATTCCAAGCAGAACACAATATTTTAATGCACCCCTTCCATATGTTAGGTGTAGCAGGTGTGTTCGGTGGTTCCTTGTTCAGTGCCATGCACGGTTCTTTAGTCACCTCTTCCTTGGTGCGTGAAACCACCGAGATCGAATCACAGAACTACGGTTACAAATTCGGTCAAGAAGAAGAAACCTACAACATCGTTGCAGCCCACGGCTACTTCGGTCGCTTGATATTCCAATACGCATCATTCAACAACAGCCGTAGCTTGCACTTCTTGTTGGGAGCATGGCCAGTAATCGGTATTTGGTTTACCTCACTGGGTATCTCGACAATGGCGTTCAACCTCAACGGGTTCAACTTCAACCAGTCAGTGGTAGACTCCCAAGGTCGTGTAATTAACACCTGGGCAGATATCATCAACCGCGCCAACTTGGGTATGGAAGTAATGCACGAGCGCAATGCTCACAACTTCCCTCTAGATTTGGCTGCAGGTGAAGCGGCTCCTGTTGCATTAAGCGCTCCAGCTATCAATGGTTAATTTTTAGCTTTAAGCTAAATCAAAAAGCGTCACCGAAAGGGGGCGCTTTTTTATTGGCTATTGATTCTACTTCTCTGTTTCGCAAATGGGTTCTATAGCAGTAGCCAGGGAGGTTAGGGCATTTAAGGGTTCTGAAACCCTTGGGAACTGATGGTTAATCAATTAAATTTAAATCAATACAAGCAAGAAATTGCCGATTTGTATAGCCGCAGAAGTTATGAATTTGATGCAGAACTAGAGAAATTACAAACTGAACAAGGAATCTGGAATGATCTCACTACTTTTTATGTCTTTGGTCGGAAGTTAGCAGCAATAACATCATAGTTTTAATAAAATTTAATTTACGACCACTAATTTAGAGGTAACTTAATTGTAAAAATACTGCCTTTACCTAATTTACTTTGTACTTGAATATTACTTTTATGGGCGTGGGCGATCGCACTCGCTATGGCTAATCCTAATCCTGAACCGCCTGTTTGTCGAGAGCGATCGCGATCAACTCGATAAAAACGGTCAAAAATTCTTTTTTGCTGTTCTAAAACAATGCCAATTCCTGTATCTTTAATTTTAATCACAACTGATTTATCAACTTGTTCTAGATGCACTCTTACCTCACCACCGCTAAGTGTAGCTTGAATAGCATTAACAATTAAGTTACAAACAAGTCGATAAAGCTGTTCTTCATTTCCTCTAACATATAATTGCTGTTTAACTTCAATTTGCGCTAATAATTTAACTTCAGCTTCAACGGCCATGAAAGCTAATTCTTCTACTAAATCATTAATCAAATCATTTAGCAAGCAGATAAACGCAGATGGTATATAAAACTTGCTATAATTTTGCCAGAGATTTATTGATGGGGATTGAGGCGATAACCTACAGCATAAATGGTATCAATTAAGGAGTTGTTATCATCACCTAATTTACGTCTCAGTAATCGTATTTGTGCGGCTACAACATTGCTGACTGGTTCTGCGCCAATTTCCCAAAGCTGATTGATAATTTGATCGCGGGTGAGAACTTGGTGAGGATGTTTCATAAAATATTCTAAAAGTTGAAATTCTTTGATGGTGAGAGGAATTAATTGATTTTTGCCATGGGCGTACTGACGAGTAACTGTATGGGTGCTGTAATCTAAAGTTAGGCTACCAACTTGAAAATGTCTCGGCTGCAATTGGGGCGATCGCCTTCTCAATGCCCTTAATCTTGCCCTTAATTCTGGCATATCAAATGGCTTAACTAAATAATCATCTGCACCAGCATCAAGCCCAATAATTTTTTCTTCCATCCGGTCTTTAGCTGTTAGCATTAAGATCGGGAGAGGGCTAGAGTGCGATCGCAACCTTTTACATAACTCCAATCCTGAGATTCCTGGTAACATCCAATCTAAAATTGCTACTGTGTACTCAGTCCAAGCAGTTTCTAAATATTGCCATGCGTGAGTGCCATCAAGAAACCAGTCGGCTAATTGCTCTGTGGTAAGGCTAGAGGAAGATTTAGCAGCAGGATGGGAGACAGCAGAAATATTTGCTGGAGAGGTTTGTTGATCATCGCTACTACACCCAGAGATGGCGATCGCCAGTATGCTTCCAATTACGATTGAGCGATACAATTTCATTAAGAGCCTATCGGTAAAAGTCCTTTTAAGAGATTTTAACCGCAGATCAACGCAGATATAGCAATTAGCAGTTAGCTTTTAGCTTTTCTTAAATGCTTTGCTACTAAGGGTTTTAGTCATTCACTCTCTTTCAGATTAAAGCTTATTTAAATTGTCATTGAAAAGATAAAATTATGATTTCTCCTTACTTACTCAAAGGTCAAAAAGCATTAGTAACAGGTGGTAGTTCTGGAATTGGTGAAGCGATAGTACGCGCTTTAGCTAAAGCTGGAGCATCAGTAGCAATTAATTATCATTCTCACCCAGAAGATGCTCAAAAAATTGTTGATGATATTAAGTCTGATCATGGAGAAGCGATCGCTATTCAAGCTGATGTTAGCAAAGAAGATCAAGTCCAAGCCATGTTTTACCAAATGTACAAAGAATTTGGCACAATTGATATTTTGGTAAATAACGCAGGATTGCAACAAGATTCACCATTTTTAGAAATGACCTTACAGCAGTGGAATACTGTTATTGGTATCAACTTAACGGGATATTTTTTATGTGCAAGAGAAGCAGCCAAAGAGTTTGTTAAACGCGGAGTTAAACCTGATATTTCCTCAGCCGCCGGAAAAATTATTTTTATTAGTTCAGTACATGAGGTTATTCCTTGGGCTGGTCATGTTAATTATGCTGCCAGTAAAGGTGGTATTAATATGTTAATGCGAAGTATCGCTCAAGAACTTGCACCCCAACAAATTCGCGCTAATAGCATTGCGCCTGGGGCAATTAAAACTGATATTAATAAATCCGCTTGGAATACGCCGCAAGCAGAAGCAAAGTTACTCACCCTTATTCCTCAAAAAAGAATTGGCGAACCAGATGATATCGGGAAAGCTGCTGTTTGGTTAGCTTCGGATGATTCCGATTATGTTAACGGCGCGACTTTATTTGTAGATGGTGGGATGACTTTATATCCAGGTTTTGCAACTGGGGGTTGAGTTAATGAGGGAAAAAGAAGATAAATGTGATCGCACTTAAAAGAAAAGAGAAAGCAATAGCGTGTTCTAACCTTTTATTAAAAGCTCCCAGGGCAATAATTATACCAATAATTATTATAAAAACTAGAATAGGCGCTAACTTTTGCCAATAATTAAGGTTTGAGCAACGGGATTCTTCATAAAAATACTCTTTTAAATAGTTGATTTTTTTCCTGACTGACATTTTAAACCAAGATATTTACTTTAACTCTTAACTTTACATAAAATTAATAAATCAGAGTTATCTACATAGTTTCACGAAAAAATGAAATTTTAATGAAATTAACCTATGCCATTAGCTAGAGTTAAACATTACAACATCCCATCGTCGCCAAAATCGATCAACTCATGGCTCTTTGCGACCACCTAGAAAAGCAAATTGATGCAGCTAATAGCCATTTGCCTTTGTCTCAATCTGAGCTTACAGTTACTACTGATTTAAATGATGCCTTAGAGCCAAGGATTGCGGGTTTCTGGCAGGGTCAAGTTAAGATTGCTGATGATTTTGATCAGACTTCAGAAGAAGTAATTGCAGCGTTTTATGGGAATGAGTAGTGAATTTTTTGTTAGATACTCATATTTTGTTGTGGTTTTTGCGAGTTCGAGTTATTACTAAGACGCGCAACTCAGTGACTCGCTTTAAGGCAATATCATTGGTTAAAAATGCTTCACAACTATCCTCAATAGCAATAGCCATCCGATCAGCATCAAGCAAACTTAAATTATACCGAGATCGCAATTCGGCTGCTTGTTGGGCAATGTCCGAGTTAATTGCTATATGTACTTTAAGTCAGATCTACAAAAATGAACTAGGTGAATTTGTTCCCTTCAACATTTCTCTGAGGTAACAGCGAGGTAACAAATCAGTAACACTACTCACTCACTACTCTTGCTGTAACCTTTACTGCGTAGAATTTTAGATGGGCGGTGAGGGATTTGAACCCCCGACCAACTGCTTGTAAGGCAGCCGCTCTACCACTGAGCTAACCGCCCGTGTCGTTTTTTGCTCACAAGAATACATAGTAGCAGATAATTTCGTTCCTGTTAATATTTTTGAGAAAATATTTTTTGGCTAAATAACTGTGCCTTCTGGTCGCACTCACGATCGCATTACTCTGTGGCTCTTACCCGTCGTTACTCTTGTAACCTACGGGCTAACCCGCAGTGGCGACAAAACCTTGATAGTTGCAGGATCTTTCCTGTTTACTGGGCTGATGTTTGGTCCCGATCTCGATATCCACTCTCGGCAGTTTATTCGCTGGGGTTGGTTTCGCGCTCTTTGGATACCCTACCAGAAAGCTCTAAATCACCGCTCAGTTTTTTCTCATGGCTTAATTATTGGCACGATCATACGGGTGCTTTACATTACTAATCTAGTGCTAGTGTTAACGCTGCTATTTTTAGTTGTTACTCAATTGTTACTAGGGTGGCAATGGAATTGGCAAAGATTAGCGGAAAATGGTGTGCGATCGCTTTTCCAACACTCTGCTGAGTTCATCGCCTTGTTTGTGGGGATGGAATTAGGCTCAATGAGCCATTCTTTTAGTGACTGGGGTGGATCGGCTTACAAACGCTATCAAAAAGGGGGATTTCAGGCGGTTTTGCCTAAAGCTAAGAAGCGACAGGCTACAAGCAAGCGTAAATCTCCAGGGCGAAAGGTTGGAAAACGAACCGCCAAGACGCAGAGAACGCCAAGGAAGAAATTATAAGTATGTAAGCATAAATAAATGTATAATCATTTCCCCAGTCCCCAGTCCCCATGTCTAGTACCTTAGATGCCTTGCAACAGTTGATTGATGTAATTGCTAAATTGCGATCGCCTGATGGTGGTTGTCCTTGGGATTTGGCGCAAACTCAAGAAACGCTGATACCTTATGTAATTGAGGAAGCTTATGAGGTGGTGGATGCAATTCGCAGTGGAAATCAGGATGCGATAAGAGAAGAGTTAGGCGATTTACTTTTGCAGGTAGTTTTGCAATCACAAGTTGCTAGTGATGAAGGTAAGTTTACCCTTACTGAAGTTGCACAAGGAATTACTGAAAAGTTAATTCGCCGTCATCCTCATGTTTTTGGTGATGTTGAGGTGCAAAATGCGGAGGAAGTGCATCAAAATTGGGAGAAAATCAAAGCAGCCGAAAAAGGCGAAACTCCTCAAGCAGCAAAATTACTCAGCCGCAAGTTAAGCCGTTATGCCCGTACACTTCCCCCACTGATGGCTGGGATGAAGATTTCTCAAAAAGCTGCTGCTGCTGGGTTTGAGTGGGATAATGTTGAAGGTGTTTGGGCAAAGTTCTCAGAAGAGTTGGCAGAATTAAAAGAAGCACTTGCAACAGAAGATCAAGCACATCAGGAAGCAGAATTAGGAGATTTACTGTTTACTATTATTAATGTTGCCCGTTGGCATGATTTAGATCCCACCGCCGCGTTGCAAGGAACTAATCAGCGTTTTATTCAACGCTTGCAAAAAATGGAAGTTTTTGCCGATCGCCCTTTGACAGATTACACCATTGATGAGCTAGAAAATTTTTGGCAGCAAGCTAAAGCACAAATAGCGGGAGAAGGGAGGAGAGAGGAGGGAGGGGAGAGGGGTTTACAGGTGTAGGTTATTTACTGTTTCTGTCTTGCGGTTGCAAGAAATAATTTAATTAGGACTTACTTCTCAATCCCCCGCGCATCCCCCTTAAAAAGGGGGAATTTGAATTTCCCCCTCTCTTTCTCAAAGATAAAATTTAGAAACACAACAGCTTAATTAGATATACCCATGACAGCTTCTTTTATTGCTTCCCGTCCTCTGATCGATCTCGCCCAAAGTACTCGTAGTGCTGGGCGTAGTTTGGCAGTTTTGTCTACTGAGTCTAAAAATCATGCCATAGAAGCGATCGCCCAAGCAATAGAAACCGCCGCACCAGATATTTTGGCGGCGAATGCAGCAGATTGTCAAGCTGCAAAGGATGCTGGAATTGCTTCATCTTTATACGCGCGACTCAAATTAGATGAAACTAAACTTAAGGGTGCGATCGCAGGTGTGCGAGATGTCGGTAAGTTACCTGATCCAGTTGGTACAATCCAAATTAATCGCGAACTGGATCAAGGATTAATCCTCAAGCGGGTTAGCTGTCCCTTGGGTGTTTTAGGGGTAATCTTTGAAGCGCGTCCTGATGCAGTTGTGCAAATTTCTAGCCTTGCTATAAAATCTGGTAACGGTGTCATCCTCAAATGTGGACAAGAAGCTGTGCGGAGTTGCGAAGCTTTAGTTAAAGCTATTCGTCAAGGTTTAGCTAAAACTGAAGTTAACCCAGAGGTGGTGCAACTGCTGACGACGAGAGAGGAAACTTTGGCGCTGTTACAGTTAGATCAATATGTTGATTTAATTATTCCTAGAGGTTCTAATTCGTTTGTGCGGTTTGTACAAGAAAATACCCGCATTCCAGTTTTAGGTCATGCAGAAGGTATTTGTCATTTATATATAGATAAAGCAGCAGATATAGATAAAGCGATCGCTATTACTGTAGATGCAAAAACTCAATATCCCGCAGCTTGTAATGCGATTGAAACGCTGTTAGTTAACCGAGAAATTGCTGCAAGTTTCCTACCACAAGTTGCTACTGCATTGCAAAAACGTAATGTTGAATTACGGGGAGATGAGCAAATTTGTCAGGTTTTAAACATTGCACCAGCAACAGAAGCAGACTGGGCGACAGAATACAGTGATTTAATTTTGTCGATTAAAATAGTTGATTCAGTTGAGCAAGCGATCGCGCATATCAATACTTACGGTTCACGACATACTGATGCGATCGTCACCGAAAATCAAGATACAGCAAATACATTCATCGCTCAAGTAGATGCAGCCGGAGTATATCATAACTGTTCCACACGCTTTGCTGATGGTTTCCGTTATGGTTTTGGTGCAGAAGTAGGAATTAGCACCCAAAAAATGCCTCCTCGCGGACCTGTTGGTTTAGAAGGATTGATCACATACAAATATCAAATTACAGGTAATGGTCACATTGCAGCAACATACAGTGGAAGTAATGCTAAATCATTTACTCATAAAGATTTAGGTTAACAATTAACAGTGAGCAAAAGTCAAATTGACCCCCCGATGGTCCCCCCGATGCGGGGGGAATAAATCTTGCTCCCTCTCCGTTTCGGGGAGGGCTGGGGAGGGGTTTCTCGGATTTATGCTCATTGCTCTAATCACCAATTAATCAGGCTACTTAATAGCTAATTATGGATTGTATTCACTTAACTGGGATTCGCTGCTATGGCTATACTGGCTTTTTGCCAGAGGAGCAAATATTAGGACAATGGTTTGAAGTAGACCTCAGCCTTTGGTTAGATTTATCACCAGCAGGTAAAAGTGATGCCATAGAAGACACTCTTGATTACCGCAGTGTAATTGCAACTGTACAGCAATTAGTAAAAACTTCTAAGTTTGCTTTAGTAGAAAAATTGGCTGATGCGATCGCACAATCTATCCTACAATTTGAGCGTGTAATTCAAGTCCGAGTGCAACTAACTAAACCTGCTGCCCCTATTCCTGATTTTGGTGGTAAAATTACCATTGATATTACTAGAGCAAATCAACATTCTTGATCTTCGCTGAATATCGGATTTAACCATAAAAAGATTACCATTTCACCCTTGTAAGATGGTAATCTTCTGATTAAATTAAGTTGTTATTGTGTCTTTCTCAACAAACCGATCAACCAAAACAATACAGTAGCACCGAGTGCGATCGCTATCCATACCCATGACTGAGATACTGTAACTGCGACTCCAGCAATTGCCACCACTAATAACGCCACCTGCAAAATTAGGATTATTGGTCGTCCACGATTAAAACCAGCACTTTCAAGTGCCACTGAACCACGATATTGTAACCACCAATAAAACAGTTGTAAAGACTTATCAAAAAATTGATAGATCGGATGCCTACTTAGCCTTCTTGCTTGGTCAATTCCCAAGGAATTGTTAATAATATCTCGCGCAACTAAAAGACCCCTAGTTGACAGATTTACTAATATGATATTAGGAACATCTTGAGTCAATTTCTCTTTGCCTACACTATATTCATGGCGAAAGAAATGCTCTTTTTGATGTGGATCTTCCCATGAATCAACAGCTTCTTTAGCTATTTTTGCGGCAGCTAGTGCGCTAACAGTTTTGTCAAAATAACCCCCGACAGGGTTATAATTTGCCTGATTAGGTAACTTTGACTGCTTGTTAGATCTAATATTTTCTGACTTAACTCTCTGCAAATTCCAAGTTAATTGTTCATCAACTGCGTCTGCTATTACATTCTGTAAATCGCTATTAATAATTACTCGATGACCTGCCATAACTACGGCATCTAGAAATTCATTCATTTCAATTTGATTAAATTGAAAATCGGGTTGAATTAATTTCTGTAAATAAGATTTGATGTGTTCGCGTTCTATAGCATCTTTCGATAAAGATTCATCTAACAAAAACTCTAAGTATTCTTCTTCCGAACACCCTTCTTTATTCGCTTCACGTTTAATAAAATGAGGAAATCTTTTAATGGTTTCAGGAGTTATTAAAGCTTCTACGATTCTATTTAAACCATCTAAACGACCCCACAAAATATCATTAGAACGCCAAGACTTTTTAAAAAAGCCTGCAAAAGCATACAAAGTATCTCCGGCTAGTTTATCCTCTAATCCTTTATATTTACCTAGTCCTAATTGAGCATCATTAGGGCTAATCCGAACTGTATTAATTATTTCTTTTTCCCCAATCTCAGTTAAAGATTCAAAGGGATACAAAACTTGATCGACTTGTCTAAACCCTTGAAATCTTAATAAGATTTCTTTAGAGTCACTTAATTGGGTATTCTTAATTAGCACCTCAGTAGACAATTCTATCTGCCGTAAAATTGTGGTAAATCTTTCATTTTCCTGTCCATCATAATTAAATTTGTAATTTGACTGAATGTTTTCTGCAATGTCCCCACCAACTTCTAGTTGTACAATTTTTTGCTTCAATTGTTCCAAAATACTAGAAAGCTGATTTTGGGGCAACCATGCTTGCTCATCTAATCGTTGAGCTAATGAAGGCAGATTTATAAAAAAGTCTGCTGGCACTTCTACTAACTCAGTTTCCTGGGCATTTTTAGGCGAGAAAGCTGTAATACTATCAGGATCAAGTAAGTAACGATGTAATCTCAAGAAGCTATCGTAGATTTGAGAGCGCAATTGATTATCTGATCCTGCCTGATCTATTAGCTGATAAAAAAACTGACTTACTTTTATGTTACTCATCAGTAGATCTAAAGCTTCACGAATAATTTCAAGCAGTTTAATTTGACGGCTAATATTTTTTGATAGTAATTTAAGTTTTACATATTGATCATACTGCTGCTCTGTTTCAAATTTTTGACAAATCTTTTGAAGAATATAAAAATGTTTTCTAATAGCATATTCTATGTCTAGATTACGAATTTGTTCACCGAATTGTTGTAAAATTATATCTCTAATTTCTCTTTGTTTCGGGTCGATAATACGTTCTGTAAGCAATTCAGCAGTCTTTTCTAAAATCTTGGTCTTGTCATAATTTACCACATCATTTTGTTGCATTCTCAAAATTAGAGGCAGCAGGCGATCGCGCAAACTAATTAAGCGACTCAGTAGATAAATTCCTTCTTGAACATCAATTTTTTCAGTAGTAGCACTTCCTGAATTAAGTGGCGCTTCCACATTAGCAAGTAACGCCTTATAGCGACGGACTTGTTCATTACGCTCTTTAATCGCTTGCAAATCATTAGAAATACTTTCATACGTCGGTAAACCAATCAACGAATCTTGGATCACTTGTCCAATTTTCGGTTTAACCATATTTTTAAAATTGGCAGCATCTTTAAAACGATCTGGACTGGGATCAATATAAAAAAGCTTACGATCAACAGGACGATTAGCTGTGCGATAATACATTTCCTTAATCGTATAACTGAATGGGCGATTATCTAACACACCCCCATCCACAAAATGTAACCGATAACCACCATCTGGCGGCTGTTTTGGTAAATCTCTATTTTCTAGACTTCCCCACCTCACTAACATACTATCTACATAATTATTAGGGTTTTTAAGTTCAACTGTAACTACAGGAAATGCAACTGGAAAACAAGACGTAATTCTACACAACTTAGCTAATGACTGATGTATATCTTCTGTATTAAGTTTAGGAACCGCCGGATTATATTCAAAATTGAATGGTTCCTTGCGCCCTTGACGATGCTTGAGTTGAAATACCGCCCTATGGTTGTTAATTTCTATAACTGAGCCAGTTTGATCAAATACTTGATATACTTGCCCTAAAACATCTGTACCTGTTACAAACAAATCTAATTCATTAGATGGCGATAACCACTCATCACTAGGCGCTTGCTTCTTATTCGACTGTCCTTGATAAAAAGCATCTTCCAAAGCTTTTTGATAATAGTTTTCTCCATCAAAAAGAGAGTCTGCCTGATTAGATTCCTGATTTTTGGGCTGACGTATGAGCTTGCGGATATTAGCACTATCTCGCCAAACTTGATCAAAGTTTTCAAAATCAACAATTTCTTGCTCATTGCTATTAGTTAAGGCATAACTGAGCAAAACGCCATTAATACCACCTGCGGATGTTCCTGATATAATATCAACAATAATATCTGAATCAGTTAGCGCCTTAATAAGTTTATAT
Organism: uncultured cyanobacterium; assembly: GCA_963711165.1. GTDB lineage: Bacteria > Cyanobacteriota > Cyanobacteriia > Cyanobacteriales > PCC-9333 > Crinalium. Next base: position 154,498 of record CAVQDG010000038.1, on the reverse strand, counting down.
ATCCCTCGACCCCGAACAGCATTATAAAATTCTCGGCAAACACCGTTCATGTAAATTGCTAAAGAAACTCCCCCATAAACAACTAAGCCCAAGCGATGTTCACGAGTAAACTCTGGTTTTTGATAATTTTCGTTCATTGTAGATGCAACCAATAAAAACTTTGACTAATTATACTGTTTTTAGATTTATGGAATAATTATAGTAGAGACGCGCCATGGCGCGTCTCTACATCATGCGGCTTTGTTAGCAAGGGTTTCAGAATTTATTTTGTTCCAACCGCCAAGGCGGTTGCTATACATTTAAAACTGACGCACCTAAAGCTTGAAACCTTGATCACCCCTACCCCCCTTACAAAGGGGGGGGATTCAAAGTCCCCCTTTGTAAGGGGGGATTTAGGGGGATCTAGAAGTAAGTCCTGACATTTTTAATCCTACAAAATTAACACTACTTACCCACGCATGAAACCTAGATATTAGATGCTTGATTCATTTTTCAGGATGTAACCAAAGGTTAAGAAAATTTTCTAACCATTTTTCTAAAGCATATCCATATTTAGCATAATTTTGTAACTGCTGCTCTCGTGACTGCGCCCCTAGCAATGTCAACATATCAGATCCTAATATTGTCCACCTGTCGATCATCTCTGGGGTTAATTCAGGATGGAATTGTAAACCATAGGCATTTTCCCCATAGCGGAAAGCTTGGTTGCTAAAAATTGCACCATCAGCGAGTTTAACAGCACCTTGAGGCAGATCAAATCCTTCATTATGCCAGTGATAAACATATAAAGATTCATTAAAAATTGCTTTTCCTTCTGGGGTTGGGATGATGGGAAAATAACCAATTTCTACTTGATTATTGGGATGGCGCTTAACTTCTGCCCCAAGGGTACGCGCCAACATTTGAGCGCCTAGACAGATACCCAGAAAAGGTTTAGAGGCTGCTAATACTACCTGTATCCAATCAATTTCTTGACGGATGAATGGTAAATCGCGATCGTTTACGCTCATTGCCCCGCCGAAAATGACTACTGCCTGATGATTGGCAATAGTATCCGGTAGGCGATCGCCTTGGCTAGGTATGCGAATATCAAGGTGATATCCTTGAGCGCGGAGGATTTTACCAACCAGTCCGGTATAGGAGGTAGGTTGATGGACAATGATGAGAATCTGTTTCACTGTGGAATTTTATCAGTCAAAAAATTTTTAGAGTTATACAGTAGATTTCTTGCATAAGTAAAATTTTAGATAATTAACCACAGATGCACACAGATGGACACAGATAAACAGGGTAAATTAATTTGCCTGACCACAGAAGTAGTGCGGGCATCTTGCCCGCGTATAGTTTAATGTAACTTCTACCTCAAAAATTTAAGCAGCTATAACTTCGCTCCATTTATGACGAATATAGTCATAAATCTCTATATATTCAGCGCCTGGTATGTTCCAAGAATAATCATATTCCATACCCTGAACAACAAGCTGACGGAATTCTTCAGGATAGTCATACCATAGCCCGATTGCCCGATCCATTGCTGACTCAAGTGCCTGGTAATCTGATTCATAGAAAACATAGCCGTTACGTTTTTCGGGAGGCTTATTTTGGTCGTAGTCTCTGTCAAATACTGTATTTACCAGTCCACCTACTCCTCGAACAATTGGCACAGTGCCATATCTAAACCCAATCATTTGAGTTAATCCACATGGTTCATAATTGCTAGGAACTACAATCATGTCAGCACCTGCATAAATTAGGTGGGATAATTCTTCATTAAAACCGAGTTCTAAATGAACGTCAGGATTATCATTTAAGAAACGTTTTTCATGTTGGAATTGAGCATTAATTTTTGCTCCTGTTGCCGAACCTAGTAATACAAATTGAGCATCTTTATAGAGAGAGTGATAAATTGCATGATGGACGAGATGTACGCCTTTTTGATCGTCCAAACGACCAATGTAGCAAATTAGTGGTTTATCAACATCACGCAGTAGCAATCTTGATCGTAAAGCTTTTTTATTCAGTGCTTTTTCTGCTAAATTATCTTTACTATAGTGACCAGGAATGTAGCGATCGCTCTCTGGATTCCACACATCATAATCTATACCATTCAGCACACCTTTAAATTTGTACTGGAATGAATGCAAGGTGTGACCTAAACCATATCCAATATCGGTAAAACGAGCTTCCCAAGCGTGGTGAGGCGAAACTGTGGTGACATAATTTGAGTAAATAATCCCCCCTTTCATCATATTTAAAGCAAAGGGATTAAAATTATCACGCAGGCGTTCATATTGGAAATAATAAGCTTCTTGATTTAAACCTGTCGCCTGTAAAATCTCAGCACCCACTATTCCCTGGTGTTTAAAGTTGTGGATGGTGTAGCAAACCCGTTGATGTTCCATGCCATGATATTTATAAATCTCAAACAGCATCACTGGAACTAAACCTGTCTGCCAGTCGTGACAATGGATGACATCTGGTCGTTTATTGCTTCGGTGGAGAAATTCTAAGGCTGCTTTGCTAAAAAAGGCAAACCGCATATTGTCGTCATCACAGCCGTAAACTTAACTCAATGGCGCGTCAAGCTTCGGCGGAACGAGCCATTTTTGCTATCCAACGATTCTTTGCTAATTGCAAAGCTAATAAAGCAGGAAAGAAAGGATATCCACGGTTCAAAAAATTCAGTCGTTCTGTAGAGTATAAGACTTCAGGGTGGAAACTTTCTCCTAATAAAAAATCTCTGGCTTTCACGGACGGCTTTGCGGCTGGTACTTTTAAACTGGTGGGAAATAGAGATTTGCACTTCTATGCACCCGCAGAAATCAAACGGGTACGTGCCATCCGTCGAGCAGATGGCTACTACGTCCAGTTTAGTATTGATGTAGAACGGGTAGAAGAGTTAGTTCCTACTGGTAAAGCTATCGGTTTAGATATTGGTTTGAACCACTTCTACACCGATAGCACTGGAGCAACCGTCTCTAATCCTCGCTATCTCCGTAAAAATGAGAAGGCGTTGAAGCGAGCGCAAAGGCGAGTCTCTAGAAAAAAGAAAGGGTCAGCCAACCGCAAAAAAGCTATTAATAAGCTGGGAAGAAAACACCTGAAGGTCAGTAGGCAGCGTAAAAACTTCGCCATAAATACGGCGCTGTGCGTAGTGAAATCTAACGATTTTGTAGCCTATGAGCATCTTCAAGTGAAGAATATGGTGAAAAACTCAAAGCTTGCCAAGTCAATCAGTGACGCAGCTTGGTCGCAGTTTGCCGAATGGTTGCAGTATTTGGGGAAGGTATACGGAAAGACGGTGGTTGCTGTTGCTCCTCAGTACACATCTCAAGAGTGTTCAACTTGTGGTCATACTGTCAAGAAGTCGTTATCTGTTAGGACTCATATTTGTGGTTGCGGCACAGTATTAGACCGTGACCATAATGCAGCGCTAAACATCCTGGCAAAAGCTTTGAGGCAAGTAGGAATCGAGATAAATACGGCGGGACACGCCGGAATTAACGCTTGGGGACAGACCGACCTCTATTCTTTGATGTCACCATCAAAGAGCAAGCCGACTGATTGAACCAAGAATCCGCAGTAAAGTACGGCGGAGTGTCAAAAAACATAATATTTGCTGGAAAGTTAGTTTTCCAGGGTAACTACCCAAAAATTGTAGGTTAACCCAATACTATAGTTTTGTTTGGTTTCATGCTGTATGGCGATCGCACATAATTAAACGTGGTGTTACAGAATAATTTCAGTACCCGCGCAAAATCAAGGTGGAGAATTTACCCACTCTTGGTTTATTTATCTTCTAAAGTTTGAAATTTCAGACTTGTATCAACTTTGTTTTGCTTAACTTGCTCGACACATTCCAACCATTCATGCCAGACTGCGGGATCAGCAGTTTCGCAATCTCCCACAGTACTCATACCACCAAGTAATCCCCCCAAATCATCTGATTTTGTCCTGTCATACACAGTATCCAGATATGCGTACATGGCAGCATATGCCTCTTTTTCAGTCAAGTTAATAGTCATGGTGCATCGTCCTAATGATTAGCATCGGATTGATAATATGAGTTGTTTTTATTTGGGATTATAGATGCGATCGCATTTACTACCGTCCGCTTTTACTCAGGCAACCAGTCTGGGTTGAGAGTGTCATCAAGGGTAAAGGGTGACAAGGCAGGGAAAGCCTCAACAGATAACTTGGTTTCTTTCGCAGCGTTACGACGAGCTTTTAAATAACACTGATCAAAAACTTCGATTGACTTATGTGTAAGGCTAGGACTCTGTTCAAGTAAAAGCTCGATCTCGCTACGTTGTTCAACAATTGTATTTAACCAACTTTTAGAACGTTTTGAGGGTTGATATTGATATTTAAGCAAGTGCATCAACAAAACAATTAATCGGCTTTTAAGTTCCCGTAGCTGACTACCGCTCATTGCCTCAATTTCTTCTATTAAATTATCCAAATCTACATGATCAAATTGGCGATCGCGTAGTTGTTGGGCTGTAATATTTAACCACTGATAATAATCAACTTCATAAATCTTTTGTACTGGCGCTTCGATTTGATTGTTTTCTGGCGTATATATAGGATTAGTGGTCATGGGTCAACCTCGCCTTGATGTTGGCTATTATCAGCCTAAACTAAGTATATCAGTCGGTTGGTATCGTAAATTATCTTTGATATTTGGGATGCGATCGCCTTTATTAAACTGCCGATGTTATAATTGTTTTAATAAATTATCTATCATATTTAAAAATGAACATAAAACTTCTGGAATCTATTGCAGAAATGATTTTAGCACTATCCCAAGAAGAAAGGATGTTTTTAGAAACTCAACTCAGCACTGTTAAGTTATCTTTCCAAAGTAATACTTATATTGAACAAGAAATATTAGATTTAGAAAAAAGACTCAAAATTTTTGAGTCACAATATCAGATGTTTTCTGAGGAATTTTATCAACGATTTCGCTCAGGAGATTTAGGAGATGGTAGCGATTTTTTTGAATGGAGTGTTTTTTATGAAATGTGGAATACAGCCAAAAAATAATAAAAATTATTTTAATATTTAGAATAATTAATGGAAATTCAACATTTGAATATAGGTATACTTATAAATATACAACATTGTTGAGGTCGTAAACAATGCTACTCAGTTTTAAAACAGCATTAATACCAAATAACAAGCAGGCGACAGCTTTTAGAAAGTCTTGCGGTGTAGCTAGACATTCTTATAACTGGGCAAATGCTGTAGTTAAAGAAATTTTAGACTCAAATAAGGAGGGAGACGAAAAAGTAAAGTTACCATCTGCAATTGATTTGCATAAACGATTAGTTTCTGAGGTAAAATCAGTTCATTCTTGGTACTACGAGGTTAACAAAAACGTCCCCCAAAAAGCTATTGCTGATTTGAGACAAGCCTGGGATAGGTGTTTTAAGAAAGTATCCATGCAGCCTAGATTTAAAAAGAAAGGACACCGCGATTCTTTTTACTTGGAGTCAGGGACTAAAGCCAAGCCATTAATTAAAAATGATGGTAAACAAATCAAACTTCCTAACATTGGTTGGGTTAAATTAGCTGAACCATTGCCAATAACAGCAACTCATAATTGTGTCATATCAAGACAAGCTGACAGATGGTTTATTGCTATTAAGTACGAGGTTGAACTCCCTCCCGTATTAAGTGATAGACCTACTGTTGGTGTTGACATTGGCATCAAAGAGTTAGCTGTTTGTTCCAATGGTAAAGTATTCACCAATCCCAAAGCCTACAAGCGCAATTGTAAGCGCATGAAACGTTTACAGCGTCGTGTTAGCAAGCGTGTTAAAGGTTCTAAGAACAGAGTTAAAGCTGTTATAAAACTTTCAAAAGTTCACGCCAGAATTAGCAACATCAGAAAAGATGCTATTCACAAATTAACCAACTATCTAGCTAAAAACCACAGTGAAATCAAGATAGAGGATTTGTCAATAAAAGCATTTTTGAAAAACCATAAGTTAGCTGGTGCAATAGCTGATTGTGGAATGGGCGAATTTCGTCGTCAGTTAGAATACAAAACTGAGAAGTTTGGGAGCAAACTAACTATTGTAGATAGAATGTTTCCTAGTTCTCAAATTTGCTCTAACTGTAAAGAACATCGGCATAAAATACCATTGAAAAACCGCGTTTATGTCTGTCCTGAATGTAATCATACAGAAGACAGAGATTTAAACGCAGCTAAAAATATAGAACGATGGTTTGAAGGAATTTTTATTCCTACTCGTACTGAGCATAGCTCAGAGAAATCGGATTCGGCGGTAAGCTCTACCGTGTCAGCTTGTGGAGTGGACAAACCTCTTAGAAGTCATTCTAAGACCATGATGAAGCAAGAAGTTAACACTAAAATTACTTATGTCCAGCTTCGGCACTTACTTGGGTAGTTTTGGGTAGGTTTAATAGAGCGGCTTACACTACATTGAAATTATAAGTAATTAACGAAAATTAAGATCAGACATACTAAACATCAACTATGACGGCAAACGCTACCATTACTAACAATCCCTTACTTATTGGCAAAGGTCTACCGCCGTTTGATGCGGTTCAACCAAGTCATGTTGTACCTGCCATGACTCAATTATTGGCAGAACTTGACACTGAGCTTACTAATCTAGAAGCAAATGTTAAGCCAACTTGGAATGATTTAGTAGAACCTCTACAACAATTTGTAGAGCGTCTAAGTTGGAGTTGGGGTATTGTTAACCATCTAATGGGTGTGAAAAATAGCCCCGAACTGCGGTCAGCCCATGAAACTGTACAACCGCAAGTTGTCCAGTTTTGGAATAAGCTAAGTCAAAGCCAACCTTTATATAAAGCGTTTAAATCCTTAAGTGAAAGTGATGCTTGGGATAGTTTAGAACCTGCTCAAAAACGGATTGTTGAAGCAGCGATTAAAGATGCGGAACTTTCGGGTGTAGGATTAGAAGGAGAAAAACGGGATAAATTCAATGCTATCCAACTAGAATTAGCAGAACTTTCCACCAAATTTTCTAACCACGTTTTAGATGCAACTAAAGCTTTTAGCTTAACCCTCACAAGCAAAGAAGAAGTAGATGGTTTACCTCCTAGCTTACTGAGTTTAGCTGCTCAATCTGCCCGTGATGCAGGTGAAGAAAACGCCACACCAGAAAATGGCTCTTGGCGCATCACTCTAGATGTTCCCAGTTATGGTCCCTTCATGCAGCACAGCACTCGCCGTGACTTGCGGGAAAAACTTTATAAAGCCTTTATCAGTCGTGCTTCTAATGGTGATTTAGATAACAGCCCCATCATTGAGCGCATTTTACAACTCAAGAAAGAAAAAGCCCAAATACTAGGTTTTAACAGTTATGCTGAGTTAAGCCTAGCTAGTAAAATGGCTCCTAATGTAGAAGCAGTAGAGGCATTACTAGAAGAACTTCGCCAAGTTAGTTATGATGCTGCTATTAAAGATTTAGAAGAACTCAAAGCTTTTGCTGCTGCTAAAGGTGCAGAAGAAGCTAATGATTTAAAACATTGGGATGTTACTTTTTGGGCAGAACGTCAACGGGAAGAAAAATTTGATTTTAGCGCAGAAGAATTACGTCCTTATTTCCCATTGCATCAAGTTTTAGATGGGTTATTTGGTTTAGTAAAACGCTTATTTAAGGTTACTGTTACCCCTGCTGATGGACAAGCACCTGTCTGGCATCCAGACGTGCGTTACTTCCAAATTGCTGATGAAACAGGTAACCCCATTGCCTACTTCTATTTAGACCCTTACAGCCGTCCGGCTGAAAAGCGTGGTGGTGCGTGGATGGATGATTGTATCGGTCGTGCCAAGATTACTGAAAACGGTAAAACTGATACGCGCCTACCTGTAGCTTATTTGGTATGTAACCAATCTCCCCCCATAGATGGCAAACCTAGTTTGATGACTTTTGGGGAAGTGGAAACCCTCTTTCACGAGTTTGGTCATGGCTTACAGCATATGCTGACTAAAGTAGATTATGCTGGTGCAGCCGGAATCAATAATGTTGAGTGGGATGCGGTAGAACTAGCCAGCCAGTTTATGGAAAACTGGTGCTATGAGCGACCAACTTTAATGGGGATGGCAAGGCATTATGAAACAGGTGAACCTTTGCCAGAACATTATTATCAAAAGCTAGTTGCAGCTAAGAATTATATGAGTGGTAGTGGAATGCTACGGCAGTTGCACTTTAGCTTAGTTGATTTGGAATTGCATCACCGCTATCAACCAGGTGGTAATGAATCTATCAAAGATGTCCGTAACCGTATTGCTAAAAATACTACCGTTTTACCACCGCTACCAGAAGATAATTTCTTGTGTGCGTTTGGACATATTTTTGCTGGTGGTTATGCAGCAGGATATTACAGTTATAAATGGGCTGAAGTTTTAAGTGCAGATGCTTTTGCAGCGTTTGAGGAAGCTGGTTTAGAAGATGAGCAAGCTGTTACTAATACTGGTGTGCGTTACCGTGATACAGTGCTGGCGTTAGGTGGTAGTAAGCCGCCAATGGAAGTGTTTAAAACTTTCCGAGGTCGGGAACCAAGTACTACTGCTTTACTGAGACATAGTGGTTTGACTGTAGCAGCTTAATTTACTTAGTATGTATGCAGAGATCCCCCTAAATCCCCCTTAAAAAGGGGGACTTTGATTGATTCTCCCCCCTTAAAAAGGGGGACTTTGATTGATTCTTCCCCCTTTTTAAGCTCTGCTGGGGGATTCAGGTTTCAGGCTTTCGATGCGTAAGTTTTGTTGCTGTGCGATACTCCTATTGTCGTCGCGGGAGCGATCGCATTTTTAGCACGTAATTGTCACAGCAACTTCACATTGTCTCAATAAAGTAAGAATATAGCAAATATTTCAATTTGCTCCTTACACCAATACCAATGAGGAATTAGCCCTCCGCATATTAAGTGAGAGGGCGTTTTATTATTTTTTAACACAAATATGAAGAAATGTTGGGTTTCACTTCGTTCAACCCAACCTACGTTTATCATGTTGAATTTATGACAGTCTTAAATCAGAACGGAGAGTTATGTCGATTCGAGTACGTGGGTTAATCACAACTACATTTGAATTAGCTCCATTTTGAGTAGTATATGATAAAACTTTAGAATTAGAATTAATTTGATAGCGTTTGCCATTGGAAAGTATTAAGCTACGAGCTACAAATTGAAAACCTCTGTTAGTAGATCTAAATTCACCTTCAATTCTGGAATTCTTGGGAATTAAAACTTGGTTTTGATTATTTCTGATATCTCTAGCAATTCTGAGTGTTATAGGATATGTTTGATTTCTACGCAAGGTAATTTTACTGGAACCAGAGTACTCACCATTTAAAGTAGTTCTTGCGGGTAAAGTGTACCTGTCATAATTAGAGTTATCATTATTTTCGTCGTCATCGTCACGGTCATCACGACTATTATCTCTATTATCTCTATCTTTGTGTTTTTTGCAATTATTTGAATCCTGCTTACAGCGATATCCCCAAGCTGGCGCGTGTGATGGTGGTTTAGCTTCTGCAATAAGATCGGTAATAGCAATACCAGTACTTGCACATAGCAATATAGTTGCTAAAGATAAAGGCAGAATTGAAGTTAAACGCTTGTTGTCCATAACTGTACCGCCCTTATATAGGATAGACAGGCTATTAGCATCTAGTAGAGACGTTAATCTATCTCAAAAAGTTTCCCAAACAAAAATTAGATAAAATACCTCCGCGATCAATTATGATGATTAGTCCTAGTTTTAAATTCAGCCGTTAAGATTTTTATATGCAGCCACAGCACACTTTGTTTGTTTGCACAAGTTGCGCCAGTGTTTGGAAAGATGGCAAGACTATTGGTAAAAGCGGAGGACAACAATTACTAGAGCAAATATTACAACTCTACGGAGATTGGAATTTAAAAAATGAATGGCAAATTCAGCCTGTAGAATGTATGAGCGCCTGTAGTCACTCGTGCGCTATCTCGTTTGTGGCTTTTGGTAAATATACTTACTTATTTGGTGATTTACCTTATTCAGAGGAAAGTTTGTCAGCGATCGCAGAAGTTTTAGAGTGTGCTGATAAATACTACACTAAGCCTGATGGTTTGTTACCTTGGTCAGAACGACCAGCAGCACTTAAAAAAGGAGTTGTAGCAAGAATTCCACCGATAACAGTAAACAGTAAACAGTTAACAGTAAACAGTTAACAGTTAACAGTTAACAGTAAACAGTTAACAGTAAACAGTTAACAGTAAACAGTTAACAGTTAACACAGCGTAGGGGGGGATTTAAATCAGGATGTCGTTATTTTTTTGAATCACTCCCTCTATACGTTTACTTCATAAGGAGGCAAAGTGCTGTAACTGATATTTAAGCAAATTAGAAATACTTACTTAAGATAGAGGTAAAAAATAGATATACGCTCCATATTTAATAATAAATAGACATTTGTTTCTCATTTAATTTTTTCCAAAACTTATAAAAAATTAACAATCAAGACTATGATTACCCAAAATTTTGTAATTCTGTTAAAAGAAATGGTTCCCTGCTTTGGTGCTAAACAGTCTGGAGATTGTAGTGTAAATCTTGGCTGTGGTTGCAAGAATCCAGGGACACAATTACATTGTGAAGAATGCCCTTATCTGGAAGCTTGTTTGTCTCGTTCTAAAACATTTAAGGCTTCTGTTTAGTATTTAGTGAACGCCAGCGATTAATTGCTGCAGCTAACTCTAAGTGTCTAAAGAATACTAAATCTCCCTCTGGGAATGATGTCAGTATATCAAAGCCTTGGGCTGTAATATCCGCGATCGCACTATCTAAGATCTCTGGTAAGGTGTGATTATCAAGATAATGTTGCTCAATATAGCTAATTGTAGTTGCGATCGCTCTCAATTGACCAACTTCTACAAGCTGTTCGACTGCTGATAAATCAATTTCCTCTCGATTAAAAATAATAGTGTCTAAGTCTCTGACTTTCCACTCGCGTTTGTGATGAGTAGAATTAGCAAAATTGGAAAACCCCTCCCCCCTCCCCCTCCCCGTTGACAGGGAGGGGGTTTGAGAGTGAATATTAGAGGAGAGTATACGCGCTGTTAATTTTCCGAATTGTTGACCACCTTCTGTAGTACGATTAGTTGTATATTGTTGTGCGATCGCTTTTGCTTTCTCTGTCACCTCTGAGGGGTGAAAATCTTGCATTGCAATTACGGTATCTGCAACATCGAAATAATCACCGCTACCACCCATGACTAAGATAGTAGAAACGTTATATTCTGTGTAAAGCTGTCTAACTTTATCTATAAAAGGTGTGATGGGTTCAAAATTTTTGGCAATCAAAGCTTGCATTCTGCGATCGCGAATCATAAAATTAGTAGCAGCCGTATCTTCATCTACTAATAACAACTGCGTACCAGCTTCTAACGCCTCAATAATATTCGCAGCTTGAGAAGTGCTACCACTAGCATTTTGTGTAGAAAAATTAGTAGTAGAACGATTTTGCGGTAAATGATTAATAAACGGTGAAATATCTACACCTGTAATACTACGCCCATCTTCTGCCCTAATTTTAACTGCGGATGAATTCGTAATAACTAATTCCCGTCCATCATTAGGAATATGATTATAAATTCCTAATTCTATCGCTCTTAATAAAGTAGATTTACCATGATAACCACCCCCGACTATTAATGTTACTCCTTGGGGGATACCCATACCTGTAACTAAACCACGATTGGGACAATTAAACTCTATACTTAAACTATCTGGAGATTTAAATGGTATTACTTGATCTAAAAGTGGTTTTTCATCTACGCCACTACGACGAGGTAAAATTGCACCATCAGCAACAAAAGCAACTAACTTTTTTTCACTAAGTGAGTCTCTAATAAAATCTGCATCTTCCGCAGTAGTAATATGATTTTCAATTGCTGCGGCATCAAGATTACTATATATTAATGTCTGTTCTATTAATTGCGGAATTTGCTCACAGAGTAATTCTACTGCTTCGCGTCCATTAATCCGCCGACCATCCCCAGGTAAACCGACAACAAAGCGTATTTCTACAAACTCATCGTTGATAAATGCAGAGGTACGATCTAAGATAGCTTGACTTGGGAGTGCGATCGCAATTAACCCACTATTTCCCGTCCCCCGTCGTTGGCGGATAGACTGAGTGGCATGAGAAAATTCTCTGGTAAGATAATCTCGTAGCGCAATTTCTCGGCTACGATTTTGATAGACATTGCGGGGAAACTTCGCAATAGTTTGTCGAATTTGTACCCGTAACTGACTAGGGGAAGCAAAAGGATCTCCCTGTACGCGGTCAATAATTAAGGTAAACTTGGTAAAATCGTAACTACCACGAATATCTTTATAAGCTTTATATCCGCGATGATCTAGGGAAATTAGTAATTGACGTAGGCTTTCTTGAGTTGACATTTTCTCTTTAAAGGCAGGAGAATTAATCGCAAGTATAAACTGTACTAAATTTTATCCAATTTTTAACCTCTTCCCAACTAGAACCATTTGTAGGATTTTTATGGTAATTTTCTAACCGTCGATCTAATTCTTGTTCTTGCGCTTCACTCAAGGGAAGTTCCTCTTGCTGTTGAGAAATGCTATCCCATAAATCTTCAGCTAGTTGGATACGTTCTGCAACACTGAGTTGAGAAATGTCAACTTTCAACAGGGGATGGGAACTCATTAGTACAGAGTTAAGGTAATGGTTTTACCTATTTTACAACATTGCGGTTGGAGATAGTTTTACAATGCGATCGCACAATCGCTGTTCACTTTAGTTAATATATATTATGGAGAAACAATAGCTCTTTCTGCACAGAAGAAGATTTATCCTTAAGAAGAGATATATTGTTGTAAGTGAGCGATCGCATATTGATTTCATTTTATGACAAACAGCAATAACACAATTGAACTGGGAAAATTTTTGAAATGGGCAGGTGTAGTTCAAACTGGGGGTGAAGCTAAGATCCTCATCCAAGCAGGTAGAGTTAAAGTGAATGATGTGATCGAGACGCGCCGAGGACATAAATTAGTAGAAGGCGATCGCGTTTTTGTCAACAACAGATCTTTCACCGTCGAGTTAAATTGATTTTAGTCTAAATAATTAGATCTGGAAAATTGGGAATTTTTATCATGTCATAGATAAAATTTCGGTGTTTCGGCTCACTTACTTTATAAGTTGATCCCTATAATGAACCGCGAAAATCAGCCAGAGTTACCGCCTAAAATCTACGCTGAGGCTGTTGTACGCTCGGTAAGTGGTATATCTTTGTTGCGCTATTCAAATCCTATCATTAGCGAAAATGTAGCTCAATTTTATGCAGAACCTAACCTAATTCAATTAGCAGTTAAACGCCTCAAGACAGCAGGATTTGAAATTTTAGACGTTGGCTTGGTGGTAATCAGCATTGCCGCCAACACGGAGGTTTATGAGCGATCGCTTCAGACAAAACTAGAGGCAGTTGAGCGCCCTTGTATTAAGGAAATGGGTGAGCCAACTACAGCAACATTTATCAACTCAGTTGATAGCAAACCATTTGGTGAGATTGATATCTCCAACACTATTTGGGATGATGTGCTAGATGGAATTGCGCTCAACGAACCCGTTTTCTACACTCGACCAACTACCCCTGCAACAGAACCCCCACAAAAAACAGCAAAATACCTAAATGTGCCAGATGACGTTGCACAAGGATTAAATGCAACCCTAGTTCACCAAAAAGGCATCACAGGCAAAGGTGTTAAAGTTGCCATGATTGATTCGGGTTGGTATCCCCATCCATTTTTTAGACAGCGTAACTATAAGGTAAATGTTCTTCTTACGCCTGGTTCCACTGCTCCCGAACAAGATAATAGCGGTCATGGGACAGGAGAATCTGCAAATATTTTTGCTGTAGCACCTGAAGCTGAACTAACTATGATTAAGTTTGGCGTAGGCATCGAAGGCGAAATTAACAATGTTAACTCGGTGGCTGCCTTCAAACGAGCTATTGAGCAGCAACCAGATATTATTTCTTGTAGTTGGGGTTCCGATTAGAGAAACCGTCAACTTTCTCCTCAAGACAAAATCTTAGCTGTGGCTGTGGCTCGTGCTGTGAGTGAAGGGATTGTGGTCATTTTTGCGGCTGGGAATGGGCAATGGGGTTTTCCGGCTCAACATCCAGATGCGATCGCTGTAGGGGGTGTTTATAAGCATCTAGAAGGCTCTTTAAAAGGTTTATTAGAAGCAAGTAACTACGCCAGTAGCTTTGTCAGCCCAGTTTATTTGGGCAGACAAGTTCCAGATATCTGCGGCTTAGTGGGACAATTACCTTATGGAGCTTATATTAGGCTACCTGTTCCTCCTGGTAGTCAAGCAGATCGCGATCGTTCTGCTGATGGTGATGGTACACTGCCCTCAGATGGATGGGCGGTGTTTAGTGGGACTTCAGCCGCCGCACCCCAAATTGCAGGTATTTGTGCCTTACTCAAGCAGGTAGATCCAAATTTATCCCCCGACAGGGTAAAGCAAATCTTGCAGCAAACAGCGATCGATGTTGCTGAAGGTTTTAGCAATCCTAGTACAGGAGGCGCATCCGCACGAGCAGGAGTTGACCTAGCAACAGGCTATGGTTTAGCTGATGCTTATGCTTCAGTAGAGGCTATTAAGGCATTCACTAACAAAAAATGTTGTGATGATTGTGCATCTTCAGTTCAAAATTTTTCAAAATTAAATTCAACACTACTAAGGAGAAAACCCATGTCTGAATTTCCTAAATTGCAAAAGCAACTCGATGAATTACGTTGGAAATTTGAAAAAGAATTACAAAAAACAATTAAAGAATATGGACTTGAAGATGTTGAACTGAGTATTAGTGAGACTAACTTTATCTCTCGTTCACCAATTAGCAAGGTTGCTTGTTCTTTGCGTGAAAAATTAGATGAGTGTTTTGAAACAAAAGCTACCAAATCAACCGAACCAATTACTAGAGAAGAAATTGAGGAGCTAATTCAAGCGTCAAAAACAGGAATGCAAACAATTGATAAATTGAAAATCACAGAAGAACATATATCTTCGGCTCAAGCACTAATCAAAATTGGCAGGTATCAAGAAACAGCAATTCGTGTTTTAACAGCAGCGTTATCGTTAACTGAGGACAATAAAAAAGATATCAGAAAACGTGCATCTGAGGCTTTGTCAGAGTGTGGTACTGAGATGGCTATGTTTGATGCTAATAGCAAAAATGAAGCTACATCACTTTATGTTAAAGAAGGTGAGGACTGTGGGAAAGGGACGACTTATCAGAAATTGCCGAATGGTGGCTGGGTTTGTAAGTAAATGCAAGTATGAGGATTAGATTCATAGAGATTAAAAAGGACAGTCTCTATTTCCAATATCTCCAGAAATATTCTTCAAATCATCTGGTATTATTGTACGACAAAGTTTTGAATCTTTTAATTGAGCTTGCGTCAATTCTTTTGCTCCCTGTAAATCGGCATTACTTAGATCGGAATTTTTAAAAATTGCTCCTTTTAAGAATGCTCCTTTAAATTGAGCTTCGCTTAAGTTTGAATTTTCAAAGTTAGCTTTTTCTAAGTATGCTTCCTGAAATTGAGCTTTGCTTAAGTTTGAATCTTTAAAGTTAGTCTCTAATAGCATAGCCTCTTCAGAACCGCTTATACCAAAATCTGCTCCTTGTAATAATGTCTGGCTAAAGTTAGCATATCCTAAAATTGCTCCTTTAAAGCTAGATAAAGCTAAATTAGACCCACTAAAATCAGAACGAGACAAATTGGCACGATCAAAATTTGCATTGAACATATATACCCTAGTAAGTTTAATTTCTACTAGATTTTCATTGCAAAGTTTCACATCTCCAAGTCTAGATCTATTTCCTGTCCACCACATATATTCAAGTAGTCCTTTAATGTCAAAATCTGGCTTACAGTCATCACGGAATAGTATTGAGTTTGCTCTAGAGATGATTTGTAAATGAACAGAGATCAGCGTACCTATTAATGGAAATATCAGAAATACACTAGCGAATTTTAAGATATTAGTTCTTTGTTTTTTTACACTTGCTTTAACAAATTCTTTTGCCGAGCCAGATGGCGATGTTTCATTGAGATTTTGACTAGAATTTTTAGTAACCTGATGCGCTACAACAGATGTCAGTATACCTACTCCTCCCAAACCAAGCCATTTTAAAATTTGCCTGCAACTTCTTAACGATGAACTAGTGTTAGCTGATGCAGCAAAACTCGGCTGGTGAATTTGTGGTTTAATCATTATTCCCAGTTTGCGTAATGCTTTCATCCACCAATAATTTCTTTTCTGCTTTTGTAGTAAGCGACTAAACTCATCTGATACCTTCAGGGAGAGTAGAGATTGTTCTCTCATAAAACCTAAAAAGATATAGTCCCGTAATGGACTATCAAAAGCCGCTTTTTTGGATAATATCTTAAGTATTGAATTAGCTAATTTAGGGAGTAAATTAGGATACTGTCTTGCTATCCCTAATGGCAATTTGCTAACAGAACCTTGAACAGATGTAATAAGTAAATCTTGAAGTATACTCCGAATTACCTGCTGTTGCTCTTGGGTAAGTGTTGCAATTAGATAAACACGCAACCAGTCTGGCATATAACCATAACGCAACCAAGGTAAACGAGCTAAATCAGTCAAGGAACACACCTCTATCAGCAATGCTCCTGACTCTGTTTTGAGGACATTACCCAGATAGATAGTGATTTGCCAATCTAACTGTGGAAAAATTGCACAAGCACTGAGCCAATAAAAGCTATCCTTACCAAGATATTTCTCTAGCGAGTCCAACATGGCATTAATCTGCTCAGTTGGTGGTGGATTACGTTCTATCCAGATATAAGATCGTATATGCAAGGAATCTGGTAGCGGTATTCGCTGTTCTTCCGCAAGAAAATAAGTTGCAAACCCCTGGCGTAATCTTTGACTTAGTACCAGTAAACCTTTAATTGTTGCTGGTAAAATAATAAAATTTTGTGCAAGTTCTAATTCCTTATATCCCCAATTTTCTGCTGGAGTCGGCGTTAAAACTGCACGGTTATCCCAGGTTGTTAACTGATTTACCCAAGGTTCTAATTTTTCATTAATAGAACTGAAAAAAATATCTGTATCGGAGATAATAACAAGACAATGTTGGCTATACCTTGATGTAATTTCTCTTAGTCTTAACGGTGAATTTTCATCAGAGGAAAAACATATTCTTGGATCATCATCAAAGAAATAGACGGTGATAAATACACCTTCGTTTTTCAGACGAGCAATTATCTCTTCCACAAACTTAGCCTGATGATCTCGATAGCTGACGCGGTTCACAAGAAAAAGATATTCAGGGAGAACTTGGTAATTACGATAAACTGGAGTTAGCCATCCACCCTGCCTAAGAGTTGCATTAATAGTTTTATCTACATCTAGTTCGTTGGAAGGAATACGAATTCGATACTTTAAACTCCGAGCAATTTCTAACAACGTAATACTCGGAACTAACTTCTCCTCAAGCCCATTAATAGAAATTTTTTGTAATTCAGGCTGTTGTGTCGTACTATGACGTTGCAGAAAGAGGTTAGCACGCCACAACCACCATAGCCGCCGGATGATAAATATAACAAGATTGACAGTCAACAACAATATTAGTATTTCCCAATCAAAGGGCAAGTTTGGAGAAGTTTTTGTACTGGGATTTATGTCTATTATTGGTGTTTGTGTTGGTGTTGGAGGTGTTTGTGTTGGTGTTGGAGGTGTTTGTGTTGGTGTTGGAGGTGTTTGTGTTGGTGTTGGAGGTGTTTGTGTTGGTGTTGGAGGTGTTTGTGTTGGTGTTGGAGGTGTTGGTTTTATGGAAGAAGTATTATCTGTGTGCTGAAAGAATAAAATAATAGATAGAGCAGCAATAAATAGAGCAATAAATATTAGACTACTCTGCATCCGATAGGAGAGAGCGCGTTCTGTTGCCAGTTCATCTGCAAATGCTTTTGCTTCTATATTTACTTCTCCTGTTAACAAATTAAGTCTGCTGTATAACTCAACCCAACGGTTAAACCGTTGTTGAAATTCCTCCTGCTCAATTGGTGAACTACAAAAAATTGGTCCCAACAAATTTCTTAGGCGCTCTGGACTATCTAAGGCTTCCCCTTGAGCAATCAACAGCCAAATTAAATCATGGGCTGCAATATACTGAGATATGCCAATCTTGTAACCTGCTTCCCTCAACTCATCAATGAACTCTATGAGGGCATCGGGACTTAGCCAATTTAGGTTGTTTTTGTCTGTTCCTTGATCCATTGTTCTACAATTTTTTTAGCTTTTTCTTGATCTTCTGTAGTTTTGATTAAGCTACTCAGAGTGCCAAAAACAACTTCTGGTTTAACTAAAGGATTTTCTAATTCGCTAGTGAATTTTTGTAAAATTATCAACCAGCCCAATAATTCAGCCGTTGCAGGTTTTTTCCTCAAACCAATTTGAGGCGAACGCAACCTATAAAATAAATCCAGTGCTGCTTGCAAAAAAGGACTATTACTACCAGTATTAATCCCCAACCGATTAGCAACAATTTCCTCCAGCCGATTAAATTCGGGAAAGGGAATATGGTAATAAATACAACGTCTTAAAAACGCATCTGGTAAATCTTTTTCCGAATTGCTAGTAATAATTACAATGGGTTGTAAGTTGGCATTTCCAACAATTTTTTCATTTCCTAACTCGGTAATCCGAAAATACATTAATTCCAATTCATTGAGTAAATCATTGGGGAAGTCACGCGGTGCTTTATCAATTTCATCAATTAAAACTACAGAACGTACTGTCTGAGAATGTATGATTTCTGATGGCAATAAATGCTTGACTTCATCTGGATTTCTACTGCGTAAAATTGCCAAGCCTAAAGCTTGAAAAGTAATATAATCCAAAAATTTAGTTGCAACAACTCCACTTTGCACATCTTGGAAACGCTTTAACGCATCATAGGTATAGAATAAGTCACGCGCAATACTAGTAGATTTAGTTTCAAACTTCAAAGGCTGGTCAAGTCCAAGTTCCCATGCCAGACTGTAAGCCAGTTGTGTTTTTCCACATCCTGGTTCACCAGTTAGGAGTAGAGGTTGTCCTAGTAACAGTGCCACATTGCACGCATCTTTCAAGCCTGCATCTGCAATATAATTCTCAGGCTGGAGTAATTGAGAACGTGGAGATACTGGTAGAGTTATTGGTAACTCAGATTTTTGACGGTTTCCGATTCCTGAATAAAATGGAAACTTCATGTCATTTCTCCCTCACCTGATAGATTAGATTTTAGCAGGTTGATTAAGTTATCAGCTAAATCCTCCATCGGAATTGTATTGGATGAGTTTTGTTCTTCCCATTTATGAAATAACTCTCTAATTTCTTTGATCAATTTATCAACCATTGCTTCTCCAATAACGTTTTTAGTATCTTCCCTACGTACCCAATCCTCAACTTCCCCTCGATTTACTCCAGTTAGCTCTGGCAAAACAAGACCTGACAAACGATTAAATTTATCAAAATTAGATACTGAAAGCCTTTCTATATGCTGACAAATTTTTTGATTGACTTTCTGGTAGCGATACTGTTTAAAAAAATAACCTACAGCAATAAAAAATAAGCTGATAAGATTAGAATTTTTAGTTTGCTTTTTACGCAAATTTGGGTATTTTACAAATATACAAATTATTAAAGCTTGGTTGATATTAATATGCCAGTTCTGCCAAAAATTAAGTAGATTATGCAAAGTTTCAAAGTCTGGCTTTTGCAATTGTTCAGCCAATAAATGAGTATGAATAAGTATAGGAAGAGAGCATTCATTAAAAAAGGCATTAATCTCTTCAAGAGAAGCAGAGCTACGTTTGATAACGATATCCGCTAATGTGCTGCGTAAGTAATCTGAAAATTCCTGCGAATTCTTCAATTTTGGAGGGCAAGGGAGATGATATTGTTTAATTAATTCCTGTCCTAAAAATTTAGGTAATGAAACTTTATACAACCGTTCTAAAAACTTGTCATGGCTTTGAAACTCATCACCATGAATGATACAAATTATAGGAGAGAGTGGAGCTTTTTGTATTACCTTTTTGATTCCCTCTTCTAGTTCACGCTCCTGCTGGATACGATTGACCAAATAGGGTAACAGAGAGGGTATTTTAGATTTAGGTGGCTGTTGCTGTAACTTCTTAGTGATGGGAAGAACAAACTGTATTTGGTTGTTGTTTCCATAAAATACGGTGTTACTATTACCCAGCACTGCCTGATTCTCATTCCCTTGAACTGCGCTATTCTCATAACCCAGAACTGTATTTTCATTCATACAACTATCAGCTTACTTCTGTGGATTGGTATCAGGCTATTGGGGGTTAAAGTCATCAGGTAGCTAACTCATAATTCAGTTCTACAATCCCAACAAGTGAGAACCCGCTGCCGCACCTAACCAGAGAGCAACTTTGGCAATAATTGGTTTAGATACTGTCCAGATTTTCTGTCCTGCTTCCACACTCTTGCTAGTTTTTTCTAGTGTTTCTGTTACGTTTGTTAACCGTTCCAAAGCACGTTTTTTATTTGGTTCTTCTTTGTCTGTGGCTTTCTTAGCGGCACTTAAATCTTCAACTACTTCTTCTTTCGTGTCGGCTGGTAATTCTGCCTTTTGAATTAATGTTTCCAGTTCTAGAAACAACTTGATAATCTCATCTTTAGTGAGTGCAGTTTCAGCATTAGCCCCAACTTTGTTCTGTTGTGTAATTTGATTTCCGTCTCCCAGGACTGCCTGATTATTGTCTCCTTGAACTGCGCGGTTGTTATCGCCTTGAACATTGTTGACATTACCACCTACTGAACCGCCAATTGAAAAACCATCTGGGTTGCTAGTCATACTGCCTACATCTGGGATTTGTGTACTTGAATACAAATTAGGAGTTTTGTTTTAGATACATCCTGAGTGTCCTATTTTTCTGATTTTCAGTCAATTTCATCAATCGCACAGTTTTCCCTCCCATACTACCCCATAAGATGTTCAGAAAATCTGACTATGCAAATTAGAAAGCAATCGCACAGGGGGGAAATGAGCAATCAATTCTAAAAACGAGCATTTGCAAGTATTACACGGGAAACAGAACAGTTATTACCAAGTAATACACGGGAACAGGAGGTAATAGAGCAGGTAGGAGAAATCAAAAATCACCAAGCATCGAATGTCTTGCTTAAAGCCCAATTTAACTCTTTGCCGTCAACAGCAGAACTTGAGGTTTTACGCGATCACGTTTTGCACGATCTCAAATTAGGCAAACAAGCTCCAGGGTTTAAAACTGCTCTAAAAGCCCTGAACCGCTTTATTTCCTACCTACGCGATCGCCATGTGTGACTTCGCCAACAGTATCCATTGCTACTCACGCGCGAATAGCAGGTATTTGCGCCTTGCTCAAGCAAATAGATCCAAAATTATTTCCCGCCAGGGTAAAGCAATCTTGTAGCAAACAGTGATCGATTTTACTGAAGGTTTTAGCAATCCCAGTACAGGAGGCAGTCGAGCCAGCCCAGGAGTAGACCTAGCAACGGGCTATGGTTTAGCAGATGCTTATGCTTCCGTAGATGAGAAAACCTGTTAATGCTATAATATCCATAATTTGCAACTAAAAATAACTTTCGCAATATTATACAACTGCCGTTCAGCATATTCCTGAAAATATAAAATTTAGAAACACAACAGATGATTTACATTCTTCCCTCCCCATCAACGGGAAGGGATTTTTTTTAATCAATAATTAGTTCCAATTCAGCGATCGCCATAATTTTATCAGCTACTACTTCTGATACTGGCATAACTGATAATCTGTTACCTTTTTTGATAACGGGTAATTCGCGATCGCTAAATTCTTGCTTAAGTCTTTCCAAAGAAATAATACTAGGAAAAGCTGCTACAAATTGTACAATCACAGTTTGCCATCTGGATGACAATTTACTTGATTTGGGGTCATAATAAGGACTACTAGGGTCAAACTGAGTATGATCTTCCACATTACTTTCTACCACAGACATTAACCCCACAATTCCAGACGGTGCAGCATTAGAATGATAGAAAAATGCTAAATCGCCTGGTTGCATTTGACGTAAAAAATTACGTGCTTGATAGTTACGCACACCATCCCAAAGTGTAAAACCTTGCTTTTGCAAATCAGTAATGCTAAATTTTTTGGCTTCCGACTTCATTAACCAGTAATTCATCTTATCTTATTACTAACCAAGATAATTATCTCAGTTTTATATATTAATCCAAACCAGTAACTTTTTCGGTTTATCCGTAAACATAAATAGCCTGCGTAGGCAGGCTTAGTTATTATAGTCTCACCCTGTGCGGGTGAGGAATAATTGAAAATTACAGATTAGTAATTGCGTCGATCTACATTCAACTTGTCGCCTGCATTAACATCCAATTCTTCCCTACGAATTTGCTCTTCCGCAGTAGCAGTTTCTTGAGTTACTTCTTTGCTAACTCTAACTTCCTCACGCACAAAAGCTTCTTTGTGAACATCAGGAGTTTCTGTATAAACATCCACCCGTGCAACTTCGCCTTCGTTGAACTTAGCTTCACCAGGAGTAACAACACGCCCTGCATCAGATGGCGTACTACGCTCAATTACCACCCGTTCTTTTTCTACGGGTACTCCTACCCGCGCCGTCTTAGTTTCTACACGCTTACCAACCGTTACTTCCCCTGCCTTAGCACGGGTTTTATTAGCTACTAACCTTTCTTGATATAACTTTAGGGTTTTATGATTCTGATCATTCATCCCGTACAAATCGACATCGCGATCGTAGTTGTAGCTATCTGCCTGATTATAATTTGCACCAGCCACAGGAGCAGCCGCCAAAGGCATATTTAAAGGTGCTAGATCAATAGGTGCAGAGGCATCTAAACCTGCTGATGTTTCTACACCTTGAGGGCGATAAACTCCTCTGACACGCTCTTCGTAATCATGATCAATTTTCAGATCATCGTTAAATTCAGGTAAAGCTTCTGCTTGGTCTTTAGTCAAACCCAGAGCATAGATGCGGTGGTTATCATCATCAATCCGTGCGCGACCCATTGGCAGTAATACTTGTTTACCAAAAATCCATGCACCTGTGTCAATTACCAAGTAGCGAAAATTACCTGATTCATCAACTAAAACATTTTTGACACTACCGATTTTATGATCGTCTATATCTCCATAGACATCCATCCCTTTGACATCATCACCGTCAAAAGTAGCTTGGTAGTTGTCATCAAGCTCTTCAAGCTTGTAAAGTACCATATTAAAATTCCTCGGTTTATTAGATCGCTTACTACCGAGGCTAAAAATTATTAACTCTACTTCCATCTTTCTAAGGTAAGAGTTAATTTAATGCCCTAGCTGATTCATCACCACCAAAAATATTGATATTCCATTAGACAGAAGTAATTTTCTTAATAATTATTTACTGTGAGTACATTAGACAGCGTGTTCCAATTTAGAACAACATAACGGCTAAATATAATTGAAAAATTAGCGTCTGCCCAAAATAAAGAGGAAAATTGTCCTGATTATGAAATTAAATAGAAGTTTTGTGGCACCACACAAGTTAATCACCACAGCAGTTATAGTATTTTTTGCAGGGTTAGTGACAGCTTGCGCCAATCAAACAGCCCAAAAACCAGACGTAATCATCGTTAGCCCTAGCCCCGCGACACCCGCACCAATAACTCCCGCCCCCGTTACCACCCCGACAGCTACACCCACAACAACTCCAACTACTTCGACTTCTAAAACAACTACTACAACTACTACAGCACCAATCACAGATGTAACAGTTATTGTTACCGAACCTAGCCCCCAGTCTTTAGTTAATAGAAGGGTAGAATTTACTAATGTAAAAGTGCAGAATGTTAATGGCGATCGCACTTTCTGGGTAGGTCAAAGTAATAATCAAAGATTGTTCGTTGTCCTCGATCCGGCATTAGATAAAGGTAGTGCTGAAAATAAAGTAGTTATTAAAGCCGGACAGCTACTTGATACCACAGGAACTATCAAGAAAATGCCAACGGCAGCACAAGCACAAAAGTTATGGGGTTTAAGTGCAGCAGAAGCCCAAGCAATTCAAAACCAAACTATCTACTTGCAAACAGACAAAATCAATTTTAAAAACGCTTCTTAAGCCTTCAGCTAAGTAGATCAACATTATTAAACCTCAAACCAAGCGATCCCCCCACTTTGGTCACGAAGTGGGTTAACTCTTGACGTTCATTACTAAAGTATTATGAATCCTGAAGCATCAGCATCAACAGCATGGCTCAAAGTTCAGGGGATGATCAACGGTATAATTGTGATGCTGCCAAACCTTGTGGCAGCATTGATAATTTTCGGGATTTTTTATGCCATTGCTAAATCGATCAAGTCTATTGTCAAACGAATTACTCGCCGACATCGACACGCTAGAAATTTGGGGTTGGTGCTAGGAAGATTAGCAGAAGGAATTGTACTTTTAGTCGGTTCCTTTGTGGCATTATCGGTTATTTTTCCCTCATTCAAAGCCGGAGATTTAATTCAACTATTAGGAATTAGTGGAGTAGCCATTGGTTTTGCCTTTCGTGATATTTTGCAAAACTTCCTGGCTGGTATTTTGATTTTGTTAACAGAACCATTTAAAATTGATGACCAAATTATTTTTAAGGATTATGAAGGAACAGTGGAAAATATTCAAACACGCGCAACCATAATCAAAACTTACGATGGTCGTCGAATTGTAATTCCTAATTCAGAATTGTTTACAAATTCAGTTACAGTAAACACCGCTTTTGAAAATCGTCGCCTAGAGTATGACATTGGGATTGGTTACGGCGACGACATTGATCAAGCAAAAGAGTTAATTTTAGAAGCAATATATAGTGTAAATGGGATTTTAAAAGACCCCGCCCCCGATGCCTTGGTAATTGATTTGGATGATAGTACAGTCAATATTCGCGCCCGTTGGTGGATTAAACCGCCACGAAAAGCAGATGCCATGATGGCACGCGATCAGGCGTTAACTGCAATTAAGAAAAAGTTAACCGCTAATGGTATTGATCTGCCCTTTCCTACACAGCAGATATTATTTCACGATCAAACCGAAGAGACAGATGGCGATCGCTCCCGTCAGCGTGAAGGATGGCCAGCAGGTAAAAGTGAAGTCCCAAAACCTCGCAGTATCGGAGGTTCATTGAGAAAGCTGGCTGAAACGCGATCCTCGCACAGAGATGGCAACAGTAATTAACATTAATTAACCTGTTTCTGCTTCCTTTTCTGCCACCGATGCCTTACTTACTAATAATTCCCTCGGTGCTGTCACAAACTCAATATAACCATCAATTGATGCGAGTAAAATATCCAGCACACCAGCTTCTCTAGCATCTTCAATCGCGTGATGGGTAATCATCTCACCCACATTCAAAATAAAATTGTCCTCATTATCTAGAATCACTCGGTTAACACGCCGTCCCAACGCGGCTTTAATACGCTCCTCCTCCCCAACTTCAGATAATGGTGTTTTAAAACCACCCACTAATCTCCTTAACCGCCCCCACATATCCTGTGTTTCAGTTACCTTATCCCCAGCATGACTACCAGAATAAGTAGATGCTAATTGTTGAGTACCTATTGGGTTGAACTGATCTTTTATACTGTTGCGGGATAACTTACTATTTGTTAAACCAGCCGCCGCAATTAATTCCTGCTCTTTGTGAAAAATTATGGCTTGCTCAATTACTTTTTCAGTGATAATTTGCCCCTGAGCGCCAATAAAAAAGCCTTCAGCAGTTTGCACAGGTTGCTTTAATCGTCTACCCTTTGTTTGTTCAACCGTATAACTAGAAATATGCTGTGATTTTCTTTGGGCTGAAATTTTTTTGTCTGTTATTTGAGTAAATGTCCGAAGTGGTTGCTCTGCTAGTGACAATTCTTCTGGCTGTATGAGGGTGGGGCTATCTGAAACTTGACCGCCAGCAGCTAAATATAGCTGATTTAAAATACCCCAACGCATCGCAGTCTCTACATCTGAAAGCGTGACTAACTGACCTTGCACAACTAATGGTGTACCATCAGGAGTAATCACCGTTCGATCCACAGTCTTGCCAATCACAAAAGCTTTTTGTTCAGTTGGCTCAACATTTGGTTGTAATACTGTAGCAGCTTCTTGAGGTAATAGTTCTACTGTATTAATATTTGATATTGGTGCAAGCTCAGTTGCAGGTAATTCCATCTCACTTGTGGTAGAAGATTGAGGTAAATCACGATCAAATAAGGCAGAATTTCTACCCTTAATGTCAACAATTTGTTCTTCCATGAAATCTACAGTTTCAGGGGGAACAAACGCCACATCTACGCCTATTCTGAGTGTCTGTGGTGCTGGCACAAACGAGCGTCTAGTCTCAGCATGAGCAAACATTCCACCCTCGACTTCATATCCTTCAATTTGACCGTTGTGTTCATCGAAGTATAAATCAATTATTGTACCCAAGAAGCGACCATCTGTGGTCATTACCTTAGTGCCTTTCAATACATTATTCCGCTCTAAGATTTTTTTAACTTCACGTACTTTTTTAGCAGATACTACTGCAAACTTCCATTTAGCAATTACTGCATCCGTCCCAATGGCGTGTACCTCTTCTAGTGGTATTACCTTAGCGACGTTAAACAAACCACTGTCAGATACTAAAAAGGCAAGAAGGTAATTACTATTATGGTCAAAAATTACATCTGTAACTTTGGCAATTTGTTTGCCTGTATCGTAGGTGATAATCGGCTTACCGATGATGTCACTTCCTTTCAGCATTGAATTTTTGCCTCTAGATAATCTATTTAGTAATGCTCAATCGTATATTGTCTTTTAAATCAACAGTTGGAGTTGTTTGATGCGATCGCCATAAATATCTTTTAACCAATAATTAATTTAGCTTATATATAAGGGGATATTTTTTTTCAACAAGTATATTAAGGCAATGATTATATAGAACAGCTTAGAGCATAGCAGAAAAATAATTAGCCGTGAATAATATCTTTGTTAATTTGCGTCAAATTTCCGGTAGGAAACATCTTTAATTAATTTCGTCAATATGCTGTTACTTAAATAAACCGTCAGCTATCATCTCAACAGCTTTCATAACTAACTGAGTAAAGTAGATAATTTTTACACAATTTTATTAGAATTCTCTGAGGGGAATTCCACCTCTTGACAAAAAGGTTACTTCCCCTCGTTTTAAAATGAAAAAAAATTAAAGTCCCCCTTTTTAAGGGGGATTTAGGGGGATCTCTTTGTAATCAATAGAATTGATTTAACTTTAACGCCGTCTACCACTACCAAATGAGCGGCTTCTGCTACCACTAGAACGCCCACTACCAAAACCACTTGGGCGACTAACACCACTAGGACGAGATTGATTCGACTGACGTAAAGTGCTAGAACCGTAACCGCCCCCTGTAGAACGAGTACTTTGTTGTGGTACTCGACGGGTAGTTGTTGGTTGATTGTATGAAGGCGATCTTAAGCGACCACTTGTCCGCAAAACTTCACGATTTCTAACCACTGGTGGCGGTGATTGATAGCGAGTTTGGTAACGATCAACTGCTTGACTATAGGTATTGCCATAACCTCCATGACCTAGCATCAGCCCACCTGGTTGATAGACAGGTGGCATATAGTATTGAGGTCTAAATAACAAGCTACCTACAGCTTGACCAGCTACTGCTCCAGCAAAAGGAGCCCAAAAGTTAGATTGTTGTCGTACTACAACTGTTTGTGGTTGTCCTGTTTGGGGATCTGTCTTAGTTTCAGTTACATTGTGGACATATTCAATTTTGAAGTCCTCCGTGAGGTGTAAAACTCCCTTACCATTAGACATCTCCAAAAAGCTCTTTTGCCCAGAAGAAACTTCTTCATCCGTCAGACGAGCCATCTGTAAATCTGTATTGCGATAAACAGGAGGCGCTCCCGATGGGGTGTTGAGCAGCATTAAGGTATATTCCCCATTAGAGTCATCGTAAGTCGCCTGCTGCACAGGATATTTACCTTCGCTCAAGCGCGTGGTTTGAGTCGATGTTGTCTTGAAATCACGATTTTGGGATTGTGTTGGGGCAGGAGAACCACACCCTAATGTAGTCAAACACAAAGCCAAAGACATGAGAATTATTGTTAATTTACGCCACATAAACATGGAAAAAATTGTGATAATTACCTGCATAGCATTTTAGCGAATATCTATATAGCTATTCGCGTAATTTATTGATGGGAAATCCATACTTGACTGTTGCCTAATATTTTACTATCAAGCAACAGTCAAGCTGTTCACTTCTAACACGCTTTTAAAGCGGAATTAGTTCAGGAAAATTTGTCAAGAGTTGATCGTTGGTCAGTTCATCCCCAAATTGTGCTGGAGAATAATGAACTTGAATGGCTCGTAATCTTCCTTGATAATGCAAATTAATTAATGCTTTCAGACCAGCTTTAAAGGCAGGGATGTTTGATAAATCAGTTTCCAATTTAGGTTCTTCACCTTCCGCCGCTACCGTAATCATTACAACCAAGTTGCGTGTTATCGGTAAAGATAAAAGCTGGTCTTGCTCGGAACCCGCTTCACTGGGAAAAGGTTCACTCAGGTATCTTTGTGCAGAGTCAGTAAATAATTCATTTACATAATCTCCAGCTTCACCCTCCTTCCAGAAAACATCACCTTCATTAGCAGCCGATTGCCAGTAAGTATCGTATTGTAATAAATTTTCACAAATCTCAACCAGTCCTTCTCCGAGAATGTTTAGATCTCCATCAGATTCCACTGCTTCCCTAGCCGCACGATTGAGAATGCCCAATAGAGGAGCAACTTCTGCACCTGCTAAATGGAGAAACAAACGAGCGACTACGAATCGAGTTTTGCCACTAAGCTGATTGAAGCGATCGCCCCAAGAACTCATAATTACCCTTAAATGTTAATAAGATTAATCATCACATTAATTTAAATACAGTACATCATTGGTCATTGGTCATTGGTCATTGTTAATTGTCGATCGCACCAGTGTAAAATTCGATTCCAAGCCCACCAAGGATCAGGATCAGAGGCAAGTCGTTGGCTAACTTGGCTACTGATATAGCCAACATGACCGCCATAACGAGTTAGTAATAAATCTATGTAAGGGTTGCGATCAGCAGCTAACTGTAAGTCTGCCACAATACTTGGGTCAAACATCGGGTCATCGATCGCATATAAAATCAAAGTAGGTTTATCTAAGTGAGGCAAGATGTGTAACCCACTACTAGCCTCGTAATATGCCTCTACAGATGGGAAACCCAGCCGTTTTATTACCAATTCGCGATTAAAGCTCCAAATACTATTAATACGTTCAATTGCTGCTGGAGCTATTTCTGTCGGGTGAGCCTCATAAATGCGCCAAGCCAGTTTGATCGATTCTCGTGTAATTGCTTGTTCCAAATATTTACCAAAGCGATCGCGCACTAAATAAGACAAAGAACGAGTAGAATCAAGGCTCGGACAAATAACAGCCGCACCACCAATATCATCAGAGTGCAACCCTAGCTGATTACCTTCTGTTGTTAATTCGTGAGCAGCTTTAACTGCCCATAGTGCTAGTTGTCCACCCAAAGAATACCCCGTAAACCAAAATGGTGCAGGGCAACCCATTGTTTTAGCAACAGAGGCAATGCGAACAAAATCTTCTCCCTCGTACAACCCATCTGAAGTTAAACTTGGAGATAATTCTGCTGTTTTACCGTGCGCCCTCCAGTCAAATAAAACCACTGCATAGCCTTGGGCAAACGCCTTACGCCCTAGTAACCTTAGAAACCATTGGTTATCTAAAGAACCTGTAATCCCATAAGTGCCAACAATTGTGCCTTTAGGGTTTTCTGGGATAGCAACAATACCAAAAATCGGCACTCCTCCAGCACCAACGAAAACTTTCTCCTGGTAAGCTGGTTCTCGATCTAATATAGTCCGCTCCCAGGTACGACTAGCTGATAAAGCCGTGTAAAGAGTCATTGCCATACCGTTTTTAAGAAACAACGGTGGAGTGTAGTTAGGATAAGGCATAAACAGAGGGTGCAAAATTTTTATTTCTTCCTTTAGGTGGGAAGATTAATGTGTTGTTAATAACAAAAGCCGGAACATTCTCTGCCTATCTTAAGAAAGAATTTAGAATCCTTCGTATAATCTGTACAGGAATCTTTATTTTTATGTCAAGGTTCTTATTTAACTTTTACAAAACTGTACCTTAGCTAAAAGTTTTAACTAATGCCTCGGATACTTGTTATTGATGATGACGCGGCGATTGCAGAATTAGTCGCTATAAATTTGGAAATGGCTGGTTACGATGTTATTCAGGCATCAGACGGTATTAAAGGTCAAGCTTTGGCTATGCAAATTGTGCCAGATTTAATTATGCTTGACCTAATGTTGCCCAATGTAGATGGTTTTACCGTTTGCCAGCGTCTACGTCGGGATCAGCGTACAGCCGATATTCCGGTGTTAATGTTAACAGCTTTGGGTCAAACTCAAAATAAAGTAGAAGGTTTTAATGCTGGTGCAGATGATTACCTCACCAAACCCTTTGAACTCGAAGAGATGTTAGCACGGGTGCGAGCTTTATTGCGACGAACAGATCGTATTCCCCAAGCTGCTAAACACGCAGAGATTTTGAGCTATGGGTCATTAACCATTGTACCAGAAAGGTTTGAGGCAATTTGGTTTAATCAAACAGTTAAACTCACCCATTTAGAATTTGAGCTTTTGCACTGTTTATTACAGCGACATGGGCAGACAGTTTCCCCTAGTGAAATTCTTAAAGAAGTGTGGGGCTACGATCCAGATGACGATATTGAAACCATCCGCGTCCATATTAGACACTTAAGAACAAAATTAGAGCCTGATCCTCGCCATCCTCAATACATCAAGACAGTTTATGGCGCAGGTTACTGTCTAGAGATACCAAGTGTACAAAACTCGACAGAGAATGCTGGATCTTCTGTTATTGAACGCTCTTAAGTTTGTTTGTACTCATACCAATTTACGAAAATACTGCTATACATCCTGCTGTCGAGACAAGGGTATGTAGCAGTCACCCAGGCGCTTAAGACAAATATTGTTGAAAGACGAACTTGCTCTTTTCAGAGTGAAAAATTAGAGATACAGAGTCTTTTTTTGATTAAATTTCAATATTTCTTTGTTTCCAGTAATTCGGTTTGCGCTTACCATGCGCGATGCCTAACGGCAAGCCGCAAAGCTCAAATGGGTTCTATACATTTGCACTTTCAGATGCAGAAATACGTCCTGAGAGTTTTGCGATCGCCCATAGCGCTCTTGTAAAATCATTTTCAATTGTTGAGAATTCGCTCTTAGAAAAGTTTATGGCAGATATGTCCGGTCAAGACCCCTCGGAAATCATAATGGCAACGGTTGATGAAGAACGAAAAGGCGCAACTTTCATCGGTACGGTCATCCTTGGTATAAATGATGAGGGTGGGAAAGTCGTTTTATTTAGAGACTTTTTAATTGAAGATTATAAAGGCGAACTTACCGCAAATCTTGCAACAGATGGCGATATAACGAAAAGCATTGATTTAGGCGAACTCGATCATAAAAGCCCCAGTTTTTGGCTGCCAATTCCGATGGGAACGGATACATCACCCTACAATACAGTCGTGTTGAGCGAGAAAAAAAGCAAGAAAAAAATCCTGACTATCAATCTATAAAATTTGTAACTTAGCTCGTCTTTGAGCCAAATTCGATTGCCCTCTTGTATAGAACCCATTTGACATCTTTTGCACTTGTGCTTGGCTTTGAAGTAAGCCGTTACTTTACGATCAATGAATTAGCCTGCTTAAACTCGACTGTTTTTTGCTCTTAACAGGGATAAAACCAGCACTTGTGCAAGGCTTTTAGTTTCAGGAATAGATCTCAAATGGGTTCTATATAATGAGTTGATTAAAAGACCTAGATTTTTCAATAAACTTCACCGTAAGCTGAAATTGCTACAGAGAAGGCTGAAAAATAAGCACATGGGTTCTAATAATCGCCATAAATTAAATCAAAAAATAGCTAAAATACATCAAACTGTATCGGATACGATAAAGGACTTTCACTATAAATTAGCGCATTGCTTGTGTGACGACAATGGAATGATATTTGTAGAAGATATTAACTTTAGGGCGTGGTCTAGAAATATGCTGTGCAAGCATAATTTAGATGCAGGTTTTGGTCAATTCTTTGAGATATTATCTTATGTTTGTTGGAAAAGAGATGTGTATTTTGCCAAAGTTAACAAGAACTACACTTCTCAGATATGTCCCAACTGTGAAGTTCATACAGGCAAGAAACAATTAAGTGAAAGGACTCATAGAAAAACACGGGATGCGGGAAACTCAGCGTCTTTAGACCTCTCTAGGGAAGCGACACGGGCGGTTTTAACCGCCGTTGGATTTATGGTATAACTAGAAATGCGAGTAAGAACAAAAACATCTACGTTTTGAAGCATCCTAGTATCGGAGAAATCCCGACTCCCATGAAACAACGGTCTTTGTTTAAGTCCTAACGGCAGTATGACAAGAAAGAGTGAACAATGGCAGGTTGTGGAGCGTACCGTGATTTGGCGATACGATGGATTCCGAAAGCATCAGGAACATAAAAGTAGCTAGAAATCTAAGCTTGACGATTGGTGACTAGGTAGACGGCGTTTGACGGTCGTAACGAGGTTTAGATATAGATAACACTCTTAATCTAATCCTGTCAGTAGAATCTCAGTGTATGTGCGACCTGAGAGTGTCAAACCTGTTCTGAATGCGGTTTTAGCTGCAATAGAGATTTTGCAGCTAGTTTAGTCATTAGATTTAGAGGATTAAATGCGGTCGGGCAGCCCGTATTCCAAAATGAGGCGCGGAGATGGTCTGTCGGGGCTTGGGAGTAATCTCAAGCTAGACAAGAATCTGTGATGTAAGAATCTCCCGTCACAGCGCAAGCTTGACGGGAGAGTGTCAAAAAAATGTAGGTTTAAACAATAACAAAAAGCCGACAAAATGTCGGCTTGAAATTTGCACCACTAAATGACCTAGTTTTTAAACTAGAAGTATTAAGGAGCTAGTGCATTTCCACGCAGCAAGCTACCAATTGTCTTAGCAGTAATCTTCATCTGCACAAGCGGGTTGGCTGGAACTACCGTTTTATAAAGATAGCTATCGAATGTTAACCTCTGTACATCGCGGTCAGCACACATTTCTACAAATGCTTCACGGGTAGCATCTGTGCGGTAGAAAACATTTTGCAAAATGTCTAACACTTTATATGTCAGACCATATTTCTTATCCCAACGCTTCAAGTAAAGCTTGAGGTCGTTTTCAGTCGGAATATTCTGACCGTTTTGGGAGGCTTCTACAATGGTTTCTGCACACATCCGACCAGATTTAGCGGCAAAGTAAATACCTTCGCCAGAAGACTTAGTAACGTAACCTGCTGCATCTCCTACCAAAGCGACTCTACCAACTACACGGCGGGGTCTGGGATGTTCAGGAATGGGGTGAGCTTCTACTTTAATAATCTCACCACCTGCAAGTTTTTTGGCAGCACGGGCGCGGATACCTGCTTGCAGATTTTTGATATCGGCTTTGTTAACTTTCATCGTACCAGTGCCAACGGCAACGTGGTCGTATTTAGGGAAAACCCAAGCGTAGAAGTCTGTGGAGACATCGTTGCCGACGTACATTTCTGCCAAATCGTGGTAGTAAGCCATTTTATCTTCTGGCAGGCGAATCCGCTCTTGGAAAGCGATCGCATAATTGTAATCACCAGCGTCAATAGCCTTAGCTACGCGAGAATTAGCCCCATCTGCCCCAATAATTAAATCAACTTTCAGGGTTTTAGCTGTTCCTTCCAGGCTGCCATTTGAGTGATCGGCATAGTGGAGGGTATAGGCATCAGTGTTGTTACCGGGAATATCTATTTTATGAACAGTTCCATTGATCAGCTTGGCACCTAACTTAGCCGCGCGATCGCGTAGGAAGCCATCCAACACTTCCCGACGACACATCCCAATATATTCGTCTTTTTTTTCTATATTTATATCAACTTCGACATTAGATGGTGAGATCATCTTCATTTTTCTCACCTGCCGATCAATAATTTGCGGAGGCAAATCAAACTCGCTCACCATACACAGTGGAATTGCACCGCCGCAGGGCTTGGCATTGTCTAGCTTGCGCTCAAACAAGTAAGTTTCAATTCCAGCGTTGGCAAGCGTCTCAGCAGCAGAGGAACCAGCCGGACCTGACCCAACAACAGCAACCCTTAGTACCAAAGTTCTTCTCCCAATCACTTACGGTTACAAGGTGTGATGTTAGCACGGACTTTTGCCCTCGTTGCTATAATACTTTATACTTTTGGCATAAATGAAACACACCTTAACAAATCACTTCATTATTAGGTTAGCCTTCTGAAATTATTTAAACTATCGCCATAAATACCAAAAACTCCATCAATTTGCCGAACCGTGATATAAACTACAGTAAATACATCGACTAACCGGAGTTGCAAAGTTATGAGAGTAACTCACTGACTCTCCTTCTTATCCATGAAATCACCATAACTGAATTCAAATGAGTGTTTGGTCTATTAGTCTTAATTAAGTGGCAAGTTCCGAGGTAAATATAAGTGGGCATTATTGTTGAAAACGTATCTAAGCAGTTTGGTAGTTTTAAAGCTGTTGACGAAGTTAACATCGAAATTGAATCGGGTTCGTTGGTAGCAATGCTTGGACCTTCAGGTTCTGGGAAGTCTACCCTGTTACGATTAATTGCAGGTTTAGAAATGCCAGATACAGGCAAAATCTGGCTGACTGGTAAAGATGCAACTTATCAGAGTGTACAAGAACGCAATATTGGATTTGTGTTCCAGCACTATGCTTTGTTTAAACACTTGACAGTACGCCAGAATATTGCCTTTGGCTTGGATATTCGCAAGGCATCAAAAGCTAAAATTAAGCGACGGGTAGAAGAACTGTTAGAGTTAGTACAGTTGAGCGGATTAGGCGATCGCTATCCTTCTCAACTATCTGGAGGTCAAAGACAGCGCGTAGCACTAGCAAGATCCCTAGCAGTCGAACCTCAAGTTTTGTTACTTGATGAACCTTTTGGCGCACTAGATGCAAAAGTTCGCAAAGATTTACGTGCCTGGTTAAGAAGACTTCACGATGAAGTTCATGTAACAACAGTATTTGTTACTCACGATCAGGAAGAGGCAATGGAAGTCTCAGATAAAATCGTGGTAATGAATAAAGGCAGGGTGGAACAAACTGGTACACCCGCAGAAATATATGACCACCCAGCTTCAGCCTTTGTGATGAGTTTTATTGGACCTGTGAACGTTTTGCCCAGTACATCGCATATTTTTCAAGGTAATGGCTTTGAGTCGGCACATCCTGAAATGTATCTGCGCCCCCATGATGTTTTAATCCAAACCCAACAAAATGGCGCAACTGTACCTGCCAAAGTTAGCCGCTTAATTCATTTAGGCTGGGAAGTTCAGGCGGAATTAACCTTAGATGATGGTCAGGTGCTAATGGTGCATTTAACTCGAGAACGTTTTGATGAGTTGAAAATCGAAGCACAACAGAGAGTATTTGTCAAACCAAAAGATGCTAAATCTTTTCCACTGTACTATTCAATTTAGCGAGTATACCCTAACTGCGATCGCTTACTAGGTTAGGGTAATTAGCAATTAAAAATTATCCATAAGTAACTACAATTTTAAGTTTAATTATGCACCTCTAGTTAAGACAAATCAGTTTTTTATAAAATCTGCCCTTATAATCAATTTTTTGTTAAGGTAATTGGTCGGAAATGATCTAAATTTTGTTTGTAGATACCCAAGGGAACATTCTTGTGTATATTTCCCTCTTTGTGCTTAAGTTAAGAAGCTATTAACGGGTTTTCCTAAATTTATGAAACGATGGCGTTGGCTAAACGTGCTTCCAGTAAATTCGCTGACAAAATTCCTTGGTTTATTCTCTCTGTGTTTGTTGCTAGTAGTCGGTTGTGATTGGTTTCAACCTGTACCTCCACCTCCACCTATTAGCGATCGCATCACCATTGGCACGACAGCCAAGCCACGTACAATGGACCCTGCTGATGCTTACGAATTAGCTGCACTCAATGTGATCTACAACATGAGTGATAGCCTCTATACTTATGAAACAGGAACCACTAACCTTAAACCGCAACTAGCCACAGCATTGCCTAAAGTCAGTGCAGACGGTTTAACCTACACGATTCCATTACAAAAAAATGTAGTTTTTCACGATGGAACTCCCTTCAACGCTAAAGCAATGGAGTTTTCCCTCAAACGTTTTATCGAAAACAAAGGTAAGCCGTCCTTTCTTCTATCTGACACAGTTGAATCTGTCAAAGCTACTAAAGAAGATGAATTAACAATCAAGCTCAAAAAGCCGTTTGCAGCCTTTCCTTCGTTACTAGCTTTTTCTGGTGCTGTCGCTGTTTCACCCAAAGCTTATCAAATAGGTGCTGGAAAATTTCAACCCAACCAATTTATCGGTACAGGTCCTTACAAATTAGTACAATTTGGCAGTGACTCAATTAAGTTAGATGTATTTGATAAATACTGGGGAGAAAAACCAGTTAACAAGGGAATTGATATTCAGGTATATACTAGCCCAGGGAATTTGTATAATGGCTTTCGTACTGGTGTAGTTGATGTCACCCACCTCACCCTTGATCCCGATCAAATTAAAAGCTTAAAACAAGGTGCATCTAGCGGCGGTTGGCAAGCTATTGAAGCTCAAGGAACAGCAGTTAGCTATTTGGGTCTGAACGTAACGCAAGAGCCTTTAAAAAAGCCAGAAGTTAGACAAGCGATCGCGGCTATGATTGACAGAGCATTACTAAA
Organism: uncultured cyanobacterium; assembly: GCA_963711165.1. GTDB lineage: Bacteria > Cyanobacteriota > Cyanobacteriia > Cyanobacteriales > PCC-9333 > Crinalium. Next base: position 117,511 of record CAVQDG010000038.1, on the reverse strand, counting down.
TGAGCGAGTATTTCAAGGTCAGGCAGAACCTCTTTATAGCTTAGTGCCAACTAGCTTTGATGTTTACAAACCTGTATTCAAAGACCAGTATGGCGATGCCAACATTGACAAAGCCAAACAGCTATTACAACAAGCTGGTTTCTCTCCATCTAATCCAGTTAAGCTAGAAATATGGTATCCCTCTGCTTCAACTACTAAAGGTTTAGTTGCCACCACTCTTAAAGCTTATGCGGATCAAAAATTGGAGGGTATGCTGCAATTTGATATCAAAACTGTAGAATCAGCAAGTTACTTTAAAAATGTTGCTAAGGGTGTCTATCCTACTTTCCTGGGAGATTGGTATCCAGACTTTTTAGACGCTGACAACTACGTGCAGCCTTTTGCTGAATGTTCTAATGGTTCAGTTAAGGAAGGTTGTAAAGAAGGTGGTAGTCAAACACTAGGATCGTTTTACTATGAGCCGCAGGTTAATAAACTGATTGCTCAAGAGCGTAAAGAGCTAAAACCAGAAGCCCGCAAAGCTATCTTTGGTGAATTGCAAGAAATACTTGCTAAAGATGTTCCTTACATTCCTCTTTGGCAAAACAAAGACAATATTTTTGCCAAAAAAGGTATTTCAGGTGCAGGTATAAATCCTACCCAAACTTTACCATTTTGGACAATTAAGAGAAGTTAGGACTAAGAACTTAGAGCATAGCTAATCAAATTGGCAAATTATACCGAAAGTTTCTGCTTATGTCCCCGATTTGGGGTGATATACAGAAACTTTCAACTTAATAACATCGTGCATTTCTCGCGCTGGAGTTCTCTGCAAAACGCCAAAAATTTCTTCGAGTCCGAGCGATTGGTAGAAATACGCAAAAAAGCTGGTGTGAAAGCGCCTACATTCATCTATTTGGACGAAATCGAAAACGGCATTCTCTAACCTCCTAGAAGAGCCATTTTTTTCGCTTCCTACCTCCCTAAGCCTACCCGACAACTGCTAGCATCAGCCCGTGCTTTTTGCAAAGCCCTAGCGATCAACGCAGGCGCGTTCGCATGACTTTTGCTCATTGGTCTAATGTCCAAGTCATATTTATTGGCAAGGCATAATTCCGATTTTTCCGACTTTTAATCCCGACTTTTCCGACTAGACTTTACATTTAAAACAAGTTTGAATAAGCAAAGTAATAAAGTTATTACGTTGTTCAAAAGGCTGACATCGTTTTGATGCCAATATGGCTCACCGCCATATAAGTTGACAAAAATACACCAACTTTATCTATTTAGAGTTGAGTTGAATAATTGAATAATAGTGAAGTTTTTTAGGCGATTAAATCTGGCATCGGGATACTTTGTGCTGACTATATTCCCCCTGCTCCCTGCAATTACGGTTGTCCTGGATTAGGTTGGTAGTCGTTTTTTATTCACATACTAACTATTAGGGTGCTGTTATGGTCAATACTCTCCTCGTTCCCATTCACCTCGATGCGCTTTACGTCCCTACCTCCACTACGTCGGTGTTGGAGGAGATGACCGACTACAGGAACCTCCCCTATTTTGAGAAAGGCAAAAACCTCAAAAATTCTGAAAAAGCGTATATCAGCAATAGTGTCTTGTCGCCGCCCTTTGAAAATCTCAACTTGAGTTTGAAAGCAGGCATTCATCTCCACTGGGCAATGCCTGATGCTCTGACTAACGGTATTGCCTCATCGGATGGCATTACATTTCCCCTCGTTCCCAATCGCTGGTTGATTGTGCGACGTGGGGGCAACAAAGGCGATCAACAATGGGTGATTGAAAGCGATTACCTCTACCCCGACGGCGTAGTTCGCTTACCAGAACAACCTATTAACATTCTTCATCACCCTGACCGCAATCAGACAGAATATCAACCTTTTCGCCTTCTCGGACGCAAATGGGAGTTAACAGAATGGCGTTCCGCTCCTGCAACTGCCCAATACGTTGAGGCATTGACGGTAATTGGCCCGTTTGCCACAGTCGATAATTTAGATAATGAAAAAGCCGCCTTTGCTGGTTTTTATCCCAACTGTCGCAGCGTTTTTGGATTCCATGATCCTGAATTTATTGGTGCAACTCCGCCAACTGGATTGCAATACGATGTTATTGGCTGGTATAGCCACAGCGAAAAAGATTGCCTCGAGCAATTTAAAATAGAGCATTCAGCGAATAGCACTCAAAGCTTGTTGGAAGCACTGCAAGAAAAATTTGGTTGGACGGTAACGCTGAATAACCAAAGCTTCCCCGATCGCATTGTGTGTTATTCGCAGTTAACATTTAAATCAGGTAATTCTCTGAGCGATCCGGCAGCAACTCTTGCCAATCCAACGATCGCAGTGGGCAACACGCAAGAAGAAGCCATAGCCGCTTATTTAGCTCGTCAGCTTGATACTGAACCCAAAAACCGCCAAATTATTGAAGAACAGTTAGAAGCTTTGCAACTGAGCGATCGCCTGCAACAGCAAAAGCAGGATTTCCGTCCGAAGTTTCGAGAAGTGCTGCACGAAAGCAGCTTTGTGGGACAGACAAAGGAGATGCTTTGGCGTGTAGTACCAGAAGGTAACGAGTCAATTCCTGCCAACGCTGCCCAAGGAGAGACTCAGATGCAGGTAACATTACCAACCAGCATTGGAGACGATCTCAATAAGATCAACAATTTGCAACACGAATATGACCGAACAAGAGCGAAAATTGGTTCTATTCGAGAACAAGTTTATGCTGACTGGTACAAGTACACGATCGCCTCATACGATAAAGACAAGAAGGGATTACCCGATGCGGAGAAAATCAAAGAATTCATCAGAACGGGTAGAGACGAACAAAGCAAAGGACTCAATCAATGCGGCTTACCAGCATTGCTAGAGGAAATCAAGGCTGCTGGAACTTTGAGTTTGGCTACAGACAATAACGGTGAAATTGTCAAGATCGAGGCGCTTAATTCTGAAGCCAAGTCGAGCGCCGCCAGACTTGCCGAGTCGATCAATAACCTGATTGCCGATCTCGATCGGTTCAATAAAGAATCCCGCTTCCTCGTTGCTCCCAACAGCAGCCCGATCGCAATCGACGGCAGTTGTACGCTAGTTGAAGACTCTGGTGCGGGTAAATGTTTGCACTTTGATGGGAATCAGAATTATCTCACAGTCTCTGGATTGAACAATGTCCGGGCAATCTCCATCTGGGTAAAAATCCCGGACGTAGTTCAAACTTGGCGTTATCTTTTGGATGCCAGAAATTACCTTGCAGACAGTTGGTTTACTGCCAATCCCAGGGATGGAATTGGGGGCAATTGGGAAAAAATGTACGTCGATGGCAAAGAACAACTCCTCGATTGGAGGAAAATTCCGAAAAATCAGTGGGTTTTCCTTTATTTGCAGGCTAAGAGTTCCTTTAATGGTGCGATCCACCTGATGCCCAACCACAACCGCGCTGAAAATTTACCAGGTGACATCGCCAGCGTTAGTTTCCACCAGCAGCCTTTATCCCCTGAAGAAATTCAGCAAAGTTACGCCGAAAAAATCGGTTTATTGAGACCCTCTTACGTCCTGAAAATTGTTCCTGGCCCCCGCTACTGGCAGCCCAGCGAGCCAGTGATTTTAATGACAGGCGATGCGGTAACACCCACCCACCGTCACGGTGAAGATGGTAGCCTGCGCGAAGATGGTTTGTTGGAATGTCATTTGCTCACCGATCAGATTGACTTGCAGAAACTCCAAAACAATACTTTGGCAATTCTCCAGCGAAAACTCAACGATATTGCCCAACCGTCTTACGAAAAAATCGGCTTCCGCAACTGGACAAATCAGCCTTGGAATCCCTTCCTGCTAGAGTGGAAAGTACAATTTTTCCCACTACAGCACAGCCGCCAAAATAACAGTAACGACTACGCCCCCAATACCCTCAAAGAAAATTACGAACTGCGAGTAAATGCGACTGAACTCTCTCCTAAAAGCACAGCCGGGAGTAATTATTTCGGCGGCACAGCCAATCTTTACAGTGGTGCGTGCTTCCTCACCCCCTCTGCCAGCACACTGCTCAAAGAAAATCTCACTGCTTACTTAAATAAGCACCTCCTGCCAAAGTATTACGAAGCACAGAACACGCCTGAAGAAGAGCAAGTAGAAAACTTCCTCAGCAAAAATTTTAATCAAGTCAAGGGGTGGTACAAACCAAAGTCACCGTCAGTCAACGATCCGGTCTACACCGCGCTGCGGGCTTACGAGCAACTCCAATCTCTCCAATGCCTAGCTCAGGGACTCGGCGGCTTTAACGACGGACTGCTGAGTTATCAGCGCACCATGCAGTTAGGGATTGAAGATACGCGACTGAAACCTCCAGAAAACGACAACGATCCCTACGCGGGCAGGTGGAAGTTTGTACAACAGGTGCACGAAGAGGTCACGCGCAGCAACGTTCCGGGTAGTTTGTTGCGATCGCCCTACTTGCTCAATGACTTTAATCCCCTCCGCGCTGGGGCGCTAAAAATTAGCGGGTTGCGGATCGTCGATACCTTTGGGCGAGTCAAGGTTGTAGTTGACATTCAAAATTCCCAAAGCACCGAAGTTGTCGCCAGCCAACCCGTAACACCTCCGCCAAACTGTCCGCATCCGATTTACCTACCGCCACGCCTCGCACAACCCGCTCGCCTCAATTTCCGTTGGCTATCTGCCACTCAGGGACAGCAGGAAATGAACGACCATCCCACCACAAGCCCCATTTGTGGCTGGATTTTGCCCAACAATTTAGACAGTAGCGTGACAGTTTACAACACTCAGGGGAGTCCGCTAGGTATTATTAACCGTCGGGCGACTTGGCAAGCAATTCCTGGCAGCAACCAAGCCATTGCTATTTCCTCCATTGCTAACCCCTACCTGCGCCAACAGGTACAATATTTACTCAACCAGGGAGAAGACTTTTTCCGAGATTTCCTCACCACCCTCAATAAAGCTCTAGAAACAATTGACCCAGAAGGCTTTGCTCAAAATCAGGCAATCTCTCTGCTAGTAGCGCGACCTCTAGCATTAGTACGGACGCAAGTCAACTTAGAACTGCAAGGACTGCCTGCCATTAGCCAGACTTCCAAGGATATGAAAGCGGATGTCTTAGATAACCGTTACCGGACAACCCATGCTTTCGAGCAAGTTAAATTTCCTATCCGCATTGGCGAGTACCAGCAGTTAAATGATTGTCTAGTAGGATACTGGGTAGAAACAGCCCAGGGTACTTACAAAGACAACAATTTTTACACTCCTCAGAGTTGCTTTGTTCCGCACCCACAGATTAGGACTCTGTTCGACAATGCCAGCGACACCACTCCCGACACGCCAGTGAACCTGGAGCAAACCTTGGAGGCAAATACCGCACAAACCCTAGTCATGTTAGTAGATCCGCGCGGTCAGGTACACGCCAGTTGCGGGGTACTCCCCGCTAAGACAATTTCAATTCCACCAGAACAATACCTCCCTGCTTTAGCTGCGATCGAGGTCACATTCCTCTCATCTCCCCTTTTGAGCGACCTCAACCAAATTAACCTCACGCTTCCCGAAGTCCCTGGTTATGCCTGGTCTTGGTTGGGCAAGGAGGGAAATAACTGGTCAGTATCACAGCTTAATCAATTTAATTCCCAAGCTACTGTATCCAGCCCGCAAAAAATTTATGAAGGCTGGATAAAATTAACCAGAAAAAATTCCAATTCATCAACAAATACTGTTAGCGAGTAGTTCATTTTTAACTAGGAGAAAATACGATGCAATCGAAAGCCATAGATATCAAAAAATTTCTAGCAACCCATCCTTTAAACTTCCTGCTGTATTACGGTGATTATGAAGTTATTAATACCGTCTACCTTGATGATGGAAGCCCGCTAGTTGACCTGTCTTTGGAACTGTTCAATCAGTCTGAAGAAATTATCAAATTTGAGAAACCTAATAATTTACAGGCTAGTGAAAACAACTGTCATTTTCACTTAAATTTTGAAGGAATATTTACCTTAGAAAGCGCACCGGAAGGATGGGACATAGTTGTTGAAGAAGGTAAATCTTATACCGGGTCCAATTTTTATTGTCTCAAAAAGGAAGCATACGATTTACAGCCGAAAGCGACTCAAGGTTCAACTAACAAAATCTCACTGACACTGAAAAAATTTCGAGCAGATATAGAAGGCGGAACTCGCCCGCTCAACGCTAACTTGATCTACGGCCCCTTGCTCAAAAATAAAACTAACCAATTATTTAAGGATGAGTATGGTCAATATTCTTCCTACGGAAATACGATTTTCATTACGAATAATCGTGGGGGAAAGAAAACTCTGCCACTGCAAGTTGATTTCGCCAAAGGCAATGCTGTTCTCAACGATGGCACTGCAACAAATAGTTTGGAGTTATTAATTGCTAACAAAAGCTGGCCTAGCATTAGCGTGCCCTTAAGTGAAAATTCTGAGTTTGTTATTAGCTTCGAGATGGGCGACATAGATAAAGAAGGAGCAGTGGCATCCGAAACGCAAATTAAAGAGATTGTTATGAACAATCCCGAACATTCGTTGTCGGCGCTTACGAATGTGACAGAGTGGACGGTTAAGCCTAAGAAGAAAACGGTTAACGGTAAGGAGACAATTGTTCCATTAGATTCAGAAAACCCAATCAAGCTAATTATTACCAATTTAGTGACAAGCCATTCATCCGGTTCTGGCTATCTGTATGTCCGCTACAAAAATATTCCGAACTATCCAGATGGGCAGTTTGTCGTACCTATTGAAAAAAACCCACTTTTGTACCGCGTGGGGCAGGTTGGTATCGGCACAACTTCTCCCTCAGCAAAACTCCATGTTGTCGGCGATTTAGTTTTAGGGAAGGATGATAACAACAAAAAATTTATTTTTCATTCCCGCACAGGTAATACTGAAAATAGTGATTTTCTGCAAATTACTTCTGATAACTCGCAGGGAAATTGGGCGTGGGAGCAAGGAATCACTTTAAAAAGAAATGGCAATGTTGGTATCGGCACGATTACTCCCAATCACAAGTTAGAAGTATCAGGCAATATCAAGGCTAGTGGCATAATACAACCTAGTGTTGGAAATAATGAAAATTCTGGCATTATGTTCCCTAAAGATCCTGGCAATGGTGCGAGTGATGCTGCGTGGATACGTTACTATGCAAGGACTGGGGAAGCCTGCACTTTAGAGATTGGTATTTCTAATGATACAGACGATCATATTGCTTTAATGCCTTATGCTGGCAATGTCGGTATCGGCACGACTACGCCCTCAGCTAAACTGCACGTTAATGGACGTATCAAAGATAAGACTGGCTTGGTGATGCCAGTAGGTACTATTCTCCCGTATGCAGGTGAAAGCGCCCCAGAGGGATGGCTATTATGTAAAGGTCAAGAGCTTAACAAGACTCAGGAAAGTAACAAATACCAGGATTTGTTTGAGGTAATTGGGTATAAATATACCTTGAATGGCAGTGGAAATCAATTTAAAGTTCCCGATCTCCAGGGACGCATACCAGCAGGGTTTTCATCAAATGATTCGGATTTTAATCAGCTAGGTAAAACACAAGGAAGCAAAACACACACTCTAACAGTTGACCAAATGCCCTCTCACAATCACGGGGTTTCTGATCCAGGGCATTATCACATTTACCAGCTTCATAATGGACATGGGCAAGGTTACAATGATGATGCTGGTAGTGGCTTTAGGAGTAACACCTCAACTGATCGTTCAACAACTAATATAACGCTCCAAAATACAGGTGGTAGTCAAGCTCATAATAACTTACAGCCCTATTTGACGGTTAACTACATCATCAAATATTGATGCTACGAATAGGGGAAATTTGTTCTTTGTATATCTGTAGCTAGAGAGGTGAGGACATTTTTTGTCCTCTAACCTTTGGTAGATTTTGAAAAAAGCTGGCGAAGAATAGCTGATTGCTGGCTGCTATAAAAGGCGATCGCGTCGCATTAATCCGCTTTTTCGACTCATTATTAAGCGTGTAATTGCGATCGCCTAACTCTGTTTTTTCTGTTAGCAACAGCTAATAATAACTAATTGCATACTCAAAAAATATGACGACAACTAAACCACCATTAGAAGAAAAACTAGAGGATGCAGCCCAGGTTGGGAAAGAGTCTGAGGGAAAGATAAAAATTGAAGTTGGTAGTACCGAAATTACTTTCAACTACCAAACTCAATCCGATCAAACTAGCAATGATGTTATTGCTTACACAGCAGAAAATAAATTACCCCTAGAAGTAGGGAGCTTGATCGAAACACTCTCCACAGATATCGCCAAATTGCTGCCAGAGGGGCTGCGAACTCAGCCCATCACCTTCAAAAATCTGATGGTGATTTATAGCAAAAATCAAACTAACAGAACAGCCAAATGGCTGTTGGGGATAGATCTAGCCCTGGGTGACGAACTTAGCTTGGGCAGCCTCCCCTTGGTGGGCAAAAGCCTACCTGATGCGATCGCCCAAATAACTATAGATCCATCCCTGCGACTTGTCGCTGCATCCTTACCTTTTAGCCTCAAAGAAATTCGTAAATTCAATGAATTGCTCCCCGACGAAATAGACAAACTGCCCGAACCAGGTGAAGGAAAAGGCAAGGATGCTGATATCTCCGTCCGCAAAGGCTTTAGCTTGTCTGGTACATTGGGATTACCCGATGCCCCCAACATTCTGCCCGTAGGTTCAGAAGAAGGAGAAATCACCCCAGAAGATTCTGACAGCGACAGCGAAGCCACTGCTAGCAACTTGGGCATTTGGTTTAATATTGAAAAATCCTTCGGCCCGTTTTTCCTCAAACAGATTGGTTTCCAGTACGGAGAAACAGACAACAAAGGAGAACTGGGAGTTTCGTTTGATGCCGCGCTCAACGTATCTGACTTTACCCTCGCTTGCGACGATCTCACCATCAAACTTCCCTTAGACGGCACACTCACACCAGGCTTTAGCCTTCCTGGGGTTGGGATAGAGTACAAGAGCAAGAATTTAGAAGTAGCTGGCGCACTGCTGCGTTCTACAAAAACCAAAAATGGCATCTCCTATGAAGAATATATCGGGACTGCCATCATTAAATTTAAACTATCGAGCAAGGGCGGTAAGGCTGGTAAAGGTTTCGGTTTAAGTGCCATTGGTTCCTATGCCTACTATAACGACCAGCCTGCACTTTTCTTATACGCCGTCCTCGAATTTCCTCTGGGTGGGCCGCCTTTCTTCTTCGTCACCGGATTTTCCCTGGGTTTCGGCTACAACCGCTACCTGAAAGTTCCCGAAATCGACAAACTCACCGAATTCCCCCTTGTTGCTCAAGCAATGGGCGGTGTCAGCAATAACGAGACTTCTGAAACTGGCGAACTGATCACCGAGCAACTGAGCAAACTGGATCAATACATTACCCTATCTCCAGGATCGGGATTTGTAGCGATCGGTCTCAAGTTTACCTGCTTCAAAATGGTAGACTGCTTTGCCTTGTTGACGATCGCTTTTGGGGAAGGCTTCGAGATGAACCTCCTGGGAATTGCCAGCATGAAAATTCCCACCCCAGCAGAGGACTCGAAAAATTTCAGTTCGATCGCCCAAGTGACGATGCTTCTCAGAGCTAGATTTTCCCTTGATGAGGGAGTGATCTCCATTGAAGCTCAACTCGCAACAGATTCCTACCTCCTCTCCAAAGCTTGCCGCTTAACGGGTGGCTTCGCCGTGTACTTCTGGTTTGATGGCCCCCACGCTGGCGACTTTGTGATTACTTTGGGCGGCTACCATCCCGAATTCAAAAAACCCGACCACTATCCCACAGTCCCTCGCCTGGGCTTTAGCTGGCAGGTGGGTGATTGCCTTTCTCTCAAGGGAGAAATGTATTTTGCCCTGTGCGCTCATGCCATTATGGCAGGCGGCAAGCTAGAAGCCAGTTTCCAACTCGGTTCCCTTTGGGCAAACTTTATCGCCGAAGCCCACTTCCTGATTTCTTGGAAGCCCTACTACTACGATATCCTGATTCAAGTGCGGATCGAAGCTGGCTTGGGATGGCTAGGCCCCGTTTGTCTGGGGGTGAAACTGCACCTTTGGGGGCCAGAATTTGGCGGTACAGCCACATTTTGGATTTTGTTCATCAAAGTTACTATTGAATTTGGCGATCAATCTAGCCGCTTACCGACTCCGATTGACTGGGAAACCTTCAAAGCATCTTTCTTACCAGACGATACAGCAGTTTGTACCATTAATGTTACTCAAGGACTGGTCAAACAACTCGAACGAGCAGAGGGAACTCCTTTATTTATCGTCAACGCCAAGGAGTTCGAGCTAGTCACCAATTCTGCCATCCCCACCAAGCAAGGATCTTACTATGCTGATTCTCTAGCACATGAAAAAGCCAATGCAAATACCGATTTTGGCGTTCGTTCAATGGGTGTTAGCAAAGGCGATTTAGAAACGACTCATAACATTAAGATTACCCGTAATGGCGTAAAAGTAGATAAAAAAGAGTTTAGTTTTGAGCCAGCAACTCAACAAGTCCCTACCGGACTTTGGGGCGATGCCCGCGTTAAAATGAGTCGTTCAACCGAGAGACTGCTACCGCCAGAAGCAAACGAGCAACAGTTTTTAGAAAATACCCTTTCTGGCTTCCGCATCGTTCCTGGCAACCCGCCGAAACAGGGCAATACTCAAAGTATTAATGTCACTAAGTTGCTACACGATATAGTACTACAAGATCATCCCTACGCTTGGAAAAATATTCCCGCTTTTGAAGCCAAAAAAGCCTTGGATGACAGCCGCAGAACTACTATTAAGAACAGCATCGTCAGTACCAGTAAGAATCGACGCAACCAACTCTTACAATCTCTCGGTTTCACTCCTGAAAAAATAGCCGAAGACGTTAAACTGACCGAATCCGTAGGTGATGCTTTTATAATTGCCCCGCAAGTTACAGCAGGTGTCTAGCTATATGTAGGGTGCGTTCCCCAACGCACCACCCTATATTTAGCGACTCCAGGATCGTGCGTAAGTTTTATTGGCGTTGCAAACTGTCGTGAGTCCTAGAGATGATCGCTCTCAACTACCTACTTAAAATACTCCACTACTTTTTTTTTAGAGAATTAATCCCATGTCTGCAACAAACCTTAAAGTTCAATTCATCGAATATCAACAACCCCCCTTAGATAGCGGTACCTATCAAGTTACGGTTGAGCAAACCATTAAAACCAAGAATTCTGGAAAAATTGCCGCATCAAAATTTTCGCAAGTTCTTGACTTCGTTGTTACGGGACATCGCTTCGCCCCGCTAACTGTTAATGATATTTACGCCGTCTTTCCGCCCGCAGGAAATTTAGGCGAGCATACTAACGCCCTGCCTCATATTACCCTCAAGCGTAGTACATTACCTTGGGAGCGATCGATCAATGAAAATGATTCTGATCTCCCTTGGGTAGCACTGTTATTGTTTCGAGAATCAGAAAAACCTACACCGCAAACAGTCAAATTAAAAAATCTCAAATCCACTCCTGGTAACGTCGCTAAATTCCCCGCTTTCACTGACGAACCTGGACAAACTGACGAGGATGAACTTACCGTTATTGACGTACCCAAAAAACTTTTAGCGCAGATTCTTCCTACCCAAAAAGAGGTAGCTCTTCTCGCTCACATTAACGTCCTGACTGATGCTAATGACTCCCCTCTAAGCGAACCTATGGCAACCGTGCTGGGCAACCGACTGCCTCAACCAGGAGAAGTCAGTACAGTTCATTTAGTGGCTCTGGAAAACCGCTATCAAGGAAAAAATGGAGAGTTTGACTACCAAGGAGCAGGAGATGATGACTCAATCCGCTTAGTCAGCTTAACCAGTTGGAGCTTTGCTTGTGTCAATAATCAGCACAATTTTACGGCATTGCTGAAAAAACTCGATCGCCAGCAGGATACCCTGAGACTTCCCGAACTACAGAATAGTGAGGCTAACAAATATCTCAATCTGGGCTATGTACCTCTAGCACACGCTCTGCGACAGGGCGATAAAACTATCTCCTGGTATCACAGCCCCCTCAGTCCAGGGAAAAGCCCAGATAGGCTGTCTGAGCCAGTTCCAATGGCTGACGCGCTGGTGCGTTACGATTCTAATAGTGGTTTGTTTGATGTTTCCTATGCTGCCGCTTGGGAATTAGGGCGGATGCTCACTCTCCAAAACCAGCGCCTTGCTGTAGAGTTGTTTAACTGGAAGCGAGCTAATGCTCAAACTTTGAACCAGTTGCAGCTACAGGTACTCCACTTGCCTTTCCAAGGGGAAGCAAATGATACTAACGTTAATTTACCAGAGGCGATCGCCACTTGGTTCGCCAATTTGGAACTCCTCAAAGGCGTTCCCTTCAACTATCTCGTTCCCGACGAACAGTTACTAAAAGCAGAATCTCTCCGCTTCTTTTGGGTAGATTCTTATTGGGTTGACTGCTTGCAAGATGGAGCTTTTAGCATCGGGCGAGTGACTTCTTCTGACTTAAAAACAGATACTCAAACTCGCTCTAGCACGTCAGGCACAAGAGCGGATGAACTAATCACTGGTTTTTTATTACACTCAGAGGTTGTATCAGGTTGGCCTGGTTTAGAAGTAGAAGGTTACAGCGACTTGCTCAACAATCAAAGTGTTGCTAACCCCAACAATAAACTGACCATTCTACGTTATGAGCGCCTGTCTGATCATATATTAATCTGCTTGTTTAAGGGAGAACTAAAGACGGTTGATTTTTCTCTTAAGGCACAATCTCTGAACTGTGGCGTAGATCCCATTGACAAAGTAGCAGAATCTGAACCACTTAAGATTAAAAAAGGATTGCGAAAACTCGATGGTGAACAGGGAAATGAAGAGATCGATGTTTCTTGCAAAGGTGAAGTTAAAGGAGTGATTGATATTAAGGCGTTAGCAGATAAAATAGCAAAGTTAAATAATACAGAAGAATTTACTTCGGCTCAATTTGCCTTAAGCATGATTGAAGGATCGCAAAAAATTAGATTTTGTCAGAGGACATTTTAAAATTAGGGGCTAGGTCTTCGGACATAATGGGGATAAAAACCAGAAATAGTCTATCTAGATGAATCAACGCCAACATCTGCGGTTAAAATCTCTTAAAAGCACTTTTACCGATAGGCTCTTAATAGATAATTTCTTTACTCACTCCTCATTACTCAGTCCTAAATACAAAAATGTCTCGTTCCAAAGCACTGCAATATTACATCACCACTCGTCTGCTATTGGCTCCTCTGATGTTATGGACAATCACCACTTTGGTGTTTTTACTGCTCAGAGCAACCCCTGGAGACATTGTTGATTTCATCTTAGGGCCACACGCACCAGAATGGGCAAAGGCTGAATTACGCCATCAATTGGGGCTAGACAAGACTCTACCAGAGCAATACTTAAAATATTTAGGAGACTTACTAAGTCTAGATTTAGGTGAGTCTCTCACCAGTCGTGGACAATCGGTATGGGAGATTATTCAGCAATACTTTCCAGCAACGGTCGAGTTAGCCGTTTATAGTTTAGCGATCGCATTTATTGTTGGTGTAGTAAGCGGAAGTATTTCTGCATCAAAACCAGGCACTTTTATAGATGCCGCCGGACGTTTGTTTAGCATTATCACCTACTCCTTACCTTTATTCTGGGTAGGAATGCTAGTGCAATTAATCTTCTCTGTGCAACTTCGTTGGTTTCCCTTGGGGACTCGTTTTCCCTTGACTTTAACTCCTCCTCAAGGAATCACCGGACTTTACAGCATTGATAGCTTGCTGAGTGGTAATATCGAGCAATTTTTTATTGCTTTACATCATCTGGCATTACCCTGTATCACTCTGGGCATTCTCTTGAGTGGCATTTTCGAGCGCATAGTGCGGGTGAATTTAAAGCAAACCCTCAAAGCAGATTATGTAGAAGCTGCTAGAGCAAGAGGAATTCCCGACAGAAAAATTCTCCTTGCTCATGCTCTTAAAAACGCTTTGATCCCAGTAATTACCCTTTTAGGGTTACTGCTTGCTTCCTTACTAGGAGGCGCAGTTTTAACAGAAGTTACTTTCTCTTGGCCTGGGTTAGGCAATCGACTATATGAGGCAATTTCCTTACGAGATTATCCCACAGTCCAAGGAATAATGGTGTTTTTCGCTTTTATTGTCGTAATCGCCAGCATTGCGATTGATATTATCAATGCTTATATTGACCCACGTATTCGGTATTAATATATACCTCACGTAACTGGGTCTAATTGCTGCTTTAATTACCCATCTGCTGAGTTATTTTCTCTAATTGCGTAGCAGTTGTTTTATGGTTTCCAGCATTTCGGCTGGATGAAAAGGTTTAGTAATGTAGGCATCTGCCCCTTGCTTCATTCCCCAGTAACGATCAAAATCTTCGTTTTTGGTGGAACACATGATGACAGGGACATTTTGCAATTTGGGGTTGCCTTTGATCCAACGGCAAAGATCATAGCCATTCATCCGAGGCATGATCAGATCTGTAATTACTAAATCTGGAATCGTATTTTCAAGTTGTTCTTTTCCTTCTAGCCCATCATTTGCGAGAATTACAGTCATTCCGCTCTTTTTTAAAAGTTCTGACACCATTTCTCTGAGCATACCGCTATCATCTACAACCAAAACTGTACTCATAAATACCTACCTATAGAAGAAGTTATTGCAGGCGATCGCTTACACCAATGCAGTAGTGTATGCCTTTTACTGATGCGATCGCTACTTTTGGTGGAACAATGCACCTAAGTTTTACACCCAATGCTTAGTTGAGTTGTTACATAGGAAAAGTAACCTTACTGCCCTAATCATAAATAGATGCCCTAAAAAAGTATGAATGATCAAGGCTCAAAATTAAACAAATTGTGAACCTTGATCATTTTCAGCATACTGTGCTTGTCTCAAGTCTAAATTTATTAATGGGCAATTAACTTCATATCTTACTCATCCCTAGTAGAATGCACCCGTAAACATAATGATAAGCTGCAATGCCTCCCGAAATCACCCCGAATCTCAAACAACTACAGGTGAGTTGCCAAGATTGATATTGCGATCGCCAACAAAATTGACTTTGATTGCTCCCCCATTCCTGCTGCTTTATTCTTAAAAATAATCAATCGCAAGTTGTAAAGCTTGATCAACATCAACTATCTCTCAAGAGATAATTACTCTGATGAGAGGGAGGTTAAGACACCCCACTCACTGTAGACGATCAGTTAACATACTAGACATCTCCAGAAATTAAAGGTGCGCTGTCTAGAACCCTTGTAGAGACGCGCCATGGCGCGTCTCTACATTCATTATTGGAGATGTCTACTTAGCAACGTGCCAAAGGATAAGCCTTACGGAGATTTTTGTTGATTAACTCGTTCAAGCTGACTAGAAAAATAGTTTTCCTGATATTTTAAAGAATTAGCTAAATCTAGCCCTTGTTGAAAAGCTGCCTTAGCTTGATCAAAGTTTTTTTGGGCAAGATAAATTTGACCTATATGGTCATAAGTGTCCATCAAACCATAGAAATTATTAGATTGTTGCTCTACCTCTAAAAGGTTTTGATATATTTGCAAAGCTGCGTCAGGCTGGTTATGGGAGTAATAAAGAGCGCCTAGTTTATCCAATGCTGCACTAGCATCAGCAAATTGTTGTTGTGAGATAGCTAACTGATAAGCTTCCTGATAATTTTGGCTAGCTTCATCAGGTTTATTAATAGCTTCGTAGTCGGAAGCGATCGCCATCTTAATTGCTGGTAATTTATCTAAAGTCTGTTGCTTAAGGTAAATTTCAATTAATTGTTGCTTGATCCTAATACTATTCTCAGGTTGCTTCGCCTTGTTGTAAATATCAGTAAGCTGTTGTAAATATATAAGTTGATTTATAACATCAACCTGTTCTTGTGATAAGTCGAGCAACTTTTCATAACTTTCTGCTGCTTTAGGATAATCAAACCAATCTAAATAAAGTTCAGCAAGAGAATTAAGAGTCGCTACTACTATAGGTTGATTTTCTTGCTGTTGCGAAGAAGTCAGAATTTGTTGATAAACATCTATTGCTGGCGCTAATACTCTTACTTGCTGGTAAGCTTGCCCTAAAGATTGCAATAAAGGTAAGTCAACGGGAACTTGAGTTTGCGCTTGCAGTTGAATTGCTTGCAGACGTTTAGTAATTAATTGCACCTCAGCTTTTTGATTATCTTCCCAAGCAATACCTCCAACCCTAGCTAGTGCTGCTACCTCTTCTAATGCTCCCAATTGTCGCCGCAATCGCAATTCTCGGTGCCAAATATCGTAAGCTGCTAATTTATTACCAGATCTTAATTGTGTAGTTGCTTGACTATTTAATTGATCTAGTGATGCCTTAACTTGTAAAAGTTCTTGCTCATTGAGAGGTTGGTTTCTTGGGAGTAATGGATCAGGTGTTGTGATTTCTAGAGGGTTAGGCGGTGGTGGCTGATTATCTGCTGCTAAAAGCATTGAATTGTCACACAGCAACAACAAAGCAGTAGCGATCGCTGCTTTAATTAATCTCAGTCTGCTTGTACTATCTTGCCTATACCACACTTGCAGTCCTCCATTCCACCTTTTAGCTCAAACCAAGAGGATTTTTTATAACTTATACTTCACACTTAATAATTGTGATGACTGCTAGAGTAAAGCGAGGGTTTCCACTGTTTATTGACGTGATGAGTATAAAGCGTTTGATCTGGAGCAAACTAAAACGTAGTGCTGGCTTTTTAGCAACTACCTTAATATTATTGACCTTACTGACATCCTGTAGCTTGCCTCAAATTAGCGCACAACAGCGAGTTTTTCTGGATTTATCTCTAGAATTTTTGGGAGAATACCAACTACCAAATAGCAAATTTAAAGATACTCCTGTGGGGGGATTATCTGGACTTACTTATGATCGCTCCTCGAATCTTTTTTATGCGATCACAGATGATCGTAGCAGTTTCGCTCCAGCTAGATTTTATACCCTCAAGCTAATTCTCAATAACTCCAGCAAAGACAAAATTGGCATCAAGAAAGTCGAAGTAGAAAATGTCACCTTTTTGCGTGACGCTCAAGGTAATACTTATCCTAAAAACACCAGCGATACTGAAGGCATTGCCCTAACTCCTCAACAAACAGTATTTATATCTAGTGAAGGTGTCCCGGAAAATCGTGCTTTACCTTTTATTAAAGAATTTGATCTTAATACTGGACGAGAACAGCAAAGCTTAACCATACCAGAACGCTATATTCCAGATGACTCCGCCGATCAACATCGTGGTATCCAAAATAACTTAGGATTTGAAGCACTAACTCTTAACCCTACAGGAACCGTACCCGCTAAGGGAGAACCATTTCGCTTATTTACAGTCACAGAGTCAGCACTGGTGCAGGATGAAGATGAAATAGCATCAACTAACCAAACTGAAACTTCAGAGCATGGAGCTAAATGTCGTTTCCTCCATTATTTACTTAGTGATGGAGCGCCAGTAATCATCTCAGAACATTTATATCAGCTAGAACCACCCCCCAGTGGAGCCGTAAAACACGGTTTACCAGAAATATTAGCCTTAGATCAAGGAGGGCATTTTCTCACATTAGAACGCTCTTTTGGGCTTCTAGGCTTTGGTGCTAAGATTTTTCAAGCAGCAACAGGTGGAGCAACCGATACATCACGTATTGCCAGCCTTAAAGGTGATTTAAGAAGTATTGAACCAATTAAAAAAAAGTTACTGCTTGACTTGGATAAACTAGGTATTTACTTAGATAATTTAGAAGGAATGGCTCTTGGTCCTCGTTTTCCAGATGGTAGCCAAAGTTTACTACTGGTGAGTGACAATAATTTCAATGATTCCCAAATCACGCAGTTTCTCCTGTTTCGCCTTAAAAGCGGCAGTTGATTCTAGCTCACATTTCAATTTATCAAGTTAATTTACCCTCATTAAGCATTTAAAGATAAAATGACGCATTCTACTGACATCGCAACCTTAGCTCGCTGGATGGCAGCAGATTTCAGTAATCAAGCCCAAGCCTTTGAAAATCCTCCGTTTTTCGCGCATATTCGTGTAGCTATGCGCCCTCTACCGCCAGAATTTTTGTCTGGGGTGAGTTTGTTTGTGGAACAAGCTTATGATTATACGCTCAATGATCCCTACCGACTAAGAGTTTTAAACTTAATCGTCGTAGATGATCATATTGAAATTGAGAATTACTCTGTCAACCAAGAACAACAATTTTACGGCGCATCTCGTAAACCAGAGCTTCTCAAAGCTCTGACACTGGAACATTTAGAAAAATTACCAGGCTGCAATATGATTGTGGAATGGACAGATAACAGCTTTAAAGGCTATGTTCAACCTGGGAAAGCTTGCATTGTATTTCGTAAAGGTCAAAAGACTTACTTAGATAGCACTTTCGAGATTGACGAACACAAATTTATCAGCCTTGATAGAGGACGCGACCCAGACACAGATGAGCATATCTGGGGTTCATTAGGTGGCGCATTTCATTTTGTCCGTCGGGCAAGTTTTGCTGAGGAAGTAAAAGTTTAGCTATTAGCACAAAACTCTCAGTTGTCAGCACAAAGCGCCAAAACAAGTCAAAATCAACAAAGATTCCTTGTGTAATCCAAAAACTGAATAGCTGATAGCTGACAGCAAAAAGCTTAAAGTTAATAGCCCAAAATGTCCCCAAACCTGATACATTTACCGAGTATCGGCAAGCAAAATTTAGTAATCGAGTATTACTAATCGTGTCGTTTTCCTCTCAGGGCTAAAGCCACTGAGTTTCCCATTTACCGATTTTTTTTTATGAAAGTCCTGGTTATTGGCGGTGATGGCTATTGCGGTTGGGCAACCGCACTCTACCTGTCCAACAGAGGTTATGAAGTCGGCATTCTAGATAGCCTGGTGCGTCGCCACTGGGATGCTGAACTGTGTGTTGAAACTTTAACGCCGATTGCACCCATTCAGCAACGAATCCAACGCTGGCACGACCTCACAGGCAAATCCATTGACCTGTTCATTGGCGATATCAACAACTACGAATTTCTCAACAAGGCACTACATCAATTTCAGCCCGAAGCAATTGTCCATTTTGGTGAACAACGTTCGGCACCTTTTTCAATGATTGACAGAGAACACGCTGTTCTTACTCAGGTAAATAACGTTGTCGGGACGCTGAATATACTTTATGCAATCCAGCAAGACTTCCCAGATTGCCACTTGGTTAAGTTAGGGACAATGGGTGAGTATGGCACTCCCAATATTGATATTGAGGAAGGTTATATCACTATCGAACACAACGGACGTAAGGATACTTTACCTTATCCCAAACAGCCAGGTAGCTTCTATCACCTCAGCAAGGTTCACGACAGCCATAATATCCATTTTGCTTGTAAGGTTTGGGGTTTACGTGCCACTGACCTCAATCAGGGCGTTGTCTACGGCGTTCTGACGGAAGAAACAGGGATGGATGAACTGCTAATTAACCGTCTTGACTATGATGGAGTATTTGGTACGGCTTTAAACCGTTTCTGTATCCAAGCTGCGATCGCTCATCCGTTGACGGTTTATGGTACAGGTGGTCAAACTCGCGCCTTCTTGGATATTCGGGATACAGTACGTTGTGTAGAATTAGCGATCGCTAACCCAGCACAAAAAGGCGAATTCCGCGTATTTAACCAGTTCACTGAACAATTCAGTGTTGGTGACTTAGCCTTAATGGTTAAAAAAGCTGGTAATTCTTTAGGACTCAACGTAGAAATTAATAACTTGGATAATCCCAGAGTTGAGAAAGAAGACCATTACTTTAACCCAAAAAACACCAATCTGCTCGATTTAGGCTTACAACCACACTATCTCTCAGATTCTCTACTTGACTCACTGCTCAACTTTGCTCTGAAGTATCAGTACCGAGTTGATCAAAACCAAATCCTACCGAAAGTTTCTTGGCGACCGAAAGTTTAAATAGTAATTACTCTGGATATTACGACTATTGGGTATGTTATCCCGAAAGTTTCTAGCTATTATCGGGAATTGTGCAGAAAGTTTCTGGATAACATCCTCTACGGGGTGAATATACAGAAAGTTTCTGTTTTTTGTCCTCTGAGGATTGACTATTAAATTGGATTAGTGCGATTGCCGATCTTGTCGGCTGGGTTGAACTAGGAAAACCAACACCCTCGAAATAAAGATGAAATGCAGTAAAATAAAGTTTTGATAAATACCTGCTTATTACCGTGAATGGAAGTGTCTATATCGAAACCAGTATTTTTGGGCATCTCACCGCCAGACCAACTGACAATTTAATTGTTGCTGCTAATGTCAAGATTACCCAAGACTGGTGGAATGATCATCGTCGCTCATTCACGCTTTATGCTTCAGAGATCGTTGAAGATGAGGCTGGTAAAGGAGATCCAGAGATGGCTAGTCAACGGTTAAATTTGTTACAATCCCTAATGCTTCTTGAACTGACGGAAGAAGCATTTGAACTGTCGCAAGCCTTTCTGAATCAAAGCAATCTTCCCCAAAAGGCATCCAACGATGCTTTACACATGGCATTAGCAACCGTCTATAACTTAGATTATCTGCTAACATGGAACTGCAAGCACATGGCAAATGCTCAAATTCAGCGTAAGCTGGCTCAGATTAGTTCTGATTTCGGTTATATATTGCCAGTTATTTGCACCCCCTATGAGCTTATTGGATATAACCCAGAGGTCTAGTCATGTATAAAAATGAAATTCTCGATGAAATTCACAAGTATCGGGAAGAATACGCTCAATCATTGCAATATGACTTGAGAGCAATTTTTAATGACTTGCAGCAGAAGCAACTGGCTCATAAAGATAGATTGGTGAGGTTGCCAATTAAGCGATGGTCTAACAAATCACTGCACCCGACCGATATTAAACTTAATTCATCATCCAACGTTACTAGCGTCGGGTGAGTTCAGGCGTTATGCCGAATTATCATCATTTTGATAGTGACAAAACACCTATGAGCGACTCTAGCCAAAAATTCGATCTCACTACAGAAGAAGGTCACAAGAACGCGCTTGCAACAGATGCGTTTGTTCTACCTCCCATAACCCCGTTATTGATGATTGGGAAAGCCTTATTTGACGGTATTTCCTATCTTACATCAGGTGCTAACAAAAAAGAGATTGAAGAACAAAGGAAAGTAGCGATCAATATCATTCGAGCAGGGAAAGAAAATGGTGCTGATGAAATAGAGATTACAATGTCTCAAAAAGCTGGTGTTGGTCTAGCTTCAGATGTTGATGGTGTTCCAATTGAGTTTATTGTTGGTGCTTCAGGTACAATGAAGCTAAAGGTAAAGTACAAGTAGTAGGCGATATTAAGAACTTCCCTAAAAATAAAAAGGTGAAGCTATTTCGGGTTACTGTTTGTAAGCTGTTGTGCATTTAAATTGAACTGTTAATTATTGTCAAGTGCTTGTAGTGCGAGCGTCTCGCTCGCTAGCCATATTAAATTTAAATGCGTCTTAGCTTACCAACAGAAAGGAATATGTCGCGACTAATGACTTAACTCAACAATCTACGCTCCTATGTAAAAAATGTCTGCGCCCAACGATGGAAAATTGTAGAGCGAAGCGCTTCCCGAAGGGTGGAATTTCACCGAAGTCTTAAACAATTAACAGGTATTGAATCTTGTCAATGTCGCCATGCACGAATACAAAGAAACCATATAGCTTGTGCAATTTTAGTTTGGAATCACTTAAAACGATTGGCGCATCTGACTCAGAAAACAATCTATCAATTAAAAACTGAATTGCTGTCAGACTACTTAACTCACGAACTTAAATTTCCTTCTGTTCGGATGCAACTCGTTTGACTTTTAAACACTTTTTCTTGGATGGTGATCGTTTGAATTCATTAAAAAGCGATCGCCAACTTTGATCAAACTATATATAGTGTGTGTGCGTAAGTCCTGTTACTTAGAGCCTATCCGAAAAATAATTAATCACATAAAATATCTGCGTAGCCTGAAGAAGAGCGAAGTTCGCGCTATCTCTGCGGTTAATTTCTCAGTAGAGACGCGAAATTTAGCGTCTCTACTTTTCGGATAGGCTCTTAGGAAAACTTTGAGAACTAGCATCATTAATAGACAAATTGCTTTGATTAACGTTTGGTTAACATCTGCGATCGGCTGCGTACCCTACGGGAAGGCTCCGCCTATATCTGCTTACATCTGCGATAAAAAAAACCGCATTGTGACTTAAAGCAAGAAATCTAATATCTTAACGGCAAAGCGCAGTTGCTTTAAAATCTGATTGATCTATATGAGCAAATAATATACATCTAACTTTAGTGATAATTTATCAAACAAAAAATTATTATTGGTGAAATTGCTGACCTGAGAGTGATGATAACAATAAATTTTTAATTCAAAAATTTGACAGATTTTATGAGAAACTAAATAACATCAACGCTGCTTAAGCAAATAGCTGATAGCTAACCGATGCGAATTGCCTTATTCACGGAAACTTTTTTACCCAAGGTTGACGGCATTGTAACCCGTCTGCGACACACAGTTGAACATTTACAACGTAACGGCGATCAGGTACTAATATTTTGTCCTGATGGTGGTCTAAGAGAATACAAAGGTGCGAAAATATATGGTGTTGCTGGTTTCCCTCTGCCGTTGTATCCCGAGTTAAAACTTGCACTCCCTCGACCTTCAATTGGTACTGCCTTAGAACAGTTTAAACCAGACATTATTCATGTCGTTAACCCAGCTATTCTAGGATTAGCTGGGTTGTTTTATGGTAAGGCGATGCAAGTTCCACTAATTGCGTCTTACCATACCCATTTACCCCAGTATCTACAGCATTATGGTTTGGCAATGCTAGAAGGGTTATTGTGGGAACTGCTAAAATCTGCTCATAACCAAGCTGAGTTGAATTTGTGTACTTCCACTGCGATGGTGCAAGAATTAACGGCTCACGGTATTGAACGGGTAGACTTGTGGCAGAAGGGTGTGGATACTGAAATGTTTCAACCGCACTTAACTTGTAAAAAAATGCGATCGCGCTTAAGCCAAGGACATCCTGAAAGTCCTCTTTTACTATATGTGGGACGGCTGGGCGCTGAAAAGGAAATTGACAAAATTAAGTCAGTTTTAGAAGCTATCCCCAACGCCCGTCTTGCTTTAGTTGGAAATGGGCCACATCGGGAAGCTTTAGAAGAACACTTTGCGGGTACTCCTACTTATTTTGTAGGTTATCTGGAAGGATTAGAACTCGCTTCAGCTTTTGCTTCGGCGGATGCTTTTATTTTTCCCTCTCGCACCGAAACATTGGGCTTAGTATTACTGGAAGCAATGGCTGCTGGTTGCCCTGTCGTAGCGGCGCGTTCTGGTGGAATTCCTGATATTGTCCAAGATGGGGTTAATGGTTATCTATTCGATCCTACTGATGAACAAGGTGCGATCGCAGCTACTCAACGCCTACTAGCTAATCAAAAAGAACGTGAAAATATACGCCAAAATGCTCGCAATGAAGCAGAAAGATGGGGATGGGCTGCTGCTACTCGCCAGCTTAAAAACTACTATAAGGCTGTAGTTTACTCCCAGTCTATGTCACCTGCTGCATAGAAAACAAACATCAATTAGTAGATATTGAAATTTTTAGCGGATTTGGGATGGGTGGAATATAACAATTTATGTATCTGCCTTCAAAGACTGACAATTAATTGTTCTTACCCATCCCTACATCTAG
The DNA here is from genome assembly GCA_963711165.1 of uncultured cyanobacterium. Lineage (GTDB taxonomy): Bacteria > Cyanobacteriota > Cyanobacteriia > Cyanobacteriales > PCC-9333 > Crinalium. The sequence continues at coordinate 93,777 of CAVQDG010000038.1, read as the reverse complement.
CTAAGTTTCGTCTTGATGATCGTGAAAGGGACTTTTGCCAATACTCAATTGCTTCTTGGTACGTTTGAGATCTTTCCACAGAGCTTTTATTTGCTTATAAGACTCTTCTGGAGATAGCTTGCCACCAGTTTCCAAGTTACAAATATAATTGACTTTTTGAGCAAATTCTTGTAAGTTGGCGTTGAAAACCAGATTTTCTGGCTTCACATGACCGTAGTAGCGACTACGGGGATAAATAAACTCAGAACGGTTAAGCATTTCTATCTCCTTAATTCTAAAAATCCCGATCTTATCTGGGCTTTAGATTAGCTGATTGACACTCTCAGGGCTGAAGCCACTGAGATTCTTTGATCAAAGACATGACTTACCCAGGCAGGATTTCAGAGAGCCTGGGCAGAGGTCGCATCTCCCAAAGCGTTGTTCGGATCTAGCCCGAAAGTTCCGGTATGCCCTACCGTACCCAATCCTCGACTAAGGATATTTCTAGCTGCATTCTCGTCCCTGTCTAATACGCAACCACATTTACAAATGTGTGTTCGAGTAGATAGGGATTTTTTGACAATTTCACCGCAGCTAGAGCAATAAGAGCTTGTATAATGCGGGTTAACCGCAACCGTGACTCGCTGAAATACTTTTCCAAAGTACTCAAGCCAAACACGAAACTGATACCAAGATGCGTCATTAATAGACTTAGCCAAACAATGATTTTTCACCATATTTTTGATCCTCAAATCTTCATAGGCGATCAAGTCGTTGGACTGAATTACGCACCTTGCCAATTTCACAGCATGGTCTTTACGTTGCCTACTTATTTTGAGGTGGCGTTTACCTAAAATCTGTCTAGCTTTGCCTCTATTCTTTGAACCTTTTATCTTTCTAGAAACACGACGTTGTGAGCGTTTAAGAACCTTTTCTCCTTGACGGAGAAATTTAGGATTCTCAATCATTACGCCATTAGAATCGGTGTAGTATTCTTTCAAACCTACATCTAATCCCACTGTGCTACCAGTAGGTTTTGTGTTTTCAGATCGGTCTACATTAATACAAAATTGAACGTACACACCATCCGCACGTTTCACCAATCTCACCCGTTTGATTTGGTCGATTTGGTAAAAGTGCAAATTGCGAGTACCCTTGAGCTTCAATCGCCCGATCCCTTTCTTGTCAGTAAAAGTTATTGATTTACGATTGTCTGCAAGCTTCCATCCCGATGTTTTGTACTCGACCGATCGGCAATCTTTCTGGAATTGGGGATACCCTTTTAAGCCCTGGATACCCTTCTTGCAGTTGTCGTAAAAGCGAGAGATAGAAGACCACGCTCGTTCAGCAGAGGCTTGTCTAGCCATTGAATTAAGTTCGTTAGCGAAAGGGAAATTAGCTGCAAGTACAGCACAATGTTTTTGCAAATCGTTTTTACCTGTACCTTTAACGTCCATCCATAGCCGAATACAGCTATTTCGGATGAACTTCGCCGTCCGAATTGCATCATCTACTGCTGCTAACTGTGTTAACTTTCCGTAAGCCTTGAACTCAAAAACTAGCATCTTTTTACCTCCTGCCTTACGCTATCATGTTTGGCGTAAAAGCGAAAGTGTTTTTACGAAGAAAGATTGAACGCGGTTAAAACCGCGCGAGTCGCTTGTATCTCAGGGAACCGAGCCACTGAGCTTTACGCTTACCGACTAATCTGTAAAAGAAGAGCGATCGCACTCAGCTTTTGTTTTAGTTTCTCCTTTTAACCCTCACTAGATACACATAGAGTTATGTATATAACTCAGCAAAAGTCTTAAACAGTGCAAAAAGCTATATTTACTTGATTCCTGGTTAAGAAGCCAAGCATGAACTAAATTGCGCTGGTTTTTGGCTCAAGCATACCACTTTCCGCAGAAGGTGTAGACTGTATTGGTTTGGGCTAGAGAACAATCCGCTACAAAGCTTATTTGAGCAGGTAAACTACAAATTGCAGCTACTAAGTAATTTAGTAGTTGTCTTTCTATTTTACTAAGGTTTGCTGAAAAAAGCTGTAAATTTATTAACCATTAATTAATTTATGCTTAACCTGGGCTTAACCATAGATTATGCCACTAAATAGCAGGAGCTTTGTTAAGGAAGATATCCGCCCGACAAAAGATTACAATTTTATTTCTGCCAGAGACCAAACTACAACTTACTACTCTCTCATGTCTGCAAACGAACAGTTATACGAAGGCAAAGCCAAGATTATCTATACTACTGATGAACCAGAGATTTTGCTGGCGCACTTTAAAGATGATGCCACAGCCTTTAACGCCCAAAAGCGAGGCTCGATTAAAAAAAAAGGTGAGATGAACTGTGCGATCGCGGCTCATCTGTTTAAAATGCTGTCAGCTAAAGGTATTCCTACCCACTTCATCGACTGTCCAGCACCTAATCAAATGCGGGTTAAGGCAGTAACAATCATCCCCCTAGAGGTAGTTGTTAGAAACATTGCTGCGGGTAGCCTGTGTCAACAAACAGGGTTAGCGGTAGGAACCGTCTTACCACAGCCGTTAGTGGAATTTTATTATAAGAACGATCAACTGGGAGATCCGTTGCTGACGCGCGATCGCCTGTTTTTATTAAATCTGGCAACACCAGAACAGGTGGAAAGCTTAACAGCGTCATCATTGCAAATTAACGAAATTCTCTCAGGATTTTTTAATCAATGTGGAATTACATTGGTAGATTTTAAATTGGAATTTGGTCTTGACAAGCAGCAGCAAATACTCCTGGCTGATGAAATTAGCCCAGATACCTGTCGTCTTTGGAATCAAGCTGAAACAGACCCCGATCAGCGAGTGATGGATAAAGACCGTTTCCGTCGAGACTTGGGTAATGTCGAAGATGCCTACCAGCAAGTACTCCAGAAAGTTTTGAGTACCCAATATTAAGATTTGTGTGAGTTTTGGGTTGTAAAGTTGTAAAGCAACGAGTTTTTGCGTCTGATTTTATCAACTCAAAACTTTAGATGGTGTGTGGAAGTGCGGAACGAAGTTATTAAAGAAATGCGTTTATCTCCTATTTTGCTGGCGGCTATCGCGGCGACAACGACCATGAGTTTGTCCTCCCCTGCGAATGGACAAACTCGCAATCCAGCAGGAAATTCCTCTGGCACACCTGGATCGGGAAATGTGATTATTGATGCTGCTCCCGATTCAGGAGGATCGACACCAGGCAGTAGTCAATCTAGTCCTACAACTCCACTTGGTGAACCAGTAAGACCCACAGAGCCACTAATTTCTCCTCCTGGTACAGAGTCTACACCCAGACAAGAGACACCGAACCGAGTTGAATTTAATATCACACCAGGTACGCCGTCTCTAGAAATTAACCCGCCTACTATTAACCCAAATCAGCCAACAACTCCCACCCTGCCAACCATACCTACCCCTGCTCCAATACCACAAACAGAGGCGCGTGTCCTGGTAGCTGAAGTGCAAGTTCGTGGTGTAGCGATGCACCTGCAAGACGAAGTATATAAGGTAATTCGCACAAAACCTGGACGCGCCACAACGCGCAGCCAATTGCAGTCCGATTTAAATGCGATTTATGCGACTGGATATTTCGCCAATGTGGAATTTGTGCCAGAAGATACCCCTTTAGGTGTGCGCGTGGCATTTGTAGTGCAACCTAACCCTGTGTTGCAAACTGTAAATGTCACAACCGTTCCACCTAGTCCTGGTTCTGGTGTAGTACCTGCAAGCGTGGTGAATAGTATCTTTTCCCCGCAGTATGGTCGCATTCTGAACTTAAAAGAACTGCAAGAAAGCATCAAGAAGTTAAACCAGTGGTATAAAGACAACGGTTATGACTTGGCACAAGTAATTGATGTTCCACAACCCACCTCTGATGGCAAAGTTAACTTAGTAGTAGCAGAAGGGGTGATAGAGGATATACAAGTCCGCTTTCTGAATAAAGAAGGCAGTCAAGTTAACGATCAAGGTAGTCCCCTGAAGGGTCGCACTCGCCCATTTATTATTACGCGCGAGGTGCAATTATCATCAGGAGATGTGTTTAACCGTAAACTAGCAGAACGTGACTTGCGGCGCGTCTATGGACTCGGCATTTTTGACGATGTGCGTCTCTCCTTTAGCCCAGGTCAAATCCTCGCAAAGTTGTTGTTGTAGTCAATGTGATTGAGAAAAATACTGGCTCAGTCGCGGCTGGGGCTGGTATTAGTTCTGCTAGTGGTTTTTTTGGCACACTTAGTTATCAACAGCAAAATTTAGGGGGTAATAACCAAAAACTAGGAACTGAGTTGCAGCTAGGTCAACGGGAATTGCTGTTTGATGTCAATTTGACAAATCCTTGGATTGCAGGTGATCCTTACCGGACTTCTTATACAATTAATGGCTTCCGTCGTCGGTCTATCTCGCTAATTTTTGATGGTGGGGATGAAGATATTACACTTGGCCCCGATCATAATAACGATCGCCCGCGTGTGGTGCGACTAGGTGGTGGGATCAATTTCAGCCGTCCCTTAATCAAAAACCCCTTTCAAGACTCAGACTGGAGGGCATCTTTAGGCTTGCAGTATCAGCGAGTTTCGATCCGCGATGCTGATGGTGATCTTGCCCCTAGAGATGAGCAAGGCAATAATTTGAGCTTTAGTGGTTCAGGTAAAGACGATTTGTTGACACTGCAATTGGGCGCGGTGCGCGATCGCCGTAATAATTCTTTAATACCTACACAAGGCGACTTCTTGCGATTTGGCGTAGAACAGTCGATTCCTGTAGGAGAAGGGAATATCTTGCTAAATCGTCTGCGGGGTAGCTACAGCTATTATATTCCTGCAACTTTGACTAAATTTGCCAAAGGTCCACAGGCTTTTGCCTTTAATGTTCAAGCTGGAACAGTACTGGGAGATTTGCCACCTTATGAAGCTTTTTCTCTTGGTGGCAGTAACTCAGTGCGTGGTTACGATGAAGGGGATATTGGCAGTGGTCGGAGTTTTCTTCAGGGAACTGCTGAATATCGCTTTCCACTGTTTTCGATTATAGGGGCGGCGCTGTTTGCTGACTATGCTACTGATTTAGGTTCAGGTAGTAGTGTACCAGGAGATCCAGCCGGAGTTAGGGGCAAACCAGGTAATGGTTTAGGCTATGGTCTGGGTGTGCGAGTTAATTCACCGCTAGGGCCAATTCGGATTGACTACGGCTTTAATGACGAAGGTAAAGGTCGTCTCCACTTTGGGATTGGTGAGAGATTTTAATTAGCTCTCCCTCTGTTAGCGTTCAGCAAGAAGAGTGTAAATTTTTATTAGTAAATCAACTCGGAAATGAAACTGAAAGCTGAATGGCCGCAGCAAACCTTGGCAAGAGAATTTGAAATGTCAGGTGTAGGGCTGCATAGTGGTGTCCTGACGGCTGTGCGTGTGCAACCTGCCTCTGCTGGGGAGGGACGCTACTTTGTGAGGGTGGATCTGCCAAACTCGCCCCATATTCCCGCACGGGTAGATGCTGTTAATCAGACGACTTTATCTACAGAACTTGCGGCTGAAGATGCCCGTGTGCGAACAGTAGAACACTTGTTGGCAGCTTTAGCTGGGATGGGTGTCGATAATGCTCGGATTGAGATTAATGGTTCGGAACTTCCTTTATTGGATGGAAGTGCCAAAGTTTGGACAGAAGCGATCGCAAGCGCTGGTATTGTCAAAGTAGAGACGCGCCATGGCGCGTCTCTACAGGGGGAGCAGAACCCCACCCCCAACCCCTCCCTGTGTGCGGGGAGGGGAGTATGGCGTGCGGGGGAGAATAACAATGATCGCCCTGCTATGCCCCTCTGCGACTATCTAGAAATCAAAGAGCCAATTTGGGTATATCAAGGCGATGCCTTTGTTGCTGCGCTACCTGCACCTGCAATTCGCTTCACTTATGGCATAGATTTTGATTTACCCGCAATTGGTAATCAGTGGCATAGTTGGACACCGAGTACAGAAAGTTTTGAAAGTGCGATCGCGCCAGCACGTACCTTTGGTTTAGCTCACCAAATTGAGCAGCTACGAGCCTCCGGTTTAATTAAGGGTGGCAGCTTGGATAATGCTTTAGTTTGCGACGCTAATGGCTGGCTCAATCCCCCATTAAGGTTTGCTAATGAACCAGCGCGTCATAAGCTTCTAGATTTAATCGGCGATTTAAGCTTGTTAGGCTGTTTTCCACAAGCTCACTTCCTTGCTTATAAAGCCAGCCATAGCTTACATATCCAACTGGCTCGAAAAATTCAGGCACTTAACAATTAACAATTATCAATTAACAATGACTGATGACCCATAACCGATGACCTTGTTAAAATTTGTTTCAATTTTTTCCTTTCCAATTTATACTTTTTTAATGCTTCCGCCTTCATACTTAGTAATAAATCGCCCCTAACTTTAAAAGTTTGCTCATGTCCACACTGATTGAACTCAATCACACTAATTCTGCAAGCAGCCTTAAAACTGAACCTGCTCAGGTTGATCAAGTAATTACTACCCCAACACAGCAGTCGCCTAAAAAGCCTGTTTACAATCTCGAAGAGATTCAAAAGCTGCTTCCCCACCGTTATCCGTTTGCGCTCGTCGATCGCATTATGGAGTATGTACCAGGGGAAAGTGCTGTTGGTCTGAAAAACGTCACCTTTAATGAACCTTATTTTCAAGGGCATTTTCCAGGTCGTCCATTAATGCCTGGAGTGATGATTGTAGAAGCAATGGCACAGGTAGGTGGCATTGTTTTAACTCAACTACCCAATATTGAAGGCAACTTATTTGTATTTGCTGGTATTGATAAAGTCCGGTTTCGCCGTCCAGTTGTACCAGGCGACCAGTTGGTGATGAGCGTGGAACTCATCTGTGTCAAACGCCGTCGTTTTGCTAAGATGCAGACTCGCGCTCATGTCGATGGTCAGCTAGTAGCAGAAGGCGAACTGATGTTTTCTTTAATTGACTAAAACTTCAGCTATCAACTTTGTTGCTTTTTATTTGTAGTCCCCAGTGCCTATTTGTAGTTTGTTGCTATATGCAAACCTGGGTGAACACAGCATCACGTTCACGGGCGGCATCTACCCCGCCCCTCCCCAAAACCGCAATAGGAGCTTACAGATGGCTGGAGTAGTACCATTAAAGACAGTGATTCATCCCACTGCTGTTATCCACCCAAATGCTGAAGTACACCCAACGGTGAGGGTTGGTCCTTATGCAGTGATTGGAGAAAATGTCAAAATTGGTCCAGAAACAATTATCGGCGCTCATGCAGTTTTAGAAGGACCAACAGAAATTGGCGCTCGTAATCAAATTTTTCCTGGTGCGGCAATTGGTTTGGACACCCAAGATTTGAAATATGAAGGCGGCGCTACTTGGCTGAAAATAGGTGATGATAACAGCATTCGAGAGTTTGTGACGATTAACCGCGCAACTGGTGCAGGTGAAGCGACAATTATTGGTAATAGTAATTTGTTAATGGCTTATGTCCATGTTGCTCACAACTGCATAATTGAAGACTCTGTAGTAGTTGCTAATGGTGTTGCTTTAGCTGGTCATGTGCATATAGAGTCGCAAGCAGTCGTTGGTGGGCTGGTGGGTGTGCATCAATTTGTCCACATTGGGCGGATGGCAATGGTAGGAGGAATGAGCAAAATTGTTCGGGATGTGCCTCCTTTTATGTTGGTAGATGGTAATCCATCCCATGTGCGATCGCTCAATTTGATTGGATTAAAACGTAAGGGTTTACAATCAACAGATATTTCTTATCTAAAAAAAGCTTTCAGAATAATCTATCGCTCTGGATTGCCTGTAAATCAAGCATTAGAACAGCTACTTTTGTTACCAGATAACGAATACGTGCAGCACTTACGACGCTTTTTACAGCTATCTCAAACAGATGGTCGTCGTGGTCTGATTCCTGGTAAACGCTTATCACAAAATGAAAGCGATGAGTAAACAGTAAACAGTTAACAGTAAACAGTAAACAGTTAACAGTGACCTAATGTCCCAAACAACAAAAATTAATATCTTTATTAGTACGGGTGAGGTTTCTGGCGACCTACAAGGGGCATTGCTAATTGAAGCACTGAAGCGTCAAGCGGTAGAAGTAGGGCTTGATTTAGAGATTGTAGCTCTAGGTGGCTCGCGCATGGCTTCATCTGGTGCTACTTTGATTCAGGATACTACTGCTATTGGTTCGGTGGGAATTTTAGAAACACTGCCGTTTATCTTACCGACGCTACAAGTTCAGCAGGTTGCTAAACAATACCTCAAACAACACCCACCTGATTTGTTGGTATTGATTGATTATATGGAGCCAAACCTAGCTATTGGCAATTATGTTCGCCGTAACCTGCCACAAGTACCAATATTATTTTATATTGCGCCTCAAGTGTGGGTGTGGTCGCTAGGTGATAAAAATACTAAGCGTATTATTAGTGTTACTGACCAGATTTTAGCAATTTTTCCTGAAGAAGCTCGCTATTTCAAAGAGCGCGGTGCATCTGTTAGCTTTGTTGGGCATCCTTTGATAGATAGGATACAAGCATTTCCTAACCGAGAATTGGCAAGGGATAAATTAGGAATTGAACCTAATCAAGTTGCGATCGCTCTTATACCTGCTTCTCGACATCAAGAACTAAAATATCTCTTGCCAGTAATGTTTCAAGCGGCACAACAAATCCAGCAACAAATTCCTGATGTCCACTTCTGGATTCCGCTTTCTTTAGAAGTATACCGTCCTAAAATTGAACAAGCAATTGAACAATATGGTTTGCGTGCTAGTTTAATTGCTAACCAAACTCCAGAGGTATTAGCAGCAGTTGATTTAGCAATTACTAAATCTGGCACGGTTAATTTAGAACTTGCTCTGCTAAATATTCCTCAAGTAGTTATCTACCGAGTTCACCCATTTACTGCTTGGGTTGGTTATAAATTGCTCAAGTTTTCTATTCCTTTCATGTCCCCACCAAATTTGGTGTTAATGAAGGAAATTGTGCCAGAATTACAACAAGCAGAAGCTACACCAGAAAATATTGTCCGAGAATCTTTAGAATTGTTGTTAAATCAAAATAGCCGTCAGCAAGTTTTAGCTGGATATGAAGAAATGCGTCAACTTTTGGGGGAAGTAGGAGTATGCGATCGCGCTGCTCAAGAAATCCTCAAGTTATTAAGTAAATCAACCTAATTAAATCTATTACCTCGCCCTGATAGACCAATGAGCAAAAGTCAAATTGACCCCCCGATGGTCCCCCCGATGCGGGGGGAAGAAATCTTGCTCCCTCTCCGTTTCGGGGAGGGTTGGGGAGGGGTTTTTCGGATTTATGCAAGAGTTAACAATATCTTGCCGAATCAACTTAAAAACTAGCAGTGAGTAATTATAGCTACTTATCAAAAGTATTACTCAAGATATAGTTAAATTATGTTGAGATTTGTAAAATAAATAGGGAATACAACTATGGCTTGCCGCGTTCAATATTAGAAATTTCGCTAATCTGCTATGAATAATCTATCAGCAAAGTTTGGCGCATTATATCATATAAACGGGCAGCAAAGCGACAATCTAGACTTGTGGCTGTATGAGCGCGGCATAGCAGCGACTAGCTGTGGGGTGACAATTACAGATGCGACTCAACCCCATAATCCGATCATTTATTGTAATCCGGCATTTGAAAGTATTACCGGATTTCCACCAGAGGAAGTATTAGGGCGCAACTGTAAGTTTTTACAAGGGAAAGATACTGATCCAGCAGTTATAGAGCAAATTCGGCAAGCTTTGCGTAGAAAGGAAGAATGCCAGGTAGTATTAAGAAATTATCGTAAAGATGGCACACCTTTTTGGAATGAGTTAAAAATTTCTCCAGTGTGCGATCGCAACGGTAACTTAACCCATTTTATAGGCGTACAAACAGATATTACATCCCGCATTGAATCAGAAGCAGCACTCAAAGCAAGTGAGACGCGCTTGCGACTAGCTTTAAATGCTGCCCAGATGGGTGTTTGGGATTGGGATGTAGATAGTGGTAAAGTAACTTGGTCTGAAGAAGTAGAATCTATATTTGGCTTAGAAGCTGGTTGCTTTGGTGGTACTTACGAAGCTTATCTTAACTGCATTCATCCAGAAGATTGTTATCGTGTAACTCAGCAAATGTCCCGCCTCGCAGAAGTAGGAGGAGACTTTAAAATTGAACATCGAATATTATTGCCAGATGGCAGTGTGCGCTGGGTAGTAAATAGAGGCGCAGTATTACGTGATGTCATTGGCGCAAGTCTGCGGATGACAGGGACAGTGATGGATATTAGCGAAGCGAAGCGCGACGCAGTCGTTCGCAAAAATGCAGAATTAGCTTTACGTCAACAATTAGAAATAGAACGGTTATTAAATGGTATTGCTCAACGTATCCGCCAATCTTTGAAATTAGAAGAAGTTCTTAACACTGCTGTTGCAGAAGTGAGACAATTTCTAAAAACTGATCGAGTAGTACTTTACCGTCTCAATCCCGATGGCAGTGGCGTTGTAGTGGTTGAATCTATTGCAGCAAATTGGATGCCAATTTTGGGACAAAATATTCAAAATCCCTGCTTTGCGAGTAAGCATTTTCATAATTATCGACAAGGTAGAATAAGAGCAATTGACGATATCCAGACGGCTAATATTCAAAAATGTCATATTAAATTACTAGAAAGTTTTCAGGTAAAAGCTAACCTTGTGGTTCCAGTGTTACAAGGAGAGAAATTATGGGGATTGCTAATTGCTCATCATTGCACCGAACCCCGAACATGGCAAGAAGTAGAAGTAGATTTGCTTAAGCAATTAAGTGTACAACTGGCGATCGCACTTCAACAATCTGAACTATATCAGCAAGTACAAACTGAACTAGCTGATCGCCAGCAAGCAGAAGCAGCTTTGCGACAATCGGAAAACAATTTAAAACAGCAAGCAATGCAGTTAAAACTTGCTCTTAATGACTTGCAATCTGCACAATCTCAACTGATTCAAAGCGAAAAGATGTCCGGTTTAGGACAGCTTGTTGCTGGCGTAGCCCATGAAATTAATAATCCAGTTAACTTTATTTCTGGCAATATTGATCATGCCAGCCAATATATTCAAGATTTACTTAAATTAGTACAACTTTATCAAAAAAACTATCCAGATCCAGCCGAAGAAATTCAAAATGAAACTGAGGCAATTGATTTAGATTTCGTCGTCGAAGATTTACCAAAAATACTCGACTCTATGAAGATTGGGACAACTCGAATCAGAGAAATTGTTTTGTCGCTAAGAAACTTCTCTCGTCATGACGAAGCGGGTAAAAAACCAGTTGATATTCATCAAGGTATAGATAACACACTGTTAATCTTGCAGCATCGTTTAAAGCCTAATGGTGATAATCCTGGCGTAGAGGTGATTAAAAAATACAGTGATTTACCAGAGGTAGATTGCTATGCAGGACAGTTAAATCAGGTGTTTATGAACATCATCAGCAATGCAATTGATGCTTTAGAAAAACAACCTAGTCCTAGAATCATCACTATTAGCACAGAATTGGTAACTAAGTCGGACTTTGAAGTTTGGAGTTGTGAACTTCCTAGCAACTTAAGTAACAACTTGTTAGTAAATCATAGCTACAAAAATGAAAATTCTAAAGGTGTATTGATCCGCATTTCTGATAATGGTTTAGGGATTCCAGAAGCAATTCAGAAAAAAATCTTTGACCCCTTCTTTACAACAAAACCAGTAGGAAAAGGTACTGGAATGGGTTTATCTATCAGCTATCAAGTTGTAGTTGAGCGTCATGGTGGTCAATTAAGTTGTTTATCAACTCCAGACGTGGGAACTGAGTTTATAATTGCTATTCCCATAGAAAAGATTGAGCAAAACAATGGTAAAGCTATAGCTACAGATTTAGTTATAAATAATGATGTTTGCGATCAAACTCACGTATTGCAACGTCTGTGAATTACAGATAATATCGAATTTGTTTAATCAATTACAATCAACGTAGGTTGGGTTGAACGAAGTGAAACCCAACATTTATAGTAGTTTGGGTTAGGTTGCGCTGCTTCAAAAGGGGGGAACATTCAAAGTCCCCCTTCTTAAGGGGGATTTAGGGGGATTCTGCCTAAGTCCTGAGCAGAATAAAATCAGCTTCCTAGTTGCAGATTTTGAAGAATTAAATTTTCTCTAGGTGAAAATCCATCTCCATATTCTCCTGGGTAATAGGTAATCACATAAAATGTTTGACCTTGAGATTGACCCAGAATTATATTTCCCAAATAAAGTTGATTATTCTTGCTTTGTTGAAATGAAATCTTTTCTTTCGCCCAAGCATAAGGTAATTTTGTAGTCCTCTGAGTGACTTGCCAGCGATTAGAAGCAATCAAACCACTTTTGCCATTAACAAATTGTTTGAGTTGCTCTAAATTTTTAATAAAGTTAAGAGAGATAACGCTAACGTATGCGTCGGTTTTTTTAGTTCCTGTGGTGTTAACGTAGAAATAAGTTCTTGTTCCCTCATCAGAACTTAATCTTTCTGGGACAAAAAACTTGTCTGGATAGTAGGTACTGAATTTTGGACTGGATTGCTTGTAAAGTTTTAAAGTTACTTGAGTTTTTTCGCCTTCTACATAAATTGTGGCAGTTTTTGTAGGTCGTCTTTGTTTTTCTGTTCTAGCAAGGGTGGTTGTAGGTTTGCTGCTGTAGGTAACGTCTTCACATGATCTAGAAACGGAAGGTATAGCAGTAGTAAGGACAAGTACCCCAAATAGTAAATAGTAAAGCTTTTGTATTTTCATATTTAGCTGGGTGGTGAGCAATACTGTATGGTATTAGAACGTCAGTAAAGTAGATATAAAAACTGACTCAATCAAGTTTGTTAAAGTTTCCCCACTGCTACTATTACCGTAAGAAATCTCGTACTTGCATTAAAATTTGTCCCAATTTATTTTTGCCACTACCATCAGCGCCACATCCCCAGTAATAATCTCTATGGGAATTTTCTACGATTAATTGATCGCCTGTTGATAGTAGTATTTCACGAATATCTGCATGAGTTTGAAACTTGCATAACACCGCTTTAAGCATTACATTATCTTTAACTTGCTCCCAGTCGGAACGTAGCGGGCGATCGCGTTCTCTCCCCATTCTAGCAGCATCTTTCGGCGTGAGGGCAAGGCATATCTGCTCAACGTCAGGAGTACCAATAAATTTTTGTGCTTGAAAGTAATGTTCACTGGTACGCCACCAAGCTTGATCTAAATTCAAACCATGTGCTGAAAAGTTGGAAAAGCAGCCGTAAGGGTTTTCTCTATTAGAGTAAAAGTAAATTGTCATTTTTTTGAATGCTCAATTACATATTTTCCACTCTGTAGAGACGCGCCATGGCGCGTCTCTACATCAAATATTTGTAGCGCTCATAATCACAATTTGTATTAGACAAATTTGTAAGTAAATTCATAGATAAAATCTACTCTGCCCTTACGCAAAACGGCTGGATCTAATCTTTCCGTCGTATTACAAGTCAATAAAAACACTAACTTTTGTTGCGCCTGAATACCACTTTCTTCAATCACACTTTGGTACAAAGTGCCATCCAGCAAACTGAGTATATGCTCAGTTTTACTATTGCCTTGTGCTGCCAAACTAGCCCGATCTTGTGCTAAATTATCAGCTTCATTAATAATGATACAAATTCGTTCTAAATAACTAGGTGGTACAAAATTTTCAACTGCATCATGGTCGAGAATAAAAATTACATAACCAAGAGGCATTAAAATCTCTTTAGCAACTGCTTGTGTCCAAGCGGTTTTACCTGTTCCTGGTTCTCCGTGTACTAACACAGCTAATTGATTTTGATCGATAATTGCTTGCTGTACTGTGTCAGTAAAGCTTTGAATATCAGCAGGAAATTGTCTAATTGGATACTGGCTGTTAATCTGTCCAACACGGCTTTTATATCCACTGAGAATTACTGCTAAATTGTAAGTTGCTTTGTTAACTAGCGGTGTTAAATCTTTGGCGATTAAGGTATAGTTGCGGACTTTTCGATCATAGTTTTCGATTTGTAGCCAAACTTGCTGTTTATGCCAATAAGCAAAAACAGTACCGATTGCTTCAATTCGATCCCATTTGACAAACCGCTCTACTGGATAATAATAATATCGCTCAATATAATATTGGGTAATACTATCAGGACGACCTAAGAAATCCAAGATTTTAAAAACCGTTATTTCTTGTAAACGATTAAGGACATACTCAATAGGAATACTTTCTCTACTTACCAATTGTGTAACTGGTGTCTGAGTGCTAATAATCTCTTTATATTGATAATCTGGTACGCGCGGTTCAGGTGTGACGTAATTCCAAAATTCATTTAACTCATATCGAGTATTATCAGAAAAAACATTTAATATATTTGCCCACCAGGTATATTCATTGCGACCAAGGGCATTAGCAATATCACTGGTAATATCTAAGGTTTTACGACTTAATTCTTGTGTATCGCTAAACAGCAGATGAAACACATATCCCAAATCCAAGTCTCTGGATAATGGTCGCCAGCCTGAACCAAGCAACCCTTGATTTTGAGAGTTGTTATTGGGAGGTGTATTATTGTAATCTGGATAGTAGTCTGATGCCATAAAATTATTGTTTCTGCAAAGATGTTGAATTATTAATTTTGTTAAACTAGCGGAAATTAAAATTTTTCACTCTTTTTTGAATTTTTTGAAGATATTCGGGCGGAATACTTTCCACTAGCCAAACTTCATTATCTGGGTTTATCTGTGGTTAATTATTTCCAATCCCATTTATGCAATAAATCTGATAATTAAACAAAATAAACTTAGATTAAATTATGACTTACGCAGTTACGACGCATATAAGTTAACGCGCATCTAAATTGTACATTTGTTAATTGATATAAAAGTTATCAAACCCTATAACCCTCTCTCCTCCCTCCTCTCTCCTCCCTCTCTAAAATATAAAATGCGCGAACTACCAGTATACTACAAAAAAAGCAAGGGGATAAAAAAATGCGATCGCACCCCTGAACAATTATCAATGACCAATGATCAAGATCTAACTTCTTTGAGGGGTATCCCCAGTAATTAAAATTTGCACTAAACTCCAAACTAGAGAGAAAAACGCCGATACAAACACTACGAGCATTAACATTGCCAAGGCTGAGAAAGGAGCCACCATCGCAATTAGTAACCCGCACAATAGCAAAATCATTATTAATGACTTATTCATCTATTTTTTGCCATAAATTTCTTGTATACTTTCACCATATTTAGTCGGACTGAGATTTACCTCTAGCCTGGGTGACAATCTTTTTTGCTCAACAATCACTCCTCATCGATCACCGTATACGGCTCTAGAACTGCATTTCAGACCTTTGGGGGATGCTATTAATCGGAATAATAGGTAAATATTGCTTACACATTGTTATTTTTGTAGCAATATAAGGTTGATGTTCCACTAATCGTGAGATTACTCGGAATTTAAACGTAATGAGGGAACTACCATGTTTCAAAGTACGGGAATTATCCTGGGCTTAAACAAATTGTCGTTATGGATGGCACAAGTTCCAGTAGATAATGCAGTTGACTCTCCCGAAAGAGCGGCTCTAGTATTTTCTGGACCTAAATTTTTTATTGCTTTGGTGGCTGGGGTAGTACTGGCGTTTGCGGTGCAGTTTGTGTTAACAAACTTATCCGTCGCTGTCGGGATTTCCTATTTGGGACATAAATCCGACTCAGACTCAAATGATCATCGTGACAATAATGATGATGGCAACGTTGGCGGTACAGTTCGTAAAATAGGTACTGCTGTTGGCATTTGGACATTAATCACTGTCAGTATTGCTTTATTGATTGCTTGCTACCTAGCAGTGAAACTAACGTTGATCACCGATGCTGGACTTGGTGCGATCGTTGGTTTAGTGATCTGGGCAACCTACTTCTCCCTCTTAGTTTGGGTAAGTTCTACAACGGTAGGTTCCTTAATAGGTGCAGTAGTTAATACTGCAACTTCTGGGTTTCAATCGATTTTGGGTACAGCCGCCGCCGCCATCGGCGCTAAAGCTGCAAGCAATCAAGTTGTTGCTACTGCTGAAGCAGCAGCAAATGCTATTCGGCGGGAATTCACGGCGGGTCTTGATCCTGTTAGTATGCGGGAAACGGTGGAAGATTATATCCAATCTTTACGTCCACCAGAATTAGATATCAAGTCAATTCGTCAAGAATTTGAAAAGATTCTCAATGATCCGCAGTTGAAAGAGGTTGCTAGTAGTGGTAGTTTAGCTGCCATTGATAGACAGCAATTAGTCGATTTAGTTAGCAGCCGCACTGATTTATCAAAACGAGATATAAATCGGATTGCGGATCAACTCGAAGCAGTTTGGAAGCAAACCGTTGGTAAGTTCCCTCAAGCAGCGCAACAGCTACAGCCGCAGCAACCTGACTGGATGAAGGATTTGATGAACTACATCAAGTCTGCTCAACCGGATCAGTTACGGCAAGAGATTACAGGTAGAATTGACCAGGTAATGGGAATGATTCAACCCAATAACCGCCAAGGTGAGGGTAAGGATCAAGAAAGCCCTAGCATGGTGGATCAAGCCATGATGTTAGGTTTCAATGCCCTGATGAGTACGGTGATGGGTCGTACTGATTTGTCACAGTTGGATGCACAAAAAATCCTTGAACAGTTAAAAACTGCTAGAGATAAGGTTAGCGATCAAGCTGGTCAAATTACTGCTCAAGTTAAGGGCGAACCTACCTACAGTCCCATTCGTGCAGATGTAGAAAATTATCTGCTCAATGCTTATGCTTGGAAGATGAATAAGGATACTGTGGCGCGGGAGTTTAAAGATGTACTTTATGACCCACAAGCAGATCCAGGTAGTGTTCATCGGGAAGTAGATCAGCTATCACGTCAAGATTTTGTCAATTTGCTACAACAGCGAGGTTTGTTTACTCAAGACAAAATCAATCAAATTGCTGATCAGCTAGAAAGTATTCGCCAAGAAGTTGTATTTACAACTAAAACTGCTGAAGAGCAACAGCAAAAAGAAGATTTACGGCGACGGGTTGAAGGTTATATCTTGTTAACCAAGAAGGAAGATTTGACCAAAGATGCGATCGCTCGTGATTTTGCAGATGTGTTGCATGATCAAGATGCTGATACTGAAACACTCAAACAGCGCTTTAGTCAACTTGACCGTGATAGTTTGTTGCAAATCTTCACTCAGCGCCAGCCCCAAGATATTACTGCTGATGAAGCACAGACAATTGTTAATGATTTAGAAGCACAGCGCGATCGCTCTCTGCTACAAGCTGAGGATTTGGCAACACAAGCAAAAGCTCAAGCTGAAACTGTGTGGCTAAATTTAGAATCTTATCTGCAAAATACTGGTAAGGATGAACTTAATCCCGAAGGTATTAAACGCGATATCAGCAAACTGCTCGATGATCCTCAAGCTGGGATGGGGGCAATTCGCGCCCGCTTGTCTCGCTTTGACCGCGATACTTTAGTAAAATTACTAAGTCAGCGGCAAGATTTGAGTGAGGAACAAGTCAATCAAACGATTGATCAAGTTCAAAGTAGCTGGAGTAGTGCTTTAAAGGCTCCGCAAAAAGTAGCGGATAAAGCTAAGGAACAGTACGACCAAGTTACAACCTCAATTACTGAGTATCTGCGTAGCACTGGTAAGGATGAACTTAATCCTGAAGGGATTCAGCGAGATTTAACTAAGTTATTGCAAAATCCGAAATCGGGTGCTACAGCTTTGCGCGATCGCCTTTCCCACGTTGATCGTGATACTTTAGTTAAGCTGTTGAGTCAACGACAAGATCTGAGCGAAGCACAAGTCAATCAAGTGATTGATCAAGTGCAAGGAACGATTCAAGGTATTATTAAAGCACCTCGACGGTTTGCTGCTCGGACTCAACAAGGCGTACAAGATTTTCAATCTACCTTAGAAGATTACCTGCGTAATACTGGGAAAGAAGAACTCAATCCAGAAGGGGTTAAACGCGACTTACAACTGTTGTTGCATGATCCGCGTTTAGGTGTGGAAAGTTTGAGCGATCGCCTAAGTTCGATTGACAGAGACACTGTAATCAAACTTGTGTCTCAACGTCAGGATATCTCTGAAGCAGACGCTACTCGCGTTGTGGATCAAGTGTTATCTGTGCGTGACCAATTTGTTGAACAAATACGCGCAGTACAACGCAAAGTACAAGACGCGATTAATAGTGTGTTCGATCGTATTCGCAACTACCTCAACGACTTAGAGCGTCCAGAACTTAATTATGATGGCATCAAACAAGATGTCCGCAAATTATTTGATGATCCACAGGCGGGATTTGATGCTTTGCGCGATCGCTTAGGTCATTTCAACCGCGATACTTTGGTAGCTGTAATGAGTTCCCGTGAGGATATCTCAGAAGCCGATGCTAATCGTTTAATCGACCAGATTGATCGGACGCGCAACAGCATCCTGCAACGTGCAGAACGTATGCAGCAGGAAGCACAACGCCGTATGGATGAATTGAAGCATCAAGCTCAAAAGCAAGCCGAAGAAACCCGCAAAGCCGCAGAAAGTGCCGCTTGGTGGCTATTTGGTACAGCAGTTATTTCTGCTATTGTTTCAGCCGTTGCTGGTGCATTAGCTGTATCGGCTGTAGTTCGTTAAAGGTTAGCTAGTTAGTTTTGTAAGGTGCGCTCTTCGTAGCGTAACGCACCCTACCCACTGAGTTAGCTAGTTTTTAAATATATAGATAGAGATGCGATCGCATCTCTATTTTTTTTCTTATATAGCAACCACCCAATCTTTTGACCCAAACACTATACATCGACGAAATTAAATGTAGAGACGCGCCATGGCGCGTCTCTACTGCTAACTGCTATATTATTTTTTATAAATCAAAAACACTGAGCCAATAGGATTAAGATTTTCAACATAAATCCTGTTATCAAAGTACAAACCTGTAGACCAACCTCCATCAAACAGCATTCCTTCTTGAATCTTACCTAAACAGTAATTCCTAGAGATACCTGACAGCACATCATCAAACATAGATGGATAAAGAGTTTGCTCACCATTAGCATTATTTACTAACAAAATCACATATCCCTTTTCAGTAATAGCTACTAAAGAACGGCTAGTTTCTTGAGAACACGCATATTCTCCTAATTCCTTACAAATATCTTTAAATTTTCCTTGTTTATAAAACCTACCATTACCTCCAACAAGGTTATAGTTCAAGAGAGAATTTTTTCTTTTACCAATTTGAATAGTAGCCTGGCGCGTTTCTGGTTTCCCGCCTGAAATACCAAAAGAAGATCGCTTATCTTTAAAAACCCCTGAATATTCTACTCCCCGCGAAACATTTAAACCTTGTGGCTTATTTTCAGGATCTATATAATCTCCGTTAATTGCTGCAATTGGCTTCTTTCCATTTAATTGTGCATTTTCATCGTCTATAATTTCAGAAAAGCTTTTAGGTACATATTGTTTTAGCAATTTACCTTGTAAATTTTTAGCATAAATTTGATGATTTAAACCCAAGCTAACTTTAAAATCAAGTTCTTTAGACTTAGGATTAAAAATAATTACATTATTTACACCTTGCTCATCATTATTTCCTTGATTGTTACTGATAATAAACTTGATATTTTGCCAGGAGCAATCTAGCTGCTGGTTCGCTGGCTTATTGTTAATATTTTTTAATTTAATAATTTCCTTAGCAGTTTGTTCAATAGATTTTGCTTTTTGTTGTATTGCTTCAGAATCGCCACAAGAAACTAAAGTAACTACGCTAATTACATATAGAGTTTTATGGAATAAATGTTTTAAACAATTCATCTGTAAACTATATAGCAGTTTTCATATTTATGAGGTACAGGAGTGCGAGCATCTTGCTCGCTAGAAATCTATAGCGAGCAAGATGCAGTGCTAACGCACAGCTACGCTAACGCACTACAATATTTTTTCAATCTTTGTACCTCACTTGACTGAAAATTGCTATAACTAAAAAGCTAGATAGCTTATTCCCAACCTTGCATCTCTACCAATTCTACACAAATATCATTAATTCTGGCTCTATCAATATACTTTGGCAAGACACTTTTGGGATAAATTGCCTCAATTTCAGCAAACAACTCATCAGCAAGTGTTTTAACTTGTTCGTAAGAATATTCACAGTTTCTAATTGCTTTTAACTGTGGTGCATCTCCGGCTTTTTCTCGATTAACAATGACTTCTCCTGTAGCTAAAATCTCAATTCCCATCCGCAGAAGTCTAATTAAGTGTGCTGCGTGTTTGACATCATAACCCACTTTTCTTTCAGACTCTGCTCGCGTCACGTTGCGATTTTTTTTCCAAGACTGATAATTGTCATATTCTCTCAAAGCCGTGCGATAAGCTTGACTAATATGCAACAAGCGAATAAAGTCATTACTGGCTCTAGTCAAATGCTGCACATTAGAAAGAAGTTCTACAGGTAAAGGATGCTGTTTAAATATTCCTTTATAATCAATTCTGGCAATTAAAAGCTCATATAATTCTTCCGCAGGCTGCATAAATTCGATGCAGTTTCGCACGGAGAGATAAAGAAATTCTAGAAAGGCATTAATCTGGTCTTTTGTTAAAGGTTTATATTCTTCACTTAAACCAAAGTCAGCTAATTCCGGTTTTTTAGTTGGAGGATTTAGTAACCACTTGCGATGACTTTCAATTTTCTTTAATTGAGCAAAGGCGTATCCCGAAAAAGAGTGCTTAACTTTGGTGCAAAGCATCTCTTCTCGGTAAGAAATCAGTTTTTTACCTACATCAGTTAGAAGTAGATAATCTTCTGAATCTAACCACATTAGCTCTAAAATATTAGGGTTATTTAATGCAGCTAGATGTAAATATTTTTTTAGTTCATATACACAAACATCAGCAGAATTATTAATTGCCTCAATGCTTCCAGGTTCAGAATGCCAACCTTGGTCTTTTTGTTCAAAAGTTTCAAATCCTAGATAATGTCTCTTTTTAGCAACAGCTATCCCTTTTAAATCAATGTCGGAAGTTGCTGTATTAATTCGATAAGCTTGACTTCCGACTACTCCTAAAAGAATCGTTCTTTTCTCTACTTCTTCTCGATTCATTTTGATTTTGCTTTGTTCAAATACAAGCAGCAAATTTTTAACCTAAGTAGATGACCAATGACCAACTTAAAATCAAGTTGGTCATTGTTAATTGTTAATTGTTAATTGTTCAACTACTTTTGAGCGTGGAAAGGACAACCTGTTGCCAATTTACCTAAGAATGAATTTGTATCAAAAAAATGTTCCAAGGAGAGAATTTTTAAGTCATCGTTAACACGGGCAACAGTCATTCCAGAGATTTCTACCTTCTCTCCTGTAGGTGCGTGATTTTTATAAGGGCCGCTAAAAGTTCCCCAATGCCGCCATTTAAAAGTAACATTTGGGGGGCCTGAGAAGACCTCAGCTAACTCCCACAAAAATCCATCGGGAAATGCTTCGTGGAAAATACGAATAGAAGATTCAAATGTCTCGACTTTAGGATTATAGTGTTCTGATTCTTCTAAAAATAGATTATAGGTTCCTACTGCTGCCACATCATTAGCAGTGTACTCTGGTCCACCATTTGTACTCATCCGAAACTTGTCAGCAACAACCGATACCCACTGGGCGGGGTTTGTTTTGTAGGTTGCTTCCATCTCAAAGGCTCTAACTAAGTTTTGCACAATCGCCTCCAAAGACCCCTCAATGTGAGCATATTGGCTTTGTGAAAAAAGAGATTTGTTAGTCTGGGAATAGTCTGGGCGTTGTTTCTCACGCCACTCGACACCATCATCGTGAGCGATAACTGTTTCTCTGTCTTGTATCCAAAGAGGTTGAGCGGCGGGTTGTGTAGAACTCATAAAGCATTGAGTTAATTAATTAAAGTTAATTATAGTTCAATTACACCCAAAGATAGAAGCAAAAGTATTAAAAAATACAACTAATAACTTATTTTTATCCAAACTTGTGACGGACTATACATTACTGCAATTGAATTTGATGCGCTGCTAATTAGCGATCGCCACTCGCCCCTGCTAATATCTGAATTGGGGTTAAAGTGGAACCTGGATAATAAGTTCCTAAAATATGCGTATAGTCATATCCTTGTCTGGCTAAATATGAAGCTCCATGTTGGCTCATTCCTTTACCATCGTGCGCTCGATCGCTTGTTTCTTGAGTATCAGCATACCAAGCATCAACAAGGGAACCTTGAGAGGTGAGAATTTGACCTTTAGTTAATTCAACTGCTGTATAAGTACTACTGGCTTCACCGTCTAAACCTTTGTAAACTTGCCAAGCTTGGGTTGCGCCGATATGGTACAAGGAATTAGCAGGTTGTAAGTAACGCACCAAAGCATAAGAACGTGCTGCAACTGCTTGAGCTTTAAGAGCATCTATGGGCCAACTGCTTAACATTTCTGAGCCAACGACACTATATAAATAAGTTTCTAAATTGACATAATTTACGGCTAATAAGCTACTACCGTTAGAAATTAGCTTAACTTTTCCTCTATACCAATGTTCGCCAACACCAACATAGCCGCCTGGGGTAGCTTCTAGCCAAACAGCATGAGGGCTTTTCCATAAACCAAAATCTATCTTGTTTCCTGACGCTTGTAGGTTGAAGGGAACACCTGCTGGAAGACTTCGCAGTACCTTTCCTGCTTCATCTCTAATTACTCCTGTTGTGGAAGTTGCAACTGGGAGAGTTTCTATATTGATGGCGATCGCTACCTTCAATTCTACATCTGTCGGTTTGTGTACAGGGGCAGCAACCTTGGTTTTAGTTTTAGTATGAGTTTTAGCAGTAGGAATAATGGAAGATTTGCTTGATTTAATAATAGGTTGAGGGCTAACTTGACTACTTTGGGATGGTGGCGAGACTGAGGCGATGTTTTGTTTGAAAACACTGGCGGAATCTGATGTTGGTATTGCTGGAAGTAGCAATGTTGGTGCAGCCAATAGGGGAATTAGGCTGTAGCGTAAGTTAGAAAACCGCAGAAGTGTATTTGTCAATGTCACGTTTAATATGACTGGTAGTTCAATTTGCCATTGTAATAGGTTTAATTACCGTAGTGGTTGCGGTACTTACTTATTAATTGAGATTTAGTGATGCTGTATCTAAGTAATTTCCGCGATCGCGCTGTCCGCACTACATTTGTCCTGACGCGCTTTTTTGATGTAGAGACGCGCCATGGCGCGTCTCTACATGGTTTTATGTTCATTCTTATTTAGCCTTGGCAGGCGGGCTACCCTACGGGAAGGCTAACGCCTATGTTTGTAGAGCATCGAGGCTTGAGCCTGCGGGTCTATTTAAATAAATATTATTTTTATGATAAATTATCTATATTTATATCAATATTCAATAATTTTTGAATATTAAATAGTTAAAATAAAATCATTCAATATTTTTGATAGCTTAATTTTATTAAATAGTGAATAAGGAACAAATTTATGCAAGTAGCACTTAAGCAAATTATAGTTGCTCCAGGGACTCAATTACTGTTAAAAGATGTTAATTGGCAGCAACTTCAAGAGATATTAACCAATTTAGGAGAAAGTCGCAGTGCTAGAATTTCTTATAGCAAAGGAATATTAGAAATCATGGTTCCCTTGCCTGAACATGAAGATGATAAAGTAATTATTGGTAATTTGGTAGAAGCAATTTTAGAAGAAATGGATAGAGAATTCAGAAGTTTAGGCTCAACTACTTTTGAGAATGAAAAAATGGCAGCCGCAAAAGAGCCTGATGATTGTTTCTATATTAAAAACGAAGCAAAAATTAGAGGTAAGAAGCGGCTAGACTTAACAATAGACCCACCTCCCGATTTAGCCATCGAAATTGATATTACATCTCGCACTAGATTAAATAGTTATCAGGATTTAGGAGTTTCTGAATTTTGGCGTTACGACGGTAGCAAGCTAGAGATAAATATACTGCAAGCAGGTAAATATATTCAATCAAACCAAAGTTTAAATTTTTCCAACCTGCCAATTATTGAAGTAATTCCTGAATATTTGGAGCGCAGTAAAGTTATCGGTAGAAATGCAACGATGAAATTGTTTAGGGCTTGGTTGAGAGAACAGTTAGCAAGATAAAATCAGGACTATAGAATTTATAGATGTTGCATACAACGTCTCTACAAGCGTTTTTTGTCCTAGCCACCATTCCCCAATCACCACTAACCAAAGCTATGTCATTCCACCCAGATTTTTATTGTGTAGCAATTGTGTCTATCTACCTGAAGTAATAATCTAGAATAAATTTAGACGTATTGGGGATCGACTGGAGGTAGTTAATGCTAGTCATTCTCACAGAGAATCAAATACTTACCCCACATATAGTGTGCCAAAGTTGTTTATTAGCGGATCATAGCGGTCAACCGCGCTGGCATCATGGTCAACTGAGGTGTGGTCAAGCAATTCGCCAACTCAACGAAAATCAACCCCAGCAGTATGAGTGCAAAATGGGTTTCCGACTTGCCAACGTTCAATAGACATTTTAAAGGAATGTAGAGACGTACCATGGTACGTCTCTACAAGGGCTTGAGGTAACGTACCTTTAATTTCTGGTGATGTCTAATGTAGTGTGGGCATCATGCACCCATGAGGTTTGGCGTAAGTCCTATTTTTGTGTAAGGTTGATAGTTCATCTGCTGCGTTATCCTGGACGTTAGTAAGACTTAACAGTAGAGAAAATTTTTAAGGAGAATTTACTATGAGTTGGCGTGGGTCTGTGACACCTCAAGACAGAGTTTTTGCTTCTCTGCCTTACCTACTTCCTTTAATTGATGTGCTGCCATTTGGCGTTTTTCTGTTTAGACAGTTTCCTAGTATTCTAGTGCTGTTTCTACCACTACAACCTTTGATAATTATTAATAGTTTCCCCTTTGCTGGGTTAATAATTTTCTTTGTGTTGTACTTGGCAGTAGTGAGAAATGAAAATATTAGCCACTTTATTCGTTTCAACACATTACAGGCAATTTTGTTAGATATTGTTCTGGTTTTGTGCAGTATGCTTAGGGGAATATTGCTTCCAGGTCTAGGTCAGAACTTATTAACAGAAACACTGATGAACGTAGTATTTCTAGGTGCGATCGCTGCTTGTGTATATTCAGTAGTGCAGTCGTTGCTAGGGCGTTATGCTGAAATACCAGCGCTTTCAGAGGCGGTTTATACGCAAGTGCGTTAGTAGTTTGGTCATTGGTCATTGGTCATTGGTCATTGGTCATTGGTCATTGGTCATTGGTCATTGGTCATTGGTCATTGGTCATTGTTAATAATTGTTAATTGATCGTGCGTGGAACGACAGTATTTTGTAGCTGACCGATACCTTCAATTTCCACACAAACGCGATCGCCAATAGCAATAGCGCCGACACCTTCGGGTGTACCTGTAAGTACAACGTCTCCAGGTAAAAGCGTCATTACCTGAGAAATATAAGATACTAACACATCCGGTGGAAATACCATCTGGTCAATAAAAGCAGATTGTACAGGCTGATTAAAGTTATTTAAAAATGTCTGTATCCTTGCCCCTGCACTTAACTCTCGCACAATCCAAGGACCTAGTGGACAAAAAGTATCAAATCCTTTTGCTCTTGTCCATTGACCGTCAAGTTTTTGTAAATCCCGTGCTGTAACATCATTAGCAATGGTATAACCCCAAATCTTGGCTTGAGCTTCTTTGGGTGTACATTGTACGCATCGCTCCCCAATTACTAAAGCCAATTCTCCTTCATAGTCTACCTGCTGTGACTGAGGTGGGTAAAAAATATTGCTTTCATCACCAGTTACCGTAGTAGGAGGTTTGAGGAAAAGTAGTGGCTCTTTGGGAACTGGTGTCCCCATTTCGGCGGCGTGGTTAGCGTAATTTTTACCGACAGCAACTATTTTTGAGGGAGCGCAGGGAGCAAGTAACTGGTAAGTATCTGCTGGTAATTGTAAATCTGTAGGCTGCCCCTGTAACCAAGGTGGTGCATCCAGTACCTGTACACTGCGATTTAGTTGTAGTAAACCGTAGTAAGTCTGCCCTTTTTCTGTTTTAACTCGGACGTAGCGTTGCGCCATATATTGCTGGGTGGGTTGTAATGAGTGATGTCAGCTAAATATTTAAAATAATTTAGATTTACTATGTTAAATATGTAGAATAAACGACGTAGTAAGATTGTATGTCCTTGCCTCTTCATCTGCTGGAGGGTTAAGTATACAGGTAGAAAATTTCTACCTTCTTTCATGTTGTCTGGTTAGATCCAGCTAACCAGAAGAGGCCATCTTGTCCATAAGGAGATAAACGCGCGTGAGTAAAGTTTACGAATACGAAACAATGTATATCCTACGTCCCGATCAAGGGGATGAGGTGGTTGATGGCGCGATCGCCAAATATGAAAATTTCTTGCGTGAGCAAGGAGTTGAGGAGTGCGATTCGTTGAAATGTGAATCACGGTAAAAAAGTCCGTACATAGCATTTCCAGCCCGACAGCAGATTACTGTCAACAAAAGGCTGAACTTTCGGTCTGATAAGGGTGCAAGTCCCTTCTGCCAGACTCAGGCATGACTCCCTACCTGCCCACACCGACCAAGCTCGATTCTTGGAGAGTGAAGCTGGGAACAGGGCGCAATCAGACATCTGTTATGAGATGACACTGGCGCTAATGGGGAGTTCCTACGGTGAAACTGAGCCTAGAAAAGCGACCTACTTCCTAAGCAAGGGCATAACACAAAACCCCTGACTTCGTTGGAGATAATCCCGTCACCTATTCTTCAAAGAGTGGCAAGAGTCTAGGGATTCCAACGGTCGAAATGGCTACACCTAACGGAACGAACAATCTAACCGAAGGAACGAATAAAAACGATTTAAGGGTCAAAGGAATGTCGATTCCTAAGTAGGGCAGACGAGCGCCGGAATCCCCTTAAGTCGGGTAGGACAGACCGTAATTGGTCTGAGGTGTTCAGAAAACACGAACTGGAGAAGAGTATGTTTAGACACAGCAGCAATGCTAGTGAAACTTGGAAGAATCTACCCTGGAAGAAATTCCAGAAAGATTTATTCCGCCTCCAAAGGCGAGTGTTCAAAGCGATTCAAGTTGGAGACAAGCGCAAGGCTATGTCCCTGATTAGGTTGATACTCAAGTCAACCGCAGCTAGGATGCTGGCAATACGTCAGGTAACGCAGCTAAACGCTGGAAAAAGAACGGCAGGTATAGATGGTAAAGCCTCACTCAACCATGAGGAAAGGTTTGTTCTTAACGAAGAACTTAGAGCCAGAAGTAGTAATTGGAAACACCAGAAACTACGGGAAATACCCATACCTAAAAAGGACGGGACAACTCGCCTCTTAAAAGTGCCGACTATCGGGGATAGAGCTTGGCAATGCCTTGTAAAACTAGCCTTAGAACCAGCGCATGAAGCAACTTTCCATGCTAGAAGTTATGGGTTTAGAACAGGAAGGTCAGCGCACAACGCACAGAAGTACCTGTTCGACAATCTACGCTCCACTTGCAAGGGAAAAGAAAAGCGGGTCATAGAACTCGATATTGAAAAATGCTTCGATAGGATTGCTCACAAATCCATAATGGAACGACTCATTGCCCCAACAGGTATAAAGCTCGGAATATTTCGATGCCTTAAAGCAGGAGTCAACCCAGAATTTCCCGAACAGGGAACCCCGCAAGGGGGGGTGGTAAGTCCCCTATTAGCTAACATTGCGTTAAACGGAATAGAAGACATCCACCAGTCTGTGCGTTATGCAGATGACATGGTATTCATTTTAAAGCCGAAAGACGATGCAGTGGCAATACTTGAGCGCATTCGCCAGTTCCTAGCAGAACGGGGGATGAAGATTAGTGATCATAAAACCAAGCTAACCGCTACGACAGATGGGTTTGATTTCCTCGGTTGGCACTTCAAAGTGCAAAACAACGGTAAGTTTAGATGCGTTCCATCAGAGGACAATTTCAAAGCTTTTCGTCAGAAAGTAAAATACATCGTTAACAACTCGAATTATGGCGCTACCACAAAGGCTCTTGAATTAGCCCCTGTAGTTAGAGGATGGAGAAATTATCACCGCCACTGCAAGATGGATGGGTCACGGTTTTCTCTGTGGCGCATCAATCACAGGACTTATAAGGTGTTTAACGAGGAAACCAAA
Organism: uncultured cyanobacterium; assembly: GCA_963711165.1. GTDB lineage: Bacteria > Cyanobacteriota > Cyanobacteriia > Cyanobacteriales > PCC-9333 > Crinalium. The sequence continues at coordinate 65,572 of CAVQDG010000038.1, read as the reverse complement.
CAAGATCGCTGCTCCGTTGAGAAATTAATAAAAACAGCGTTCCCAAAGGTTCCTTACTCCGAAAACAAACACATCAACGTCAAAGGTGAAAAATCTCCCTATGACGGTGATACCGCCTACTGGAGTGAGCGTAACAGCAAACTCTACTGTGGCGAAACCTCTAAAGCTCTCAAAAAGCAAAACCATTCGTGTGGGTATTGCGGCTTAAAAATGCTTAGTAACGAGAAGGTACATCTTCATCATGTAGATGGAAACCATAACAACTGGAAGAAAAATAACCTTCTAGCCATTCACGTTCATCTGCCACGATTACATCCACATGAGCAAAGGCGCAAGCCAAGAACATCGGGAGCCGGATGCGGTGAAAGTCGCACGTCCGGTTCTAACTGAGAGGGGCGGGAGATAATACTCCCCTTCGACTCAACCTATTCAAGTCCAGCATCGCGGTAAGCGTCGTCTAGCATACGAAATCAATAAGCATCGTGATGGCGTTTATGTTCAAATGAACTACAAAGGCGGCGGACACGCAGTTGCAGGTTTGGAAAGAGCTATGCGCCTAAGTGAAGAAGTAATTCGCTACTTGACAATTAAGCACGAAGTGCCAAAATCTGAAGCTGAAGCTGAACCTGAAGCAGTGGAAGCAGAAGCTTAAATCAATGATCAATTATCAATTAAGAGTTTTGTTTAGGTATGGTGGGCAGCTTACATCACTAAAGAGCAATCAAGTGTATGCTGGGAGACATTGAACCCAACTCTCGATAATTGATAATTGTTAATTGTTAATTGTGATGATTAAAATATTTTACCAGTGCAAAAGTTTAGCTGTTGCACTGGTTTCTTTTTCTATCTCTATATCGCTGGTTAATTGTCCAGAAGCAACGGCGGCTTTTTTAAGACCAGCAAAAAGTAAACAAGGCATGGTGGTGGTGGCTTTTTATTATTAAATTGGACTCCGACTAAGGAAATTAAAGCTCTGGATTTTCGAGAACGCGCACCTCAAAAAGCTACTCGAAATATGTATCTTGATGCTAATGGTAAGGTACAACCGCAAGCTAGTATTGATGGTCATTTATCAGCAGCCGTACCTGGGACGGTAGCTGGGTTGTATGAATTGCAGCGACGTTATGGCAAGTTGAAATGGTCTCTTGTGGTCGCACCATCTATTAATTTAGCTCGTAATGGCTTTATTGTTAGCGATCGCTTTGTTACTGCTTTTAATGGTCGAAAGGCTGCAATACTGAAAAATCCTGCTGCTCGTCAAGTTTTTAGCAAAAATGGCGTTGCATTTCAACGAGGAGAAAGGTTAGTACAGCGAGATTTAGCAAAAACTTTAGAGGCGATCGCTCAAAATCCTCATAATTTTTATACAGGTAATATTGCCCGTGCGATCGCTCGTGATATGACTGCTAATCGTGGCTTAATTACTCTTAACGATCTCAAAGCTTACAAACCTACTTGGCGCACACCTGTCTGTGGGAATTTCCGCACCTATCGTGTTTGTTCAATGCCACCGCCTTCTTCTGGTGGTGTTCACTTATTAGAAATATTGAACATCATCGATGATACTGACCTAAAATCTCTAGGATGGCACAATCCTGATGCTCTACATTTAATGGTAGAAGCAATGCGAATTGCTTATGCCGATCGCTCGGAATATTTAGGCGATCCTGCTTTTGTCAAAGTGCCAATTCAAGCACTTACCAGTCGTGGTTATGCTGCCAAAAGAAGGCAGGAAATCTCGATGGAAGTAGCACGTCCTTCAACTGAAGTTAAGCCAGCAACGCGCTCAACGTTATCACAATTTTCCTCAGAAATTCCACGTAATATTCCTGCTAACGTACAACCTAAATTAATTAAAGAGTCGTCTGATACTACTCATCTAACAGTAGTTGATGCCCAGCGTAATACAGTGAGTTTAACTTTTACTGTTAATTATGGCTTCGGTTCTGGTGTGGTTGTTCCTGGTACTGGAATTTTGCTTAATGATGAGATGGATGACTTTGCGGCTGCGTCTGGTGTACCTAATGCTTATGGGTTAGTGGGTGGAGATGCAAATGCGATCGCGCAAGAGCAAAATTCCTTTATCCAGCATGACACCAACAATTGTCACTGAAAATGGACGTTTACGTTTAGCAGCAGGCGCTCCTGGCGGTAGTACTCTCATTACCACTGTGCTACAAGTCCTCTTAAACGTTCTGGAATACGGTATGAATGTCAGCGAGGCTGTTTCAGCCGGAAGAATACATCATCAGTGGCTACCGGACACAGTAAGGGTGGATCGTTGGGGTTTTGATCCAGCGACTTTGGCAGATTTGCGCCGTCGAGGTCAAAAGATTGAATTGCAGCCTTATTGGGGTAATGCTAATGCTATTGAACAGACACCGGATGGCTGGCTAGAAGGCGCTGCTGATCCACGAGGGGAAGGAACTGCTAAGGGGTTGTAGTTTTTGAATCTGTTGAGCAAAACTTAGGTATTTTTAGAGAATATTTCGGTTTTAATAACAGTAGAAAGGAGAACTTTAATCCTGAATTAGACAAAAAGTCTTTGAATACATAAAAATAACACCAGCCTTAATCCGAAAACTGCGATTAAAGCTAGTGCGCTCTTGCCATCTGCCACACCCAATTGCCGCTAATGATCGTGACAGATTCCTCTACCCAAAAGGTTTCGGGTTGGAATATGCAAAACTATCAACGCTTGAAACAAGTGTTGAGTCTAGGTTTGCGTCGCCAACTTTTAGTTGCTGTATGTGATGATTTTAGCCTCGGTAATTACTTAGCTGAAAAGTTAACAACACAATTAGGTGATGTATCGGCTGAATCACTAAATGGTGTGGAAAGTACGTCTGAATTAATCACCCTGCAATTAAACCCCAGCAATCCAAATTTTTTAACTCATATTGCTCGATGGTTTAACCAACATCAGCATAGTGAACGTTCTTTATATACCTTTCAAATTCTGGGTGTCGAGTTATTAACTAGGCAACCAGCAGATATACAGCGTTCATTCCTAAGATGCTTACAAGTAATTGGACGTAATTTTCCTCGCCTAGAGGCTAGTTTGTTAATCTGGTTGCCTCGCCCTTGGTTTTATACTATCCAAGAGTCAGTACCGGAGTTTTGGCAGTGGCACACAGGTTTGTTTGAATTTGAAGGAGAACCAATTGCCTTAACAAAAATTAGTAATCCGCAACCAGAGGCAACGCGGAGGGTAGAAACTAGCTTAACAGAAGTTGAAGAGACAACAGTAGTTCAGGAACAGGTATGGCAGATTCTCACCCGTGACTTAGCCAATTTTAGCGAAAATAATCAGGAAATTCCTGTAGATGAATCAACTGTTGTCAGTATTAATGATGTACAGAAAACTGTAGGACAGGATTTATTACCGCCATTAAGTATAGACGAAATTTCGCGATCGCAACAGCAAGATGAATCACCAGAGGTAATCGCTGAAGCTTATCTAAGCGTAGGGAATTATTATCGCGATCGCATTGAGCAAGGAGATGTCACTCCATCAAACTTGATCGAAGCTTTAAAAGCTTATGAAGAAGCCTTGATATGGTTGGAAAAACAAGCATCACCGATGATGCCCGAAGTAATTAATGATATCGCCAATCTTTATTGGATGCTATCTAGATTTCCTGACATTATATTAGAAACCGGAGAACCAGCATTTTTAGATTTTCTCCAACGTAGCATTGAATCTTATCAATTAGCATTGAGCAAGATTAGTGGAGATAACGCCCACACCTGCGCGATGATTCTTAATAATTTAGGTGCAGCATACAATGATTTAGCACGTTATCAAGACACGGCTAATAATCTGCAACTATCAATTGAATCATATCAAGCAGCTTTGCAATATCGTCCTGCCAAAGCTGATCCGCTTAAGTATGCTTCGACGCAGAATAATTTAGGCACAGCTTATTGGCATCTTGCTCAACAGGTAGATCAAAAGTTAGGTGTTCAATTGTTGCAACAAGCGATCGCTTCTTATACCGAAGCACTAAATTATTATAATCCAAAAGAAGAACCATTAAATTGGGGGATGATTCAGAACAATCTGGGAACTACCTACTGGAATTTAGCACAATATGAACAATCAACAACTTTTTTAGAACTGGCAATTAAGGCTTACCATCAAGCATTGAAATACCGCCGATCCGATTTAGCAGCAGCAGCTTGTGCTGCAACACAAAATAACTTAGGTACAGCTTATTGGCACATAGCGAAGCATTATCAAGATGCGCCGGAAGTATGGAGGCAATATTTAGAGCAATGTATTGTTGCGTATCAAATAGCGATCGCACTTGCTCAACAGTTAGCAAGTAACGCACAGTCAGCGCCACTAACTTTTGATTTATTGGGTACACAAAACAATTTAGGACTAGCTCATTACCAGTTAGCAACACATCAAAAATTATCATTATCGGAGCAAGCTAAATCAACACATTTACAAGCAGCACTAACTCAACATTTACAAGCCTTGCAAGGTTTGAGTAATCAACCTGAGCATCGCACTAATACCTTAAATTATGTAATTAAAACAATTAAAGCTTTTTATCAACAACTTGGTTTACAGGGACAGAATTTGGCACTTTCTAAAGTTCCAGGTTATTTGCTACCGGAAATTCTGCCTAAGTTGTAAACTGGAAAAATAGTTGTTTAAAATATAATATTAGTATCAATGACAATTCTCTGGCTATTCATTGTCATTTTAATAAAATTATAGGTTTTTTGGATAATTGCTGGTTCTTGCATTTGTAGGACTTACTTCTAGATCCCCCTAAATCCCCCTTAAAAAGGGGGACTTTGAATTTTCCCCCCTTTTTAAGGGGGGTAGGGGGGATTAAGGTTTCAGACTTTCGGTGCGTAAGTCCTAATTTGTTTTAATGATTTTTAGCAACCATTCAGCTTTTTACTTATATTTAAAAAATTATCTACTGTAATAATAGCAATATTCAGAAATGGATGTAAAACTAGCAAATCTTTATCTCCCGTAAGAATATATTGTGCTTGACCACTAACAGCTAATTCTAAATATTTATTATCTTTAGCATCCCTACATTCGTTAATACTGTCAGTTATTTCAATAAATATAACTTGTTGCTCTAATTCTTCTAAGAAATCATTCCGATCTTGTGGGGTAATATATTTATTAAATTTAGGACGATGAAAAACACTGCTCAATTCTAACCAGACTGATTGACTCATCAAAATCAAACTGGATTTTCTAGCTAAATCTAAACATTGTCTTGGTCTGCTTGCAGGCATCAGTACAGCACTAATTATAATATTAGTATCAATGACAATCTTCTGGCTATTCATTGTCATTTAAAATTGATGCTAATATCTCTGGAGTCAGTCCTCTTTCCACGGCTTTTTGTCCAATTTCGTCCATAAGTTCTGTTAAACGATCTTTTTTTTCTTCTTGTTTAGTAAAAGGCAAACTTGAATTAATTAGATTAACAAATTGTTGATGCAATTTTTCTTTATCTTCTGGAGATGCTCGATGATAAGATTCGGCAATTTCTAAAGGTACTTTAATAATAATTTCTGATTGAATAGTCATAGTTGTTACACTTGAAAATAAATGGGGTCAAGAAATTTATCGATAGGGCGCGGCAGATACAGCACTTTCCATCTAAATGTAGTACACCCCTCGCCAACCCTCCCCGAAATTCGGGGAGGGTGCGATTTCTTCGCGGGTGGGGTAATATTTGTACTTCACTAACCTGGAATCTGCTGTATTAAGCGAGGTTTGGGTTTAAAAGGCACATACCATTTAATTAGATTATAGGTTTTTTGGATAATTGGCGGTTCTTTCATTTCTTGAGTCAAATATTCTCAGCTTGTAGGTTGGGTTGAGGTACGAAACCCAACTTATTAGCTTGGGTACAGCTTATTGGCACATGGCGAAGCATTACCAAGATACACCAGAAGTTTGGATGCAATACATAGAGAAATGTATTGTTGCGTATCAAATAGCGATCGCACTTGCTCAACAGTTAGCAAGTAACGCACAGTCAGCGCCACTAACTTTTGATGTATTTGGCACACAAAATAATTTAGGACTAGCTCATTACCAGTTAGCAAACCATCAAAAATTATCATTATCTGAGCAAGCTAAATCAACACATTTACAAGCAGCACTAACTCAACATTTACAAGCATTGCAAGGTTTGAGCAATCAACCTGAGCATCGCACTAATACCTTTAATTATGTAATTAAAACAATTAAAGCTTTTTATCAACAACTTGGTCTACAGGGGCAGAATTTGGCACTTTCTAAGGTTCCAGGTTACTTGCTACCGGAAATTTTGCCTAAGTTGTAGGATTAGTAAAAATGACTCACAGCGAGACTATAGTTGCTACGAGCAACATGATAACTATGGTTTAAAAAGATCTCATCGCTCCTTTTCCGTTAAATTCTGAAAAACATCAAAGTACAGATGTATTCACAGGAACTATATAGTATTTGGAAAACTCAGATGAGAAAAAATGTAGTTGCGCTACTGGCTGGTTTGGGGGGGCTTTTAGCTGCATGGATTGTTACTTTCACGCCTATGCAGTTTTATTTCCTCAACTATCGTGAAATGAATATTCCTGAATGGCTTAAGTTAGGGGCAACTCTATCTTTTGCGGTATATCTTCTTACCGTTTACATAACGGCTTTTGTGTTTCAGAAAATTTCAAGACAAGAAGCAGAAATAGAGCCGTCGTTTCTGGCGTTAGGTGGCATCATCGGTTTGGTAGTCGGTTTACCAATTGGTAGCTTATTCCTCTCCTTCTTACCAAGCCTGATGTTTAATTCAGTATTTCCTATTCCAGCTTTGGCATCTATTGTAGGGATTCGTATTGCTTGTAGATTTGAAAGAATTAAATCTAATTCTAATTTCAAAGTTTTATTATTTAGAGCCTTAATTCCGTTTCTGCTTACCTTAACTTTGATCCTGCTTCACAACAGCAGTTTCCCTGGCGTAAAAGCTTCTGCCCAAGTTCGGCAGCAATGGGCATCCAGAGAATTTTATCGTTACAACGAAGTTGTGGACACAATCAAAACCTGTAAACCCATTACAGAGCGAGTAGGGAGTGTAAAATTTGTTGCACCAACCCAAGGTAAAAACTATGTCGTATCCGATCCAGGTAGTTCGAGTCATGGCGGGGAATTGACTTTAGAAGTAATCGGAGACAAAAGTGTAGGTGTCGCTAACTCTAGCTTTCATATTGATACTGCGGTGGGGCAAGTTCGATTTACTTATCAGGGTAGGACAGAAGAAATAGTCTGTCGAAGTTAGGGAAAACCATACTTATTAGCATAATCTTAATTTAAAAAAATATTAGCCATTGGATAGGAAATAATTGCTCGATCTTCTGTCATAAGTATTAAATCATGTTCTAAAGATTGACAAATCAAAAGACGATCAAACGGATCGTTATGTAAAGGTGGTAGTTTGGCTAATTGAGTAATTGTAGTTTCATCAATAGATAAACTTGCAATTAGATGTTTTTCACGCTGTTTGGGCAGGTATATCTCTGGAGATTCTGGTAAAGGCAATTTTCCTAATTGGTATTTTATCGTAGCTTCCCAAACCGAAACGACACTGAGGTAAACTTCATTGTCTTGATTAATAATAGCCTCACAATATTTTTCGGATAGTCGTTTATTGTTTGTGATGAACCATAAAAAGATATGAGTATCTAACAGGATTTTCATGGATTGACAAACAAATTGAGAATTTCTTCAGGAAGTGGTTCATTAAAATCATCAGGAACATCAAATTCACCCTCACATAAACCAATAGGACGAGGTGGTTTTTGAGATTGATTTATTGGAATCGGCTTAACTTCAGCAATAGGTCTATCGGCTTGGGTAATAATTAAGCTGTTACCTTCTTGAATCAGCTTAATAAATTCTGATAGATTTCGTTCGATGTCGTCTATTTTTAGGGTAATCATGGTACAGTTTATCTCCTTATTTTTATGTATAGCAACCGCGCTCGTCGGCTCTTGACACGCATCTCTTCTTTCTGTGATCAAACTTGAAAATAATTGGCGTTTAAGGTTCAAAAGATTGAAAATTGAGCAAAAATCCTAGATATGTTAAAATAACCTAATATTATAAAGCTTAAACAAAGCTGTAACACAGTCGCTCCCAAGCAAACTTAGGAGAATCGCATCCACAAGTTGGAAAAATCTTTCGTGAACGATTTATCTACACATCAAGACCTTAATCTCAAAACCCTTTTTCCGTTTGATCTCGATGAATTTCAGTATCAGGCGATCGCAGCTTTTGATGCGGGTCGTTCTGTAGTCGTATGCGCCCCAACAGGTTCAGGAAAAACCTTAATTGGAGAATATGCGATTTATAGAGCGTTATCGCGGGGTGGTCGAGTTTTTTACACTACACCCCTAAAAGCACTATCTAACCAAAAGCTGCGCGACTTCCGCCAGCAATTTGGTAATGATATGGTGGGATTACTCACTGGCGATATTTCCGTCAATCGGGAAGCACCGATCCTGGTAATGACGACGGAAATTTTCCGTAATATGCTTTATGGCACTCGGATTGGTGAAGTTGGTACATCCTTAGCGCACGTAGAAACAGTAGTGCTAGATGAGTGTCACTACATGAACGATCGCCAGCGCGGAACAGTTTGGGAAGAATCAATTATTTACTGTCCCCCAGAAATTCAGTTGGTGGCTTTATCCGCAACTGTGTCTAATAGTCAACATTTAACAGCTTGGATTAGCAGCGTTCATGGTCCAACAGAATTAATCTACTCTGACTTTAGACCTGTTCCTCTACAGTTTTATTTTGGTAATCCCAGAGGTTTATTTCCTTTACTGGATGATTACAAGAAAAAAATTAACCCCCGCCTGATTGCTAAACGTAAATCAGATAGCAGCAAAGGTAAAGGTGCGCGTCCAGAAACTCCCGCTTTAGGTTTTATCGTCAATCAACTAGCGCAACGGGATATGCTACCCGCGATTTATTTTATCTTCAGTCGTCGGGGATGCGATCAGGCTGTTGAAGAGTTGAAAGGCTTAATGCTGGTAAATCCAGCAGAATCTGCCGAACTTAAGCAGCGAATTGACGACTTTTTAGCCCGTAACCCTGATGCAGGTCGTGCTGGACAGGTTGAACCGCTTTATCGTGGTATTGCTGCTCACCATGCTGGCATTTTACCTGCTTGGAAGGGGTTAGTAGAAGAATTATTTGGGCGAGGGTTGGTGAAAGTGGTATTTGCCACAGAAACCTTGGCAGCAGGGATTAATATGCCTGCCAGAACTACTGTAATTTCTACCCTTTCTAAGCGTACTGACGATGGACATCGCTTGCTGAAGGCTTCTGAGTTCCTGCAAATGGCTGGTAGGGCAGGTCGTCGGGGGATGGATACTACAGGTTATGTGGTGACGTTACAGACACGATTTGAAGGTGCTAAGGAAGGGGCTTATTTAGCAACGGCATCAGCAGAACCATTGGTGAGTCAGTTTACACCTAGCTATGGCATGGTGTTGAACTTGCTGCAAACTCACGAAATGGAAGAAGCTCAAGAGTTGGTGGAGCGAAGTTTTGCTCAGTATACAGCAACTGAACACCTAAAACCTCAAGTTCAAGCGATCGCAGATTTAACCCGCGAACTACAGCTAATTGACAGTTTATTAGAACCTGTCAATATTGAACTGCTTCAAAAATATGAAAAACTCCAAGGAAGACTCAAAGAAGAACGCCGACTCTTAAAAATTCTGCAACATCAAGCAGAAGAAGTACAATCCAAGGAAATTAGCATGGGACTACTCCAAGCTAACCCTGGTACTATCTTGAGCTTGAAGGGTAAGCACGTACCAGTCTCATCACCACTTCCAGCAGTGTTAGTTGCTAAGGTAGCTGGTGCTGGTCAATTTCCTTATTTACTATGTCTAGGGAAAGATAACAAATGGTATGTTGTCACCACAAATGATGTTGTAGGGTTGGATGGCAAATTACCACGACTACCATCGAATTTGGGAGTAAAAGAGATTGAATTTCTAGAGTCACCCCCAGAATTAAATTTTAAGCCTGGTCAATCTCGTAGTGGTTCAAATGTGACAGATGCGATCGCTGCAATGATTCCTTATGCCTCTATTCCAGCAGTTGCACCCGAAGTAATAGCTCAACTGAAACAAGTAGAAATGCTCAAAGCCGAGGTAGATCACCATCCTATCTGGCAATGGGGTAATCCTTCTACATTGCTCAAACGTCTGGGACGGCGCATGGGAATTCAGGAGGAACTGTGCAAGCGCCAAGAAATGCTTCAGGCAAAACTAGCACAGCATTGGCAGGAATTTACAGATTTAATTGAAATTTTACAACGCATGGGAGCGTTGCATGAATTGAATCCTACGCCATTGGGAGAAGCAGCAGCAGCAATTCGAGGTGATAACGAGTTGTGGCTGGGTTTAGCAATGACATCAGGTGCGCTAGATGAACTTGATCCACATTACCTAGCAGCCGCCGTATGTGCATTAGTTACCGAAACAGCACGTCCTGACAGTTGGACAAACTACTCATTATCTGATCAAGTAGTAGAGGCTTTAACTGAACTACGAAACGTTAGGCGACAGTTATTCCAACTACAAAGACGTTATCAAGTTACTCTACCAGTTTGGTTAGAGTATGAATTGGTTGGGATTGTTGAACAGTGGGCATTAGGAATTGAGTGGTTTGATCTCTGCGGGAATACTAATTTAGATGAAGGCGATATCGTCAGGATGTTACGCCGAACTGTGGATTTATTATCACAAATTCCCCATGTACCGCACATATCAAGATCGTTACAGCGCAATGCTATCCGTGCTATTCAACTAATTGATCGTTTCCCCGTTAATGAGGTAGTTCCTGATAGTTAGTTGTTAATTGGTAGGTTCAAAATATATTACAAGAGGCGGAGCCTTTATCTACTTGTTCCCAGGTTCAACCTGGGAATAAGAGAGCAGCAATAGGTAAAACAAAATGTTAAGACTATATTGGAAATTTATGTGTTTTGCTATACAGAAATTCCAAACATATGTATAGCAAAACACATAGATGTGTGAGATTTGTTAATAAATTGGTTGAAAAAATAAAAAAATATAAATTTTATAATTAGTTTCGGGATAATTAAAAATAGTTGGATATAATCTGAAAATTATTTATTAAATAATCCTATGCCAGTAGTTACAGGTACAAACGGAAATGATACCCTCAACGGGACTTCTGGCAATGATACGATTAATGCTTTAGCTGGCAACGATGTAATTAATCCAAAGCTAGGATACGACACAGTAGATGGTGGCACTGGTACAGATGTGCTGGTAATTGATTATTCTGCCGCTTTTAACTATGGAATTTCTACATCTTTAAATTCCAGTCGCAGCAGTGGCTATATTTCTGCCTATACTGGTTCAGTTTTTAACCGAGTAGATTTCTCCAATATTGAGAGATACAACATTACTGGTACTGCCTATGATGATGCCATCTACGGTGCAGCCAATAATGACACTTTAATTGGTGGTGCAGGTAATGACACTCTTGATGCAGGAGCAGGCAATGATACCCTCGATGGTGGTGCAGGGGATGACTATTTAATTGGTGGCGATGGCAACGATACATATATTGTCGATACCACAACCGACACAATTACCGAAACCACAACAGGTGGTACTGATACCGTACAATCTTCCATCACCTACACAATAGGTGTTCAGGGGGCGACAAGCGCCCCCAAAGCTTTATGTGCAAAGGTTTTTGCGCTTTAGCGCCAAGCAGAAAATCGGCGGTTTATTGACAACAGACTCTAGATAGAGAAAAAAGTATTAAGTTATGTTAAAAAGGAACGGTCTCGCTATCAACACAAGACCAAAACAATAATGTTGCCATCATTTTATCAAAAATACCTGGAAAGATACCTCAAACCAGCACAATTAATCACCCTAAAAATGCTAGTGTGGTTATTACAATCCCAGAAGCAAGTACGCATAGAAAGATTAGCAGCGACTCTACCCTTACCCATTTTAGAAAACAGTCGCCGCCGCCATATTCAACGTTTTTTATCTCTGGGTTCACTAAGCGTGCTGGCTATATGGTTTCCCTTAATTAGAGAGATTCTTGATCATCAAATTAAAGCTGGATATCAGCTAATTATTGCTATTGATAGAACTCAATGGCGAGAAAATAATGTCTTGATGGTTAGCGCCATTTATCAAAAAAGAGCTTTTCCCATATTCTGGACATTGTTAGATAAAAAGGGTGCCTGCAATCTAGCAGAACAAAAACAAGTATTGCGCCCAGTAATTCGGCTATTAAATAAATATAAATTAGTGATTGTGGGAGACAGAGAGTTCCATAGCATAGAACTTGCACAGTGGTTACACCGCCAGCACGTAAGCTTTGTACTTCGTCAAAAATGCAATACAACTTTTCGGGAGAAAAGACAAAATTTTCAACCTTTAGGTAATATTCCACTTCAACCAGGCATTCGGCTTTTTTATCCCCATATTAGTTTAACTCAAAAAAAAGGTTTTAACCGCTTCAATTTGGCTGCTTATTGGAAAAGGAAATATAGAGGTAAGCAAGAGAAAGAACCCTGGTATTTGTTAACTAACCTCCCTAATTTAAAAAGTGCTGTTCAGATCTACAAACAACGTTATGGTATAGAAGCTATGTTTAAGGATTGTAAAACAGGAGGATATAATCTTGAAGATTCCAAAACCTCTCCTGATCGATTAATCAAATTAATACTTTTAATAGCTTTGGCAATGACTTCTGCATGGTTGCAAGGAAAGAGAACTCAACTACAAGGGCAACACCAATATGTTTGTCGTCCTACTGAAACAGGTAGAACCAGAAGAAGGCATAGCAACTTTTGGATAGGCTTGTATGGAGAAAGTTGGCTGGTTGCTTTCGAGTCTTGCCAGTTATGGGTAGAGGAAATGCTCAGTCTTATTGCAAATAAAAAGTCATTTTATCAACGAGGCTTGAGAGCTATAAACCTTATAGACCAGCCGCTCTAGCGGCTTGGTCGCCCCCTGAACAATAGGTGACAACATAGAAAACCTTACCCTGACTGGAACTAGCAATATTAACGGTACAGGTAATAGCCTTGACAACATCATCACCAGTAATAGTGGTATTAATACCCTCAGTGGCGGTGACGGTAACGACACCTACATTATTGATAGTGCGAATGACATCATCACAGAAACCGCCACAGGTGGCATTGATACCGTAAAAATCGGTGTTAAGCTGTTGTGTTTCTAAATTTTATATTGTAGAGAGGGAGGAGAGAGGAGGGAGGAGAGAGGGTTATAGGGTTTGATAACTTTTATATCAATTATCAAATGTACAATTTAGATGCGCGTTAGCTTACCTACACATTAAGTGCCACATCCAATCTAGAAAACCTAACTTTAACCGGAACTAGCGCCATCAATGGTACTGGTAACACAGTCAACAACATCATCACAGGTAATACTGGTAGCAATATCCTTGATGGTAATACTGGTATTGATACCTTAATTGGAGGTAACGGCAACGATACTTATATAGTCGATAGCACCACAGATACAATTACCGAAACTGCCACCGGAGGTACTGATACCGTTAAATCTTCTGTTAGCTACATTCTCGGTGCTACCTCTTACTTAGAAAATCTGACTTTAACAGGCACAAGCATTATTAATGGTACTGGCAATAGTTTGAACAATACCATCACAGGTAATAGTGCTAACAACACCCTCACAGGGGGAGATGGTAATGATACTCTCAATGGTGCATCAGGTATTGATACCTTAATTGGAGGTAACGGCAACGATACTTATATAGTCGATAGCACCACAGATACAATTACCGAAACTGCTACCGGAGGTACTGATACAGTTCAATCTTCTGTAAGCTACATTCTTGATGCTACCTCTTACTTAGAAAACCTGACTTTAACAGGCATAAACATTATTGATGGTACTGGCAATAGTTTGAACAATACCATCACTGGTAATACTGCCAACAACACCCTCACAGGTGGAGATGGTAACGATAATCTCAGTGGTTTAGCAGGTATTGATACCTTAACTGGAGGTAACGGCAACGATACCCTAGCAGGTGGCGCAGGCAATGATGTACTTACTGGTAATAGCGGTATTGATAAATTCCTTTACGATACCAATGCAGTTTTTGCGACTTCTGCCGTAGGTATTGATACGATTACTGACTTCACCTCTGGTATAGATAAGATTGTTTTGGATAAGACAACTTTTAAATCTATTACCAGTGCTGTTGGTACAGGGTTTAGTATTGCGAGTCAGTTTGCCACAGTTACTAATGATACTGATGCTGCTATCAGTAATGCAATGATAGTTTACAATTCTGGAAATGGCAATTTGTACTATAACCAGAATGGGGCAGCAGCAGGGTTTGGTACTGGCGCTCAATTTGATATTCTCAGTGGAATGCCAATTATTGCAGCAACAGATTTTCTGATTCAGGCGTAGATGTAACCCCTCCCTGTGGACGGGGAGGGGTTTCACGTTTATAGGACTTACGCACCGAAAGTCTGAAACCTAGATCCCCCCTTTTTAAGGGGGGAAACTCAAAGTCCCCCTTTTTAAGGGGGATTTAGGGGGATTTCTGCGTAAGTCCTACTTTAATTAAATTGACCTACTTAATTGTTAATTGTTCATTGTTAATTTTCAACTCATCTAACGTCTGCCAAATGTTCTGCAATAAAGCATCTAATCCAGTTCGAGCAACTGCTGAAATTAGAAATACTGGTGAATTACTAACTTTAGATAACTCGGCTTTCAAAGTATTTTGAGTTTCTAAATCAACTGCGTCAATTTTGTTTAATGCTAAGATTTGGGGACGCTCTACAAGACCACGCCCATAAGCTTCTAATTCTTGCCGAATTGTATGGTAGGCTGCAATGGGGTCAACACCCGTCGCGTCAACTAAATGTAGCAATACACGGGTACGCTCAATATGGCGCAAGAAATCGTGTCCTAAACCTGCACCCTCTGATGCGCCCTCAATTAAACCTGGAATATCAGCAAAAAGAGTACCGTCACCGCTAGGTTTACGCACTACTCCCAGATTTGGAACTAATGTTGTAAACGGATAATCTGCTACTTTGGGACGTGCTGCTGAGAGAGATGAAATTAGTGTAGATTTACCAGCATTTGGTAAACCCATAATGCCAACTTCAGCTATTAGTTTCAACTCTAAGCGCAGATGTCTATGTTCCCCTGGTAATCCTGGTAAAGCATATTCTGGGGCGCGGTTGCGATTGCTGAGGAAGTGCTGATTGCCTAAACCGCCTTTACCGCCTGCGACTACACAAAATGTTTGCCCTGGCTCGATGAAATCAACGATTACTTCCTCGGTTTCGGCATCATAAATAACAGTACCACAAGGCACTTCAATAGTGCGATCGCCTCCTGCTGCACCAGTACGACTACTCCGCCCCCCACGTTCTCCGTCGTCGGCTTTAAAGCGGTGGTTATATCTAAAATCCAGCAAAGTTTGCAGATTTTCTACCGCCTTAAAATAAATCGAGCCACCGCGACCACCATTACCACCAGAAGGTCCCCCAGCAGGGATATATTTTTCCCGACGGAAAGTTACGATACCATCGCCGCCATTTCCTGCTTGAACTTCAATTTCTGCTTGATCTATAAATTGCATAATAAACAATTAACAATTAGCAATTAACAATTAACAATTAGCAATTAATAATTAATAATTAACAATTATCAATGATACAACACTATTCCCTTTCCCTCCTCCCTCCTCCCTCCTCTCTCCTCTCTCCTAAAATGACCAAGCTGATCAAAAATACTGTGAGACATCTTCACCGCACTCATCAGCTAGGTAGGATAAAGCTCGGAAGCGTAAACCAACTAACTGCTCATATAGAGGATTGAGCGTACACAAGGGGGGGATATGCACAATTTTATGACCAAATAGTTCAATATCTCGCTCAAACGGACATTGTGAGGGAATCAGTTTACCCAAAAATCTTGCTACTCTGGGGTCGTGAATTTCCAACCCGTCTAGCCAGTGTCGTACTGGTTGCAGCAAAGCCCGTTGTCCTTTTGCAGACAATTCGCTAATATTTAACTCAGTTGATCTTTGCTCTTTTTCGGTTTCTGGCTGTTGATAAAGAGTATGCCTTAGTGCTTCTAGTGCGATCGCTTCTTTTCCCAATGCGCGAGCAAACTTGTATAATAGTTTATCTTCCGAGTAGGAATAAATACCATCGGCTAAGGCTACCAGTACAGCCGTGCGTAAGAAATTTTCTGCACCTTCAGAGTCATTAGCAAAAGCTACGGCTAATTCCTCTGCTGTTATTGGTTCTACGGAACCTAAATCAATTTTGGGAGCTATTTCTGTTTGAGTTAAGGAGGCAATTAATTTTTGCTCTTCCTCATCAAAATCACCGTCTATCCAAGCAACGGTTAGTAAACCACGTAGCCATACTGTTATTTGTTTGTTGCTGTATGGAGATTGAATAACGCTAGTCATAAAAAATAATTGTAATTTCTTAATTTGATCCTAACTTAGTATGGGTGTGGTTATGAGTTTAACTTTCCCTGTTCATTCCTACCATCAATGTTTTGACCACTGGGGGCGTGAGGTGAAGATACACTAAAATTTTGAGAAGTATGAACATAGGATATCAATGTGAGTTTATCAGAGTTTGGTTTGTTCCTAATTTCCATTGCTATGAGCGTAGCAGGACAATTTTTTCTCAAATCTGGCGCAACCAAGCTGGGGCAAGTCAACGCCAGCAATTTAGTTAGCCATGTTTTGGGGATTGTGACTACGCCAGAATTACTAGCTGGGCTAACTTGCTATGGTTTTGGAGCAATTACTTATATTTTATTGTTAACTCGCGTCGATCTGAGCGTTGCTGGTCCCGCCGCTTCTTTGGTATATGTTTTTTCAGTTATAGTCGGTTACTTTGTATTTAAAGAAGCTATCCCAATTAATCGCTATATAGGTTTAAGTTTGATTATCTGTGGGGTTGTCCTAGTAATTTGGAAGAAATAGCAATTGGTCATTGGTCATTGGTCATTGTTTTGGCAACAGCCACTAATCCATAAACTTGTATCCCTTGCTGTTGCAGCGTCTTAGCAGCAGATTTCACCGTAGCACCAGTAGTATAAATATCGTCTATTAATAGCACTGCATTATTGCTTTTTACCTTCAATTTTTTACTCACCCGAAAAGCATTTGTTAAATTTTGTTGTCGCTGTGACTTAGATAAACCAAACTGTGCTTCTGTGGCACGTACTCTTTCTAAACCGTTTTGCGAAGGTAAACCTGTGAATTGACAAAAACTTTGTGCTAAAAGTTCTGCTTGATTATAGCCACGCTGCTTTAATTTACTAGGATGCAGGGGAATAGGGACTACTATTAATTTTTTTGTAGTTTGAGATATTGGTGATTTTAACCAAGCTTCTCCTAACCAATAACCTAGAGGTTTAGCTAATTGTGGAAGATGTTCATATTTTAAAGCGGCGATCGCTCTTTTAATTCCTCCTCCGTATGCGCCCCAAGCAAATACTGGCAATTCTCCCTGCCATAATTCACTATAATTAGTTAATTTACAGCTTAAAATTTGTTTTTGGCAGTATTGGCAAAATTCAGCTTGAGTAGCACGTTGACAAAGTGGACATTTAGATTGCAAAAATAAATTTAGGAAATTATTTAGAGTTT
The DNA here is from genome assembly GCA_963711165.1 of uncultured cyanobacterium. Classification (GTDB taxonomy): domain Bacteria; phylum Cyanobacteriota; class Cyanobacteriia; order Cyanobacteriales; family PCC-9333; genus Crinalium. The sequence continues at coordinate 47,835 of CAVQDG010000038.1, read as the reverse complement.
GCGCCAAGTTTTGCATATAAATAACACAAGCTTTTAAAATAGAATTGTGTTTAAATTGCTTATTTAATTATAGAGTTTTGTTAATAATTTAATTGGGATTTTACCTGAAAGCAGTTTGATTTCAGTGCCTCAACCTTATAAAGGATTAATTTTAACGCCTGTTAAATATTGTCATCTATCTAAGGATAGATAGTCAAGATTAGTTTAATAAAAATAGATATAAATCTGAACAATAAGTTATTAAATCAACTTGTAATCATCCATCAAACTAACTCAAATGATGGGCATAAATAGCACAAAAAATAAGGAAATGCAAACACAACGTCTGGATATGTTATACGGCTCGATGATATTGACAGTGGCTTTAGCGTTAATGCTGTTATGGCCTGGATTATTGCAAAATCTATTAGTTGCCAACGGTTTTATACCGCATGGACATTGCTACTTATGGAAGCCTGCCTTGGTTTGGCTGCACCTAAGTTCTGATACTTTAATTGGGTTAGCTTATGTCTCTATTTCTGCCACTCTAGCTTATTTAGTTTATAAAGCCAGACAAGAAATACCCTATCACTGGATGTTTCTAGCCTTTGGATTATTCATTATTGCTTGCGGTGCTACTCACTTTATGGAAGTGTGGACACTTTGGACACCTGTGTATTGGTTAGCAGGAGAAGTTAAATTAATTACTGCTGTTGCTTCTGTCACCACAGCAATAATGCTACCGCCACTTGTACCGCAGGTGTTAGACTTACTAGGAGCAGCCAAAAGTTCTGAAGAACGTCGGGTAAAACTAGAAAATGCTAATGAAGAACTTAAAACTCTTTATGAAAAACTTAAACAGTTAGACGAAGTTAAAAGCCAATTTTTTACAAATGTTAGTCACGAATTACGCACGCCCCTAGCATTGATTTTAGGACCAACAGAAAATTTATTAGCATCAAAAGGATTAACTCAAGAACAGGTAAATAACCTCAAAGTCGTAAATCGCAATGCTCGTACTTTACTAAAGCACGTCAACGACTTGCTGGATGTTTCTAAGTTAGAGTCAGGTAAGATGCAACTCAACTATGCGGAAGTTGACTTAGCAAGATTAGTCAGACTTTCGGCGGCTCATTTTGAAACTTTAGCGAGCGATCGCCATATATCATTTATAGTTGAAACACCTCAGTTTTTATCTGCTCAAGTAGATCCAGATAAGTTACAACGTATTTGCTTAAACTTGTTATCTAACGCTTTCAAGTTCACCCCTGATAGCGGAATAATTCGCTGTGTATTGAGAACTGCTGCCATAAGTAGTGAGGAGGAAAAACTTAATTTCCCAAGCGCGATTATTAGCATTGAAGACAGTGGTTCAGGTGTACCAAAAAATTTAAAAGATGTAATTTTTGAACCATTTCGCCAAGGAGAAATAGGCAATACTCGGCGGTTTGGCGGTACAGGTTTAGGTTTAGCAATTGTTAAAGAATTTGTAGAATTACACGGCGGTATTATTACTGTTGAAGAAGCTGTAACAGGGGGAGCAATATTTACGGTAGTTTTACCCCTAGTTGCGCCTGTTGGTAGTGAAGTGCGTCAACAGGTAAGTGACGATCAAGAAACTGAGGAATTTGCCCTACAAATTAGATCAGAAATTAATTCTGGGCAAGTACAACAGATGTGGTCAAAATTTGTTACTGACACTGAACAAGAGAAATTAGAATCACTAACTACTAATGAACATACCCTCCCCTTAGTGTTAGTGGTTGAGGATAATCCTGAAATGAATCAGTTCATTAGCGAAACTCTCGCCACTAAATATCGCACTGTTAGTGCATTTAATGGGCAAGAAGGCTTGGAAAAAGCTTTAGGGTTAATTCCTGATTTAATTATCAGTGATATTATGATGCCCCATTTAAGCGGCGATCAACTGGTGAGCGAGGTGAGAAAATATCGTGAACTGGATAATACACCAATAATTTTGTTAACAGCTAAAGCTGACGATCGCACTCGGGTACAATTGTTACGTGAAGGAGCGCAAGATTACCTCAATAAGCCATTTTTCTCTGAGGAAATGCGATCGCGTGTAGACAATTTGATCGCCATGAAAAAAGCTCGTGAGGTGCTTCAACAACAATTAGACAGCACAAATCAAGACGTAGTAATGTTAGCCAAAGAAGTTGCAGTTCGTCAGCGTGAACTGCAAAACATAGCAACAGAATTAGAAATTAGGGTGGAACAACGCACCGCCGAACTCAAAACAGCTAATCAATTATTAAAACAAGAAATAACTCAACGTCAGCAAGCACAAACTGAACTAGAAACAGAAAAAGAATTTCTCAAAGCAGTTCTTGATAACGTTGAAGCTGGAATTGTTGCTTGTGATGCCGAAGGAGTCTTAACAATTTTTAATCGTGTTACACAAAAATTTCATGGCTTGCCAGAAAGCGCGATTCCTGCTGAAGAGTGGGCGCAATACTACAAATTGTATCAGCCAGACCGCCAAACGCTGATGAAAAAAGAGGAAATTCCTGTCTGGCGAGCTTTACAAGGCGAGCATATCCGTAACCTAGAAATGATTATTGTTTCCCAAGACGGTTTAGCACGGGTTGTCTTAGCTAGCGGACAACCAATGATTAACCCACAGGGTAAAAAGCTGGGTGCGGTTGTAGTTATGCACGATATTACTGAGCGAAAACTTGCTGAAGAAGAACGCGCTCAACTAATTCGGGAACAAATGGCGCGGGCGGAAGCTGAAGCATCTAAGTGGCGATTTGAATTTCTAGCCCAAGCGCGGATGGAGTTGTCTGCTTCGCTAGATTATGAAACTACACTAGCTGGCGTAGCAGGTTTGGCTGTGCCGATTTTATCTGATTACTGCATCATCGATCTTGTGGATCAGCAAGGCGCTATCCAGCGAGTGGAAATAGCACATATAAATCCAGTTAAGGAAGAGTTGATCCGTGAGCTTCAGTTTCGCTATCCGCCAGATATTAATTCACCTTTAAGTATTGCTAAGGTACTCAGTACTGGTAGGTCACAGATATTAACACAAGTCGATTACTTGGAGTTAGAAGCTTTTATCAGTGACCCTGAATATCTGCAATTAATCCGGCAACTCAATCCTGTGTCCGCGATGCTGGTGCCATTAACTACGCAGGGGCGCACAATTGGAGCAATATCATTAGTATCGGCAGATTCAGATCGTCACTATGATCAAACAGATCTCAGTTTAGCGGAAGATTTAGCTCATAGTATTGCTGCTTCAGTTGATAATGCACGTTTATATCGTGAAGCTCAAGAAGCTAACCGTCTCAAGGATGAATTTTTAGCGGTTCTTTCCCACGAATTACGCACTCCGCTTAATTCGATGCTGGGTTGGGTGACTTTATTACGCACACGAAAATTTGATGAAGCTAAGACTAGCAAAGCATTAGAAACTATTGAGCGCAATGCCCGTTCTCAGTTGCGGATGATTGAAGAATTATTAGATGTTTCGCGCATTATTAGAGGGAAATTACAGCTTAATCTGCGACAAGTTGACTTAATTTCAGTGGTTGAAACTGCTGTGGATGCTTTGCGACCTAGTGCTGAAACTAAGGGAATTAAGTTAGAAACTGTAGTAAATTTAGCAGTTGGATTTGTTTCTGGCGATGCTGACCGTTTGCAGCAAGTTGTGTGGAATTTAGTCTCTAATGCGATTAAGTTCACTCCATCTAACGGGCGCGTGGAGGTGAGATTAAATCGTGTGGATGACGTAGCGCAAATTCAAGTAAGTGATACAGGTCAGGGAATTGCTTCTGAGTTTATACCTTTTGTGTTTGAGCGTTTCCGTCAAGAGAATAGTAGCACGACGCGATCGCACGGTGGTTTAGGATTAGGTCTAGCTATTGTGCGTCATTTAGTAGAACTACATGGTGGTAAAGTCAGTGCTGATAGTGCTGGAATTGATAGGGGGGCAAGTTTTACCGTTCAACTACCTTTAATTAATAGTCAGGAAATTACCAGTCTGGATTTAAAAAAATCTACATCCTCGGCTGCGCTTAATTCTAAATCCTTAAAAAGTAAAACTTTAAAGGGTTTGCGGATTTTAGTAGTAGATGATGAGGCGGATGCGCGAGAAGTTATGACTAATGTTTTGGAACAATTTGGTGCTGAGGTGACAGCTAAAGATTCAGTTAGGCAAGCTTTAGAAGTTTTAGAATTGCAATCCCCAGATATTTTAGTCAGCGATATTGGGATGCCCAGCGAAGACGGTTATTCGCTGATTAGTCAGTGGCGACGGCGGGAGGGTATATCTGGAAAACATTTGCCCGCAGTGGCGCTTACAGCCTACGCTAGTGAACAGGATCGTGAACGTGCTTTAGCTGCTGGTTTTGATTTGCACGTTGGCAAGCCAGTGAATTTCACTGATTTGGCGTTGGCGATCGCTAAACTTGCTAAACTCAACATTAATAATTCCACACAATGATCGATCAAATTTGGAGGTTGGGTTAAGTGCAGCGAACCCAACCTAAGTTTATCTCAATCGTTAATCGCTAATACAGGACTTACGCCGAGATCCCCCTAAATCCCCCCATAAATTGGGGGACTTTGAATTTTCCCCCCTTTTTAAGGGGGGTAGGGGGGATCTAGCTTTGAGACTTTCGGTGCGTAAGTCCTATAATAGCCAATCGCTAATCGCTAATTAATAACGGAAAATGGCTGCTATCTGTGCATTATCTGGAACTTTATCTGGCTCAACTGCATAAACCTTGCCACCATTTAAGATTGTATGAATAGCGGCAAAATCTAGCAGATCTTGATCATCTGCTTGTGCTTCATCATGTAAATCTACTGTATTTGTATCTGGTTCAAAATGCCCCCATTTTTGCTCACCTACAGCTACAAATAAGGAATCAACTCTCTGAAAATATGCACTAGAAATGATTTCCTTCAAATCGTGACAAGCCTTGCCAGTATCAGAACCCGATAGTTCCTGATAATGTTCCATCGCTTTTTGTTGCTCTTGCTCAAACAACGGCTCCACTAATTTTAAAGCTTGTTCATGCAACTCTTCAGGCTGCAAATTTTCTGGGTTTCCAGTAATGCCTTCTTCTACTAAATGCTGATAAGTATTTGCTTCCTGATAAAGTGGGAATAAATATTCAACTCCGGCTAAGACTAAAGGCGCTTTCTTATTCTTGAGTATTTCTTCCAAGGCATTATTAATTGTATGGAAAAATTGCAAGATATCGTTCTTGGCATTATCTCCCTCAGCGCCTTGTCCATGAAAACTTCCTGGTTGCTGGGCTGAATTGGCAGTTCCCCCTTTGGGTGTAGCAATCCGTTGCTGATTATCCTTAGCAGTTTCATCATACTGTAAGGCTTCATCCAGATTAGATGGAAGATTTTCCACTCCTATCTGTTTAATGCTGTAGCGCGTTCCCTCAAAAAACTTAGCGTCGTTTTGGCTTAAAGTTAAAAGGTAAAAAAGCCCGTCATTGTTAACTAACTGTAGCAATGGTTTTAGGTGGAAGCGATCGCTTACAACTACTAATTCTTCAAACTCTTGCGGTAAAGAATAGTGACGGAATATTTCTGGGGATATGAAAATTGCCAAACTGTGGTCTTGGTTTTCCCAGAATTCGGCGCTATCAAGTTCCTGTGCTGGGTTCAGCAATGAGGCGATCGCATCTTGATCTAACCCCATTTTATGCAAGTGTTCCTCAGCTTCCCGCATCAAATTTTTAAAGCGAATTGGGTTTTGGCGTACCTCTGGACCTGCCTTTTGAGTAGGCATATAAATGGAAATACATGGTGCTTGAATAACTTCTATTAAATTCTTGAGTTCATCTTGAGATACCGACATATTGTTAAATTCCTCATCAAATTTACTCAAAGCATATCCGTCTCAATTCATTTAAATTCATATTTGAGGCGCTTTCATCTTTCTTTCGATAGGAAAGTTTCATTAATCGGTCGGTTATTACTTAGTTTGATCTCTCTTTTCCCAATAAATTATCAGTTGTTTCTGTTGACAGACGTACCACTAATTGCTGAATGCCGACTGCTTTTGAGCATAATTCCTAAAGTTAGCTGTTTCATAATCCAGTAACAACCAGCAATCACCACAAACGTAACTGCGATCACTACTAGGGGGAATTTTCCGACTAAATCATTCGTTAAACTCTTGAAAAGTTCATCGGGTTTACTGATGATATGCCAGCTATTAAATCTTTGAAATCTTCCCAAATAAACTCCAATGGCACTTAAACCATGCACAATTAACTCAACCGACAGAATATATTTACCCCAGTCGTGTCTTTTTAAATAGTCACCTAAATAAATTAAAGACAAAACATAGGACTCAAACCCAATTATCATAAACAATAAATATTCAGGAATTATTGCCAGGGTGATTAGCCACACTGAGGAGTAGACCCGAATATCATCAATTAGGTGGATGATATCTGTTAAAACATAAGGCGCATTCGGCAAAAATAAAATAAAAACTGCAAATCCTAGCCACCAAGCAATTGAACGAGATCCGCGCCCATGCAATAGTTTGAAGTCTAACACCATCAAAAGTAGTATGAGCGCAACTACCACAATTAAGTAAATCGTATCGAATGCTAAATAAGTTGTGGACAGACTATTAATCAGTTTAATTAAATTACCAAAATAGTTGCCTGGTACACCATAGACAAAAGTAGCACCTAGCATTATTCCTATTACCACGCGCAACCAAAGTGAACGAGGACGGTGGAATAGCCAAAAACTCATGCCTAGCGGTACTAATGCCAAAAAGAGATTCCAACTCATCCAGAATAGGTTGTTGTGCCACAGATGCAAAGCACGGGCAGCGACGGCACTTAGTTGATCTGTCATAAGCTGTTGTGTTTCTAAATTTTATATTTTAGAGAGGGAGGAGAGAGGAGGGAGGAGAGAGGGTTATAGGGTTTGATAACTTTTATATCAATTATCAAATGTACAATTTAGATGCGCGTTAGCTTAACAATAAGCAGTGATCTACGATCTTTGTTTAATTAACTACAATAATACTTTTCTACTTTTCCGTATTATAAATGCCCTTCGCTTTCACAAAATAATTACGCTCAAACAAGTTGGTATTCTGTAAGATATATTTTACTTTATCAGTAAACAGCTTATCTGTTAATAGTAAACAGTGAGTGTTTTTATCCTTGGGTTTAAGACCCCAACTTTATTTTAAATCTTTGTGGAGCGCGATGGTTGGGCGGGTTTGAATCCCCCACCAAAAGCCATGATTACTGTAAATTGTTTCAATTTACTGAGGTTGATGGATTAATTGGAGATTCCTAGTTACTAGCTAAATCAATATATTCTGCTTTGTTAAGATTGGTAATTTTAAATTTGGAAGAGGAATGCAAAAATTTACTTAAACTATCATTAATTTCTAGTTTTTTCAATATTTCTTTAACTGACTTATTATATACTGAACGAAAAACCGTGCCTAAATGTGCCACAGAAATAGGACTATTTTGATATTTAATTTTGAGGAGTTCCAGTAAATTAATTAGAGCTTTTTCTAATTGTTCCCTAGATTCAATTGTTTGATATAAACGCTGTAAATGAACTTTAACAGTAGTTGGAGATTTAGAAGTATTACTACTTGACTTTGATTGATTAATTGCTTCAAATACAGTAACGTACATCTCCTGATCTTCGGCAAGCTGATGGATGACAAAAATAGATGGATTATCACTAAATATATTTTTTACTGGCTTGCCTGGAAGATGAATTTCCACAACTTTAGCAAGATTAATTTTATATTGCTGGAAAAATAAAGCTGAGAGTTTTGAGAGTTTTACCCATTGATTTTTAGTTTTGATTTGCTCGGCAGTAATGAGCGATCGCAAAGAGTTTAGACATTCTGCTAATGGTGGTATAGCTGCTGATTGAGAAATGGTGTAAGTTTGACTTTTATTGGTTTGAGAATTAGATATAATTAAACTATGCCCCTTCCTTGAAACTCGATAAACAGTTAAACCTTTTTTGAGTAAATGATTGCAAAGATTAGTCATTACACTATCTGATGAGCAAACTAAAACTTCTTTAGCTTTAGGATAATGCTCAGGAATAGATAAACCAACAGCAATCATTTTACCATCAGCGTTATCCTTGCCAGCAGGAACATGAATTAAGTCATATCCCCGACTATGTAATTCTGCGTCTAGTTTGCCCATTTGTCGCCAATTCGCAAAGGCAATCTTTACTTGAATAGGATATGTACAAACTTGGGTAAGAAATTTCTCTGTGGAAATATCAAGTTGTAAGTTTTCTATATCTAATAATAAAATAGCGATCGCTTGTTCAGATTCAGCATCACTACTAAATTTAGATAAATCACTGTTGGGGGAAATTTTAGTAATTTGTCGCAATTTTTCTGTTAAATCATTGTATTGTTCAGATATAAAAAAACTATAGTTAATAAAACGATTAAGTAATTTGATTAATTTTAATATTAAAGTATCTATATCTATAGTGGGGCTAAGTTCTAAGGTTAACATTTTAATAAAATCCGCTTGACGCGATCGCCAAGGAAATTTGCTATACTTTTCCTTTAAAAGTGCAGGGTTAATCCGTTGAATATCAACCAATGTTTGGTAAACATTCTGGGCGATTAAATTGATAACAGCAGGGTCATTAATTTCAGTCATAATTAAGCATTATTCATCATAACAGCGACATATTTTATACTGTAGGGCAGTTTTTCTCAAGCAAATCAAGTAATGTTTGAGTTCAAAAGAGCAAGCAGTACTTATCAACTTATCCTTGCCTCTCAAGACATAATATAAAAATAGTTCTTTACAATTCTTAAAATAATGGCTAGAGATTTGCGGGGATTTATCAAACTGCTGGAAGAAAAAGGGCAATTGCAGCGAATTAACGCTTTAGTTGATCCAGATATGGAAATTGCGGAAATTTCTAACCGAATGTTACAACGCGGTGGACCCGCATTACTATTTGAAAATGTCAAAGGTGCAGATTATCCTGTCGCTGTGAATGTCATGGGGACAGTGGAAAGGATATGCTGGGCAATGAATATGCAGCAACCGCAGGAGTTGGAGGAGTTAGGTAAGAAGTTATCCATGCTGCAACAACCAAAACCACCTAAGAAGATTTCCCAGGCGGTGGAGTTTGGAAAGCTGTTATTTGATGTATTAAAGGCGAAACCAGGGCGCGATTTCTTCCCAGCTTGTCAGCAAGTAGTTGTTGATGATGCACTAGATTTAACTAAAATTCCGATGATTCGCCCATATTCGGGTGATGCTGGCAAGATTATCACGTTAGGGCTGGTAATTACCAAGGATTGTGAGACGGGTACGCCGAATGTAGGGGTATATCGCTTGCAGTTGCAGTCAAATAATACGATGACGGTGCATTGGTTATCTGTGCGGGGAGGTGCGAGGCATTTACGGAAGGCGGCGGAGAATGGGAAGAAATTAGAAGTGGCGATCGCTCTCGGCGTAGATCCTCTGATTATAATGGCAGCAGCCACACCCATCCCTGTAGATTTATCCGAATGGTTATTTGCAGGATTATATGGCGGTTCTGGGGTACAGTTGGCGAAGTGTAAAACTGTAGATTTAGAAGTCCCCGCAGATTCGGAATTTGTCTTAGAAGGTACTATTACACCTGGGGAAGTTTTACCAGATGGTCCTTTTGGGGATCACATGGGATATTACGGTGGGGTAGAAGATTCGCCTCTGGTGCGCTTTCACTGCATGACACACCGGAAAGATCCGATTTATCTTACCACATTTAGTGGTCGTCCACCGAAAGAAGAAGCGATGATGGCGATCGCACTTAACCGAATTTACACCCCAATTTTACGGCAACAAGTATCAGAAATTGTAGACTTTTTCTTACCAATGGAAGCGCTGAGTTATAAAGCAGCAATTATTTCCATTGATAAAGCATATCCAGGGCAAGCAAGACGGGCAGCATTAGCTTTTTGGAGTGCCTTACCACAGTTTACTTACACTAAGTTTGTGATTGTAGTAGATAAGGATATAAATATCCGCGATCCGCGTCAAGTAGTATGGGCAATTAGTTCTAAAGTTGATCCAGTTCGAGATGTTTTTATTCTGCCAAATACGCCTTTTGATACTTTAGATTTTGCTAGTGAAAAAATTGGTTTAGGCGGCAGAATGGGAATTGATGCAACAACGAAAATTCCACCGGAAACTGAACATGAATGGGGAGAACCTTTAGAGTCTGATCCTGATGTTGCAGCGATGGTTGATAGGCGTTGGGCTGAGTATGGTTTGGATGATTTAAAGTTAGGAGAAGTTGACCCAAATTTGTTTGGGTATGATATGTAGAACCCCACCCCCAACCCCCTCCCCGCGAGCAGGGAGGGGGCTAATGATTGATATTTATGATGTTGCTGAATAATTTTTATGATAAATTATCTAAAAATCATATTATGTCCGGCACATCACTTACGATAAAACCAATATATGCGTAGGGGGGGTTGACAAAAAAGCTTATATTCAGAGCAAAAATAGTTATAAACCCGCCCGTATACATATCGTAATTAATTAGCCGGACTTGATATCACAGTAAGTATATTAATTTCGTGTGCATGGCGGGCATTTAGTCACCAGGAGTTAACATCTATATGAGGAAAATACCAATGATATCTAAAATAGTAATTTCTACGGTACTAGCATTGTTGATGAGTATATTTGCTTATCCTATATCCAATTTATCTTCAATAGGTGCTGACCTAGCTCAGGCTGCTCCTATTGATGGAGGATATATATTATCTCATGGAAAAGATGCTTTATATATTTTGCAAAAAATAGGTGAGTTTGCCAATAGTTGCAGTCATTTTTTATCCGATAATTCTATTTTTAGAAATAATTTATCTGTAAATTTTACCCCAACATTTGCACCGACATTTGCGCCGACATTTGCCCCAACATTCGCGCCAACGTTTGCCCCGACATTTGCACCCACTCTTAACTTGTCTCCTAGAATTTCATTACTCGATAGCCTTAACTTTTTTTTCAATAACAATGAGTTTAATTTTATTCAAATAAATCTAGATAAACCACAGAATAAGTCTTCATCTTTAGAAAATTTTAAAAAAGGAGTAGAGAAATTTCAAGAAGGTGATTATAACAAAGCAGTTTATTTTTATACTGCTGCTTTGAATATTAATAAAAACTTTGCAGAAGCTTATGTTAGTAGAGGACGTGCTTTTTTGGAGTTAGGAAAACCAGGAAAAGCTATTGATAATTATCAGGAAGCACTTAAAGTAAAATCTAGATTAGCTGAAGATCCAAACATATATGTTGAACCACTACTGGCGCTTGGTCTTGTACACATGAAACTTGGTGATAATAAAAAGGCTATGGACTACTTTAATCAGGCAATTAAACGAAATCCTAATTTTTATAGTGCATATCTAAGCCGTGCAACTATATATAGCGAATTAGGAGATTATAACAGAGCAATTAGAGATCTGAATGAAGCCTTAGATTTAACAGGAGATAACTACCCTGCTGCTTATTTTAGACGCGGTTCTATTCTGGGCGAAATAGGAGAATATAGGAAGGCGATCGCAGATTTTAGTAAAGTAATTGATAGTCAAGAAGAAGATGCTATACATTATCATAATGATGCCTATTATAAAAGAGGGCTTTCCTACTTAAAATTCAACCAATATCAGGAATCAATTGAAGATTTTGAGCAAGCAATTAAAAGAGATATAAATTATAAAGAAGCTTACTATAACCGAGGATTAGCCTACAGCAAGCTCGGAAAAGACCAAGAAGCCATTAATGATTTTAGCCAAACACTATTAATTTATAATATTGCATCTAGCTCAGGATTAAACGCTAAAGTTAATTCAATTTCCATTAATTATATGGAAGACACTATGGCTAGTGCTAGTAATGATGGAAATATTAAAATATGGGGTATAAAAGGCGGGAATGAAATTAAAACTTTGCATCAGCATAAAAATTTAGTTGGAAGTAATAGTATTCAATCAGTGACTTTTAGCCCTGATGGTAAAACTATTGCTGGTGGTAGCAGTAATAACAGTGTAATTTTATGGGATGTAAAAACGGGAGAAGAAATTCAGCCGCGTTTAGAGATGAAACATTCAGGACAAGTTAATTCTGTTAGTTTCAATTCTCAAGGTAATCTGCTTGTTAGTGGTGGCGACGATCATATTATCCGAGTATGGAACTGGAAAACTGGGGCGCTACTACGTCAATTAGAGCAGGAATCAGCCAAAGTAAAATCTATAGCATTTAGTCAAGATGACCGAGTTATAGCTAGTGGTAGTTGTGATACAACTATTAAATTATGGGACTGGAAGAATATGAAGGTAATTGGTACTTTAGAGGGACATAAACAATGCGTTCGTACTATTGCTTTTAATCCAGAAGGTAATATACTTGCAAGCGGTAGTGAAGACCATAATATTATTTTGTGGAACTGGCAAAATAATCTACAAATTCATAAATTAACTGGTCACTCTGACAAGGTAACATCATTAGCATTTAGTCCGGATGGTCAAATTCTTGCTAGTGGGAGTGATGATAAAACAATTAAACTTTGGGACTTGCAAACTGGAGAAGAAGTTGCCACGATGACGGGACATGAATCTTATGTTGAATCAGTCGCTTTTAGTCCTGACGGTAAGGCTCTTCTGAGTGGTGGATACGACAAATCTGTTAAGGTCTGGTTTGTGTCGCAGTAATAAAACGATCAAACTTTCCTATTTATCTTAGCCCCCTCCCTGCTCGCGGGGAGGGGGTTGGGGGTGGGGTTCCTACCCCTGCAACACACTCACAATTTTTTCCAAAACCCCATCAAAACCCATCAAAACCTCCTCATTTTTAAAACGTATAACCCGCAAACCTAAACTTTCTAAAAACTCCTGCCGAATTGCATCTTCTACTTGCGTATAATCATGCACTTCACCATCCACTTCAATAATTAACCGCGCTTCTGCACAATAAAAATCAACAATAAACCTATCAATAGGATGCTGACGGCGAAACTTGAAACCTAATAATTGCTTATTTCTCAACTTCTGCCAAAGTAACTTTTCTGCTGTTGTAGGTTCGCAACGCATTTGTCTAGCAAGAGGTTTTAACTTCTCCCAAAGTTCCGGTGGGGTGCGCCAATTATTTTGAACCCCACCCCCTAGCCCCCTCCCCGCAAGCAGGGAGGGGGGATAAGAGGAAGAGGAGGAGATATTTTGAGGATTTGTATTTTGAGATTCGGTCATTTGCTGATCATGTAATGAGTGTATTACTTTTTATTTATATCTGCGATCGCACTCAGCCAACGATATAAAGTAGGAACACAAGTGCAACACTCAGCGTCGTGTCTTAAAAACACCTAAAAACTATGACTCGACATTTCAACAGCAAACTATCAACATTAACCAACCCTTTGCAAAATTCTAAGTCTTACTTCCTAAAAGTAAGACAACCAAGGATTATTACACAGAATATTGCCAGAAGTTTATTAATTATATTTTCATTAAGTTGTATTGGCTGTGCAAATCCAGAAACAACTTCTCAAAGCGTATCAACTCCCGCTACTCCTACAGCGCCACAAAATGTATCAAAACCAGCAGCTAGTCCAAAAATAGCTAACCAAGAAAAGTGTAATATATATGCTTATGTTGCTGACGAAGATCCACAAGGCTTAATAGTTGATAGCTCAACCACTGCTGACTGCTAAAAAGATTTTTTAGCTGGCAAATTCTATCAAATACTGATAGCCAAGCTCATTCATCAGCTTGCTAAACATTGTTCTATTTTCCAGAAAAAAACTTATATGAATAGACAGCTTATTGGGATTTTAGGAGCAATCTCCATTATCGGAACACTCCCACTCCTGACAACAGTTACTAATTTAGCCCCTGTTGCTGCTCAAAGTTCCACACTTGCGCCCAAGCTAAACAAAATATTGCCAAAAATTAAACGGCAAACTCGTGTCCCAATATTATTACCAAGTAATTTACAACTACCAGCTAGTCCTACAGTTTATGTTGAAGGTGAAGGTAACAAAAATGGTTATGATATTAATCTCGGCTTTGCACCTAATTGTGGTGGCGCAACCGTCTGTAAGCTTGGTTCTATAAGTGCTAAACGTAGCACACAAACATTTTCTCCTGGTGACAGTTTTGCTAAAAAAATTCCTTTAACTAAAGGAATTACAGGATTTTTTAATCCTATGCGATGTGGCGCTTCCTGTTCCGCACCTTATATAGAATGGACGTATAAAGGTGTACGCTACCTGATTGAATATAAAGAAGCTGGTTCGACAAATCAGCAGCAACAAGCTTTCTTAACTAAATTAGCTAATTCTGCAATTAATGCAGGTTCACGGTAGCAATTAGCAATTAGCAGTTAGCAGTTAGCAAATTCTTCATACTCGCCATTGCCAACATGAACCGCTCCCATTACTGCAATGTTGCAACCAAAGTCACAGGCATAATTATTATTTCCTTAATACAGGATTAAGTTTTGTAACACTAAATTTATTCTACGGAATTCAATGGTATAGCCGTAGGTCGGAGTCTACCCTGACTTTTATCGGTATTTCCTACCTGTGTTTATAGTTGTTAAAGTATCAATTTGTGATATGAGCGATCAAATTTGGTTCATTTTGAAAGTTTTAATCGTTTCTGCCGTACTTTCTGCCTTAATTAAGTACGCAGCCCCAAGCCTTTCCCTAGCAAGCACGCCAACGCTCGTACTGCTTGTAGTATTTTTACCTAGTTTAATTTTGGCGATCGCTCTCTGGTGGCGTTCATATTTCTATCGCCAGATAGATTAAGCTGCTTATAGCCCTATCCTCACCACCAAGACTCTAGGCGAAGTAACCAAGATCCGCTAATCTATAGCAGTCAGCAGTCTGCATCGTCAGCTATCAGCGATTTTCAAAGCCTTTATCACCAATGGTTTCAGCAATTTAAAATGTTTTAACTTATTTGGCTACGGCTATAACTGCAATAAACAGCAATTATCTTCAGTAATTGCTAGGAAAAACTCATTAATTTAGCGCATTTAGGAGTCTGAAACTGTGAAACTAGGTCAGTGGATTGGCTTACTCGCCTTAGTTATTTCACTATATATTTTGTGGGAACTACGACAGTTATTGTTGCTGGTGTTTGCAGCCGTCTTAATAGCAACGTCATTAAACCAACTGGCGCGGAAATTACGAAAATTTGGCATACCACGTCCAGCATCAGTACTGTTAGCACTGGGAATCTTTTTAGCTGTACTTGTGGGCTTTTTCTTTATAATTGTCCCTCCATTTATCACACAGTTTCAGGAACTGACCTTAACCAAGTTACCCCAAGTATTACAGCTATTTGATAGTTGGCGTAATCAACTGACAACGCTGCTTTCACCTCAGATAAGTCAGTATTTACCTGATGTTAATAGTTTTACTAACCAAGTACAGCCTTTGCTTCAGGGTCTGGCAGGTAGATCGTTAGCTTTTTTCTCTAGTTCACTAGGCGTAATCCTAAATTTCCTGCTAGTAATTGTGTTGACGCTAATGCTGTTAGCTCAACCAACGTCCTACCGTCAAGCATTTGTACGGCTTTTCCCTTCCTTTTATCGGCGGCGGGCGGACGGAATTCTCGATCAATGTGAATTTGCTTTAGGTAAATGGATTATCGGCGCTTTAATCAGCATGACTGTTGTTGCCTGCCTCAGTGTAATTGGCTTGTGGGTTTTAGGCGTTCCAGTACCACTAGCTCAAGGGGTATTAGCAGGATTACTCAACTTTATTCCCAATATTGGTCCGACTTTAAGCGTAGTACTGCCAATGGCAATCTCATTATTAGATGTTGATGCTTCTTGGAGAGCGGGTGCTGTATTGATCGTCTACTTCTTAATTCAGCAATTTGAAACTAATTTACTCACGCCTTATGTAATGGCGCAACAAGTATCTTTACTTCCAGCAGTTACATTACTAGCTCAAGTATTCTTTGCGACGTTCTTTGGAGTTTTAGGTTTTTTATTAGCTTTGCCTTTAACAGTTGTAGGTCAGGTTTGGGTACAGGAAGTGCTTGTAAAAGATGTTTTGGATCAATGGAATACCAAACAAAAAAACGAAACAGAATTAGTCGTAATTTCCGACTCTATACAACCTGATGAATCTAGAGAAACAACTGATACTGAGATCCAATCGTAAGTCGAGCTTGAGTAATACATTGGTCACAATTAATTTGATATCTATTGTGGGCTAATTGATAATTGTTAATTGATAATTGTTAATTGATTTATGCGTACAATAGCTGAAATTAATGATAAAATTACCCGCCATTGTGCTGTTGTTTGGACAATAGAAGAATTAAAAGCGCGGGTAGCAGAAATTGGTGTAACTCAGGCGGCAAAGCAAGTAGATGTAATTACTACAGGCACATTTGAGCCAATGGAGTCATCAGGAGCAATTATTAACCTGGGACACACTGACCCACCAATCAAAATTCGCTCCTGTTGGTTGGATGGTGTTTCTGCTTATGCAGGTTTTGGAGCCGTAGATTTGTATTTAGGGGCAACTCAAGTAGTTGAATATTCTAGTACAGGTGAAGTGTTAGATATTCGCACAACAAATGGAACAGCTAGAGAGCAACGTGGTGGCGGTCATGTAATCGAAGATTTAATTGCTGGTAAATCTGTACAATTACGTGCTATAGGACAGGTGACAGATTGTTATCCAAGAGCATCATTTGATACAACTATTAGCCGCGACACAATTAACCAGTTTTATTTATATAATCCCCGCAACCTCTACCAAAATTTTATTGTGGGTGTAAATGGAGGCGATCGCCCTCTATTTACTTATCTTGGTCCTTTACAACCAAGGTTAGGAAATGCTGTCTACTCCAACACAGGAGCCATTTCTCCTCTACTCAACGATCCAGATCTTAACCTCATAGGTATTGGAACCCGCATCTTCTTAGGAGGCGGTATTGGCTATGTTGCTTGGGAAGGAACTCAGCACTTTCCGTTACAAAAACGCCTACCCAACCATACCCCAGTAGGACCAGCAGCAACTCTAGCACTTATGGGAGATGCGAAACAAATGGATCGTAAATGGGTACGCGGTTGCTACTTTAAGAATTACGGACCTTCCCTAATGTTGGGTGTAGGTGTGCCACTTCCTGTATTACAAGAAGAAGTTGTAGCCCGTTGTGCTGTCAAAGATACTGACATAGTTGCACCAGTAGTAGATTTTTCTATACCCAGGCGCGTCCGTCCCACTTTTGGTTTAGTAAGTTATGCCCAGCTTAAAAGCGGTCGAATTACGATCGAAGGCAAACCTGTACGCGCCGCACCATTAGCAAGTATGTATCTATCTAATCAAGTAGCGCGGGAATTAAAGCAATGGATTGAAGCAGGAACCTTTACCCTAACCGAAGCAGTTGCCCATCTACCAATGGATAGATCTTTTTTACCTCAAGACCGATGGGGATCTGCGATCGCACTGGAATAATCTGGCAGAGGGGCAGAGGGGCAGGGGAGCAGAGGGGCAGAGGAGCAGAGGAGCAGAGGGGCAGAGGAGCAGGGGAGCAGAGGGGCAGGGGAGCAGAGGGGCAGAGGGGCAGAGGAGCAGGGGAGCAGAGGGGCAGGGGGGCAGATACAGAAGATAAGGATAATATTCTTCCTGGCTTCTGACTTTGCTCTCCTCCCTCCTCCCTCCTCCCTCCTCCCTCCTCACCTTTACTTGGGAGGAGCTTTTTTAACTGGCTTAGGCAAAGGTTCACTGCGTTTAACTGGCTTTTCCATTGCTGAAGAACCAGCGACTCTGGGTGGCGAGAAAGGTCTTTTGCCACCTGAACCTGGACGACCTTTGCCTTTGCCTTTGAAAGAGCCTTTGGGCTTTGGCGGACGTAGAGAGCCAATATCTTGCCCTGACTGAATTACTAGAGCATCCCCCTGCCGTTGGACTTGAAAGTCCCAAAAATGACCAACCATTTTATCAGGGAAAGAACCCTGAAGTTTTAACTTAAAATACTTAGGTTCTTCTGATTCTTTGCGAGCAGCTTGTCTAATCTTGACAATGATGTTCTCTTCCTCCTTCGCCTGAAAAATCACCTCGCCACGAACAGAAAAATAATTATCGTCAACCTCTGTACTCTTTACCCCATCAGGATCTTGTTCCCCACTTTCTGTCGTTGGTAGGTTGGTGCTGAGGTGTTCTGGTTCCCAAACGCCGACAATTTGAACGTGCAACTTGTCGTCTTCTTTGCGTGTCCGAGGATAAACAACCCAAAGATGATTCTCGGATAAGTTGAGGTGATTTTTCACCAAACTCATAATTCTACCGAGTAAAACTGCATCAATTAACGTATGATCTGCTGCCAGTAGCGTGCCTTGGGTAAATTGGTCGGCAGAAGGCATATATATACCCTTAACCATCCCAATAGCTCGGTACTGCATCGGCTCACTAGGCGGAGGGATGGGTTGTTGTCGTTTTATATCTACTGGGGTTTCTGTTCCAGAATCAGCGTGAGCACTTGTCGGTGATGCCATTTCGGTATTGGCTGTCATATCTTGAGTAGATGCTTGAATTTCGTCGGACAAATTAACAGTCTGATCGTCCGGTTGTGATTGATTGACAGGAGACTCGGCTGATTCGGTAGAGCGATTCACAGAATAATTCATCGAAAACTCCTGGGTCTGAAACCCCGCAATTCTAGGGCGGATTTACAAAACAAGCAAAAAATGGTATATAACTGAAACGGTGAAATGTCCTTAACGCAGAGAGTTGACTCGCTCTCAAGGCTTTTGGCAGTAACCGAGTAACCAGGCGAGTAGTGTTGCAAAATCGAGTTTTTGACGCTCGCGGTGGAACACCATCGCAGCCTGCGGGATAACCCCAAAAGGCAGAAGGAAAGTACCAAAGGGCAACTTTGAAGTACCAGTACCAAGTAACCGAGCGGTGAAAGATGGGAAAGCAGTGGGTATCCGAATAAGGTTAAGCATTGTGAGTAAGCGTCTAAATCAAAGGTTTTGAAAGCTCCGGCTTTCAAGCCAGAGAAGGTTACATAAACTCCTTGCGGGGGAGACACATTTACCGATCCCATTTTTAATAGTTACGCACTTAAGCTAGGGGCGTTTACACATTCTACGCATTAGATGTGCAAAGCAATTAAAGCGGTTAGCGTTTTTTATAGTCAGCTTATTGTAGTCAACAACTACTCATAAGTGCTAGACACCTGAGCTTTGTGTTGGGCATTTAACAAAGCACTAGCGTCAGGTAGCAGAAAAGTCAAACAGAAAGAAAGGTAACTTGGTAAGCTGTTTGACAGAAAAACTGCAATTACGGTTGTTAGCTATTAATCTTAATCCAGCTTAAAATTAACAATTCAGGGTGAAATAATCTCAAAACTCAGTTGTCGTTGATAATGTCATTAGAGTTCAAAGTACTTGTGTGTCTTTTAATCGCGGTCGTTGGATCATTAATTCAGTTTTATTGTTAGCTCTGCTGGCTTTTGTGGGATTTTCCATCCTGCCTTTGCTCAGTAGTGTGATCAAGGATAGTCAACCCCCTGCGGTTGCCGAATCTGCACCAAATCAAAATACTTCTTCTTCTCAGCTTACAGAACTGCAATCTCAAGCTAAAGGTTATCAACTGGTTTTAGCAAGAGAACCAGATAATCCTACGGCTCTACGAGGGTTGCTGGAAGCGCGGTTACAACTAGGTGATATCAAAGGTAGCATTGAACCTTTGGAAAAGTTAGCTTTTTTAAACCCTGAGCAGAGTGATTATATGGTGTTGCTGGCTCAAGCGAAGCAACATTTAGGCGATCGCGAGGTAGCAGCCCAAACTTATCGCACAATTTTAGCGGCTAAACCCGGAAATATGAATGCTTTGCAAGGGCTTGTTAGCCTATTGTTAGAGCAAAAACGTCCAGAAGCGGCAATTGGCTTACTACAGGAAACTTTGAAGACTGCTGCACAAGTAAATCCTAGTCAGCCTGGAACTATAGATACTACTTCAGTGCAGTTATTACTGGCTCAAGTTTATTTCAATCAGGAACGTTATGTAGAAGCGATCGCTATTTATGATGAAGCTATTAAGAATGATCGACAGGATTTTAGACCTGTACTAGCTAAGGCGATGGTTTTGCAAAAGCTGGGTAAAAATGTAGAAGCTAAACCGCTATTCACCGTAGCTGCTAGTTTGGCTCCTGCACAGTATAAAGACCAGATTAAACAAATAGCCTCTGCTAAACAGCCAAAACCTAGCCCTATAGTTTCTCCTAATACTACTCCTCGCAGTCAGGTAGTTGAACCAAAACCAGTGAACAATTAACAATGAGCAGTAAACAGTTAGTTTTGATCGGATAACTGCTTACTGCTCAGTTTTTAATTACTACTGCTTATCTAATAAGGCGATCGCACCAAACACAATAAACAAACTGCCACCAATTGCTGTTATTATCCTCTCGGAAATGCGCCCTGCAATCATCCGTCCACCCACAACGGCGATGACAGCACAGATAGCATGACCTAGAATGGCTCCTAAAGTCACACCCACAGGGTTATTAGAGGCAGCTAAAGCTATAGTGGCGATTTGTGTGCGATCGCCCCACTCTGCCACAAATGTTAATCCAAATGCTTCTAAAACAATGAAGAGCGAGTTCGCTTTTGGTGGTAACTCTTTCTCAGCTTGCTCAACTACAAGAGACGCTTCTTTAACTTCGGCCTCACAGCTATCATTAGGCATTTGGCTGGCATCATACAACAGCTTTATCCCAAACCCTAGAAATAACAGAACCTCTCCATAATGGATATAACTCTGTGGTAGTAGCGAGATAATTTGCCCAAGGAACACAGAAAGAATTGTCATTGCTGCCAAAGCAGCAACCACCCCTATATATACTAAACGGCGTGAATGCCGCATTGCTAATAGCATGGCGATAAAAAATGTTTTATCACCTAATTCCGATAGCGTAATTAGTAATAATCCCGCAGTAAAAGCTTTTAACATCTCTTCAAGCTCCTCAATTGCTAGTGTTAGCCCTGTGAGCTTGATGAGTACAGATTAGACCTCACCAAGCTCACCATATAGGTGAACTTAGTGAAGGTCTCGCTGCCAAGTTTTGCAGTTTAATCTCAGCTTCTATTGAAGTCTAAGTTTTAAAGACTTGTCACCTGAACCAGGCGTAACGCCAGTATGTTGACTCAGGTGGTTTAGCTGAATGTTCAGCTAAAAGCTACTCCCCTTCTTTCAGTTCTCAATTGTACATGAATATTGAGTAATTTATTCACATAAAATTTAATTTTTAAATTTACTTAGTAATCACACGGTTGCTCACCTCCCCCTGGGGTATGATTTTGGAAGAGTGCGATCGCTTGTTTATGGTTCATTATTAGCGTCCATAGCGGTTGCGTTGTCAAAGCCTCTCGCAGATAAACACCAACCTAATAGAATCGCACTTACTCATCAAAAGAGTCATCGCCTTGTAGTTCAAGCAATTCTTCCCAAGAACAACCCAATGTTTCTTTGATTCGGCTGATCGGGTCCATTTCTATCTTGCTCATTGGTTGCATAGCGTAACGTCGGACAGTTGTATACGTCACACCAGAACGTCTGCTTAACTCGTTGACGCTCCAGTTACGTTCCTTGCAAAGCTCTTTTACTCTAACTTTGACTTTATACATAACTTTTAGCTTATGAGTCTTTATCAATACAATCCAGATTTCTAATACATATGCGTATGCGGATATGTGTTAGTACTATATAATAGAAGTATGTTTTTAAAAGCGATCGCCCCTATGAATTTCCTCCGCCGTCGCATCAACCCGAATAACTTTGTAATTACCCGCAATCAAGTTGCTAAGTTGAGTAACTGCAATCCTAGTCGCATTATCAGGTGGGAAAGGTGGAAATATGTCTTGTGGGTGCATATTGAAGGCTGGGGAGGCTATTTTATTAGTTATCGTAAATTGGAACAGTGGATTGCAGCTTGTAGCACTTTGATTCGCTCTTGTCGAAATATTAAAGAGCTTAAAGTTGTCTGGAGAGCTATTAAAAAAGAAGCAAAAAGATATACTCCAGAAGCTCTATCCCGTCTAGAAAAACTTTGGCAGCAAAGAACAGAATATCTAACATCTTAGATAGCGCATACCTGGTAATTGAGAAACTAACCCCATTAATTCCAAGTGTAATAGCGCACTAGATACTGATCCCGCCGCTAAACCAGCTTGTTGCACAATTACATCAAAAGGAGTAGGTTCATTTGCGATCGCACTCCATACCTGCTTAAGTTCTGGTTCTAAATCTGGAATAGGCGCTGAGGGTGTTTGATCAAATAATTGTAATTGTTCAGTAGTATCGAGTTGTGGTATATCTCCAAGCATTTCTAACAAATGCCCCTCATTGAGAATCACATGAGCGCCCCTACTTAATAAACCTAAACAACCTATAGCATTCGGATTATCTAGCGATCCAGGTAAAACATAAACATCTCGACAAAAATCATTAGCAACATTCGCAGTAATTAACGCACCAGATTTCGTAGGCGCTTCCATAACTAAAACAGCACGACTTAAACCAGCAATAATACGGTTACGGCGGGGAAAATGAGATCTGTCTGGTTGAGTACCAGCAGGATACTCACTCAAAACTAACCCTTGTTTCTGAATATCTTCATAAAGATTACGATTGCGCGGGGGGTAAATAAGATCAACCCCTGTACCTAAAACCGCTAGTGTGCGCCCTCCAGCATCAACACAAGCGCGATGAGCTTCTGTGTCAATACCTTGAGCCATCCCAGATACAACTGTAAACCCTTTCTTAGCCAAAGCAGTACTAATTCTGCGCGTCCACCGTTTACCATAATCAGAAGGTTCCCGCGTACCAACAATTCCCACAGCAGGGCGTATTCCCAGGTTTTCCTGTGGATCAACTACCCCTCGGTAATACAGCACAGGTGGTGGGCTAGGGGTTTCTAGTAACAAGCGGGGATATTCTGGATCGGCTGGTGTCCAGAAATTAGGGTTTTTTGAGGAGTGTTCTTTTAGGAATGTTTCAGGATCAAGGCGCGATCGCTCTTGCACCACCTTTTGAACAATATTTTGACCAAAACCCTCAACTTGCCCTAATTGACTTGGCTGTGCTTGCCACGCTGTTGATAGGGTGTCAAACTGCTGTTGTAGTCGCTTAATTAAAATTGGACCAATTCCAGGGATTTGCGACCAAGCCAACCAAAAAGCGCGTTCTTCTGCCAATCTTAGACCCTCTAGCAATTATTAGCAGTCAACTTTTATAGTATTACATTAGGTGGCATGGCAAAAGTGATCGTTTTTTTAACGCAAAGGATGCAAAGGTAAGCGCAAAGGACGCAAAGGATCAAATAGATTTTGATTTGATTGAAGGGAATTTAAACTGATACAGGATTGCTCAATGCTTAAGATTTTTGTTGTTTTAAATAACTAAAAACAGATTTATCACCGATATCATCAGGAATTCTTTGTACTGCCTTTCGCAGCGCAAACACCATAAACAATATCGCCCATGCGCCTAGTAAAAACTGCTCTGCTTGTAATGGCAAAATACCAGCCATTTTTCCTAAAAGTAATATAGGTACTAAAGGCGTGAGCAGTTTAGTTTCTAGTCTGTTAAAACAAAAACCTTCCTTAAAAAAAATTCCAGTTAAAGCCGCGAAGGTAAAACCAATTCCAAACAACGTTAGTGGGTGATTATAAACAAATAAAGCAAGCGGTTCACTACTTTTAATAGCAAAAAATGCTGCACTAACCGCACCAATACCCCAAAATATTTGCAGTACGCGATGTAGCGCTGCCATGTATATATGAATTGTCAATAAGCTAATACCTAAACCTAAACAGAAAACTACATATAGGGGAGTTAAGGCATTGAGAACACTTGTATTATTCCCAAAATAAATCGCTAGAAAACTACCAATTGCAAAGCTTAAAGCTGCTACCATTAAGCTAGCGCGATAGATAATTACACCAGTGCGATCGCTCTCGGTAATTCTAAACTCTCCAAATTGACCTTGATAAACTTCTGGTTCAAACTGCAATTGAGTCATAGTAATTTTTTAATGTGTACAATCGGATAGATGAGAAAGAAAAATGTTGACTATTGACTGTTTAAAGCTCAAAATCAGCTTTAATTGATCAAACACATAATATAGAAACACGAAATTTTTATTGCTTTACCCGCGATGTCGGAACTGGGGTTGTTGGCGAGCCATAATTGGGAGGATTACGAAGTTGACCTAAGCTGGTTAGTTGCCAGGTATAGCGATCGCCAATATGAGAACCTCCAATAAATTCTACAGTTAGTAAATCTTTGAACTTAATCTCTTTACCTTTAACACCTAAATACGCTCCTTGAATCTGAACTTTTACATATTGTGGTTTTATTACTTCCTTATAACACACCTGCAAGTCGCGGAAATCATGTCCTCCTAACTGTGCAATTTTAGATTGTACCGCTTGCTCTGCAACAACATTCTCTGGGATGAGTGCCAAAATAGCACGCTCATTTCTATTCTCTAAAGCTTGTAGATAGGTATTCACAACCTCCTATGCGCGTTTTAGCACCTCGCGTACAGCCAGATAATGTCAGGAGCAACACCCCAATCAATATTACTCGTCTCGCTAATGCTATGCGACTAAATGGCTGTGCTTGTTCCATAAATTGAATTTTGAGTTAAGGAAAAACCACGTTCAACATTGCTAATTGTTAATTGCTAATTGCTAATTGCTAATTGTTTCCACTCTATCCCCCCAGTTTAGCTGTAACTGAGATTGTGCATTGCCACAATTAACGGCAATTTCTACCCACCCATGACTACCAATGAGCGCGATCGCACTACCAACAGCTTGATCGTGATAAGTTATACAACCAGGGATTCTCATATCAGATACTACCACTGACCAAACTTTTCCTTGAATGTAACTACCTGGAATATTAGTAATTAAGTTACCAAAATGATCCACATATTGGATATAACCAGTCGCACCTTCATCTGTTTGACTACATTCACCTATAGGTAACTTTACTAACGTTGTCGGATCAATTACTTGTCCTAACTCTTCTAAGCAAACACCACTAGCTAAATGCGCCCCAACAGGTGCAAAAATATCTCGACCATGAAACGTTGTGCTGGGTGTACTTGTCCGCCAATATTTAGGATTAGTTAATTCTACTGCCTTCTTGACTGGACTCTGACTAATAACGCCACTCAATAATCCATTATCCGGTGCGACTAAAAAACCAGAGTCAAATTCTACTGCGACTGAGCGCCGATTACTACCTACCCCTGGATCTACCACAGCTATATGTACTGTCCCAGGTGGAAAATATGAGTAGGCATTCATTAAACAAAATCTACCCGCAGGAATATTTTGTACTGGAATCTGGTGCGTTAAATCCACCATCGTCAAAGTCGGGTTTATTTGGCTAATAACCCCTTTCATCACGCCCACATAAACGTCACTCAAGCCAAAATCGCTCATAAGAGTGATTATCCTGCTGTTAGCCATCTGGAAAATTATTTTTATACACTTAAGGATTAATATTTATGGCTTATTTACACAACAGGTTATAAACTTTCTGTAACAAATCATACAGTTTTACTATATAAATGTTATCTTATAAATATAGCCAACACCCTAGTTTAATAATAAAAATGTCCACCATGAACACAAATCGTCAAGACAGCGTGAAAAAGTCGGCTGCTATTCATCGGGATAACATCCAAAAAAGCCTACAGCATAGAATAGAAGTAGCTAGAGCCAATGGTAATGAAAACTTGCTGCAAATCTTAGAAGCAGAAGCCAGCTATTTTAGATAAGTATTGTTACTCCACAAAGTAGAAATTTTTTGTGTTGGACTGCAGCAACGGATGGATTTCAGAATATAACAAAAATTATCACTTTTAAGAACAACGGATAAGAAAACTTGCGATAATTGACATCCGTTGTTCTTAAATTGATTAATAAAAAATCACCGCGATCGCCCATCCGTTGCAACGGATGGCTTTAAGAATACAGCAAAAGTTATCGTTTTCAAGAATAACGGATAAGCTGTTGACTTATCCGTTATTCTTGAAAAACAATTAATAGAGTGCAAAATACGATCACCCATCCGTTGCCTATTTGGTCGCTACTACAGCAATATTCCAAGCAAACCGCTTGATTAAAGGTAGCTTTTTTAAAACCTGATCAATTTTCTCTAGACGCTGATAAGTGGGTTGCAATTTTTCCTGCTCAATAATTATTTTCTTCCAATAACGCTCCTGATTTGGGTCAACTCTGTCTATTAAATAGAAGCGTAAAAAAATCCACAACGTAGCTATCCAAAATGTATCGTAAGTTGTTGTCGAAAATAGGGACTTGACAAAATTAACGATATTAATATCTAGTGGTTGTTCGTCTTCTGTTCGCACCGAAGTCGCAATGCGACGATAAACATTAATAACAGGGTTGTGCTTTAAAGGGTCCCAAAAGCAAGCTTGACCACCTGGTTTGAGAACTCGATACATCTCTCTGATGGCAGCTTGAGGGTTTGGTAAGTGGTGGAGTAAGTTAGAGGCGTAGACAATATCAAAACTATTATCGGGGAATGAGAGTGCTTGAGCATTTTCTGTGCAACCTTCTATCTCAACTCCATTAGCAGCAGCTAGTTGTAAAGCGACTTCCACCATCCCAGGAGAATAGTCAGCAGCTACACAAACCGCCCCAAGGCTAGCAAAATAAACACTATTTTCACCCGCGCCACACCCTAAATCTAAAATTCGCTTACCTTTAATATTGCCTAATTGTTGAAGAATAAAGCGATTTTCTGGTGCTGTGCAGGCTTCAAAATAATCTTTAACTTTGATTCCTTCTATATCAATGGTAGATGCCCACTGGTCGTGGAATGTTTTCTCTTTATTAAGAATTTTTTCTGGAATCATCTCTTGCTGACGCGAAAAGGGCTTTTAAGAGATTTTAACCGCAGATAAACGCAGATAAACGCAGATGTTTTTTAGTGATTAATTATTTTGAGGATAGACTTTTAAGGATTAGATTTCTCCAGAATTTAAAGGTGCTAACCCTTGAACCATTGTAGAGACGCGAAATTTCGCGTCTCTACTAGAAAATTAACCACAGATAAACACAGATGGAATAACTTATTTTTGCTGATATGTCTATTGTAGAGACGTGCCATGGCGCGTCTCTACAATTTTTTGGAGATGTCTATTAAATTGAGGCTGAACCTACTGCTGAAGCATCTGGCGCTGTGAGTTCTTGAGCTAATGTTGGCTTCTGGCTTGATTCATCACGCTGCAATGCACCATACAGACGGTTGAGAGCGTTTACATAAGCTTGAGCAGAAGCAACAATGATATCGGTGTTAGCAGCATGACCGGAATAAATCCTTTCTTTATGTTTCAGGCGAATTGTTACTTCCCCAATTGCGTCAATACCAGCCGTCACTGACTGAACTGAAAATTCAATTAACTGATTAGGTACATTCACCACACGGTTAATAGCTTTATATACCGCATCAACTGGTCCTGTACCAATAGCAGCATCAGTTAATTCTTCGCCAGTTGGTGTCCGTAGGGTAATAGTAGCTGTCGGACGAGCTTGATTACCACAGGAAACTTGTACAAATTCTAGACGGAATAATTCCGGCGCTTGTTGAATTTCATCATTGACAACGGCTTCTAAATCCCAGTCAGTGATTTCTTTCTTTTTATCTGCCAATTCTTTAAATTTGACAAATGCCTTATTTAGCTCGGTTTCTGATAATTCAAAACCAAGTTCTTGCAGGCGAGTGCGGAAAGCATTGCGACCGGAAAGTTTGCCCAACACAATTTGATTGTCTGTTAAGCCAATCAATTGCGCGTCCATAATTTCGTAGGTCAGCTTATTCTTTAATACGCCATCTTGGTGAATTCCAGATTCGTGAGAAAAGGCATTAGCACCAACAATTGCTTTATTCGGTTGTACTAACATCCCAGTGAGACTGGAAACTAAGCGGGATGTTTTGTAAATTTGGCGGGTATCAATATTAGTTAGCGGTTCTTCTGAATCTACAGCACGACCCAAGAACGGGTTAAAATATTGCCGACGCACATGAAGAGCCATGACTAATTCTTCTAGTGCAGCATTACCAGCACGTTCACCAATACCGTTAATGGTGCATTCTAGTTGCCTTGCGCCATTTTTTACTGCTTCTAGGAAGTTAGCTACAGCTAAACCTAAGTCGTTATGACCGTGAACAGAAATAATCGCACTGTCGATGTTCGGAACGTTTTCTTTGATGCCACGAATTATTGCACCAAATTCGCTAGGTGTAGTGTAACCGACGGTATCGGGAATATTAATTGTTGTAGCACCAGCCGCAATCGCACGCTCTAATACTTGATACAAAAATTCGGGATCAGAACGACCTGCATCTTCAGGTGAAAATTCTACATCATCAACTAAAGATTTCGCATAAGCAACCATTTCTTCTGCTATTGCGACTACTTCTTGTCGTGTTTTCTTCAGCTTGTATTCTAGATGAATATCTGAAGTAGCAATAAAGGTATGAATTCGATGTTTAGCTGCTGGTTTTAAAGCGGATGCTGCTGCTTTAATATCCTGGCGTGTTGCCCTTGCTAAACCACAAATTGTTGGTCCTGATTCTACACCAACAATAGAAGCAATTTTTTGTACAGCTTCAAAATCTCCAGAACTGGCATAGGGGAAACCTGCTTCAATTACATCAACGCCTAATTTCGCAAGTTGACGGGCAATTGTCAGCTTTTCATCTACATTTAATGTCGCCCCTGGAGACTGTTCTCCATCGCGCAGGGTGGTATCAAAGATAATAATCCGGTCTGGTTGTGCTGGTGTGTTCATAGCGCAATTATGTTGATATGCAAGAAGTGACAATGATTTGCGAGTATTGTTGACAACTCACCATCCTTTAGCTGGGATGGCATTTATTTAAATAGATAAGTATAAATCCATATAACTAAGAAATATCTTAGGCAGCTTTTACTGATTGTCTAAAAAATTAGAGTAGCTTTAAGCTGCATTTAGTGATGCTCACCTACTTACCTGTTTATTTTAAGATAGCTGAAATTTTTGATTTCAGCATTTCTAGTAGTCAACTTTTTCGATAGATGCGCGAATATCATTTAAATCAATATAGCGGTCAGTAGCATTTCGCAATTCTCTCGCAATCATTCCTTCTGTTGATACTACTGTAATATGAGTATTTTTAGAACGTAAAAGTTCAATGGCTCTTTCAAAATCACCATCGCCACTAAAAAGTATTACTCTATTATATTGCTCAACTGTATTAAACATATCTACAACAATTTCTATATCTAAATTCGCCTTTTGGGAGTATCTGCCAGAAACATCATCGTAGTATTCCTTAAGTATTTTTGTACGGACTGTGTAACCCAAGCTAATTAAGGCATCCCTGAAGCCGCGCTGATCTTGTGGATCTTTTAATCCGGTATACCAAAAAGCGTTGATGAGATTAACTTCGGGATCTTTTGTAAAGAATTCAAGAACACGCCTGGGGTCAAAAAACCAACCGTTTTTTTGTTGGGCATAGAACATATTGTTCCCGTCTACAAAAATAGAAAGACGGTTGAAAGAGCAAGACATAAACATTTAAGCCTAAGATATTGTTACAAATTAATTGGAATTCCTCATTATAGCAGTTGAAAATCTACATAAAGGTTGATGAATGTTGCTTAAATGAGTATTCCATAGTAGTTATATTAATTCCTCTGTCTGGATTTCTCTCTCCAATGGCTCTCAAGGGTAACAGTCAAACTGTAATCCAACAGAGTTAGAATAGGTGCATCCAGTGAGCAATCAACGATAAGTCTTTTTCAACTCTACTATTTAAATGATGATTTACGCACAAACTAGAGATGATTGTGTGTCGTCACCATATATTTACTGGTAGGACTTAGGCATCTAAAGAAGCAAGCGGGGCGCTTGCACTATATATATATCGCCAATTAGTCTGTTACTTCGTTCCTGTAAGGTAGGAACACCAATCACTCCAACTCCCAGCATACAGCTTTGCTTTCTGAATCCCTGCCATTTCTAAGGACAAGAGATTTACACAGGCTGTTACGCCAGAACCACAATAAACTATAATTTCCTCTGCTTGCTGAATATCTTTCCAACGTTGCTGTTGTTCTGAAACAGGCAAGACGTAGCCCATCGAGTCGGAAACATCTTGCCAGGGGTAATTAACCGCGCCAGGAATATGACCAGCAATGGGGTCGATGGGTTCACGTTCTCCTCGGTAGCGATCGCCTTCTCGTGAATCAACCAGCACTACGTTAGGCAGGTCTTTTCGCGCTTTGACTGTGTTAATATCCACTACCCAGTTGCTTTGGATCTGAGGAACAAACTTTCCTGGTTCAGGCTTCGGTAGTTGATTATTTACACCATATCCAGCTTTTTGCCATCCTGAAAAGCCACCATCAAGCAAAGCTACTTGCTGATGTCCTAAATAGCGTAGTAACCACCATAGACGTGCGGCAAAGGCAAAACGCGAATCATCATAGGCAACTACAAGGGTTTCCTGGGAATTGATTCCAATTGCTGCTAGTTTATTCGCTAACTCAGCAGGATCAGGCAAAGGATGACGACCTCCATGACGCTGCACAGCACTGGAGAGGTCAAGATTCAGATCTAGATAGTAAGCACCAGGTATGTGGCTGGTTTCGTACTGCTGCCGTCCTAGTTGTGGCTCTGCAAGTGAAAAGCGACAATCAACAATTACTACTTGTGGAGCGTGAAGGTGTTCGGCAAGCCATTGGGCAGAAATTACAATAGGTGTGTTATTATCAATCATTTGCTTTTAAAGTTCATTGTTACTTGTGACAGACTATCAAGGAAAGAAGCATTGAAATAAATTGTTTAGCAGTAGAATATAGCAGTTTTCTTGCTTTATGAGGTACAGGAGTGCGAGCATCTTGCTCGCAAGAGAATTATAGCGAGCAAGATGCTCGCACTACAATATTTTTCTTGTACCTTGAATGAAAATTGCTATAGCCATTTTTAACAAATGTAAGATTTTTATAGTAAAAATAAATTATTCAATAGCAATTAATAAATTTTAAAAATAGTAGTTTAAATTGGGAGTAATTAGGAATTTCATAATGATGAACTTAAAATTTTGAAACAGTCAACAGTCAACAGTCAACAGTCAACAGTCAACAGTCAACAGTCAACAGTCAACAGTAATCATATTTAACCACAGATGAAACACAGATGGACACAGATAAACACAGATGGAATAACTGATTTTTACAAGAAGTTTATTCTAAAATTTGGTGTTAAAAGGCTATTTTTGGGGAAATTAAGGTATCAGAAGAGTGTTGTTTTGCTGTGTGTATTACTCATAGCTATAGCGGTAATCATACCCACTAGCTCTTCTGCTCAGACTAATTTGAATAATACTTCAGAACTAAGAGGTGTTTGGCTAACTAATGTAGATAGTGATGTGCTGTTTTCACGCGCTAAACTTACTGCTGCGGTGCAGAAGTTGCAACAGCTTAACTTTAACACTGTCTATCCTACTGTTTGGAATGATGGATACACTCTTTATCCTAGTAGTGTAGCAGAACGGACATTTGGGCGATCGCTCCATCCCGAACCTGGGCTGCAAAATAGAGATATGCTGAAAGAAATTATTAAGCAGGGGCATCAAAAAGGTTTAAGTGTTATTCCCTGGTTTGAATTTGGCTTTATGGCTCCAGAAAATTCTCAATTAGCCAAAAGTCACCCAGATTGGTTAACTAACCGCAAAGATGGTACAAAAATTTGGAAAGAAGGTCAAGATGAACGGGTTTGGCTGAACCCTTTTCATCCAGAAGTACAGCAATTTATGCTGGATTTGGTTAGTGAAGTTATTAACAATTACGATGTTGATGGCATTCAATTTGATGATCACTTTGCGTTGCCTGTAGCAATGGGTTACGATGCCTACACCGTTGGTATGTATGAGAAAGAACTCCCAGGTTTAACTCCTGATGCGAACCCACAAGAAACTTTTTGGGTACGTTGGCGGGCTGACAAACTGAATAATTTTATGACTAGGTTACACCAAGTAGTAAAAGCTCGAAAACCTAATTGTATTATTTCCATAGCTACTAACCCTTTGCATTTTTCCTTGCCAGCTTATTTACAAGATTGGTTTTCTTGGGAAAGACGTAATCAAGTTGATGAACTTATTTTGCAGGTGTATCGCAACGATTTACCCCGCTTTATTACAGAATTGGAACGCGAAGAAGTTAAGCTTGCTCAAAGTCATATTCCAGTAAGTATCGGCATTCTTGCTGGTCTTAAAGGTCGTTCTGTGCCTAGTCAGCAGATTGAGACTCAAGTTCAAGTTGTCCGCAATCATAAATTAGCTGGTGTGTCTTTCTTCTTTTATGAAAGCCTTTGGAATTGGGCGAAAGAAGCACCCGCGCAACGAGAATCTGCTTTAAAAGAAATTTTTCCTACTTCGGTTGAGCGACCAAGAACAATTAACAATTAACAATTAACAATTAACAATTAACAATTAACAATTAACAATTAACAATTAACAATTAACACTGACGGACTTGAATTTAAAACGAAAGTAGAGATCCTAAAAATTATTTTGAATGCAAAACCCAGATTTGTTTACGCCACAACAAACAGCAGACGGATCTTTTACTTTTTTTTCAAGTGAATTTGGGGAAGATTTTCATAGCCGTCATGGAGCAATTCAAGAAGCTCAATTTAAGTTTGTTGAACCTACTCAAATTAGGAAAAAAGCTCAACAGCAGAGTATTAAAATATTAGATGTTTGTTATGGATTGGGTTATAACACAGCAGCAGCGTTAGCAACAATTTGGGAAGTTAATCCTAATTGCCGTGTGGAGTGGGTGGGTTTAGAGTTAGATTTAAGTGTTCCCAAAGCTGCGATCGCTCATCATCTCCTAAGTAACTGGTATGAACCTATTCCCCAAATTCTTACTCAATTAGCTAACAATTATCAAATCGAAACCGAGCAAATTAAGGCTCAACTTCTGATTGGAGATGCCCGAAAAACACTTCAGGATTGTTCAAACTTGGATTTTAAAGCAGATGCGATTTTTCTTGACCCCTTTTCTCCGCCTACTTGTCCTGGGCTATGGACAGTGGAATTTATGGGGTTATTAGCTAGTTGCTGCGCTCAAACAGGTATAATTGCGACATATTCATGCTCTGCTGCGGTGCGGGCTGCGATGATGGAAGTAGGATTACACATTAGTTCTTCTGCTCCAGTAGGTAGGCGATCGCCTGGAACTATTGCTAGTTTGACTGAAGAAGAGAAACCAATTTCTCTCCAAGAACAAGAGCATTTACAAACCCGTGCGGCTATTCCCTACCGCGATCCCGATCTGGCTGATCCCGCAACAGTAATATTACATAGACGTAAAATAGAACAACAAGCTAGTTTGCTAGAACCAACTTCTCACTGGAAAAAGCGCTGGTTAACTACGCTTCCAACTTAAGTAGCGATCCAAAATTATTTCTGGCTAAATATTAAAAATTGTAAATAATAACAATTTTGTAGTTGAGTTCGCTAAAGATCCGTAGAAAACCTGATTTCAGCAGTAGTAGTTATCTAGGATACTGAAAGGAAGTTCCTGCGGTACGTCATGCTGAATTTAATAGGTGCTTCTGCGGTTTTTCCAAGTCCAAAAAGGTGTTCTTCCGTGAGTGTATCCGATACTGATAAACCCAAAGTTTTGGTTGTTGACGATCATCCATCCAGTCGGATGACTGCGGTGGCACTATTAACCGTGGAAGGTTATGAAGTATTTGAGGCAGATGGTGGTGAAGCTGCGCTAGAGAAGGTCGTTGCAGCCAAGCCAGATTTGATTCTTCTGGATGTGATGATGCCAGGGATGGATGGTTATGAAGTGTGTCGGCGATTGAAACAAGATGACCACACTCGCCTAATACCAGTTATTTTTATTACCGCCCTGAATGATCGGCGATCGCGCATTATGGGCATTGAAGCTGGTGGGGATGATTTTTTAAGCAAACCTTTTGATCGCCTAGAACTTTCGGCGCGTGTTAAGTCTTTAGTCCATCAAAAGCGTCTTAATGAGGATCTAGACCATGCTGAACAAGTACTGTTCTCGGTAGCCCGCATAGCCGAGAGTCGTGATCCTGACACTGGCGATCACTGCCAACGACTCGTAACGATGGCTCAAGCCTTTGGTGAATTTATTAAGCTTTCCCGCCATGAAATTCGCGATTTAATATGGGGCGGGTATCTGCATGATATTGGCAAAATTGGTATTCCCGACGCAGTGCTGTTAAAAGCGGGTAAACTGACGGACCAAGAGTGGATAATTATGAAGCAGCACGTAATCATCGGTGAGCAGATTTGCCAGCCGATGCGGACATTCAAAGGTGTACTGCCAATTATTCGCTATCACCATGAACGCTGGGACGGTACAGGTTATCCTAATGGTTTAGCTGGTAATCAAATTCCTACTCTTGCTCAAGTATTTCAAGTTCTTGATATATATGACGCTTTGACCAGTGAACGTCCTTATAAAAAAGCATTTACACCAACAGTAGCCTTAGAAATGATGAGGGAGGAAACAGCCAAAGGTTGGCGTAATCCTGAATTGGTAGAGCAATTTACTAAATTTATCCTTTCTAATCACCTAGCAGAAACGCCAGCTAATCAATTAACAATTAACAATGAACAATGAACAATTAATTGAAGTTGGGGCTTCAAATCAGGAAATTTTTGTTGATTTTTCACAATTAGGGGCAACATTCTTGAATTGATAATTGATAATTGATAATTGATAATTGATAATTAAAAATCTCATGGTAGCGGTAGCAATTTTAGCGGCTGGACGCGGGACACGGATGAAATCTGACCTGCCCAAAGTAATACACTCTTTGGGAGGGCGATCGCTGGTTGAACGAGTGTTGCACAGCCTTTCTGAGATTCAACCCTCGCGGCGGCTCGTCATTGTCGGCTATCAAGGTAATCTCGTTAAAGATGCTTTACAATCTATGTCTGGTTTGGAGTTCGTCGAACAAACTCAGCAACTAGGCACTGGTCATGCTGTACAGCAAGTCTTGCCTTACTTGCAAGATTTTACAGGAGATCTGCTGGTATTAAATGGCGATGTCCCATTATTACGTCCTGAAACCCTGCAACAGTTGTTGCAAACGCATAAACAACATCAAAATGCTGCCACTCTGCTAACGGCGCATTTACCAAATCCTAAAGGATACGGGCGTGTAATTTGTAACGGTCAAAATCTTGTCCAACAAATTGTCGAAGACCGCGACTGCACATCAGCACAGAGGCAAAATCGCCGTGTGAATGCTGGTGTTTATTGCTTTAACTGGTCGCAACTAGCAAAAGTGCTGCCACAGCTACAAACAGATAATGATCAACAGGAATATTATCTAACTGACGCTGTGAAATTCCTCGATCCAGTGATGGCGGTGGATGTGGAAGACTACCAAGAAATTCTCGGTATTAACGATCGCAAACAACTAGCATCAGCTTACGAGATTTTGCAAGAGCGAGTTAAGGATGCTTGGATGGCTGCTGGGGTGACTTTAGTTGACCCAGCTAGTACTACCATAGATGACACAGTTGAATTACAAGCAGATGTAATTATTGAACCGCAAACTCATCTGCGCGGGAAAACATTAATTGGTGCAGGTTGTCGCATTGGTCCTGGAAGTTTGATTGAAGATAGCAAAATTGGGGAAAATACTAAAGTATTGTATTCTGTCGTTACAGATAGTGTAATTGGTGCAGGTAGTCGGATTGGTCCATATACGCATTTGCGCGATCATGTAGATGTTGGTTCAGCTTGTCGCGTCGGCAATTTTGTGGAATTGAAAAGTACTAAAATTGGCGATCGCACTAATATTGCTCACTTGTCTTATTTGGGAAATGCCACTTTAGGCGATCGCGTTAATATTGGTGCTGGTACTATTACAGCAAACTACGACGGTGTTAACAAGCATTCTACAAATATCGGCAGTGGTACTAAAACAGGTTCTAATAGTGTTTTAGTCGCACCCCTAACTTTAGGGCAAGATGTCACAGTTGCGGCTGGTTCGGTAGTCACAGAAGATGTACCAAATGATTGCTTGGTAGTTGCTAGGGCGCGTCAAGTTGTGAAACCAGGTTGGCGTTTGAATTCTACACCTGAAAAAAAGTAACATTGAAACAGTAAACAGTAAACAGTAAACAGTAAACAGTTAACAGTTAACAGTTAACAGTTAATAGTTAACAGTTAATAGTTAACAGTTAATAGTTAACAGTTAATAGTTAACAGTTAATAGTTAACAGTTAATAGTTAACAGTTAACAGTAATCATGTCTTA
This sequence comes from uncultured cyanobacterium, assembly GCA_963711165.1. Lineage (GTDB taxonomy): Bacteria > Cyanobacteriota > Cyanobacteriia > Cyanobacteriales > PCC-9333 > Crinalium. The sequence continues at coordinate 11,441 of CAVQDG010000038.1, read as the reverse complement.
GGCTCTTGGATTCAAACCCGCCAGAGTGCGCGATCCACAAAGATTTAAAATCAAGTTGGGGTCTTAAACCCAAGGATAAAGACACTCACTGTTTACTATTAACTGTTTACTGTTTACTGATAAACCCAAACAAAGCATTATCCATCCATTCCAAAGTGTCTCCCATCTGTTCTCCGGTATGATAAGCAGCTAAGAGAACTTCGCTGGTTTTACCCCAAGCTATAGTACCCGTAGCATCAATACCAATTGCACCTAAATCTCTTTTATGCTGTTGGGATTCTGTAAATGATCTCTCAAAAGCTTGAGCAAGCGACATCCCATCAGTTACACGCACCACAATTCGTGCTGCTAAACACTCATCAATAATATCTTCCCCAATTCCGGTACAACTAATACCTGCAAACTCAGTGGCATAATTGCCAGCAGGCATAGCAGAATCACTAACTCGCCCAATTCGCTCAAAACCTTTACCGCCAGTTGAAGTTCCAGCAGCTATTGCACCTTGGTTATCTAAAACCACAACCCCAATAGTACCTACTCCAGCTTTTTCTGGCACTACTAATTCTTTTTCCGCCACAACTCCAGCAGCTTCTTTAATAAAATTTTCGTCTCTTTCTTGCAACCACTCTTGTAAGCGAATTGTAGTTAAAGGATTATATACAGGAATTTGCAATTCCCTTGCCAATTCTGCTGAACCATAATCTGATAAAACTCGATCTGGAAATTGTTGTAGAGACTGAGCTAATTTAATCGGATGTTGTACCTTAGAAACATTAATCACACCACTAAAACGCTGGCTTGAACCATCCATCAAAGCTGCACTCATCCTAATTTGACCGTCGGATTGCAGCACCGAACCTGTGCCAGCATTGAATCGCGGGTTGTCTTCAAGTAAATGACAGCCATGAACCACAGCCGCCTGTGCGCTTGCCCCTGCAATCAGCAGCGCATAAACTTCCTCTACAATGGCGTAGAGTGATTTACGGACTGCTTCAATACCCGCTTTACCTTTAAGAGAACTACCAGCGCCACCATGAATAATAAGTTTAGGTTGAACCTGATTAACTGACATATCTTTATAAATAACCACTATTTGAGTTGAATGCGTGAGAAAATTTCCGTCAACACTAATAAATCACTCCTCCCTCCTCATTCCTCACCCCTCTCTTCTCCCTCCTCCCTCCTCCCTGTATTAGATCGACGACAACGTTCTGAGCAGTATTTCACATCATCCCAGCAATCTGCCCATTTTTTACGCCATGTGAAGGGACGTTGACATACAGGGCAAATTTTTGTGGGTAAATCAGATTTAGAGCGTTGGCGTGGCATAAAGGGAGAGGGGGGAGGGGAGAGGAGAGAGGGGGAGTGAGAAGCTAGGAGTGATAAATTTTTATGAATGAGCAGCTGTTAAGTAGGGTAAGAATTGTATTAGTGGAGCCAGCAGGAGGCTTAAATGTTGGTGCGATCGCGCGTGCGATCAAAAACATGGGGCTACAGCAGCTAGTGTTAGTAAATCCAAAATGCGATCGCTTAGGGGAAGATGCTTGTAAAATGGCTGTCCATGCTGTGGATATCTTAGAAAATGCCCAGATTGTAGCTACAATGCCTGAAGCATTAAAAGGTTGTACTAGAGCGATCGCCACTACCGCTCGTTCCCGTGCGATCGAAGCACCATTAGAAACTCCCAGAACAGTTTTACCTTGGTTACTAGAAGAAAAAGTGCAATCAGCATTAATTTTTGGACCAGAAGACCGAGGCTTAAGTAATACCGAATTAAATTATGCCCAACGTTTTCTACGCATTCCCACTAATCCTGAATATCCGGTTTTAAATTTGGCACAGTCAGTGGGCATTTGTGCTTATGAACTCACCCAATTACAGCAGCAATTATTAACTAGGGATCAACAATTAGTAGCTGGGGATCAGGTTTTAACTGATTCTGCTTCAATGTCACCTCCAGCAATAGCAACATTTTACACAAATGAGGAGAGCGATCGCGCAGATTTAGATCACTTAGAAGGGTATTATCAGCAGATGGAAGCTGTTTTATTAAAGATAGGTTACTTGTATCCCCACACGGCTGCTAGTCGGATGGAAAAACTGCGGCGGATTTTTAACCGTGCTGGTGTCACCACCGCAGAAGTTGCTATGTTGCGAGGTATTTTCAGTCAGATGGAATGGAAACTAACATTTTTGCCTCCTGATACAACTCAGCCATAGCAGCACAATAGCTTCTAAAATCAATCTGTATTCAAGTAATTCTAAAGAATAAGTTGGCATGACAATAATTTAGGTAATTGATAATTGATAATTGATAATTGATAATTGTTAATTGTTAATTGTTATTGATATCAAGCTCAAATGAGAAATTAACATCAAGTTCAAGTAAGGAAAACTTATATATGAGTCGCAGACAGCCACAAGATCAACAAAAAAAAACCAACCGTCAGCAACCTGCGAAAAAACCTAACACGCTACAGCAGCCACAGCAAGTCAGGCAATTTCCAACTAATCAAGGCGATCGCCATCTCTACGCAGTTCCCACATCCAGACAGGCGACAACTACACCTAGAGATAAAATACGCACAGCGCCAACATCTATAAATCAGCGATTAACTGACACAAAAAAAAATAATTCAGCCAAGCGCCGACGTTCCTTATTTACATTTTTGTCTACCAAGCCAACAACGCCTAGCAGAAAACCTCTAGATTTAGATCCGCGCCAAAAAGCGACAAATCATCAAAGACAGCCGAAGGGGAAATTAGGGCGATCGCAACCGCGCCCCTTATCACCCATGATGTATGTTGCACGTCTGCTGATCTTAGGTATAGGTATCGGGGCAATTGTAGGTACTTTTTTGTCTATTTGGGACTCTTCTAGTCGGCACTCAGTCGAAGCCTCAGCTAATACTAATTCTCCATTAGAAGCAACGCTTGCGGAAAAGAAAAATACCATCACGGTAGCGATGGGACAAGAAATCCTTGCCATCAAACCTCAATTAGAAGCTTTAGCGACAGCAAACCCGAAATTGCAAGCTGGAGTATTTGTTGTTGATCTCGATACAGGTGCTTACTTAGATTACAATAGCAGTTCTACATTTTCAGCCGCCAGCACAATTAAGCTACCAGTATTAGTTGCCTTTTTTCAAGATGTTGAAGCGGGCAAAATTAGTCTTGATGAAATGTTAACTATGGAACCAGAATTAAAGGCTGGAGGTTCCGGTGATCTGCAATATCAAAAGGCAGGAAAACAATTTACTGCTTTAGAGACAGTAACGAAGATGATCGCGATTAGTGATAACACTGCGACTAATATGTTAATTGCCCGTTTGGGTGGCGCAGAAGCTTTAAATCAGCGATTTCGTTCTTGGGGTTTAACAGCCACAACAATCAACAAATCACTACCAGATTTAGAAGGGAATAATACTACCAGTCCTCAAGAATTAGCTAATTTAATGGTGAAGGTGAATGAAGGTCGTGTAGTTTCAGTGCGATCGCGCGATCAAATACTCGATATCATGCGCCAAACAGTCACAAATACCCTACTACCACCAGGATTAGGTAAAGGTGCTACTATTGCTCACAAAACTGGCGATATTGGCTCTATCTTAGCCGATGTTGGCTTGATTGATATGCCCGTCGGCAAGCGGTATGTTGCAGCAGTAATGGTTAAACGCCCTCACAATGATGTTTCTGCTAGACAACTCATTCAGCAAATATCTCGCCTTACTTACCAATACTTCGACCAATCAACAGTTAGCCCTGTTACTCCCGCAATACCTGAGAGTACACCCACTTCAATGACTAAAGCTTTTACCAGTGAAAATTCTGCTGCTACTACTAGCAATTAGCTAATCAACTCCTCCCCCTCCGCCTCAATATGGAGGGGATTTTTGCTTTATTTTTTTTATAGACTTATTAAAAACCTATCCGAAAAGTGGTTTTAAGAGATTTTTGCCCACAGATAAACACAGATAAACACAGATAAATACAGATGTTTCACAAAACCCAAGTTTAGCAAAAAAAGCCAATACTATAAAAGCAAGTATACCTATTAATATCAAATTTTTATTCTTACTGTTCAAATTGTTAACATTTCCTTACTTACCCAAAATAATTATATTCCGCTTGTGGCTTTAATGTTGTTTTATTACCTGAACTTTGTGTTTTCTTGATATTTTATGTATATTTGTAAAATATTTGGTTAATCATTAAATTAAACCGCTACTTTACTTTCATGGCAGCAAGTAAGCGAGGACTATCGCAATGGCAACCAATTTCCAAGTATCAGCCATAGAGTTGACTAGCTTGAAGCAAGCACCAATTCATGTATCTGGTCAAATTCAGCCTCACGGTGTACTATTCGTTTTACAAGAGCCTGAATTACAAATATTACAATTTAGCAGTAACGTCCCTAAAATTTTTGGCATTGCTCCTGAAAATATTATCGGAAAAAACTTAGACGAAGTTCTAGATACTTTTCAAGTAGAAAAGATCAAAGCTGGAATATCAGCAGATAGCTTAGATTTTATTAATCCTACTAAACTTTGGGTCAGAAAGGCGGGCGATGATTACTTAGTATTTGATGGTGTACTTCACCGCAATGCTGACGGATTTTTGATTTTAGAACTAGAACCTGCTCTTTCTAACGAAAATATTCCATTCTTAAGTTTTTATCATTTAGCTAGAACCTCAATTAATCAATTACAATCAACATCAAACCTGCGTGAATTCTGTCAGATTATCGTTCAAGAAGTGCGAAAAGTGACCGGATTTGACAGAGTAATGTTATACAAATTTGATGATGATGGACATGGCTCTGTAATTGCTGAAGAAAAACTAGAAAGTATGGAACCTTATCTGGGTTTACATTACCCAGAATCAGATATTCCCCAACCAGCTAGAAAGTTATTTGCTTCTAATTGGATTAGATGTATCCCAGATACTTCTGCCCAACCTGCTCAAATTATTCCTACCCAGCACCCAGAAAGTCAACGTCCACTTGATTTAACTTTATCTATCCTGAGAAGTGCATCACCTTGTCATATTGAATACTTGCACAATATGAAGGTTGGCGCTTCTTTAACTATTTCTTTAATTAAAGATCAAAAACTTTGGGGATTAATTGCTTGTCATCATCAGTTACCTAAGTATGTTGCTTATGAATTACGGAAAGCTTGTGAATTTTTGGGAAGAGTAATATTTTCTGAAATCTCAGCCAGAGAAGAAACTGAAGATTACGACTATCGGATAAAACTAACATATATCCAATCAGCCTTGGTTGAATATATGTCCCAAGAAGAAAACTTTATTGATGGGTTAGTTAAACATCAACCAAATTTACTAGATCTCACAAATGCTCAAGGTGCAGCTATATGTTTTGGTGGAAATTATACTCTAATTGGTGAAACTCCCAAAGAAGAAGATCTGAATTTTTTAGTGCAATGGCTAAGAAGTAATATTGATGATGAAGTATTTTATACGGATTCTCTACCACATCTTTATCCAGACGCGGAAAGGTTTAAAAACTTTGCTAGTGGTTTACTAGCTATTCCTATTTCTAAACGCAACTATGTGTTATGGTTCCGACCAGAGGTGATTCAAACAGTTAATTGGGGCGGTGATCCTACTAAAGCGTTTGAATTAACTGAATTAGATGGCAATGTGCGTTTATCGCCTCGCAAATCATTTGAGTTATGGAAAGAAACAGTTAGCTTAACGTCTTTACCTTGGAAACAAGTTGAGATTAAAGCTGCACTGGAATTGAGGAAAGCACTAATTAATATTGTGTTGCGTCAAGCGGATGAACTGGCTTTATTAGCTCAAGATTTAGAACGATCAAATGCCGAATTGAAAAAGTTTGCTTATGTTGCTTCCCATGATTTACAAGAACCGTTAAATCAAGTAGCAAACTATGTGCAACTGATCGAGATGCGCTATCAACAGCAGCTTGATGAAGATGCTAAGGAATTCATTGGTTTTGCTGTTGAGGGAGTAAGACATATGCAGACATTGATTGATGATGTGTTAGCTTACTCCCGTGTAGATAAACAAGGTGTTGAATTTGAAGTTACTGAGGTAGAGAAACCTTTAAATCGTGCTTTGACAAATTTAAGAACACGCATTTCTGAAAGCAAAGCTGTAATTACCCATGATGAGTTGCCAACAGTGATGGCTGATAGTACCCAATTAATGCAGCTATTCCAGAATTTAATTGGTAATGCGATTAAGTTCCGCAGTGAGGATGCGCCAGTCATTCATGTGGGTGCTTCGCGGTTAGAGGATGCGTGGTTATTCTCAGTACGTGATAATGGTATTGGTATAGATCCGCAGTTTAGCGATCGCATTTTTGTGATCTTTCAACGCTTGCACACACGGGATGAATACCCAGGTACAGGCATGGGTTTAGCTATTTGTAAAAAGATAGTAGAGTCTCACAGAGGTCGCATTTGGGTTGAATCAGAACTCGGAGGCGGTGCAACATTCTACTTTACAATTCCAGTCGGAGGACGCGATCGTGAACGTAGAAGCGGACGAAAAGCACAAAACCATCTTCCTAGTGGAGGACAATAAAGGTGATATCCGCTTAATTGAAGAAGCATTAAAAAGTAGTTCACTACCTCACAAAGTAGTAAGTGTCAGAAACGGTATGGACGCAATGTATTATCTACGCCAAGAAGGAGAGTATATTAATGCCGTGCGTCCAGACTTAATTCTGTTGGATTTAAACTTGCCTAAAAAAGACGGTCGAGAGGTACTAGCAGAAATCAAAGCTGACCCTTCGTTAAAACGTATTCCTGTAGTAGTGCTGACAACTTCTAACAACGAAGATGATATTTTTCAAAGTTACGATTTGCACGTAAATTGCTACATCACTAAATCTCGTAACCTCAGTCAGCTACTCGAAATTGTCAAATTGATTGAACAGTTTTGGCTCTCTACTGTTACCTTACCGTTGACCTAAGCCCAGGAACAGGAGACCAAAGTAATGAGTGAACAAAACCACAAAACGATGGCTGCAAGCTCAGTTTCAGTCAGAATATTACTGATTGAAGACAACTTAGCAGAAGCGAGACTTTTGCAGGAGATTTTGGCACTAAGCCAATTCAATCAGTTTAGTTTAGTTCATGTCAAAAGATTGCAAGAAGCCCTCCTCCAACTCAATCAAAAGGAATTTGATGTCATTTTATTAGATCTGACACTACCAGATAGCGAAGGATTAGGATCACTTGCCCCCTTACTCAGCAAAGCCCCTCATTTACCCATCGTTGTACTTACAAATACTAACGATGATGAACTAGCACTTGAGGCAGTTCGCCGAGGGGCGCAAGATTATCTCATCAAACGTCATATCAATACTAATATGTTGGTTCGTTCTGTGCGTTATGCAATTGAGCGTAAACAGGCATTGGAAGCATTACAAGCAGTAAATGACCAGTTAAATATGCGGGTTCAGCAAAGAAATGCTGAGTTACTGGAAGCCAAGGAAATCAACCAGCTTAAATCTGAATTAGTTTCAATGATATCTCACGATTTTCGCAATCCGATGAATACTATCCTGCTTTCGACTGGATTGCTAGAAAATAATGCTGACCGATGGACTAAAGAGAAGAAAATTTCTTATTTTAAATTAATTCACTCAGCAATTGATGATATGGTTAGACTATTAGATGAGGTTTTAATTATTGGTAAAGCTGAGGCAGGTAAACTTCAGTATCAACCTCATATTTTAGATTTAGAATATTTTTGCAGCCAGTTAGTTGAACAAATACAACTAAGTATAGGTAAAAAACATCAACTTGTGTTTACCACTCAAGGAGAATTAGGCGAGGCAGAATGGGATGAGAATTTACTTCGGCATATCTTATGTAATTTACTGGCAAATGCAATTAAATATTCACCAGAAGGTAGCACAGTCAGCTTAGAATTAGTTACTCAAGATCAATCAGTAATTTTATATATTCAAGATCAAGGAATTGGTATTCCTGCTTCAGAGCAAGAGTTATTATTTCAAGCTTTCAATCGCGCTAGTAATGTCGGTAAAATTTCTGGTCATGGCTTGGGATTAGCAATTGTTAAGAAATGTGTAGAAGTACACGGAGGGGAAATTTCTGTTGAGAGTGACGTGGGAGTTGGTACAAAATTTAAAGTAACTTTACCATTAAAGAGCATGATTAAAGACAGCTAATTTTAAACAGATTTATAAATATAGTGCCAGTTTCCCAAGTGTGTCTTAAAATACTTAAGTTTTGTGGCGAAGTATTGGTTGTTACTTTTAGGTAAAACTATGGGTACACTTAAGGTGTAACTATAATGAAGCAAACTAGGTAATTTAGGTTTAATTATTGTGACGATTTTCTCAAGGTATATATAAACATTTATATATTTAGTTATTTATACTTATTATCTATAAAATAGCGCGTAATTCCAACCCTAAAAATTATGGAGCAAAAAAAGATTAACAAGATTTATTATGCTTCGATATATATAATGCTATTTGTCGGACAATTAGCGTTATTCAGCAAAACGGCTATTGCCAATACAGCCGTCTTGGGTGTAGTCAAAAGTCCAGAAAATCAAACTTCATGGCAAGGAATAAGGACACGCTTACAGGCAACTGGCGTATCTTACTGTATATATGATTTTTCTCAAGTTAAAACAGCCGCAGATTTAAACAGTACAGATGTAATATTGTTGCCTAATGTGACAACAATTTCACCTGTACAGGTGAAAGCGTTGCAAGAATGGATGGCTACGGGAGGTAGGGTAATTGCTAGTGGGGCTGTGGGTAGCTTATCTTTACCTCAAGTAAATTCTAACTTGCGATCGCTCTTAGGCGCGTACTGGCAAAAGTCCTTAACATCCCCAACAAATTTACAAACCCAAAATACCGCGACATGGATACCATCAACCACACTATCTAATCCCATAAGTGGTGGTGTACTAATTCCTGTTGGTAGTAATAGTCAAACTGTAGCTCTATGGAATACTACCAATAATCCAGTCGGTGTAGTCACAACAGAACAATCTATCTTTTTGGGATGGCGTTGGGGTGTTGATACTGTTAGTTCAGTAGAATTTGATACTGCATGGCTAAAAGGTGCTGTTAGTCGTTATATCAGTGCAGACTCTTTAGCTCAAACACCAGTAAAATCAACCCTAGAGCCAACTTGCTCATCTGCATCTGTAACTAACAGCAACTCATTACCTGTATCTGTACCAAGACAGAATGATTCTGTTAATAATATCGCTAATTCTGCGCCACTAAATACATGGTCAGAAGTTCCAAATGGTAGCCAAATCCCAAACTTCACAGCGCCAGCTAATCGACAACAAATAGTCAATCAAAATACACTAAATAATAGCGATACAACATCTGCTGTTGATTCAGAAATTACCATACCTCAGATCGCGATCGCATCACGTCCAAATCAAATTAACCTTACTGTCCCAAAAGCTGCAACTCCGCGTATACCAGTAGCTAGGACAACTAACCCCACAAGAGCGATCGCACCTCGTCCAAATCCGATCAATATTACCGTCCCAAAAGCTTCCACTCCCCGCCCACCAGTACCCAACAAAACAAGCAATTCCTTCCCACAAATAAAGCCAAGGGCAACTGTATACACTCCACCTCCTAAACCTTTCACGCCCTCGCCTAATAGATTTAGATTGGCACAAGTAGAGGATGCACCAGTAGCCCCAGCAGGGCTAGAAGTTAAGCCTGGGAGTGAACCCCTGATGGCTAAACAAATAGGTGCGATGCGTCAGGAACTAGCAAACCTGATCGGTAGATTTGAGAGTACAGTATTAACCGCACAAGCTACTAATAGTAGACGTTTGGCAACTGATAAATCACAAACAATCAGTTATTTCGGCGCAACCCCTGAATTTGAATCTGCAAACCGAGTAGTAGCCCAAGCTAAAACTGGTCTACAAAGATTTGTGCAGTTGATTGCTGAAAAAAACTATAGCGAAGCTAAAAGCCAGTGGTTTCAAACGCGGCGACTCCTTTGGGATAACTATCCGATTAATAGCAAAATCTCCCAAGCTGAAATTAGAGCTATTTGGCTAGATCGTGGTTCAATAGTTAGTGCTAAATCAGAGCAAGATTTAGCCAGTATGTTCGATCAAATAGCCGCCGCCGGGATTAATACAGTATTTTTTGAAACCCTTAATGCTGGTTATACTATTTACCCCAGTAGAATTGCGCCACAACAAAACCCCTTAGTGCGTGGTTGGGACCCTCTAAAAGCTGCTGTGAAATTAGCCCACGAACGGGGAATGGAACTACACGCTTGGGTATGGGTATTTGCTGCTGGTAACACGCGCCATAATACCATAGTTAACTTACCTGCTAACTATCCAGGTCCAGTAGTTGCAGCCCACCCAGATTGGGCAATGTTCGACAATCAGGGACGTATGTTTGCGCCACCTACAGGAAAAGTTTTTCTCGATCCAGCTAATCCTGAAGTGCGCCGTTATTTAATGAATTTGTTTGAAGAAATTGTCAGCAATTATCAGGTAGATGGTATCCAGCTAGATTATATTCGTTATCCCTTCCAAGACAAAGATGCTAATCTTACCTACGGCTACGGCAAAGCTGCACGTCAGCAGTTTCAAAAGTCAACAGGAGTAGACCCACTTTTGATGGTGTCTGCCGATTTAAGCAATGTTAATTCCCAACAACTTCGTAGTCTTTGGCAAAAATGGACAGAATTTCGTACCAGACAAGTTGACAGCTTTGTAGCATCAGTTGCAACTCGTCTGCGTGCTAAACGACCTAAATTAATTATATCTGCGGCTGTGTTTCCATTTTCTAAACAAGAACGTACAGAAAAACTCCAACAAAATTGGGAATCTTGGGCGCAACGCGGAGATATAGATTTATTAGTACCGATGACTTATGCCTTAGATACAAATCGCCTACAGCAGATTACTTCTCCTTTATTAAATGCAGCCTCACTCGGTTCTACTTTAATTTTGCCAGGAATTAGACTATTAAATTTGCCAGATATAGTAGCAGTCGATCAGATTCAGTTGCTAAGAGATCTACCCACAGATGGTTATTCCTTATTTGCTTACGAGAATTTGAGCGATCGCTTGCACACAATTTTTAGCCGCACCCAAGGCTCAATTACTCGTACATCACCAGAACCAATTCCTTACAGAGAGCCTTTCAAAGCCGCCGCCATTCGTTATGCCGCATTACTACATGAATGGAATTTTCTATTAACTAATAAGCAAATAGCGATTCCAGAACCAGGATTTACTCGGTTGAGCCAACAATCTTACCAGCTTCAGCAAGCACTCAATCAACTAGCAACTGATCCTACCAGCAACAACTTATATTTAGCTAAAACCAAGCTAGCTTCATTCCGCTCCCAATTTCCAGAATGGATGCAGCTACAAGTTCAACAACAACCTTATCAAGTGCAAGT
>CAVQDG010000037.1:0-139641 GCA_963711165.1 uncultured cyanobacterium | reverse complement strand
CAAAGCTTTCATTTCTGCTTTAGAATTTTCCTTTGCAGGTTTCAATGCAGTCATTTCTGCTTTAGGATTTTCCTTTGCAGTTTTCAAAGCATTCATTTCTGCAATTAGAGTGGAGTTAGATTCTGCAAGTTTCAAAGCTGCTTGCTTTGTTTCTTCAAGATCTTTTTTTAACAAGTTAGCTTTTTCTAAATCTTTTTTTACATTCTCTACCAAACTTTTTTGCTGATCTAAATCTGATTTCAAACTAGAAATTTGTTGCTGTAAATTCGCTTCGTTTTCTTTAGCTTGCGCCAAAGCTGCTTGTAAATCTGCTACAGTTGCTTTTAAAGTAGCTTCGTGATTAGATTTGTCATCGCGTAATGCTTCGACAGTTTCAGCTTTTGGTTCTACAACTTTCTCTGCTTTCACTTCAATTACAGATTCAGTATTAGCATCTGGTGATTTTTTCACCTCTTGCTGAATCATATCTGAAACTTGTTTTGTATTTCTATTTCTATTTGTAGCCATTATTTCCTCCAATCACGCTGTATTTCATTAGCCACACGGCGATAGTCTGCTTCAGCTTCTTTAGCATTTTTGCCACGCCATTGCGTAATAGGTACGCCATCAAGGGCGGCTCGTTCGTGAGCTTTGTAAGCACGTACAAAAGCATTGCAAGCTGGGATACCTAGATCCATCAGAGTATTTTGCGCCTCCAATGCTTCCCCCAGACTGCGGGAATCTACCTTAGTTAAAAGCACTCGATGAGCAATTCCTGTAGGCATGACTGCTCGCTGTAGTGTCTCAATAAGTGCAGCTAGATCCATTGGTGCTACAGGTGTGGGCAAAATCAGATAATCTGCGATCGCAATCACTGCTGCTAAAGTTTCAGAGCCTAGCGCCGGAGGCGTATCTATTACTACTAAATCGTACCCCTCAATTGTTCGTAAACGACTTAAAAGTTTTGGATCTGTTTCTTTGGCTAAATCAAAGCTCAGTCCTTGCTCGCTGCGTTCAAACCACCAAGAACAACTACCTTGAGGATCTGCATCTACAGTTAAAACTTTGTATTTTTCTGCATAAATACCCGATAATGCCATGACTGATGTCGTTTTACCAACTCCACCTTTACCATTAGCCACAACAATTATTTTTGGGGGCGATGACATCTACACTTTTTCCTTGAATGATAAAACTGTTAATTGGTCATTGGTCATGGGTCATTGGTCATGGGTCATTGGTCACTGGTCATTGGTCACTGGTCACTGTTTACTGGTCACTGTTTACTGTTTACTGGTCACTGTTTACTGGTCACTGTTTACTGTTTACTGTTTACTGTTTACTGTTTACTGTTAACTGTTTACTGTTTACTGTTTACTGTTCTGGGGATTTTAAGGCTTGGTCGAGTACAGCACGGGCTTGTTCGGCTTTAGATCTAGCTTCGTGAAAGCGGATATTAGCCTGAGCAAAGCTTTTGAGGATTTTAAAGCCTTCCTTGAGACGGACTATTTCTTCCTCACTTACTTGCTGATCTGAAAATAGAATATCTACCTGAGCGCGTACTTTGAGAGCTTCAGCGCGTGACTCTTGCACCTTCAGCTTGAGTGTGGCGAGGTTGCTAAGAATTTGTACGGCTTGAGTAATAGCATCCTCATCGTTAGCAGTATCAGTTTCCAATTCTTTCACCTCAATTAGCTGTTGGGCGCTAAAGCCATCTGCGAGATTAGTAGGTAATTTGCCTGCATCCATGAGTTCCATCAATTGATCCATTGCTTTCTCACGGGCTTTGGCTGAATCTTTGCCTGAGACAGTCAAAATGACTTCTGGGCTTTGAGCAAGAGAGTATTGAACCATTTTTCGGCAAAAATATCTGATTTTACCTCTAATATGGTTATCTCAAATAAGCGAGTTAACCAAGTTTAGAGGCTTATTCTAAGTTAGACCAAAGCTGTTACCACAAGTGAGTTTTGGCGTAAATACTAGGTAAAAACTTAATGATTGGGAGAGGGGAAACGGTTCTGGCGTTTTTACTGTGTCTTTTCTGAATTACAACCCAAACCCGAATCTGTTCAGGTATCTAATTCTAATTTATCTGTATATTTCACCAAGCGTGAATTCCATAAATACCGCACCCACGCTGCCCTCCCCAGCCCTCCCCTTGTAAAGGGGAGGGCTGGGGAGGGGTGTATTCGATCAATAAAGCGATCAGATTACCCCACCCCAACCCTCCCCTTACTAAGGGGAGGGAGTTAGATTTTTGGTTTGTTGCCTATCTTGTTTTAATTGCTGAATTTTATCTGCTATTACCTGCACGACACCATCTAAATTTTCGTATACATCATTATTCGTAAATCGTAAGAATTTAATCCCAAATGACTCAATAAATATTTGTCTTTCTCGATCATATTCTTCAGCACCCTCTAGATAATGGCTGTCGCCATCAATTTCTAGAGCTAGTTTTAATTCAACACAATAAAAATCTAAGACAAATTTATCAACGCTATATTGCCTACGGAACTTACAACCCTCTATTTGTTTTGCTCTCAGTTTTGACCAAATAATCTCTTCAGCTTTAGGCATATTTTTACGGAGAATTTGCCGTTTCGCTTTTTCGGAGGTTTTGTTATAAAGTTGGGTCATAGATGTAAGTATTTTTTATCCAATGGTTTGAAGATTACCCCACCCCATCCCTCCCCTTATAAAGGGGAGGGAGTAAGAATTATTATTACTTCTATGGTTTACTAAGAAGCTAATGTTTTGATTTTTGTCACAATTATAATCAACAATGCCATCTCTAATGCAACTGAGCGGCTAAAAATACTTTTTCGTAGCGACAAAAGCTGGTGCCAATAATCGAACAAACAGACTCCCTCCACTTTATCTGCGGAGGGGTAAGCTGAGATTAATTAGTATGACAGCAGATTTCAGCAAGCATGAATCTTAGAAATACACCGCCCTCCCTGCTCTTGCTCCCTCCCCTTAATAAGGGGAGGGCTGGGGTGGGGTAATCTTAAAATAAAAATAGGCTAACTTTCGCCAGCCTATTCTAATTATTTAGACGTGCTAAAAGTAGCAGTTTTTCTAATAACATCTCCTGTGGCTGCCACTTTAATGTAATCTCCATAGTTTCACCTAATAACTACCCTAAAGCTTTAATTTGTTCAATAATAGCCTATTAGCTACAGGCGCAGTAACGCCAACCTGCATCGCCCGTTCGATTATTCCTGGTTACTTTCGTTACTCTACCACTAATTCCTGAATACATTCAGGACTATCATTCATGGGTTTATTAACTCGCGTACTAACTGGATATGGTGTCATTGCCTCTGCCGAGTAAGGAAGCAACAAAGGCTGTAACAAATCTGACTTTTGCACACTTGGATCTAACCACAAATCATAATCTTTTGACTGAAGAATAACAGGCATCCGCCCATGAATAGATTGCATGACTTGATTAGCTTCAGTCGTTAAAATAGTGCAAGACTCAATTACTTCTCCCTCACCTTCCCAATGTTCCCACAATCCCGCAAAAGCAAAAGGTTGTTCATTTTGAAACTTAAAATAAAACGGCTGTTTTTTCCCATCTTGCTGCTGCCATTCATAAAAGCCATCAGCAATCACTAAACAACGCCTTTTTTTAAAAGCTGCCCGAAAAGATGGTTTTTCAGTTAATGTTTCCGCCCTAGCATTAATTAGCTTCGCTCCCATTTTGAAATCTTTTGCCCAACTGGGAATCAAACCCCAATGCAACATTTGTAACTGTCTTTGTGTATCATCTGGCTTAATTAAAATTGTGGCGATCGCTTGACTAGGCGCAATATTATAACTAGGGTTAAAAGGCGGAATATTCCCTAAGTCAAAAACTTTAGCAATTATCTCTGTTGATTGAGTAAGTGTAAATCTTCCACACATAATTAAAAGCAATCATTTATAACTAATATCATTTTAGTTTAAATTTTTACATACATCTTGCTCATTAAATATCTGCCTAAAACCGATAAAATTTGGATATCATCTGCGTTTATCTGCGTGCATCTGCGGTTAATTATCTAAAATCCTAATTTTGCAGTCTATTCTAAAAACTTCTCCAAGCTTGCCAAAACATATAAATAGATAACAAACCTAACATCGTCCGAAAAGTTAAACTTACAGTTTGATCCGATAACTTAGGTAAATAACGAGTACCCAACTGAGCGCCCAATAAACCCCCAGCACCCAAAACTATACCTTCAAGCAATAACACATTACCCATTAAAGCGTGTCCGACACAAGCAGAAATTGCAGTAATTATAATTACACCAAGACTTGTTTGAATAGCTACCTTAATCGGTTCTGCTAGTAGTAACATTTGTAGCGGAACCATAATCACACCACCACCAACACCAAAAAATCCTGCAAGTAATCCAGCCGCGCCACCTGTACCAATTCTAGATACCACAGGATTAAATTCTTGACGATTACCGCTTTCTTCCTTAGCTATTATCCGTTTCCGCAGTTCAACTAAATAAACATTTAGCAGCAACAACAAACCAAACGTAGTTAGCAGTAGATAAGATGCTACTCGACTGGCTAAATAAGCACCAATTTGAGCCGTAAAAATTGCTGGTATTCCTAGATAGATAACTTTCTGGGCATTAATATAACCCATCCGCCAATTTTGTACCGTCCCAGAAGTCGCTGTAATCAAAATCGCCAGACTGCTAGTTGCTACTGCTGTAACAGGTGAATACCCCAGGGTAACTAATAAAGGAACTAAAACAGTCCCGCCACCAATCCCTAAAATTCCCGCAAGAATTCCCGAAAAAAGCCCACCAGCAGTTAATATCCCAAATTTAGCCGTAATTATTGACTCGATCATCATGGTTGCAAATAAAGGGTGAGAACTACTCCCTTCCAGCCCAAAAAATACCTAGAAATAAAAACCGCCAAGACGCCAAGGACGCCAAGGAAGAAGAAGAATATGATCGGTAATCTTTTAGGGGGAAGGGAGTAAGAGATGCTAAAATAGCCATGAGTAACTGATAATTGTTAATTGTTAATTGATAATTGATTATTGATGTTTGCAACTTTTGATGGATTTTGGGAAAACATCTCTCGTTATCCCCGCTTCTTTATCACGATGCTGCTGGGTGTATTCTTTTTCACCTTCGGATGGTTGAAACCTCTATTAGAGCGCCCAGTAACAGCGATCGCACTGATTATATTCTTAATCGCAGGGCTGACTTTTGTATCTTTGACCGTTCGTGCCATGCTCGGTTTAGCTCCAATTTAGTAGGATATGTAGAAGTATCGCCCATACTCCACCTAAAAGGAGGCTGAATTATGGCTACAGATCGTCGCGTATCTCGCGTTGCTGAACAAATTAAGCGCGAAATCGGGCAAATGCTGATCCAAGATATCAAAGACGATCGCGTGGGCGCAGGAATGGTCAGCGTCACAGATGTAGACGTATCAGGCGACCTGCAACACGCTAAAATCTTTGTCAGTATCTATGGAACAGATGAAGCCAAGGCGGAAACAATGGCTGGCTTAAAGGCTGCAACTGGATATGTCCGCCGTGAACTCGGTCATCGAGTGCGCTTGCGTCGGACACCAGAGGTAATCTTTCTAGAAGATCGTTCTATAGAACGAGGTAATCGCGTATTATCGCTGATTAACAAAATTAGTCAAGAACACCCTGATCAAGATCTAGATCACAGTGAGGACTATGATGTTGTTTCGGCAGAGGAAGAGTAAACGTTTTGATATCAGTAACTATACCAACACTATCCCTGTCTGAAATAGATACGCTTTCTCTAGAAGAACAGGTAGCCCAAATGGTCGTAGTACGGGCATCTGGCTACCTATTCGACCATCAGATTCAGTATCCAGAATGGGAACCACCAGCAGCAACTCTACAACACTGGGTAGAAAACTTGGGTGTGGGTGGTGTGATTTTGATGGGAGGTAGTGCTGGGGAATTGGCGCTGCGATCGCAACAACTCCAAAGTTGGGCTAAAATTCCCTTAGTAATTGCTGCCGATATTGAAGAAGGTGTTGGTCAAAGGTTTACTGGTGCAACTTGGTTCCCGCCACCAATGGCGCTAAGTGCTATTGCTCGCAAAAATCCCGAAGCAGCCCAAAAGTATGCCGCCGAGATGGGAGAAATCACGGCTGCGGAAGCATTAGCAATTGGGATTAATTGGGTATTAGCTCCTATAGTTGATGTCAATAATAATCCTGTTAACCCAGTTATCAACGTTCGCGCTTTTGGTGAAAATCCATCTGTTGTAAGTCAGTTAGCAACTGCTTTTATTCAAGGCGCTCAAAAATACCCAGTTTTAACAACAGCAAAGCATTTTCCAGGTCACGGCGATACTGCTGTTGATTCCCATTTACATTTACCTGTATTACCGCACTCACCAGAAAGATTAGCAGAAATTGAACTACCATCATTTAAAGCTGCGATCGCATCTGGTGTAGATGCAGTAATGAGCGCACATTTGTTAATTCCAGCTTGGGATGCAGACAAACCCGCCACGCTATCCAAGCGGATTTTAACTCAAGAACTCCGCCAAAATTTAGGATTTGAAGGATTAATCGTTACCGATGCCCTAGTTATGGGCGCAATTGCTAATAAATATGGTGCAAATGAAGCCCCTGTGATGGCAGTTGAAGCTGGTGCTGATATTATCTTGATGCCACTCGATCCACCAGGCGCAATTAAGGCAGTATGTGATGCAGTTGCATCTGGAAGAATTTCTGCTGAGAGAATTCGTGCTTCTGTCGAACGTATTTGGAAAGCCAAACAAAAGTTATTTTCTACGGAAGAAAAGAACCCCACCCCCAGCCCCTCCCCGTCAACAGGGAGGGGAGTAAATGAGTTTTCCACAAATGTTTACCAACTTGCTCAACCAACAGCCTTAAGCATTGCCGACGCTATTTTAAGAGAGTCTCAGATAATTAGTGGTGCAGTACCTTTACAACCAGTCGCAAATCAAGCAACTAGCAAACGTAACTTGATTGTGGTTGATGATATTTTGTCTACAGATTTCTTAGGAAAACAAGCACCTGCGATCGCACTTCCCCTACAACTTGGCTATCAACTACAACTGCTTGATTCTCACACCGCCTTAGCTGAGTCCTCAGATACTCCCACCTTGCTACAACTATTTATTCGTGGGAATCCCTTCCGAGGTAGTGCTGGGATGACGCGCATTGCAGAAGAAGTGCTGCAAAAACTTTTAGCGACAAATCAACTGCAAGCTTTGTTAATTTACGGTAGCCCCTACGCCTACCAGCAGTTGTTACCCAAACTTTCTCAAGAAACTCCCGGCATTTTTTCTTATGGACAAATGCCAGCCGCTCAAGCAATTGTTTTAAAAACCTTATTTAATTCATAAAACTTTGTAATTAAAGGATTGTTACTTTAGTAATTTTTTCTTTTCTTAACTTTACGTTTACAAGAGCGATTATTTGCCCATAAACTTTGAAAAATATGCTCTTTGACTATTGCCAGGGCTGATCCCCGTTGTCATCGTCGAAAAGGCAGATTTAATTCTATGTCAAGGTTTCCTTACTTTTGGAATAGTTATATAACATAGTGATCAGTTTGTAACTATGTATACTGAAGTAAATTTCTTTTCCATCTAGGGATTATTGGTTTAATATGAATCGTAACGGCTAAGTTAATCAGGTAAAAAAATGAGTATTAACACAATCCAGCCTACTAATTCTCTTCAATACTCCATAGAAGTAATTCAAGATGAAGCACGGCAACTGGTAGACAAAGGAGTAATCAGTCGTCAACAACCGATTTATGTCCTCTGCCAGTACATCCCAGCCCGTGAGTGGGTTTGTGTAGAATGTGAACTAGAACGCTGTAACTTCTTGCTACGCGATCGCGTTGGCGATTTGATGGGGCATGAAGAATGGGAAAATGACTAATGGCAAGTTGCATCAAGTAGAGGTTGAGCAAGTAAATTAAATAACTTTTGTGAGAGATAATAAATCCTAATAGCAACCTGTTAGGTAGCTTGTATTATAAACAACCACCTTCCAAGCTTTTAACTTTTTGTTTACTTTATAGGCTGTTAAGACACTTCAGGGCTTACGCAAAACATCACGCGGGCAAGATGCCCGCACTACATTTGTGCTTGCTTAAATTTAAAGACGCGAAATAATGTAGAGACGCGAAATTTCGCGTCTCTACTTTTCCTATAATGTAGTGTGCTTACATTAATAAATACTTTACTTTCACTGGTAATTTAGAAACACTTACAGGAAGTGATTTTAGAGGATTTTTATAAGCGGAGATATGATATTTAAGTCCAGATAAATTTCCAATACTTTCGGGTAATTGGGTTAATTGATTATTAATCATATCTAAATTTTCTAACTTTGTCAGATTTCCAATACTATCGGGTAATTGAGTTAATTGATTATGATTCAGTTCTAAATTCAACAACTGACTGAGATTGCCAATACTTTCCGGCAAAGATTGTAAAAGATTGTTGTTAATATTTAAATATTTAAGATTTTGCAATTCGCTAATGCTTTCCGGTAAAGAACTTAAATATCCATACTCAAGCATGAGGTGTGTTAATCCTTTTAATTTACCAATACTATCTGGTAGCTGATGTAATTCTTCATTACCGCTAATTGTTAAATAAGTTAAATTAGTAAGATTGCCGATAGTTTCCGGCAATGACCGGATAGCTGTACCATTAATCACAAGCTCTTCTAGAGAAGTAAGCTGTCCGATGCTATCAGGCAATTTTTCTAACCCAGCAAAGTAGTTTCTAGATCCCATTAGTTCTAATTGCCTGAGATTGCTAAGTTTACCAATGCTACTTGGTATTTCTTTAAGCCGCATACAGTTAGCAATATATAGCTCTTGTAAGTTTTTCAGCCTACCGATACTTTCAGGCAGATATTCAAGTATAGCAAAATCTTGAATATGAAGTATTTTTAGACGAGATAATTTGCCAATACTTCCAGGTATTTCTTCAATAAATCTAGGATGTTCCATAAAAGCCAAATGTTCTAAGCTTGATATTTTACCAATAGAGTCAGGGATAATAGATATCTGACCTCCAAAGTTTAAATATAATTTGGTAGCTTTAACTTTTCTAGCCTTTTTAATCAATCGTTCAAACTCTTCTAAAGTGTTTAGACCAAGAGATAGCATCATTTTGAGCCAATACCTCTAACTAATTAATATCAATCGTTTTAGTTATCTACTTTTACTTGAGGTGTTTGCCCCTCAGCAGCAACAGTATCTTGATTACGTTGTAATGCTGCTAATACTGCACTTTTACTATTTAATGCTTGTTGATAATTTGGCTTCAAACTAATCGCTTTATCAAAAGATGCCAGTGCATCTTGATATTGATTCAAGTTAAATAAAACATTGCCACGACCATACCATGCTTGAGCATAATTTGGTTGTAACTTAATTGCTTGATCGTAAGCTGCGATCGCTTCCGCATTCTGTTGTAAATGATCTAACGCTAACCCTTTATTTGCCCAAGCTTCAGCATTATTCGGTTCAAATTCAATTGCTTTTTCAAAGGATAACAAAGCTTGATCGTATTGTTGTACCTGATCTAATACATATCCCCGATTATTCCAAGCATCAGAGTATTCGGGCTGAATTTTAATTGCTACTTCACAAGATGCGATCGCTTCTTGGTATTTTTGCAACTTCGCTAAAGCATAACAGCGCCCAGTCCACACTTCAGGGGCATTAGGTTGTAGTTTAATCGCTTTATCAAAAGATGCGATCGCTTCCTCATACCTCCGCAGATGATCGAGTGCTAAACCTCTGTTTGACCAAGCTACAGTTGAATCAGGCTTAAATTTCAACGCGCGATCGTAAGTACTAACAGCTTCTTCGTAGCGTTTTAACTCCAATAACAACGAGCCTTTATACAACCAAGCTAAAACATATTTAGGCTCAATTTTCAGAGCTTGATCATATCCTTTAAGAGCCGCTTCATGCTGCTGAGAAACATAAAAATCATTGCCAATTTTCAACCATTCGGCTGCGCTTTTCGGTGCATTTGAATTAGCCACAGTTTCCGTAGGGATTATCGGCGCATTTGTCATATAAATATTAATCGGAATTCCCCAATTAACAGTTTCAACCCCAGAATTACCACCTTGATTAGAACTTACCGCCGATAACTGTTGTGGTGGTACAGCGCCTTTTAATTCAGCCAAGCGAGCAATTTCTGTAATATTACGACCATTAACAGCAATTACCTCACCAGCTTGATTAAGCACAGGTGCGCCAACCATTCCCCCAGTTGCCGAAGTTTGGTAGGAAACCCCATAACCATCTGGTAAATTCTCAATAGCTGTAACCGCCCCTGAGAAAGACTGCGACTCAAGCTGATTACTATCTGCTGATTGAGAAAAACCTAAAATTTTGATACTATCTCCCAGTTTTACCTGCTCAAAATTACCTAAGCGAAAAGCTTGATAAGGGCAATTCGCTTCACCAGGCTTAAATGTTACCACTGCTAAATCTTGATTAGGGAAGCGTTGAATATTAGCAGGTTCCCAAATTTTATTGTCAGAAGTTTGTAACTTCAACTTACCACTAGCAGGCAAAACATGACGCGATGTCAGAACGCTACAGACTTGATCTGGCGCTGGTACAATAAATCCGGTGGCA
Organism: uncultured cyanobacterium; assembly: GCA_963711165.1. GTDB lineage: Bacteria > Cyanobacteriota > Cyanobacteriia > Cyanobacteriales > PCC-9333 > Crinalium. The sequence continues at coordinate 129,002 of CAVQDG010000037.1, read as the reverse complement.
TTTCCTTTTTCTCCATAGGAAATTTTAACCAAATCGCCACCATCAACTAATTTACTTAAGTTGAAATCTAACAATTCGCTCCCACAACTGTTCAGTGATACAGCCAGCAAGCTAGAAGCAACAAACCCTCGCCAAAACTTCATCTCGCACCGCTATAACTAAAAAGTAGGTGAGCTATGCCAAGCTACATGAAAATTACTATCAATTACAAGTCACTGTCGTAGGATTGACATTTCTCCGCACATCTGATAATAAAGCATTTAATTGTTAGTTGTTATACCAATTTTCCATAAAAATACTACACATCCGCATTTGGGCGGGTTCGGAAAAGTTATTGATACTGTTGGCGAATTAAAAACCTAACCCCCCAACCCCCTTCCCTACTAGGGAAGGGGGAGAATAAGGACAAGCCCCTCTCCTTGTAGGAGAGGGGTTGGGGAGAGGTCACGCCTTGAATTCGCCAAGAGTATCAGTTATCTATCCAACTAAAAAGTTATCTGTCAACCCGCCCCTAAGTTCATATATGTTGCACGTTGATGGGCAAACGATATTAATTGTTAATTGTTAATTGCTTACTTTCCAATACAAAATCGGCTAAAGATTTTATCTAATACAGATTCCGTCACCTCTTCACCTGTAATTTCTCCTAAAGCTTGAATTGCACCCCGTAGATCAATCGTCCAAAAGTCGAGAGGCAATTGATTAGTAATTGTTGCTTGTACTTGCTCTAAAGATATCTTAGTCCGCGTTAATGCCGCCGCTTGCCTTTGGTTAATCGCAATATCTAAATTAGCTGCTTGCAGATTACCACTTTGTACAGCATCAATAATGGCATTTTCTAAAGTATTAATACCTTGATTATGGGCAGCAGCAGTATATACAACCTGCTTAATTTGAGTTGGTAATTCTAATTGACTAATATCTTGTACCAAGTCAATTTTATTAATTACTAAGATTACAGGACGTTGCTTTACTTGCTCATAAATTTGTCGATCGCCACTTGTCCAACCAGCTTGTGCATCTATCGTAAGTATGACTAAATCTGCTGCTTGGGCAGTTAAACGCGATCGCTCTACTCCGATTTTTTCCACCACATCCACAGTATCCCGAATCCCAGCAGTATCCAAAACTTGCACAGGGATACCTTTAACTACTAACTGAGATTCCACCACATCGCGGGTAGTACCAGGAAGATCAGTTACAATTGCGCGATCGCTACGACTCCAAGCATTTAATAAACTTGATTTTCCCACATTCGGACGACCAACGATCGCCACTTTTAAACCACTGCGTAGCAATTCCCCTTGATCTGCTGTTGCTAAAATTAAACTTACTTCTGCCAGAATATGTTCAATTTGGGCTGTAATTGCTTGCTCATCTAAAGGTGGTAAATCTTCCTCAAAATCAATTCTGGCTTCAATTTCTGCCAAAATATCCAAAGCTTCCATCCTTAAGCGCCGAATTGGTTGGGCTAATTTACCCTGCAAACCTGCAAGCGCAGCTTGGGATGCTGCTGGACTTTGCGCCCCTACCAAATCAGCAATACTTTCTGCTTGAGTTAAATCTAAACGTCCATTAAGAAACGCCCGTAGCGTAAATTCTCCAGGTGTTGCTAATCTTGCACCTTGTTCTAAGCATAATTGCAACACCTGCTGCACAGGCATAATTCCACCGTGACAATGGAACTCTACAACATCCTCGCGGGTATATGAACGGGGTGCTTGCATAATTAGCAACAAAGCTTCATCCACCAACTGCTTTGTCTGTGGATGACATACATTTCCATAAAGGATGCGGTGGCTTTCCCAAGGTTGATTTCCAGGCGCATGAAAGATAGCATGAGCGATCGCGATCGCCCCTGCACCAGATACCCGCACAATTCCCACACTACCTTGTTGCGGTACAACAGCCGTTGCGATCGCCGCGATCGTTTCACCCTGCACAAACATTTTCTACAATTAACAATTATCAATTAACAAGCTTGGTAGCTCGACCTTAAAAAATATAATACTATGATTTCCCCCTCCCTGTTGACGGGGAGGGGGCAGGGGGTGGGGTTTAGACAATTAACAATTAACAATTAACAATTAACAATTAACTAAGGCTAATTGTCAAATGCGCTGCATTAAAGCTTCAAAAATTTCGCAGTGAATTTTAAACCCAGCAGGTAGGGAAAATTTGTTTTGGAATTCTAATTTATCTACCAGTTGTTCAATGTATTGATAACTTCTAACCGTTCTGCTGGATTCTGGCTGACCTGAGTTATATTCTTCTTGCTTCACTTGCACTATCATTTTTTTGATATCCGTTAAATAAATAAAAAACTTTTAATCTAGCTCAATTCAAACATAGTTATTTTGAAACATGGGAAAGTTTAACCTTTTCTATGGGATCTTAATTGTTTTTTCACATTAATTAAGATCATTTATTGTGAAGGAATATGTTTATAACTTAAGATAGAAATATTGCAAAATAAACGCCATAAAATTTATGACTTATAGCACAAGCGAAAATCTAGCAAATTTTAGATAATTTTTGACTAAAGGTTTAAAGAAAATATTTTTGATAGGCGATCGCACTGTAGCAAAAACCAGGAGACAGCCAGTAAGGAGGCATACTTATGGCAACTAACGCGAAAGTGTGCGTTAATATGTAGAGCTAAGTTTCCTGTTGCAAGCTAGCCGCCGATGGAATTTTGGGAATTTCTACTACAGAAAGAGGGCGATCGCTCCTGGATTCGCCCTAAGACGACAAATTTTGAGATCGCAGCAGGTCGCTATCGAGTAGCGGCAAAGTCATCGCGTGCGAATGCGGAGGTGGAAGTTGCGGTAACTTATCAAGCAGTTGGTAAGCAACCATCCCAGCGTAAAACTAAGCAGCGATCGCAACGTACCAACCCAGAAGGGTTAATGGTTGTCATACCATTTACTAATCTCACCCCTGGAATTTGGGAACTGTGTTGCTATAATCAAAAATCTCCAGTAGGCAAATGGCAGCAAGCCCTAAAACTCTCTGTGATACCTAGTCTCAGTCAAACATCACCTCAACAAATATTAACAGTCGAGGCAACAGCAACTCATCCTTTGGATGCGATCGCCCCAAACAGCAACCACACTAACATTGCTGCACCATCATCAACAGAAATAGTAGAACTTACCTTTCCAGATTTAGTTATTGCCAATCAAACATTAGCCAAGGCTAGTAAATTAATTGCTGCTAGTGTTGAAACTATCGAACCAGTATTAACAAGCCCTCAATCAAATCAAATTGAATTAACAGATAAACACGAAGCCAACACTACTCATTTACAGCATTCCAACCCAAATTTAAATTTTTTATTAGATCAATCTCTGCTCAACCTAGAGCAAATGTTGCAGCAAGTAATTGAGCCACTCTTAGAAGATCTCGAACACTCACAATCTGTTAAATACATCCCAAGTAAACCAGCAGAGCAACCTTCATCAAGATTAGATCGTAATAACTTATCAGCAGCATCAACTGCCAAGAACATCCCATTTAAATTAACTCTTGAACAAGAAACTTTAGTAGTTAGTAGCGGAAATCAGTTAACTTTATCTGGCAAAATAGAAGCTTTTAACAACCCCCAGCTATTAAATTTACTTTTTCAAGGAACATTAGGAATTCGCCTACGTGACCCCCAGAATTCAGAAATTTTACTAGATGTTAAACAACCCGTAGAAGAACAACTTCCAACATTTAAATTTAGCTGTAACTTTAAAGTTACTATCAATTGCGAAACTCGTTTAATTTTAGGAGATGTGACGTTATATAACCAGGCATCAATCGCCCTGGCATCTCACCCCTTCACAATTACAGTTGATTTAGAGGAATTATTCGATACAATCCGAGCTAAGAAAAACGCGGCGATCGCAGAACATTTAGATGAAGATCAAAATCCCTCACTTACACACTTGATTTTACCTCCAGAACCCAGAGATCTCACTCAAAAACCGACACTTTTAATTGATAAGCTGTTGAAGTTAGTAGAACATCCTCAAAATCCTCAAACACTACAACCCTCATCTCACCAACCCTTACCTCCTCAAATTTACAACCCGACTTCCAAGCAAAAAAACCTCAAATCTCCACAACTGCCTAAATTACCTCAACGTGAAAAAGCATTACCTCAAGCTACTAAAAATGCTCCCGACATTGAAACTACTTCCTTAATAGTGGATTCAAAGCAACCAAAAATAGCCCCGCAGCCATTGCAGCCTAATTTGAGCAAGCAAAATGAGACTACAACAGTAGTAAATTCTCAACCAAGTAAAGAAGCAATTATAGAGAATTCAATTAAACCAGAAGCGATAATTCCCACCTCTGAGATAGCATCGGATCAGCTTGCCTTGTCAGCATCTTTAATAAATAATCCCTTTGAAGAATTGCACTTAGAGGAGCGTTTTTTGTCGCGTCTCAATGCTTTGGCGACAGATGGCGATGTCTCTCAAGAAATCGCTCAAGAATTATTATCTATTGATCCTCAAGATCATTATTGGGAAGTCTCAGAAGCCACTGAGTTAGATAGAGAGATTCAAGCAGCACTTGATTTCTTCGACAATCCCTTTAGTTTAGAACCCTCTACCACTCAAGAAGTACTTTGGCAGCCAGAAGAAAAACGCCAAACCCCTAATTTACCAGTACCGCTACCTATTAATCCTAGCGCCAGCTTTGATTGGGAAAGTTTAGAGATTGTGGTAGAGGATGAATTACCTGCACCACAAGAGACATCATCAGCAGTGACTACTGAATTAAATACTCCTATTGTGGTAAGTCAGCCCTTACCACCACAGGTTATTCCCTACCAGCAGTTTGACGATCAGCCAGTACCAACACCTGAGTTAATTATCCCGACTGGCGAACTTATATCTGGCGAATCGCTGATGGTGTGTGTGAAATTGCCACCTGATGCCGTTAATATTTATGTCAAGCTGTGGATTAAAGATCGTCAAAGTCGTTTTTTACTAGATGAACCCCGTTTATTAGTAGAGTTTTTACCCAACGATGGCAGTTTGGAAGCAATTATTCAATTAACTGTCCCCTTTGGCAGTGTGGAAATCAATTTTGAGGCGATCGCTGTTAATATTTCTACACAGTCGGAAAGCCATAAAGTTACTATTGAGCGTGTGGTAGTTCATCCAGAAGTAGCAAACTTATTGTTTGAGGAGTTGGAAGTGTAACCAATGGCAGTAGGTTAGCAAATCAGGAGTAGAATTAGTATTTGTAATCTTAGATAGGAAATTTAGTTATGGCAGCTTCATTTTTGCCTTCACTTTTAGTACCTGCGGTGGGTTTGGTCTTTCCGGCGTTAACAATGGCTTTCTTATTCCTGTACATCGAACGCGAAGACCCCACAGGCATTTAGTTACTCGCTCTGAGCAATAAAATAAAAGACCGCCGATTTGATCAAAGTCGGCGGTTATTTATTTGGCAATGATCTTTAAATCTTTACAAAGTTGGCTATTGACATTTCCAGCCAACAATGCTATGTCCTACATAGCGGAACCTACACCCGCATAGGAACCATAAAAGAATAGACCAAGAACCACAAGTACACCTGTACCTGCAACAGTGGCGACAATCCACAAAGGAATTTTTCCGCTTCCAGACATAGTTTTTACCTCCTTATTTATCAAAAGCAATGCTTTAGTTAGACTTGGTTAGTTGAAGAAATAACTGGAAAACAGGATACCAAGCACAAACACCAAAAGTAATCCCAAATATAGGGAAGTCCTGTTTAATTCAACTGGTTGATTATTTGGATTGGGACTGCGGTCTGGCATAGGTATCTCCTATTTTTGAATAAATTGCATAGCGGCGATCGCACCCAAGAAGAAAACGGTTGGCACTGCCAAAGTATGAACCGCAATCCATCTCACCGTAAAAATGGGATAAGAAACTGGTTGGTTTGGTGTATTTGTCGTCATAATTTTCCCCTAAAAAGCAAACTAATTACTTCAGAAATTGATCAATTTCTTGCTTAGATTCAAAACGGTCTGAGACAATCGGTACTTCTTGACGCTGTTGCGTAAAATACTCATTCGGGCGGGGTGTCCCAAAAGCATCATAAGCTAGACCAGTGCTAACAAATAGCCAGCCTGCAATAAATAATGCTGGAATTGTGAGACTGTGAATTACCCAGTAACGAATGCTAGTAATAATATCCCCAAAAGGGCGTTCTCCAGTTGTTCCTGCCATTGATATTCCTCTTAGTTAAAACCAACTAAAAACTCAGTTGATCGGCTCCCAAATCTAGTATAAAGTCACCATCAATCACAGAGTTGCTTGGGATCAATTTTATGCTCAATTTGGATAACATTTTACACCCATTGCCGATCAACTTATCCATTTGCGGTTTAAGCAGATTTTGTTGCGCCTTGGTATTTCAGTAAAATACCTCGTTGACCAATGATAAATCCTTGCTCAGGTGTGACAAATACAATTTTGTACAAATTAGATGGCACATCTTCAACTTCACGGTCTTTTTGCCAAGTTTTACCGCCATCCAAACTACACAGTAAATTGCCACTCCCACCCGCAAGCCAAATCTCATCAGGTGTGCGATAAGCTAAATCGAGTAAACCCCAACTGGTAGAAATTTCAGGGTATTGAACTTCATCCCAGCTTTCTGCCTCATCCGGGTTGCTAAATTGCACCTGACCGCCCCGCGCCAGCATCCACATCCGACCATCTTGGGTAAATCCCATATTCTGCACACGACGGGAACTATTGCGGTTATGACCTACCCAGGCATCTAAACCTGGTTCCCAGGTAGAGTAGAAATTACCTTTAGCAGACACCGCGACATATTTACCATCTGGAGAGCGAGAAATATTGCGAACTACCCCCAAAGCATCTTGTACTAAAGCTTGCCAACTTTTACCACCATCGGATGTGCGGTAAATAGCACCAACGTTAGTAGTCATCTCGGCTGAGTTAGGTGCAAGCGCCAAAATTGTGTTAGGCGCACCAGGTAACTTATTACTCAGTGGGATACGCGACCAAGATGTGCCGCCATCTGTTGTATGCAGCAAAATCGCAGGATCTCCGGTAACCCACCCTTCATCACCTACAAAACTTACTGAAGACAAGCGGTAATTTTGATGATCTACCTCAAGATTGCGAACCTTCCAGGTTTTACCTCCATCAGTTGTTTCTACAAGGGTAGAGTCACTCCCCACCAGCCATCCATGATTAGAATCTGCTGTAAAGGCAATATCCACCAAGGTAGCTTGCGTGGGGACGTTAATTACTTGCCAAGGGCTGTTAGTTACAGATGCCACTTGACTACAACTGGCAGCAAGAACCGCGATCGCCAGTAATATTAAAATTTGTTTCAAAAATCTCACAATTGACATCACATGGATAACTGTTTGCAGCTAATAGCTAGTTAAAGCGTATAGATAAGATATGTCGATCAGCATACCTGGTTAGAAACGTTTGTAGCTTATAGCGTCTTCAACAGCTTACTTCCAGGCAGAAAAACCGCCAACAGAGTATTACTGCAAACCGTAGAGACTTAGAAAGAACAAAACACCTAAACCCAAAGCCCCAAAAATCAAGAGATTTTTCTGAGCAGGCGTTAAACGGTTGACACCTAACCCATAGTTCAGATTTTCCTTAAAACCAGAAGGTGAACCAACAGGTCCCAGGTTTTGAAACGCCGTAGTTTTTGCCCCACAAACCGGACAGCGCCAGTTTAAGGGCAATTCATCAAACGTCGTTCCAGGTGGAATATTATTCTTGCTATCGCCTTTTTCCGGTTCGTAAGTATAGCCACAAGCTCGACATTCGTACTGATCTAACTCTTTAGGCTCAACGGCTGGATTACTCATTGCTCACCGCATGAATTGAGAAGCCAATCTTAAAATCTGTGTTACAAATTATGACTTGATGCTCCCACGCCGTGAACGGCGTGGATTCTTTAGGAAGGCACTCATGGAAAACCACTGTGTACGAACTAGGACACAACTCCTACTCCCTGGGCGACACCAATTGCCCCTACTCTCTCGTCCCATAAGGATCTGAGGCTACTTTTTAAGTCGTTGTTTACTCACTCGCTTAATTGTTTGTTGCTTGCACCGACAAGTACAGAGTGTCTTGACACCGAGCTTGGATTTCCCAAGACTACCATTTAACTGTAGGGTCAACTGCGGGGAATCTCACCCACCAATTAAGGTCAATGTGGCTTTAATTATTTTAATTCAATCTTAAATTAACGTAAAGCCGATGCTCAAAGCACGGGATTTCTACCCAAAATTTTCGATGAATGTTGATTTTTTAATAAGCTGTCTTCTACTGGCTCAAATTATCAATCAGTTAAATTCTGTAAAACTATAGAGGTGCTTGGCAATTCTCGCTCTTGAGAGCCTACTGCATATAATGTAAAGAAGTACGAACATAAGTCCTTTAGCCTGAGTAGTAGTAAAAAATTGTGTTTGTTCTGACTGGCTATGAGTATTTTCTAGGTTTCCTGCTAGCTTGCAGTTCGGTTCCTTTCCTCGCATTAGCTGCCTCGAAGCTGCTGCGCTCTAAAGGTTCTGGTCCAGAGCGACGTACAACCTACGAATCCGGCATGGAACCGATTGGCGGCGCTTGGATTCAGTTCAACATCCGATACTATATGTTCGCATTAGTTTTTGTCGTTTTTGATGTTGAAACTGTGTTCCTTTATCCTTGGGCTGTTGCGTTTAATCGCCTGGGATTACTGGCTTTTATTGAAGCCTTGGTATTTATTGCAATTCTTGTAGTTGCTCTTGTTTATGCGTGGCGCAAAGGAGCGCTGGAATGGTCATGAATAACACCACAACTGCTGACTCTGGATTTGAACAGCAGACACGAATTATCAACCCAATTGATCGCCCTCAAGTAACTCAAGAACTTTCGGAAAACGTCATCTTAACGACGGTTGATGACCTCTACAACTGGTCTAGACTTTCGAGCTTGTGGCCCTTGATGTTTGGAACCGCTTGCTGCTTTATTGAGTTTGCAGCGATGATTGGTTCGCGGTTTGACTTTGACAGATTTGGTTTAGTGCCTCGTGCTAGTACTAGACAAGCAGATTTATTGGTGACAGCAGGCACAATCACGATGAAAATGGCTCCCGCATTGGTTCGTCTGTACGAACAAATGCCAGAACCTAAGTATGTGATTGCAATGGGAGCTTGTACTATTACTGGTGGGATGTTTACTGTGGACTCCCCAACAGCAGTTCGAGGTGTTGATAAGCTGATTCCTGTTGATGTTTACCTCCCAGGTTGCCCTCCTCGCCCAGAAGCAATTATGGATGCGATTATTAAGCTGCGTAAGAAGGTAGCTAATGAATCCATGCAGGAACGTGGTCAACTTGTCCAACAGCATCGGTATTACAGCACAACCCATAAGATGAAACCTGTACCGGAAATTTTGACAGGTAAATATTTACAAACTGGAACCCACGAAACTCCACCGCAGGAATTAACAGAAGCGATGGGTATGCCAGTACCACCTGCTTTGTTAACTTCAGGAAAACAGGAGGTAAGTCGTGGCTGAAGAATCTCAACCAGTAAATGCTGAAAATACAGGAAATGCTGAGGCATCCCAAATAGTTGAGGCAGGAAAGGTTTCTCGCTGGTTAACAGAAAATGGTTTTGAGCATGAAGCTTTAGAACGCGACCACTTGGGCGTGGAGATTATTAAAGTTGAGCCTGATTTTTTAATTCCACTTTCCACAGCACTTTATGCTTACGGCTTTAATTACCTGCAATGTCAAGGCGGTTATGATGTTGGTCCTGGTGAGGATTTAGTTAGCTTTTATCATTTAATTAAGTTGAGTGATAATGCTTCACGTCCTGAAGAAGTCAGGGTTAAGGTATTTTTGTCCAGGGAGATTCCAAAGTGCCTTCAGTTTACTGGATTTGGAAGACTGCGGACTGGCAGGAGCGGGAATCTTTTGATATGTACGGGATTGTCTATGAAGGACATCCTAATCTCAAGCGGTTATTGATGCCAGAAGATTGGGTTGGTTATCCTTTACGGAAGGATTATATCTCGCCTGACTTCTACGAGTTGCAAGACGCTTATTGATGATTTTTGAACCTTTTTTAACTGTAGGGTGTGTTAGGCACGGGCGATCAATTGAGTATTTCAAGCCATTATTAAATGGACGTGCCTAACGCACCATTCACAAGGTACTAGACATCCTGTAAGGGCGGGTTTTAACTTTAACAGCAGAAGTCCCACGTCTCACTTTTAGGAGCGTGGGATGAATGCGCGTGAGTTGACGACGATCAAGTTTAAAATGTGCGAAGCACGAATAAACTGGATATGGAGGAAACGAGCAATTAAATAATTTAGCTGGCATTTATGGTGTTTTAATAGATATTAGGTAGAGATAAAAATCTTCAGGCGCATAAGTGAGAACATCCTATCAGTACAGGTTAAAGCCGACTGCATTACAAATAAAAATTATTGATAACACATTAGATATGTTGCGTTGTCAGTATAATTATCAACTTGCTCAAAGGTTTGACTGGTATGAGCAAAACAGATGCTCAACAGTGTGTATTATAATCCGCAGCAAACTCAGCAGCAGTAAACCTTTTATTATATCTAATAAAGTTATAAAACTGTTTGTTTATTTCTGTAGCTTTTTTTTATTAGAAGCATAACGTTGATATCTATAACAACTAAAAATGCCAACAGCAAGTATAACTAAAACTATAACTACAAGAATAAATTCCATATAAATTGCTTAATTTTTACGGATATTTCGAGTTAATGCTGGAAAATGTTCATTAGTTGAGAGATGGTGCGTTAGGCACGGGATTTATAATTATAGGTTGAAATAGTCAATTGATCGCCCGTGCCGTAACGCACCCTACAGTTAAATAATATTTTATTATCACCATAAATACGGGAGAGCCGTCTTTACTTACAATATAAATTGTGATTACAAATTATTATACTAAGGTATTGAAATAATGGTCAATAACCTTGAGTTATCAAGGGTTTGAAAGCCTGCGGAGGCAGGCTTTGTTTGTATAGCTCCAGGTTTCAACCTGTGATCTAGGATGTGGCTGCGTCGATTTGTTGTACTTCTGTTGGATCTAGTTTAAGCTCAACAGATTTGATGGAATCTTCGATACTTGATGCTTTGCTTGCACCAGGGATAGGTACGATCGCATCAGATTTAGCTCGTAACCATGCAAGTACAATTTGGTAGACGGATACACCTTTTTCTTTGGCTAGTTGTGCGATCGCATTTATTTCTTCTAGTTTACTCACCCGACGGCTACCACCTAACGGACTCCAAGGAATAAAAGTTAGTTTTTCTTGCTCACAATACTTTAATACGCCATCAGTTTCAGGTTGTCGATACCAGGGGTTGTACTGATTCTGCACAGATACAATATTGACAACATCACGGGCGCGTTTAATTTGCTCCACAGAAAAATTAGAAACACCGATAAAGCGAATCATTCCTGCATCTACAGCTAATGCAGCAGGTTTTAATGATTCTTCTATTTTGTAATCAGAATCAGGTGCGTGATACTGCCAAACATCTATAGGTTTTTCTCCGCCGAATGCTTCAAAACTTTCACGAATAGTTTGGCGTAGATGTTCGGGATTACCATTGCGTGTCCAAGTCCCGTTTGGTCGCATTAAGCCGCCTTTAGTTGCAACAATAATGTTGCTGGTATCCCCTTGATACTCTTTAAGGGCTTTAGCAATCAGTGTTTCATTGTGATGCTTATCTGACTCATCTTTGCAGTAGGAGTCAGCCGTATCAATAAACGTGATACCTAACTCAAGGGCGCGGTGGATAACTTTAATTGCTTCTGACTCTGGGGGTCTGCTACTTAAGGACATTGGCATTCCACCAAGACCTATAGCACTGATTGTAATGTTAGTGTTTCCAAGTTGTGTTGTTTCCACTATTTAATCTCGCTTTATTTGTTAACGCTTTCGTCTCCTTTAAATTGATTAAATATATCTAATTAAATCTGCGTCTGTCTGAGGGTGAGTTTAGTTAAATTTGTTTGTGCTATTGAATCTGTTATTAACTCCACGAGCTTAAATACTCAGATCGGTTTTGCATATCTTCAGTAGATAAAGCAGCAATTAGCTTGAGAGTACGTCTGATTTGTTCTCCCAAAGTCAAACGGCTTTGATGAACTAAAATTATGCCTGTATGATTTCTACCTGCTAGCAAGTATTCTGCGGGGAGACGAGCATAATCAGCTATGTTGTAAGTATAATTGACACGGTTTTGAGTTGTAGCAAACTCAAGTTGTATTTCATCAGTCTCCCCTAACTTTCCCTCACTGCCAGCAGTAACAACATCTATCCCTCTGGCGCGAAATTCTCGCACAAGGGAGTGTGCCATTGCATCTTCGTCAAGATAAAGACAAATCTGCATCAGGCTTCTACTCTTGTTTGGAAATTCTGATAATGCTTCTGTTCTAACTGTTTTATCTCAGCATCTTCTGTCGCTATATCTGCCTCAATTTCTGCTTGATTAGCGTGGTAGTAAGCCAGCGCCGCATAAACTTGAGCTAAAGATAGATGCTCGTATTCATCGGCAATTTGTTCAGAAGTGTATCCTTGTTTGTACCAAATAGCGATGCGATGAACAGTAATCTTTGTGCCTGCAATATAAGGTTTTCCGCCACGAATTTCAGGAACACGAACAATTATCGAATTAATGTCTATACTCATATAATGCTATGAAAAAATTCATATGATAAAGTCATTATATCTATTTTATAGTTTTTTTTCAGATTTTAATTTATAGCTTTGTCAACTGTCTCTCATGATTTTAGTGATAAAATATATGCTTTTAATACAGAATTAATTTTCAATATAGCAATTTGATTATTGAGGTTATTATCTAACAAACAACGTTTTTTCAAAGATTGAATAGCATTTAATATCTCTGCTGTGTGATGAATAGATATTTCCTGCAAAAGCTGGTTTAGACTAATAGCATTTTCTTGTTGTGCCAAGTAATTTATTATTTCTTTTTCTGAGTCGGTTAACCTGATCCATAGCTGATTAAGTTGATAGATAATTTCATTAGTTAATATCAAGTCTGGATAAGCTAAAAATTCTGAAACTCTACCAGCAAATAATTCTTGAATCATTGTAGCTATTAACTCTATCCATAAAGGATGACCCTGGTATTGGGTAATTAAAGCATTCCAATCTTACTCATCTAATAAATTTTTATCTGTCAATATTTGTTTGGTAGACTGTTCTAAACCTGCGAGTTTTAAACATCGAGCTATTTTTTGATTATTTGGGATTAAATCTGCTGGCTGTTCGCTACCAATCAATAAAAAACAACTTTTATGAGATACTTCAGCTATGTTTTTAAATAGAAAATTGTATTCTGCAAACTCTATTTGATATTGACCTGCAAATTCTCCTAGTTTAAAAAGCATCTGAACATCATCGATCAGAATTAAACAGCGATGTTTGCGTAAAAAATTAAGCAGTTGAGCAACTTGTTGATCCAAGTTGTTAGGAATAATAGAGGATGAAGTCAGAGTTTGTAGTAATTCAGTTACAAATGTATTTATAGATGGAGAAAAGCTGAGACTGCGATAGATAATATATTCAAATTGATCGGCAACTTCTTCAATGAATTTGATAGCTAGGCTAGTTTTACCAATTCCTACAATCCCCACTAAGTTAATCAAGCGAATATTATCTTCAATTATCCAATTTTTTAGGATGTTAAGTTCATTATTTCGTCCGTAAAAAAATGTAACTTCTGGTGCGTTAGCTAAACACCATTTCGGTTTAGTTTCAGTTGATTCGGAAGCAGGAGAAGATTTAGGCGATCGCCTCTTACTTGAACAAATATTCACTTGGTGATTACCAATAAAATTACCACTTCTGGCAAAGCGATTATTAGCAATAATAACTGTTTCTAACACAGAGCCTACATTTAATTTATTAATTTTTTCCCCTAACGCATCTGATAAAAATTGCCATAACTCCGCAGCAGTATCTCTAACATGACCTTCACTTAAATTAACTTCCGTTGCAATTTTGGCGTATTTATGACCTTTTAATGTTTCTTTAAGGATAGTTTCTTGCAGAGCATCTAGATGTTTTCCTGTATGAGTAAAGAGAAGTTCAATTGAAAGCAACCCCTCCTAGCGGAGTGAAACAATGTATTGATATTGATGGTACTAAAGTTGGCATTTTGCCAGATGCTAATAAAGCTAAAGTAGGTAATTGTGCTGCTATTCAAGAACAACAATTCCATTTAATTTATGATGGTAATGGTTACTATCGGTTAGAGTTAAAAGCACTGCCTCCAAGTGGAGTGAAACAATGTATTGATATTAATGGTACTAAAATTGGCATTTTACCCGATGCTAATAAAGCTAAAGTAGGTAATTGCGCTGCTATTCAAGAACAACAATTTCGCTTAATTGATGATGGTGGTGGTTATTACCGTTTAGAGCTAAAAGCACTGCCTCCAAGTGGAGTGAAACAATGTATTGATGTTGATGGTACTAAAATTGGCATTTTGCCAGATGCTAATAAAGCTAAAGTAGGTAATTGCGCTGCTATTCAGGAACAGCAATTTAAGTTAATGCGCTCATAATAATTGTTCTGATCAACAGGATGGTTAACGGATAGTCTTTACTTTTTTAGCAAAGTAGTTGTAGATGCGTAGGCGCAGCCCGCCGCAGACATCGCTTTCTATATTATCTCTTGAGATGCGATCGCTATCTAATTCAACATAAGTATGGTGCTACAAATAGCTTGTTAGTACATACTTTAGGATAAGGGTGGGATAGAAAAGTTAGTAAACAAACGCACATTATATGGCGCGGTTGCTAAAGTATTGACTAGCCTTTTATCTAAAGTTAATAAAGGTGCAGAAACTCGGTGAGCAAGGGCAACATAAGAGGCATCATAAGCAGAAATTCCGTAAGCTACGGCTATATTAATTGCTTCTTCCATTAATTCAGCATTAGAAACTACCTGTAAAGATAAGCTTTTCAGACTCGATAAGTCGGCGGGAAGATCTCCAACAGAGTAAAGTCCTGCACGAACATACTTCCAAAGAATGTTTGCAATTTCAATATAAAACAGATCGGGGATGAAAAATTCTGTTTGAGGAATAGTGAGGTGGGCAAATAATCGATCAACTTTTGAAGATAAAGGATCAGGAACAAATTGCTTAATTCCCACACTCGCATCAATGACACATCTTAAGGGTGTTGTCATCTATCCCGATCCTCTCTTAATAAAACGGTGCTATCAAGCCATTCAATATTAGCAGCACCTCGCTCTTTTCGTCGCTGCTCAATTTCAGCTAAAAGTTGAGGAACTGCTTTACATCTTTCTTCCCAAGTCGGATCTGTTTCAGGGGAAACGATAAACTTTAAAGGTGGTTGTGATTTTTGTAATGCTTGTTTTAATAAATTAATCAGTTGTTCATCAATAGTTTGATGATTTTGGGTAGCTAGTTGCTGTAGCTGTTCCATTAACTCATCAGGTACGTTGTTAATAGTGAGTTGTGCCATAATCTTCCTCAAAATCAATTCTGCGTGGATGTGCTATCGCCTTTTTATTCATCTATTTTTAAGCTACCATAACCAAATCATCCAAGTGATTAACTTCTTTATTACCCTTTGCGATCCTTTGCGTTCACCTTTGCGATCCTTTGCGTTGAAAAAAAATTCTTTACTTAACTAGAAGCACTGGTATAAAACCGGAGTGCAAACCGCCAAAATAACCGAGCAAAAAACAGTAACACTATTGCTAACACCCCAGCCCCAAATAGCCAACCAATTTGAACTTTACCAAGCATTGCTTCTGCGGGAACTGTTGTTAAGAATGCTACTGGAACTATAAAAGTAAAAAAGAAACGATAAGCCGCAGGATATGCCACCATTGGATATCTACCAGCTTCAATAAAACCTCTCAGAACTTCGGTAACGTTATAAATTTTGACAAACCAGACGCTAGTTGCTCCCAGGATAAACCATAGGCTATAAAGAATTACGAACCCAAAAAATAGGGGTACTGTGCTGAGGATATACCCGCTTGTTGGTAATTGCAGGTTTTTACCCGCGTAACCGATTAATATTAATCCAAAAAATATATCTGGTAGTCCCCAAGGAGAAAGGGTACGAGTAGAAAGCCAAAATTGACTACTAATTGGTTTCAGGAGTATAAAATCGAGGGTTCCTTTCTGGATATGATCAACAATATGGTTGAGGTTTGGTGCTAGGAAAGTAGCGGAAAACCCCTGAAGTAGGGTAAATATTCCTAAAACTATTAATGCTTCATCCCAAGACCAACCTGGAAATGTGTAGCCGTTGCGGTAAAACAGAGATACACCGAATAAGCTACCAGCTAAATTACCTAAGCTACTGATGGCTGCTAGGACAAAGTTTACTCGATATTCTAGTTCGGCTGCGATCGCCGCACTCCAAAATAGTTTTAATACTCTTAAATATCTTTGCATCTGCTTTAATTCACTCAAGAAAATCCCTAAACTTCCTACGCACCCATCCCCGAATAATGCTTCAAACCTTTACGCCATAACCAACGATTTAACACAAAAAAGAATACGCTCCAACCTATTATTACTAATAACCCTTGCCCGATATTCACTGGCAACCCAATTAAAATTGCTGCGGGAAAATGTATCATATAGGGAAAAGGAGTCCACTGCACCACATTACGCACAGTTTCAGGAAATAATTCTAACGGTGCAATTAACCCCGATAAAAATAGATAAAATAAATACCATAATTGCTCAATTGCTGTAGCTCTTTCTGTCCAAAAAGCTAACATTGCAAAAGTGTACTGAATGATAAAACGCAATACAAAAGCCAGCAAAGTTGCTATCAAACACAGCAATAAAGTTTGCAACTTTGGTATCCAAAAAGCTTGAGGATAAAGTCCAAAAAATAAAATTACTAACCCTATAGTAAAAGGAATTCGAGCAAGACGTTCAGAAATATGTCCAGCAATGTGATGCCATACTGGATCTATTGGTTGTAGCAAGCGCGGAGATAATGTTCCTTCTACTACTTCCCTTTCAAAGTCCCAAACAACCCAAACAATTGTTAGCTGCCTAACCAGAAAAACAGCCATAAAATAGCGTACTAAATCTATCGGTGATAGCCCAAATTTTCCACTTTGAGCAGCTTGATTCCATACACCCATTAAAATAATTGGTAAAGAGTTAGATAACGCCCAAAATAATAATTCTGCGCGATACTCTACCATGTGGGCGTAGTAAGTAGTGAGGAAAGTGGTAGTAGTTCTAATTAATCGCTTCATTAGCAACGGATGGGTTAACGCATTTTACCGATATGTTTTCGCAGCCGGAGGGCAACGGATGGGTTAACGCATTTTACCGATATGTTTTCGCAGCCGGAGGGCAACGGATGGGTTAACGCATTTTACCGATATGTTTTCGCAGCCGGAGGGCAACGGATGGGTTAACGCATTTTACCGATATGTTTTCGCAGCCGGAGGGCAACGGATGGGTTAACGCATTTTACCGATATGTTTTCGCAGCCGGAGGGCAACGGATGGGTTAACGCATTTTACCGATATGTTTTCGCAGCCGGAGGGCAACGGATGGGTTAACGCATTTTACCGATATGTTTTCGCAGCCGGAGGGCAACGGATGGGTTAACGCATTTTACCGATATGTTTTCGCAGCCGGAGGGCAACGGATGGGTGAATAAAAGCAGGAAGTCTATCAGATATTTATTCAACAACTCCAGCGCGAAATACTCGACCAATTACTTCTTCTACTGGTGGATCGGTTACGGTTAGATCCATTACTTCTAATTCAGCTAAAATCTGAGCTACTGTGCGAGTTAGTGCTTCCCGTTTTACTAATAAACGCACCACTCGTCCTTCTACGGCTTCGACTTCACCATAATGTACTAATTTTTCTTGCGGTAAAGGCTGCGCTAGTTCTACTTTAACTTCACGATAGGGGGCAAAGCGGTCTAAAAGACTTTCTAATTTACCATCGTAGATTAATTGCCCTGCATGAATCAGCATTACTCTTTGACAAAGTGCGGTGATATCAGCCATGTAATGACTGGTTAATAAAATCGTTGCTTGGTAGCGTTGGTTATACTCACGTAAAAAGTCTCGCACGCTGACTTGAGCATTAATATCTAATCCTAATGTTGGCTCATCTAGAAATAATACTTGTGGATGATGAAGGAGTGCTGCTAGTAATTCTGCCTTCATTCGTTCACCCAAGGACAGTTTACGCACTGGTTGGTTAAGCTTACCTTGCAGTGAAAGCATCTCGACTAATTCACCGACGCGCTTGCGATACTCCTGATCAGGGATACCATAAACAGCCGCGTTGATATTTAAGGAGTCCATTGCTGGTAAATCCCATAATAGCTGCTGTTTTTGTCCCATTACTAGGGTGATTTTCTGCAAAAACGCTTCTTGACGGCGAAAAGGAACGAATCCAGCAACTCGGACTTTACCCCCAGAAGGATGAATTAACCCTGTCAGCATCTTGAGTGTGGTGGTTTTTCCAGCACCATTAGCACCTAAGAAACCTACTACTTCGCCTGTATTGATTTCAAATGAAACATTTTGAACTGCGTTAACTTGGCGGTAGTTACGACGGATGAAGTGCGTTAATGTACCTTTGATACCTGGTTCTTTAACGGCTACGGGATAAACTTTGCTGAGGTTTTCAGCCACAAGTATCGGCATAGTGAATTACCCGACACTCATCTGAGTGCAGATAGAGTACGGGCTTCCAACTTCAACGGGAGCTACCTCCGAATTCCTGGATTTTTTACGCCCAGAACCCTTTGGATTTACGCTCCCTCTATTGGCAGAAGCGCTGATTCCCAACGCCCATAGTCGCAAGCCTTCATTCTTGATGTTGATTGCGGCGTTCACATCCCGGTCATGCTTCTGACCACAGTGAGGACAATCAAAACTACGAACAGAAAGATCCATTTTTGGGATCTGTAGCAGAGTATTTGAGCATAAATGAGATGATGGGAAAAACCTGTCTACTTCAACGTAAACTTTGCCCTCAAACTCAGCTTTATACTTCAACATTGTGCAGAATTTACCCCAACCAGCATCGCTAATAGCCTTGGCAAGAGTATGATTCTTTACCATGTTTTTAACTGCTAGATTTTCCACCACGACAACTTGGTTTTCGTTAACTAGCTTGCGTGATAGTTTGTGGAGGAAATCTTCCCTTGTCCGTGTGATCTTACTATGTACTTTAGCAACCATTCTCCGCGCTTGATTACGGGTGTTGCTACCTTTCACTTTCCGAGAAAGTTTTTGCTGTTTACGTTTTAAGTTTTTAGTGTGTTTTTTAAGATGTTTAGGGTTCTGGAATTTAGAACCCTCTGAAGTTACGGCAAAATCAATCAATCCCAGATCAATGCCAACGGCTTTGCCTTGTCCTTTCACTTCAGGTTTGGCAATACCGTCGTCTAGTAGCAAAGATGCGTAGTAGCACCCGTCTGGAGTTTTGGAGACTGTGACAGTTCTAAGCGGAGAATTAGGTAATTCACGATGAATATTAGCTTTAATAACACCAAGATTACCGGGAAACTTGATAGAAGATCTATTCAGAACTTTGACGTTTGCAGGATACTGAACTGACTGGCGGTTGAACTTACTTTTAAAGGTGGGATATTTAGCCCGATTTTCAAAGAAGTTTTGAAATGCTTGAGATAAATTTAAAACTGATTGTTGAAGACATTGTGAGTAAGTTTCTTTAAGCCATTCAAACTCTTTTTGCTTCTTTAGTATGGGGATCTGTTTCTTCATGTCAATAGCAGATACGCCTTTTCCAGTGTTTTTGTAAGTTTCTGACATTACAAAAAGCGACCGATTCCACAGCCATCTCGTTGCCCCAAAATCTTTGGACAACTGGATGACTTGCTTGTCGGTCGGGTAAATTCGTACCTTGATCGCTTTTAACATCTCACCATCTTATCATGATTCGGGATTATTTTTAAAGGCATGGGATGACAAGATCAGAGATAGGAGTGGGTGTTTCCGTCCCTCCAACACCCCGCAAGGATCATCCCGTCGCCAAACGTTGGCGACGCGAGCATGAGGCATAGCGTTATGGTGCGGGGCTTCCGGCGAATAAAGCTAAATTGGCATGGCGTGATTACAGGCTAACGCATCCTTTATGCGATCGCGTACAACTGTTTAACAGGGCAAATATGGTGTATGATGCTGATTTTCACTTGGTGATTGGTGATTGGTTATCGGTCATGGGTCATTGTTAATTGTTAGTTGTTAAAACTTATACACTTACTTAACTAACAAAAAATCTCACTGTAATCGCCTATACATCCTGATACGATAAAGCAATAATGGAGTAATTACCGATGGGCGATAAAAATAGCAATATTAACTTTATACAACCTGCTGTTTACCGCATTTTAGACGCTAATTTAGATCGCGCCAGAGAAGGTTTACGCATTATTGAAGAATGGTGCAGATTTGGTTTAAATAGCGGTCAATTAGCCAATGAATGTAAGCAAATGCGCCAAGAGTTAGCGGGCTTGCATTCCTCTGAAATAAGGGCGGCGCGGGATACTCCAGGCGATCCTGGTACAGAATTAACACATCCCAAGGAAGAACAAAGATCGGGTATTGAGCAGTTGTTACAGGCAAATCTTTGTCGCGTCGAAGAAGCACTGCGGGTAATAGAAGAATACGGTAAGCTCTACAATGCACAAATGAGTGCTGATGTCAAGCAAATGCGCTATCGAGTTTATACGCTAGAAAGTAATTTGTTGGCTTACCGTCGTCATCAATTGCTGAAGCGATCGCATCTGTATTTAGTGACTTCTCCTTCAGAAAATTTGTTTAACGTGATTGAAGCAGCACTGCAAGGCGGGCTGACTTTATTACAGTATCGGGATAAAAGCTCAGACGATTCTATCAGGCTGAGTTATGCCCATAAACTGCGACAGTTATGCCATCACTACGGCGCACTATTTATTATTAACGATCGCGTAGATTTAGCTGTAGCAGTAGATGCTGATGGTGTACATCTCGGACAGCAGGACATTCCAGTAGCCTTTGCACGGCAAATATTAGGTACACAACGCATCATTGGTAAATCCACAACCAATTTAGAGGAGATGCAACGAGCTATCCAAGAAGGTGCAGATTATATCGGCGTAGGACCAGTATATGAAACTCCTACTAAAGTTGGTAAAGCGGCTGCTGGTTTGGAATATGTCCAATACGCGGCTAAAAATTCTCCGATTCCTTGGTTTGCTATTGGGGGAATTGATATGAATAACTTAAATGATGTCTTGAAAGGTGGTGCAGAGCGGGTAGCAGTTGTTCGCGCCATTATGGAAGCAGAACAACCTACATTAATTACTCAGTATTTCCTTTCCCAACTAACTCGCGTGCAAACCCTACGCAGTATTGAACCTCAAGTTGTGCAGTCTCATGTCTAATAGTACAGTTGAAATCACACTACAAGTTAACGGTGAACCCCGTACTTGTTCGCCACAAACCCAATTACCACAACTGCTCGAACAATTAGGTTTAAATCCTCGTTTACTTGCAGTTGAGTACAATGGCGAAATTCTCCATCGGCAATTTTGGTCAGAAACAGAAATGGTTGAGGGCGATCGCCTGGAAATAGTTACGATTGTTGGAGGCGGTTAATCATAAAATACCTATTTTATAAACCGCCAAGACGCAAAGAACGCCAAGGAAGAAGAAGAATATAATCGGTAATCTTTTAATGGTTTGGGAGTAGGACTTACGCACTCTCACGCTTGAAATCTAGATCCCCCTGAGCAACCCCTTAAAAAGGGGGGAAATCAAAGTCCCCCAATTTATGGGGGGATTTAGGGGGATCTAGAAGTAAGAAACCCAACATTTATCCATGTTTGGGTTGCGCTGCGCTTAACCCAACCTACAAATCTTCTCTCATTGATACTTTCCTGTACGGGTTTCCTTCTGGTAAATCCGCCCTTAAGCTCTATGTGTGCGATCGCATAACGGGATAAATTAGATATAGGCGCAATGCCAGCCTCTATTAGTAGACAGCAGCGCCATCAGATCTACTTGTCGCTCGAAAGATGCTTGCAGCCGTCATAATCGCTACAGTTAAATCGAGCTTAAGCCCTTGAAAATATCTATGCGTAATAAATTGTTTTCCCATATCAAACCATTTTTTAAACCATTAATTGCCCTTGCTCTGGTAATGGTATTAACACTAGGCACTGCGGGTAACGCTTTAGCAGGGCGTAGTGGCGGACGAATGGGCGGGGGTTCTTTCAGTAGAAGTCCTAGCTATAGTGCGCCTCGTACCTACTCCCCAGGCGGTGGTGGTGGTTACTACCCAGGCGGTGGCGGCTACTATCCAGGCGGTGGTGGTTTTGGACTTCCGTTTCTCCTGCCTTTCTTTGGCTTTGGTGGAGGGTTGGGTGGTTTATTCGGTATCTTTATCTTTATTGCAATTGCCAACTTCTTAGTACAATCTTTCCGCCGTGTTGGTGCTGGTAATGATACCGAAAGTTTAGGCTACGACAATTCCCAAGTTTCAGTAGCACGAGTACAAGTAGGTTTATTAGCACAAGCGCGTGAGTTGCAAACCGAGTTAAACGATCTCGCTCGTACTGCTGATACAAGTACGGCTGAAGGACGGGCGCAAGTACTCCAAGAAAGTGCTTTAGCTTTGCTACGTCACCCTGAATACTGGGTTTATGGAGCAGGACAATTTGAGAAAACTGGATTAGCACTCGCTGAAGCTAAGTTTAATCAATTAGCTTTGGCTGAACGCAGTAAGTTTACTGAAGAAACTCTTTCAAATGTCAACAATCAGTTGCGTCAAGCTAGTTCCAATGCTGCTTTAACTGCTGGTGGTGGAGAGTTGGCTGAGGTAACACAAGCGCCTGGTGAATACATTTTAGTAACGCTTGTAGTTGGTTTCGATGGTAATCTGCAACTGCCAACTATTAACAGTTCTGACGATATGCGTCAAGCTTTACGTCAAATCGGTAGTATTTCAAGCGATCGCCTCCTCGCTGTCGAAATTCTCTGGACTCCTCAAGCAGAAGGCGACACACTCACAACCGATGATTTACTCGCCTATTATCCTGATTTGAAGTTGATCTAAATCCTCAAAATATGAAAATAAAAAGGGCTGTAAATCAGTCCTTTTTTTTAGCGCAAAGGATCGCAAAGTTTTCTTAAGAGCGATTTTAATATACTTCATCTGTAGGGTGCGTTATGCTTCGCTAACGCACAGGGCAAACGCATCAAAATTTGGCTAAACATCGTAGTTTTTTGTTGGACTGCGATGAAGTTGTCGATCAGGCGATCATTGTGGCAATATAAAGTAAAAGGGCAGGTTATTACTAAAAATTGCCAGTTGTCGTTATAGCAATAATGTGGTAATCTTTTTTCTCAGGTAATCAGAGCTTGTATACGGGAAGTTGTAGCTAGGATTGTACTTATTGCGCTTTGGCAGGCGATCGGGAATTTATGTGAGAGTTACGCTCACACTAAGATTATAAATTTCTCTGTGACGGGAAAATTGGAGCGTGCTTATTACTAACTAGATAAAATTCTGAGTAGGTAATCGTCATCCATTGAAGCTAAATAACGTTTATTATTTAGACTTAATTTCCGACTGAGTTCCTGGTTTACTCTTATTGACAGCAATGTGACGCAGGACAGCAAAATTCTGTGGGGCATTATCTGCACGAATACGGCAATTATCGCACGTTAAATGTCACATCCTAAACAGCGATTACTAGGTCGCGCTTCGCGATCGCCTACCCAAAAAATTCTCATCATTAAAGAGATCGCCTCATCCTAAAATTATCAATCACACTCCTATAGGCTACAATTGATAGCAAATTTCATGTTCTAAAATTTATTTATGTCTCCATCTAAAGTTGAAGAACGTCTATCGAAACTTGAAGCTGAAGTTGTGCAATTAAAACTCTCTTTACTGAATAGTACAAATGCTATTAAACCTTGGTGGGAAAATATCGTTGGTGTATTTGCTGACGATCCCAGTTTTGAAGAAGCGATTGCGATCGGCAGGGAATATCGTCAGTCTCATAAAGATTTTTTTGCTCTATCTGAAATTGAATGATGTACCTTTGAGACACTGATCATCTGAGCATTCTTGAGCGTGGTGGGGAGATTGCTCAAAGGATTATAATTAGACTTGCTACACTTTCCCCTGAAGATATTTATGTTACGGTCGTTACTTACGAAGAGCAAACTCGTGGTTGGTTGGGCTAGATCGCTAAGGCTCGTAACTTAGAGGAGCAAATCATTGCTTATCGTAAGCTAGAAAAACATATTGCCACTTTTTCTAAGCTTAAGGTGATTGGATTTGATGGTGAATCCGCAGCTATTTTTAAGCAACTCCGCGCTGAATATCCGAGATTGGGAACGATGGATCTAAAAATTGCAGCGATCGCTATTTCTAAGAATGCGACTCTATTAACCCGCAATCTGTCTGATTTCGAAAATATTGCTAATCTACAAATGGAAGATTGGACAAGTTAGGCGATTCCTAGGTCGCGCTTCGCTATCGCCCTCCTACATCCCAAACAGCGATCGCCCCTTTTCCATATCTCCAAAAAGCGATCGCCCCCACACATCCCCTAAAAGCGATCGCCCCCCACATCCCTAAAAGCGATCGCCCATTCCCACATCCCCTAAAAGCGATCGCTCTCCCACATTTCCCAACAGCGATCGCACCTCCCACATCCCAACAGCGATCGCACCCCACATACCCCAAAAAGCGATCGCTCTCCACACCCCCAAAAGCGATCGCTCTCCACATCCCCAAAAGCGATCGCCTATCATTCATTTCTTTCCAAATAATATAAGTTCAGTTTTACTATGCTCAATTAAGGTAAAAATATCCGATCAAATGAATAAAAGAAAAATCGCCACCCCTTTATATATAAAACTGTTGGCATTTGCTTTTAACTTACTACATTAAATTATAACAGCGATCGCCCTCCCCACATTCCAAAAAGCGATCGCCCTCCCACATCCCAAAAAGCGATTCCTTACTCCTTCGAGTCGCTACGCGAACGGATAGCTTCGCGCTTCGCACCCCCCACATCCCCAAAAAGCGATCGCACTCTCACACCCCAAAAGCGCTCGCACTCCCACATCCCCAAAAGCGCTCGCACCCACATCACAAAAAGCGATTCCTTACTCCTTCGGAGTCGCTACGCGAACGGATAGCTTCGCGCTTCGCACTCCCCACATTCCTAAAAACGATCGCACTTCCCACATTCCCCAAACAGCGCTCGCCTAAATGCTTCATCAGAATAAAAAATGATAAAATACTAATAAGATTTTATTCATATTAGTATAGAGATGAATGTGAGTTTTCCGATACCAAAAGAACTTGAGTCTTATCTTGAGGTTCAACTTCAATCTGGCAATTATGCTACTGTAGCGGACTATTTTTTGATGTTGTTGCAGCAAGATCAACGGCGTAAGGATGCTCAAGCAAAATTAGCTAGTTTGTTGCAAGAAGGTTCGGACTCAGAAGCCGAGCCTGTAACTCCTGAATATTGGCAGGATTTGCGCCGATCAATCTTTGGTGCGGCGCATTAGTGAGTATGGCTTTTCAGGTAATTGTTCGCAATCGTGCAACTCAGGATATCAGACAGCAAGCAAATTATATTTTGACCAATGGCAATCGGGAATTAGGGGAAAAGTTTCTTGAGTTTGCTGAGTATGCTTTTGCTCAATTGGCGATAACTTCCAATATGGGTAAGATTGTGTCTTTGTCTGATCTGGGAACAATTCGTCAGTGGCGGATTAAGAATTTTAAGGACTATTTGATTTTTTACAAGGTTGAAGAGGAACGGGTGGAGGTTCTACGGGTTTTGCATGGGGCGAGAGATTTAGAGGATCTCTTGCCATTCTTAGATGAGGAAGTTTAATTTTTTGATCGCTCTCCCCACATTCCCTAAAAGCGATTCCTTACTCCTTCGGAGTCGCTACGCGAACGGATAGCTTCGCGCTTCGCACTCCCCACATCCCTAAAGCGATCGCACTCCCCACATCCCTAAAAGCGATTCCTTACTCCTTCGGAGTCGCTACGCGAACGGATAGCTTCGCGCTTCGCACTCCCCACATCCCTAAAGCGATCGCACTCCCCACATCCCTAAACAGCGATTCCTAGGTCGCGCTTCGCTATCGCCACTCAAACTGTAAATTCTTATAAGAGTGCTGTTATGATCAAAGTAAGTTATGTGCAAATCTTGATCATGAAAAACTATCACCATCGCATACGCATCAGCCCAAATATTCGTAGTGGTAAGCCATGTATAGTTAACACACGTATTGCTGTATCAGATGTGTTTGACTATCTCGGTGGTGGAATGAGTGTTGAAGAACTATTTTATGATTTCCCTGATTTAACACTTGCAGATATACAGGCTTGTTTTGCGTTTGCTGCTGATCGCGATCGCCGTTTAACAGTGGTTCCCTATGAAGTTGCTGTTTGATGAGAATTTGTCTCCAAAATTGCCTCGCATATTATCTGTAGATTTCCCAGAGAGTATGCACGTTCGTGATTGTGGGTTGAAGGGATTTTCTGATGAGGATATTTGGGAATATGCCCAGGATAAGGGATTTACAATAGTTTCTAAGGATTCGGATTTTTATCAACGGAGTTTGCTTTATGGACATCCGCCGAAGCTTGTCTGGCTAAGAATTGGAAATTGTAATCGTGATATTCTCGTAGCTGTATAATTAAAATAATAAAAATCACTCAAGCTACAATAATTTTAGTTGGGCAAAGGAAAATAACTAAATTTATTAGAAAACATCCTAATGCAAAAGCTTCTTTAGAAAGATGGGTAGTTTTAATCACAGAAAATGATTTTGATTCTTTTCCGGATTTAACTTCTATTTTTCCTTCGGCTGATTATGTTAGACCTTATACAGTGTTTAATGTTAGTGGTAATAATTTTCGATTAATTGCCGAAATTAGTTACCTTGAAAAAACAATTATTATTTACTCAATTTTAACTCACTCTGAATATGACAAGGAGATGTGGAAAAATGAATATTGAAGAAATTTCTCAAAGTTGGCAAAATATTGCTCCTTTGTTAGTTCCTGTTTTCAGTGAGGAAGATTGCGATCGCAGAGAAGAACAACTTAAAAAATTAATTAAATTGAATCAACAAAAAAAAGATCCTCAAATTAGTTATTTAATTAAATCTATGGCTTTAACTATTGAAGAATATGAAAAAAAAGAATTTCCTATAGAGAAAGCAACAGGAATTGAAACGTTACAATATTTAATGGGGGAACATGGTTTAAATGAATCAGATTTTCCAGAAATAGGAAATCAAGAGTTAGTATTAGATTTACTTAATGGGAAACAAGAATTAAGTTTAAGGATGATTAAAATTTTGGCTAAACGGTTTGGTGTTAGTGAACAAACATTTCTAGGTTAAGAATTAAGCGATCGCCCTCACACACCTCAAAAGCGATCGCCCTCACACACCTCAAAAGCGATCGCACCCCTCCCACATCCCAAAAAGCGATCGCCCTCACACACCTCAAAAGCGATCGCCCTCCGATATTCCAAAAACGATCGCCCTCCCACACCCAAAAAGCGATCGCCCTCCCACATCCCAAAAACAGCGATCTCTTAAACAATCAAGATCTTGCTTTAAAATTAGTTTATAATCAAATTATTGAGTTTGTTTTTACTTACGGAGATATAGTATATGAGGCATTGGGAAAATCTAGATGCTATAGAAAGAGAACCATTAAAAGTGAGTGGTGCTTGGGTATTTCGGAAGACGCGAGTTCCAGTTGCGGCATTGTTTGAAAATTTACGTGATGGCGCAACAGTAGAAGATTTTTTGGAGTGGTTTCCGCCTGTAGAGCGATCGCAAGTCGAGGCTGTACTAAACTATGAGCTTGATATGTTGGCTGTCGCGGCCTAGATTATGAGAATTCTTTTCGATCAGGGAACGCCTGTACCTTTGCGACAATATTTGAGGGAACATTCTGTGACAACAGCTTATGAAGAAGGATGGTCTAATTTGTCGAATGGAGATCTACTCAAATCTGCTGAAGATCAGGGATATCAAATATTTGTGACAACGGATCGGAATTTGCGCTATCAACAAAAATTGAGCGATCGCCAGATTGCTATTGTTGTTCTGCTCTCAACTTCATGGCCAAAAATTAGGACACAGACCGATAAAGTTTGTGGTGTTATCAATGAAATTAAACTTGGAGATTATGCTGAAGTTTCTATATGATTTGTATTGATTGATAATTGCAGCAAATTTTTCTACGTGATTGCCCCTCTCACATCTCTAAAAGCGATCGCACCTCCACATCCCAAAAGCGTTGGCGTAGCCTGTGCGTAGAACTTATCGCCCTACCACATCCCTAAAAGCGATCGCCTTGCCACGCCCCAAAAAGCGATCTACATCCCATCATCCGTGAGTCATTTCCTTTAAAGCAGTATTAATTATTTCTTCACTAACTCCATGATATTTTAAATTTTCAATAAAAGTAGAAATTCCTCGATTACGACTTTCTAAATAATATAAAACTGTGGCAATGGGCGATGGAGGTTCAATAGGATAATTTTGTTGTTCATAAACTTCTACTAAAGTCGCTAAAATATCTAATTTTTCATATTCTGGTGTATTAGGTTCAGCCTCAAAAATTTGTTCAATTTCTTTTAAGGCTTGTTGATAATCTGCTTCTGTTTTAATCGGTTTTAAGTTCATAATATCAAACCTCTCTAAATAATTGTAGCATCTATCTTGTCATATTCTTGATGGGTACCAATAAAGCGAATAAAAATAATACCAATCTTATAACGAATATGGACAATTAAACGATAATTATTACCTTTAATGTTAAAGACTACCCGATTATTGGCAATAATACTGGCATTAGCATAAACTTCTTTAATATCTGATGGACTTTGCCAATTTGCACGGGCAGCATCATCAAACCATGCTTTTAAAGGCTGTTCTGTATCAGGATGTTTTTGCCAATATTCTCTTAGGGTACTCCGAGCAATAATTCTCATTGTAATAATATTATTTATCAAAAATTAGTTTACTTCGCATTTGTAATTTATTGTCAAGATAATAGCAAAATAGTGATCGCACTCCCTTATCTCCAAAAGCGATCGCACCTCCACATCCCCAAAAAGCGATCGCCCTCTCACACCAAAAAGCGATTCCTTACTCCTTCGGAGTCGCTACGCGAACGGATAGCTTCGCGCTTCGCACCTCCCCACATCCCAAAAAGCGATTCCTTACTCCTTCGGAGTCGCTACGCGAACGGATAGCTTCGCGCTTCGCACTCCCCACATTCCCTAAAAAGCGATCGCACATTTTCTTCCTCTCATCAAAGCGATCGCACTCCCAATATCCCAAAAAGCGATTCCTTACTCCTTCGGAGTCGCTACGCGAACGGATAGCTTCGCGCTTCGCACTCCCCACACACCCCAAAAAGCGATCGCCCCTCACATCCCAAAAAGCGATCGCATCCCCACGCTTCGCTATCGCATACTTACTTACCAAATTGTTTTGACATGGGGATAATTTAAAATCTTGACATCACAGGTAACAAGGGGAATTTCATAAAGGTTCTATAACTATAGCTGAATGAGTTTGTGCTAACTGATACCATTCATCAATGGGTAAAGGCAAAACTAATTTACCGACACTAGATTTAACTGCTACTTCCCAAACAGAAATAGCAGAAACTAATAAGCCATTTTGGGATTCTTCACGTTGAATAGCTTCTTGTGCTACTTTTGATATTTGACTGGAATCGTGAAGCAACCATAGCCAAATATGGGTATCTAGTAAAATCATTCTGCTAATGCTTCCCAAAGTTCAGGCATAGGTTCATCAAAATCACTAGCAATAGTAATAGGTTTTCCTCTGAGTGGGTATTTCTTTGTAGTGTTTGTCTGTTGTGAAATCAGATCAATGTTTCCTGCTTTAAATTCTAAGAACTCAATAAATTTAATTACTTCATTGCGCTCCTCAAGAGGTAATTTTTTAATTTTAGCGATCGCCATTTCTAATGTGATCATTTATTTCTCCTGTAACTTTAAGTTACTCCCATTTTAGCAAACGAACTGAGAAGTCAGTGCTTACGCTATCGCCCATCCCCACATCCCCCAAAAAGCGATCGCCCTCCCACACCCCAAAAAGCGATTCCTTACTCCTTCGGAGTCGCTACGCGAACGGATAGCTTCGCGCTTCGCACCTCCCACATCCCCAAAAAGCGATCGCACTCCCACATCCCCAACAGCGAACAATTAAAATGTAGCTTTATTTTCTCTAGTAATTCTAATCAAAAATCGTAAAGCTTCATTAACAGATTCAGAATTAGGAAACAATTCGGCAACATCTGAATCTAACTTAATGATTATATTGCCAAAGCTTGTACGTTTAGCTCCCATTTTTCTAACTTTTAAACTTTTTAAATCATATTCATCTCTAAGTTCATCTTCCATTATCTTAACCCTCTTGATAAGCTTTTAATTCTTGTTTTGTTACAAGTCTTGCACTAATAATTCTAATTTTATCCCCTCTTTCTGTATAAGAAACCAGCAAAATCCGACTTTTTGATGATTCTCCTATAATAATATAACGATGTTCGTCTTCAGAATGATCCGGATCATAAAAATCAACATAGAGTGGATCATCGAAAACTGTTTGAGCTTCTTCAAATGAAACGTTATGTTTAGATAAGTTAGATTTTGCTTTTTGTGTATCCCATTCAAATTCCATACATATAATTAAATTTTAGACGCAGTAATTCTAACATTATTACAAGCGATTCCTACAGAGCGCTTCGCTATCGCCCTCCCACATCCCAAAAGCGATCGCACTCCCACACCAAACCGCGTAGGCGATGCCCGCACCAAGACACCGCGCCATTTGTTTACAGATGAAATTTTTCTTGGAGACGTTGACTAATTAACTCAATTTGTTGCTCAGGAGTTAGGTTATCCAATTCATTAACACCGATGAGCGCTCTTGTTGGGTGTTTCTGTTTCCGATCTAAATAAGCCTGAAAAACTTCTTTATTATCTTTATGTTCGAGAAGGTATTGTTTGAGTTCTTCATCACTCATGTTAATGTAATTAACCGGGTTCATTAGAATACTTCTCCAATCGGGGTAACAACAATTTCAAGGTTTTCTTGATATCCTGCTAAGATAAACAAATTTCCATTTCTTTCATCTAGACGAATAATGTGAATCGGCTGGAACATCATATTAGTTAATGTATAACTTAATAGGTATAAGCGTTTCAACTGAGCTAAGGTGGGTTCATTCATGCAATTATTATAATCTGAACCGCGTAGGCGTAGCCCGCCGAAGAGTGCATCGCACCTCTCCACATTCCCCAAACAGCGATCGCCCTCCACATTCCCAAACAGCGAACTGCTTGCAGCAGCGCTTCGCTATCGCACTCATCACATCCCCAAAAGCGAACATTCTCTAACGTTGTAAATCTAAATACACTCTTTCAAAAGGTTGTTTTCGATAACGGCGGTAAATATTAAAATCGCTATCTAATGTAATAATTGACGAAATATTGAGCCGTTCAGAGATAGTAATTAATGACAAGTCAGCAAAATCCCCTGGTAAGTCTGCATACTGTTGATTGAGTTCTCTAATGCGAGTAAAATCTTCTGGTATTAGGGGAATACAACGATAAAGTTTCTGAGCTAAATCGTTGAGAAATTCATTTTGTGTACGATAATCTCTACTCAAAAGATACATTACTTCCGTCACGCAGGGAATAGTGGTAATCAGTTCACTTGAACATTGTTCAAAAAAGTTACAAACGGATTTATGATAATTATCTTGTGCGCTGTAGTAAGCAAATAAAATACTGCTATCGGTAAGAATAATAGGAGGATAATCATTCATTGATGATGTTTTTGATGACGGTTTTGAATATGTTCTGCAATGTTTTGTTTACGATTTTCTCGTAATGATAAATTAGGAGCAGCATCTTGTAATAAGTTTTCTGGATGTTTTCCTCGTCTTTGAGCTAGGGTTTGACGAGGTTTTATGGTTTGCCAATGTTGATAAATTAGTTTTTTTAGCAGTTCTTCAGATGTAGTATTCTCTTGAGTAATGATTTCTGCTAGGTATGTTTCCGTTTCTCGATCTAGCTTGATAGATATCATTTTTGTTTTTTGTAATGGATCTCTAGATTTTACGTTCCATTATACCTCTAAAAATATGATCGCCCTCCCACACCCCAAAAGCGATCGCACCTCCCAACATCTCAAAAAACGATCGCACTCACACCAAAAAGCGATCGCACCTAACCCACATTCCCTAAAAAGCGATCGCCCCCCACATCCCAAAAGCGATCACACCTCCGACATCCCAAAAAGCGATCGCCCTCCCACACCCCCAAAAAGCGATCGCACTACCACATCCCTAAAAAGCGATCGCCCTTCCACACCCCAAAAAACGATCGCACTCCCACATCCCCAAACAGCGATCGCATCCCCCACACATCCCAAAAAGCGATCGCATCCCCCACATTCCCAAAAAGCGATTCCTGCGGAGCGCAACGCTTACGCACTAAACAAGCATAAAATTATTGAGTGCTTAATTTAGATTTTTTTGTTTTGTATTGTTGCTGTAATTCTAGATAATACTTAATTAAGTTATGCGGATTATGCTGATTATTTTCAGAAATTTGATGACGAATTTCTCGAATTTTTTGCAGTACGGAATCATCAATAGTAATCATTAGTTATCTTCCATTAATTCTAAAGGTGTCACGAGTGCAGGGAACTACAAGCCTAGCATAACATTCACTCGTCTAATATGTCCAAACTTGTTAGCGTTAGCTAAGTGACGACAATTCCATGTTAACAAGAAATCACATTTATGATAGGATGCTATGGCAAGATGGAGAGCATCGCCTAAAGGATCATTAGGCATAACCTGATTTTGAATATAGGTTTGCACAATTTAAGCAATTTCTGGCTCGATATCTATCAACTGGATATCATTTATAAGTTGAATTACTTCTTCTTTATTAGGAAAATTTCCTTTGTTAAGTTCATCTAAAACTGCAATACTTGTAACCAGTTCATATTTTTGTCTGACGTTATTCCACCAAAAACGAGTCCATTCTTTACGCGCTATCATATCCGGTTCAGTCCGAATTTCATGGTAAAAGCTGGGAATACTTGTTTCAATGTAAATTTTTGATTTCATTATCTTGATCGGAATTTAGAAAGTTATGATTTTAACACGGAAAAAGCTGTAGGTATCGCACCCTCCCACACCCCAAAAAGCGATCGCCCCTCACACCCCAAAAAGCGATCGCACCCCACATCCCAAAAAGCGATCGCCCTCACAACCCAAAAAGCGATCGCACTCCCACATCTCCCAAAAAGCGATCGCACCCCCCATCCCACAAACTCCCCATAGAAAGACGATCGCACTTTTTATTTACACGAACATGATGAATTAGAAGGATTGAGAGAAGAAGCCGCCACTCCAGCCGCAGCACCAGCACCAGCACCAGGAAGTAAACTTGTATCTACCGCTCTACCTACAAACATCTTTCCAGCAGTTGGTAGAGTTATATTTGAAATTGTTCCATTGGAAAATTTAGTCGTTATTTGTTTGTAGACAGCATTATAGCTTCCTCGTCCAGAGGTTATTCCTGGAACTTTAATACCAGGAATAAAGCCAGTTGCTGCTCCTATACCCGTATCTATAGCAAAACTTCCAGTATCAAATCCACATTGTTTTCCTGTGAGGTTTTTAAGACCTTGTTTAGTTAGATTTGTTACTGCGCCGCCTATAGCACCTGCACCAACTGGACCAGTATAAAGCAATGCTTCACCTCCAGCCGCTCCACCTATAGCTGCTGCTGCGTAATCTTCCCAGTCACTTACATTTCCTGAAATAAGGTCCCCCAAGCCCTGACCCAATAGACCCACTAATGCTCCTCCTCCAGCAAAAATTGCATCATCAAGTCCTGCGTATAGCCCTATTGGATCTCTATTATTAACAGGATTATTATTGACGTATCTATACTTGTTGCTATCCCCACTAGCAAAACCAATTGGATCTCCACTCAAAAATCTTCCTGTAGTTTGGTCATAATACCGCGCACGGTAATAATACAACCCAGTCTCCTGATCAAATTCTCTTCCTGTAAACAGATAACGAGTATCAACAGTTGGATTAGTTTTAGAAATCACCTGACCAAAGGAATCATAGACAAGATGATTCACCACCGCACCGCTATTATTTACCAGATCGCGTACAGATCCCAGACGATCAGTTAATTGCCAAACAACATTACCGCCTGTGCTTTCTTCTGCTAGAACATGATCGACACCCGCACCATACAGATAACGTTTATCTAAAACAGGCTGATTTGCACCCGCACCATCACTATCCACAAACTCTAACAGCACATTGCTACGGTCATAGATAAACTGAGTCACCACTGCGGGAGTAGTATCTTGAGGATTAGTATCTACAGCTTTAGCAATGCGACGATTGAAAGCATCGTAGGTAAACTCAACTCGTTGTGTCTCTTTACCAACAGCATCCTTATCAACAAAAGCCACCAAGCGGTTACGATAATCCCAAGTCAACTCTTGCACCTTACCAGTAGCAATATCTGTCTGCTTGGTCAAATTCCCTTCATTGTCGTACTCATAATTATATTTACCATCAGATAATAGGCGATTACCTTGACCTGTTACATACCCATTTCCGTGAATACTTGAGGTGATGCGGTTGCCATTAGCATCATAGGTGTAGGTTTCATCAGGATTGTTAGCATTGCTGTGATTAGCACCCGTCAACTGAGCGCGGTTATCGTAGGTGTAATCTGTCGCGCCATCAACATCAGTAATCTTAGTAATGCGACTCGCTACATCATAAACATAGTTGTAGAAAGCGACATTATTTGTACCGTTACTGTGGTTTAAATTGGTGAGACGGTTGAGAGAATCATAACTGTAGGTTGTGCCATTTACTAACTGAGTTCCTGTTAGGTTGGCATAGCGATTAATTGAAGTATATTGACCCAGTGAATTGTAACCAAAATCAACCCGTTTATCGCTGACACCATTACCAGATTGAGTCAGTTTAGTGAGGCGATTTAAAGCATCGTAACTGTAGGAATTATTGCCACCTGCAACATTATTAATCTTGTCAGCAACAGAGAGAACATTGCCTACTTTATCGTAACCGTAGTTCAGGAGAACATTAGCGAAACCAGGAGTACCAGCATTATTTACAGACAATAAACTATCTCGATTGTCATAAGTAAACGCCAGAGAACTAAACTTATCATTAACCGCAGTCTGGTTACTAGCTTTATCGTAGCTGTAATTGATGACTTCATTATTGCCGACCCATGTTTCTGTAATGCGGCGATTGATATCATCATATTTGTACTCAATGTTGCGATTATTGCGGTCAGTTTTAGCAATCAAATTATTAACCGCATCGTACTGATATTGAGAAGTTTTTCCTAATGGGTCGGTTTCACTAATTAAGCGATTTCTTGCATCATAAACAAAAGTAGTTTCATTATTTACAGGATCGGTCACAGAAGCCAGATTATTACTCAAATCGTAAGTAAACTTAGTGCTACCCAAATCAGGCGCAATTGTCTCAAATACACGATTCCGAGCATCATATTTATTCTCAGTCTTATTTCCTAAAGGATCAACAACCGAGAGCAGATTACCCAGCTTATCGTAACTATAAGTAGTCTTCTGATTCAGAGCATCAATATTCTCAATCAGACGGTTTAAGTTGTCATAACTATTTTGAGTAACATCACTTACAGCATCAGTAGTCGAGATTAAATTTCCCCTCGCATCATAACTGTAAGTCGTCACAGGCGAAGTTAATGGCCCCGCACCATCAGGATCAGCTTCAACAGTTTTCACCAACCGATTGAGAGCATCATACTCAAACTTGGTACGATTACCATTTTCATCAATAATCGCCGTTACATTACCTGCTGCATCATATTCAAGCTGCTTTTTAGCCTCATCGGCTGTTCCTTTCGCATAGATGATGGAAATTAAACCACCATTCGCATCATAATCACTATCAGTAATGCGTCCCAGAGGGTCAGTGATCAGATCAACTAATCCGTTATTTGTGTAGGTAAACTTGGTGACAATATCGTCATCACCACCGATTTCACCAACTACCTGATTGAGAGATAAAAGATTGCCATTATTCGAGTCAATTTCATACAGGGTTTGATGACCGAGTTCATCAGTCATGCTAGTGAGTTGGTTGAATTTTGGATCGTAAGTGTATAAACGCTGACCAAGACCAACATTGTCAAGACCTAATTGAACACTGGTCGTTTCAGGAGTATATATTTGGAAACTGTAGTTGATATTGCCATTACTATTGTTACCATCCAGCACTAATAAATATGTTCCTGTGCTGGTTAATGTGGTTTCAAAGTCACTGCTGAGATTAGTTCCTGCAACATATTGATTTCCTGGTACATAGAGATACCAAGTTGCATTGGAAGTTTCTGCTAGGGAGTTAAAGTATAGCTGTTGTCCGGCTGTGCCATTAATCCGATAAATGTCTGCTTGTAATCCTGGTGTTAGTGTCTCTGTAACTGTTGTTCCTAATGTAATTGCTGTGGCTGCACTTGCATCAATTAGGTTGAAACTATAGTTACCTGTATTGTCAGTGTAACCATCCAGAATTAGTTTGTATGTTCCTGCTTCTGTGAGGGTGAAAAGGTTTCTATCGCTATCAGCATCCCCATTATAAAATACTGTTTGTCCACTAGGACTGATTAATTCAGCATAGATAGTAGAAGTCGTGTTATTAATCAATCCGTCGTAATATAACCTTTGACCAACTGCACCTGTAAAGGTATATTCATCTGTTTCTCCTGGTTGAGAAATGGTACTTGTTACCGCAGTTCCCAATGTCAGGGTTGTTGGTGTAGATAAAGAACTTGTGATGTTGAAACTGTAGTTAATATTGCCATTGCTATTACTGCCATCCAGCACTAATAAATATGTTCCTGTGCTGGTTAATGTGGTTTCAAAGTCACTGCTGAGATTAGTTCCTGCAACATATTGATTTCCTGGTCCATAGAGATACCAAGTTGCATTGGAAGTTTCTGCTAGGGAGTTAAAGTATAGCTGTTGTCCGGCTGTGCCATTAATCCGATAAATGTCTGCTTGTAATCCTGGTGTTAGTGTCTCTGTAACTGTTGTTCCTAATGTAATTGCTGTGGCTGCACTTGCATCAATTAGGTTGAAACTATAGTTACCTGTATTGTCAGTGTAACCATCCAGAATTAGTTTGTATGTTCCTGCTTCTGTGAGGGTGAAAAGGTTTCTATCGCTATCAGCATCCCCATTATAAAATACTGTTTGTCCACTAGGACTGATTAATTCAGCATAGATAGTAGAAGTCGTGTTATTAATCAATCCGTCGTAATATAACCTTTGACCAACTGCACCTGTAAAGGTATATTCATCTGTTTCTCCTGGTTGAGAAATGGTACTTGTTACCGCAGTTCCCAATGTCAGGGTTGTTGGTGTAGATAAAGAACTTGTGATGTTGAAACTGTAGTTAATATTGCCATTGCTATTACTGCCATCCAGCACTAATAAATATGTTCCTGTGCTGGTTAATGTGGTTTCAAAGTCACTGCTGAGATTAGTTCCTGCAACATATTGATTTCCTGGTCCATAGAGATACCAAGTTGCATTGGAAGTTTCTGCTAGGGAGTTAAAGTATAGCTGTTGTCCGGCTGTGCCATTAATCCGATAAATGTCTGCTTGTAATCCTGGTGTTAGTGTCTCTGTAACTGTTGTTCCTAATGTAATTGCTGTGGCTGCACTTGCATCAATTAGGTTGAAACTATAGTTACCTGTATTGTCAGTGTAACCATCCAGAATTAGTTTGTATGTTCCTGCTTCTGTGAGGGTGAAAAGGTTTCTATCGCTATCAGCATCCCCATTATAAAATACTGTTTGTCCACTAGGACTGATTAATTCAGCATAGATAGTAGAAGTCGTGTTATTAATCAATCCGTCGTAATATAACCTTTGACCAACTGCACCTGTAAAGGTATATTCATCTGTTTCTCCTGGTTGAGAAATGGTACTTGTTACCGCAGTTCCCAATGTCAGGGTTGTTGGTGTAGATAAAGAACTTGTGATGTTGAAACTGTAGTTAATATTGCCATTGCTATTACTGCCATCCAGCACTAATAAATATGTTCCTGTGCTGGTTAATGTGGTTTCAAAGTCACTGCTGAGACTAGTTCCTGCAACATATTGATTTCCTGGTCCATAGAGATACCAAGTTGCATTGGAAGTTTCTGCTAGGGAGTTAAAGTATAGCTGTTGTCCGGCTGTGCCATTAATCCGATAAATGTCTGCTTGTAATCCTGGTGTTAGTGTCTCTGTAACTGTTGTTCCTAATGTAATTGCTGTGGCTGCACTTGCATCAATTAGGTTGAAACTGTAGTCAGCAGATGAGGAATTGTTCCCTTTGAGGAGTAAATAATATGTTCCTGCTTCTGTGAGGGTGAAGAGGTTTCTATCACTTTCCGAATTACCACTAAATACGTTAGTTCCATTGGGACTAATTAATTGAACATCAACTACATCTGCATCGTTCTGTAGGGCATCATAATATAGTCTTTGTCCAATCGCTCCCGTAAAGCTATAAACAACAGTTTCCGCACCATTAGTTAAAGTCTCAGCTACGGGACTACTCAAGGTAAGATCAGTTGCCGCAGTTTGAAGATCGATCGCTTGGAAACGATAGCTACCTGTACTACTTGCATTTTCACCTCTTGCAATTACGTTATAATCCCCTGAAGTTGGTAAACGGAAGGCTTGAATATCAGAGTAAGTATAGAAAGATGTTACGCTTTGATTATTGGCATCTTGAACGTCAATGATAATGCTATTTGCTAACTCTTGACCATCAAAGTAAACCAACCGTCCAGCCGATCCAGTTAAGGTATAGGTATCCTGTCCACCTGCGGCAATTGTTCCACTGTAAACTGTATTAAATCCGGTTGTTGCTACACTTGCAGCACTAATATCCGTGATTTTGAAGTTATAGTTGATAGTGCTATTTTCTGCATAACCGTCAAGAACTAAAACATAAGTACCATCACCGGGCAATGTAGCAGTAAAATCACTGCCAAGGTTAGTACCAGTAACAGTTTTATTATCAGCATCATAGAGATACCAATTAGCGCTTGCAAAACCAGTGATTAAAGAATCAAAGTATAAGTGTTGTCCTGCTGTGCCATTAATCCGATAAATATCTGCTTGTAATCCTGGTGTTAGTGTCTCTGTAATTGTTGTTCCTAATGTAATTGCTGTGGCTGCACTTGCATCAATCAGGTTGAAACTGTAATTACCTGTATTGTCACCTTGTCCATCCAGAATTAGTCTATAGGTTCCTGCTTCTGTGAGGGTGAAGGGTGTTCTGTCGCTATCTGCATCACCAAGAGAAAATACTGTTTGTCCACTGGGACTAATTAACTGAGAATAGATAGTAGAAGTATTATTGTTAATCAATCCGTCGTAATACAACCTTTGACCTACTGCACCAGTGAAGGTATATTCATCTATTTCTCCTGGTTGAGAAATTGTGCTAGTAATGGCTGTTCCTAGTGTCAAGGCTGTTGGTGCTGAGAAGGAACTTGTGATGTTGAAACTGTAGTTAATATTGCCATTGCTATTGCTACCGTCAATAACTAATAAATATGTTCCTGTGCTGGTTAATGTGGTTTCAAAGTCACTGCTGAGATTAGTTGCTATTAGATATTGATTTCCAGGTCCATAGAGATGCCAATTTGCATTAGATGTTTCTGCTAGGGAATCAAAGTATAGCTGTTGTCCTGCTGTGCCATTAATCCGATAAATGTCTGCTTGTAATCCTGGTGTTAGTGTCTCTGTAATTGTTGTTCCTAATGTAATTGCTGTGGCTGCACTTGCATCAATCAGGTTGAAACTGTAATTACCTGTATTGTCACCTTGTCCATCCAGAATTAGTCTATAGGTTCCTGCTTCTGTGAGGGTGAAGGGTGTTCTGTCGCTATCTGCATCACCAAGAGAAAATACTGTTTGTCCACTGGGACTAATTAACTGAGAATAGATAGTAGAAGTATTATTGTTAATCAATCCGTCGTAATACAACCTTTGACCTACTGCACCAGTGAAGGTATATTCATCTATTTCTCCTGGTTGAGAAATTGTGCTAGTAATGGCTGTTCCTAGTGTCAAGGCTGTTGGTGCTGAGAAGGAACTTGTGATGTTGAAACTGTAGTTAATATTGCCATTGCTATTGCTACCATCAATAACTAATAAATATGTTCCTGTGCTGGTTAATGTGGTTTCAAAGTCACTGCTGAGATTAGTTGCTATTAGATATTGATTTCCAGGTCCATAGAGATGCCAATTTGCATTAGATGTTTCTGCTAGGGAATCAAAGTATAGCTGTTGTCCTGCTGTGCCATTAATCCGATAAATGTCTGCTTGTAATCCTGGTGTTAGTGTCTCTGTAATTGTTGTTCCTAATGTAATTGCTGTGGCTGCACTTGCATCAATCAGGTTGAAACTGTAATTACCTGTATTGTCACCTTGTCCATCCAGAATTAGTCTATAGGTTCCTGCTTCTGTGAGGGTGAAGGGTGTTCTGTCGCTATCTGCATCACCAAGAGAAAATACTGTTTGTCCACTGGGACTAATTAACTGAGAATAGATAGTAGAAGTATTATTGTTAATCAATCCGTCGTAATACAACCTTTGACCTACTGCACCAGTGAAGGTATATTCATCTATTTCTCCTGGTTGAGAAATTGTGCTAGTAATGGCTGTTCCTAGTGTCAAGGCTGTTGGTGCTGAGAAGGAACTTGTGATGTTGAAACTGTAGTTAATATTGCCATTGCTATTGCTACCATCAATAACTAATAAATATGTTCCTGTGCTGGTTAATGTGGTTTCAAAGTCACTGCTGAGATTAGTTGCTATTAGATATTGATTTCCAGGTCCATAGAGATGCCAATTTGCATTAGATGTTTCTGCTAGGGAATCAAAGTATAGCTGTTGTCCTGCTGTGCCATTAATCCGATAAATGTCTGCTTGTAATCCTGGTGTTAGTGTCTCTGTAATTGTTGTTCCTAATGTAATTGCTGTGGCTGCACTTGCATCAATCAGGTTGAAACTGTAATTACCTGTATTGTCACCTTGTCCATCCAGAATTAGTCTATAGGTTCCTGCTTCTGTGAGGGTGAAGGGTGTTCTGTCGCTATCTGCATCACCAAGAGAAAATACTGTTTGTCCACTGGGACTAATTAACTGAGAATAGATAGTAGAAGTATTATTGTTAATCAATCCGTCGTAATACAACCTTTGACCTACTGCACCAGTGAAGGTATATTCATCTATTTCTCCTGGTTGAGAAATTGTGCTAGTAATGGCTGTTCCTAGTGTCAAGGCTGTTGGTGCTGAGAAGGAACTTGTGATGTTGAAACTGTAGTTAATATTGCCATTGCTATTGCTACCATCAATAACTAATAAATATGTTCCTGTGCTGGTTAATGTGGTTTCAAAGTCACTGCTGAGATTAGTTGCTATTAGATATTGATTTCCAGGTCCATAGAGATGCCAATTTGCATTAGATGTTTCTGCTAGGGAATCAAAGTATAGCTGTTGTCCTGCTGTGCCATTAATCCGATAAATGTCTGCTTGTAATCCTGGTGTTAGTGTCTCTGTAATTGTTGTTCCTAATGTAATTGCTGTGGCTGCACTTGCATCAATTAGGTTGAAACTGTAGTCAGCAGATGAGGAATTGTTGCCTTTGAGGAGTAAATAATATGTTCCTGCTTCTGTGAGGGTGAAGGTTGATCTATCGCTTTCCGAATTACCACTAAATACGTTAGTTCCATTGGGACTTATTAATTGAACATCAATTACATCTGCATCGTTCTGTAGGGCATCATAATATAGTCTTTGTCCGATCGCTCCCGTAAAGCTATAAACACGGGTAGATGCTGCTAATTCTAGCGTTTCTGTAATCGGTGTACTTAATGTAAGTGCAGTGGCATCAGAGGCTAAATTCAAGAAACGGAATTTGTAATCTCTAGCACTGGTAGAACTAAAATTTCTAACGGTGACATTGTAATCACCAGAGCGACTTAATATTGTAGCCTGACTATCAGAATTTCCATATTGAGAGAAGACGATGTTGTTTAATGGATCGCGTAATTCAACGTAAATCGACTGATTATCTAGTGTCAAACCATCTAAGAAAATAGGCAAACCAGCGGATGCACTTAATGTGAAAGTGGTGTCTTCTCCTGCGGCAATTGTTCCACTATAAATTGTATTGAAACCAGTATTGCTAACAGTTGGATCACTAATATCATTGACACGGAAACTATAATTGATGGTGTTATTGTTTAAATTTCCATCAATAAACAGGAAATATGTACCATCTGTCGGTAAGGTTTGCAGGAAGTCAATACCCAAGTTGGTATTATTAAGTCGTTGACTACCGTTTCCATATAATGACCATGTAGCTCCAGACACTACTCCGTTAACTAGACTATCAACTAAGATTCTTTGTCCTGCTTTACCAGTAAATTGGTAAATGTCAGTTTTAATGCCCGGTTTTAGTGTATCAGTTATTGTTGTTCCTAAAGACAGTGTGGGAGCATTGGCTAAATCACTGAATCGGAAACTGTAATTACCAATTGCACTAGAAGAACCACCTTTCAATACCAACCGGTAGTTTCCTGCTTCTGTTAACACGAAAGGACCTGAGTCATTACCAGCTTGTCTGGAGAATATTTGCGCTCCACTGGGACTGTATAATTCGCTATATACATTATTAATGGAAGCGTCTAGGAGATTATCATAGTGGATTTGTTGTCCAACTTTACCAGTGAAGGTGTATTCATCTACTTCTCCCGCTCTAGCGATCGCACCACTAATAATACTCTCAGCATCAATACCGTCAGTCACACTTAAAACGTTACCTTTGGCATCATAAGTGTAGGCAGTAACATTGCCCAGTGCATCTGTCTGTTTTGTGACTAAATTATCTGTATTCCGTTCGACTTTTGGTAACAATCCTACGTCATCAGATGAGGAAACAATCTGTCCGGCTCTATCTAGGACATTCACAATCTTATTGCCATTGCCATCGGTATAGGTAGAAGTAGCTACTCCTAATTGGAAAGCAACAGGCGCGTTAAGCGGATCATTAGTTTTATTTGGCTCGTATAAACCCTGTACCTCAATAGGATCAAACTGGACTTGAGAACCATCCTTGAGAATGGCGCTAGTTACCCTACCTGCGAAATTATAGGAAGTCTGTCCGCGATTTCCTAACTGGTCAATACCTGCGGTCATGTGATGTTCTGCATCATATTCCCAAGTCTGACCAGTACCATCAGGATCAGTGATTTTGAGTAAATTCCCATTGGTGTCATAAGTTAATTTAGTGACACGACCTGCGGGATCTGTAATAGCTGTAATTTTGTTACCACTGTAGGTAAAAGTAGTTTCTAAGCCAACAGGGTCAACGATCTTACTCAATAGGCCATTTTGATAAACATAGCGTGTTTCATTGTTGAGGCGATCGCGCACGTCAACCAATTTATTCTGAGCATCAAAGCTATACACCGTTTGATCTTTAGCTGTATGACGGAAAGTCCCATCACCCAAACGCTCTAAGGTAGAGAAATGTCCAGCAGGTGATTTGTAGGTATTATCGGCATTTTTCTCGAACAACAACTCACTACCATCACCATCAATTAACATTACCGAACCATCAGGATTAACTACCAATTCCTGTAATCCTGCTAATCCCCAACCACTACCAAAAGCACTATTTACAGAATTAACAACCAGTATTTTACCCGTACTGTTAGAAGTCGAACCATTAAACTGATTATTATTAAATCTCAATAATCCAGTGGTTAGGTCATAATCATAGCGACCAGAAGATAAAGCTCGTAAATCAGCCTGAAGCGCAGCATCAACATTGCCACCAGCACTAGGAATTGACCAGAAATTTTCCCCTCCATTCAATCCATATTGACCACCTGCAAAACCTGGGACTGCGAGAGTAAAATCACCTCGTTTAATAGTTAACTCAGCCATGAGTCGCAGATTTGGATCGGATGGTACATTACTATATCCAAAATGTACGATCGGTCTAGCATCAGCACGTTCAGAATCATAACGTAAAGTCAATCCACGACTTACTCCCAAAGATTGATATGCGATCAAATTGTGAGTTTCTATCTCTGCACCAGAGTATAGTTCCACATCAGAATTACTTGGTCCAGTAGCCTTATTTCCATTACATCCTTCCTCTGGATTACGAGGATTAGTCTTAGGATCGTTAGGAGTTGGATCAGGTGGTGCGAAGAAATGCCAGCTACTATTGCGAATACCA
Organism: uncultured cyanobacterium; assembly: GCA_963711165.1. Lineage (GTDB taxonomy): Bacteria > Cyanobacteriota > Cyanobacteriia > Cyanobacteriales > PCC-9333 > Crinalium. The sequence continues at coordinate 84,466 of CAVQDG010000037.1, read as the reverse complement.
CCCTCAATCGTATTAATTACCTTACCATCAGCACTCACTTGACCCTTGCCCACATTGTCAAAAAATCCTGTCTGGGGATTAATTGACCATAAATCCATTTGAGTACCAGGTGCATATCCCGCCAGATTAGGTAAACTGAGGGGCGCAGGAGTAGTAAATTTCATCTCCCCTGGTTGAATCGTTACTACCAAATCAGGACGGAGATTTTCTGGTAATGCAGCCGGGGTAAGTTCTGTAGGAACTTCAGTAATACTTAACTGCCCTGTATAGGGTTGATTTTGTTGATCAAATAAACTATTAGCAAAAACTGTTACGCCTGAACCAGGAATCGCTTCACTGGTAACAGTTTGGTCAACTGAAGGGTCAATAGTTTTGGCATTACTAATGTCAATAGGTGGTAAATAGATGGGACGGTCAATAACGTTTTTCACATTCAGATAAACATCATGTTCCAACAGTAAAGGCAATTTTTCTGCAATTGAGGGATAGACTACACCATTTACTTGTTGACCAGGTTCAATTATTAATGCTGCACCTTCAGATGGCGGTTCAGTTAAAGTCAAAGTAAATGAACCATCTGTAGCTGTAGTTGAAGATAGGTTATCAATTCTAACTACTACACCAGCTAAGGGTTGTTGCTCCGTATTTTGAATTACCCCAGTAATTCGGGTTGTTGTCACCGTATCTGCAACAACCGCCAAGTTAAATTTCTTAGTAGTTACTTGCTCTCCATCTGTAGCTACCAATTTAAAATCATAAGTGCCAATTTGTGAGGGATCTGGTTTAATAATTAGCGTCCCATCACTGTCTAGCATCCCCGTTGGTAGAGATTCTTCGCTTTCAATAGCAAAATTGGCATTTTTACCAAAAATATCTTTTGATTCCAGTTTTAACTGCTCTCCAGGCATCACGCTTAACTGCTGTATTGTCGCAGTATCGATCGTGATAATTAGTTGTTGGCTACTGCTAACATTCCCAGCGATATCAGTAGCTATAGCTGTTAAATTCTTGACCCCATCGCTAAGTTGAGAGGTGGTAATTTCCCATTTTCCATCAACGGCGGTAGTTTGACCAATCAGAGTTTGTCCTTCAAATAGTTTTACTTGAGAACCTGTTTCCGCTTGACCAACAATAGTTGGCTTGTTATTGCTAGTTTCTGTAGTTTGACTATCTTTAATACTTAACTGGCTAGGCGTGACTGGATTGGTTGTATCTAAAGTAAAGCCCAGTTCCAACTCACCAGAAGCCTTACCCAATTTATCTTCAGCTAAAAGGCTTAGTTTATATGTACCATCAGGTAATTGACCACCATTAATCTGAGCCAGCGTCGCTTTATCTAAAGAGAAACTACCATCTGGATTTAACTTAGATAAAACATCAACAAAGTTGCCAGAATTTAACTTAGCTTGAAACTTAACTATTTCACTGGCATCAGTAATTTTTCCTGTGACATCAGAATTATTAGTAATCTTATCGCTATTACTGCTTCCCGTATCATTAACTAAACTCACCTCAATTACCGGAGGCTGATTGTCGTCATTAATCGGTACTAAAAATTTATCTAATATATAATTTCCTAATTCTCTGCCAGTCGCTAAACCTTCTACACTCGCAGAACTAAAATGAATCCCTCCATAAATTCGGCTAATTCCCGCTTCATCAGCCGCTTGTGAGAAACTATTAAAATTACGACCAACACCAGGTAAGCCCAGAGAAGTAGTATTAAAACTAATATTATTTCCTAATAACCCTGATAAAATCGTACTCGCTGCCCCGCTAAAGGTACTATGACCGGATGTATATTCGGGGAAAGGAGGAGTAATTAATAATGGTGTCCAATTCGGATCTGCGATCGTGTTATCATTCCCATCATTATCTGCTTGTTGAATTGCCGTAATCGGCCGCCAGAAATTGTAATTATATTTCGCATCCCAACAAGCAATTCCCGCATCAGCTAAAGAAATATTTAATAAGGCAAATAACCGAGCAGTTTCAACTAAATTAGTATTTTGGTTGGTACTTATTTGTTCCGCAATTTCATTCCAGTGTCCACCAGGAGTAAATGTCCCACTGCCATCCGCCCAGAATTTAGCAATTTGTGTTTGTTCAGAAGTACGAGTGCTACTATCCTTGCGTCCTAATTCTTTAACCTGATTAAATTCAGTGGCATACTCGGTACTATTTAAAGCCGGAGGTCCATCAGGACGGAATTGTGAGGCATTGGTAATCGCAAAAGGAGTAACATTCGCCCAGTTAGGTAATAAAGCTGGAGCCAAATTAGGAGGAGTAGGTTGCCAATCACCAGGGTCGGTTCCAGGGGTGTAAGATCCAGTTATATTTGAACCGTCTTGGCTTCTTAATGTGAGGATATCATTAGCTACCAATTTACCAAAATTAACGCCTGCATCTTCACTTGCACCATCAGGAATTTCTGCTAAGGAAGCTGTTAACGCGCTATCAAAGCTAGCTGTTTGAGTCGGATATAAATTAACTAATACATCATGCGCGGCGGTAGCTGCTGCTGCTTCGGCTGATGCACCTGTGGGGGCGGTTTGATTAAAATGATAACTGCTATATGTGGGATTAATGCTATTAACTGCATCATAAACGGCACTGTGAACCATTGCCATATTACGCGCAGCTACAGGCGGTGTAGTCTTATCATTACGAATAGCATTTAGTAATACACCATTCCAATCAACAATTACATTGCTATTATCTGAGTCAACTTTAATAATTTTGTGAGTAAATTCACTCTTGTTACCAGCGACATCAGTAGCGCGGACTACCAAGGAGTTATCACCCGTTGCTAAATTAACTCCAGTTAAACTAAATTGACCGTTGTTATTAGCATTAGCTGTTGTTTCTGACCCCTGTAAACTGACTGTGACATTGGATTCAGTTTCTCCCAATAAATTGACTGTGGCATAAGTTGTTTTTGAGTCACCTAATGGGGCAGAATCGAATGTAGGATCTAGAATAAATCCTGGTTGAATTGGTGCTGTTGTATCTAGGGTAAAGGAGACATCAATAGTAGAAACAATCTCTTCATTATCAGTGATTATCAGATGCAGTACATAAGTTCCATCGGCTAAAGTTCCGCCCTTAATTTGGGCTAATTGATTAGCATCAAAAGTGAATTGCCCATTTTCGCCTACTTGAGCTAAAACATCTACAAAATTAGCAACTGGTGTATCATTAAATCCTGCACTGAAACTAACTAATTTGGGCCGATTGGTGATTGTGCCTGTTATAGCTGCATTGGAGGTAATTTTGTCAGTATTACTGACTCCGGTATCATTGGTTAAATTAGCAGTTAGACTCGGCTGCTGGTTGGGAAAGATATCCGTTGCTTCGGAGTAATCAATTATTTGTTGACCAAAGGCGGTATTAAACCAAGCTTTTTCAGGTTTCACCAAATCTTGGAGTAAGGTAGTATTTCCTGATGCTCCTTTAATTTGGAAAATCAAATCGTTATAATCAAAGTCGGAATTTTGGTCATTACGTAAGTCTTCAAAGCCAAAAGTTCCCCCATTAATTGTCCCTGCTAATAGTTGACCAAACTGCACTGATTGAGAGGGATTAGCAGTTGGAAGAGAAAACAGGGGACGTTGATTACCTTCAATGGCGGGATTATCTAAGACTTGCTTCACTGTTCCATCAGGAACTAGCATCAAAGCTAAGTTTGTCCCAGGTGTGAAGTTAAAGGTTTTGACGGCTAAATAGTTACCAATATTTTGATCTATTTCCCCTAATTCACCATCAAATCTTGCGCCTTCTGTTGCGTCAGAAATTACTAAATAGCCATTATTAGAGTTACTTAATGCGCGTCGGGCTGCTTCGGTGATAAATTCAACGGAACCAGGCACTAAATTTTCCATGCCATCTAAACTAAAGATGGCAATTTCTCCTTGATAAGCGCCGGAATCTGCTAAAAAGTCAATCTTGACTTTACCACTAGCATTAACTGTAAAATTCCCCGATTCTAAAGCGGCTTGTTCTACTATCAGGGTTTTACCATCAATGGTTAAGGTGGCATGGTCATCTTCCTGCTTTAAGACTAAAATTTCAGGGGGACTTAATTGTTTATTTTCTACTAAAGCCGCAAAAATAGCACCTTCATCGCCTGGAGAGTCTTGAGGATTTAGTTGGTCATCGAGGAAATGACCATATTCTTCTAGATAATTGTCAACAAGATGATTAATATCTTCACTTTGAACCAATTCCTTAGCTAAGTAAATAGTACCAGAGCCATAAGCACCTTGAGCTTTTAAGTCAGCTAGTGGCAGAATTTGTAGTTCAGGGATGGTTTCACCGCTAATGAATTCTTCAATTAAATTTTCGGCTTTTTCTAGGTTAATTTGTTCTCCAAATGATAATTTAATTTGGTTGATAAAATTAGAATTATAAATAAAATTTTCAAGTTTATTGCTAACAATTTCTTGTATTTCTGGCTGGAAGCTGGTAGCTGCTTCCAAGTTAACAATATGAGAGTCTGTGCCTAAGATATCGGTTGACTGTGCCTCTACTTCTGCCCAACTTAAGGGGGTAGCCAAATTAGATTCTTGAAGTGGTGTTAATTCTAGTAATGGTGGATTAATTAAAGAATCCGCTCTGGAATTCAGGGGTTGGGAAAATAAAGTAGGTTCAGTAAGATAATTACTGGAAAGTTGCTGCCCAGGAAGATTAATCAGAGGGCTTTCTGTATATGGCGTTAAATTGGGTTCTAGGTTGTCCATTTTGTTTTTAAAGCTTGGTTTGTTGTTAATATTTGACTATTCCGTAACGTATAACTTAACTATTCTCATCGTCTAGAAAATAATTACACTAATTGATCCTATTGGCAAATTCAAAAACGCCAAGAGAATCACCTAACTCTGAATTATTATATACACAAAAAATCATTGGTTTGACTGAGAAGATGTTAATTTTTATAATGTATCTAGGAATACATTTATTGAGTAGATATTTATAGCCGTTAGCTTTTTTCAAAGCTGACGGCTGACCACTAGAACAATTCATTCATAATTGTTCATTGTTTCTTGAAATACGCTTCCATCACTTTGAGAACCATTGGCGCAGCAATTTTGCCACCACCCCCATTAGCGCCTTCATGTTCACCAAAAGCCACAACTACAATCTCTGGTTTATCAGCAGGTGCATAGCCACCAAACCAAACGTGAGGTTCTCCAGGCGGAGCTTCTGCTGTGCCACTTTTACCAGCCGTAGTAGGAACAGTTGGTGAATTTAAAGCTGCTCCAGTACCACCGTCTACCACTGCTCGTAGCCCTTGGCGCAATACTCTGATTGTCTGTGGTTTTAAATTTAAAGACTCTCGCCACTGTTTAGATTCCTCATCATCCTTCAGTAGGTGAGGCTTAACTCGATAACCGCCATTAGCAGGTACAGAAAACATCACTGCTTGTTGTAGCGGTGTCGCCTGTAAAAAACCTTGACCAATGGACATATTCACCGTGTCTCCAACAGTCCAAGGCTCTCTTAAACGCTTACGCTTCCAAGTTTCATCTGCCACTAAACCCGCAGCCTCTTCTGGGGCTAACTCTATTCCGGTTTTTTGACCAAAACCATATTTATGAGTCCAATCAATTAGGGTTTGTCCTCCAATTTCCTTACCAACTTGGTAAAAGAAAGTATCGCTACTCCATTTCAGCCCACCTACGAATCCTATAACACCGAATCCGGCATGGTTCCAGTCAGCAAACTTTCTCCCAGCAATAGTTAGCGAGGCATAAGTTTGTAGTTGTGTATTTTCCGAAAACTTGCCCGATTCTATCGCAGCAGTCGTAGTAATAATCTTAAAAGTACTGGCGGGTGGAAATCCCCGTAGAGCGCGGTTAACAAATGGATGGTCTTCACTTTGTACCTTCTGCCACGTTTCTGGTGTAATTCTCTTGGAAAAGATATTAGGGTCAAAAGTCGGACGACTAGCCATTGCTAAAATAGAGCCATTTTTGGGATTCATGGCTATGAGCGCGCCTTGGCGATTCCCTAATGCTTCCTCGGCTGCCTTCTGCACGTCCAAATCCAGGGTTAAGTGAACATCTGTACCTGGTTTAGACTCTTTCTGACCTAAAATTTTTACTACCTGTCCAGAACCATCCACCTCTACTTGTTGCCCACCCCATTCTCCCCGCAGTTGTTTCTCAAAGGCTGCCTCTACACCCATCTGACCTACAAAATCACCCAAGCGATAACCTTCAGAGCGATGTTTAGCTAGGTCTTCAGTACTCATTTCACCTGTGTAACCTAATACGTGAGCCGCTAACTCTCCATTGGGATAGTTTCTAAGCGCTTCAATATCAACTTCTACCCCATCGAGGTCGTTACCGTATTCTGCCAACGCCGTGATTTGTGCAGGGGTAATGTTCCGAGCAAGGCGTACCCTCATACTAGGGTTATAACCAGCTTTGGAGAGCAGTTGAGTAATCTCCTCTTGCTTCATATTCAAGACTTGGGAAAGACGCTCTTTGGTTTTTTGCCAATCTGGTTGCTTGGGAGCCATTGACCAAAGAAAAACTGAGTGAGTCAAGCGATTACCCGCCAGAAGTCTGCCCTTACGATCTAAAATGTTGCCTCGCACAGGTAGCTTGGGAATAAGGCGAATGTGGTTATCTTGTGCTAACTCACGGTTATGTTGACCCTGAATAATCTGTAGGTAGGCTAGACGAGCGCCAATTCCACCCATCATTACTAGGGTGACAATTAACATGAAGATTAAAGGCTTGTTAGTACGTCCAACATTAAGGGTAGACTTTTGACCCCTATCGGAGGAAGGCTGCACAAAGGTCATAAGCAGTTGTTAGTGTATTTATTAAGTAGCTGGGTGGAAATAAACTTAACATGAGGGCTGGTCATTGGTCATTGGTCATTGGTCATCGGTGTAGAGACGCGCCATGGCACGTCTCTACATTAACTGAGATCATCACCTATGAGTCAGACCAATGTGACCCAACTTGATAATTGATGTTTAATTACTCCCACCTACTTACTGGGAAAATAGGGGGCAAGAGGAATGCTTTTTCATAACTTCTACTTACTTCGTAGATAGGTTGATGTCGAAGGTGTTGCTATGTGAAGTAATTATTCATCTGAAAAGATATAGCATCCTACATTGCTATCATGACGGATAAAATAAACCCAAGTCCAGTTAGACACCTCTGGCGTTGCCATCTAACATTAGAAATAACTCAGAAATTATTAAATACGCCATTAGTTATGTTGGGAATAACTCAAAAATATTTGGGGCATCTACACTGCCAAGGGTAATTATGTCTTTAATTTCTTCACAAAAACAATTGTATCCCGAAATCACTGCTGAACTAGATATTGAACTTCGTAAGGTTTTCAAAGTCTTTAACGGAGAAACTGCCGTTAGGGGCGTTGACCTAGAAATTCATCGCGGAGAATTTTTTAGCATTCTTGGTCCTTCTGGGTGCGGTAAGACTACCACCCTGCGATTAATTGCTGGCTTTGATTCGCCGTCAGCAGGTGAGGTGCTAATTCAAGGGCAGTCAATGAATCATGTCCCGCCCTATCGACGACCTGTAAATACGGTATTTCAAAGTTATGCTTTATTTAACCATTTGAATGTTTGGGAAAATATTGCCTTTGGGTTGAAAATTAAAAAGCTCTCAGCATCCGAAGTAGAATACCGTGTCAAAGAAGTCCTGAAACTGGTGAAAATGGAAGCATATACTCATCGGTTTCCATCCCAAATGTCAGGGGGGCAGCAACAACGGGTGGCTTTGGCGCGGGCGCTAGTTAACCGACCTACTGTTGTTTTGCTAGATGAACCTTTGGGGGCATTGGATTTGAAGCTTCGCAAAGAAATGCAGGTGGAACTTTCTAATTTACATCAAGACTTAGGGGTAACTTTTGTGATGGTTACTCACGATCAAGAGGAAGCTCTCAGTCTTTCCGACAGAATTGCTGTAATGCGGGCAGGTAAAATTGAGCAAATTGGTACTCCCACTGAAATTTATGAACGTCCTGGGACTCAGTTTATTGCTGATTTTATTGGTGATACCAACTTGTTTCAAGGACGTATAGAATCAGCAGATGCTTCCTCACTCGAAGTTGTGACTAACAATAATTTAAAAATTGTTGTTGAGTCATTAGATAACAGGGATCTGAATGTTAGCAAATCTCATGATGTCTCAGTAAGTGTACGCCCAGAGAAAATTAATTTGAGCCTGTCTGCACCAGCAATGAGTGTAAATTGTTTTGAGGGACGGCTGAAGCACGTAATGTATTTGGGGACTCATGTTCATTATGTCGTGGAATTGCATACGGGCGATCGCTTAACTGTTAGACAACTAAATACTTCTGGTACTTTGTTTGAACCCCACATTCCCATCTATGTTTATTGGGAAGCTAAAGATTGTTTGGCTTTAAAGGATTAATGCCAGATAATGTCTAGTTTTGGATTGATAATTCCCACGTTTAACTTAACATCCTTAACTGAATACTCTTAACCTTTAGCCTTGAGAAAACTGTGCCTTCTCTATACAAAAAAGCCCTAATTAACTCGACACGACGTAGGTTTATCCAAACCTCAGCAGCAGCTTTATCGGGACTGGCGCTGTCTAGTTGCGGTTGGACACTCGCTCAGGTGCGTTCAACTCCTAGTAATGCTGGGCGTGGCGATAACAAGTTGTTATACATATACACTTGGGCTGGCTATACAGATGAAGATTTACTTAATCGCTTCACGAAAGATACTGGTATCAAAGTTATTGCTGATGTCTTTGATTCTAACGAAGCAATGTTAGCTAAGATTCAAGCTTCTGGAGGTGGCGACTACAGTATTATCTACCCTTCTGACTATATGGTGCGGCAGATGGTGGATTTGCAGATGTTGACGGAATTAGACCACTCGCGTCTGGTTGGTCTTTCGCAACTATTCCCCAAGTTCCAAAATCCTACTTATGATCCAGATAACCGCTACAGTGTACCGATGACATGGGGTACTACAGGTTTAATTTACAACACAACTAAATTCAGAAATGAACCGCAAGATTGGGGTTACCTGTGGGATTACCAGAAGCAACTCTCTCGCAAGATGACGTTGCTCAATGATTTGCGGGAAGTAATGGGGGCGACGTTGAAAATGTTGGGATACAGTTACAACTCGACAGATGCACAGCAAATTAAACAAGCTTATGAAAAGTTAGCACAACTTAAGCCAAGCATCGCATCTTTTACTTCTGATGCTTGGCGGAGTCAAATTTTAACTGGGGATTTGCTGGTAGCTATGTGTGTTTCCTCAGATGCTAATGATTTAGTCCCAGAAGTAAAAAATTTACAATATGTGCTACCGCGCAGTGGTTCTTCCTTATGGACAGACACGCTAGTAATTCCCAAAACAGCACCTAATCCAGAAGCAGCTTATGCTTGGATTAACTATATGTTGCAACCAGAAGTGACAGCCGCAATTTGTCAGAGGTTAAGTTTTGCTACACCAAACAAAGTGGCATTCAATTTGTTACCGCCTGATGTGCAAGAGAATCCGACCTTATTTCCTCCTGAATCTTTGCTCTTCAAGTGTGAAGGGATTGCTCCTTTACCAGATAAAACTAAAGAAATTTATGAAGCATACTGGACTAAATTAACCAGCAGTTAAGTAGCCGGGTGGAAATAAACTTAACATGAGGGTGGGTCATTGGTCATTGGTCATCGAAAAGCCTAATTGTTAATTGCTAATTGCTAATTGCTAATTGTTAATTGATTATTGTGTCTACCCCAACTTCTCGTTCTTCTCTCCCTAATTCCACGCCATCTGATGACGTTAATGAATTGCTGGCTACATCTAGCAAGGAACGTCCAGGGTTTAAATGGTTGGAACCAGTAATATTGCTTGCCCCTGGTGGCTTATGGTTGGCGCTGCTGTTAGTGCTGCCTGCTTTAGTAATTTTCGAGCTAAGTTTAGTGCCTAATATTCGCCCAGGGGATGTAGTTAATCCTAGTAGCTTGGCGAATTATAGTTTAATTTTTCAACCGATTTATTTGCAGGTATTAGGGCGATCGCTCTTTTTTGCCTTTGGTACAATGATCACTACTCTATTATTAGGTTTCCCTGTTGCTTATTGGCTTGGGCAAATGGCTCCTAAGCAGTGGCGAAATTTATTATTATTAGGGTTTGTTTTACCTTTGTGGACTTCTTCTCTGTTACGTTCATACGCTTGGATTACCATTTTACGCCCTACAGGTGTGCTGAATTCGTTTCTGACAAGTCTACATTTACCGCCTTTAGACTTACTTAATCAAAGTACGGCTGTGTTTATTGGTATGGCTTATAGCTATCTACCTTATATGGTGTTAATTCTCTATGCTTCTGTGGAAAAATTAGATCAAAGTCTATTAGAAGCATCAGCAGATTTGGGAGCAAATCCGATTCAAACTTTTTGGAAGGTGACAGTTCCCCAAACTATGCCAGGAATTGCTGCTGGATCTTTGCTGGTATTTATTAACACTTTGGGTGATTTTGTTGATCCTGAATTACTTGGGGGTGCATCGAGTATGACAGTATCTAGATTAATTTATAACCAGTTTTTGGGAGCAACACAAAACTGGGGTTTTGGTTCTTCTTTAAGTATGCTCTTAATTTTTGCAGTAAGTGTTGCGATCGCACTACTGATTAAATATGGTGATACTACGCCTCAACGTTAACGCGATCGCATCTAAATTATTAGGTGAGTATTGATGACAGTTACAGTGGATAATCAGCAGGAGGAAATACCATTAGAAATGTTGCAGTCAAAGAATAAACCTCGTCCCTCCTGGCAGGTAATTTTTACCTTGCTGATGTTCTTTTATATGTACCTACCGATCTTGGTACTAACGTTTTATAGTTTTAATGAGTCAGCATATAGCGCTGGTTGGCAGGGATTTACTTTAAAGTGGTATCAAAAGTTATTTAATGATAGTCGGATTCTAACAGCACTGCAAAATAGCTTGATAGTAGCTATTGGTGCGGTGGCTATTTCGGCAGTTTTGGGTACTTTGATGGCTGTTGGGTTAGCGCGTTATCGGTTTACTGGTAAAACCTTGTATCGTGGTGTTTCTTATTTACCTTTAATTATTCCCGATATTGCGATCGCAGTTGCTACTCTAGTATTTTTAGCATCAGTCGGCATACCTCTAAGTATTTGGACAATTGTAGCTGCTCATGTAGTCTTTTGTATTTCCTATATTGCTTTAGTTGTTTCTTCTCGAATTAATAATATTAATCCTCACTTAGAAGAAGCAGCACTAGATTTAGGCGCTACGCCAGTACAAGCTTTTATACAAGTTTTACTTCCTGAATTGATGCCTGCAATTATCGCTGGTTGTCTATTATCTTTTGTCTTAAGTATGGATGACTTTTTAATTGCCAGTTTTACTGCGGGTACGGGTGCAACAACATTACCGCTAGAAATTTTTAGTCGTATTCGTACTGGTGTAAAACCCGATATTAATGCGCTTAGTGTATTTTTAATGGTTTTATCAGGTTTAGTCGCTTTTATTGCTGAAATAATTAGATATCGTGGTGAGCAAAAACGTTCTATTTAGTAATTAGGACTTACTTCTAAATCCCCCTAAATCCCCCCATAAATTGGGGGACTTTGAATTTTCCCCCCTTTCGCCCTCGTTACCAGGTTCAACTCACATATTGCATCAATGTCAGTAACCCTCAAATCCCGCCCAGAACTCAAGTTCCGATGCTCATAGCAAAAGTCCATTAAAATGGACTGAAATTTCTTCCCAGTCTTCTTTAGAAGACTTTCGCTATTAGCCTGGGGTTTGAACCCCAGGCGGGTTATCAAAGAATTGGGTTTAAAACCCCGTCCTTAGCGGAGCGCAGGACGGCTTTTTATTGGTGCGGGAAAACGAGCAATTAAACTTCTAATCAATTCAGACTTGTTCATACCTCGCCGTTGGGCTTCTTCCTCTATTTGCTGTAACTCATAATTAGTAAGTTTAATTTCTAATCTACGATTTTTCATAAAATATCCTGTTAAATCTATTAAAAGAGTCAGGATTGTTAAACGGGCTGATGGCTTCTATGTTCAATTTTGTTTGAACATAGATATTAATAAAGAACCGAGAATTGCTGACTGTGAAATAGGTTTAGACGTTGGTATCGAGTATTTTTACTCTGATTCTAATGGACACCATGAACCAAACCCGCAGTTTTTAAGCTCATCTGAAAAAGCAATTAAACACGCTCAACGTCAGATTTACAAAAAGGAGAAAGGTAAGAACCTCATACGAAAAGCCAGACAAAGATATGCCAAGAAGCATTTAAGGGTAAGTAGACAACGGAATGAACACGCGAAGAGAATCGCGCGTAACGTATGCAAGCTTAACAGCTTAGTAGTCTATGAAGATTTAAATGTCAAAAACATGGTAAAAAATCGCAACGGATGGTTGATCTCAAGATACAGAATTAATCACTTTTAAGAAAACGGATAAGTTGACTGTTTGTTGCGGTATCCCATCCGTTTCTTATTTTAATGTCAAAAACATGGTAAAAAATCGCAACGGATGGTTGATCTCAAGATACAGAATTAATCACTTTTAAGAAAACGGATAAGTTGACTGTTTGTTGCGGTATCCCATCCGTTTCTTATTTTTTTTAATCTACTGCGGAGTGTTTAACCCATCCGTTGCTATCATTGTCTTGCCAAGTCTATCAATGATGTTGCTTGGTATGCTTTCCGTCAAGGGTTAGAATATTTTGCTCTTAAATTCGATACTTTTACTATTAATGGATGACGATTACCTACTCAGAATTTTATCTAGTTAGTAATAAGCACGCTCCAATTTTCCCGTCACAGAGAAATTTATAATCTTAGTGTGAGCGTAACTCTCACATAAATTCCCGATCGCGTGCCAAAGCGCAATAAGTACAATCCTAGCTACAACTTCCCGTATACAAGCTCTGATTACCTGAGAAAAAAGATTACCACATTATTGCTATAACGACAACTGGCAATTTTTAGTAATAACCTGCCCTTTTACTTTATATTGCCACAACGATCGCCTGATCGACAACTTCATCGCAGTCCAACAAAAAACTACGATGTTTAGCCAAATTTTGATGCGTTTGCCCTGGCAGGAATCGCGCTAACAGGATAAAAGAGTCAAAAAAGGCTATAATCATACTTGTACCTAAATATGTACAACTCTAGCCATGAACATCGTCAACTTTAGCGAAGCAAGAAACAACTTTAAATCCGTACTAGATACAGTGGCAAATGATAAAAACTGTACTGTCATTGTTAGAAGAGATGCGGAAGATGCTGTAGTCATGTCTAAAAGTTATTATGACAGTCTGATAGAAACAGTTTATCTGTTAAAATCTCCTGCTAACGCTCAACATTTAGGAGAAGCGATCGCCGAATACAAAGCAGGGAAAACACAAGAACACGATTTAATCGATGCGTAAATTAGCTTGGGGTAGTAAAGCGTGGAAAGATTATCTTTATTGGCAATCTCAAGACAATAAAACTTTAAAAAGAATCAATCAACTTATCCAAGATACTTTATCAGATCCCTTTGAAGGAATCGGTAAACCCGAACCGTTGAAAGAGAATTTGTCAGGTTTTTGGTCTCGCCGTATTGATGAAACAAATCGTCTTATTTATGCTATCGATGATGATTATCTGACAATTATTTCATGTCGCTATCATTACCAAGAATAATCAGTGCGATCGCTTTTTGGAATGTGAGGGGCGATCGCTTTTTGGGGGTGTGGAGGTGCGATCGCTGTTGGGATGTGGGAGGTGCGATCGCTGTTGGGAAATGTGGGAGAGCGTTAGCGTAGCTCAATGTTTTAGATAAAATAGAATCAAGAGGACTAAGTAAGTACAAAAGTAGAAAATATGATGACAGAAGCCACATTTACAGAAATTTTAGAAGCTGCGGATCAATTGTCACCAGAAGATCAAGAAAATTTAATTGACATTTTACAAAAACGACTGCGCGATCGCCGAAGAGCCACTTTAGTCAGAGATGTTCAAGAAGCTCAAAAAGAGTTTGCAGAGGGTAAATGTCAACCTGTTACTCCTGCACAACTAATGGAGGAACTTCTTTTATGAATTTTGTTTTATCAACAGACCCATTTCATCCCCGACGAAAAACCCATAAATTAAAAGGAGACTTACAATATTCTTGGGCTTGTAGTGCTGGTGATGATATTCAGATTGTTATTTCACCTGATGGAGAATGGTATTTTTTATGAAGCATAATTACGAAGCCATGAGCAAAGCCGAGCTAAAAGCTTATGTACTTGAACATCAAGAAGATTTAGAAGCCCTTCGACTCCTGTTTGAAGTTCCACCTGGAGTAGAAGTCAAACCCTATCCTCCTGTCGTCACCGAGGAAGGCATTCCAATTGAAGAGAATATTCGCATTATGAAACAGGCAATTCAAAAAAGAATTACTCAAGACTGTTAATTGAAGAAGATTTCCATTCTGATAAAGGTCGCTGCACAGCATTTTGAAAGTCTTTAGTTAATAGTACCAACTGACGCTGTTGGGGTTTGTCCGCAGGTGGATCGGCTTGAGCATAGAGGAAAGTATTGTTAAAGTTAGATTTACCCAAAATTAGCTGATGGGTTTGCTGATTTTTTAGCTTAATTTCTACTATGGCTTGGGGTTGATCTAACCCGTATTGCTGAATCTCATCAGCCGCGACAGTTAATATGCGATCGCTCTTCGCATTTACTAACAAGTTTAGTAAAAACCCTACAGATGGATCGCTAGCTGGTGCATCAACAGGAAACTTCATTTGCCAAGGAGATAAACTCGCTTGAGTTCCCGCTTGCTGTAGCCGCTCAAATTTTAGCAGTTGTTGTGGAGTTTTAATAGTAAAAGATTCGATTTGATCTTTATCAAAATCAAATATTTTTCGTTCTTTAACTTTTGCTGCTTCTTGCTGTCGCGCTGGCTTAGTTTCAGAGAAATAAACAAATCCGCCCAAGCTTAAAGCTAAAAGTACTAAAATCCAAGTTGTCCACTGCAATTTCATAAATCAATTAACAATTAACAATTAACAATTAACAATTATCAATAACTGATGACTGATGACTCATACTTAAGTTAACGCGCAAATAAGCTTGTACATTTGGAATAAAGAAGAAAAGTTATCAAAATCTCTTCCCCTCTCTCCTCCCTCCTCCCTCCTCTCCCCCTAAAATATAAAATTTAGAAACACAACAGCTTATTAACGCCGTCTCCACCACATTATCCCTGCTGTAGTAAACCCAATTAAAGGGATAAAGAAGAGAGCAGTCCAAGTTAATAACTGTCCTAGCTGGGGAGTTAGATTAATCCGACGATTTTTGGCTTCTTTAGGACGAATGGAAAGAATTTGTTGATCCTGCTTACTTAACCAACTTACTGAATTAAGGAAAACATCTCCATTGAGTTGCTGTTCAAATAACCCATTGGTGGCAAATTCAGAATTACCTAAAACAACCAAGCGTGGTTGAGCAGTATTTTGATTAGGCTTAGTTGCTGAGGGTGTAGAGTTAGTTTTTGTCAACGCCACACCAAGAGTTAATGGTCCCTGGCGATCGCTATCTGCATTAAACTCTAATTGTTCCCCTTCTGAATTACTTTCTGCCCAACTTTGATTATCTGTGATTAACAACGGCGTTTGCTCAATTCCTTTGACAGGAGTTAATTCTATTGGTCGGGATAGGGGATAAAAAGAAATGTCATTACCAAAATCTTTGGTAATTGGATGCTGACTATATTGGGTAACTACCGCCGTCGCTGCACCTAACCCTACTAAACGTCCTTTTCCAGAAGCATCAACCGCCAACCGAGGATCTAACTTAACCCCCCACTCTTGCAATAAGCTATCCAGTTTTGGATCGGTCTTCGGGTCTACCATTAGTAATAAACTGCCACCCCCAGCCAAGTAATTTTTTAAAGCATTTACTTCCCCTGGAAATAGCGCCCGTTTTGCACCCGCTACAACTACCGTCGCCGCATCTGTGGGAATTGCGGATTTTTGAGCCAAATTTAGAGGTTCTGCCGTAAAATTTTGATCTTGTAGCCTACTAATAGCTTCAGAAATTCCACCTTGTATAGGAGCTAAGGGATGTTCACCATGTCCTTGTAGAAAGTATATTTTAGCTTGGCGATCGCTCAAAATTTTCGTAATCCCATTAGTCACCTTAGCTTCAGAAAGTGACTCTCCTGGCTGTAAATTTTGAAGTAACTGCCGCTTTTTTCCCGATTCTACATACACTTCACCCGCAGATTTAACTCCAAACTGCTGCGCCACTCCTGGTTTAACTTCAGGATCAACAAAATCAAAGCTAAATTGAGAACTAGAGCGACGGTAATTTTCTAACAATTCTCTATCTGCTGGGTTTTTGTTACTATCAAACACCCATAGTTTTACAGGTTGTTGCAAAGACTTGGCAACTTGTTGTGACTGCGGCGAAAGAGTAAAAAGTTGATTTTCAGTTAAGTCCAAACGTAATGGATGACGGACAGCAAGAAAATTAACCAAACCTAAAATACCCAAAACGGCCAACGTCGCAACTAAAGCATTTGTACCTACTTGAGTAGATCTACTCCCCCAAAACTTGCGTGCAGCGCTACCTGTAAACAGCCATAAAACTATAATTACTATTCCCGTAATCAACAAAGCTAAGGGAATTAGCGACTTAGTACCAGAAACATACTGAGCCACCAATCCCATAATGAGCAGGATTGGCCCTAACCAAAATAGATATTCTAAATACTGCCGATTTTTAGCGATTGTTTTCATATTAGACATTAGCTATCAATTATCAATTGTCAATTTCTAAGGAGTTCAGTGGAAATCAAGGTAATCTTAATACTGGTCATTGTTAATTGTTAATTGTTAATTGCTACTTATGAGCGTTGGAAACGAAGTGCTTCGATAGACTGTGCTGTGAGAAATACGCCTAAAACAATGTAGCTAACAAATATAATCAAACTACTTGTATCAAAGACACCTTGGATTAAGTTGTTGTAATTTTTTAGTAAAGATAAATGACCAATCGCGTCTCCTATTGGGCCACCGATACTTTTTGCAATCAAATCAATTATCCATAAACTTAAAACTAAAAAGAACGTCATAAACGCAGCTAAAATCGAGCTATCAGTTACAGAAGAAATAAACATTCCTAAAGATAAAACTGCTGCTGCTAGTAAAATCAAGCCTAAATGGGCGAGGATTGGTACACCAGGTTGAATTGATGGTTTTGCTGCACTGAAGGCGATCGCTTCATACAACAATAACGGCAGTACCATTGTGACAAAAAACGTTAGCACTCCTAAGAGTTTTCCTACAGCTACCGCCCAATTGGTGAGAGGGGAGGTTGCCAACAATTCTAGAGTTCCGCGCTTGCGTTCTTCAGCATACAACCCCATTGATAAAATTGGCAGCACAAATAAAGCCAGCGACCCCATCACGTTTAAGAAAAGCTGCAAAAATTCATAAGGTACATCTAACGGAGGTGCAAATTCACCTTGTTGTCCTTGTAAATCTCTCAAAGCAGCTTGTTGAATAATACCTTCTGGACCTAGTAGAATTGCTACAAAAAAGAAGCCTGATAGCAGCCAGAAAACAGCCGCAACCACATAAGCAAGTGGTGAAGCAAAATAACCTTGCAATTCTTTTCTATAAATCGCCAAAATATTAGCAATTATGATATTCATATTGATTTAAAATTGTGAATTTATCAACAAATTTGACTTTTGTAAAACCTCTACTCTCCCTCAAGGCTTTGAACAGCTTTATCCTCTAATGTCAATTTTAAAAAGACATCTTCCAGACTAGCGAAAGTGCGTCGCATCTCATACAACCCTAACCCCGCCCCAACAATCAAACTAGCAATATCTCGACCAGGTTCAGCCCCAGGTTGTGTAATCACACGAATTAAACAGCGATTTTCAGGTAAATCTTTATTTGTAACTAATTCAACCACACTTACTCCAGGCAAAACCGTGAGCATTTTTTGGAGCGCTTGAGGTTCACCATCTACCTCTATTTCATAACCAGATCCTCCAGTCAATTGTGCCATCAAATTCTCAGGAGTATTCGTAGCGATAACCTGACCTTTATTGATAATAGTTACACGGCTACAGGTCATACTGACTTCTGGCAGAATATGGGTAGAGAGGATGATTGTATGATCATCAGCAAGGCTTTTAATTAACTGGCGTACTTCAATGATTTGCCGAGGATCAAGACCAACAGTAGGTTCATCTAGAATAATCACTGGCGGATCATGGACGATCGCTTGAGCTATCCCCACACGCTGTCTAAAGCCTTTAGAAAGCTTGCGAATCAGGACATGACGCTTTTCGATCAGATTACAGCGTTCTATGGCTGAGTTAACTTTGCTAGTGCGATCGCGTTTTCTTACTCCTTTAATCCCTGCAACAAAACTCAGGAATTCCTCGACAGTCATTTCTGGATATAAAGGCGGGTTCTCCGGTAAGTAACCAATTCTACGCCGCACAGCCATAGAATCTTCGTGGACATCATAACCCGCGATCCGCGCAGTACCACTGCTTGCTGGCAAATACCCAGCTAAAATCCGCATAGTTGTAGTTTTACCCGCTCCATTCGGTCCTAGAAATCCTAAAATTTCCCCTGGAGCCACAGAAAAGGTAACATCCTGAATAGCTGGGGTCGAGCCGTAGATTTTGCTTAAATGCTCAACTTCGATCATTTTGATGCACAAAAAAACGCCACTATTAAGGCTTTAGCGATCAGCCAAGTATTGATTGTAAACTTAACTGATGGAAAAACCTGATTATTTTTATTGACTTCAAGATACTACTTAAATATGAAGCTTATATGACGTATTTGTTTCACGAGGTAAGGCTGACAGATAAATTGCTAGGAAGACACTTAGGCTAGAAGCAAACTTTTTCTTTGAAATTTGATTAAAACTTACGCAGGTTAAAAAAAGTTAATCGTCCCCAAAGCTTGATAAATTAGGGCTTTTTCCCAGTCACACAACACCAGTCCCCAGTCCCCAAAGCCTAAATATTTGGTAAAAATGCGTAAGTCCTATTGATAAACTGATACTTTTATATGGCTCAATCGATCTTATATGTCAACCCTGCTACAGGTAAAGATACTGGAGTAGGTAACTTAACAGCCCCTTTGAAAAGTCTCACTAAAGCACTTAGTGTAGCTGCCTCTGGAACTACAATCCAACTAGAGAAAGGCACTTACAATACGGCTACTGGTGAAGTGTTCCCCATAGTTATTCCTGTTGGGGTGATGGTTTTAGGCAATGAACCCAGCTTAGGCAAGAGTATTGTAATTGAAGGTAGTGGGCAATATATTAGTCCCACTCTAGGTAGCCAAAATATTACGCTCAGACTAGAGATGAATGCCCAATTACGAGGAGTAACAGTAACTAATCGTACTGCTACTGGAACTGGGGTGTGGATTGAATCAACGTCTGTCACCCTTGCTAATAATACATTTACAGCTTGTGGTCGTGAAGGCGTTTTGGTGACAGGGACGGGGAAACCGATAATTATTGATAATCGGTTTTTCCAAAATTCAGCTAGAGGTCTTTCCTTAGTGCGTAATGCTAAAGGGGAAGTACGCCGGAATGTGTTGGAAAAAACAGGTTATGCCATTGCTATTGGAGATCTTGCTGCTCCCTTAGTTTCAGATAATAAAATTACGGCTAATAGCATGGGTATTGTTTTATCTCGACAAGTGCGACCAGTATTGCGCCGTAATTTAATTGAGAAAAATACTATAGCTGGTTTGGTTGTTACTGAGGAAGCACGCCCAGATTTGGGTAGTATTCAAGATGGCGCAGGCAATATCCTACGCGATAACGGTCAATTTGATCTGCAAAATTCCACAACTTTTAAGTTAGTTTCGGCTGGAAATCAGCTAAATCCATCTAGGGTACAAGGACAAGTAGAGTTTATTGCTGCTGAAGCGGGTAATTTTTTAGTTGGACCTACTCAATTTAGTGATATTGGTGGTCATTGGGCAGAATTATTTATCCAAAGATTACTAAGTCGTGGTTTAGTAAATGGTTTTCCTGATGGTACTTTTAAGCCGCAAGCTAATATTAATCGGGCGCAGTTTGCGGCAATGATTTTTAATACTTTTGATTTGCCATTAATTAGGCGAGATGTTGTGGTATTTAAGGATGTTAAAAGTGATTTTTGGGCAGCAAAAGCGATTCAAAAGGTTGCTCAAATGGGATTTATTTATGGATTTCCTGACCAAACATTTCGACCAGCACAAAATGTCACACGGGTACAAGCGATCGCCGCGATCGCAGGTGGTTTAGGATTAACTGGCGGGAATCTAAATTTACTATCTTTCTATCAAGACCGCGCCCAAATTCCCAGCTATGCTACTAATGGGATTGCGATCGCCACTCAAAAACGTTTGGTAGTAAATTATCCAAAGCTTAATCTGCTCGAACCCATGCGGGATATGACTCGTGGTGAAGTAGCAGCATTAATTGTCCAAGCATTAGTAGCAACAGGAAAAGAAACTGCGATCGCTTCTCCTTACATTGTCACTGCTGATCCCTCCCTCCCTAGCTTTACAGATATCCAAGGACACTGGGCAGAAAATTTCATTCGGGTACTAACCAACCAAAACTTTATGAGAGGGTTTGCAGATGGTTCCTTCAAACCAGAAGAAAAACTCACTCGCGCTCAATTAGCATCTTTATTAGTGACAATTTTTAATCCCTCGGCTAAACTGCCACCTACTCAATTTACAGACGTTGCTGCTGATTTTTGGGCATCAGCCGTAATTGAACAAGCTTATCGGGGGGGATTTATGTCTGGATTTCCAGACCAAACCTTCCGTCCCAACCAAAATGTGCTAAAAGTGCAAATGATTGTCTCCTTGGCGAATGCACTTTCATTACCTCAAGGGGATGAACAATTTTTAAGTCGTTATGAAGATCGTGATGCCATTCCTAGCTATGCTAGAGCTATGGTGGCTGCTGCTACACAAAAAAGCTTAGTTGTCAACTACCCTGTTTTAAGGCAACTTAATCCAAACGGGGAAACGACACGGGCTTTATCAGCAGCAATGATTTATCAGGCATTAGTTAGTATTGGACGCTTGCCTGCAATTAAATCTGCCTATATTGTTTCTTAGTTCTGACGCTTTGAGGTCTAATGACGCAGTTAACCCAAGATGCAAGTACTGCTTATGCGATCGCACTGCTTGTTCAATATTGCTTTGATCTGCGGGGGTATCAGGCTGAGGAATTAGTGCGAGCATGGCTCCATAACTATAAATCTAGCTGGGTGCGTCTTGCGGTAATTGAAGCGTTATATCAAGGACGCTACAAAGCCGTTTCTGTAGAGCAAATTTTAGCTACTTGGAATCGGTGTGGTTTCCCAAAAGCTCACTTTAATGGAGAATTTGAGCGTCTTATTGGTCGCAAATTTCCTAGCAATCTGGCGGTGTTTTCCGATGCTTCATCAGTAGTAGAAAATAACATTGACACTAAATCAGAGGTGCGGTCTGAGCCTGTAGCTTTAAGTAAACAAGCTGATGATATTGATTCAACATCATCAAAGCTGGAATCAAATTTTTTATCCGCTCAATCTGAAAATTCTCCTCATAATGTAGCTGTTGATTCCTTGACAAAACAGCTATTAAGTGATAATAGCCCTCCAGATTCAGCAGAAGAACCAGCCAGTTGCCCACTTAATTATCAAGCAGATTGGGAGCGTTGGGAGGTAAGAAAACGCCCCATTGATCAATTTACCCCTTCAGTAGACGTACCAGATTTTTACTACAAAGTTAAGGCAGCTAATGAACAATTAACAATTAACAATTAACAATTATCAATTATCAATTATCAATTTTCCCCTTCCTCTCCTCCCTCTCTCCTCTCTCCTCTCTCCTCTCTCCTCTCTCCCCTCTCCTCTCTCCTCCCTCCTCCCTCCTCCCTCCTCCCTCCTCCCTCCTCCCTCCTCCCTCCTCCCTCCTCCCTCCCTAAAACAGAAAACGCGCTCTTCCACAACAGCTTATAATCGGCAAGATTTGCGATCGCGGTCAAATTCTGGATCTTGCCAAGAAAAAGCAAAATGGCTCACCGAATTAATTTGCGGTGTTGAAGAACGAATACCTTCCATCTGCGCTTCTAGCGATGGACGATTATTCACAGACTTGCCCCACATCCCAGCAAGCACTGGTTCCACCTTTGTACCAGCAGGAGCGCGTTTTAACACTCGCTTGACTTGATCCTCAATACAATTGCTATTACCACAGGTAGCGTAAACCATTGGATGCCATTCTATGCTACTAGAAAATCTTTCCCAGGGTTGAAGTCGAGAATCATACCCCACTTGACCAACACCCTGATTAGCTTCTGGAAAAAACACAGTCCCTGTTTTTATCCCTTGCTGCTGTGCTGGTTGCATTGCTAAATTCACAAAGTCCAATATTCCCTGAACAGCATGAGCAACACTTAATTGCCACAGTTCCCATTGCAAAAGAGGTTGACGCTGTGCAGGAGTTGCCAGCATTTCATTAGGTGGCGGATTGCGACCTTGCCAACTTGGTGAGCCTTCTTGGGGATAAAGTTGATCAACCGCTTGAATATCACCTGCTGTAACGACACCATTATTTATAAATCTCTCAATTAGCACTCGCCCCTTAGAATTCAAGGCTCGGCTGTACAAAGCTTGTCGGGCAGAATTACCATAAATCCACAAATCCTGTACCTTATTAACTACAGAATCAGTTCCTTGACCACGCGGATATCGGATGTAGTCAAATAAAATACCGTCGGGACGACGCTTAACAAATGCCTGCACCAACTGATAGTAGTCTTTTTTCGCTTGTACGTTGTAGGGATCGATAAATACTTGCATCCCGTCTGAAAAAGACAACACAGCCTTTTGTCCCTTGCCATTGCGAGCAAGCACTGATTCCTTGTCTGGACGTAGAGCGTATGTATAACCGAAGTTCATCGTAAACATCCAAGCATAGACCTTAAGCCCTCGCTCATGTCCTTTTTGGACGATTTGTGCTAACAGATCAACTTTTTCACTACCAGGAGTGCGGACTACAGAAGGCCAAGGCGTGGGGTTGTCTCCGGCGGGCAGCAGTACTTGGCTATCACCAAAAACTTCTACATAAACTTTGTTGTAACCCATATTAACAATGCGATCGAGCAACTTATCCATCGCACCAGGGCGACTATCACATGGATAAAGCCGCAGCCAAGTAGCCTGGTCATTAGGCCAAGTCTGACTGCGGCACTGGCGCAAGTCCTCGGCGTGTTGCTTTAAAAGGGTTTTATAGCGTTTTTGAGTATCTTGGTTGCCTTTTAACGCCACCTGAAGCAAGTTTTCTTTTTCAGAAATCTCCTCTTGAGTAAATCGGCAATATGCAGTTGTTTGCGCTGAGGCAGGTTTAGGAAACCAGCATTGAGTCAACATACTACTCGTCAATAGCGCGGCGACTAAACTGCGATTTAAACGTTGGGCTGAAGGTAAAAACTTGAGCGAGAGTTCCATAAATAGCTGTTTAGACAAACTTTTTGATATACCCGTAGACATCAATAAATAACTCTTGTGAATTACCCCTAGTTCTGCTATGCGAAACTAGGCGCTTCCCAAGCCCAAGGAGTAAGCTGTTGTGTTTCTTTGATTTTATATTTGAGAGAGGGAGGAGAGAGGAGGGAGGAGAGAGGGGTATTGTGTTTGACAACTTTTCTCTCAATTATAAAATGTACAATTTAGATGCGCGTTAGCTTAACCCCCTTGGTGTCCCTGTCTTTCAACAGGCTCTTTGGGCGTAGATTTCGGCAATTCCTGCCGTATTTGAGGGTCACAAAAGGCCAAGATATTTGTGGCAGCGTTCACATCTTGATCGTGATGAGTGCCGCACTCTGGACAAGTCCATCCTCTGATATCTAATGTCAGATTTTCATGGATATATCCACACTTTGAGCAACGCTTGGAACTAGGGAAGAATTTGTCTAGCTGGCGAATAAGCCTTAAAAAATGGTTATAAACAAAACGGCTACATCCAAAACACTTGGCAAGATATGATTCTTGCTCTTGTGTTGGATATAGGCGAAATTTGTAACCTTTGTTCGTCATCTACTTGTTTATCTAATTTCTTGATTTTAGGTCAATCTCACAATTTAAGTTATCGTTGTTTTACCTTTTACCCATTACCAGACCTCTCAAACTTGTTTCTTGATCTGATTGCTTTATGGCTAGTAAATGTTCCCGTTAACTTCACCTCTCATACTGTATTTTGTAAAATGGTGTCAACTATCAAAGAAGGGTTTGATTAATCAAACCCCTAAAATTTGCGATCAATTCAATAATTAATCTTGGCAACCTTTGCAGTTAACTTCCTCGTTTGAGAGCAGCTTCTATTTGCTCAAACTCTTGCTCTAAACGATCCTTGAGTTTTTGTGGCAAAGGACGATTGGGATAGGAAGTATATTGAGTAGCCAAAGAATTCAAAGCTGTTCTGATTGTAGTAAAAGAACTAAGCTTACTTACAGAGCTATCTCGACGGTAGCGAGAGGCAAAATCATTGATATCTTGACGCGCTTGAGCCTGTGCAGCCGCTTGATCTGGCGCACCCTCTGGCAATTCAATCGCTGCTCTCATACTTTGCAATAAAGCTAAGGTGTCTTGGCGATAATCTCCCGTCATCACTTGGGAATTGCTAGAACAGCCCATTAAGCCAATTACAGCCACTAAAACTAAGGCAATCAGGCGTGAAAAGTAGCGCTTCATAAGCATTTTCTGTTTTAATGACACAAAAATTCAAAATTAAAGTTAATCCTAGCTCGGATTGATGGTGTAAGGATCAAAAAAATTAATTTATTGACAAATGGCGAGAGACGCGATATATCGCGTCTCTACACTAGGATATGCTAAAATTACCCCGTAATTAACCAAAACGACCGCTAACATACGCCTGTGTGGATTCTTGTTTAGGGCTTTGGAAAATTATTTCTGTGCGATCGCACTCAACTAAATAACCAAACCTTTGTCCCTTTTCTGTGACTTCGGCATTAAAAAATGCTGTCATATCAGCCACACGAGAAGCCTGCTGCATATTATGCGTGACGATTACAATCGTGTAATGCTCTTTTAGTTGATGAATTAATTCTTCAATTCTTAGTGTCGAAATCGGATCGAGAGCCGAGCATGGTTCATCCATCAATAATACATCTGGTTGAACAGCGATCGCACGCGCTATACATAAACGTTGCTGTTGTCCCCCAGATAAAGCTAAACCACTTTCGTTGAGTTTATCTTTAACCTCATCCCATAATGCCGCTTGTCGTAGAGATTTTTCTACCAACTCATCCATATCGCCTTTGTAGCCATTAATACGTGCGCCAAAAACAACATTGTTATATATTGATTTAGGAAAAGGGTTGGCTTTTTGAAACACCATCCCAATTCGCCGCCGCACTTCTACCGGATCTATGGTAGGCGCATATAAATTTTGGTCGAAGTAATTTACCTTACCTTCAGCCCGAAAACTACTAATCAGATCATTTAAACGGTTAAAGCACCTGATCAATGTACTCTTACCACAACCCGAAGGTCCAATAAACGCCGTCACGCTATTTTTAGGGATATCTATGCAAACATCCCGTAGTGCTAGAGACTTACCGTAGTAAACATTGAGATTTTTGGCACTTAAAACAGTTTCAGCTTGATTGGCGAAGTTATCCGTTAAAAACATAAATAATTTTCTAGTTTGGGTTCAATTGACTTGTCCAATAATTTAGACAAGCGCGGCTACTTTTCAGTCAACTTAAAAATTGACTATCGCAGCATTGGGACGGGGAAAACACTTAAAACATACAATTAGAGTCGATCCCAGGTAGATTTAGGATCAGCACAATTTGACCAATTCCAATCTCAGTAATTCTGCACAAAGATAGATGTTACGATTCTCTTAACTATATCCATCTTATACCTGATGTATAAAATTATACATTTTCACTTTCCTTAATTTTAACTTGCTGTAGTTAAACTCAAAAGGGGAATATTCAGGATTAATAAACTTTTTGACGAGTTACCCAACGAGCAAAAATGCTGGTAATCAGCACTAGCAGCACCAAAATTAGAGCAGCAGCCCAAGCGAGATCCTGCTGATTTTTAAAAGGAACAATCGCAAAATTGTAGACCAAAACTGCCAAAGATGGAGTAGGGGCGAATAAACTATTAGGCCAAAACTGTGAAGACAAAGCTGTAAACAGTAAAGGTGCAGTTTCGCCAGAGGCGCGGGCGATCGCTAATGTTACCCCAGTAGCAATTGCAGGTAAAGCCGCAGGTAAAACTACCCGTGATACAGTTTCAAAATTATTTGCTCCTAATCCTAAACTTGCCTGTCTGAGTTCTTGTGGAACTAACTGTAAAGCTTCGTCAGTAGTCCTGACAATAATTGGTAACATCAGAACTGAAAGAGCAACTCCCCCGGCAATCGCACTAAAAGATTTAAATGTTGCAACCACTATCCCATAAGCAAATACCCCAGCAATAATCGAGGGAACACCACTAAGAACGTTGGTAGCAAAGCGAATCCAGCGAGACGTATTACCAGAACTAAATTCAGTCATATAGATCGCTGCTAGTACACCAAACGGAATACTGATTAAAGCAGCAATCCCCACCATAATTACTGTGCCTGCGATCGCATTACCAAAACCGCCACCAGCAACCATCGGCGGTGGGGGCAATTCCGTAAAAATTTTGAAGCTAAAACTACTAAAGCCTTTGAGTATTAGGTAATAAAGTACTGCTACCAAAGGCAGAATAGCCAAGGCAGCACAAATAAATGCCAACACCGTCATTAAAATACTAAATAGTGTTCGGGGAGAACTTGGAGAGCGAATCAAACTTCCAACTGGAAAACCCGAAGAATTCTGCTCTTGGCTCGTATGCCTCATAAATTTAATAAATTACACACATTATGTTGAATAGAAATTGGATTAACTTACTAAGCCTAACGGGCATTGAAATTGTACATTTTTAATTGAGAGAAAAGTTTCAAACCCTATAACTTTCCTCCTCTCTCCTCCCTCCTCTCTCCTCCCTCCTCTCTCCCTAAAACTATAGCCGCCTCATGCGAATCACGATTAACTCAGCCAGGATATTAACTAACAGCGTCAAGATAAACAAAATTAACGCAGCATACATCAGTGCAGCTACTTGTATACCACTAGCTTCAGCAAATTGATTAGCCAGCAGCGAAGAAATTGTGTTAGCTGGTGCCAGCAGTGAAAAGCTAATATTATTGGAATTTCCAATAACCATCGTCACAGCCATTGTTTCACCCATTGCCCGCCCCAGCGCCAACATCACAGCACTAACGATGCCAGAAAAAGCAGCAGGTATAATTACCTGAAATATTGTTTCCCAACGAGTTGCACCCAGCCCAATAGCAGCCTGTCTAAGTTCAGGAGGAACAGAAATTAAAGCATCGCGGGAAATCGCCGTAATAATTGGCAAAATCATAATAGTCAGAATCAACCCAGCAGGCAACATACTTGGACCTGTTGGAGGAGTGCTAAAAATAGGTAGCCAGCCAAAATTACTATGCAGCCATCCCCCTAGTTGATTTAATAAGGGAATCAAAACAAAAATTCCCCACAAACCATAAACAACACTGGGAATAGCTGCTAACAGTTCTACCAAGAATACCAGCACCAAACGCACATTTGGCGGCAAAAAATTCTCACTAAGTAAGACAGCAGTGCCAACTCCAATTGGTACAGCCAAAAGCAAAGCTATAAAAGAACTCACCAAAGTTCCATAAACTGGAGCAAGCACCCCGTAGTCCTCATTGACGGGATTCCAAGTGCTAGAAGCTAGAAAACTTAAACCAAACTCACGAATTGCAGGTAAAGCTGCACTAGCAACCTCCACAGCTATCCAAAGCAAAATAGCAGCGATTCCTAGTGCAAAGAGCCGAGTTACCCAAATAAAACCTCGATCTAATGAATTTGCTACTTTTGATGGAGGTTTGATTGCTGGTTTAGCATCCTTAGCTTCTGTAGTCATAAATTTAAGAACATACTTCTGAACAATGTGGTACGGGTCAGAACTGGTGATAGTTGATAGCTTCTATCCCAGTTCTCAACTGTGTTCAAATTGCGATCATCAACAGAAAATGCCACTTAAAGAACGAGTTTATAACTGTTCAAGTTGCGGCATGAATTTAGACCGAGATTTGAACGCAGCAATTAATAAGAGCAAGAATGGTCGGCTTGACCGGGATAGCCTGTGGAATGAGTGCCGCCGACGGTTCATGTTGAAGCAGGAAGTAAACATTACTATTGTGTGTGATTTGTTAGTTATGCACGATTTGAATCAGTTTTATGAAGCAGCGAACCTAAGTACGTTCTTAGCACTGCTTGCTGTTAATTAAAAACAAGCTTTAGTTGATTTGAACGTTTCCGGTTTGGCTATTTAGTGGCAGTAGTACCGCCTACCTCAATTTTATAGTCTGGGCTAATTTGATCGGCAGCAGCAGCTACTTGAGTAACTACGTTTTGGGGCAAGGGTACATAACCTAGCTCTGAAGAGTTCTTTTGTCCTTCAGTTAAGCCGTATTCAATCATAGCTTCTAAAGCTTTGGCTTTGGCAGCATCAGGATATTGCTTATAAGCAAGCAACCAAGTGTAGGTAACAACTGGATAGGAGTCTTGACCTTCGGGGTCTGTGATAAATGCTCGCAGATTTTCTGGCAGTTTTACTGCTGCCAAGGTTTTAGATGCCGACTCTTCACTAGGGATAACAAAGCTACCTGCTTTATTTTCCAAAGCAGCAAATTTCACATTATTTTGCTTGGCATAACCGTACTCAATGTAACCAATTGAGCCTTGAGTTTGTGTGATTTGAGCAGTAACGCCTTCATTACCTTTAGCACCAACACCGACAGGCCAGTTGACAGTCTTGCCGTCTCCCACTTTAGTTTTCCAATCAGGACTAATGGCGCTGAGATGTTTGGTAAACACTCCCGTAGTGCCACTACCATCAGAACGATGCACAACAGTTATGGGTAGATTAGGTAGATTAACGCCAGAGTTAGCAGCAGTAATCTTCGGGTCGTTCCAAGTCTTGATCTTGCCTAGCAAGATATCAACATAAACTGCTCTGGGTAGCTTTAATCCACTTTCAACACTGGGGATATTGTAAGCTAACACAATGCTACCAGCCGTCATGGGCAGCATTAAGGCTCCCTGTTTTACTTTCTGGATTTCTTCATCCTTCATGGCGACATCGCTGGCTCCAAAGTCTACAGTCCCAGCAGTAAACTGTTCTACCCCAGCGCCGCTACCAACTGACTGATAATTGATCTGAGCTTTGGGATATTTTTTATTAAAGTCGGCAAACCAACGCTGATATAAGGGAGCCGGAAAAGAAGCGCCAGCACCAGTTAAGGAGACATTTTGAGCTAAGTCTAGTTTGCCTGGAGTAGCACTAGGAGCATTATTGTTAGTGGCAGTATTGTCCGAACTGCCCTGTCCACCACAAGCAGCCAAACCGACTGTCAGTGCTACCAAAGAAATTGAGGTAGCTAGACGAGATGGATTAAGCAGATTAATACGGAAAATCATTGCTATCAAGTTAGAGTATTTTGACGGGAGAGCCTATATGAACATACAGGTTAACTGTAAAGAGAATGTAAAGAAAAGGTTAATAAATTATAAATAATTGGTTATAAGGCTCAAATGCTTTCAAGTAGTCAGTGTCAGGGCAACTAATTTCATACTACACATTTGGATATCCCTAAAAAGGAATGTAGAGACGCGCCATGGCGCGTCTCTACAAGGGCGCATCTCGACGAGGGTTTTAGGTAAAGCACCTTTAATTTCTGGAGATGTCTATTTGATTAACAGGTAGAAAATTTTAGCTATATACCCCAGCTTTTTGTAATTGCAGCGTATTCGTGGGAGACTGTGATCAGAAATCGCGAACTGCAATTAGAGGACGAAGCGTGGTTCAAGCGCCATTATCAACTGACTTAAATCCAACAACCTCTGAGATCGTGTTTGACTCTGAACTTTCTGTGCAAGCGTGGCTGTTAAATCTTGCTGAACAGATTATTGCTGGGAAGCGGCTAAATAAAGAAGAAGCGATCGCACTCACGAAAATTGAAGGTACTGACAACATTTTGCTACTGTGCCAAGCTGCCGATTTGGTACGTCAAGGCTGTTGTGGCAATACTGTAGACTTGTGCAGCATTATAAATGTCAAATCTGGCAACTGCTCCGAAAATTGTGGCTTCTGCGCTCAATCAGCACACCATCCGGCGGAAGATTCGCCGATTTATGGTCTTAAGTCTACTGAAGAAATTTTGAATCAAGCCAAATCTGCCGAATTAGCTGGCGCAACTCGATTTTGCTTAGTCAGTCAAGGACGTGGCCCGAAATATTCCAGCCCGAAATCTGGGGAATTTGAACGCATCCTTGAAACAGTAAGGCTGATTACAACAGAAACTAATATTAAGCCTTGTTGCGCTTTGGGAGAAGTAACACCAGAACAAGCACAAGCTTTAAAAGATGCTGGTGTGACTAGATATAACCATAATTTAGAAGCATCAGAAAACTTTTTCCCAGAAATAGTTACAACTCATAGTTGGCGCGATCGCGTTGAAACTATTAAGCACCTAAAATCAGCCGGAATTCAAGCTTGTACTGGTGGCATTCTCGGCATGGGCGAAAGTTGGGAAGACCGCGTAGATCTAGCTTTGGCACTGCGAGAATTAGAAGTAGAATCTGTACCACTCAACTTACTTAACCCCAGAAGTGGGACACCCTTAGAGGAAGTTGACAAAATCGATCCTTTTGAAGCACTCAAAGCGATCGCTATTTTCCGCTTGCTTTTGCCAACCCAAATCATTCGATATGCTGGGGGACGGGAAACTGTCATGGGTGAACTCCAATCTTTAGGACTAAAAGCAGGCATTAACGCGATGCTAATTGGACACTACCTCACCACACTAGGACAACCTCCAGACCAAGATCATGCTATGTTAGAATCCCTTGGTCTAACTGGTGGAGAAGCACCTATTCCTGGTGAATATCCCATTAAGCCAACAACAGCTATAAACTCAGGCAGGGAAATCAAATAAATTATAATTTTTCTGCGCCTTTGTAGTTATTTGTATTAACTAAGATTTTGGTTTAACGCAACTTTAACTACAGTACGGAATTAGCCCAGCTTTTATTATATGAGCGCGATCGCACCTTGCCCCGAAGTTCTCGCCCTAAACTACTAAAAATTAGTAATGTGTCTGTTCCCAATGAAATTTTGTGGGCAATTATTGGCTTGCTGCTCACCATTGGTGGTAACTTTCTGGAAGCCTATATCATCAACTTTCCTTGGAGTTGGAGTCAACAAGGAGTTAATACTCACTCTGTGGGTGTTACCTACCAAATTGGTGCAGTATTACTTGTAGGCTGTTTGGGTGGCAAAAATGCTGGGGCGCTATCCCAAATTGCTTATCTGGTTATCGGTTTAATGGGGTTTCAAGTCTTTGATTGAGGTGGTGGTTGGGAATATCTCAAACAACCCACCTTTGGATACTTACTAGGTTTTATCCCTGGTGCCTGGGTTTGTGGCTTTCTCGCTTTTCGCAGACAACCAAAATTGGAATTTCTAGCATTGAGTTGTCTTTTTGGCTTGTTGAGTATTCATCTTGCTGGGTTAAGCTATCTAATTCTCTCTCAATTATTTAACTGGAAAGTAAATTATGATTTATCCCTTTTTCAAGCTATAATTAATTACTCTTTTTATCCATTGCCTGGACAGTTTGTAGTTGTCTGCGCCGTCACAGTAATTGCTTTTACCCTACGCAAACTAATGTTTTACTAAAAAAGCTATTAGCTGTCCCTGATGCTATTAGCTTTGAGTGGTTAATATGAACTTTAAAAATAACTTTTTTTGGATGGCTGCGTTAATTAGTCTAGTGTTAGACTGGTTGACTAAAAGTTGGGTAGTACAAAACTTCAAAATTGGCGAAACATTGAACTTGTTGCCAGGAGTATTTCACTTTACTTATGTGACGAATACAGGTGCAGCATTTAGTTTATTTAGCCAGGGTGGAGGTTGGTTGCGCTGGTTATCTTTATTAGTGAGCTTAGGGTTGATGGCATTCGCCTTATTTGGTCCCAAATTCAATATTTGGGAGCAAATCGGCTATGGCTTGATTTTGGGAGGGGCATTAGGTAATGGGATTGATCGTTTTATATCTGGTAAGGTCGTTGATTTTATAGATTTTCGCCTGATTCAATTTCCGGTATTTAATTTAGCCGACATATTTATTAACGCAGGAATTATCTGCTTGTTAATTGCGAGCTTTCAGAATAAACCAACATCTAATCAACGAAATCATAAATAATATATAGCGGTCAGCAGTCAGCTATTAGCGTAGAGACGCGAAATTATGCGCTACGCGCACGCTACGCGAACGCGTCTCTACATTATGCGGCAATGTTCCCCAGGGTTTGAAAATTTATTTTGTCCAAACACGGGCGGTTGCTATACTTGCCTTGAAAAGAAAGAGGGTGGAGAGGGATCAGAAATTTTTCGGCATTTGTTTGTTAGTCAAAATATATGAATTTAAGATTACAGCAGTAGATCAATTGGGGATTTTATCTGCGGTTAATTTCAATTATGAAAACAAAAAAAATTGCAAGTATGTAGCACTTATTGACTTGAGTACGCCACAATGGTTTAAGATTCTGGAATTCTCCGATCATCTATTGTTTTTATTTCTACAGTACCTTTGCGTGAATAGCGCATGACACCTCCTCATCAGCAACAACGTCCGCCTCAAACTCTTCTGGGTCAAGTGACTCAGGCAGTACAGACTATTCAAGCAAAGATTAATTTTTCCCAACTGGCACTTAAACCTAATGCTAAGGTGCCGGAATTATGGGTACAGGAAGCTGATGCGCCGTCATCTGAAGTATATCCTCTGTTAGGCGATCGCTACATTCTGGGACGCAGTTCTAAATCCTGCGATATTGTGGTGCGTAACCCAGTGGTCAGCCAGGTACATTTGTCTTTAACGAGAGAAGGACAGGGTGGAAAATCCTTTGTTCTCAAAGATGAAAATTCCACAAATGGGATTTATCTAGGTAGACGTAGGATCGATTCTTTACCCTTGCGACATGGTGATGTACTTAATCTGGGTCCACCAGAATTAGCTCAAGCTGTTCGGGTTCAGTACCACTATCCGCCTCCTTGGTATATTCAAGCTATTCGCTACAGTCTTTATGGACTAGGTGGGGTAACAGGGCTGTTTGCATTAGTGATTGGCATTGAGTCCTCTAAAGTTGCGGTGCGACCTTTACCAGATGCCACAGGTCCAATAGTTGTTTACTCTAACGACCTAGAAGCGCCGCTACGTCCGCCCCGTAGTGAAGCTCATATTGATATGCAGCGATTATCAGATTTTTCGCCTTACCTCCCGAAAGCAGTAATGGCTTCAGAAGATGCTCGCTACTATTGGCATTTGGGGGTTGATCCGATTGGAACTTTAAGGGCAATACTAATCAACACCAAAAAAGGTGAAGTGCGTCAAGGTGGTAGTTCGATCACACAGCAGGTGGCACGTAGTTTGTTTCGTAAGTATGTTGGAACCCAAGATTCTATCGGTAGAAAAGTGCGGGAAGCGGTAGTTTCTCTGAAATTAGAAGCTTTTTATAGCAAAGACAGAATTCTGTTAACTTACTTAAATCGGGTGTTTTTGGGTTCGGATACCTCTGGGTTTGAAGATGCGTCACGACATTATTTTGGTAAGTCGGCTCACGATCTCACTCTTTCGGAAGCAGCGACATTAGTAGGGATTTTGCCAGCGCCTAATGCTTTTAATCCTTGCCAAAGTTATGAAACAGCATTGAAACGTCGTAATTTGGTGCTGGGTAGGATGGTATCTGTAGGGGCAATTAGTCAGAATGAGGCAAGAGAGGCGAGGCGATCGCGTCTTGAAGTCAACACCAAAGCTTGTGAACCAAGTAAAAATACTAAAGCACCGTATTTATATGGTTATGTATTTACAGAATTACAGCAAATCTTGGGAAATGATGTAGCCAGGGAAGGAAATTTCCTGATTGAAACAGGCGTAGATTTGCAGATGCAAAAGCAAGCCGAAACGAGTCTCCGCAACCATGTCAGTACTGTGGGCAGTGCGAATAGATTTTCTCAAGGAGCGCTGGTTACTTTAGACTCTAGCACTGGTTTAATTCGTGCGATGGTAGGGGGGACTAATTACCAACAAAGCCAGTTTAATCGGGCTACAGATGCCCAACGCCAGCCAGGATCTACTTTTAAGTTATTTAGTTACACTGCTGCTATTGAGCAAGGAATATCGCCGGGAAAGTCTTATTCGTGCGCCCCTCTAAACTGGCAAGGCTTTAAATATAGTGGCTGTGAGCATGGGGCTAGTGGCAGTACGGATATGTACACAGGGATGGCTCTTTCAGAAAACGTGATTGCTTTGCGAGTAGCCCAAGACGTAGGGTTAGAAAAAGTGGTGAGGATGGCGCAAAGGCTAGGGGTGAAGTCTCCCTTAAATCCTGTTCCTGGTTTAGTTATTGGTCAAAGTGAAACCAACGTACTAGAAATGACTGGTGCTTTTGGTGCGATCGCCAATCATGGTGTTTGGAACCCACCCCGCGCGATTAAGCGAATTTATGATAGTAGTGACTGTAGCGATCGCACTCAACCTAAAACTTGTCGCTTAATTTATGATGCAACCAAAGATAGTCAAGCGAGTCAGCAGGTGCTACAACGTTCCGTCGCCGATACAGTAACCAGTTTGCTCAGAGGTGTTGTGGAGCGCGGCACAGGTCGCAGTGCTAGTTTAGGATTGGGGGAGGCTGGTAAAACAGGCACAACCGACCGCAACGTTGATTTGTGGTTTATTGGTTTTGTCCCCAAAAATCAGTTAGTTACAGGTATTTGGTTAGGAAACGACAATAATTCCCCCACCAATGGTAGCAGCGCCCAAGCTGCTCAGTTGTGGGGAAACTATATGCGAAAAGTTGTGCAGTAATATAGCAGTCAGCGTAGAGACGCGAAATTTCGCGTCTCTACATCATGCGCCAATGTTCTTAAAGGTTTTAGAACCCTTAAATGTCCGCGCCCTCTGTGGCTACTGCTATATTTAATTATTTCGATATGCTTACCAACGGTTAATTTCCGTAACCCCACTAGGTTTTAAAACCACATTAAAGTGGGCTAGAGGTTCCTCTATATCTACTTTAGACTTGCTATTTTTAAATAATTCAGGAATAGGCGTTTTTTTGAGGTAATCAAAGGAGGATTGATTTTGCGGTTCGTAGTCTGCAAGCACACCGTCTTTATTCACAGCAACTCGGTATACTAAATTTCCGGTGTGATTAGATATACCTTGCCATTTGGGTCGAATTTGGTCGTCTAGCTGTTGCTGTAAGCTTTTTAGTTGGTCGCGATCAGTTATTTGTGGCCCTAAGCTAGGTTTGCTGGTGTATCCTAGCCAAGGGCTAACTTGTAGCTCACCTTGATCTGTGAATACCACCTTGAATAAAGCTATACGTTCTGCGATCGCACCAGAGCTATTAGTGGGAGTGTAAAGTAACTTTGGTAGCGGTGTTTCGTTTAAGCGATCGCTTGCTGCTGTATTAACTGGTTTGTAAGCTACAATTGCCCCATCTTTCCCTACCCCTAAACGATAGATTAAAGTTCTCTTCAGTTCACGTCGATTTTCCCATTGCAGATCAATTTGGTTGTAAATTTTTCGTTGTAAAAAATATAGCTGACTAGGCTTAGTAATTTCTGGAACTGAAGCAACCAAAGTTTCCAAGTCAGCAGTAGAAGTGGGAGTTGGAGTTGTACTAGGAGTTGGAGTTGTACTAGGAGTTGCCTGAGCCTTAGTTGCTGGTGCTGTATCTTTGGGAGGCTCCACCTTGGGAATAGGAATCAAAGAAAATGCTAGAGCCGCTACTGCCAAAGTTGTCACCCCCAGTGCGGCTGGTGCTGCTCGCTTGGCAACTGGCTCACGAGTAGTTAGATCACGCTTAGATACTGGTTTTAGCTTTAATGCTAAATCTGGTAGAGTACGGGAGTCAGCTAGGAATTGATCCACCGCCTCCACTAAATCAAATAACTGTACTGTTGTTAAATCAAAATGTATTGGTTGAGATATTACAGCCGTCTGCCCTAAATTAGATCCGGTTCCTACACTGTTGACTAAACTTGGTTGTACCGTTAAACGGTGCAAATTTTTACCTGGAAACGGCTGCAAATGCAATAAAGCAGGCTGGCTATCCGAAGCTATTGGGTGCGGGACTGTACTTAAAAATTCTTGAGCATAAGCACTAACCCCCGACACCAGACTTTCCAGAAAGTCTCTCCCTCCCGTTAGTGGTTGGCGACCAGCAAAATGGCACTCAGCATTGACCACAATTGACATGATTGGGCGGGGGTCTGGCTGTCCCGTCGTAGATGTGCCATCACTCAGCCCTTCCAAAATTAGCGTACAGTTGGGCAGACTATACTGACGTTTAATCGTCATTCCACCTCTCCATCAAACAAACTGATCCAAAAGCGTTGCATTCCAGAAGTTCCAGTACAAAATAGCAGTTGACTCAACAGTGACATTGCCAAAGCATTTAATTTTTCATCCGACCTGTAATCTGATACAGTTGTGCGTCGTGGATTCATCCGACTACGGAAATGAGCCCTAAACCTTTCTAAATACTCAGACAAACGAAAATTGTTTTCTACAGGTAGCTGTTTTTCATTAAGTTGTTGGTATTCCAGTAAAAACTGTCGAATGACTACAGTTAAACGTCTAGCTATATAGCAGGCAACCACCACTAATGCTTTAGCTTCATCTAAAGTTAAGTTACGTCTACTATGAGCTTTTCGTAAAGGGTTGGTACTACGCAAACGCCACAATACTACTCTGTTTTTGATGATCTCCTGAAGTTGCAGATCCTTTACCATTGCCAACATAACTTCAGAACCCCCCAGTTCCAAGGCTTCTATTGCCAGTAGAATCAGGTCAATTTGCACTTTAGCCCGACGTGGCATGACGCTAGATGAAATCGGCGGGCTGGGCAGATTATCCAAAATCATTGGTTTGGGCTGGGCAGTAGGACTGTTTAATGGCATTACGCTCACAGAAAAAATCATTCCAAGTAGCATTCATGGGGGAACTGGACATTTACAAGCACCAATTTAAAAGGCTTGCAACCTTATAATAGTTGACACTCGCGCTTCAGCACTCAGTTTGTTAGCTCTCAACCTGGTAAAATTCCCACAAGCATATAACCAAAATCTTCCCATTTTTCAGGAATACTTTTGACAAAAGCTCATGGTAAACCATAAAAAGCTCACAGCTAAACGTTGAGGGCTAATTGCTTTGACTTTTAATCCTTGCCTTTGTGCCTAAGTGCAATTTATCTTACTCAAGATCAAGCTAGTTCTGTAGTTTTAGTTTTAAAACAAAAACAATCTAACTTCATAGTGTACGATTTTCCAGGTATCTGATAGCCAGCTTCACTGGTAGAAAATCGGTGGCATGATGCTACAGATGCCAAAAACCTCTAATTATCAATTTAGTTGCTCATGGATGTAAAATCTCTGATCCGCGAGATTCCCGACTTCCCTAAACCAGGAATTTTGTTTCGAGACATAACCACACTGCTACGCGACCCAGAAGGACTACGTTATACCATTGATACCTTAACCGAGAAGTGTACTGATTTGGCTCCAGATTACGTCGTCGGTATCGAGTCACGCGGTTTTATTTTTGGTGCTACTCTAGCTTATAAATTGGGAGCAGGATTTATCCCTGTACGGAAACCAGGAAAACTGCCTGCTGCTGTACATACGGTTGAGTATGAACTGGAGTATGGTACGGATAAACTAGAGATACATCAAGATGCTTTGCGTCGAGGTAGTCGCGTTTTGATTGTGGATGATTTGATCGCCACAGGTGGGACTGCTGCTGCTACAGCTTCTTTAGTGCAGCAAATTGGCTGTGAACTGGTGGGCTTTGGCTTCATTATTGAGCTAGTAGATTTGAATGGGCGCAAGCTATTACCGGATATTCCGATTAAAACGCTATTTCAATTTTAGGTTTTAGATCTTAAATTGGGGGTGGCTGGTAAAACCCCAAAACTTGTGGTTAACCAGTAACCTCTGAATCAATTAACAATTATCAATTAACAATTATCAATTAAATTGACAATTGAGCTATCACCAGCCTTGATATACGTTTATTTCTTCCGGTGCTACTTATGGCTTCTACTAAAGGTTTTTCTAGGATTGATGGCGCAGATAAAATTACTAATTGGCTACAAGGGTTGTTTACTAATGAAACTTTTCTTTATGTAGTCAAGCGGTTGTTACAGGCGCTGTTAACGATCTTTTTAGCATCAGCGTTGAGTTTTGCGATTATTCAACTAGCCCCAGGCGATTATATCGATACTTTGAGGCAAAATCCCAAAATTTCACCTGAAAGACTTAAGGAATATACGATTCAATTTGGGTTGGATAAGCCTCCACTAGAGCAATATCGGCGTTGGCTGGTGAGCGTAATTACTAAGGGTGATTTTGGCACAAGTTTTGTTTATTTCCGACCTGTGGCTTCTTTAATATGGGAGCGAATACCAGCAACTTTGCTGTTGGCGATCGCATCTATTATTTTTACTTGGGGTATTGCTATTCCTTTGGGTATTATTGGCGCTGTTAACCAAAATCGTATGGCTGACCGAGTATTGCGGGTAATTAGCTACATTGGTCAAGGTTTTCCGAGTTTTATCACTGCTTTACTTTTGTTAATTTTTGCCCAATTTACTTCGCCTTTCTTTCCTGTTGGTGGTATGACGAGCATCAATTATGCTGATTTATCTCCTTTAGGTAAAGTGTTAGATATCGGCTGGCACATGATTCTACCGACAGTTGCCCTGAGTATTACTAGCTTTGCAGGGTTACAGCGAATTACTAGAGGTGAATTGTTAGACGTACTACGTCAGGACTACATTCAAACTGCCCGTGCTAAAGGACTACCAGAAAATCGGGTGATTTATGTTCATGCTTTGCGTAACGCCATTAACCCTCTAGTCACGTTACTTGGTTTTGAGTTTGCCAGCTTACTTGGCGGTGCTTTTATTGCGGAATTTTACTTTAATTGGCCTGGTTTGGGACGTTTAATTTTGCAAGCTGTAACTGCTCAAGACCTTTATTTAGTTATGGGAAGTTTGATGATGGGTGCTGTGATGCTAATTTTGGGCAACTTGTTGGCAGATTTACTACTCAAAGCTGTTGATCCTCGAATTCGTTTGGAAGATCTTAAATAACAATGACCAATGACCAAAAACCATGTTATCTGAAGTTTACTATTTGTTGCGATCGCGAGTTGATGGTAAGTATTTAGTCGCTAAACCTAATCCGAATCAAGCTGAATCTACTTACTTATTGATGTTTCGGGAAGATTTTGATGCTCTTAGCTATCTAAATGCTCATGGTGCTGATGTAGCTGAACGCTTTGCTGTGGAGTCTATCACTGGAAACCAGCTAAAAAATCTACTTCAAAGGTGGGGTTTCAAAGGCGTTGGGATTGTTCAAGACCCGCTTACGCCTCAAGTAGAGTTCTTATCGCACAATTAATCTAATTATTGGCATGATTTGGTCTATACATTGCTCTGGGTAGATCTATCTCGCTATAGATGCCGAAATCTCCCAAATTTGAGCAAATAAAGAAGGTGCTTCAAAAGTTCGCTGTTTTTTAAGTGATTAGCGGCTTTGAATAACCCACTACAAAAAATCAGGAGAAATTGTTTATGAAATCTATCCGTTTGAATTTATCTGCTTTAATACGTCCATTGCGCGTAGTTGTAGCTGCTTGTGTTTGTGCTTTCCTATTGTTTACTGCTGCTGCGCCTGCTTACAGCAATACAACAAGTAATATCAGAAGTGGAGAAACTAACTTGTTGGATATTGAGCGGAAATCACAAGAAGCTGTACTAGAAAACCCTTATAACCTCAAAGAAACACAAAAAGAAGCTAATAAGGGTCTGAATGAAATTCAAGGCGATTCTGATATTGATAAGATGAAACGCCCAGAAAATTCTCAAGGTAAGTCAGTAGAAGAAAAAATAGAAAAAGCACTAGAAAAGGTTACAGGTAAATAACAACAGAATTTAAAATTCTGTTGTGTGTATAAGAGGCGAAAGAGGCAGGCAAGAAGTCTGCCTAATTTTTTAATTTTACCAACTGTCGCCACTACCACCGCCACCGCTACTACCACCACCAAAATCACTGCCGCTACTGGAACTGCTATCGCTACTGTAACTACTACTGGGACTGCTATTGCTACTGTAACTATTACTGGAACTGCTATCGCTACTGTAACTACTACTGGGACTGCTATTGCTACTGTAACTATTACTGGAACTGCTGGAAGTCGTAGTAGACCGGACTATACGCGGGATTATTTTTTCTTGTAGTGAGTCATAATCACAGCAATGGCAATGATGGTGAATCTGCTGTCTGCCTTCGCTATATTCTGTAGCATCTTGCAAAATTTGTTGTGTGCGTTCTGCTGTGAGTTCTTGACAGGTTGGGCAAGTTGTGTATGTATTCCATCTAGTGTATCTAGATGAATTGAGAATATAGGCGCGAATGTGGATTCCGGTTCCGGTTAGCTGTGGACGACAATGGGAACATTGCCAGCCTTCATATTTAACGCTACCAAGTTGTTGTGCTACTTGTTCCGGTTGGCTAAGATAAGGCTGAAGTGCTGTTTGATCAAGCTTTTCCATCTGGTTGTGGCATTGTTGGCAATACATGGGGCTAGAGCCACTTCCAAATTCAGGTTCGCGCGATTTTCCTTCGGGTGGAATAAATTGGCGACGTTTTTTGAGATAAACGCCTGTTCCTACTGCTAATGCTAGTCCACCACCCAACCCATATAACCAAAGTACATCAGAATTGTCTGCTGGTTCCTCGGCAACGACATTAGCAGATATTTGCTCGTTGCTCAAAGTATTAACTAAGGCTTTTGTGCCAGCGAGTGTGCCACCATCATAGTCAGCTTGCTTAAAGTGTGGTGTGATTTGTTGGCGGATAATATCGCCAACTTTAGCATCTGGCAGAATGGCTTCAACGCCATATCCAGTTTCAATTTCTACTCGTCGCTCTCCTTTAGAAATTAAAAGCAGTACACCGTTATCTTTGCCTTTTTTACCAATATGCCAACGATTAAATAAAGCTGTAGCAAATTCTTTTGGTGTAGCTGATGGCTTAGTATCCGGCACTGTTACAACAGCAATTTCAGCGCCATTTTTAGCTGATAGTTGTGAAACTAGCTGATTTATTTGTGATTCTGTTGGCTGACTAAGAATATTTGCCATGTCTGTCACCCAACCGCTATTTACTTTGCGAGGGTTGGGTACTGCTTCCACATTTACAGCCAAACTAGCTAGTGGGAAACTGATCACACCCAACGTTAACAAGCTAGTAGTAATTTTGCGAGAAATAAATGCTATAGATAGCATAAATACGTCTACTAAGGAGAAGTGAGCAAATTAAGCTAACCTGAAGTTAAGCAATTTTCGTTTTACCCAA
The DNA here is from genome assembly GCA_963711165.1 of uncultured cyanobacterium. Taxonomy (GTDB): domain Bacteria; phylum Cyanobacteriota; class Cyanobacteriia; order Cyanobacteriales; family PCC-9333; genus Crinalium. The sequence goes on along the minus strand of CAVQDG010000037.1, from coordinate 42,829 downwards.
TAACTAGGGTTAGAGGTACGATTTTGTTTTTAAAGGTTAGGTGTGTATTGCTTCAATTTCCCACAAGGATTTTCCAGAAAATAAAAAATATTTTTTGATGGGGCTGACGGCTAGTAATTGTTGAGTATATCTATTGTCACTAAATTATTATTCTGAGATTTCCGATATTAGCTAAGTAGCTAGTGAATTATATTTATATGTTTTTTAGTTAATCTGGCAATATTATGACTGCTGATAATACTCGCATTCCCCAAGGGATGACACAGGAATTGTTTGCGGCTGCTTGCCGTCTTTATGCTGAGGAATGCCAAGAATATTCTCTAGAGGAATTATTGGAAGCAGGTGCAGAGGCACAGATTCCGCCTGAGTTTATTGAACAAGCATATCAAGAGATTTTAACAAAGATAAAACAAAAGCAAGAACGACGTAAAAAGTTAATAATTATTTTAGCTAGTGTTGGTGTGGTGCTGGGCGGATGGGGGATTTTGATTTATAATGGTATTGCTAGTGCTGCTCAAAAGGTGGATGCAGATTGGGCGCAAGTAGAAAACCAGCTTCAACGTCGTGCTGATTTAATTCCCAATTTAGTAACAGTAACGAAAGCTTACGCCAAACAGGAACTTGATTTAGCTGCTATATTAACGCGATCGCGCACTTCCTATTTACAAGCAGATACACCAGGAGAAAAAGCGGTAGCAAGTACTCAAGTTTCTCAAGCTATTAACCAATTCCAAAACTATGCTGCTAACAATCCCCAGCTACAATCTTCTCAGGCATATACTAATTTACAATATGAGTTGGCTGGTACTGAAAATCGAATTGCTGTAGAGAGAATGCGTTATAACCAAGCAATTCAAATTTATAATCAAAAAGTTAAAGTGTTTCCCAACTTGGTTGTGGCTAAGATTTTTGGATTTGAGTCGAAGCCATTGTTTCAAGCCGAAACAAAAGAAGTACCTAGAATAAATTAGTATATAGATAATATCTCAAACTCTTTTATTTTTTCGTTTTCTGTACCTCTAGAGTTTGTTAAGAAATCTTAAATGAAAAGTTGCAATTGTTTCCTAATTCACTACTAGGTAGCATTTCTGGATGCCAGCTAAAGGCTTGAGTGAAAGCAGAAACAGCATAAACGCCTAAAATTAATTAATAGAAACTATAATTTTAAGGTTGTGACTTTTAAAATCGGTTTACTAGGATTAGGCACAGTTGGCGCAGGTACGGCGCAGATATTGCTCGATAGGGCAAGCCGTCATCCACTGTTGCAGGAAATAGAGATTCATTCCATAGGAGTGCGATCGCTCTTCTTATCTCGACCTGTACAATTAGCAGATGAGTTGTTGACGACAGACTTAGAAGCAATTGTTAACGATCCAGCAGTTGATATTGTGGTAGAGGTGCTGGGTGGCTTAGAACCCGCGCGATCGCTCATTCTCAAAGCTATTACTAATGGTAAGCACGTAGTAACTGCTAATAAGGCTGTCATTGCCCGCTACGGGGATGAAATTTATACGGCTGCTAACCAAGCGGGTGTTTATGTGATGCTGGAAGCAGCAGTTGGTGGTGGTATTCCCATCATTCAACCTTTGAAGCAATATTTGGGTGTCAACCGCATTCATGCTGTTACTGGTATTGTTAACGGCACTACTAATTACATCCTGACGCGGATGCAAACCGAGAAGGGAGAATTTGGTGATATTCTGGCAGATGCTCAGAAGCTTGGTTATGCTGAGGCTGATCCGACAGCAGATGTTGATGGTTTGGATGCTGGGGATAAAATAGCAATTTTGGCTTCTTTAGCTTTTGGGGGCAGAATTAAGCTGCAAGATGTGTATTGCGAAGGTATTCGGAAAGTAAGTGCAGCAGATATTGCTTATGCAGATAAGTTAGGATTTGTGATTAAATTGTTGGCGATCGCTAAATTACATCAACCAGCAACAGATAATAATCCCAAAGTCTTAGAAGTGAGAGTTAACCCAACATTTGTACCCAAAACTCATCCACTTGCCAGTATTAATGGTGTTTACAATGCGATTTTAGTCGAAGGGGAACCGCTAGGACAAGTAATGTTTTTTGGTCCTGGTGCTGGCGCGGGTGCTACTGCTAGTGCAGTTGTGGCGGATATTATGAATATTGCTGCTGTACTTAAGAGCAATAATAATTCGACAACGCTACATCCACTATTAAGTTGTTCTCATCAACATTACAGTGCGATCGCACCAATAGAGGATGTGGTAACTAGATTTTACGCTCGTTTCCTGACAAAAGATCGTCCTGGTGTTATTGGTAAGTTAGGCACTTGTTTCGGAAATCACAATGTTAGCTTAGAATCTATTGTGCAGATTGGCTTTCAAGATCATCTAGCTGAAATTGTTGTTGTTACACATGATGTGCGTGAAGGCAACTTTAGAAAAGCTTTAGAGGAAATTGGCAGCTTAGAGGCGATAGATAGTATTCCTAGCATCCTGCGAGTACTTTAAAACTTAAGCTAATCAGTAAAAATTAACTTTGCTGATTTAAATTACTTTTAGATGCAAAGGGTTGTCTGTAGTGCGGGCAAGATGCCCGCGTCTTGTTGGGCGTAAATCCTCATATAGCCAAGTAGCTAAAACTCTTCAAAAAGCTAGAGGTATTACTCTCAAAAATTAAGCAAAATTGGATAGATTCTGCGTGGAGGCAAACACTATGCCTGATGAGCGTATTGGAAATACTACAGATCATAGTCCACGATATACGTCAGGTGGCACTGTAACTACAGATCCTCCTTTAGTAAGTTCAGAGGATATCGAATTACAACGTCTTAATAGACTACCCTATTCAATGCGGCGGGCTTACGCTTGGTTAGGTATATTAACTGGTTTATCTGTGGTTTCACTCGGCTTACTGACAGGATTTACAATCTCTTTAAGTAAAGAAAACAAACAATTACAACAACAACTTGCCAGTCTCAACGCTTATAAAGCCCAAATTGACCAAGTTAAGACTTTAGAAACTAGAATCACTACTTTAGAGGCTCAAGCTGCTGGAATTAATCAAAATCTCGGTGTGATTAAACAACAAGTTCCTAAAAATTTACCAACTCAACTGAAGAATATTCAAAGCAACATTGCTTCGGTGCAAAGCAGTATTCAAAAAATCGAGGCTAATGCAGTAACTCGTCAACAGATGGAGCAACGTATACAGCAAACATTGCCAAATACTCCTATAAATCCTTCAGTGAGAGTTATCCCGACAACGCCTAAGCCTCCAACTGTAAAAAGGTGAATTAATACCGTTTCAATTTAATAGTTAATACAAATACAGCAGATTTTAAGTTAGTGAAGTAGAAAATTACCCCACCCCCCAGCCCCCTCCCCTTATCAAGGGGAGGGGGGGATTTTTAATTTTATCTATCTTTATGTAATGAGCAGGGATATTATTAGCTTTTAGGCTTTTTTCCCTGCTCACAGACATTTATAATTCCACGATTAGAAGGCGTAAGTAGTGACTATGGTTGCGCTACAGAAGCTAATGCTGGTTCTGGTGTAGGCGTGGATTCTTCTGTAATGCCATAGATGGAGTTGTACAACTTAACATACTCTTTAGCAGATTTCTCCCAACCAAAGTCCATCTGCATACCCCGTTGTTGTAATTCCTGCCATCTATCTTTGTAGCGGAAGCCTTCCCAAGCTCGTACCATACAGGTATATAGATCTAGTGGTTCATAACGGTCGAAAGAGTAGCCAGTACCAGCATGATTCATGGGGTCATGGTGGGAGACTGTATCAACTAAACCACCTGTACGACGCACAATTGGTACACAGCCGTAACGCATAGCTAACATTTGGCTAATACCGCAAGGCTCAAAGCGGCTGGGCATTAGGAAGGCATCTGATCCGGCGTAGATGCGGCGAGAGAGGGCATCGTTATAGAGTAAGTAGGTTGCTACGCGACCAGGGTAGCGGGAGGCTAGTTGCCACAATTGGGTTTCGTAGAAGCGATCGCCTGTTCCCAGTAATACAAACTGAGCATCTGTGTACGCCAAGTAGCGTTCTAAAATTTGTAGAACTAAATCAATTCCTTTTTGTTCTACTAACCTACTTACAAAGCCAATTAAAAAGGCATTGGCGTTAACTTCTAAACCTACTTCTTCTTGCAGGGCAATTTTATTAGCGCGGCGTTTATCTAACGTATCGGCAGTAAAAGTCTGAGCGATGTATTTATCATCGGCTGGGTTATATAGTTCTGTATCAATACCGTTAACGATACCGGATAACTTGCCACTGATGAAGGATAACAAACCTTCTAGAGTTTCCCCATAAGTAGGTGTTTGAATCTGCTGGGCATAAGTGGGAGAAACAGTATTGACTCGGTTAGCAAACTGCACAGCAGCAGCCATTGTGTTGTGACCTTGCATATACCAAGGACACCAAGTAATTTTATCTAAAAACCAACGCCAAGGTCCTTGATAAGCTAAGTTGTGAATTGTGAAGACGCTAGTAATATCTGGGTCTTGGTTCATCCACACTGGCAACATTCCAGTATGCCAGTCGTGGCAGTGGACAATTTCTGGCTTCCAGTAGTTCCAGCAAAACTCGGCTGCGCCGTTGGCAAATAGAGTGAAGCGCCATTCTTCATCTTCCCCACCATAAACCCGACGAGGGGAAAACGCTGGATGACCAAATAAGTATAGGGGTACATCAGTTCCAGGGAGAACACTTTCATGTACGGTAAAATCCTGAAACATGGCATAACCCCGCCAGCTTGGGTCTTTGGGAATCTCCATTTTGTCGGGCAAGAAGCCGTAATAAGGCATGAAAATCCTTACATCATGCCCCATGCGTCTTAAAAATTTGGGTAATGCCCCAACGACATCCCCCATACCGCCAACTTTAGCTATTGGCGCTGCCTCTGCTGCAACAAATAGAATCCGCATATTTAGTGGGTGCGTTCCGTTTAATGGTTGGTTAAATCATACCGAGCATTGATAGCAATTAGCGATTAGCTGTCAGCTATCAGCTATCAGCTATTTAATAGACCAATAGCAAAAGTCGAAAATTACCCCCCTTGGTAAGGGGGGAGACTAGCTCCCTCCCCTTACCAAGGGGAGGGTTGGGGTGGGGTCAGAGATATTTATAAAAAAGCTGACGGCTGAACGCTGACGGCTGAAAGCTAACTATTCTTGTTCTTGCAAAACTTCTTTCAATCCACCTGAGCGATTAACTTGAATGAAAATCTCCTCTAGGATTTCTTTTGCGCCTTGTTGACGTAGGCGTTGGGCGAGTTCAATGCCTAACTGTTCTGCATCAGCAGTAGCACCAGTAATCGTATCTTTGATTACGCGCTGACCATCAAGGCTGGCAACTAAACCAGTTAAGGTCAGGGTATCACCTTCTATGCTGGTGTTAACGCCTATGGGTACTTGGCAACCTCCTTCGAGTTCGCGCAAAAAGGCACGTTCAGCATAGCAACGTTGGGCTGTGGGTGTATGTTCTAAGACTTTTTTGAGTATTTCTAGAACTTCGGTGTCGTCGGCGCGACATTCGATGCCTAATGCGCCTTGTCCGACGGCATGAAGGGATATTTCAGGGGGGATAATTTGATGAACGCGATCGCTCATTCCTAGTCGATTTAAACCTGCGACTGCCAAAATAATTGCATCGTATTCACCAGCATCTAACTTTGCTAGTCGGGTATTTAAGTTACCCCGCACATCTTTAAATGCTAGGTGTGGGAAGTGGTGGCGTAGTTGAGCAAGTCTGCGTAGGGAAGATGTACCTACTACTGCGCCTGCTGGTAAAGTTTCCAGTTGCTTATCTTTGTGCTTTTCGTGGACTACGAGAGCATCTGCGGGATTTTCCCGTTCAGTTACGCACCCTAAAATTAAACCAGATGGTAAGTGGGTGGGCAGATCTTTGAGAGAATGCACAGCTAAGTCTGTCTCGTTATCGAGCATTCCCTGTTCGAGTTCTTTGGTGAATAATCCTTTATCCCCAATTTTGGCTAGGGGAACATCGAGAATTTTGTCCCCTTGAGTACTCATGGTGTGGACTTCAAAGGTACGATCTGGGAAGTGTTTCTGGAGTTGTTCTTGTACCCAATAAGTTTGAACTAGGGCAAGTTGGCTTTTACGAGAACCGATGCGAATGGTACGAGTAGGACTGGTAACTGTGGAGGACATAGAGCGATCGCGTGAAAAAAGAGCGAATATGGTCACTCGATCTAGACTACCGCAGCCAAGGGATATAATCAGCCTTTAACAATTAACAATTAACAATTATCAATTATCAATTATCAATCAGGGTTTATTCCTACTCAGCTACAAGCGGGCGATCGCACACTACATTTACTAACTGCTGAATAATTCTATCTTAGAGCTATCAATATGAATTACGAACGCCTTCAAGTTGCAATAACTTTGTTACAAAATGCTGCGAACCGTATGCAATACTTGATCGAAACAACCCCCCCTGATGAAGCTAGTAATGAGACGGTTTATCAAGCTAAAGAAATTTTGCAGCAAGCTTTAGCTGAAATGTTAGCAGCTATCAATCCTCCTGAACTTACACATATTCCCCCAGAGTTACTAGATAAAGCAAATGCTTTGGGGATTCCCCTAACTGATATCGAAGTTATGGTAGCTATTTCTACTCATCATCCTAGCCAGTTTGCTGGTGTTTTAGCAGAAATAGAAAATCGAGCCGAGCAAATTAGAAGAAAACGGGAATATTTACTCTACAGGATTTCTGATCTGCCTGTTGAAAAGTTAGGTTCAAGACTACCAATTGTTTCTGCGTCTGATTTTAACTGGGCTGAAGAAGTTACTCCTGTAGAAGTACGGGAGGCGATCAAAGCTAAATACCAGATTGATAAATTAATCCAAAAACGCTCTCTATCCCGTTTATCTCTATTTGAAAAAATTAAGGAAGCAAATCAAGCTTGGCAACAATCTCAAGCTGAGGAAAGCTTCTTGCAATCCCATGAGGATCTACAATTTTAATTTTTATTACTCTCGCCTTTTTGCGTGATGGTTATAGCTGTTTATTTGTAAGCATTCAGCTATCAGCCCAAAGCCGTCAGCTTATGAGAGTAATGCTTTGTTTATAGCGAATGACTCGTGCAGATGCGAGACTAGCAGCAAAGCTTTCTTTGATGAAGCTGATAGCTGACGGCTGACGGCTGAATGCTTACGTTTATTTGGTCATTGTTAATTGTTAATTGTTAATTGATTTATTTAAGTTTTTGCTTGACAAATGCCATTATTTGAGTCATTTGTTTTTTAACTGCTTCTACTTCAGCTTGCATTTTCGCATTTCTTTCAATCAAGGCTTTAACTTGTAATTTTAATTGCTGAATATCATCTGAACCAGCAACAGGTTTATCGCCAACGGTAGCTGCAGCTTTTGCACCAGTATTTGCTTGTGCCTGTCGGGTTTTGGCTTTTGCCATTGCCGATTTCATTGCTACTATTAAAGCTTTCTGATCAAAGGGTTTCTCAATAAATTCAAATAATTCAAATATTTTGGGAATTTTCGCTGTCACCTCGTCTTTACGACCAGACATTACTACTAAAGGAATAGCCATTAGTTCTTTATGAGCTTGCATTTTTTCTATGACTTCCCAACCATTCATCTTAGGCATAAAAAAGTCTAATAAAATGAGGTTGGGGCGCAATGCAATCATTAATTGCAGCCCTTCTACACCGTCTTGTGCTTCTATAACGTCAAATGAACCTTTCGGTAACATTTCTTTAACTTGCATCCGAATGGTTTTACCGTCATCGACAATTAGTACTTTTTGACTTGCCATAAGTAGCTGCACTCCTGTATAATTATTAGCTTGAATTTATTTAGGTTCAAGCTAAATTACGCGATATAAATTTTTGTGAATTTTAACATATTCTTGAAAGATATGTAATGACAAAAAATAAAAAATCAAGTAAATAAACTCAAAGTCATAAATAAGATCAAGTCTGTTAATTTTATTGAGCTAAAAAATGGGGGAGCGAGTAAAATTCCAAAATGAGTATCCCTGATAAATTGATTAATCTTTTTGAGTATGAAGTGCTATCTAGCCAGCAGACAATTAGATGGTGCGATCGCTTCGATTGATGCTTTAAGTGAAATAGTTGCAGCTGTAGGAATAAGAGCAGAAGTTCTGGTAGATGGTGGCATTCGGCGTGGTACTGATGTCCTCAAAGCCTTAGCTTTAGGGGCTTCTTCTGTGCTTTTAGGTCGCCCTATATTGTGGGGATTAGCTGTAGCAGGAGAAGCCGGGGCGCAGCACGTTCTAGAATTGTTGCGTGATGAGCTTGATTTAGCAATGGCTTTGAGCGGTTGTAGCAATTTACAAGATATTGACCCTAGTTTGGTACTAAAGCTTTGAGATTGAGGAAATATTAATGTAGATCCGCGCCATGGCGCGTCTGTTTAGGTAACGCACATGAGCATTTTGTGTCGATGTCTACAATAATTGCTCGCGCACGTGCGATCGCTCTGCTGAAAGTGAATAAAATAAAACTAACATTGTGCAGTTAGCAAGAAGTCAACAGCGAATGGTCAATCGACCATCATCATAATATGAGTAATCTGCGCGACACTAAATCACCCGCTTCACCCAACATCCTCACCAATGTTTGTCGGGGTGCAATAGCCACAGCCACACTGTTAGCTACAATTCATCCTGTACCTGCAACTGCTGAAAACCTCGAACACACTAGACAACTGCTATCAACCAAACAATGTCAGCAATGTGATTTGAGGAGTGCAGGTTTCGTAATGGCAAATCTTTCCTCTTCTCAACTCCAAGGTGCTGACTTGAGCCGTGCTAATCTATCTAGAGCTAATCTTGCGGGTGCTAACTTAACTGGTGCTAATCTTAGCGGTACATCTTTATATGGTGCTAACTTAACTGGTGCTAACTTAACTGGTGCTAACTTAACTGGCACAGATTTGAGAGATGCCTACTTAATAAATGCTAACTTTTCTAATACCAGCCTTAGTAGTGCATACGTTGAAGGCGCAATTGCTATCCCTCAAAGCGCTGGTAAACCGGAAGACTTTTATAGATGGGCGTTGACAGAAGCTCAGGGGGGAAACTATCAAACAGCCATTGAGCATTATAATCAGGCAGTTACTATCAATCCTGAATTTGCTCCTGCTTACTTGGGTCGGGCGCTAGTGCTTTACCGATTTGGCAACGAGGCGGCGGCAACTCAAGATGCTAAAATAGCTAGTCAAATATTTTCTACTCAAAAAAATACTACAGGTTATCAAGCATCACAAAACTTTCTTAAAGGAATGGAATTAGCGCGTCAACCAGCTAAAAAAGGCGGTGGTTCCAATTTCTTCAACTTCTTGGGCAGCTTGGGTACACTCTTAGTTCAGTTTCTCTTTTAATACCATAATTAATTAAGAATTTGAAATTGTCTTAATAATTTGTGATAAAGGTCACGTTTCTGTACAACTTTTATCACTTATATTTAAGGTTCTATATCACATATATCTTGAGTTAGCACTACCATAATAGATATATCCGTAGATATATGTAAGCAAATTTTAGCTTGAAGGAGTGTGGGATGCTAGAAAAAATTATAATTGCAATTACCCTGACCTTCTCGCTCAATCTTTTCTTGGGAGTCAAGCTGGACTCTAAAACACCTACTTCTTTAGCAGAAAATTTGCAATTAACCACAATTGAGACTGTAAATTTGCTACTGGCTCAAAAGTAGTCAAAGCTTAAGTTTTTGTTTTATTTGCTGCCAGAGGTTTTGGCGTGTCTGAGGTAATGCTACTTGTTTTGGCTTAGATGTATTTAGATAACGGTAGTGTTCCCAAATATCCCAGTAAGGACAACCAGGCTGTATTTTAATACCTGCCCAGTGTAAATATTGAAGAAATTGATTAGTATCAGGATCAAAAACCAGATGATCTTTTACTTTAAAATGAGAACTTCCTGCCCAACTTCCTGGTGCTTTACCTTCACGATGAACAAGATTAAATCTTTTTTTTATTCTGGTTAAGATCATATAATTAAAAATAGGTTGATCGGAAACTTTTTGAGAAAAATCAAAGTATTCTGGATGAACAGCACATTCAGAAAATATTTCCTGAATTTCTACTTTAGAAATAAGACCTTTCTTTGTTCCCCAAAAACCACTGTTAAAAGTGTCTTTAATATCATTAATATTTATAACTTGGTCTTCAAGAATATTAGGTGAAAAGATATTTTTGAATCCAGATTTGTGTTGATAGTCACAACAAATAAAGTCAAATTCTGATAAGTATTTTAGATTGTCAATGATTTTTTCAAAAACAACTATATCAGTATCAATATAAAGAAATTCGTCCAATTCCCCAAACCAACAAGCGTGCTTTCTTAATTTATTTGGTTTGTCAAAGAAACCCTGTCCAAAAATATTATAAAGCTGCTGGGATAAGTCTTCAATTAATTGGATATCTTGGTAAACTGTAACTCCATGAGATTTACCTAAAATATTAGCAACTTGATGATAATTTTCATCGTAAGGAATCATTACAACAGGAGTATCTGAATCATGTAATCTGATACTATTTAAAAGTGCGATCGCCTGCTCTATTACCCGATCATTAGCTGTAATATAAATACCACGAGTCATTGATAAATCCTCAAACTTTTAAACCGATTTTTGATAAAAATCGCGTGGCTAGACTGGGATGCTGATTGTATGGTTTAGGTGTAGTTGTAAAAATTGGACGGAGTTCTGGTTCGTGCAGATAGCGATAATGCAAAAACAAATCACGGTAAGGAAAATCTATATTTTCTCCAGCACAAACTTGAGTAAAAATTTTTGATGACAACCCAATATAATGAATATATGTTAAACGATTGCCTCGGTCATATAAGATCTGGTTTTCGGATTTAAAATGCGGTGAAGTAATACAGCAGCCAGTTGCTTGATTTTCGGGTAAGTTTAAAGCACAATTGTAAATTGATACACCAGTTTTCATCATCATATAGTTGATCAGGGTTTGGTCTGGTGCCATTGGGTATAAAATTTCAGCATCTCCTGCTTGCAGTTGAGATATCAGCCAATTGCGTCTCTCTATGTCAAACAAGTCTTTTTTAGAAGCATAAAATCCTGAACAAAAAATCTCCGAGTTAATTTGTTCTGGCAGAAATAATTTGTTTAATTGCCCAGAAGAGATATTATAAACATGAGTAGGGTCTTTATGTTGAAAGTCGTAGACAACACAATCAGAGTTATTTAGTTGTGTGAAAATTGGCTCGACTGCACCCATTAATAAAGTATCAGCATCCATGTAGAGGAAGCGATCAAAGGGTGCATCAAAGGCACAATAACGGCGGTGAGTACCAAAGCGGTGATAGTTATTACTACCAACCTTACTCCAAATTTGACCTGCTGTAGGATGAGTATCCCAGGCGCGTTGGGCAAATTTATCCCATTGTTTGATTGAATCTTGGTGATTGTAAAGTTGTACATGAGGACGTTTGGCAATTGCAGCCGCAATTTTTTCGGTGTTTTCGTCGTAAGGATAAACGCAGACTGGCATTGATTGCCCTAGAATTGCTTCAATACTATTGAGTAAAGCAATTAGTTGGTCATAAACGCGATCGTTGGCTAAAGTGCAAATTCCATCCATTCGTAGATTTAGATAAAAGTTTAAGTTAATTTATCAACAAATTCCGATAGCCAGTTGAGGAGATTGAGTTTGTGGAGGATAATTTGTCTAGCTTCTGCGATCGCAGATTTAGCAGCATACCAAGCATCCGGTGTAGCTGTCACCTCCTGAATATAAGATAATCCTTTTTCATCCAAACTCGGCAAGCGCAGAAAACTTCCAGGTGGTAACAACTTATCTGCTGCCCCGCCTCCATAATAAATTGGTAAGCACCAAGCTAACAGCGCATCCCACAATTTTTCACTCACATACAAATCATTATCGGCATAATTTTCAATCGCCAAATTATAGTAATAAGGAGCCATACTATGCCATTTATTTTTAACTTCCCCACAACTGACAGCCGACTTAGGTAAATTGCGACCATATAAATCAAAATCTACCTGACTTAACTGTAATAATCTTAAAAATTCTAAACGTTGGCGATGATTAGCGGTGCGGTTAATTCCTGAAGTTATCCAACTGCAATTACTAACTTTTGGCGGACAATCCATCTCGTTCAAATCACGAAATGAGTTACTATGATACCAAATTGCAGGCATATAATCTGGAGTAGGTGCAAGGTCATCAGCCCCAGAAACATAGCCGCAATAATTTTTAGCTTGTTGATAATTCCAATTATTAATATCTTTTACTTCCTCCAAAGGAGGTTCTCGTAGCAGATAAATAATTCTCTCTTGCGGTACGTCACGTAACTGAGATTTAATATCGGTTTGTTGAGGCGATTTAGGTTTACGAAGTGCAGACAACCAAGAACGCGGCTGAGGCTTTTTAAGAAAATCAAACTGATACATTAGCAAAAAGTCTGGTTTTGGTGCTAATGCCTGCATTTGAATATTGCCCCAAACTCCAAAGTAATTTGGGGTTTGTGTCCATAGCCAATCAGCATTTTGACTCAAACCAGGATAACTACTAAGCATTCCTACAATTTTTTTCTCCATCTTTACAATTATCAATGACCGATTAAGATTTTTAATTAAGTTTAATGAAACAAACCTTTAGCTAAATCATCCTTAAAATTTTCTAGGTTTTCTTCCATCGCTACCGTCAATTTTTCGAGATGGGCATCATCGCTTAAAATAGGTTGAGAAGTGTTAGCAATAGTGGCAAGGTGGATAGTAGATAGTTGTTTTTTAATCCCATAACGAACTACCCCAGCTTTAGTAGTTTTGTGAGAAATATCCCAAACTGGCAATAAGTATTTAGGTTGATATTCTAAATTCATAGAAGCACACCAATCTTGCCATTTGAAAGCTAAAATTTCTGGGGTGGTGCGAATCGGAATCCAAGGTACTCGGAGTCCATCTGCAACAATAGCGCCGTGCATGGCTTCGGTTAGTAAAATTTCTGTTTCACTAATAGCAGTTAATACTTTTTCAATAGAGGAACGTGGGTCAATATATCCAAATCCTAGCCGCTTACAAATTAATTGCCAAGATTGATTACTATAATTAGCATGAATAGCATGGGGCATATAAGCGAAGCGATGTAATTTTTTGCCAGTAGGTTTAAATAGTCTTCTCAGCAGAATTGCTGCGTCTGTTAGTGCTAATTGCTCTGAAATACCTAATACCTTTGCAGATAATGGACCTCTAACGCAATAAATTTTCCAAGAATCATTTACTTTCGGTGGACCTGAACAATAACCTACACCAGCACCAAAAACTATTGTTTGATTTGCTTTCGGTAAAGATGTATTCAATAAAGTACCTATGCCTACAAATATCGTACTTTCGTCCTCATCAAACACTCCAGGAAGTAATTGCTGCCATAACCAAGGATTAAGCTCGTCGCCAAAATTTTTAAACCCTTTAAAATAATGTAATTTCATACAATTGATATTTTTAAATTAACTAACTATTTGGGGACGTAAAGACTCGTCTATATTACTAATAATATTAGAAATTCTATTTTCCCAAGAAAATTGCTGAATAATATCACTGCTATTAATATAAGTTTGCTCTGGACGCGGATATTTGACCAAAATATGTTTTATACCTTGGATAAACTGCTGTGGGTTATCTGGCTCACACCAGTAGGTTACTACATTTTTAGATTTAAATTCTTGCAATGGCGGAATTTCAGTAGCAATAATGGGAACTCCTGCTGCTATATAATCAAATAACTTCATCGGAGAAGTAAAAGTAGCAGCTTCTCCGTTAGTATGGGGATACACTAAAACATCAGCAGCTTGTAGCAAGCTGGCTAACTGATTGTGAGGAAGATAGCCTAAAAATGTCATATTTGTAAGTTGGCGCTGCCTGACTAATTGCTGGTAAGCTATTAGCTGTGATTCTGGTCCACCTGCTAAGACAAATTGCACTGTTGGCAATTGTTGGGCAACTTCTATGAGTAGGTCAATTCCTTTAAATTTATGTAATTCTCCTGAATATACAACTAAATGTTGCCGTTCTTGGGTGAGAAGTTGTTTGCGCCATTCGATTGCTTTTTCGGGTTGTCTGACAAAAAATAGTTGGTTGAATCCATTATGAAGTTTAATAATTTTTTCAGATGGAATGCCATTTTTAATCATGTCTTCTTTTACGGTATCAGCTACTGTTACAGCTAATTGGAATAAAGGGTTATTAACAATTTCTGGTTCATATTGTTTTTTTTCGTAGTGATCTCGCTCATAAATAGCTGGAATGCCATGTTTAACCGCAGCTTTAACAAAGTTCCAGTTTCTCGTGTGGACAATTTGGGTATGAGGCAGTATATGAAAGGGAAAGTAATATTTACAAGCAAGAGTATTAGAGTTAGTCCATTTGCTTTTTGAGTGTTCAAAAGGCACTGGTAGTGAGACAATTTTTATGTTTTCTTGAAAGTTGAAAAATTGAGCTAGTTGCTCATCTGGTTTTTGGGGTCGAAATGGATAAATCCAATCTAGGGGGTTAGGAGTTTGCTCTGCTTTTCGGAGGTAAACTAAAACACTTGGATAACCTAAATTAGCCGCCGCATTAGCTAAATGAGCAATTTGTACTAAATGAGCGCCTTGTTTTGGCAAAAAATCATTGATGAAAAAAGTATAGTATTTGCTCATTATTTCTACAAACCGTAAATAAGTTGTAATATCCTGTTAAGCTCTCTATTTCTCATCTCTGCGTAATGACTCTTATTATTTACCTGATAGCTATACAATAAATTGCTTTCAATTATTGTGAGGATTTTTTTCCAGTAAATCTAAGCTTTCAACTAAACGCAGAGCAGAATTATAAGCTTCTTCAGTTAATTCAATTTGTTCTTTAGGATTATCTACCAAATCATCCGAGAGTAGCTTTAAAAAACCAATTACTGGGTTGAGGCGTGTGCGTACTTCGTAAGAAAAACGACTCCATAATTGCTCGTTACGGTTGAGCATACCTTGATGCTGATCGGCAAATTGTACTTCGTACAATCTGGCATAGTAACCACCTTTATTTAATAGTTCCTCATGTGTACCAACTTCTACTAAGCACCCTTTGTCAAGGACAGCAATTTGATCTGCTGTTTGCACAGTTGAAAGACGGTGAGCAATTACTAGGGTAGTGCGATCGCGGCTTACTTCTTCAATTGCAGCTTGTACCAATCGCTCAGAAACAGTATCTAATGCGCTGGTAGCTTCATCTAGAATTAAGATATCGGGGTCTTGTAGGAGGGCGCGGGCGATCGCTAAACGTTGGCGCTGACCACCAGATAAAAGCACACCGCGATCGCCAATGAGTGTTTCTAATCCTTGCGGTAGATTGACAATAAATTCATAAGCATTTGCTCGTTTCGCCGCCGTAATTATTTCCGCCGCCGTTGCATCTGGTCGCGGATAAGCAATATTATTTCGCACTGAATCATTAAATAAAAACGTATCTTGGCTAACAATTCCCATTCCCCTTCTCAAAGTTTTTAAATCAAAATCTCTAATATCAATACCATCAATAGTAATGTTGCCACTGAGCGGGTCATAAAATCGAGGTAAAAGATCTGCTAACGTTGATTTCCCAGCACCAGAAGCCCCCACTAAAGCTAAAGTTGTACCACGAGGCAAGGATAAATTAACATCTTTTAAAACCCAATCTTGATGGTTGGGATATGCAAATGATACCTGATGGAATTGAATGTCTTTATGCAATAATTTATAGGCAACAGTACCATTTTTCATAATTGGCTTATTTTCAATTCGCAGGAAGTCATTTACTACTTCTATACTGGCTGAAGCATTAGCCAAACTACTACGAGCAGAATTTAATTGAGAAATCACAGGTAGTAGTCGGAAAAGCACTACTAAATAAGTCAGAAGGACTGTAGAAAGCGACTCTATTTGATCCGCAAAAAACAGCCTACCCAGAAAAACAATGGCTAAAAGCGAAAAAATGCCTGTCACCTCACTTATGGGCGCAATAGATGCAGAGTTTAATTGAGATTGAAAATCTGCTTCCTCGCGATCGCGGATTAATTTTTTGATTTTCTCATATTCTCTCGGTTCATTTGCTGTTGCCTTAACTAAGCGAATTCCACTCAGAGTTTCTAGCACTGTAATCGAATAAGCTCTAGACATTTCAGTAAGGCGTTTACCAAAATATTTAGAACGGGAAATTGCGTACTGATTTATTAACGCTACTAAAGTTAGGAGTAGTGTTGAAGCTACAGTTAGCTTCCAAGAAATTGCTAACAAAAGCCCTACAAATACGAAAACTGTAATGGCAATAATTATCATTTGAACGACTGTGCTAATTGCCGATGCTGTTCTTCCCACTTCTCCACTTAGACGATTAATTAGATCACCCACTTGGCGATGCGAGAAAAAATCTAAGTCTACTTCTAGTAATAATTTTAGCCCGGACTCACGTAAGTCAGTTGTTAGCTTACGTCTGAGAGAGCTTGATACAATTGTTGCGGTATAATTAGTAATGTTTTTTAAAAGAATTAGCACTAAAATCAGAATAGTTATTATTAAAATATTATTTTTTTCTGTGTTATTATTTAACACAATCATTAACTTCTCTAATATAGGTGCAGCGCCTTTAAAGTTAATTTTTTGACCTAAAAAACTTAAAACTACTGGAACAATTAGGGCAGTACTAACGCCGTTAAAAACAGCACCAGAAAACCCCAAAATTATACTAAATAAAATTCCCATAGGATAACGTTTAACGAAGGGTAATATTAGCTTATTTAACGACATACGTTTATCATAATAAAAATATTTTCCATGTTTGTTAATTACAATAACACTTGGTATCTAAATTACAGATAACTTTTGAAAGGATATTTGCCATTTTCTCAATACTGTATAACTCAATACATCTTTCCCTTGCTGACTTTCCTGTTTCATTTGCGATCGCCAAATTTTTAAATATCCAGTCAATTTTTTCCGCAATCTCTGTTGGAGAACTAGGTGCGACTAAATAACCAGTTTCACCTAAAATTTCTGGAATATCTCCTACTTTGGTAGACAAAACTGGTTTTGCCATTGCCATACCATCTGTTAGTTTTAAGGGAAACTGCGCCCTAGAAGTTGGATGATCTCGTTGGGGAACAACTATAATATCAGCAGCAGATAGTACTTCTGGCATTACTTCAACGGGACACCTGGATAGCTTAATAATCCACCGCCCCCATTTTTCCATGAGTTGATCGTCATAGTTGTCGTAAGGACTTCCACCTACAATTACAAGTCTTAAATCTGGTTGATTAAGTTGATCTAGCGCCATTAAAACATCTTCTACTCCTTTGTGCGATCGCGGCGCACCTGGAAACATTAAAATTCGATAACCAGAAAGTCCATAACGCTTTTTACTTGACTCTGGATCATACTTTTGAGGATCAAATAATGAAGTATCTTTCCCATTCGGTAGGTAAACACCGCCGAAACGTTCTTGTAGAAACTGAGTATCTATAGTTATTGCATCCGCATTCGTTACTAAGCTTTCCATCCACTTTAAATATAAAGGATGATCTGGAAATCTCAACGCGCCATCTTTTTTAAAAATATCTTTAGCTAACTGTTTTATGTTTGGGCGATACTTCCAGTTATCTCCTCCATACCAACTTAATTCCCAATCATCCATATCTAAAATTACAGGACGACGACTGCTGAGTTGTTTAATTAAAGATAAACCAAAGCTGGTAGTTTTTGGCTTAACCGCATAAATGATATCGCCATCAATTTCGTTAAAAGCTTGCCTTGCAGATACTAAAAATTGAGGATAGTTATTTCCTGGGAAAGAAACTATCGGAATATCGCTAGGAGGAATAGCATATAATTCTTTACCAAATAAAAATCCGATTATTTCTACTTCATACTGGAGCTTTTTGATAACTTGCGCCAGTAAGAATGCGCGTAAAGAACCTCCACCTGATAAATCACTGACAACTAATGAAATTTTCACAATTTTTTACTGCCTAATTAAATTTTGTCAGAGGTTTTAGGATCTGATTTAAACTTGTCAGGATTTTTTTTGAACGAGGTACTCGATATTTCTCATAAATTAAAAAACTCGGACTCATTAATCTCAAAATATAAAATATCTTTAATTTTAAAACACTATTTATAATAATTTTTTTGTTCAATAATTTTATAGGCAGAGGAACAATTTTTAATAATCTTTCAAAACTATCTCGATCTTTTTTCATAACTGTTTCATCTAAAATATATTCTAAGCCAATGCTGCACAAATTCTGTAACTCTGGATGCTCTTTACAAACAATTTCATAAAATAAAATATAGTAATTATTCATGTAATCCCAATTATTAGTTCTATTAGATTTATGCTTAGTGTAAAATGCTCCAATTATAGGAGTATAAATAAATTTGACACCAGCTACCAAAATATCTACACCAAAATATCTATCTCCTAAAGCTTTTAAATTTTCATTAAAGAGTTGCTCTCTAAAAATATTTCTATTCATTAACATACATTGCTGTAGAGCCGGATGAGGAGAATTAGCAAGAAAATCAGGAATTAACAAGCGTTGAATTAATTGTTCTGTATTTAAATTACCTATAATCTGAGATTCTTGTTTAACTATTTCGTCTTGTTCGTTAAGAAACACTCTGACATAATCAGAATAAAAAACAATATTTTGATGATATTGATAGTTATTTAAATAACTTAATTGGTAGCTAATTTTATCTGGAGCAATCCAATCATCTGCATCTAGACACTGTATCCATTCACCTTGAGCTTTTTGGATGCCGAAATTCCTAGCAGCAGGAAGTCCACCATTTTGTTTAAAGTAATAACTAACTCTCGGATCTTTTTGTCTGAGAGTTTCAGCTACTTGTTGAGTATTATCAGTAGAACCGTCATCGACAATAATACACTCAAGATCGCTAAATGTTTGGGATAAAACACTGGTAACTGCTCGTTCAAGGTAACGAGATTGATTAAAGCAATTAACGATAATTGATACCAGGGGAGCCATTAATTAAATAATCCTAATTTTACATAACAAATGATTCTTTTTATTAAGCAATTACCGATGACGTTGTTGATGCCATTTCCACGCATGGGAAAGAATATCTTTAAGATCACAATATTGAGGTTGCCAACCAAGAATTGTTCTAGCTTTGTCACTACTACCAACTAGAATAGGAGGATCTCCAGGACGGCGATCGCACTTTTGCACTTTTATCTCCTTTCCTGTGACTTCTTTCGCTGTCTCAATTACTTCTTGTACAGAAAATCCATTACCATTGCCTAAATTAAATACTGTTGAATTTCCGAGTTGCAACAAATATTTCAACCCTAAAACATGGGCATCTGCTAAATCAGTAACATGAATATAGTCTCGAATACAAGTACCATCAGGGGTAGGATAATCTGTCCCAAAAATTGATACAGACTCGCGTTTACCCAAAGCAGTTTGTAGCACTAATGGTATTAAGTGAGTTTCTGGGTTGTGATCCTCCCCTAATAACCCATTAGGATCAGCACCTGCGGCGTTAAAGTATCGGAAACAGACAGATTTAAAGTCGTAGGCAGTATCAAAATCTGATAGCATCCGTTCTACCATTAACTTACTAGCGCCATAAGGATTAATCGGGTTTTGGGGATGATCTTCAGGGATGGGAACAGTTTTGGGTATACCATAAGTGGCGCAAGTAGAAGAAAAGACCAATTTCTTGATAGAAGCTGCCATCATCGCATCTAATAGCGTCAGCGTACCGACGACATTATTGCGGTAGTAAATGCTGGGATTCGTGACAGATTCACCTACATAGGCATAAGCAGCAAAGTGCATCACAGCACTAATATTATGGTTATTGAACAGGTCGTCTAGTAAAGTGCGATCGCACAAATCACCCACAATTAGCTTTACCTGTAATTTTTCTACTAAATCTCGATGCCCATAAACTAAATTATCCAGCACCACCACCTCGTAACCAGCGTGTTTTAGTGCTAATACTGCATGGGAACCAATGTAGCCCGCGCCCCCTGTAACTAAAATTGTTTCCTTGTTCATTGGTAATTGGTGATTGGTAATTGTTAATTGTTAATTGTTAATTGTTAATTATCACCTTTTTTAATCAACAAACTTAATCTGACCACTTTGGATACCGTCAAAGACACGATTTAGCTGAGGACGCTCTTCGTCAGTAATATGGTAGTCAGAGAGCATAGTGGTAATTAGATCAACATACTCTTGACGACTCAAATGACCTGAAAAAAGGACACGCTCGACTATTTTGTGAATATTTAAGTTTGATACACGCTCTCGTGTCGATGGCATAGGCGGTTGGTAGCTTCTGTAGTAAGTGCGTTGAGGTTTTTTTCTCAGTGGTCTATTTATTATCCTTTCCTTCTTAGCCATAAAGGGACAATTTAAATATAAATTCTGTGAAGATCATCATTTTCTGCCGTCACTAGCAAACTTTTTTGAGGAGATTGAGAGATGCAGGTAATTAGAATTCCAGCACTTAATGATAACTACATCTTTTTAATCATAGACTCCGAGCAGAAAATTGCTGCTGTTGTCGATCCAGCACAAGCGCAACCAGTACTGCAACAACTCGAAGAAATTGGCGCTGAATTGGTAGCGATTTTTAATACTCACCATCACAGCGATCATGTCGGGGGTAATCGAGAGTTAATCGCCAGATTTCCTAACGTCCGCGTTTATGGAGGGGCAGAGGATAAAGGCAGAATTCCTGGGCAACAGGTGTTTTTACAGGAAGGTTCGCGCGTAGAATTTGCTGGTAGATGGAGTGAAGTTTTATTTGTACCTGGACATACCCGCGCACATATAGCGTACTACTTTCCGTCTACCAATGCCGAACAACCAAGTGATTTATTCTGTGGTGATACTTTATTCGCAGGTGGTTGTGGTCGGTTATTTGAAGGTACACCAGCACAAATGGTGACATCACTTAGCAAAATTCGCAGATTACCGGACAATACGCGGGTTTGGTGCGCCCATGAATATACTTTAAATAATTTAAAATTTGCTTTAACAGTAGATAGTAAGAACCAAGACTTACAATCTCGTTTAGAAGAAGTTAAAGAGGCTCGTAGTCGTGCGATCGCTACAGTACCATCAATATTAGGTGTAGAAAAGCGTACTAATCCCTTCTTGCGCTGGGATCAAAAAGAACTACAAGCAGCAGTCAATAGTCAAGATCCTGTACAAACTTTTGGGCGTTTGCGGGGAATGAAGGAGCGATTTTAAGGAAATTAGAATTTTGTAGGGGTAGCGCCCCCGTGCCTACCCCGCACCAGTAACGGGGCAACCACGGGGGGATGCCCCTACAAAAAATGAAACAGCCCTGCCCCTCTCCCCTCTCTCCTTGCGATCGCATTTCCAAAGATCGTAAGATGAAGAGTTCTATCTCCAACTCAATGCTGCTGGATTTCTACCAGAAAAAAGATTATGGCGAAACGTGTGCAATTAGTTTTAAATCAAGATGTTAGCAAACTAGGGAAAATCGGCGACTTAGTGGAAGTTGCTCCTGGCTATGCTCGTAATTATCTTATCCCTCAAGGAATGGGAGCTAAAGCCACTCCTGGTTTGCTCAAACAAGTGGAACGGCGACGTGAGAAAGAACGGGTGCGCCTATTAGAACTCAAGCAGGAAGCTGAAAAGATTAAAGCAGTCCTAGACCAAGCTGGTAGCTTTAATATTGGTAAGCAAGCTGGCGAAGGCGATGCGATTTTTGGAACCGTCACTGCTCCAGATGTAGCGGCTGCAATTCAAGCATCTACAGGTCAGGAAGTAGATAGACGGGAGATTACCCTACCTGATATTCATCAGTTGGGTACTTATAAAGTTGAGATCAAACTGCATCCAGAAGTCTCAGCCGTAGTAGAAATTAACGTTATACCAGGTTAGTGCCTTAGCTAACTAATTTCCCAGTAGTGGTAAATAAGTCAACCTAATTAAACGTTAGGACTTACGCAGAAAAAAAACGTGACCAAGATGGTCACACTACATATAGGTGTAGAGACGTGCTATGGCGCGTCTCTACTTTTAGGCAACCACAAACTTAGATTTGGCGTAAGTCCTGACGAATTCAGAAAATGAGCGTAAAACATCGCCACAGCCACTACATCACTTAATTGAGTAAGCTGGTCTTAGCTTGCTTAGTGTGTGCCTCTGTTATGGTTCAGGAATTAAATTTTCAAGCTGCCCGTAGCCTACCACCTCAAAATGTTGAGGTAGAAGAGGCAATATTAGGCGGTATTCTATTAGATCCAGAAGCTCTGGGTCGAGTAGCTGATGTTTTGAGTGCAGATGCTTTTTATATCCCCGCACATCAAGACATCTATCGAGCAGCACTAGCCCTCAACAGCCAAGGCAAACCCAAGGACTTAATTAATGTTAGTGCTTGGTTATCTGACCATGACTTGCTGGAAAAGGTTGGCGGACTTAACAAATTAGTGCAACTGGTAGAGCGTACTGTCAGCGCGGTCAATATTGATGCTTTAGCTGCGCTGGTAATGGATAAGTTCCTGCGCCGTCAGTTAATTAAAGCTGGTAATGAAATTGTGCAGCTTGGTTATGAGACAGCTACAGAGTTAGAAATAGTCCTTGACCAGTCAGAGCAGAAGATTTTTGGTTTAACTCAAATCCGTCCCCAAGCAGGTTTGGTTCCGATATCCGACACGCTGATTCAAGCTTTTGAGGAAATCGAAACCCGCCATGTGGAGGTTGCCCTTCCTGGGCTTACTTGTGATTTTTACGACCTTGACGCGATTACAGGCGGGTTTCAAAAATCTGACCTGATTATCATTGCTGCCAGACCGTCGATGGGAAAAACAGCTTTAAGTTTAAATATTGCTTACAATATTGCTGTTATCCATCGGTTACCTGTGGCGGTTTTTAGCTTAGAAATGTCTAAGGAACAGTTAGTACAGAGATTACTAGCTAGTGAGGCGGGGATTGAAAGTAATCGCTTGAGGTCTGGGAGAATTAGCCAGAATGAGTGGGAACCTTTAAGCAAAGCTGTCGGGATGTTATCTGAGCTACCAATTTTTATTGATGATACTGCCAACATGGGTGTGATGCAAATGCGATCGCAAGCCCGTCGTCTGCAAGCAGAAAGTGGTGGTAAGTTGGGAATAATTTTACTAGATTACTTGCAACTGATGGAGGGAGGAAGTGATAATCGAGTACAAGAGTTATCAAAAATTACGCGATCGCTCAAAGGTTTAGCCCGTGAATTAAACGTTCCAGTTATTGCACTTTCTCAGTTAAGTAGAGGCGTAGAAGCACGTACCAACAAACGCCCCATGATGTCAGATTTGAGAGAGTCAGGCTCGATTGAACAAGATGCCGATTTAGTTATGATGATTTATCGGGATGCTTATTATAACCCCGATACACCGGATCGAGATATTACTGAAATTATAATTGCCAAGCATAGAAATGGACCAACAGGTACTATTAAATTATTGTTTGATCCACAATTTACCAAATTTAAAAATTTAGCAAGATCTAATAATTACTAAGCAATTAATACTTACAAAAACCCTATTATAGCAACAGACAGAGCGCTTAGGGCAACGATTAAATCTTGATTAATACTAAATCAGCCTTGATTAGCTGTTTTTTTTTATTAAACCGCGAAGACGCAAAGGACGCGAAGAAAGAGAAAGAAGATCAAGGGGGTCTTCAACCTGGATTTGGTATAACATCTGCGATCATCTGCACTCTTGAAAGCTCACATCTGCGATAAAAAAAATTTAATTGAGTGCAAGGGATTTAATGCCTTAACCGCCTTGGCTACCGCTATATATACCCGTACCCAAATATGTTAAAAACTTTTAAATTGCTGAAATAAGGGGAATATTGGCGCATGAAAAAAGCTGATAGCTATTAGCTATTAGCTATAAAACTTTGCCTCTCCTCAATCATGCTGATGGCAATTGATTCAGAGAGGCAATATTATTACTAACTAATTTTCAACAGTTCCACATCAAAATTTAGAGTAGCATTGGGTGGAATTACGCCACCAGCACCTCTAGCACCGTAACCTAATTCTGGGGGAATAATTAACTTGCGACGTTCGCCTACTTTCATAGTGCTGAGTCCTTCATCCCAGCCTTTAATTACTTGCCCAACCCCAAGTTTGAAAGAGAAAGGTTGATTGCGATCGCGCGAACTATCAAACTTTTCACCATTTTCTAAAGTTCCGGTATAATGCACAACCACCGTCTGACCTGTTTTAGGAGTTGCGCCAGTCCCTTCCTTTAACTGAACGTACTTCAGACCAGATTCGGTAGTCACAACATTGTCTTCTGAATTAGTATTCATCGCAATAAGCCTATTAGTGTCAGCTAGGGAATTATCAGTAGTTGCAGGTTGAACTACAGCAGGTGGCGTAAGTGCCACTTCATCTGCTACTGCGGAGGGTTGACCTGAAGTCAATTGAACTAAAACCACGAACAACCCACAGAACAGCATAACCCCCAAGCTGATCAGAATCTCTCTCATTCATCAATCCTCCAAAATTAAACATTAACGCCAAAGCTTATTTTCTAAATCGCGTATCTGACGTTCCAAT
Source organism: uncultured cyanobacterium (assembly GCA_963711165.1). Lineage (GTDB taxonomy): Bacteria > Cyanobacteriota > Cyanobacteriia > Cyanobacteriales > PCC-9333 > Crinalium. Next base: position 18,193 of record CAVQDG010000037.1, on the reverse strand, counting down.
CGGTCAATACGTCCCCGTAACTCGTCCATCTCCGACTGTTTAGGGACACCCAAATCTTGTAGCATATTACGCAACTGTCGGTGCATTTGTGCCTCAACATTTCCTTGCTCAGACTTGAGTTGCTGCATCATATCATCTACAAACGCCTTAGCCTGGTCGGGATTGATTTTGCCATCCTTGACCAAATCATCCCCAACCTCTCGCAATTTCTCTGTTACTAAAGAGGTAGTGCCTACACCAATCATTAGTAACTGTGTGAGCCAATTATTATTATCCATATTCCCTGCCTGTGATCTGATGAAATGTTCGTTTTAATATAGACATATCTAGCCTACAGTTCTATTTTGTTACATTCTGATTACAGGTGACGGGTGAGGCATAAGTAGTAAAATTACCACTAAAGAGCGATGGTTGTCAGCCTACATATATGTACTTCACGGAGTTTAAAAGTCTCTTTATCTGCGTTTATCTGCGCTTATCTGCGGTTAATTAACCAGAATTAAGACTTTTGCGATAAGTTTATTTAACTACGGCTTAGTTTAATTTTAGATAATTAACCACAGATGCACACGAGATTTACACAGATGTAATAACTGATTTTTGCAAAAAGTCTCATGTCTAACTGCCCAAAGTGCCATCAACCAGTAAACTTCCAAGCAATTACCTGTCCTTATTGCCGAACAGTTTTAAAAGCTTATGGTCATCCAGGTATGACGTTGCACCGTGCCGATAAAGGTACATATTTATGCGAAAGTTGTACTTACCATCACGATGATACCTGTAACTTTCCCCAGCGCCCTGATGCTCAAGAGTGTACGCTCTACCAAAATGTATTTCAGTCAAAATTAAACCAAGAATACCCAACAAACTATAGCTGGGACAAAAGGCTAATACTTTGGTGTCAAAGGCATCAAAGTTTATTGATGCTATCGGGTTTAATAATAATTAGCTTGAGCGTCGCGCTATTTTCCCTTTAGACATCTCCATAAATTAAAGTTACCTCTCACCCTTGTAGAGACGTGCCATGGCGCGTCTCTACATTCAATCAGCCCAGATGTTTTTTCTAAATAAATTAGATAACAGTAACAGTAATAAGCTGTTGTGTTTCGCGCATTTTATGTTTTAGGGAGAGAGGAGAGAGGAGAGAGGGGAAAAGGGTTTGATGACTTTTCTTTTTTATTAAAAATGTACAATTTAAATGCGCGTTAGCTTAGAACTATCTGAGTCAGTTGAAGTAGTATTAATTACCTGCAACTCTTCAACAGGCGTAGATTTTTGTTGAAACACAGCTAAATCAAACCAGAAAGTTGTACCAACTCCAACTTCACTTACTAAGTGGACACTACTATGATGTTTTTCAATAATATTTCTAACTATCGAAAGACCTAAACCAGTTCCTTCTAGAGTATGCACTCGATTTTCTACTCGGAAAAACCTGTCAAATATAGCTTCTTGATCTTCTGGATCAATTCCAATTCCTGTATCAGAAATTTCAATCCGTACTACGGGATTTTGAGCTTGAGAATTATTATTTAGATGCTCAGATGTTTGATATTCTTCCAGATTAAGCTGACCAACATTTGTTAATAAATAAGCACGAATTGCTACACACCCACCAGGTTTAGTAAACTTCAAGGCATTTCCTACTAAATTAGCTAATACCTGAAGTAACAAATCATAATGACCGACAACTGCTGGCAAATCAGGCTCAATTTCTTGATTGAGTTCAATGCCTTTATCTTTAGCATTAAGTTGATAAGTACGCAGTGTTTGTTCAATCGGTTGAACAAGTTCTACTGCTTCTAAATGATAGATTCGGCATGATTCTAACCGTGATAAATCTAAAACATCATTGACGAGGCGGGTAAGGCGGTCTGTTTCCCGATTTGCTGTATCTAAAAATTCACGGCGTTCTTCTTCGGTCAAATCTTCGCCGTATTCATGTAAGGTTTCAATAAAAGATTTGATGTTAAATAATGGGGTTCTGAGTTCGTGGGAAACATTACTAATGAATTGACTTTTAGCATCATTTAATTCTACCTCACGAGTAATGTCTTGAATCGTCATAGCAATTCCTTTGACACTCTCGCGGTAATGGTCGAGAACTGTAGTAAGAAGGATGCGTATAGTGCGGTCTGTCGGTTGTGTTAGTGTAACTCGAAACTCGGCTGCTTCGCGATCGCCTGCCGCAATTTGATACAATGGTCTACTAATCTCGACTTGTACAGACCGAGGCAAGATATGCAGCACGTTTACTCCCACAACTTCGCTATTTTCCCAACCAAAAATGCGCCTTGCTGTGGGATTAACTAAGATCGCACTTAAGTTAGTATCTATTAACACTGCACCATCAGCAATTGTAGAAACCAAAGTCTCTAACTTAGCTTTTTCTGCCGTTAATTCCTCAATATTTTGTTCTTCATAACTCTCCAACTTCTCTGCCATTTCGTTGAAGCTGATAATCAATTCACCCAATTCTCCACCAAAAGGTAAATCCACTCGCTGTTTAAAATTACCAGCAGCAATATTTTTTACTCCCATCACCAGTTCTTTAATCGGTTGGGTAATATTTAAAGCATTAAATACTGCTCCTAAAATTACCATTACCCAAATCGAAATAAAAACCGCGATTGTAACATCTCTGGTGAGATTTGATGAAGCTACAACTGTAGGATTAGGATTAATCCCAATTGCTAAAACGCCTAAATATTTACTGTCATGAGTTAAAGGTACAAACACATCAGTAACTTCTCCACCAGGAGTAGTGTGTTGTCGCACCATCGGTATATCAGAATGTTCAGCGTAATTTTCCGGTAGTTGAATCCGTCGCTGAATTGTCAGGGAATTTTCTACCTCAGATTCCGAAAAAGGAATTCCTAAGAAGATTTTACCTTCAGCGTCGGCATACAGCATATAGCGGACGCTGGAGGTGCTGCTATAAAAGCGGTGGGAAAAACGCGCTACCTCAGAGAGATTGTTTTCCGCAATCAATGGTGCGACATTAGCAGCTAATAATAAACCTAAGTCGCGACCAAAACGAGTGTCGTTCATGCGGGCATCCTGCTGAATCGTGTTAACTGCCCAAAATGTCAGACCACTCATAATCAAGGAAACGACTAATGTAGCTGCTGCCATTAGTCGTGTTTGGAGGGTAAACTCAGACCCCCAACGGGCAATAACTTCTCGAATTTTTCTGATGAGATCCAGCAAGATCAAGGCACTTATAAAGTACAGTTAGAAGGCTAAAATTTTTAGCTTATCTACTTCATACTTTAGCCTTTATTTGCCTTAATCCGTAGTAGGTTAAGATTTGCGGACACGATCGCCAATATCACGGCGATAATACATTTCCTCAAACTTAATACAGTCTACTGCGGCATAAGCTTGTGCGATCGCATCTGAGAAGTTATCCCCAATCGCCGTCACGCCTAAAACTCGACCGCCATCGGTAACTAATTTTTGCTGCTTTAGTTGAGTACCAGCATGAAACACCTTTGCGCCCAATGCTTCAGCTTCCTCTATTCCCGTAATTTCTCTTCCTTTTTGATAATTACCAGGATATCCACCCGCAGCAATCACAACACAGGTAGAAACCCCTGATTTCCAAGCGATAGGTGGTTGTTGTGCTAGGCGTTGTTCCGCACAAGCTAACAATAAATCTTCTAAGGGTGTTTCAAGTAATGGTAAAATTGCTTGAGTTTCTGGATCTCCAAAACGACAGTTAAATTCCAGCACTTTCGGTTCACCTGCTGGTGTAATCATCAAACCAGCATAGAGAATACCTCGGTAGTCAATATTTCTAGATTTTAACGTAGCGATCGCAGGTTCTAAAACTTCCTTCTGGATTCGTTCCATTAACTCAGGCGTAGCAATGGGCGCTGGTGCATAAGCACCCATCCCACCTGTATTTGCCCCAGTATCTCCATCACCAATGCGTTTATGATCTTGAGCAGGAAGTAATGGACGAATTGTCAACCCATCAGTCAAAGCTAAAACCGAAACTTCTTGACCCGTTAAATATTCTTCAATCACCAGCAAGGGATAATTATTTTCAAACAACTCATCAATTGCCCCTTGCGCTTCCTCAATAGTAGCGGCTACAACTACGCCCTTACCTGCTGCCAAACCATCAGCCTTGACAACAATTGGCGCACCTTGATTAGCTACATAAGCATGAGCCTGTGTAGCATCGGTAAAAGTTTTTGAACGCGCTGTCAAAATTCCAGCTTCATCCATTAAAGCCTTAGCCCAAGACTTACTCGACTCAATTTGCGCCCCTTCCTTACTGGGTCCAAATACTTTAAAATTTTTCTGTCTCAAGAAGTCAGCAATTCCCAAAGATAACGGCAATTCTGGTCCAACTACAACCAGCGAAATGTTGTGAACCAAAGCAAATCTAGCTATACCTTCAAAATCATCTACCCTTAGAGATAGATTTTGACAACGCTCCATTACCGCCGTGCCACCATTTCCAGGGACACACAGAATCTGCTGAACCTTCCCAGACTCCAGCAATTTAGAAGCTAAGGCGTGTTCGCGCCCTCCATTACCAACTAATAAAACTTTCAACTTCCTCTCGCGCTCCACTTATTTTAATCGTGCTGAGTTCTAATCAAAACTCATACTAAGCTGCAATAGACATCTTGCTTGTAATCAGTTATTACATCTGTGTCCATCTGTGGATATCTGTGGATATCTGTGGATATCTGTGGTTAATTATCTAAAACAGAAGCGAAGGCTACCAAGCCTATTAATCAAAAGTAAATCTAGGCTTTGCCTACTTAGAGCCTATCCGAAAAATAGAAAACATCTGCATTTATCTGCGTTTATCTGCGTTTATCTGCGGTTAAAATCTCTTAAAAAGACTTTTCGGATAGGCTCTTAGTGGCGATCGCATCATCAAGTTTAATATGGAATTTCTTGACGCTACTATTGACAAACTTTGATTTTTCTGATTTAATATTATTATAATGGGATGGATGCGCCCATATTACTCCAGTTTTCCCGAAAAACTTAACCCTCAGAACTTTTATAACTCCTTTTGCTGTTGATAGCGTTGTTTAAACTCCCGTTGTTGCTGATTATGATCGACAATTGGGGCAGGATAACCCAGATAACAATTAACAATTAACAATTATCAATTAACATTAGTCATTTATGATGATAATTGTCAGAATTACATGGAGCGCACAATTAACTAATTTCTGACACTTTCTGACTGGGCTATTGACAAACTTTGATTTTTCTGATTTAATATTATTATAATGGGATGGATGCGCCCATATTACTCCAGTTTTCCCGAAAAACTTAACCCTCAGAACTTTTATAACTCCTTTTGCTGTTGATAGCGTAATTTAAACTCCCGTTGTTGCTGATTGTGATCGACAATTGGGGCAGGATAACCCAAAGATGCACGTTCTAAAGGTGTGATATTACCAGTAATTAGCAACTTAGTATCGAGAGAACTTAATTCTGGCAACCAATGGCGGATGTATGATCCATCTGAATCAAATTTTTGAGCTTGACTAGCTGGATTAAAAATTCGCACTGGTTTAGTATCCATACCACTAGATGCACTCCACTGCCAACCCCCATTATTAGCTGACAAGTCGCCATCAATTAATTTTTGCATAAAGTATTTTTCTCCCAACTGCCAATTAAGCAGCAAGTCTTTAGTCATAAAACTAGCAACAATCATCCGACATCTGTTGTGCATCCAGCCGATAGTATTCATTTGTCGCATCGCAGCATCAACGATGGGATATCCAGTTTTACCTTCACACCAAGCTTGGAAATGTTCTAAGTTGTCATTCCAAGGGAAGTTTTTAAAAGCTTCTCGGTAAGCACCTTGTGCTAATTCGGGGAAGTTATAGATGGCGTGTTGATAAAATTCCCGCCATGCTAATTCTTGCTGCCAAGTTTGGATACTAGCTTGTGCTGATTCAGGGCGGTGATGAGATAAACTTGTTATGGCATCCCAAACAGTACGGATACCAATAGCACCAAATTTTAGGGCAGCACTTAGTTGAGATGTACCGTCAACGGCTGGAAAATTGCGTTGTTCTTGGTATTGATCGATAGTGCGATCGCAAAAATTATTTAATTTAGCTTGCGCTGCGGCTTCCCCTGGTAAAATTACTAAATTATTATCCCAAATAAAGCCTAAATCTTTAGCAGTTGGTAATTCTACAACTCCAGCTTGTCGCGCTGCTAATGTTTCCGTATCAGTTAGCCCTATAGCGTTTTCTAATGTTGGCGCTGGAGTAGCCTTAGCTTTACTAATCCAGTTTTTCCAAAAAGGCGTATATATAGTGTAAGGCTGACCGGAACCTGAGCGAATTTCAAGAGGAGAATGTAGTAATTGATCCCAAAAGTTTTGTGTAGCAATACCTTTTTCTTTTAGGGCAGCTAGGATAGTGCGATCGCGCTCTTTTGCATACGGTTCTACATCCCAATTCCAGAATACCGCTTTAGCGTTAAGTGCTTCTGCCAGCTTGGGTATTGCTGTTGTGGGTTCGTTAAATAGTATTAATAATTGGCTACCAGATAAAGCATAACGCTGTTGTAGGGACTCTAAACAGCCCATCATATAAGTAACTCTAGCTGGTGCAACGTCATCTCGCTTTAAGATGTTGGGGTCAAGGCAGAAGACTCCCACTACTTTTGATGTCTGCTGACGTGCGGCTGCAAGCCCTATGTTATCTGAGATGCGTAGATCGCGGCGATGCCAGAATAAGATTAAATCAGACATGGAGATGAGGGGGGTTTGGCAATATTGGGTTTGCTGGTGGGAGTTGTTAGTTTTTTTTTTAACGCAAAGGTCGCAAAGGGAGACGCAAAGGTCGCAAAGGGTTCGTAAGGGTTAACTGTTGGGGGCTAAGATTTTAATTTGTATGCGTAATTTTTACGTTTTGTGATGTGGGTTGTTATTTTAGCTGATATGGTTGAGTTTGTTCAAAATTTGACAATGAAATGAACCCAGCTTATATATTGCTTTTAAGTATATCAAGGCTCTAAAATTTGTCAAGCCTACAACGTCGAGAGTTCGTTGTCTAAATGCTACTATTCTCAATAACATTTTTAAAATCTGAGCGTATAAAAATATTATGGTAAATTTTTGTAAAGATTAGGCTTGCTTGTAATTTAACCCCTCCCTCCTCTCTCCTCACCCCTCCCTCAAAAACGGACGTGCTAAGAAAAAGCTAGAAATAGATTTAGCATCAACTGGTTCTCCAGATAATATTGCTTGCTCTAATTCTTGGGGAGTCATTAAAACTATTTCTATATCTTCATCAGCATCTTGAGCGGGGGGAGTTTCCAGGCTTTCTAAATCTTGTGCGAGAAAAGCATAGATAATTTCATCAGAATAGCCAGGAGCAAGAAAAAATTCCCCTAACTTTTGCCAACGATGGGCGCGGTAACCAGTTTCTTCCTCAATTTCGCGCTTAATAGTTTCAGCAGGATTTTCGTTTGCCTCTATAGTTCCTGCGGGAAACTCTAATAACCTACCTTGAGTAGCAAAGCGATACTGTCGTACTAAAATCAGTTTTCCTTCTGGCGTAACAGGTATAGCCAAAGCCCCGCCTGGATGACGGACACATTCCCAATCACCCTCCGCGCCATTAGGTAAACGGAGAGTATTAACATCAAAGCCGAATTTCCGACCTTGATAAAATAAACGCTGTTTCAGAATTTCTGGCGGTTCATTACCCAGAGACATAAGCAGTTATCAGTAAATGAAATATTCTACCCCTTTTAAGAGGTATGCGATCGCACAACATAAATCAAACCAAATCTTACCTTTGCGTCCTTTGCGCTTACCTTTGCGCCCTTGGCGTTAAAAACCAACTCTACGGACACCAGAACAATCTACCGCTTGTAACAGTTGTGCGATCGCAATTCCCGACTTAGGCTCAATCCAATCTGGCGCAATCTCAGCTAAAGGTACTAAAACAAACCCTCTTTCACACATACGCGGATGAGGTATTTGGAGAGTAGGCGTATCTAAGATTAAATCATCATATAATAAGATATCTAGATCAAGAGTTCTTGCGCCCCAATGTTCTGTACGCACACGCCCAAATTCCTGCTCAATATTCAAGAGTTTTTCTAATAACTGATTTGGCTTTAATTTAACTTCTAAAATTGCACAAGCATTTAAATAATCTGGTTGCGGTGCGCCGATAGGTACTGTTTGATAAAAACTAGATTGAGATATTAACTTAATACCTGTAGTGTTAGCAATAGTTAAGAGTGCAGATTTGAGGATGGCATGAGAGTCACCCAAATTACTACCAAGTGCGATCGCACTACGTTTATAATCTTGTCCTAAATTCATATTTCCGTGCTGTTGATAAATATTATAGATGTGTGATGCGATCGCACAAATTTTCAGGAAAGAGCGAATACCCAAATCGCAGATATTATGTGTAGGGGCGGGTTGAAAAACCAAAGCAGCGTATTTACAGATATCTTTATTAAACCCGCCCTCCCTATCTATATCCCTAGCAGGATAACTACAACTAAACTAAACTATCAAATAACTCCTATAAAACGGCATCACCCTCATGCTGGGAACCACCCTTGATGGGCGCTACAAAATCACCAAACTGCTAGGCGGTGGAGGTTTTGGTCAAACATTTTTTGCCCAAGACATCAAACTACCAGGAAACCCCTTATGCGTCGTCAAGCAACTGCAACCTCAGTCTAACGACCCCTATACATTAAAAGTAGCCAGAAGACTTTTCGACACCGAAGCCGAAGTATTACACAAATTAGGCGAACACGATCAAATTCCTCGCCTGTTAGCTCATTTTGAACATAATCAACAATTTTATCTAGTCCAACAACTTATAGACGGACATGACCTCACCCAAGAAATAACCCCTGGAAAATGCTGGAGTGAAACCCAAGTAATTACCTTATTAAAGGATGTCTTAACAACCCTCACCTTTGTCCATGCCCAGCAAGTTATCCACCGCGACTTAAAACCCGCCAACTTAATTAGACGTAATCAAGATAGCAAAATAGTCTTAATTGACTTTGGTGCAGTTAAGGAAGTTAGCACCCAAGTAGTTAATTCTCCAGGCAAATCTAGTTTAACCGTTGGCATTGGTACACCTGGTTATATGCCCAACGAACAAGCTAATGGTAAACCGAGATTTGTCAGTGATGTTTATGCTTTGGGCATGATTGCCATTGAAGCATTAACAGGATTATCGCCCGCTCGCGGACAAATATCAGAAAATCCCCAAACAGGTGAAATTATCTGGCGAGAATATGCTCAAGTTAGTCCTAAGTTGGCAAATGTTTTAGATAAAATGGTGCGTTATGATTTCCGCCAGCGTTATCAGTCCGCATCAGAGGTATTACAAGCACTTCCGCAACAGCAGTCACTATGGACGCGGCGAGATTTTAATAAAGTAGCAGGTTTTGCAGGGTTAGGATTATTTGGTTCTTTAGTTATTAGTCAAATTTTTAAGGTAAAGTCACCCGAAGCTCAGTCTTCACCAAAAAATACCAAGACTCCAGTATTACCAAAGTCTTCGCCTTCACCGGAAAATACCAGAAATACAAACAATTTATCGCTGCAATCATTTTCCTTTGATGTAGTAACAGTTAACAACCAGGGGACAATAATTAACCGCCGTCGTAATTCGGCACAGTTTTTTAGTGAAGATTTAGGTAATGGCGTAACTTTGGAAATGGTATCTATTCCTGGTGGTACTTTCTTAATGGGTTCACCGGAAACTGAAAAAGAGCGAGATAGCGATGAAACTCCGCAGCATTCAGTTACCGTGAAACCATTTTACATGGGTAAATTTACTGTTACTCAATCACAGTGGAGAGCAGTTGCAGCCTTATCTCAAATTAATATATCCCTGAAACCAGATCCATCTAAATTTAAAGGCGATAATTTACCTGTAGAACAAATATCTTGGGATGAAGCTGTAGAATTTTGTGCCAGGTTATCTCAAAAAACCGGACGCAGATATAGATTACCGAGTGAGGCGGAATGGGAATATAGCTGTCGTGCGGGAACAACTACGCCTTTCCACTTTGGCGAAACAATTACTACAGATTTAGTTAATTACGACGGAAATTATACTTATGCTTCTGCACCAAAGGGAATATATCGACAGAAAACAACCCCAGTAGGTAGTTTTCAGGTAGCAAACGCTTTTGGTTTATACGATATGCACGGCAATGTCTGGGAATGGTGCGCTGATGTTTGGCATGAAAATTATACTGGCGCACCTTCCGATGGCAGTGTGTGGGAATCTGGAGCAGATAATACATCCCGGTTGCTGCGCGGTGGTTCTTTGTACGACTTTCCCTGGTATTGCCGTAGTGCGCTTCGCGGCTGGGGCAGGCTCGTTTACCGTTTCTACGGCTTTGGTTTTCGGGTTGCTTACTCGCTCCTCCCAGGACTCTAGTAACCCTTTTTTCTTTTACCGAAAAAATGGGTTTAAAGCCTCGCCCTTTTAGGGCGACTTTTATTTGGACTTAGAGTCATACTTCTTCGTATAATTTAATCAAGAGGTTAGGGTATTCAACCTCTGTAAACACCCAGTAGCCGAGAGGCAGCGCACCTTGAAAATTGAAGATATCGGGTTCTGATGGGAAAAGCACCATCAGGTAAAATCTTCATGCACCAAGTACCAGAGAGCCAAGTATTGTGGTTTAAACTGTACGGTAGGGCATACCGGAACAGACCTCTGAAATGGGGTGAAAGTCTGGGGAGAGAACCACCTCTGGGCTGGAAGCCGCAAGGCATCCAGTGTAAGTGGACTCGTTGAGCCAGAAATCGATCGCGGTGACGCGCTTGAGAATCCTCGCACTTATAGGGCGAGGAGTATGTCAACCTCTTACCCTTTTTTCTTTGCGAGCGTAGCGAGCTTTAAAATATTTTGGTATTTGTTACGATGGGTAGACTCCCAATATTTCTCAGTAAGTCGCTCATCATCTTGAACCCACCAAACCCAGATATGGGTATCAAGTATAATCATTGCAGAACTTCCCAATCTTCCACAGCAACAGGTTCAGTAGGGTCATCATACCTGTATGGCTGCTTACCGTGCAGTGGATAAGGATTGGAATTTGAGTCAAGTGTAGGAGTTTCGCCTTGCTGTTGGCTATGATCCAGAATAATAACCTCAACTGCATCACCTTTTTTGAAAGGTAAATCCTGCAAGATCAGCTTGCCATTTTCGGTCAAAATAGTTTCTATCCGGTGGGAGTTCATTTTAAAAATTTGATATTATTCAAACACAGGTGGCCAAATTTCAGAAATAGAAATTTCCCACTCTGGCAACAATTCTGGAATAGTTAATTTATCATCATTACTTAACACCACACCTTCATTATTAGGACGATAAACAGTAACAGTTTCCTGATCTGGATCGATCAGTATAGCTACTATTGCACCCGCTTCTAAAAATAATTGTATTTTATTTTTTAACTTAGAAATCCGGTCACTTTGTGATTTAATCTCTACTACCAAATCTGGAACAAGTTCCGCAAAATAACGTTTACTGCGCCGTAATCTATCAGCACTCACAAAAGAAACATCTGGCGCTCTTAAATCTGTATTTGGTAGAATAAATCCACCACTAGAATCAAATACTCGCCCTAACCTACGGGGATAAACCCAATTAGCAAGCAGCCGAATTAACAAAACACCAATTTCGCTAGATTGGATATCTGATGGTCCCATAACAAGAATATGTCCTTCTTCTAGCTCTAGTTGATAATCATGCCCATTTTCTTCTAAGATTGCTTGCAAATTTTCTAAATCCTGAATCGTTAAATTCATAACAATCCCCCTAAGTTATTTATCTCAACTTACCGCTATCCTAATCTTTAATTAGACTTGAAAAATAAAATTTTGGTGCTTGCGAAAAAGAGTTTGCCACAATAAATAATATGTATGTCTGGAGAGCAAATATTGACCAACCGCCCCATATACCTAGATTGTCACGCCACAACACCCGTCGATCAACGAGTGCTAGAGGCAATGTTACCTTTTTTTACAGAACACTTCGGCAACCCCGCCAGCATCAATCATATATATGGATGGGAAGCAGAAGCCGCCGTTAAAGCTGCAAGACAAACCTTAGCCGATGCAATTAACGCCACACCGGAAGAAATAATCTTTACCAGTGGCGCGACAGAAGCCAATAATTTAGCTATTAAAGGAGTTGCGGAAGCTTATTTTAGTAAAGGTCGTCACATTGTAACCGTCCAAACAGAGCATAACGCGGTACTTGACCCTTGTAACTATTTGCGATCGCTCGGCTTCGATCTCACCCTCCTACCAGTCCAACCCGACGGACTCCTCGATTTAAACCAGCTAGAAAAAGCTATCCGCCCTGACACCATTTTAGTTTCTGTCATGGCTGCCAATAACGAAATCGGTGTATTACAGCCATTAGCCGAAATAGGCGCAATTTGCCGCAACGCCAATATCCTCTTTCACACCGATGCTGCTCAAGCTCTTGGCAAAATCCCCCTAAATGTAGATGCAATGAAAATTGATCTACTATCAATGACTGGTCACAAAGTTTATGCCCCCAAAGGTATCGGCGCATTATATGTCAGACGGCGCAACCCAAGAGTAAAGCTATCGCCTCAGTTACACGGTGGTGGGCATGAACGCGGAATGCGATCGGGTACACTATATACACCCCAAATAGTAGGATTTGCCAAAGCTGTAGAAATAGCCTTAACAGAACAACAGTCAGAAAATCAACGCCTTACTCAACTACGTCAGCGACTCTGGAAACAATTAAGCCAACTCGAAGGAATTTATCTTAACGGGCATCCAACTCAGCGATTAGCAGGAAACTTAAATATTAGTGTCGAAGGAGTCGATGGTGCTGCGCTATTGCTAGGATTACAACCAGTAGTCGCTATTTCATCTGGATCGGCTTGCACTTCTACTAAAACTACCCCAAGTCATGTGTTAATAGCATTAGGACGCTCAGAACAATTAGCGTATGCTTCCTTACGATTTGGAATTGGTAGATATAACACAGAAGGTGAAATTGATCAAGTAGCCCAAAGTGCGATCGCCACTATTTCTAGTTTACGCCGACAACCATTGCTCAACAGTTCAGCAACCCACTAAAATAATGATTAGGAACTTGCTACTGTAACTACCATACAGACTGTTAGCAAAGAAGTAACTCCACGATATAATACTCATCAAGAGGAGCAGTTGCAGATTGAAGCTCCATCGGGTTGCCCCCTTGTGAATTATTCATGGATGCTGGGCGCAAAGACTGTCTTCCTTGACTTTCTGTCCACTGTTTGCCAAATCCAGTGTTTTTTCTTTACGGCAAGGAATAACGCTGGCTACTCATTCTTAAAAAATTGTTAACCCCAAGGTGTTTGACTTTATCCATCACTTTGGCTTAACCAAGCATTTATTGCTCTTTCTTTCCAGTTAGAGTTTCTCGTTGATACATCCATCTACTTTATTCCAGCAAAAGTGAGAGGCAGAAAAATCGTCATGCCTAAGCTGGCTGAAAATTTTTGAGGAAATTGAATGCCAAAGCAAATAATTATCGCAGAGCAGCATCGGATAGCTGCCGTGTTTTCTGAAGATCAAATTCAAGAACTTGTTGTTGCCACTGGGAATCATCAAGTTGGCGACGTTTATTTAGGTAGCGTTGAAAATGTCTTACCAGGGATAGATGCAGCATTTGTAAATATTGGAGATTCTGCGCGAAACGGCTTTATCCATGTCACTGATTTAGGACCATTACGACTAAAGCGCAGTGCTGGAGGAATTACTGAACTGCTGACACCACAGCAAAAAGTATTAGTCCAGGTAATGAAAGAGCCGACGGGGAATAAAGGACCTCGACTCACAGGCAACGTTACCTTGCCTGGTCGCTACGTGGTACTAATGCCCTATGGGCGCGGTGTTAATCTCTCTAGACGAATAAAAAGCGAACCTGAGCGCAACCGCCTGAGAGCGTTGGCAGTATTAATTAAGCCCGCCGGAATGGGACTATTAATCCGTACCGAAGCTGAGGGCAAAGCAGAAGAAGCAATTATTGAAGATTTAGAATCACTCCAAAAGCAGTGGGAATTAGTTCAGCAAGAAGCCAATTCTACTAGAGCGCCAGCACTACTTAATCGTGATGATGATTTTATTCAGCGTGTATTGCGGGATATGTACAGTGCCGATGTGAATCGGATTGTGGTTGATTCCAATACCGGAGTAAAGCGAGTCAAGCAACATATATTAAGTTGGAGTGGTGGTAAAGCGCCAGAGGGTGTATTAATTGACCATCACCGTGAGCGATTACCAGTTTTAGATTATTTCCGAGTTAATGCGGCAATTCGAGAAGCCCTCAAACCCAGAGTAGATCTGCCTTCAGGCGGTTATATCATCATTCAACCGACAGAAGCACTAACAGTAATTGATGTCAACTCCGGTTCTTTTACCCGTTCAGCGACAGCGCGGGAAACAGTTCTGTGGACAAATTGCGAAGCAGCAACAGAAATCGCTCGTCAGCTAAGGTTAAGAAATGTTGCTGGTGTGATTATTGTTGACTTCATTGATATGGACTCGCACAAAGACCAACTTCAGGTCTTAGAGCATTTTAATAAGCAACTCAGAGAAGACAAAGCTAGACCACAAATTGCTCAACTATCGGAACTCGGCTTGGTTGAACTGACTCGCAAGCGCATGGGTCAAAATATCTATGAATTGTTTGGTCATACTTGTACAACCTGCGGTGGATTAGGTCATTTAGTACGCTTACCAGGTGAAACTACCCGTACTGGCGAAATTGCAGAACCAGGTGCGCCAGTACCTGTAATTCCAATTTCCAACAGAGAAGTAAATAGAGATAGAGAGGTAAATAGGGAAGTTAATAGAGAGGTAAATAGAGAAGTAAATCGGGAAGTTAATAGAGAAGTAAATCGGGAAGTTAATAGAGAGGTAAATCGGGAAGTTAATAGAGAGGTAAGGACAATACCCTACCCCAACACCCCCAGTGTGCGGGAAACTTCCCCCTTAGAGAATTGGCAAGAGCGCAACGAACTATCAGATTTTGATTCTTCAGAGGATGAAGCAGAATTAGATTTGTTTAATCATCCTAGCTATCAAGAGCAAGGAATAATTCCTAACAATCGTCGTAAACGTCGGCGTAAGATTGATGATCTACCTTTAAGGGAGGAACTACCTAAAACTAACATTCGTATCCCCTCTCGCCCTTCTACGTTTAATGAGTCTCGCCCTTCTACGTTTAATGAGTCTCGCCCTTCTACGTTTAATGAGTCTCGCCCTTCTACGTTTAATGACTTCAAGCGAGATTTACCTTTAGAATCTGAGGAACAGGGAAATCTTGAGCCATATCGGCACGTTATCCCAGAAATCGAACGGGTAGAGAAACCTCAACGTCCTAGACCTTCTCGGCAAGAAACTGAACCCCCAGAGATTATCTCTATAGAGATGACACCGGAGGAACAAGATGTTTATGCTTTGATGGGTGTTTCTCCTCTAATCCGTGTAAATCGGCAAATTAAGAATCCGAAATCAGTGATTATCGCACTTGTTCAACCAGGTGAATCAAATAGTACAGAGACACAAACAGAACTACCGTTAGAGTTGCCTAGAGATACTGCTGTGGAAACAACGGTTAGGGAATCAGCTACTATAGAACAGCCAACTGTGATAGAACAGCCAACTGTGATAGAACAGCCAACTGTAATCGAACAGCCAACTGTAATCGAACAGCCAACTGTAATCGAACAGCCAACTGCGATCGCATCTAATAAATAACTGAGCCAGATGATAATCAGATACCTGATGAACAGCCGTTAGTTTCAGATGTAGCTGATAGCGACACAAACATTAGCCGTCGCCGTCGTCGTCGCTCCAGTGCGATCGCATCAGAAAGTTAAATTGATTACAGCCAAGGGGGGAATTTACCATGCCGATGCCAAAAAATCAAAAAAACATCGGCATCCTCCCACGCAGACCTAAATGGCAATTCCAACTTTCTGATCTTCCAGAGTTATCTTACAATCAACAATTGGTTGCAGGTGTAGATGAAGTAGGGCGGGGGGCATTATTTGGTTCTGTGGTAGCCGCAGCCGTGATTTTACCTTTGTCTGCTTTTGAACCACTAGCTAAATCTGGTGTGAGAGACAGTAAAAAATTATCTGCAACTCGTCGGCTAAAACTGGCTGAACAAATTAAAAGTCTAGCCATTGACTGCCAAATCAGTTTTGCTGATGTTAGTGAAATTGACTCTTTCAATATTTTGCAGGCTTCCTTATTGGCGATGAAACGCGCTGTCACTCAGCTTAAAGTCCAGCCTGATTTATGCTTAGTTGATGGAAAGCAACCATTGCCAGAACTATCTGTACCACAACTAAATTTAATTAAGGGAGACGAGCGATCGCTCGTAATTGCCTCTGCTAGTATTGTTGCTAAAGTATGGCGTGACCAACTCATAACTCAGTTAGCTACAGAATACCCGATGTATGACTTGACAAAAAATAAGGGTTATGGTACTCCTAATCACTTACTGGCTCTACAACAATATGGTCCCTCACCGCTACACCGGATGTCCTTTGCTCCTTGTCAACAAGCTGCTGAGGTTCACCTGAAAACTGTTAATTGTTAGGTGCTAGGGCTGATATTGAGCTTAATAAATCGGCGTTTGTGCTACTGTTAGCCCACTGGCAATAATCCGACAAAAGCTGGTGCATTAATCTTTGTTTAATGGTTAATAGCACACTTTTAAGTAAACCGTTGCCTGTAGCTTCTAGCAGTGGCTTAGGAGTCAGCCAAAACGGGGGTGGCAATTCTACTTGCACTTCCAAGTTAGCAATTCCCTTGAGATATGTTTTGCCATTGTGCTGGTAAGGAGCTAACTTCCCGATTAAGTTTAGTGAAAAGCGATCGTTAATATATTCAATACCCCGAATTTCACAAGCCACTGACTGAAGACGCACAGTGCCATCAGATGCAGCCCAAACTTTCATATCTACCGTAGGCTGAATACTGAGAGTCATAAAGCTTAAAGGACGCATTTTCAATCGAAAATACTCTTCACTAAGCTGTTCTATTCGGCTGGAATCGGCAAGCGCACGCACAAGCCTTTGAGGTTGCCGTAAATAATGCTGTATCGGAATTGGCTGCTCTGGAACAACCATATCAACAGTTTGATCAGCAACAAATTGGGTGTGCATCGGCTAATAACCAGCGATAATTTATTAATTTTACTTTACAAGTCTTAAAATTTAGGAGTATTTGTCAATGATTTAGTCGTTACACGACCCCTAAAATCTAGTTACTCATTAGGTATTATATTAAGGATCATAAAGATTTATATCTTAACTATCCCTCTTTCTCAAGCAATAAGCATGGCTATATTATGCCGTTATATAGCTCAATAAAACTATTCCTTTTAGGTAATTAAGAAGTTAAAATTTTTAGCTACAAAACCTGATTAAAATAATTTGCCATAACTTCTTTAAAAGTTAATCCCAAGTTACGGTCAAAGATATTACTTAAGGGGGAGGGCAGACAAGAATAATTAACCACCGTAATTAACAATATTAGTAAATCAACCTAATTAAATAAGCTAACGCGCATTTAAATTGTACATTTTTAATTTAGATAAAAGTTATCAAACCCTTTTCCCCTCTCTCCTCCCTCCTCCCTCCTCTCCCCCCAAAACATAAAATTTAGAAACACAACAGCTTATGACAGTATCTATTGCACACTTGGGTCCTACTGGAACCTACGCTGAAGCGGCAGCGATCGCTTATGCTAGTTGGCTGACTGAGGAAACAGGGCAAGAAACAATATTATGTCCCTATCCCAGTATTGCCCAAACTATTAAAGCAACGGCGCAAGGAAAAGCAAACATAGCTGTTGTTCCAGTTGAGAATTCGATTGAAGGCACTGTGGCGATCACTTTGGATACTGTATGGCAGCTTGAGATATTGCAAATTCAACAAGCTATAGTATTGCCAATTTCCCATGCGCTCATATCACTTGCACCTAATTTAAATGCCATTAAAACAGTTTATTCCCACCCGCAAGCTCTCGCACAGTGTCAGGGTTGGCTGGAGGAGTTTATACCAGGGGTAAAGCCACTCGCGGTAAACTCAACCACAGAAGCACTACAGAATCTTAATCAAGATATTTATGCAGGTGCGA
>CAVQDG010000036.1:0-8653 GCA_963711165.1 uncultured cyanobacterium | reverse complement strand
TCAAGGGTGGGAAGCAGTTTATTAATGCTTTATCAAATATCCCTGTTAATCAAACTACGGTTATTACTCATCAAGAGCAATTAGATGATTTTTGTAATACTGTTGGTAAAATTCCCCTTAATTTAGCGACACAATTACAACTAAATCCTGAGTTAGATTTACGCAACGCTCATAATGAGTTAATTAAAAAAGCTTTAGTATCCGCTCATCTTTATGTGTTTTTAACTGGTAATCCTGGGATTGGTAAAACAACTGCGATCGCAGATTTTCTCAAAGCTCATAAAGATGAAGGTTTCTTGTTTTTCTATGTTAGCCCGCGTAAGCAAGTAAACCTAGATATTATCGAAAAATTTACTAACCCAAATACAAACGAACTCTGCGATCCACGCCTATTTTGTCTCAATACTAATTCTAAGATTATTGCAGATAACGGAGGCAGAAATACAGTTCAATATTCCTCCATGCAAATACAAGACGAGTTTTATAAAAAAACCGTTGATTTTATTCCCGCAAAAGATAACATAACCCGTCGCAGTAAACCTAATTCCCAAGTACAGCGACAAAGTGAAACTCACCTGCAAACTGTACCCCCAAATACTCACGCTGTCCTCGCTAGTATTTGTCAAGGTATCTATGCTGTAATTGAGGAGAATATATCTAATCAAATTGTAGCTTCTGTTTCTATTCAGTCTCTCAAGAAAACTATCAATGGAGATACTTTAGAGCATTTCGACAAAATATTTAAAGGTGCTTACAACAAGAAAACAGATAAACCTAATCCTGAAAAAATGCGTCAACTATCTCGGCGGATTAAACATATCTTTATTATGATTGATGAAATTACCGGAGATGATAGCGGGGTAGAATTTCTTAGTCGGATTAACGAGATTTTTAAAACTTATGAGCTAGTTGATAAAAGATATGGTTTCAATCCTAAAATTATTGTTGCTGATGCTTCTATTGTCGAGCAAGATGTCATAAAACAACACTTAAATGATACCACACCGGAACCGGATAAAATCTTTTTTAGGAAAGCTAAAACTACTGGTGCTGCTTTATCTGTAGAGGAATTTAAGTTTAAAAGAGCAAATGCGATCGCAATTAATGCTAACTCATATCCCGCAAGTAAATTAAATCTAATTTATAAAGTAGTTATTAATACTCAACCCTTCCCCGAAAAAGAGCAATTAAAACTAGACAAGGATGATTTAGTAGCAACTCTCCAAGCCGAAATTATCAAAGATATTAACCGACTTTGGGATAAAGAAGGACAAATATTAGTTTACATCCAAAGCAAGCCAAGATTACAACAGCTAATTGAGCAAATTGCTAACACTAGAGATTTTAAACCCCAGATTGATTACCTGGAAGTACACGCCAATCTTTCGGAAAGCGAGAAAAAACAAATTAAAACTTATACAAATCAGGTAAAAGTAATCTTTATGACTTCTTCAGGAAGTCGCGGTTTATCTTTCCCGAAAGTAAATAGCATCCTCGTAGACATACCCCGCTTCCAAGTGGAAAAAAACTTGATGGAAATTATCCAAGTAATATATAGGGGAAGGGGAGATAAACAATTAGATCAACTAGAAAAGCAACTAATCTTTTATCTAGGGGAAAAAGCAGGTTACAATCAGGATGAGCCTCAAAGATATTTACAAGAAAGTAGCCTCAACATCATCAATTTATTACTAATTCTTAAAGCTGCTATTTTAACTAGAATTGTCGGAAATGGTACTATCGGGAGACAGGATTGTTTAATTATTCCTATTGGTGGTAAATCTGTCTCCGCAGCAGGAGAAAGCTTTTCTCTGCAACTAGCTAATTTACTCAGAGAATTAAAACAAGAATCTAATCGCAAACCCAGTGATGTCCGTTTAGGAAGGGTTTATGATGAATTAAGACAATTACTCAGCAATACTGATTTTAAACTTTATCCTCCCGATAATAATAAGGTAAAACCGCAACTATCTTATTTAACCTTACAAAAACGTTTAAGTAGTGAGTTTTCGGATTTAATTAATCAAGGTTTTGATAAATTAATAAAATTTGGTGTATTAGAGACAAGTTATCTCTGTGGTAGTTTGCTACTTGTACCCATAGCCGATAAAAAGATAGAGGAAACTTATAAAATTCACTTAAATAATTTACTTAATTTAAATCCCAATTTATTAAGAGATTTACAAATAATTGGCTATAGTGATGATTACCATGATAACTTACGTTATGCCACTAAAAATGCGATTGATTTAGTGAAGAAATTAAAAGACCAAACCGAAAGAAGTCAGCAACTAGAACAACTCAGTCAGCGTGAGGATCAATATTATGCTTTGCCGTTGTTTACTTTCCTTAATGGTGAGGCGATTAAAGAATATTTAAGTCAAGAGGAAGAATTTGCAAATAACAAGTTTCGTGATATACTAGAAATGTATATCCGCCATCTTTATTCAGTGGGTAATATGCTACCGATAGGGGATGGCTATGGAGAGTTTCCTTTTGTAGTTTTTAATAGCTACAGTTTAGAAGAAATTAGAGAAAAATTCTTTACTGAGCGTTATCTTTTAAATTCCCATGAATTAAATATAGTTAATTTGATTTTAAATAAATAAAATTTATATCGCTTGGCATACTAATCGAGTACACCCCACCCCAACCCTCCCCTTTATAAGGGGAGGGAGCAAGAGCAGCGCGGGGGTGAGAATTGAATCAAAGTCCCCCTTTTTAAGGGGGATTTAGGGGGATCTTCGGTTTGTTGCATTCTTTTTTCTATTTGATATAAGTATAGGTGATTTGGCAGACATCATGTTACGCACCAATATGAAATCTAGATCCCCCCCTGCCCCCCTACCCTTCGGGAAGGCTATGCGCTTACGCGCAGGCTACGCCAACGCCTATAAAAAGGGGGGAGAATTTAATCAAAGTCCCCCTTTTTAAGGGGGATTTAGGGGGATCTAAATTTGCCAGTTAGTTCCATTGCAGATTATCCTAAATTACGCAATTAAAGGATAAAAAACCATTGTTTGATATTTTTAAAGACAACCAAACAGATAACAGCAAAGCTTCTCACCAGCGTTATGATGGTTGGTCACTAGAGGCACGCGACTCCCAGGCGATTAAATCCTTCCTGCCCGTTTGGGAATGGTTATACAAATACTACTTTCGGGTAACAACCGATGGTTGGCATCATATACCGCCACAAGGAAAGATGCTGCTAGTAGGTTCTCATAACGGCGGTTTGGCTGCACCGGATATGTTTATGTGTATGTATGATTGGTATCGGCGCTTTGGTACTGAGCGTTTAACTTATGGTTTAATGCACCCTACCGTTTGGAAAATTTCGCCACCAATCATAACTCAATGGGCAGCACAGTGTGGTGGAGTTATGGCACACCCGAAAATGGCGATCGCAGCTTTGCAAAAAGACGCAACAGTGCTAGTTTATCCTGGTGGCGCACAAGATGTCTTTCGACCCCACCACCTCCGCCATCAAATTAACTTCGCAGGACGTAAAGGATTTATTAAACTAGCACTGAAAGCACAAGCACCAATCATACCGATTATTTCTGAAGGCGCACACGATACACTTATAGTCCTAGCTGACTTCTACGAACAACTAAAGCAACTACATCAACAAGGTATGCCTTGGTTATTTGGGATTGATCCGGTGGTATTTCCCGTTTACTTAGGACTGCCTTGGGGTTTAGGAATTGGTCCACTACCAGACTTTCCTTTACCTGCAAAAATTCATACTCGCATCTGTAAGCCGATTATATTCGAGCGTTGGGGACGTGAGGCGGCAGGCGATCGCCCTTATGTAGACGCTTGTTATCAACAAGTTTGTCAGCAAATGCAACTGGAATTAGATAATTTAGTGCAAGATGTTAAAAATAATACCCGACAATCATAAGTTGATAACTACTGGCTAGTTAAGTGTCCCAACGTAATTAAACCTCAACGCGCTATTTTTTCCACCCCTTCCCGAAACTGCGGGTAGGGGTTCTGGGTTGATATTTTTTCAGCTTATCTCCGCTATTGACTTTATTTATGCTTGATGCTGGATGTTAAACTGTCAGTATCAGAGCAAATTTATAGTTTTGATTAATAATAAATTAGAAGTGAGTTTTGCTCAGGGGTGATTTCTATGGCTGAACTGATAACAGCACAAATGCGCGATCGCATTTTCTGCCCAAATCGCACATCAATTTTATGAATCTACGGAATTAAAAAAACTTATTACTACCCTGAATCGTTTAAATTGTAAGTTTTAAGGTAGCTAAATTTTAAAATCAACTCGTGGAAGCGATCGCAACCGTTTAGCAGACATGGATTCTACATTGAAAAACATATTACTGCCCCGAAATAATCAATACTTGCTGCTAGGCGAAAATCTAGAAATATTGGATTTCTCTGATGGAATACTACGCTTTGCTGATTGCCCTAATGAACTGATAATTGGTCAAGATGCTCGATGCTGTTTTCCTGAGCTAATCGGTGCTGAAGATCGGTTGAATTTAATTATGCAAGGACATGATCTAAGCTTTGAAATCAAAGGAATTTGCCGTTCTTTAGAGCAGGAAAACCCACTATATTTTGATCTATATACTAGCGCCATCAAAACCGAAAACTGTTTAGAAAAGCAATTAATATTTTTTTTAGAAGATGTCACCGAAAAAACTATACTGCAACAGCAACTCAAACAACAAAAAAATGAAATAAATATTTTATTAAATTCTGTAGCAGGTTATAGAGACTATAATAATAGAGTTATTGCTGCAATGGACGATGCCTTGCTGGTAACAAGCAAATCAGGAATAATTGAAACAGTTAATCAAGCAGCAGAATCTCTACTAGGCTATAGCGTAGAAGAAATCATTGGTAAACATATTTCACAATTTATTAAAAATACAGATTTTTTGCCCCAAGAACACCAACTCTGTTTGCTATCTGAATCGGAACATTTACAGAATATAGAAGCCGTTTGTTATACCAAAAATCAGGAAGAAATTTTTGTAGCCTTTTCTTGTTCAGCAATTAAATCAGAAATAGAAGGTTTATATAACTTGATCTATGTCGGTAGAGATATTACAGAACGCAAGCGATCTGAATTAGAATTGCGCCGACAAAATCAGCGATCGCAACTTTTAGCCACAATTACCCTCAAAATCCGCCAATCATTACACCTAGAAGAAATCCTGCAAACCACCGTAAATGAAGTCCGTTCACTTTTGCTAGTAGATCGAGTATTAATTTTAAGAGTTTTTCCTGATGGCACTGGTAGTACCGTCGTTACAGAATCCGTTGTCTCACACCTCCCCAGCCTTTTAAATCGCCAATTTTTACCAGAAGTTTTTCCCATTGAGTACCATCAGATGTACCGACAAGGAAGAATTCAGGCAATTGAGGCGCTAGAAAATGCTCAGATTTCCCCTTGCCACGCTCAATTTTTAGAAGATTTAGGCATACAATCCAAGTTAGTAGTACCGATTATCTATGCAGATGAACTTTGGGGTTTGTTGATAGCTCATCAATGCAATAGTCAACGTATTTGGGATAGTTTTGAAATTGAACTGTTGCAACAACTAGCAAATCAAGCCGCCATTACCATTTCTCAGTCTCAACTGCTACAAGCAGTCCAAGAAAGTGAGAAGCAATTCCGTCAACTTACAGAAAATATTAACGAAGTCTTTTGGCTATTTGATCCCGAGAAAAATCAAGTCCTTTATATCAGTCCAGCCTACGAAAAATTGTGGGGTTATCATCGTGAAAGTTTGTACAAACATCCTCAATCATGGTTAGATGCTGTACATTTTGAAGATCGCGATCGCGTAATCGCTGCCGTTGAAAAAAGTCATCAATGTCAGGAATTTTTTAACCAAGAGTATCGAATTATCAGCACTGACGGTTCCTTACGCTGGGTTTGGGGGCGGGAATTTCCCATTCACAATGAAAGGAGCGAAATCTACCGCATTGCTGGAATTGCCGAAAACATCACTGATCGTAAACAAGCCGAGGAAGAAATTAACAAATCCCTGCAACAAGAAAAAGAACTTAATGAACTTAAATCTGGCTTTATATCCATGGTTTCCCATGAATTTCGCACACCCTTAAGCACAATCCTTTTGTCTAGCGAACTTCTGCAAAACTACAGTCATAAATGGGATCAAGAGAAAAAAAACAAAGCCTACAAGCGCATTCACTCTTCAGTTAAAACCATGAGCCTCCTGCTGGAAGATGTGTTAGTTATTGGCAAAAGCGAAGCTGGTAAACAAGAATTAAATCCCGTTTTACTTAATCCCATCTTATTTTGTGAAGAATTAGTCAGTGAAATCGAACTTACCATTGCCCTTACTCATAAAATTAATTTTGTGAGTAAAGGCGATGGTAATAATGCTTACTTAGACGAAAAACTTCTCCGGCAGATTTTAAATAACTTAATGACGAATGCAGTTAAGTATTCTTCTCCAAGTAGTACCGTACATTTATTGTGTGATTGCCAAGAGGAAATAGTGGTTTTTGAAGTGCGAGACGAAGGAATTGGGATTCCCCTAGAAGATCAGAAACATTTATTTGAAACATTCCATCGAGCTACTAATGTTGGTCAAATCCCTGGGACTGGGCTAGGTTTGGCAATTGTTAAGCAATCTGTAGACTTACACCAAGGCGAAATAAATATCCAAAGTGCAGTAGGAGCAGGTACAACATTTGTCGTAAAACTGCCCACCAACTGCCAGCAACAAGCTGAAACTATAACCTTAGTTCAAGGTTACGCCCAGTAAAAAACTATTTTACAAAAATTAGCTAAAGTTTTTGGAATTGATCCCCACACCTTAAGGATCTATTAAGACTTGATCCCCTACCCTAAGTTATATGGCATACCAGTATAAATACCGTCATAATAAATTAATGCTGGTTTCTGAATTGTTTATTTAATATACAGTTTGTGTTTTTGATTTACGTTTTATAAACACAACAGCATCATAATTAATTTTTCTCTGTCGGCATTAAAAATACTGAGGTTTGAATATGCGTATAACACAAGAGATTTGCTGCCCTAATTGTGGAGATAAAGGGGAACGTCATCACCTATTAACTGCTCAAATAACTCGCACACAATGTCCAAGCTGTGATTACTTAATGGTGACTTGCTCTCGCACAGGGAAAGTAATCGAAGCTTATGCCCCTGGTTTATATGCACCTTCACCTGTTGGCGAATTAAAAACCTAACCCCTCAGCCCTCTTCCCAATCCCCCCTGCCCCCCTTAAAAAGGGGGGTAAGGAAGGGGGAATCAAAAAGCCCCTCTCCTTGTAGGAGAGGGGTTGGGGAGAGGTCAAAAATCTTTTAAGCTGACTTTTCCGCCAGACTCTTAGAAGCACGAAGCTGTCCACAAGCAGCATCCGCTTCTAATCCCCGCGAGTAGCGGATACTAACTGCTATGTGTCGTTTCTTCAAAGCATCAGCAAAATCTTGTACACGGCGATGATTAGGACGTTGATACTCAGCTTCACGGATAGGATTGTAAGGAATCAAATTGACGTGACTTTGAAACCCTCGCAAATGTCTTGCTAATTCCTCGGCGTGTTCTGGCAAATCGTTGAGTCCACCCAACAGAATATATTCAAACGTCAATCTCCGCCCAGTCAACTCAACATATTCGCGGCATTCTGCTAACACATCTTCTAAAAGATATCTGTGAGCAGAAGGAATAAGTTGTGATCTAATCGCCTGATTTGAAGCGTGAAGACTTACTGCGAGGGTAACTTGTAATTTCTCAGCAGCTAGTTTACGGATTCTACCAGGAATACCAACAGTAGAAAGAGTCATTGATCGCTGTCCAATACCGACATCAGTATTGAGAGACTTAATTGCTCCTACAACATTTTCTGTATTCAGCAAAGGTTCCCCCATACCCATAAACACAATATGGCTAACACGGCGCTGAAAGTCTTCTTGGACAGTTAAAACCTGATCAATAATTTCATGCCGCTCTAGATTGCGAATGAAACCTCCCTTACCTGTAGCACAGAAGTCACAGCCCATTGGACATCCCACTTGCGAAGATACGCAAACAGTGAGGCGTTGATCTGTCGGAATGCCAACAGTTTCAATAATTTGATTGTCAGCAAGTCGCAGAAGGTATTTTACCGTTTGATCGGGAGCAACAGAGCGCAAGTGCAGCTTTGAGCGACCAATAGAGGCATCTTGCAACTCTTCACGCCACTTTTTAGGAAATACAGAAATTTCCGAGAGCGATCGCACTCCTTTTTTATATATCCACTGATATAATTGTTGTCCTCGGTAAGCTGGTTGTCCCTGTTGTTGTACCCAAGTAGTTAGTTCAGCTAAATCTTTTCCCAATAACGGCTCTTTATTTGGCTGTTGGGGTGCAACATTACTATCTACGGACAAATTAACCTGATCAGTCGGCATATTCAACAAAAGTGCGATCGCGCAACAGCGAGCTTGGATCTCTATGCTAAAGCAGGTTGACTTATATTGCAGGTATTACTGCTCGGTTAAGCTTTTGTGTTTCGTTCATTTTATGTTGGTGGAGGGAGGAGGGAGGAGAGAGGAGTAATTTGTTAATATTACTTTCCCCCTTCTCCCTTTCCCCCTTTCCCCTTTCCCCTTTGCAGTATTGCTTTCTGCCCTGCA
>CAVQDG010000035.1:0-4438 GCA_963711165.1 uncultured cyanobacterium | reverse complement strand
GAATTTGAATGCGATTGCGGCAGCTACATCTCAAATTAGTCAGCTAGTAGAAAATATTACCGAAGCTACTCAAATTCAAACAAACCAATCTGTAACTGTTACTCAAACTATGAACCAAGTTGCTACTATCGCTAACCAAACTTCTGAAGATTCGATTCAAATATCATCTAAGTTCCAAGAATTATTAGCAACGGCTCAAGATTTGCAAGCTAGTGCTGGTAAATTCAAGGTTAATTAATTCATTGCGCTCTCTGCGTTTAATTCTTTTTTCAACGCAAAGGGCGCAAAGGTAAGCGCAGAGGGCGCAAAGGTTTTTAAAATATTAAACATCTGCGTAATCTGCGTCCATCTGCTTACATCTGCGATAAAAAACCAAGAGTATTAATTTTGACAATAAGTCTATTATCTAAAAAGGCGCAAAGGTATTTGGAAAATTATCTAAATAAATTAATAAGCTAACGCTCATCTAAATTGTACATTTTATAATTGAGAGAAAAGTTATTAAACACAATAACCCTCTCTCCTCCCTCCTCCCTCCTCCCTCCTCTCTCCCTAAAATATAAAATTTAGAAACACAACAGCTTAACGCTCATCTAAATTGTACATTTTATAATTGAGAGAAAAGTTATCAAACACAATACCCCTCTCTCCTCCCTCCTCTCTCCTCCCTCTCTCAAATATAAAATTTAGAAACACAACAGCTTATGATCACCGATGAAAGTATACGGGAGCAAGCTTATTTTTATTTCCAAAGCGAAGCCCCAGAATTGTTACAAGTAATTGAGCAAGAAATTCTCACACTTTTAGAAGACCGTAGCACGCCTAAGATACATAATTTAATGCGGGCAGCCCATACGATGAAAGGGGCATCGGCGAATGTGGGGTTAGAGGTAATTGAAACTATTGCCCATTCTTTGGAAGATGTTGTTAAAGCTCTTTATAACCCCGAATTAGTTATTGATGCCGAGTTGCAATCATTGCTGCTACAAGGTTACGAATGCTTGCGCGAACCTTTAATGTTGCAACTTAATGGCGGCACTATCAATAAGGAGCAAGCTCTTAATCATTCTAGTGCAGTATTTATACAATTAGAGGAAAAACTTGGGGACTTTTTAAGTGATCCAGCACAAATACCTAGTTCTGTGGAATTAGGGTTTGATGTTGTGCAATCTATATTTGAAATAGGGGTGCAGCAACGGTTAGAAAGCCTTAAAAATGCGATCGCATCAGCTAAAGATCAAATCACCCAAAGCGATCAGCAAGAAACGATCCAATCTAATATTGCCAATTTATTACGCTCGGAAGCTGAAGTATTTATTGGGTTGGCAGAGTCTTTTAATTTATCAGGTTTTGGTGCGATCGCTCAAGCTACAATTACTGCAATAGAAGCTCACCCCGATCAAGCCTTAAATATTGCTGAGATTGCTTTAGTTAATTTTCAGGAAGCACAACAGCTAATTTTATCAGGCGATCGCACAGATGGTGGCACACCTTCAGAAGCATTGCAGCAATTAGCCGGAATTAGTAGGGAAGCAGGGGATAATTTACCCATTAATTCTCAAAATGTAGAAACCGAGCTTGAGCAGTTTCGGGAATTTATTATAAGCGATCGCTTTAACACTCACAATAAATTACATCAAAAATTATCTAAGTTTTATTTAAGAGTTACTCGCACCTGCTTAGGTTGGTTTCATCACTACGAAAATGTCCCCCAGTCAGATCTTTGCTTAAACTTACTCGTTCCCCAAGTTTTACAACAAGACACTGCTAACCAAGACATATTAACTCAAGAAGCCCAAACAGTTGCTAAATATATAGATGGTTGGATTGGCAGTTTTATAGACTCAATTAAAGATCAAAATGATAGCCCCACATTAGGATTTTATCAAAAAGCAGCTTTACTCACCGTAAATTTAGCGATCGCTAAATTCTTGAATGCCAATAATATTACTAACCTAGCAGATGACCGCGATTTACCCCTGCTCCAAATTTTAGAACGCCGACTTATTAAAGCTGTTAAAGATTATAAAAATAGTCCTCCCCTTAATGATATAGAAAAAAACTGGTTAGAACAACCTTTAATTAATACCTTTATTTTAGAAGAACATTCCCCAGAACTTCCTGATGCTTTCAGTAAAGAAGATACTTTAATTGAAGAAATATGGGGCAGCCCAGCTAAATCTGACGATAGCTCGATTCAAATAATTACAGCGCCAGACGTAGTTGCTTTTACGGAAGAATTAAAAATATCGGAGCCTAAACCAAGCACTAATAACGTAGATCAACAGCGAGAAAAACACCAAGTTAATCATCCCAGCCCACCTCAACAAAACACTGGCAAAACTGGTAATCAATCTGTCAGAGTTGAGTTAGAGGAACTAGAACGAATTAATCATTTAGCTAGTAACTTGCTGATCAATCAAAATCGTCAAATTGCTCAAGATGAAAACTTGCAATCAGCAGTTAATCAACTCCGCGCTTATCTCAAACAACACCAACAAACTATTAATAAATTGCGTGATTGGTCAAATAAATTATTAACAGTATCTTCAAATGGCATTAAAACTGATAGCATAACCGCCTTAGAAAAACTGCTATTACCTAATATGCAGTTAGAACAATTAGGAAATAAACAAGCAACCGCTTTTGATACATTAGAACTAGATCGTTACACAGAATTATATCGGTTATTTATTACGGCAATAGAAGAGACGCTGCAATTAGAAACAGTTACAGAAACAATCGACCAAATTACTAAACAATTTAGTCATACCCTAGAAAGGCAACAACGCTTGTTATCGCACATGAGAAATGACATGACGGCGGTGCAAATGTTACCGATAGGAGAGATATTCGGGCGATTTTCGAGGATGGTAGAACAATTAGCGATCGCTAAAAACAAACCCGTAGAATTAAAATTTAGTGGTAGCCAGGTTTTAGTTGATAAAGCGATCGCAGAAAAGCTTTATGAACCATTACTCCACCTAGTCAGAAATGCCTTCGATCACGGCATAGAACCGTCTGAGAGCCGTGTTGAGCAAGGAAAAACCCAAACAGGTCAAATTGAACTTCGCGCCTATCATCAAGGCAATCAAACAATTATTGAAGTTAGAGATGATGGTAAAGGCTTAAACTTTGACTCTATCCGTCAACGAGCAGTTGAGCTAAATTTTATTAGCCCTGAACAACTAAATCAAATTTCCAAATCTCAGCTACTAGATTTATTATTTGAACCTGGATTTTCCACAGCGCGTACAATTAGCGATCTTTCTGGTAGAGGAATAGGGTTAGATATTGTCCGCAACCAGTTACAAAGTTTAAAAGGTTCTATTACAATTGAATCGCAACCACAAATGGGAACTATATTTTCACTCCAAATTCCCTTTTCTCTGACCAGCGCAAAGTTTTTTGTCTGTCAGGCAGGTAATTTTAATTATGCCTTATTATCAGAATCTATTGTAAAAATAGTTCTTGCGACATCTGAACAAATTCAGGTATGGGAAAACAAAAAAGTCTTGTTATATGAACAAGGTTATGCTAATGAAAAAGGACAAAATACAGTAGCTATACCTGTTTATAAACTCTCAGAATTAATTAATTACAACAACTTTGCTAAATATTCATCCTTCCTCAAAGATAAAACGGCTGGGATTAAGTCAGAGCAACGAACACAAACAGATAATCTGCAATTATTTTTACTGCGTGGAAATACAGGTTTATTAGCACTAGAAATCGATCAGATTATTGGTGAACAAGAATTAGTGATTAGACCATTAAGTAGTGCGATCGCCACACCAAACTATATTTTTGGTTGTAGTATATTAGGCGACGGTCATCTACTCCTAGCAATTGACGGCACAATACTACTAGATCAAACATTTTCAGTTAACAACCAAGCTAACTTGCTCCCCGCTTCAAACCTATCATCCCCAGCCCTACCTGTAGGAACAAAAACTGCCGTCAGAGAATTACCACCTGCTGTTACATTCAACCCTAAAATTCTCTTAGTAGTAGATGACTCACTTAGTCACAGACAAACATTAACCTTACACCTTCAAAAAGCAGGTTATCAGATTTTACAAGCGCAAGATGGTCAAGAAGCATTAGAACAGCTTCGTAAATCTTCAGATATTAGCTTAGTAATTTGTGATATAGAAATGCCAACGATGAATGGCTTTGAATTTTTAAACAATCGTACTCAAAATCCAGCATTAACTAAAATCCCTGTAATGATGCTCACCTCACGTAATAGTGAAAAGCATCGACTTTTAGCATTAGAATTAGGTGCTGCTGCTTACCTCACCAAACCCTATTTACAGCAAGAACTGCTTACTACCATCACTAACTTAACCAAATAAAAACCTGACTTACGCAGAAAGCCTCTTTGATAAGTAGTGCGGGCATCTTGCCCGCGTGTTGTTTTATAACTTTCCCTCCA
>CAVQDG010000034.1:0-17749 GCA_963711165.1 uncultured cyanobacterium | reverse complement strand
CACATCAGTTGGTAGCTGCTGATTATGGTTTTCAGTCATGGCTTGCTCCTGGATCGAGTTAATTATAAAGTATGGCTTTTATAAAATTAATAGTAACTTTTGGGTATTCTAGCTTTGATACTGTAAAAAGCGAAAATTGCAGTAAGGCACAAGCCAAACCAGGGATTTTGAAGATGTCTAATGAAAGTGCGAAGAAATTTCTTGCTGATGCTGCTCATAATATGGTATTGCGGGAAAAGTTTAAACCTGTAACAAATCCTCAAGAATTTATTAACACCGTTGAGGAATTAGGTTACAGCTTTACCGCCGATGAACTTAAGGAAGTGGTGAAAGAATATAGTGAGGGAGTTTTAATAAGAAGGAAAACAGGGGTTTGGCAATGGCTGCGTACTATTAACTGGACTTAGTATTTTAGAATAGACCTCTCCCCTAGCCCCTCTCCTGCTCTTGAGAGGGGAATAAGATCTTACTCCCCCTTCCCTAGTAGGGAAGGGGGCTGGGGGGTTAGGTTTTTTCACCACAAGCTGTAGCAATACACCTCAAAACACTATCTAAATTGTGCCTAACTTCTTCATTCTTAATTCTCAACAATCGTAGTCCTCTTGCTGATAATATTCGGTCACGTTCCGCATCATATTCCACTTGTTGTAGATGAATTTCCCCATCTAATTCTATTATTAATTTGGCAGCATGACAGTAAAAATCAGTAATAAAACCATCAATAATCTGTTGACGGCGGAAGTGGAAATTATTTAATCTATTAGCGCGAAGATGTTGCCATAATATTTTTTCTTCCGGTGTCATTTGACTACGGAGTTCTTTAGCACGCTGTAGTTTAGTTGAGGTTACTTTTTGTCCAATAACAATATTGCGGTTATCCATTTTGTTTTTTATCCGAAAATTTTTTGGATAAGGATATTTCAATTTTATATGGTGACTGACCTCTCCCCCAGCCCCTCTCCTGCAAGGAGAGGGGAGCAATATTACTCCCCCTTCCCTAGTAGGGAAGGGGGCTGGGGGGTTAGGTTTTTCCCCATCACTAAAATAGGTCTTATCTTCATTACTTAGCTGATGATAGCCCAACACTTCAATATAAGAAAGAGCAGACACACAAGGAGAATTTTCAGCGATAAACTCCCTTAAAAACTCGTTTTCGTCTTGTGCTGCATAAATGATGATATTGCTATCAAGTAACATAATTTAATCCCGATTAGGCAGGGTACGCTCCTGGCGGATTTCTTGTTGCCATTTTTGAGGATTAATTGTAGCAAAAACATTATTTTTTGAGATTTTTTTTAAAGCTTCAGCCATTTTATTACCATGTGATTTAGGTTCACTGGCGGCTACTTCCTCTAATAAAGTAACATGAACTTTTATTGAAGTATCTAATTTAATTTCAGGAGTTTCATCAAGCCATTGAATAGAATTATTTTTTAAAATAGCGTTAAAAGTTTTTAACATAGTTTTACTTTTACTTGCTAATCATTGAGTAATTAAGGTGAGCTATCAAGACCCACCCTATAATCATACTACTTAACTCCAGCTAACGCTGCTTCCTCTTCTTTAGAAACAACCCGCCCTTCATCCTCAGTTTGCTATACTTGCCATTAGTCTAGTCAAAGTTTCCAAGTTCTAGTAATGCTTCATTAAGATTGAGCGGTGTTTCGTGTTGTACTTCCTGCATTGCTAAGATAAGTCCTTCATCCTCTATGGATTCTAGCAAGCGTAGATAGTCAGAAAAATCTATGATTACTTTTTTGATATTACCTTCAGTATCAGTAATTAGTTCTTGAGCAAATGGGTATTGATCGGCTTTCATTGGGATTTAGGCATTAGTATTTATAATATAACTTTAATGTTAATAGGATGAGGAGTGCGTTAGCGTAGCTTACCGAAGGTATCGCACTCGTTGTCAGTTCGCATCTATTCACCTCGTTCGTGTCGAGAGGGAAGTTGAAGGGTTAACTTTATTTAGGGAAGGTGCGATCGCACTTCAAGGAAAAATCCTGTAAATGTCTTTACGGTGAGCAATTCTTTGGCAGATTAACGTTTCTGTTTCTCGCTCAATTGTAATGCCAATCCGATAGTCACCGACACGAATCTTATACTTATCGGTATAGCCTTTGAGTTTTTCAATATACCCTAATTCAAACGGATTATCTGATTCAAGTTCTTGAAATACGATTAGTTCTACGCGACGTTGGATCTCTAAGGGCATAGCAGCAAGTTCTTTCAAGAATCGCTTTGTATATTCAACTTTCCACATGATTGCCCTTGAGTGTTTGATAATAGTTCAAAGCTTCATCTTTGGAAAGCCGTGTTCCATCTTCAATGTCTTCCATCATCTTTGCCAAGCCGTAATCTTCAAGAATTTCTTCAATCTTTTCAAACTCCGCTATAGGAATTTGTACGGCAATTGGTTGCTGATTCTCGTCCAACACTATTTTTGTATGTAGTTCGATCATTTTAGTATCTCCTCAACAGGCGATATACTGGGGATATTTTACTTATATTTAATTTTTATGATTTTAAGTAGCACTTTCCTTAAAGTTATTATAAAAAAGCAGTTATAACTTTAATTAAATTTTAAAATCCGAATAGGAACTAGAAAAATTATGTTCATCTAATCTAGTTAATTTACCTTGATGACAAATAAACTCAAATTTTACATCTAGCATCTCTTTGATTAAAATACCCTGTCCATAGCGATTAGAGTAAGTAAATCTGACCTTTGCTCCGTTGCCCATTTTAATTATTGCCTCACATAGTTGATTTTCCGCTTCTAATTTCCAATCACCATAGTAATTAGCATAAGTACCCAATAATATTTCTACATCACCCTCAAATTCATAGTACGGTTGAGCAGCACTTAGAGGTAATTCCAAGCTGACAATTACTTCTACATCTTGAGATAATTCTTTTTCCTCAAGAAACGTAATCCCATTAGAATTTTTTTTAACTATAGCATTTTTTATAAAGGTCGGTTCATCTCTAGCTTTAAAATCTTCATAGTCTACTTCTTCATTTTCTCTAATTTTTTGCCTATATTCTTCAGTTAATCGCTTTTTATAAAGTATGTTATCTTTAGTTGATTCTAGTAAAAGTATAGGTAGAATATGAGAATTGGAATCGATTCCTTTAGCTTTTAGCGAATCATAGACCCAAGCGTATGAACAAGCTGTTAAACAAGGTACATCTTCAACAATACTCATACGTATATCTTCTTGTGGTTTGTAATTAGAAGCGTTACGAGAATCCGGGCAGATTGTATACAATTTCATCTTTTGTTTATATTTATTTTAAAATTGTTAAATAAAATATAGTATTTTAATTTATATCAAATACTATATTTCTTGTATGATGTAATTTTTTGTATCTAACTATGAGTAATATAAATACTGCTTTCATTTTCAGCAACAGCATAAAAGAATAATAGCATCTTTAAGCTTGCTCACGGCATCTTCTTGGAGATTTACTCCATCTAATATAATATCTCATTATGTAGGTATAAAGCAACCTCATAGCTTGCACTTTGGCTGAGTACCACTGAATAGAAGTACATTGGCGTTCACCTGATAATGTTAAGGTGGAAGGTGGGCAATGCCCACCCTACTGATATCATCGCGCAGTCGCCGTAGGCATCCCCAAAATGTCCTCAATTCGGGGCATATCTTCAAGCGCGATTACGCGCCCTTCATCCGCAAAACCAGCAATTTGATCGAAATTCAAATAACGATACAAATCACCCGCAAAAGGATTAATCTTCTTAGCCACAATATCCAGATATTCCTGTACATTTGGCAGCCTTCCTAATAGCGCACAAACTGCTGCTAATTCCGCCGAACCTAGATATACTTGGGCATCTTTACCCAGGCGATTATTGAAGTTGCGAGTAGAAGTTGAAAACACAGTTGCGCCATCAGCAACCCGCGCTTGATTACCCATACATAAACTGCATCCAGGCATTTCTGTTCTTGCACCTGCTGCATCAAAAATTCCGTAGTAACCTTCCTCTTTTAACTGGGTTTCATCCATGCGGGTAGGGGGACAAATCCACAAGCGGGTTTTAACTGCGCCTTCCCCTTCTAATACTTTCGCAGTAGCGCGATAATGTCCGATATTAGTCATACAAGAACCGACGAATACTTCTTGTACTGGATCGTTAGCTACTTCAGAAAGTAACTTAACATTATCTGGGTCATTGGGAGCCGCTACAATTGGTTCAGTGATTTCGTTTAAATCAATTTCAATTATTTCTGCATATTCCGCATCGGTATCAGCTTCCATTAATACGGGATTCGCTAACCATTCTTCCATTTTGGCGACGCGACGCATGATAGTACGGGCATCTTGATAACCCCGCGCTACCATGTTTTTTAACAGCGCAACGTTGGAACGGATATATTCGGAAATTGTTTCGACACTCAGTTTAATTGTGCATCCGGCACAAGATCTTTCTGCGGTTGCGTCGGTGAGTTCAAATGCTTGCTCAACTTTTAAATCGGGCAAACCTTCTATTTCCATAATCCGCCCTGAGAAGATGTTTTTCTTATTCTTCTTCTCGACAGTTAGCAATCCTTTTTGAATCGCTATATAAGGAATGGCGTTGACTATATCCCGTAGGGTGATTCCTGGTTGCAATTCACCTTTGAATCTGACTAATACTGATTCCGGCATATCTAAGGGCATGACACCTAATGCGGCGGCGAAGGCGACTAAGCCGGAACCTGCGGGGAAGGATATACCCAAGGGGAAGCGGGTGTGTGAGTCGCCACCTGTTCCGACGGTATCCGGTAATAGCATCCTATTTAACCAGGAGTGGATAATGCCATCACCAGGACGTAAGGCGACACCACCACGCTGTGATATAAAATCTGGTAGTTCGTGATGGGTTTTGATGTCTACTGGTTTGGGATATGCTGCTGTGTGACAGAAGCTTTGCATTACTAAGTCGGCGCTGAATCCGAGACAAGCGAGTTCTTTTAATTCGTCGCGTGTCATGGGACCTGTGGTATCCTGGGAACCAACGGTAGTCATAATTGGATCGCAGGATGTACCAGGACGTACACCTTGGAGTCCGCAAGCTTTGCCGACCATTTTCTGGGCTAAGGTGTAGCCTTTGCCTGTGTCTATAGGGGGACGCGGACGGGTAAAGATGGGGCTAGTTTCTAATCCTTGCGCTACACGGATTTTATCGGTTAAGGTGCGTCCAATTAATAAGGGGATGCGTCCGCCTGCGCGTACTTCGTCGAGTATGGTGTCAGGTTTTAAGGTGAAGGTAGAAATTACTTCTTCAGACGCGCCATGGCTCGTCTCTACAAGTGTGGTGATTTCTCCTTTATAGGGATGGATGGTTATCACCATTCCGGTTTCCATTTTGCTGACATCACACTCAATAGGTAATGCACCGGAGTCTTCAGCAGTGTTGAAAAAGATAGGCGCGATCGCACTACCCAATACATACCCCCCAGCCCGTTTATTTGGTACAAAAGGAATATCATTGCCGATATGCCACAACACTGAGTTAATCGCAGATTTCCGTGATGAACCTGTACCAACTACATCACCAACATACGCGACGGGATACCCTTTTTTCTTTAACTCGACAATGGTTTCTAAGCTTCCAGGTTGCCGAGATTCCAACATCGCTAAGGCGTGTAGAGGAATATCGGGGCGGGTGGTAGCGTGGGTTGCGGGTGATAAGTCGTCGGTGTTTGTCTCTCCTGGGACTTTAAAAACGGTAACGGTGATAGCTTCTGGTACTGGAGGACGAGAGGTAAACCACTCCGCAGTTTCCCAAGCTTCGATGACTTGTTGGGCGTAAGAGTTAGTTTTAGCTAGTTCCTCAACATCGTGAAAGGCATCGTAAACCAATACCATTTTGCTTAAAGCTTTTGCTGCGGCGGATGCGATCCCCCCCTGCCCCCCCTTATCAAGGGGGGGTTCTTTCAACAAATCAATTAACGATTGCACGTTATAACCGCCGATCATTGTTCCCAGTAAATCTACTGCATAGATGGGCGAAACTAAGGGACTGGTAATTTCACCTTTAGCTATAGCAGTGAGAAAACCAGCTTTGACATAAGCTGCGGAATCGACACCAGGGGGAATGCGATGCGCTAAGAGCGCTACCGCTTCGCTACCGCGCAATAACTCTAAGAGTGTTTCTTCTTCTCCCGCAGGCGGATTTTTCAGCAATTCACATAATTCTGAAGTTTGCTGTGCATCCAAAGGTAAGGGAGGAATACCTAGCTTTGCCCGTTCTGCAACGTGCTGGCGGTATGCTTCTAGCATCATGTTCTCCTGCAACTTCTTTTGTTCTAATAGTCAAATTATCTTAACGTAAAGCTTCATAGAGTTACTGGTAAACGATTTTTTGAGGTTGGGGTAATATAAAATGAGATGTTAGTGATTTTTTGAAGCTTCAAAAACACTTTTTATTTTTTGCACTTACTACTCAGATAACCTTATGATTCCTCAAGTAATTGATGGCGTTATTTATCCAATTACAGGTTTATTACAAAGTTTTATTAAGGAAATTCATGCTGAGAAAGACAGAAAGCATCAGGAGCGGATGAAAGAGCTTGAAATTATTTCTAACTCTAACTTACGGGATCAATATGTTCAACAACTGCTACTTGATAAATTTCTAGCTCCTGTTGAATCTGCACAGCATCAAATCCAAAATTCTGCTAAACACGCTCAATGGTTAGCAGAAGCATTCGGTTATCATTATCAAGATCATGGCGCTAGCCAACAAGAAGCTAAAGAAATTTCCCAATAATTAAGATTATTGGCGGTTAAGCTCTCTCAAGTTGATTCGCTTTATGAGTTAAAAGTTGTATATCAAGCAGCAACTTTATTTACTCATCAAATCTCAAAATTTAAACATAGAGAGCGGAAATATGCTTTAGAAAGAAGTATCCGTAAAGAAATTTTAGATGTGTTGAATACTTGTATCGCTATTGAAATAAATTTTCAAAATCGTCTTACTATTATGGGAATGAATCAGGGGGATATTAAACAAATCAAATAAATAGAACAGGTAAATTAATTAAAAAAATGTGATTGCATTTTACCTTAGTAGAGCATCTAATTACTTTAGTCAAAGCTAAGGCATACAAGCACATACAATCTAAATCGGAATAGACTTTGATTATGGCTCGTCCCTATATTTTTCCAGAGTTAAGAAACAATGTTAAGAAGATTTCGGTAATCTTTAGAGCAGGTTATCAAGGTATTTTGCAATAAATACGCTGTTATATATCATCTTCAGTTAATCCCGCATCTTTGAGGATACCTTTTAAAGTTCCTATTGGTAAATCTCTATTACTATGCACAGGAATAACAACAATAGCAGAAGTATCTTCTTTAGTGTAAATATGATGGCTTCCCTTAACTCTAGTAAGTATCCATCCAAATTCCTCCACAATTTTACATAGTTTTTTGCCAGAAATTGATTTCATAGTGAAATCTCTACTAATTGTTGTCTTTCAGTGGGTAATTGTTTTTCATTAGCTACCTCTAGCCATCCTTCAATTGCTTCTTTAACCATTTCCATTAAATGTTCATAGCTTTCTCCCCAGGTATGACAACCAGGTAAAGCAGGAACAGTTGCACACCAAACATCTTCTTCTTGCCAAACAATTACTTTTATTTTCATGTTTAAAACTTTTAGGTATTAAAGTGGAATTGTTATAATTATACCTAACTAAACTTTAAAAACTATCAAACAATAAGTATACCCACTCCAAATATAAATGGAGCAGGTAGTTTTGATGAACACAATATCTGAGTTAATTAACTTAATCGCTCCAATCAGCAGTTGCAATGTTGTTTTTAATAACCGCAAACAACTATCTATGAGAAGCTAATTGCTTTGACTCGATTTCTAGCTGGTGGAGTAAGTTTTGATCGCCTCTAGCTTTTGCTGCTTGCAATCGGTATTCGAGATTACGACGCATATTTTCTATGTGAATTTGCGTTGTTTCATCTAAGGTTTTTTCACTACTTCTAGAAGTTGTATAAGCAGAATTTTTTCTCAGCCATAAATCTGAGTTGGCAGACTTGGCACGATTAGCAACCTCACATTTTAGCAAGCTAGTTACTGGTGAATGTACAGCCAGATGTCTAACATAGCGGAAGCTAGAATCTTGTTCCTGATTTCTGCCGTAGATTTCGGCTTCATTCACTTCCAGACTAGGTGGGTTGTATTGGTATTTGCTTCTGATAACACTATTAGATGGATTCATAAGTTTCGCCTGTAACATAATTTTTTAAGTTTTATTAAGAATTAAACTGAGATCGTTTGTAATCGTTGTTGGCGTTTGGTTTTGAAAAACTTGAACCTTAGAGGTAGTTGTCCAATTATCAACAAAATGCCAATACTTATGTATCTATTTTTACAATTTTAGTTGTGATTGTCAAGATAGCCTTGCTTAAACAAGCGTTAAACTAATCTTTATTTAAAAAAATTGGCTAACGATGTTTATGCTGTAATTAATAGCTTTTGGATTAATTGCAGCTAGTCAATGATTGATCCCATCTTAACCACAGGATTAAACTCAACCGTGATTTAGCTAACATCGTTGGTGTGATCTGTATTGGTAGATCACAGGTAAAACAGCAATGTTAACAATATTTGACATTAACCTGACCCCTAAATTTATCCATCAGAAGAAAGAAAAACTTCTTTTTAGGGAGCAGATTTAAACTATGTTAAAATTGCACCCTTGCTGCAAGGGAACAACCACAGCTTTGAGGTTAGGAGGAATTTTGCTGTTTGCTGGGTTTATTATTATAGCAGTTGATGTTTAATTCGGCAAGTTTTAGTTAAGAAGGAGTAATTGGCATAAAATTTTACAAAATAATTATTTTTGAATACTAAAAATTTATCCTTTTTGCATAGTAACGTAATCCACTGACTTTAGTAGTAATAGAGTCCTCAGCTTTATCAGGGGTGATATCTGGCATTTCTCCTGCCATTAGTTGAAAAATATCATTAGCTTGCATTTCCAGTAGCCAGTCATTGAATTGGGAACGAGTGACGCGATCGCCTATTTCTCTCCTAATGCGATAAATTTGTACTAAGTTACCTAAGTTATAGTCACGGTTTAACCTGTCATACACATCCAAAGCGAGTTGTTTAAACTCTTCATAGGATGTAACTTTTTGTTTAGAGTTTGATTGAGTTACCGCGTCGCTGAGTATTCCCATTTCCCGTATCCACCTGAGCAAAGCATTAGCGGTTTTAGCGCCTATTTCTCTATCAAACTGAAATTCAGGGTTTTTCAGTCCTTCCCCTAAAATTTGGATACCTTTAGCAGAAAGAGATATCTTGTTTTTAGAAAGTGCGATCGCTTCTTCTTTCTCCAACTGTGCAAAAATACCTTGATAGTCAGCAGCTTTCTCTGTAGTGCGGGTAATTCTTGCGGTTAATTCACCTTTCTTAACTTCTTTTTCAAATCCTCCCATATCCCATAAAGCCAAAAGTAAGCGAGTTTTAGCTGAAAATTCCGAACCCTGCAAACCTTGTATAGTTGATTTCGCTTTTGTTGCCATCTTCAAAATATTTCAATAAGATCATAAAAAAAGGTAAAAATACTTATTTTTACCCGCTCATTTTTAAGTAATTACCTAAAAATGCTTTGATAAAATCATTGTGTAAATTTACTCAGCACTTACATTAAATTAAGAAAAATTATTACTTTATCAAGTTTAAACGCCTATACCCCGTCAGGGGTATAGCTAAAATATAACGCGGGCAAGATGCCCGCACTACATTTAAGCTGTGGCGTTTGTCTTCAAATCAAGATTTACTAATAATCTGATGAATTAAAGAATTATTGACTACTAAATTACTCTGCTCAATAAATTCATTAACTTGCTCCTTACTTAAGTCATAATTTTCACGCGCTTTAGAAACAAAAAGAATAGCTAACAGTGGTTTAATTGCCTCAGCCTCTAATATTACCCATTTGCCACCTAACTTGGGCGAAAGTAGTTTCTTTAAACCTTCTTGTAATTGTGTCGAATCCGCACCAATGTCTTTAGAGCGAAGTAGACAACCACGATTTAAATCAAACGTTTTGTATTCTATTAGCCGTTTTAAACCAGCTAACACCTGATTACTGTTATCTTGCTGGAGAATAGCAACTCCAATTTTTAATGTTTCTTCATTTTGATTAGCAATTACTTTAAAGTCAATAAAACCTTTATTTAAGTTTACGGGTTCAACTTTCTCGATGCGCTCAATAGTTACATCATTTATAGTTTTTCCAATTAGATGAGAAAAACTTAGCAGAAGTGCAGCAGCTAACTTGGACTTATCTTCTATTAGTGTTTCAATAGATGCTTCAACGGTTGCAAGTTCTTGATCAAAAGCAACTTGAACAGAATTTACTTCTGGCGTTGGTGTTTCTATTGTAGGAACGACAAAATTGTTAGCACACCAAGTTATAACTTCACGAGTAGTGGGTTTATAATTACCTAATTCTCTAAGTTGATTTTCGGTAAATGGATAAACCGGAGTCTCAGGGACTAAGTTTTGATTGTTGTAAAACTCTTGCAGCCATAAACTTACAAGCTCAACAATTGAGTCAGCATTGAGATACTTTAATTCAATTGCTTCTGTAGTTGCTGCTGAAACTCGGTGAGGTATTCCACCAGGGAGAGATTTAATTTTTAGTTTCCATGTATCCGGTAGCATCGCTGTCAAAATCACAATACCGTGACGGCTACTAGATATCAAACTATCAAATAAATTTTTAACTAATTCCGCAATTGCTTGGGCTTTATGAGAACTAGAATCATCTATGCTAACTCCCTCTAGTTCATCAAAACAAATTAGTAACGGCTTATAATCACTAATCAAACCTAATATTTGCAAGGCGAATTCAAAAGCTTTAGCTTCTTGATATTCTTGAAGATTGTTTGGTAAGCTTAGTTCAGTAGCTTTATCTCCAGATAAGCTATCTCCAGATAACCATTTAATCGCGTAGGGCGCATGAACTTCTGAAAGTGTCCAAAGAATCGCTCTAATTATATCTGGATCAACATTAGGTTTAATCAGAAGGGAAACAGATACTAAACTATCAATAAATTTATGATTTCTTTCAATAGCAGCAGGAAAGTTATTCTGAATTAAATCTTGCGGATATTGACTAATTTTTTCTGCTTGGTCGTGCTTGCCGACATGATTGTATGCTTCAATCAAGATAGCGATCGCTAATTCTTGCCACTGCTTTAAATTTTGATTGCCAGTTTGATTAAGGCTCTGGGATAAAATTTGTAAAAAGTGATAATTAATCAGCTTTAAGTCAGTAAAATGACTAGCACTGGCATAGATAAATAAATTATTACCTTCTTCTAGCAGACGTTGACGAATGCGACTAATGATGTGAGTTTTGCCAGTGCCTTGTTGACCAACAATTGCAATAGAAGTAACTTTGCCTTCAGCAGAATTAACCTGTTGAATGGCTTGAAAAACAGCATCGGAAGCGTGAGCATTTAAGCTGGAAACATCAGGTAAGCCTTTATCCCAAACATCTTGCGCCCTAACAGCAGCACCTCTCTCAACAAAGGGGTTGTGACTTTCAATAGCCGCGTTAATTTCAAGGGTTGTAGATGCAGAAGAGCTAATCATAGTAAGTTTAATTAAGTAAAGAACTACAACAGGATAACTTTTACCTTAATATAGGCAGTGAATTTCGGCTCTCTATGGCAGTGATTAGCGTAGAGTTCCCCACGCTGTTACGCAGTCAGAGTAGGAAAAATGTCAGCCTGCATTTCCAGTATCTACTTATTAATGTACGAGCAAGTGATGCGATCGCCTATCTATCTAAAAATTGATTAATTTTCCGCAACTTTTCGACGTTGTATCCCGTTAAGCTGATCTAGATATCCAATGCTAATTATTTGAACGTGATTGTGGACATTGATTCTATCCTTATACCCTTTCAGCACTTTGGTGTCCATCTAGGGCTAGAGCGAATTCAAAAACTATTATCAGACTTAAATAACCCCCATCACTCTGTACCTGTAATTCATGTAGCTGGTACTAATGGTAAAGGTTCGGTGTGCGCTTATCTTTCTGCTGTACTCACTGAGGCGGGTTATCAGGTTGGGCGTTATACTTCTCCGCATTTGGTAGATTGGAATGAACGCATTTGTTTAAATGAACAGCCAATATCCGAAGATGCGTTACAAAAATTATTGCAACAAGTTACAGCCGCAATCAACCCAGATACAGAAACCCCTACTCAATTTGAAGTCATTACCGCCGCC
This sequence comes from uncultured cyanobacterium, assembly GCA_963711165.1. Taxonomy (GTDB): domain Bacteria; phylum Cyanobacteriota; class Cyanobacteriia; order Cyanobacteriales; family PCC-9333; genus Crinalium. The sequence goes on along the minus strand of CAVQDG010000034.1, from coordinate 5,464 downwards.
GCGTGGTTGTATTTTGCTCAACAACAGGTAGATATTGCTGTGGTGGAAGTGGGGTTAGGTGGGCGTTTAGATGCAACGAATGTGTGCGATCGCCCAATAGTTAGTATCATTACTTCTATCAGTCGAGAACATTGGCAGCAATTAGGGTCAACTTTAGTTCAAATTGCCACAGAGAAAGCTGGTATTTTAAAACCTGGATGTCCCGCAGTAGTGGGACAATTACCACCAGAAGCACAAGCAGTAGTAGCCCAAAAAGTTACAGAATTAAATTGTCCGGTTGTTTGGGTGGAACCTGCAAGGAAATTACCCCCCCTAACCCCCCCTTATCAAGGGGGGGGGATTGATGGAGAAATTAACCCCTTTTCCCCCCGACTTAAAGGAGGGGTTTGAATCTTGGGCGGAATATCAGGGAATTAAGTATCCCTTAGCTTTACACGGGGATATTCAGCTAAGTAATTCAGCTATTGCGATCGCATCCTTACAAATTCTCCGACAAAACGGGTGGAATATTTCAGAAAATGCGATCGCATCCGGTATGGGAAAAACAAAATGGTTAGGACGCTTACAATGGACAAATTGGAACAACCATAAACTACTTATTGACGGCGCACATAACCCCGCAGCAGCTAAAGCATTGCGTCAATATGTTGATACCTTGGGTTTTTCCGTAACTTGGGTAATGGGGATGCTTTCTACCAAAGATCATGCTGAGATATTTCAGGCGTTATTAAGGGAAGGCGATCGCTTATACTTAGTACCCGTACCCGATCATAGTTCTGCTGATCCTCAACAATTAGCCATCCTTGCTAAAAGTATTTGTCCTAACTTAGTTGATTGTCAAACATTTTCCGCTCTAACTACAGGTTTAGAAGCAGCAATAAATACTTCCAGCTTATTAGTATTATGTGGCTCGCTTTATTTATTGGGTCATTTTTTACAACAGCAACTTGTTAAGTAGCCCCACCTTAAAAAAGATAAAATGCCAATCTCCCCCTCCCCTTAATAAGGGGAGGGGGTTGGGGGGTGGGGTATTGCGTTTAATTAGGTTAACCTACATCTAGGTATCCTACAAACATCTAAATTAAACCCGCCCTAAAATTTAGGAAACTTTTCTCCCCCTTCCCTCGTAGGGAAGGGGGCAGGGGGGTTAGGTTTTCTCTTACTTTTGATTCCAAATTTTGGCTGCATCTGTAACAGCTTGATCCACAGATTTCTGCCCTAACATTGCAGCCTGCAAATTTTCATAAATTGCCTTCTGCAACACATTAATATCCTTCATAGCCGGAATTAACACCTCTGCCTGAGACAATTGATTCGCACTAACATAGCGACCTTGTTCTATTGGCGATGCTTGATTATTACTCTTAATTTGAGTCTGATATTCTTGCACTGCTTTAACAGTAGAAGGCAAAACATTTCCCGTCTTAGCAAAAGCTAATTGATTTTCTGTGTTAGTTACAAACAAAGCAAATTTAAGGGCTGCATCAGGTTGATCGGTATCACGTGGAATAATTAAATTCATCACCGCGACATTTTTCTTATTAGTCTTCCCAGTAATTTGAGGTGCAACAGCAGAGGCTTTAGCTACATCAGGGGCATTAAGTGCGATCGTATCAATAAACTCTGCACCCGAAGACAAAAATGCTACTTCACCAGCTTGATAAAGATCAATTGCTTGCCGATGTCCTTGAGTTAAAACTTCCTTGGGTAACAATCCTTGTTTATACAAATCTACCCAATATTGAAATACATCCTTTCCAGCAGGAGTATTAAAAGCAGCCTTACCTTGATCATCTAGTAGAGGGACACCCATCTTTACAAAAGATTCCAATACCTCAGATGAATCTTGAGGGACAAAAGTACTAAATATTGCATACTTACCAGTTTTATCTTTAATTTGTTTCGCTGCTTGCGCCAATTCTGTATAAGTTGTAGGTGGTTTAGTAATACCAGCTTTTTTCAACAAATCAGTGTTATAAATTGTCACTTCAGTAGTTAAATACCAAGGAATACCAAAGCTTTTACCATTAATTGTGCTAGCGTCCCAAATATTAGGTAAATACTCTTGGCGTGCTGTCGCAGGTACTTTAGTATCTAAATCTAACCAAGCATTGCGGGCAGCCAGTTGAGAAGCAAAACTAGGGTTTAAGTTAACTACATCTGGTGCTGTTTTTGCAGAAACAGCCGCTAAAATCTTGCTTTCCATTGCCGACCAAGGAATATCTACCCAGCGAATTTTGATGCCAGGGTTTTGCGCTTCAAAAGTAGATATTAACTTGTTAAAATAATCAGTAAACTTAGGCTGTAGCTGCATAGTCCAAAACTCTACTTCAGGAGTTTTTGACGGTGCAGAACCAGGACTACAGCTAATTACCCAACTCAACAGCAACCCTAGTAAAGCAAATATACCTAAACGTTTCCAGTTTTTCATATAGATTTGTTAACTTGCAATTTATTTTGCGCTTTTGCGATCGCAGTCACTAATCGTACAAGAGAAAACAGCAATGCGATCGCTCTTCTTTACCCCACAAAAGCCAAAATTTCACACAAACACACCGTATCGGGTCGCCACGCACTGTGTCAAAAGATATTTCTTTCCCTCCATTGGCGTTAATTCTAAGCTACATTGATTACGATGCTTCTTTATTGCTAAGGGTTCTAGCAATAAGCGCCTATTTTCAGCTTTTTAACTTTCAGGGATTATCCGAAAATATATGTTTGACCGTTTAAAAAGTTTCATCCCCAGAAGAGGACAAGGAATTGGTATAGAACTTGCCCCGGAACGGATTAATATTGCTCAAGTCCGCAAGCAGGGTCAGGGATTTAAACTCACCATGTTGTCCTCAGTAGAAATCCCTGAAGGGCTGATTCAAGAAGGCAAGATTGCAGACTCACCAGGCTTGGCAGAACTAATTGGGTCAACATTGGCAGAGAGCAAGATTAAAGTAGACCGAGTAGCTACTGCTGTTCCGATGCGGGAAGCAGTGATCAGGGTCATCCCAGTTCCAGCAGAATTGAATGATAAAGAAATCAGGGACTTGGTACTCGACCATGAAGCTGGTCTGTATTTGCCCTATCCTAGAGAAGAAGTTGATCTAGATTATCAGAAACTGGACATAATTGTGGATGAAGACGGCATTGAAAAAGTGCAAGTTTTACTGGTAGCCACCAAAAAAGAAATTACTGATAGTTATATAGATACATTTGGGCAAGCTGGCTTACAGGTAGATGTATTAGAGATCAACAGCTTTGCATTAATTCGGACATTGAGAGAGCAGTTGCGGCAATTCGGTTCTCAAGAAGCAGCAGTATTGGTAGATATTGAGTTTGATAGCACTGAAATTGCCATTATCGTCAACGGCGTTCCCCAATTTAATCGTACCGTTCCCATTGGAACCTTCCAACTCCAGAACGCCCTCAGTCGCGCCATGAACTTACCAACATCAAGAAATACCGATCTTTTACAAGGAATGACAATTCCGACTAATTCCCCTGTTGATAGTGTACGCACTGGCGCAACTGGCATAAATCCTGGTATGGCGGCTCTTTTAAGAGTTTTAGGAGAACTAACTGATGAATTACGTCGCTCTATCGACTTTTATTTGAATCAGAGCGAAAATTTGGAAGTCGCGCAGTTGTTGTTAGCAGGACCAGGAGCAGGTATGGGACAACTAGATGAATTCTTTACACAAAGGTTAAGCTTACCTACTACTCAGATAGATCCAGTAGCAGCCCTTGGCTTACAGGTAGATCAAGAAATTCCTTTAGTCCAAAGACCAGGTTTAGGAACTGTATTGGGTTTAGGGATGCGGGAGGTGTGAACTTATGTATAGCTTAGATATTAATTTTATTAAAGACCGCCGCGATCCTAGTGACCTCAAGGCTACTACAAGTGGTAGCAAATCAGCCAATATATCAGTAAAAGAAATGTTACCTCTATTCTTAGGGGTGGGCGTTGGTCTGCTACTGGTAGGGGCGGTTGGTGGGTTGTGGCTTTTTCTACAACAGCAAACTGCGTCATTGCAGCAGCACCAAGTTGATTTAGATAAAGAACTAGCGCGTTTGAAGGGATTAGATGAGCAAGTAAACAAAATTAACGATGAAATTACCCAAGTTACAGGACAGACAAAAGATTTAGCGACTGTATTTAATCAAATCAAGCCTTGGTCGGCTATTTTAGAAGATATCCGCGATCGCATTCCTCCTGGTGTGCAAATTAATACCATCCAACAAACAGCAGCTACTGCCCCTCTACCAATTATCAGTGCTTCCCCAACTGCTAGTGCTTCCCCAACTGCTAGTGCTTCCCCAACTGCTAGTGCTTCCCCAACTGCCAGCGCACCAGCTACTCCGCCTACCCCACCAAGTCCACAGCCTGTAAGTAAAGTTCAAATTCAAGGGACTGCTCGTTCTTTTAATGATGTTAATGATTTTTTATTAACTTTGCAAAGATCGGCTTTTTTTAAGGACAATCAAACTAAGTTAATTACAGCAAAACTGATTGATAGCCCTATAAAAATAGAATCCCCTAAATCTAAAGATCAAAAAGAAAGTAATTTAGATATCAAATTGCCAAAAGTAGTGGAGTATACAATTGAAGCAAACCTGAATGACGTAACGGCTGGAAAGTTATTAAGAGAATTAGAACGCAAAGGTGCTGTCGGGTTGGTAACTAGAATTAGAACCCTTCAGGATAAAGGAGTAATTGAAAAATGACTTATACTGAAGAATTTATCCCAGGTGATGTCGAGCAAGATCTGCAAGAAGGTCCCACTTATCCAACGGCTTTTGGAATTACATTCACTCCGATAATTGGAGGTGCAATTTTTGCAGTTGTGGGCTTAATAGGCGCAGGCTATTTATTCGCAAATAATGTGTTACCTATTTATCAAAGCAATCAAGAACTGCAAGCCAAGCTTGATCAGACAGAAGTTGAAATTCAACAAAAACAAGGTAGTCAACAAAAAATTAATGAGGCTCAACAAAAACTGGAATTAGCCAAACGTCAGAAAAAAGAAGTTTTGGCTTTATTTGCTAAAGAAAAAACTTTAGATACCTTATTACTTGATATTAATGGTTTTATTAATGCTAGACAAGGAAGCTTGCAAGTATTTGAGCCTGAAAGACTAGATCCAATTGCTAGTGTAATCAAAGATGGTTCATTAGGGGCAAATTTAGACAATAAGGTCAAAAGACAGGGTGCCACAGTTGAACTAGAAGGAAGCTTTGATCAAATTCAGTCAATATTGCGTAGTATTGAGCGGCTAGAACAATTATTGTTGATTAAAGATTTTAAAGCAGACTTGGATAAGTCCACCCAAATAGTTAAAGTTGATCTTCAAGGTAAAATTATCCCTCAAGGAAAACCAACGACTAACATTAAAACAACTTTTAAAGTTAATGCGCTCATTCCCTTAACCCCAGAAGAAGCGGAAGCGGCGGCGGCTTTACCAAAAAAATAAGT
>CAVQDG010000033.1:0-7926 GCA_963711165.1 uncultured cyanobacterium | reverse complement strand
ATTCGTTAATTAACAAACTTTATTCCTCTCAGTTGCTCTAGTTCTCCCCGCAAACTTTGCAGCATCCAAGATTCCCCGATCCACTCGTCAAACTCCATGTCGAGTCTATGTGGCAATTCGTCATTTTCAAAGCGGCGCAGAAACTCTTCTGTAGATAACTGATACTTAGTCTCAAATTCCTTCAGGCGTTCTTGTGTGCGGTTAATACCATCTTCAAGCGATCGCAATTTTTGCATCACTACTTCCTCAATCAACTGTCTTAGTGACTCTGGATGCTCACAAATAATTTTTAACTCACCCATATCACCCTCTCAATTAAATTGTTACTGGGTGGTATTACCCACCCACTTCTATTAAGCACTAAAGTATTTAGCGACTGGGTGATAAGCGATAATTGCAGTTGTCGATTGTTCAGGATACAACTGTTCGCTTTCATCCATGTGAAGATTAATACGGTTTACGGCAGTGGGCGCTGGCGTACCTGTGTACGTTCCACAACTGTAAACCTTTTTTCCACAGATAAACCCTCCAAATTTAATATGCGAAGTAAGTCTTCTGCTGGTTCGTTTGGCGTTAAAGGTGTATATCGAAAATAAATAACACCCTTTGGGGATGGCATTCGTAGTCTGTAAATTAATTCGCCATAGTCTCTATCAAAAGTTAGGATAATTCGTTCTTCATTGACAGCTAGTGTTAACACCTCTATATCAGAAATTCCAGGCGAATTTTCCGTTATAGAGGCAATATCATAACCAACCTCTCGCAGACTACGAACGCTTGTGAGAGGGAAATTCTCATTTGCTAGAAAGCGCATTAGCCTGCCTGAGAGACAATTGGTAATGTATATAAAGCCTCATCGCGCATACATTCAGCTACAAAGGCAAAGACTGCTCTTAAGGCTTCCGGTGTCAGTGTAGGATAGTTTTCTAAAACTTGTTGCTGCGTCCATCCAGCAGCAAACAAACTTAACAAAAACTCCACTGACAACCGAGTACCCTTAACAGTCGGCTTACCTAAAAGTATTTGTGGATCTGAATGAATGTATTGTTGCCAATCCATTGTTCTAAGCACTAAAGTATTTAGCGACTGGGTGATAAGTGATAATTGCAGTTGTCGATTGTTCGGGATACAATTGCTCGCTTTCATCCATATAAAGATTAATACGATTTGCTCCCAACAACTCTAACTGCTTATACTGATCCTGCATATTCGGACAAGCAGGATATCCAAAGCTATAACGAGAACCGCGATAACGTTGCGCCAACATATCCCGAATATTATTTGGTTCCTCACTATCAAATCCTAACTCGTGGCGAATACGGGCGTGTGTCCACTCAGCCAAAGCTTCCGCCGTTTGCACTGCTAACCCATGAAAGTAGAGATAATCTGTATATTGGTTATTTGCAAACAACTTTTGACCAAACTCCGTAGCAATATCCCCAACAGTTACAGCTTGCATCGGAAACACATCAACTTTTCCTGATTCCACAGGTGCAAAGAAATCTGCAATGCACAAACGCCGTAAAGATTTTTGGCGTGGGAAATCAAATTGAGCAATAGGAACCCCACCCCCTAGCCCCCTCCCCGCTTGCAGGGAGGGGGGACTTTGTTGCCCTTGTGCTTGTGGGGTTGACGTATCTTGTCCCCCCCGTTGACGGGGGGGTTAGGGGGGGTTGACGTATCTTGTCCCCCCCCGTTGACGGGGGGGTTAGGGGGGGTTGACGGATTATAAATATACAGAGAATTCCCTTCAGAATTACAAGGGAAATATCCATAAACAACCTGCGGATGCAGCAACTTTTCATCAATAATTCGCTGCTTCCACTGTTCTAAAATTGGATAAACTTTATCCGCTAAAAATTGATCGTATTCTTCTCGTGATTGTTCTTTAGGTTTGCGGAATTGCCACTGTCCAGCAATTAAAGCTTGCAAATCTAAATAAGTAAAAATCTCCTCTAAGGAAATATCCTCTGGCGTGAATATTTTAGTACCCCAGAAAGGCGGTGTTGGGCGTTCAATATCAATAGCAACAGCTTCAGAACGTCGCGTATCAATTACGGCTGGTTCGGCTGGTTTACTATCTGTCTCAACTACTTCTTGTTTATGACCGTTAGTTGATGCCTGAGATGTTTCGTCTATTTCATCTAGAAAACCCTTAAGATCATCCCATTTTTCTGCAACTTTCGCTGGCATCAATTTATCCATGAAATGCAAGTCAGAAAAGGCATCTTTACCGTAGACTACCTTACCTTTATAAGTTTTCTGGCAATCTTCATTGACAAATTTGGGAGTAAGTGCAGCACCACCTAAAATTACTGGTACTGTAATTCCGCGCTCGTTGAATACTTCTAAATTATCCTTCATAAAGGCAGTGGATTTTACTAATAATCCACTCATGGCAATACAATCAGCTTTATGCTGCTCGTAGGCATCTAGAATGTTATCAACTGGCTGTTTAATACCAAGGTTAATTACCCGATATCCATTGTTAGAAAGAATGATATCTACCAGGTTTTTACCGATATCGTGAACATCACCTTTTACTGTTGCAATGATGACAGTACCTTTAGCATTATTACCAGCGTCTTGCTTTTCCATGAATGGCTCTAAATAAGCCACTGCTGATTTCATGGTTTCGGCTGATTGTAATACGAAAGGCAGTTGCATTTGTCCTGAACCAAACAACTCACCGACAACTTTCATGCCATTAAGCAAGAAAGTATTGATAATTTCTAGAGGTGGATATTTTTCTAAAGCTTTTGCTAGTTGTTCTTCTAAACCAATGCGTTCCCCGTCGATAATATGGCGAGTGAGACGTTCTTCTACTGGTAAGTTTACATCGCCAGTGCGATCGCGTTTAGTTGTTTTCCCTTGAAATAAATCAGTTAGTTGTCCTAAAGGATCATAAACGCAAATGTCACCATCAAACTCACGCTCATCAAAAATTAACTTGCGGCAAACTTCTTGATGCTCTGGCTCAATCTTAGCTAAAGGTAAAATCTTATTGGGGCTAACAATAGCTGCATCCATTCCTGCTTCCATTGCTAAATTCAAAAACATAGAATTTAGCACTTGACGCGCAGCCGGATTTAAACCGAAAGAAACGTTAGAAACGCCTAAAATTACATGACATTTAGGTAATTCTTGGCGGATACGACGAATAGCATCAATTGTGGCTTTACCGTTTTTCCTGTCTTCTTCAATACCAGTAGAAATAGGTAAAGCTAAGGGGTCAAAAAAGATTTCGTGACCAGGGATACCATATTCTACAGCAGCACGATAGGCGCGTTGTGCGATCGCAAATTTCTGCTCCGCCGTCCGCGCCATCCCATCTTCATCAATCGTACCAACAACGACACCCGCGCCATACTTCTTCGCTATTTCCAATACCTTATAAAAACGCGGTTCCCCATCCTCAAAGTTAGTGGAATTTAGCAAACACTTACCGCCAGCAACCTTTAACCCCGCCTCCATCTTTTCCCATTCTGTGGAGTCCAGCATTAAAGGTAAAGTAACATTTGTCACCAAGCGCGAGACTAATTCGTGCATATCTCGCACACCATCGCGCCCCACATAATCAACGTTAACGTCGAGGATGTGCGCCCCTTCCCTTACTTGTTCCCGCGCTAAGGATACTAACCCATCCCAATCTTCAGCATTTAATAAGTCGCGGCACTTTTTAGAACCACTAGCATTTAATCTCTCACCAACAATTAAGAAAGAATTATCTTGCTCATAGGGTTGGGCGCTATAAATAGAAGCCGCCGCAGGAGTATATTGTAATGCTGGACGAGCTTCCCCTGCTCCCCCATTCCTCTTACCCCCCTCCCCGTCAACGGGGAGGGGTTGGGGGTGGGGTTCCCCTGCACCTCTAACGGGACGTTCTTTCGGCTTCAAACTCTTAGAAATTTCTGCTAATTGCTCAATATGTCCAGGGCGAGTACCGCAACAACCACCTATTACCTGTACGCCTAAATCTTCTACAAAGTGCATTAACGCCATGCGTAATTCCATCGGCGTTAACCGATAATGCGCTTGTCCCCCCACATTTTCAGGTAAACCAGCATTAGGAATACAGGAAACGACAAAAGGTGAATTTGCACTTAGATATTTTATGTGTTCAGCCATCCGGTCGGGACCAGTGGCACAATTTAAACCTAAAATATCAATTTGATATGGTTCTAAAATTGATACAACCGCACTAATATCAGAACCTACTAGCATTGTGCCAGTAGCTTCCATCGTTACCGATACCATTATCGGGATGCGCTGTCCCTTTTTGGCAAAGACTTCCTCTAAACCGTTTAATGCTGCTTTAATTTGCAGCACATCCTGACAAGTTTCAACGAGAAATAAATCAACCCCGCCGTCATACAGCGCGTCTGCTTGTTCAGCAACATTAGCTGCCATCGTGTCAAAATCAATATGCCCTAAAGTTGGTAACTTGGTAGTTGGACCTATGGAACCTGCAACGAATCGGGGTTTTTCTGGGGTGGAAAACTCAGCCGCTACCCGTTTTGCTAATTCTGCGGCTGCTTTATTTAAGTAGTAAGTTTGGTCTTGGAGATTATATTCAGCTAGTACTATCGAAGTAGCGCCAAACGTATCAGTTTCAATCACATCTGCACCAACCGCCAAGAAGTCGCGATGCACTTTAGCTACTGCTTCTGGGTTGGTGTGTATTAGATATTCATTACATCCCTCATATTCTGCCCCGCCAAAGTCAGCAGCCGTAAGGTTTTGGGTTTGTAAGTTAGTCCCCATTGCGCCATCAAAGACGATGACAGGGTGTTCTGGACTGTGGAGGCGTTGCAGGAAGAGACTATTCATAGGGGAATGTAGGATAGAGACAGCTTAAATACAGAGATATCAAATTTTTAACTTTATCTATTTTATTGTGCCAACTTATCGCTTTTGGGAGAAGTCGAAATTATGAATTTGCAAACAATGGCAGCATCTCCTCCCCCCTTATCACAAGTTACACCAAACCGTACATTTGTTTTACAAAAGCTTAGTTGGTCAACCTTTAAGGCTTTGATGGCAGATGTGGGAGAAAATCGTGGTTGGAGATTTGCTTTTGATCAAGGAATATTAGAAATTAGAAGACCAATAGCAGAATATGAATCGCTTAAAGGAATGCTCGATAGCTTTATTGGTGCAATAGCCGACGAGATAGAAATTGAGGTGATGAGCGTTGGTGCTTTAACTCTGGAAAGAGAAGATTTGAGCCGTGCTATAGAGCCTGATAGTTGCTTTTATATTCAGAATGAAGCTTTAGTTAGAGGTAAGAGTATATCTTTACCACAAGACCCACCGCCTGATTTAACAATTGAATCTGACTATACCAATTCTTCGGTCAAGAAGTTTGATATTTATGCTGCCTTGGGAGTTCCTGAACTGTGGCGATATAGTCAGCAGACTTTGCAAGTATATCAACTTGTGGACGGGAAGTATCAGGAGTGCGATCGCTCTCTAGCTTTTCCTATTTTACCACTAGCAGAGATTCCAGGTTTGATTGAGCAAAGTCAGACAGTAGGACAAAGAACGGTTGTGCGCTTATTTAAACAACGTATTCGGGAAATATTATCCAGTTCTGCTACAGCTTGAGGAACATTAGTTGCGATCGCTCCTTCTGCTTGACTCAGCTTACCATATTTGTGGTGGTCTATTTATAAGCAGGAGTGTTATACAGTGAAGACAAGCATGATTTACAAAGCATTAATTTCATCACTACCATTACTCGCATTATTTGCGCCAACTCAAGCCCACGCTCAACTAATCCCGCAGCCTTGGGTATCTGTAGGCGTACAAGATAGCGATGTCACTTATGCTGTAGGAGCAAAGTTTATCGGTTTAGGTGTGGAACTTGGAACTGGAGCCAACGGCGCTACTGGAGTAGATGTACTAAAATTTATTAATTTACCAGTAGTTGCACCTTATGTTGGTGTAGGACTGTATTCTGGTGAAGAAAGTATTGCTTACTCTGGTGGTGTTCAAGTCGGAACTGGTTCTGAAAACCTCTTTGTTGGAGTTGGTTACAACTCTATTAGAGGTATTAACGGTCAAGTTGGACTAAAATTTTAGAGTCAGCGTAGAGACGCGAAATTTCGCGTCTCTACATCATGCGCCAATGCTTCGCAAGGGTTTCAATAATAGAAATTTTTGCAACAAGTCTGTTCTTAATTCCTGCTGAATCAGGTACTTGAGTTTTATTATCAGTAAATAGTTTTCAGTGAGTGTTTTTATCCTATTGTTTAAGACCCCAACTAAATTTTAAATCTTTGTGGAGCGCGATGGTTGGGCGGGTTTGAATCCAATAGCCTAAGCCATGATTACTGTTAACTGTTTACTGTTTGAAGTGTTTTTATTAAAAATTTAAAACTTATAGCGGGTTTTGATTAAATTAAAGGAGAATATTAACAATGGCGATCGCTCAAACACTCGAAACAATATTTAACTCAGATACAAGTATCTATAATTGGGATAACTTAGACTCTTATTGGCAAAAACGCCTAACTCCAGCATTCCCTCCCAATCAAACACCTAGCTACATAGTATATCCCCAAAGCGAAAATGAACTAGCACAGGCAATGGCTTACGCCTATCGTAACAACCAAAGCGTTGTTGTTTGTGGCAACGGCACTAAACTCGGTTGGGGTAAAAGTGCAAAAACTCAGCTTGTAATTAGTACCGCACGCCTTAACCATTTAATTGAACACGCAGTTGGCGATTTAACTGTCACTGTAGAAGCTGGGATGAAATTTGCTGAAGTGCAAAATATCTTAGCTGCTGCTAATCAATTTATTGCGATCGATCCAGCTTATCCTGAAGATGCAACTATTGGCGGCATCATCGCTACCGCCGATGCTGGTTCCTGGCGACAACGTTATGGCGGTGTCAGGGATATGATATTAGGGCTTACCTTTGTACGCGCAGATGGTGAAATTGCTAAAGCTGGCGGGCGAGTCGTTAAAAATGTTGCTGGTTACGACTTAATGAAGTTGTTCACAGGTTCTTATGGCACACTAGGAATTATTTCTCAAGTTACCCTGCGCGTTTATCCTTTACCCAAAGCTTCTACAACAGTGGTATTAACTGGGGATATGGAAGGCCTTGCAACTGCTAGTAAAACTTTGTTAGCTTCCGCGCTTACCCCCACAGCAATTGATTTAATTTCCCCTCAGCTAGTAACTCAACTTGGTACAGGCGTTGGTATGGGTTTAATAGTTCGCTTCCAAAGCGTAGCAGAGAGTATTCAACAACAATCAGCCAGGCTTATAGAAGTTGGGCAACATTTGGGTTTACATTACCTCACTTATTCAGATGATGAGGAAGTTAATTTATGGGGAAAATTACAGCAAAACCTGTGGCTACCTACACAGTCATCAGCAATAGTATGCAAAATAGGAGTAAAGCCCTCTGAAGCTGTAACACTTCTGGGCGATGAGATTGTATCTCAAGGGGCAATGGGCGTAATTCATGCTAGTAGTGGTTTAGGGATATTGCGGTTTGATAACCAGGAAATTATTCTCAAAATGCGTAGTCTTTGTGAAAGTAAAGGCGGCTTTTTGAGTGTCTTGGAAGCGCCAGCTACAGTTAAAGAAAAACTAGATGTCTGGGGTTATAAAGGCAATGCGCTAGATTTAATGGTTAGAATTAAACAACAATTTGATCCTAAAAATCTGCTTAATCCTGGTCGTTTTGTTGGTGAAATTTGAGAGGATTTAGGACATTATATCTCTTGCTCTCCACCACATTTTTTTTATCGCAGATGTAAGCAGATAAACGCAGATTACGCAGATGTTAATCAATATTTGATGGTTTTCGTAAGCTTTCTGTCTGTTGTTATAAAACTTATTAGGAAATTTTAGTTTATGTCAGCATTATCCCCAGCACCTAATTCTGAATCTCAAAATTTAGATGCTT
>CAVQDG010000032.1:0-6169 GCA_963711165.1 uncultured cyanobacterium | reverse complement strand
TTAGAACGTCAGTATTAAGGGGATTTTTTAACTAAGTTTCTTAATCAAATATTACAGTATTGTTAAGTAACAATACCGAAACTCCTGGTCATTATAGCATTTCCTCTATTAATTAATAGGACTTACGCACTCTCATGCCTGAAACCTAGATCAGAACTAGCCCCCCTTAATAAGGGGAAAAATTCAAAGTCCCCCTTAATAAGGGGGATTTAGGGGGATCTTTGCGTAAGTCCTAAATTAAGTATAGTCTAGTCACTTTCAAGCGATTTATCAACCGTTTGAGCCATAACCAGTTCCCGAATTACAGGATTAATTTGATAATTTAAGTCTGGAATTGATAACATTTCGATTAAACACCGTCTAGAGAGCGATCGCACTCCATCCAGTAATTCCATCTGCGGTAAATCAACCAATTTCAATTCACTTAAATTAACCCTATAACCATATTTCGCTAAACCAGTTAAGATAATTTTCTCTTGAGCGGATAAACGCTGATAAATAGAATTAAAATAATCACGGAATTCTTCTGTTAATAACAGAGAATCATTCTCAAATAAATCTGTTACTTTCCCCTGTGCTAAATCTAGAATTGTTTTAGCGATTAACTGTAACCATAAAGGATGACCCTGATACAATTCAATTAAATTAGACCAAGTTTCTCGCTGCTGTAGTTGATAATTATCAAGGATTTTTACAGCAGAGGAATCTAAACCTTTTAAGGGTAAACAAAAAACTGCTGGATTACTTCCTTCTAGCTGACAAATTTCTCTTGGTTTCTCCTGACTTATTACCACAAAACAACTTTGATGACAACTTTCTGCAATACTTTTAAAGAAATTTTGATAAGATTGAGATTCAGCCTGATAAGTTCCCGCTAACTGACCACGAATAAACAAAGATTCAACATTATCCAAAATAATTAAACAGCGATATTTTTGCAGATATTTCATCAAAGTTCGGAGTTGCGCTTTAGCAGCAACTTTTTCACCATCATGTTGTTCAAAAATCGTAATTAATTCCTGCTGCAAACTCTCTGATTTATAAAAATCCTGTAAGTTACGCCAAATAATATAATCAAACTGTTCTTTTAACTCTTCAATTAACTGTAAAACTAAGGAAGTTTTACCGATACCTGGTAATCCAATAATAGCAACTAAGCGAGTGCGATCGGCAATAATCCATTGATTTAAAATTTGCAACTCTTCACTGCGTCCGGAAAATTGATTCAAGGAAGGTGCATCATCTAAATTAATATAGCGTGTTTGAATATTATTATCTTGTTGTTTTTTAGTTTTAACAGACTGTGGTTGTTTTGAATTATGATTTTCTGTACAGATATTAATGCTACCAAGACTTACAAAATTTTGATCTATATTTGATGAAATAATAATTTGTCTTTCTATTACTGCTTTACAATTGAATTTATTAACTTTTTCCTCTAAAGCCTCAGATAAAGTTTGCCACAACTCCGAACCAATATTTCTTAAATACCGCTCATCTCGGCGTACATTTCTAGCAATTGTTTCATAATCTTGCTCTTGCAGAATACCCTGTAAAACAGCTTTTTGCAGATTATTTAAGTGCTTTCCCGTCTCCGCAAAAACAAGCTCATCAGCAAATCGTAAAAGCTCTGTCACATTCATAAGCCTTGTCAGGACGGGAGTTTTAGCTATTCTTGGGTGACATTATATGATATTTCCTGACATACAATTTACATTTATTTATAAATAATTTGATAAAGTATGACATTTTCTGATAGCGCGTTTCCCTAGATATCGTTATACCCATAGATAGATTTACCCCCATCATATCTTTTAGAGCCTTGTGCAAATCTTTCAAAAGTATAGGGTGAGTGGGTTTTATGGATTTTAGGTCAAAATTCACAAATTTTTTAGAATTTTTTGCGTAAAACCTGCCTAATTTTTCCGAGATATAGATAGTACAGCTAAATCCTCAGCTTAGGCTTAGAAAGCAAAACCAGTTCTGGTAATGACTATGACCAAACTAAAAACCAAAACTTCGTTAATCATTTTAACCGCTTTCACTGCTATTGCCAGTTTACCCCTAGCACTAAATTTAACAAAGCCTGCTGAAGCCGCGTATTCGTGTCAGTGTACTCAATATGTAAGAAACCGTTTCGGGTTATCTTCAAATTTTCCTAATGCCAAAGACTGGAATGACGGCTATTTACAAGGCAATGGTTTTGTTAAAACTACCCCAAAACCAGGCGCAATTGTAGTGATGGAAACCTCATTTCCAGGTGCTAACACTACTTATGGTCATGTCGGTGTAGTACAGTCAATTGATTCTTCTGGGCGTATTACTGTACGAGGGGCTAATCAGTCTATAGGTACAAGTTTAGTTACTGAATCAGATTGTACTAATGTGCGGAGTACTTCATTTGGAACATCTGTAAATGGACGTAGTGACATTAGTTTTTGGGAACGTCAACAGAACAATGAAGTTCAACAGAACAGTCCTAGCATTACTGCATTTAACAATAAGCTATTTGTTACCTTCAAATCACATGACTCTAGTAACACATTGTATGCCACTTCATCAAGTGATGGAGTGAACTTGACCACACCCGCTCAAGGCTATTCTGGTATTTCATTTCAGAATAGTCCAGCAATGGCTTTATTCAACGGTCGATTGTATATGGCTTTCAAAGCCAATGACCCTAGTAATACTCTGTTTATTACTTCATCAAGTGATGGAGTAAACTGGACAACTCCGGCTAAAGGTTATCCTGGTATTTCATTTCAAAATAGTCCCACAATGACGGCTTTTAATGGCAGATTGTATATTGCCTTCAAAGCCAATGACCCTAGTAATACTCTGTTTATTACTTCATCAAGTGATGGAGTAAACTGGACAACTCCGGCTAAAGGTTATCCTGGTATTTCATTTCAAAATAGTCCCACAATGACGGCTTTTAATGGCAGATTGTATATTGCCTTCAAAGCCAATGACCCTAGTAATACTCTGTTTATCACCTCATCAAGTGATGGAGTAAACTGGACAACTCCTGCTAAAGGTTATCCTGGTATTACATTTCAAAATAGTCCCACAATGGCGACTTTCAATGGCAGATTGTATATGGCTTTTAAATCTAATGATCCTAGTAACACTCTCTTTATCACCTCATCAAGTGATGGAGTAAACTGGACAACTCCGGCTAAGGGTTATCCTGGTATTTCATTTCAGGGCAGCCCAACAATGACAGTTTTTAATAACAAACTTTACATTGCATTCAAAGCTAATGACCATAGTAGTATTCTCTATGTAACCTCATCAAGCGATGGAGTAAACTGGACAACTCCTGCTAAAGGTTATCCTGGCATTGTACTGTAATAAAATCATTCTTTGTTGTGCTATTTAAGAGCAACAATTTAATGCTAATACTCTACTGAGAGGTTGTATGATTATAACCTTCAATATACGATCGCACCTTAATTTGATAAACTTACATCAAAGGTGCGATCGCTCTTTGATGTAAGTTTATATAGCACTTCCTCAGTTTATTCTTCACGGCTCATTTCTGACTGTATTGAGCAGAATGTTGCGCTAACTGCTGACTAACTTGTGGATTGTATAGCCGCAAATAATTCCAGTAGTTTCCAAACACATTTTTAACATATCCTTGAGTTTCCTCAAACGGAATTGCTTCTACAAATTCATCTGGATCAGTTGGTAGTTTTTGCTTCAGCCAGTTAGAAACGTTACCAGGACCAGCATTATAACTAGCAACGGCTAATAGAGAGTTATTGTTGTAGTGCTTATGAGTTGTGTCTAGATAAGCTGTTCCCAGTTGAATATTATCCTGGGGATTTGTGAGTGAATATTGCTGCAAATTTTCAGTCTTAGCCTCAGCCGCCGCCGTAGTAGGAATTAGCTGCATTAAACCAGTAGCGCCAACAGGAGATTTAATTGCTGGCTCAAACCGCGATTCTTGTCGAATTAAAGCAGTTACTAGCAAAGGATTAATTTGACGTTGTTGTGACCATTTTTCGATAAATTCCATATAGGGAAATGGATATAAACTGCGCCAGTAAGTCATTTTTTCGCGTATAGCTTGATATTCTGCTTGCTCTACTGGAGTTTCACGATCTTCTAATTTAGAAATTTGATCAATTCCTTGTTGGTGTTTACCTAGCTTGAGTTTTAGTAATCCATCTGTAAACTGTTCTGATACTGTTGGTTGTAAACGATTTTGAAATTCTGTCTGCCAAAGTGTCCAAGCATCACCATCTTGCCCTAACTGATATAGTTCTTTGAAAGTTTCAGAACCAACAAGTGGTTGCGATCGCGCTGTCGGCCGCACAATTTCAGGAGATAATTGACGTACTGTGGTAAAATCTCCCACATCCCAACCTAAGTGAACAGCAGACCGCCACGCATAGTAAGACTGAGGATACTTAAAGAGTGCCTTTTCAAACATCTCTTTGGCTTTTTCCTGGTTTCCTAGTGTCTTCGCCCATTTCCCTGACCAAAAAGTGGCTCTTGGAGCATACTGGCTATCAGGATTTTCCATAGTGATAGTTTGCGCCAATTGCGACGCGGCTTGTAAGTCGCCAGCCGCAGCCTTAGCTTGTGCCTGTTTCCAACGATATTCTGCTGCTGCTTCCGAATTACCATATTTAGTTAATAACAGTTGCAGATCTTGTTGAGCCGCTTGAGGGTTTTTTGCTACTTGCATTTGGGCTTTGGTGCTGAGAGCTTGACTTGCTCGTTCTGGAAATTTAGCTTTTACTTGATCTAGATCCAACAAGGCTTCTGGTAGCTTTGATAAGTTAGCTAAACGGATTAGGCTGCTAGCAGTTTCTTGAGCGTTGGGAAAATGACTAACTACATATTGATAAGCGCTAATTGCTCCTGGTTTTTGGTTGCTAAGTTCTAGCGCTCTAGCAACACGATAAGCATTAAAAGGAGTCTCCGTAGCACCCATATAAGCAGAAGCGGCTTTGGAATACTCTTGGTTTTGCCAATAAGATGAGGCGATGAGTTCCCAGTCTTCAGGCTTGAGTTGTGCGACATACTGCTTAGATAGCTGGTCTAATACTGAAGTAATGTTAGGTGAATCGGGAGCATACTTAACTAGCAGCCACATTAATTTTGGCTGATTCGGATTTTGTGTCAACTGCTGGCGGATAATTTCTAATGTGCGGGGATGACTAGGGAATTGTGCGATTGCCTGATCCCAAAATTGTCGCTCCGTACTTCCCAAAATATACATTGCCTCAGCCGCTACAGGTGAGTTGGGATAGTTTTTGACAAGTTCGCGTAGTACTTCCTGGTATTTGGCTTTATCCCCATTCAACTCATAACCTTGGGAACGTTTCAGCAAAACGTAGGGTGCCAAAACTGCATAATTTTTCTCTAACCCTTCTAACCAGATCAAAGCTTTCGTTGCTTGTTTTTGTTGCAGCAAGTCTGTCGCCAATAGATAGCGGGCGCGATTTTGCTCCTGAGAATTTTTTCCTTGGGCTATAGCTTCTAAACGTGCTGCCCGTTCTGATGTAGGTAAAGATACTAGATTTAAAACTTCAGAGTTTTCTTGATTGGCAGAATTAACGCCGTTTTGACCTATTAAAGGTCGCCAAGTCATCACTTTTCCGTACCAATCATTACTTGCGCCCAACACAGTTGCTCCAATCACAAGCGTAGCTACTGCTACGCCACTAGCCACGGCAATTTTGCTTGGGGATTGTTTCTGTCTATATTTATTTGCGCCGTAAACAACTATACTTGATTTTTTCATCATATTTTACCTTTTATGCACCACATTCACAGATGATAGTAGGAAGCAAAAACGCCCTCCGCCAAGGGTTTACCAAAAAATGATCCCAAAGAATTTTTTGTGTGAAATAAGCTAAACTTGGAAAACCGATTAATTCAAAAATCTATAATATTTCACCTACAACCAGCCACAGTAAGGCTTTTGCCTGGGCTGGCAACATTAACGCGCGTAACTTCAACCTGACAGCTTAAAGTCAAACTCAAAGCCAAAGTCGGGTTTTTTAATATTTTAATACTATAATCTCCCGTTGTAAAACTTATGGGGGATCATCTAATCGTTAACAAGCAGAGAATTTAATAAGAATTAATAAGCAAATGTTTGAGTGAAATCAGATTTTAGTTTAAAAACACGGGAAATTTTGATGAGTCG
>CAVQDG010000031.1:0-7575 GCA_963711165.1 uncultured cyanobacterium | reverse complement strand
TCTAGCTGATTACACTTACGTATTCTTACGGATATAGCTAGATAATTTGTCAGCTATTACCTAAGATTATTAGTTGAAAAGAAAAATTGCTCCCAATCAAACATTGAGAAAATTGTTAGATGGTTACGTTGATCATTAATCTAAGCCCAATTCCCGTTTTAATAAACTAATTGAGTTGGTAGAGATGTAGTTTTCACTGATAAATATTTGGGGTGGGCGAATAATATCTTCTCTGGCGGCTGTAATTGCTGCCTTGACTGTAGGTAAAGTTACTTGATCGGCGATAATGGTATGGGCGCTGCGTACAATAGCTTTGAGCTTGTATGTATCTGTGACTTGGCAAGTCACTACCAGCAAATCATCGCCACGCAGGCTATAAATAATAATTTCTGCAACGTTTAAAATACCTGCACTGAGGCTAACTATCCCAAGATAGCTGTCTTTAGGTAAATCTGTAATAAGCTTTAGCTCGTCTTCGTAGTCGTGAATATCGACGGGGATAACGCGCACCGAGTTAGGCGCGGCGATCGCTTCGGCTTCTTGGATAAAATAACGGTTAGTTACTACTGTGGCGGAGTGCGTTTGCTGTAGCAATACTTGAAGTTCTTCTAAAGGAACCAGTTGTACTGGAATTTTTAACGCTTCTTGGAGTTCTTGCACCATCAACTCACCTGCGCCAAGATCTCTTTGGGGAACAGTCACCAGCACTCTCGCACTACAGCGTAAGCGCCAGTCGATTTCTGCTAAAAATAATTCTCTAGCAAAAGAAAGTGAAAAATTTTGGTTGAGTAGTTCATCCAAGCTTTTTTGGACAATTTGATTAGCTTTGGGATAGTTATCCAGCAGTGGCGACCGATGTTGAGCGCCAATCTCATGACCTAAAGCGCGGACATAAATGCCCGATCCGGCTTGGGTGTCTACCAGTCCAACTTCTTCGAGTTGTTTATATACTTTGCTAATGGTGTTGCGGTGCAGCCCTGTTTGCATAGCTAACAGTCTGGTGCTAGGCAAACGCTTACCAGGTGGAAACTGACGAGAGGCGATCGCAAATTGCATTTGGTCAAATAACTGTTTTGATGCAGGGACTTCACTATCTGGCTGAATTTGAAACTGAACCATATTTGCACCCTAAAACCCTATTGTAGAGACGCGAAATTTCGCGTCTCTACTTTTATCGCTGATTAAGGTTGCGATCGTCCAGTAAAACACAAAACAGACGCGCCATGGCGCGTCTCTACATCAAATATTTGTAACGATCCTTTTCCGAATTGGTATAAAATCAACGCCAACAAAATCGAAAATTATCATGACAGACCAAGAAATTCGTACTGATACCGTTACCATTTTTAATGGAGATACCCAGATTTCGGCTTACCTAGCAATGCCAGCCCATGAGGGAGTATTTCCAGGTATTGTGGTGTTACAAGAAATCTTTGGGGTTAACTCCCACATTCGAGATGTGACTGAACGCCTTGCTAAGGAAGGCTATATTGCGATCGCACCTGCACTATTTCAACGCACCGCCCCTAATTTTGAAGCTGGATACACACCAGAAAGCATAGAAACTGGTAGAAACTACGCTGTTCAAACCAAAGCATCAGAGTTACTCAGCGATATTCAAGCAGCAATAGATTACCTGAAAAGCTTGCCCAATGTTAAACAAAATTTTGGCGTTATTGGCTTTTGCTTTGGTGGTCATGTTGCCTACCTAGCAGCGACTCTACCAGATATCAAAGCTACTGCCTCCTTCTATGGCGCTCGCATTGCTACTGCCACCTTGGGAGACGGTGAACCAACAATCACTCGCACACCAGAAATCAAAGGCAAGCTTTACGCCTTCTTTGGATCGGAAGATGCCAGCATTCCATTTGAGGAAGTACATCAAATAGAGAAAGAGTTACAAAAATATCAAATTCCTCATCAAATATTTCGCTACGATCAAGGTGATCACGGATTCTTTTGCGATCAACGTAGTAGTTATAATCCCGACGCAGCAGCAGATGCCTGGAAACAGGTTAAACAGTTGTTTGCCAAAGAACTACAATAACCTGAAATCATTATCTGTGTTTAACTTATCAGCTTAAATTCTCATGACTTCCAAATCGACTGCTTCTCAAAAGGCAAATCAGTCCTTTACAATGGATGACTTTGCAAAAGCCCTTGAACAACACGACTATAATTTTCAGCAAGGACAAGTCGTGCGCGGCAAGGTACATAGCTATGATACTGATGGCGTATATGTTGATATCGGTGGTAAGTCTTTGGCTGTTGTTCCCATCCAAGAGATTGCTGCAAACGATATAACCGATGTATCGACAGTACTGCCATTGCAGGAGGAGCAGGAATTTTTAATTATTCGGGAACAGGATGCAGATGGTCAAGTAACACTGTCTCGCCGTCAGCTACAAATTAAGCACGCTTGGGATTCTATTGCTGAAATGCAAGACAATAAGCAATCGGTGCAAGTCCGTGTAAGTGGTGTTAATAAGGGGGGTGTGACAGTAGATTTCCAAGGGGTACGGGGATTTATTCCGCGATCGCATTTAATTGATCGGGAAAATTTACCCGAATTAGTTGGTCAAACTTTGACTACTAGCTTTTTGGAGGTTAATCCTGAAACTAAAAAACTGGTTTTTTCCCAACGTGAAGCTAATCGCGCCGCCAGCTTTAGCCAGCTTGAAGTGGGACAGTTAGTTGAAGGAAAAGTTTCTAGTCTCAAGCCTTTCGGCATCTTCGTTGAGACTGAAGGTACTACTGGATTAATTCACATCAAGCAGGTAAGCCAAAAGTACATTGAATCCTTAGCATCGCTGTTTGAAATTGGTCAACCTATTAAAGCAGTGATTATTGAACTTGATGAAGGAAAAGGACGAGTTTCTTTATCTACTAGAGTTTTGGAAAATTACCCTGGAGAGATGTTAGAAAATCTCGCAGAAGTAATGGCTTCAGCCGAAGCTCGTGCTGAAAGAGCAACTAAAAAACTATTTGGTTAAGCATCAATTAGACCTCGACACACAATCAAAGGTGTTAACCATAAAACCCTAATTACCAGACGTGCCATGGCACGTCTCTACATTTTTTAGGGAGATGTCTATTATAATTTTGGCGCTAAAGCCACTAAAAACCGATTGTTGCCCAAAGTCTACGCTAAATATAGAAATATTTTTGATCGCAAAGGCAGTAATAACAGGAAATTATTGTTAACCTTAAAAAATAGTCAAGTTGTTTAGCTTTACTAGGCTTTGAAATCTCCAGTGATTATTTCCTAAAATGTTAGATACTTTAAAACTGAATGCCGATCGCGCCAATAACTCCAATTCTCTACCGAATTCTTAAACCTACTTTTCCTAGCTGTCTTTGGGCTGGATGTGCTAATTCAAAAGAAATCGCGCTCACCTTTGATGATGGTCCCCATCAAAAATACACACCTTCTCTATTAGATGTATTAGATCGTTACCAAGTGACCGCTAGTTTTTTCTGGCTAGGTGTTTGCGTTAACCGCGCACCAGCAGTGGCTAGGGAGGTATATCAACAAGGTCACTGGATTGGATTACATGGGTACGATCATCGCTCTTTTGCTCGTCTAAATAGCAAGGAGTTGAAGCAGAGTTTGGAATTAACCCAGGAGGCGATCGCAACTTCCTGTAATTTAGAACCTAAATATGTTCGTGATGTGCGACCCCCTAACGGTTTGTTTACACCCCGAACAATAGATTTATTGCACAAGTGGAATTATCGACCAGTAATGTGGAGCGTTGTACCAGAAGATTGGGTACGACCTGGAATTTCAGTTGTTACTCAACGAATTATCCGACAAGTTCACAATGGGTCGTTAATTGTTCTGCATGATGGCTATTATGGAGGACAAGACGTAGCCCAAACTACTGCTCAAATTATTCCTATGTTGATCGAGCTTGGTTATCATTTTGTTACGATTGATAGACTTTGGGAGAAATTTCAGTTAAGCACCGCCTAGCCTTAAAAGCTGATCTGCAACTCACTAAGTATGTGGGAATCAATTAACAATTAACAATGACCAATGACCAATACTTTCATTTCCATTTAACTTTTACTCGGATAAAAATACTTATTTGCTTGTCCGGCTTCCTCTGATGGCAAAATCAGAATATCTATTAGCTATTTTTATGGCATTCTTGAGCCAAATTCATTAAAATGTCGGAAGAGATTTGAGCCAACAATCTGTATAGCAGCCAATCATCTGTGAAATTAAGATTTAGGCATCAACTCTCAGCAATGGTAATTAAGCCATGATTTTTAGAAATTTTAATGGTCAATACACTAGGCAAATCAAAAAGTAGCAGTTAAACTTATCGGTTGGGAGTGACAAACAATTTTGCAGTTAGCTTGACTTTGCGCTAAACAAGTGACAAACCTTGGGTATCCTGTTACTCAAGCGTTAGTAAACTCTGGCTTAAATCACAAAGATCAACGACGTTTAAAGTTTTTTTTATAAATTTAGAAATAAAACAAACCAAAAACGTGCAATTTTTGTGAGAAAGGCTACAATCAAAAAGGTTTCACCTAAATTCAGGATTAACACCTACTTCAACGCTTTTATGGATAACTGAAAAGCAAGCGATTTTAAAATCTTTTGACTAAAACGATAATTAAGCGTTGAAGGTTTGGTACAACTAATTGCTGGCTATTTTTTTGTTAGATTAACTAACATTATCTTCTGGTTTTAAATTTAAGGAGCATGAGGAACACGGCATGACCCAGGCTAACGACGTACTCGCAATCGCACCTCTCACTGAAGAACCTAATGCAAGCGATTTGGAACGAAGCGAGTTGGAACTTTTGCACTTTAATGAAGCTGATTCAGACGATGATATTGTGGATGTTCCACCTGATGAGGACGACAGTAAGCCTGGTAAGGTTCGCTCTACTCGTCGTCGCGCACCAACTAAAAAGAAGCACTACACAGAGGATTCAATTCGCCTCTATTTACAAGAAATTGGTCGCATTCGGTTACTGCGAGCCGATGAAGAAATTGAGTTAGCGCGTAAAATTGCTGAGTTGCTGCAATTAGAACGGGTGTATGAGCAGTTGAAGGCTCAACTAGAGCGCGAACCAAAAGATAGTGAATGGGCAAAGGCGGTAGAAATGCCGTTGCCACAATTTCGCCATCGTCTCTATTTAGGGCGACGCGCAAAAGACAAGATGGTGCAGTCTAACCTGCGTCTGGTGGTGTCTATTGCTAAAAAATATATGAATCGGGGCTTGTCGTTTCAAGATCTGATTCAAGAAGGTAGTTTAGGTTTGATTCGCGCTGCCGAAAAATTTGACCACGAAAAAGGTTATAAGTTTTCTACTTATGCTACTTGGTGGATTAGACAGGCTATTACGAGAGCGATCGCGAATCAGTCTCGCACAATTCGCTTACCTGTCCACCTTTATGAAACTATTTCTCGAATAAAGAAAACTACTAAGCTGCTTTCCCAAGAAATGGGACGTAAGCCTACTGAAGAAGAAATCGCTACTCGCATGGAAATGACCATCGAAAAGCTGCGATTCATTGCTAAATCTGCTCAACTTCCAATTTCCTTAGAAACGCCCATTGGTAAAGAAGAAGATTCTCGTTTAGGAGACTTCATCGAAGCAGATGGCGAAACACCAGAAGATGAGGTTTCTAAAAATCTCCTGCGGGAAGATTTAGAAAGCGTCCTTGATACTCTTAGCCCTCGTGAACGCGATGTTTTACGCTTACGTTATGGCTTAGATGATGGAAGAATGAAGACGTTAGAAGAAATTGGTCAAATCTTCAACGTTACCCGTGAACGTATTCGTCAAATTGAAGCGAAAGCTTTGCGGAAATTGCGCCATCCAAATCGCAATAGTATTTTGAAAGAATACATCCGTTAAATTACAAGTAGCACATTCAAAAATTAATAGCCAGAAATTAAGAATAAACCCTTGATTTCTGGCTTTTTGTTCACAAGTATAGATTTATAGTGGAGTAAGCAATTTATGACTCAAGGTGCAGATATTAAAATTGATGTACGTGCTGCTGTTAATATAGCGGAAAAATATTTTGACTCCGTTAAAGATATGATGGGACTGCAAGTAAATGACCTCAGACTAGAGGAAGTTGAGTTATCAGAAGATAAAAATTTATGGTTAATTACATTGGGATTTAATCGTCTCACCGATACAGCTAAAAATCCTCTTGGACTTCCTACTATTCCTAGACATGAGCGCGAATATAAAATATTTAATATAGACGCTCAAACTGGGGAAGTTAAGTCTATGAAAATTAGAGAAGTATGAATGAAGAGATTCGCCCTATCTTGGAGCGTTACAAACAAAAGGGGATTTTAATTGATACAAATATACTGCTTCTCTGGTTTGTTGGTACTGCTAATCGTGCGAGAATATCGAAGTTTAATCGCACTGAGAAATTTACATTAGAAGATTATGACTTACTTTTAAGGATTATATTATTTTTTAATAAACTTGTTACAACTCCTCATATATTGACTGAAGTTAATAGTTTGATTAATCAGATAGGTGAACCAGAACGTTCGCAGTGCTTGTCTATATTTGCTGATATTATTAACCACAGGTTAACTGAATCTAAGAATCGAAAGTGCTACAGCTACCAAGCTGGAAAACTTTACTAAGTTTGGGCTTACAGATTGTGGAATTATTGTTCTAGCTAAAGATTACTTAGTGCTTACAGATGATTTTAGATTAGCTAATTATCTGCAAACAGTAGGAATTGATGTAATTAACTTTAATCATATTCGTAGAAATGAATGGAAATAAATTAGGATTTACGCAGATGTAAAAGGTTAATGATTCTCAGCATTTGGTAAATTTCAGGTTTTCCAAAAAATATTCCCAATTGAGAAAAAAATGTAAATATATGTAAATATATGTAAATATTATTTTACAGAACAGTAATAGAAAGTTGGCGCTGTACTTGTATTAAAACGGTGGATTGTGGATATATTGTGGATTGACACTCTCCGGTCTGAAGACACGGAGATTCTTCATTCAACGAGTCCACTTGCATAGGATACCTTGCAGCGTCCTATGTATAGGTGGTTCTCTCCTGAAGCGTTAACTTTCGGTCTGCCCGACCGTAGTTGGTTTTTAACCAAACTTTGTTTGAGTTTAATGCTAGTTGCCTAGTTCCTGTGAATCTTTTACCTACTTTCAGGCGGCTCTTCCATCGAGTTGAGCGACTAGAACAACAAAGTAGAACCCGTGATTCAGTTGTCAAGGTACAGCGTTACCGTTTAGGTACTAGGGTTTTTAAACAGGTTGATTACCCCACCTGCTATGTTTAATGGTAGCGTGATTTAACCAACATACCAACGAAAAAAGACCAAAAGTTTATCAAGACACTCCCAGCTCAAGAGAAACGAAACAGAGGCGTGAACACCTCTCTTTCGTTTTTATCCCTGAGCTAAAGCTACAGGGTTTTCAACTTTCTTATAAGAAATTTTGTCCTCAGCCACCAGGTTGATTATTTGTCGCCAGTGAGTGAAATGTCAATCAATACCGCTCAACAGCAATCCCGATTGGATCATTATTATCAACAAATCAAAG
>CAVQDG010000030.1:0-59087 GCA_963711165.1 uncultured cyanobacterium | reverse complement strand
AAACGCACAACACCGAAAGCACCTAAGCAAGTTGATGATGAATTTGGTGACTTAGAAAAACTGCTAGAGCAAACAGACAAATCTATGGGTGGTCCACCCACTCAAAGCCAGGGACAGGCGCGTCCCCGTCAAAAAGTGTTTGAACAGACAATGCGGGTTCCTGTTAAGCATTTGGATAGCTTGAGCAATTTAGTTGGGGAGTTGGTGGTTAATCGCAACAGCCTAGAGGAGGATCAGGAACGGATGCGGCAGTCGCTGGATAACTTGCTGAATTATGTGCAGCAACTCAGCGACGTGGGGTCAAGAATGCAGAATTTATATGAGCGATCGCTTTTGGAAAGCTCACTACTTGCTAGTCGCCAACACCACCGCGCTTTATCAAAAGCCAAACCGGATAGCTCCCCGAATAATTCCTCCAGTATGGAATATGATCCTCTAGAAATGGATCGATTCACTCCGATCCACTTGCTTTCTCAGGAGATGATTGAGCTAATCGTGCGGGTGCGTGAGTCTTCTTCTGATATTGAATTCTTAGTTGACGAAACCGACCAAGTTGCTCGGATGTTAAGGCAGGTAACTAGCCAAGTGCAAGAAGGGCTAACGCGATCGCGCATGATTCCTTTTGCTCAAACTGCCGACCGTTTGCAACGTGGTGTGCGGGAAAATGCTCGTAAAAATGGCAAAGAAGTCGAGTTGCACGTTGAGGGACGAGATACTTTATTAGACAAAGTGATCCTCGAACACTTGAGCGATCCACTCAATCATATGCTTAACAATGCGATCGCTCACGGGATTGAAACCCCAGACGAGCGACAAGCACTTGGTAAGCCACGAGTTGGTATAATTACCCTGCGAGCCTTCCATCAAGGGAACCAAACAGTAATCGCTGTATCTGATGATGGAGCAGGCATTAATACAGAGTATGTTAAGCAAAAAGCTGTTAAGAAGGGGTTAATCACCGCCGCGCAAGCCCAAACAATGTCCAAACCTGATGTTTACGATCTCCTGTTCCATCCGGGTTTTAGCACCAAGGATCAAGCTGATGAATTATCAGGTCGTGGTGTCGGTATGGATGTTGTTCGTACCAGTTTAATGGAAATTCGCGGCACAATTAGTACCGAATCATTTTTAGGTAAAGGTACTAACTTTACTATTCGTTTACCTCTCACTCTTAGTATTGGTAAAGCTCTCTGCTGCGTTAGCGAAAAAGCTACAATTGCTTTTCCAATGGATGGGGTGGAAGATATGTTAGAGATTGCCAAAGACCGCATCCAAACAAATGCTGAAGGTGAATCTTGTATTGCTTGGCGAGATACACTTTTAACCTTCCAACCTCTCACAGAACTACTAACCTATAATCGGCAAATGAGCCGTGGTAGCGTCTACGGTGGTAAGCGTGAAGACGATCTGGTTTCTATCATCGTGCTACGCAGTGCTGGTAATCTCCTTGCTCTGCAAGTAGATCGGGTTTTAGGTGAGCAGGAAATTGTTATTAAGCAATTGCAAGGACCTGTACCTAAGCCAGTGGGAATTGCAGGTGCTACGGTGCTAGGGGATGGTCGAATCATGCCAATTGCCGACGTTTTAGAGTTAATTGAACTTTCTAGAGGCATTATTCGCAAGGAAGGTGCTGGCAGTGTTTGGTCTAATTTACAGGTTAAGAGCGAGGCTCCAGCAGCTAAGACTGAGCCGATGGTGCTGATTGTTGATGATTCGATTACGGTGCGTGAGTTGCTCTCAATGACGTTTAATAAATCTGGCTATCGAGTAGAACAAGCCCGTGATGGTCAGGAAGCTTGGGATAAACTATTAGGCGGTCTACCTTGCGATATTGTTTTCTGCGATATTGAAATGCCGAGAATGGACGGTTTAGAGTTATTATCTCGCATTCAGAAAAATGACAAACTCAATCATCTGCCTGTAGCAATGTTGACCTCTCGTGGTGCTTCACGACATCAGCAAATGGCAGCAGATTTAGGTGCTAGTGGTTACTTTACCAAACCATATCTAGAAGAAGCGTTACTTGATGCTGCTCAACGCATGATGAAAGGTGAGGTACTGCTGACAGTTAACAGTTAACAGTTAACAGTTAACAATTTTTTCTTTCCCCTCCTCTCTCCTCCCTCCTTCCTCCTCTCTCCTCTCTCCTCTCTCCTCCCTCCTCCCTCCTCCCCCCTCCCCCTTAATGATGTCAGATACGACTAAATCTATTACCTATCCAACTACGCAAACTGTTAACCAAGTTGATGATTATCACGGTACTAAGGTTTCTGATCCCTACCGTTGGTTAGAGGATGTAGACTCTCAAGAAACAAAAGCTTGGGTTGAGGCGCAGAATCAAGTTACTTTTGATTACCTGAATCAAATTCCAGCGCGATCGCAAATTAAACAGCGTTTAACTCAATTGTGGGACTATGAGAAGTTTAGCATTCCTTTTAAAGAGGGCGATCGCTATTTCTATTTTAAAAACGATGGTCTACAAAACCAATCTGTTTTATATACCTTAACTTCTCTTGACTCTGAACCAAAAGTTTTACTTGACCCCAACAAACTTTCAGAAGATGGTACTGTTGCGCTTGCTGGTATAGCTATCAGTGAAAACGGTAAGTTAATGGCTTATGGTTTATCAACTTCTGGCTCAGACTGGCAAGAATGGAAAGTGCGTGATGTTGAGACACAAGAAGATATTTCCGATCATCTTAATTGGATTAAGTTTTCTGGCGCTTCTTGGACTAAAGATAATCAAGGTTTCTTCTATAGTCGTTACGATCAGCCGAATGAAGCAACTAAATTAGAAGACATTAATTATTTTCAAAAGCTATACTACCACAAAATCGGAACACCGCAATCAGAAGATGTTTTAATTTATCATAGACTTGACCAAAAAGAATGGGGTTTTAATGGTGGTGTTACTGAAGATGGTCGCTATTTAATTATCAGTGTTTGGCAAGGAACAAATCCTAAAAACCTGGTGTTTTATAAAGACTTGGCGGATGCAAATTCTCAAGTTGTAGAACTAATTAGTGATTTTGAAGCAAGTTATAGCTTTATTGACAATGATGGCTCAGTTTTTTTGTTTCAAACTGATTTAGAGGCGGCTCGTGGTCGTGCGATCGCCATAGACATTAACAACCCACAAAAGGAACATTGGCGAGAAATTATTCCGCAAGCAAATGAAACTCTTGAAAGCATCGGTATTTTAAACAATCAATTAGTAGCTGACTACCTCAAAGATGCACGTAGTCAAATCAAAATATTTAATATCAATGGTGAGTTTGTTAGAGAAGTTGCCTTACCAGGAATTGGATCTGCTGGCGGTTTTGGTGGCAAACGTTGGGATACAGAAACTTTTTACAGCTTCACAAGTTTTACTACTCCCGCAACTATCTATCGCTACGACATGACGGCAGGAGAAAGCACAGTATTTAGACAGCCACAAGTTGATTTTAATCCCGAAGATTACGAAACAAAGCAGGTTTTCTACAGTAGTAAAGATGGTACTCAAGTGCCGATGTTTATCACCCACAAGAAAGGTTTACAACTGAACGGAAATAACCCTACTTACCTCTATGGTTATGGTGGTTTTAATGTTTCATTGACACCTAGTTTTTCTGTAGGCGTGATCGTGTGGATGGAAATGGGTGGCGTTTATGCAGTTCCCAACCTACGCGGTGGCGGAGAGTATGGAGAAGAATGGCATCAAGCAGGAACTAAGTTAAATAAGCAGAATGTCTTTGATGATTTTATTGCAGCAGCAGAGTGGCTAATCGCTAATAATTATACATCGTCTGCAAAACTTGCTATTAGTGGCGGTAGTAATGGCGGGTTATTAGTAGGTGCGTGTATGACGCAACGCCCTGATTTATTTGCTGCTGCACTTCCGGCGGTGGGTGTAATGGATATGTTGCGCTTTCATAAGTTTACAATTGGTTGGGCTTGGACTTCAGATTATGGTTCTCCCGATCATCCAGAGGAATTTAAGGCGTTATATGCTTATTCTCCCCTGCACAATCTTAAGCCTGGAATATCTTATCCAGCTACATTAATTACAACTGCCGATCATGACGATCGCGTAGTTCCTGCTCATAGTTTTAAGTTTACCGCAGGTTTGCAAGAGGCGCATAAAGGTGAGCAACCTGTGTTAATTAGAATTGAAACTAAAGCAGGACATGGTGCAGGGAAGCCTACAGCTAAGATTATTGAGGAGATTGCAGATAAGTGGGCTTTTTTAGTGCGGAATTTGGATATAGCCCTTAGTGCTTAACATCTGCGTAATCTGCGTCCATCTGCTTACATCTGCGATAAAAAACCAACTTCTAAGCTAAAGCCATAAATCTAATGCCCCCTTTTCTAGCAACACAAAGGTAGTTCTTCAAGATCTTTAGCAATATTTGGATGAATTTGGTTGTAATCCAATACTGAAAAATCGTCCGATTCATCATGTAACCCATGCGATGCAACAAATCTCTGGTTTCTCTCAAAAATAAATGATAGACCTACTTCACTTGGCAACTCTCTTTTAAGAGCATTCATTGATCGCTTTTTCAAAATAGAGAAGTCAATTAGGGTTAAACCAATAAATTGCTTCCAGAAAGAGTTAGCGTATTTATCATCATTGCAATTTATGGGAAATAGTTCTATGTCTTCATCTAAAGTAGAGATTCTTTGAACTTTTCCATCTTTACACCGATCTAGCCATAAAATTACACTATTCAGGCTAGGCTGGCTAGCAACGCCAAGTATATCCCCATTTTCAAAAGCAACAGCTAAAGGCCCTGCTGTTAAAGAGAAGGCCATTTGATCACAAATATCACATTCGGAAGCAACATTTTCTTTTGGCCACCAACTATAACGAACTAATTGAGATACTCGCTTACCTCTGAATGTATAAAGTAAATCATAAGATAAGGAAGGATTTAGAGATATAGTGTTTTCTATTTTCATTATGGTTTCTTTGTATTCGCGCGTGGCAAATGTCCCATCTTTTTTGACCTACTTACTTCGCCTAGCCCCATGTATTAGATGGGGCTAATAGTTCTCAACTTAATAGTCAGCGCCTACTATAGCTACTATAGATAGTGTGCCTGCGTAAGTCCTGTATCAACTATTTAAGATCGCCTCACGAATAGCTTGAGCGGTTGCAGGTGCAAGCAATACACCATTGCGATAATGACCCGTCGCTAACAGCACATTACTATAACCAGGGAGATGACCGATAACAGGTGCAGGACGGGCTTCTGGACGTGGACGTAAACCAGACCAGGATTTAACTACAGTAGCTTTGGCTAAGTCTGGACAAAATGCGATCGCCTGTTGCATAACTTGATCTAGTAGTGCTGCATCAGCCACAATATCACTGTGATTAGAGGAAAATTCTACTGTCGCCCCTACCCAGTATTCCCCTTTACTTAACGGTACAATGTGGACATCATTACCCGTAATTACAGGCTGAAAATTAGCATCGCCCAAAGGGTTTTTTATACGCAAATGTAAAGCTTGTCCTAAAACAGGTCGAATATCAACAGCTTGTTGTAAAGATGCTGTTAGAGGTGTTGAACCCAAACCTGCTGCTACTACAAACCAATCAGCAGCAAACTTTCCGTTTATTGTTTGAATCTCTTGACAAATATCAATATCTAAATTTTCAGACTTGCACGATTTAAAATTATCAACTTTCACACCAAATTGAAAGTTAACACCATTATATTTAGCAGCTTCAACCAAAGCATTTGTCAGCGCCGTTGGATCAAGTTGTCGATCTTGAGGAGAATAAACACCCGCAATAATGTTATTACTACTAAGTTGCGGACATTTTAATAGTAATTGCGAACTATCCCAAATTTCTAAATTCCAGCCTTGAGATTGACGAATTTCTATTAGTTTCTCCCACTTTGTTAAATCTTCCCCTTCAAAACACAGCTTAAGAATACCTTGGCGATTAAATGGAATTTGATACCCTGTAATTGCTTCTAATTCTGGAATTAAACTTTCATAGCGTTGGATGCTAGATTGCCGCATCCGCCACGCATTACCTTTAATTTTATGACTAATAACACCCATCAAAACGCCTAGCGCCGCACCAGTTGCCCCCTGCGCGGGTGGTTGTTGATCGATAACTGTAATTGATAAATTTGGAATTAAACTAAGTTCATAAGCGATCGCAGCACCAACTACACCACATCCAATAATTACAACTCGACTCATATTGATAGCAATTAGCAGTTAGCTTTTTAATCTGACGGGGTTATCAGTGCTTTTACTCAAGGTCGGGAATTACCTGAATTAGCCCTGTCTGGAAGGCTTTGTCGTAGGTAATGACAGGTAAACTTTCCAGTTCTGCCTGAGCCATGATCATGCGGTCAAAAGGATCACGATGGGCAATAGATAGACTTCCTGCCCTGAGTGCATGGGCATTAGTAATGGTAAGTTCGACAAATTTAGCTTGATATAATATTTGTGAATATTGAGAACACGAGTTTTTTTGCTTCAGGTAGTTTACCGATGCGGTATTTGGTAGCAATTTCCCAAGCAGAAACACTGCTAACTAAAATGCGATGATTCGGGTTGCGAATGATTTCTTGGCAAGTGGTATTGAGTTTTGGATCGTCAAATAGCCACCACAGCAGGATATGGGTGTCGATGAGGTAACTTATTCCCATTGCTGAAGTTCCTCTTCTGGCAATGGTTCAAAGAAAGCATCGCCAAGTTGTCCTTTCAATAAACCAGGGGTGCGGGGTTCTGTAAGTTCTTGACTTAAACCTAGTCGAAAGTAGTGAATTAGGTCATAAAGTTCTGCTAGTTTGTCTTCGGGGATCTCTTGAAGTTCTTGGACGATCTTTTGAATCAGCATAAGTCAAACCTTTTGGTAGTTGGTGGCTGACGGAGTTATAACCCCGCCAGCTTTTGATTTTATGAGGTTTATATACAGCAGATTTTAAGTTAGTAAAGTACAAAATTACCCCACCCGCGCTACTCTTGCCCCCTCCCCTTTATAAGGGGAGGGTTGGGGTGGGGTAATACGCTGACGCGCCACACACAAAATAAATGGAATTAGCAAGCTTGCTAACCCCTAACTGCTAACTTCTATGCTTTAGGAATTTGATTTAAAAAAGCATCAAAATCCTTGATCAGTTCTGCATAGTTGCGGATAGCTTGGGTATAACTGCCTAATTGTGCAGATTCATCAATCTTAACGAAGTGACCAAACACATTTTGGCTGGTTTCCAAAGCAGCTTTTTGAGCATCAGGCATAAGTTGGCGTGATAAGCTACTCATCCGAGCGCGGATGTCGCCTAATGGACCATGAATGAAAGACTCAACATTATTCCAGTCGCGGTTTTCAATCATTGTTGCTAGTTCTGGAAGGCGATCGCGCAAACCAGTAATTCCTTGAGCATACTGTTCAATTTGCTCAATTTGGGCAGATGTGTAGGTTTTCGCCTTTATATCTGTCGGGCTACCACAACTAACTACAAATGTTGCTACAAATGCCAGGATCAAAGCCAGAATAGATCGATAACGTGCCATCATCTTAATTTATTGAAATTGTTAATTAATTTGTCGGTTTCATTTTAATGGACATCCTGCCCCGCCAACTGCATTGCAACATCATTGCTAATTATCAAAATTACCAACATTTTCTAGCGTGGTAGCTTAAACTACCTGACGGCGCAGAAAATACACAAGTGCATCACTAACTTGTGATGACCAATGATCTTGCGGATAATGCCCACCTTCTTCCAGTTTAATCAGTTCTACCTGCTTGAGAGAATTAGCAAGATATTCAGCTTCTGTCAATGGCAACCAGGGATCTTTTATACCCCAAATAAGTTGGGTGGGAATTGTCCATTCGTTTAAACTTGATGCGATTTCCGCCATTGACTGCTTTAATTGCAAATTTTGTACCGTTGCAAACAGACTGCGCCCAGCATCAGAACTTGTTAGGAAAGGACGGCGATAAACATCCAAATCTGCATCTGATACCCGATAACGACTACCACCCTCTAAAGTTCTGTCAACTAACAGAGGGTCTTGTGTGAGCATCTCACCTACTAAAGGTATACCTAGTTGTTTGATCTTCCAAGGTAACTTTGCTGATGGTGATAAAGGAGCATTCAAAATGGTTAAGCGTTCAATTTGATTGGGATGACGTAAGGCATATTGGATACCAACAGAGCCTAAAAACCCTTGAACAACTAGGAAAAACCGATCAATTTCTAAAGCTTGAATAAACTCTGCTAAAGCATTAATAAACGCATCCGGTGTATAAGCAAAGTCTCGACGGTCTGGTTTTGATGATAAGCCAAAACCAATCCAATCAGGTGCGATCGCTCTAAACCCTTTCTCAGCTAAAGCAGGCATAACCGCACTCCAACTGTAACTCAGAGAAGGCAAGCCGTGAAGTAGCAGCACAGGTAACTTTCCATTATCAGTAATCGGGTTTTCTTCCCGATAAAACCATTCCAGTGAACCGACTTTAATTGAATGTTTCGTCGTTGACACGCTAATCACCCTGCACATTTCCTAGTTGCAAAGAGCTTACCGCCCAAGGTGATTCCCAAGCAAGCAGAAAAACTTTTCTCTCACCAAAGCATGATGCAATCAGCTTGCAAAATTAGCAACATACTGATATATTTAAGCCCCAATATCCCTCGACTCAACCAGCAAAACGCATTGCCTAACACAACTCAGGAGTTTTGCGCGTGAACGCAGCCGAACAAGCTACGAATATCGAATATGCTACTAAGATTGCCGCCGTTGTCAATCTGTTTAAGTCTGAGTTTCCCGATGCTAAGGTAGATTTAAAGCCTTGGGTAAATGACCCAGATACACGCGAACTTGTTGATCCAGACTCAATTGATATTGGCTTTCACTTCCCTGGCTGGAGTAAACGCTTCCAAAGTCGCAGCATTTTAGTCCAAATTCGGTTTTATGAAGATCCTTTAGATGCTGCTCATCGGGTTATTGGTGTTGAAGCAGCAGGATTTGATCATCGTGGTAAACAGTGGCGACTTTCCACAGTTGAGCAGTGGCGTTTTGAGGGAGCATCTCAGCCTGTTGCTGAAGTCGGTGAAAAACTCAAGCACTTTTGCAGACAGGTTTTTGAGTTATTCAACCATACTAATTAACCAGTAAGTAGTCACTACTCATCAAAGAAAAACTCACTGTTTACTGTTTACTGCTTACTGTTTACTGCTTACTGTTTACTGCTCACTGTTTACTGTTTACTGCTTACTGTTTACTGCTTACTGTTTACTGCTTACTGTTTACTGCTTACTGTTTACTGCTCACTGTTTACTGTTTACTGTTTACTGTTTACTGTTTACTGTTTACTGTTTACTGTTTACTGCTTACTGTTTACTGCTTACTGTTTACTGCTTACTGTTTACTGTTTACTGTTTACTGTTCACTGTTTACTGTTTACTGCTTACTGTTTACTGCTCACTGTTTACTGCTTACTGTTTACTGTTCACTGCTTACTGTTTACTGCTTACTGTTTACTGCTCACTGTTTACTGTTCACTGCTTACTGTTTACTGCTTACTGTTTACTGCTCACTGTTTACTGTTTACTGTTTACTGTTTACTGTTTACTGTTTACTGTTTACTGTTTACTGTTAACGGGGAAAGCCGAGTGATATGTAGTTGCACGTTTGCCAAACAAAGTGTAGCGGTTGTCACGTATTTGTTCATAAGCGCAATCGCCCAACCATTTCAACCCAGGTACAGCCCGATAAGCATCCACAATCACATTAGCTACTGGTAACAATCGTGCAATCTCTTCGGCTGCATCACTACCTTGCCATCTGTTTTTAGGTGCATTCGCATCAATCAAAATCATGCCCAGTTCACAGTCTTGCTGAGTAATTCCAAAATTATTTAAAGCTTCTAGATCCTGCATCGGCAGATACTCAAACAAGTTGCCTTTATCTAAAATCTCCAACTGCTGCACTAGATTTACACAAAGATTACAGTTGCCATCGTAAATAACGTAATAATTCATAGTTCCTGTGATATCAATTAACAATTATCAATTATCAATTATCAATGACCAAATTCTACAGTATCCTTTCGGTAAGTATCTAACTTTGAAGTAGGTACTTTACATAAAAGCTATATAGACATTAAACTCAAAATAAATAGATCAAAAAAGCTTAGACCAGGGTTAAGAGTAATCAATAAGTGTTTAGGGCTAAATAGAGTAATGAAAGTTGTTAGATTAAACAACTAAATCTACACCCGCTAAAAAATCCAGTAAGGTAAATAACATGAGTCAAGTTAAAACAATTGAAATACGCAAAGCTGATCAGCGAGGGCATTTTAAGATCAGTTGGCTAAATAGCTACCATAGCTTTTCATT
This sequence comes from uncultured cyanobacterium, assembly GCA_963711165.1. Lineage (GTDB taxonomy): Bacteria > Cyanobacteriota > Cyanobacteriia > Cyanobacteriales > PCC-9333 > Crinalium. The sequence goes on along the minus strand of CAVQDG010000030.1, from coordinate 48,729 downwards.
TGGTAACTATTATGATCCTAGACACATGGGATTTCGAGCTTTACGAGTAATAAATGATGATCGTGTTGCACCAGGCGGTGGTTTCGATACACATGGTCATCGCGATATGGAAATTATAACTTATGTACTAGAAGGAGCTTTAGAGCATCGGGACAGCTTAGGCACAGGTGCTGTAATTAATCCAGGTGATGCACAGAGGATGACCGCAGGAACCGGAATTCGACACAGTGAATTTAATCACTCACAGACTGAACCAGTACACCTTTTGCAAATTTGGATTCTCCCTGAACAACAAGGATTGCCAGCAAGCTATGAACAGCGCTCAATTCCACTAGAGGAAAAACAGGGCAAATTGCGGTTAATTGCGGCTAGAAATGGCGGTGAGGGGGCTGTAACAGTGCATCAAGATATGGAGTTATATGCTTCTGTTTTACAACCAGGCGATCGCATCTCTTATGATCTCAAAGCAAATCGTTACGCTTGGTTACAAATAGCACAAGGCGGTGCAACCTTAAACGGTCATCATCTCACAGAAGGTGACGGTGCAGCTATTAGTGGAGAAGAAAAGCTAGAAATCAGCACAGAGGTAGGAGGAGAAATATTACTATTTGATTTAGCTTGAATCTCGTTCCCAGGTTCAACCTGGGAACGAATTATTGAGGAACCCTGCCTCGTGCGATCAAGTTGGTGCAAGATCTCAATAAAAAATATCAAACCCTTAAACCACTATTAATCAACAGCCCAACTAATTCCCACTTAGTTTGGCTAAATTGTTTCTTAAGCTTATACTATTCCCAGTCATAACTCGTCAATGCAATGGCACTTCTTCAAGACTTCAAATTATGGTTATTGGGAATTACCGGAGGTTTAATTGCACTACACCTGCGTCTTACTTGGGTAATGACACAAAGCATAGATCAGGTAATATTTAATTTAATTTTTTGGATAGCAGCATTATCCCTGCTATGGAAAAGACGCTACACCCTGAGACTAGAAAGCGGAACTCTTTCCACCTTTTTAGGTCTGCTGCTGATTGCTTGGATGCTCATCAAGAGTATAAATGTTCATAGTAAAACCGATATTTTAATTTTGTTTTTTCCCTTCATTGCAGCACTAGGGTTAGTTTTAATTGCATCGGGAATTAAAGGTTTTAAACAATATCACAAGGAACTATCTATCATTGTTTTGTTGAGTATACCAAAAGTTAACTTAGCTGAGATTATTGATCACAGTATTGGCAGTACTGTCATCGCTGCTAAATTTACTAACTTTTTACTTTGGTACTTAGGATTTACAGTGCAACGTCAAGGAGTATTTGTAATTTTACCCACAGGCTCTATAGAAATATATCCTGCCTGCTCTGGGCTAAATTTAATGTTGCTACTACTGCAAATAGCTGTTTTAGCTATGATGATTTTCAACCTCAAACTTTATCAAAAATTTTTACTGCCAATAATTGGAATTTTATTAGCATTTGTCCTCAACGGATTTAGAATTACCTTGATGGCAATTTTAGTTGCAGGCTCTCAAGAACAAGCATTTCACTATTGGCATGGAAATCAAGGAACACAAATATTTTCCACAATTTCTATCTTAATTTTTGGTTGGTTTTGCTCTTTACTCGTACAACATTATGAAAACCAACAAAAAAAACCAATTAATTCTCAAAATTCTGTGGAGTTATAATTGTGCTACAAAATCATCGACTCCGAATTATAGTTTTAGCTGTTACCTTTGTTACTACAATAATTACTCTTGGTAAAGCAACCTTAGATCCAACTTTAGGCAAATATAGTGATTTTACTTTTCCGGCGACACTTCCATTAGCCGACTGGCAACCTTTAGACAGTATTGCTTTAAACACCCAGAATCGTCAAGATACAGGCTTTATTTCTGGAAGGCGTTATCAATATATCAAAAATGGTGTTCCTCTAGATATAGAAATGCGCTATGAAACAACTAATGGTGAGCTTAAAAACTTTTTGGAAACCTACACAATAATTAAGTCTTTACCTAAAAAACCCTTATCAATTACCAAGTATCAAGAAGGCGTAGGCTACTATATCTTATTTACAGATAAACATAAAGCATACTTGAGTAGTTGTATTAACCCACGGGGAGGTAGTACAGTCAGTTATGAACAGTTTAGTCACAACAGAAATATTTACGACCTCAAATTTAGCAGAATTTTTATTTGGTTAATTGGTCAGGAAGAACTACGAGATTGGCGCTGTTTATGGAATTATATGTCTATTCCTGTTAATGTTGATAACGTTCCTTTAGCACATAAATATCAAATCTTAGAAAAAGCTTGGTTAGAATGGTACCAAATTTGGCAGCCACGTTTTCCTAAAATATAAAGCAATTAGCAGTTAGCTTTTAGCAATTAGCTTTTTAATCTTCTTGCTCTGTATTGTATAGTGTGTTACCTCTACAACTTTTCCTAACCGCCTTGGCGGTTGCTATAAATGTTTTAACTTTAGCAGGACTTACGCATAGACGCTATTAGTAGCTATTAGTAGGTTGGGTTGAGGCTTTGCGAAACCCAACATCCCCCACAGGTAGTGTGGGTGCGTAAGTCCTGCTACACTTACCTGTAATCAGCAAGTGTAGGTACGTCACGATAGAGGCGATAAGCTGTTGTGTTTCTAAATTTTATATTTTAGAGAGGGAGGAGAGAGGAGGGAGGAGAGAGGGTTATAGGGTTTGATAACTTTTATATCAATTATCAAATGTACAATTTAGATGCGCGTTAGCTTATATAGCAATTAGCGGGCGCGTTTGAGCGCCGTTAGCTTTTTAATTTTCCTTGTCCTGTTTAGGTTTCACTCCTACAAATTGTCAACCGCTATGCTAAAGAGTGCTATATCACATCTCTACAGCAAGATTTTCCGTAATTGGTAAATACAGGCGCTTTGGCAATAAATTTAATTAAATCAAAACAAATTTACTAATTAAAAAAGTAATTCGCCAAGCATAAATAGATAACACCCCACATATTAAAGCTCCTAAAACATATCTCACACCAGTTTTAAACAAAGTTAACCTTTGCTCCTGCTGCGACTTCTCAATTTGAGTTTTTGCCGCTTGTTCGGCTTGGACAATTTGCGAATAAACTTGAGCCTTTAACTGTTGAGGTGTGCTAGTATCTGTGGGAGGAATTTGTAGTCGTGCCGCATTAATTAGTCGATTGATTTCTGGTAGAGTATTAGCATTATTTAGTGCTGTTTTAATCTGCTGAATTTGAGCAGCCTGTTGAGTTTGTTGATTAAGAGCTTGGGCAATGTTTTGATTATTAATTCGTAAAGTATCTGCAATTCCAAGGGGAATTAACAATAAAAACACAACTCCCATTAATAAAGCAACCACAGAAACCAGCTTTAAAATAAATTTTTCTATTTTTGTCCGTCCCTGATTACCATAAAATACAAAAAGTACCCCTAATAAAAACATGGGAAAATTATCAACTAGAGCAGCTATTGTTTGTAGTTCCCAGACAGGGTTCATCAAACGAAACGGAATCAGAACGCTGATATAATAAGATAAAGTCAACAGCAATAAACTATAGCCAACCCAATGAATTAAGGAACTATAGAACTCTTCGTTACTTTCCCATTGACTATTTACCTGTTTAAAAATACTTTGCAAAGAGAAAAGCTCTTTACCTAACTCTGCTGACTTAGACTGTGTGGTGTTTTGCAGTTCGTGCAGATTTTTTTCAATATTCTCTATACGTTTGTATAAGCTTTCTGATTGATAGTCACCGTTATTTTCTGGCATAAGTTTTAATCCTAATCGCTAACAGATACCCTTTAAAATAAAATATTTGTTATTAAACGTTAATGTCAAGACACGCTGATAAATTGGCGTATCTTGACATTGCAAAATCCTGAACAGGGCAAAATCGCTAAATTGCCAAGCCGTGATTAGTTGTCGCCGATTTTAGTCAGTGCTAATTTCTTTTTCTTGAGTTGAGAAGTTGCCCCCCAAATACCACCTAAAAGTAATAACCCTAAAGTTGGTGAAGGTTCAAATGGCACCGCTTGAGATTGTAATGTATATGTAAAAAACCGTCCATTGCTATCATTGCTATCAAAAGTCCCGTCTTTATTTACATCATAATCAGGATTGCTAGTATCAAATCCAGCAGTCACAGCACCATTTAAAGTTCCTGGAGTATTGTAATTGAAGGTATAGGAAACTTGTTGTGGGTTTGCCAAAGTTCCACCACCTGTATAGGTTTGCATAAATGGAGATGGTGGAGCCAGAGGGCTGCTATTAGGATTAGTATCAAAAAATGCCAGACGAAAAGTGTCTTGAAAATTAGCTGGAAGTGCTGCTCCGTTAGCGTTGTACAAATTAGCAGTCACAGTAAATGAGCCATTACTGCTAGTAATAGTGGGGTTGGTTAAATTCCCGGCAACTTCCAACGGAGTATTATTAATTCTGACATCACTAAAGCCAACCAGTTGAGCTTGTGCTGGATTAACCCCTGTAAGTACTAAACCAGCAGTAGTTGCCAGCATTGATATGCCTAAAGATGGGTGCAATGCCGCACCCTTATGATCTAAAAAAAATCTTTTAAGATTGTTCTTCATTTTACTCCTTAAGAGATCAATACTGTCCGTTAGGTTATCCTTTTATGGACATGATGTAAACCCATTTTAAACGCTAGTAAATGTAGGTTTTTTACATCAGCAGTTATTTGTGATCATCCCCTAACTTAACTACAAGTTAAATTGTTTTAAATTGTAGTGGTAATTTGAGTTAAGTTATTCATCTATCTAATACACTTCTCCAATGATGGGTACCTAACGAGCCAAATTACTGAAAATAAATTTTTAGCTGTTGTCAAGAACAAAATTTGCCCTTCACATACACCAAAACATCTTGCCATATCTAGCAACTGAAGAAAAATCATAGTGCTATAGATGACTGTTAGCTGTTAATTGATTTGTTTGCCTGCTAACTTAAATCTTTTAAGTTGTGAAGCTACCCCCCAAGCGCCTAGCAGAATTAAGCCAAATGTTGGTGTAGCTTCAGGTATAGGAGTTGCTCCAGCAACTAAAGTAAAGCCGAAACCTCTACCTTTCGTATCGAAGACTCCATCACCATCCCCACGAAGATTGCTCAAAATTGGGATGTCGTAATCTGTTACTTCGTCAAATAATTCACCAAATAAGGCACCTTTAAAAATGCCATTTTTAGTATATGTGTAGGTATAGCTTACAACTCCCGGATCTGCTAAAGTACCATCACCCTGATAAATTCTGGCAAAGTTGTTAGGCGCATCTAGCGTGTTGTTACCAAAGTTTTGGAAACTGAAAGTTGGTGTAAACTTTGATGTAAACAAGTCGTCTGGAAGGCTTCCGGGTGGAACGCCATTAGCGTTATACAAGTCAGCCGTAAAAACAAATGTCCTACCATTTGGACCAATACCATTGATCGCTGGCATAGGCATAAGTGTATTGTTGTTGTCATCTAGCGGGACTTCTATTTGCATCCCGTTAATTCTAAAATTAGAGAATCCTTTGTTTTGAGCTTGTGCTGGGGTAATTACAGCCGTCATCAGAGCAATAGTAGTGGCAATTTTCCAGTTAAAGTGGCTGAAATTGACAAATATCTGTATTTTAGCGCAGTGGTGCGATTTTGCTGTAGTACTATTCATACATAAGTGTTTGAGAAGTTGCATCAATTTTCATCCTCAAGTATACAAAGGATCTCTGTTAAAATACCCTACGAACCCTACGATGTAAATATGTCATCCGTCAGATTCAATGGAATGTATGCTTAACAATAATAGTTTTTAAGCTTCAACACTTATTTAAAGTATTTTACAATTAAAGTTGTCTCAAAGTTGTATTTTAAACAAAATTATTGATCCATCCAGAGCCTTAAGAGTAAACTTCTCAATTTTTGGGATCGAAGTTCAGGGAATTTTGATTTAGTTAAACATGATGTACACCCTTGGCAGTGGTAATTATGGTTACTCGCACAAAATTTCCCTGATCCTGCTTAGGCATATTATAAACTAGCCACTAAAACTTAGCGGCTGATATTTGTTAACTATGTTACATTTACTCAAAATAATATTTATTGGTAAATATATATTAATCAGCTACTTGCCATAGCACAACAGGGCGTGATTCGGTAACTTTTTGCTCAGAGATCAAGCTATATCTCGGAATATCTTTAAGATTTACCTGAAAATAAACGTGGCGATCGCGGAATCGAAAACTGTAATATGTCCTTGTTTCAGATGTGGCTATGCCTATACATGATTCATAAGCTTTTGTCAAAGGTGCTTTGAATTGCACAAACTTGTTGCTTGATGAAATTAACTCAGGGTTGCCTGCTATTGGTAAGGTATCAGCAATCGCTGTATGTTCTACACCACCTTCATAGTAACGAGATAAATTCAACAAGCTAACGGTTGTAGGACATTGACCTGCTTTAGTTTTGACATTAAAAGTTATATTCTGTTGAGTGTTTGGTCGTACAGAGGTAGTTGTTGGTTGCTCTTGTGTTAGTACAGGGGTACTAAAAAGGAGTGCTGAAAAGCCGCCCAAGATAATTGGAACTCTGGCAAAGTTTAGCATTTTAATGATTTATTGAAATGTTGACAACTAACTTACAAACAGTAAGCTAACTGTTTGTAATAACGTACTAATCAAGACGTTGCCATCTATCAATAAGTGCCGCGATCGCTTGTGCTTTAAACTTATAATTATATTTTTCTAATCGCCAACAGATTCCATCCAAGCTAGACATTGCTGCATTTGGTGTTCAATTGTGTGTTTGTCAGCATGAAACCGTCTGCCATGTCCTGGTAGTACCCATTCAAAGGCATAATTAGCTAGGTGACGCATTGATTTAAGCTGTTCTTCCCAGGAATACCAGCAGACATGAGGAAAGGCAATAAGATGATTGAGTACGGGCGACCAAGCGAGATGATCGCCACTGAAAAGAAATTTATTTTTATAATTCAACACAGTATGACCTTTAGTATGCCCTGGAACTGGGATTATTAGTAGGTCTGGAGCAAATTGTACTGGCTCGAAATTAGCTAATTGAATTTCTACGTCACGAGTATTATTATTGATCTCATTGGTGTGGAGAATGCGTTGACACCCAAAATGCTCTCTAAACTTGCGATGATCCGCAACATCATCTCTATGAGTTAAATACATATACTTAACTCCGCCCATCTCTTCCAATCGTTTCACCAGTGGCGGTGCAAAGCGGGGAGAATCTACTAAAATATTGCCATCTGAGCGATGAATTAAGTAACTTGCGGCGGCGTAAGAACTTTCAGCATGGTAGCCACAATGATAAACATCATCCTCTATTAAGATGGGAAAACTTCGGTGAGCAACTTTAATATCTTGAGGTTTCTCAACAGTACCAATAGAAGCAGTGGGACAAGATAGTAGTGCTTGCATAGCTTTTAAGCGTTCTGCATCGTTAGCTGGTTGATGATAAACTGCTGATTGATCATCAACGCGCTCAAACACTTCTGGAGCCATCCACCGACAAGTATCACAATCAATACAGGTAAAATCTACATAAAAATTGCCATTGATATTTTTAGGGTGACGTTGATTCAAATCAGCCATTTTTTTATAAAAAATGTATAAGTTTATTTGCGCGTTATCTTAAAACTATTGTAGAGACGTTTTAAGATAACGTCTCTACTTAAAAATATCTAAAAGTTAAAGTTGGGATAGCCAATTCAATATTAGTGGATTGACAACCTCTGGTCGTTCATCGTGAGGGCAATGACCTGTATTCGGAATAGATACAAACTCCATAGGTTGACCAGATTCATTTAACTCTTGAAAAATTCGCCCTCCACTTACAGGAGTCCAAGGATCATCAGCACCCCAAATTACCAACATAGGATGCTTGACTTTGGGCAGTAACTCCCTTGGAGTAGGGCCAGGAGGTGCAGTGAGAACTGAAGCAAAAACTTGTTGAGCGCCCTCGTCACAGGAAGGGGTATAAAGTAAATCTACCAACTCATCAGTAATTGCTTCGGGGTTGCGATAAACCTGGCGTAGGGTACTACGGATTCTGGCTTTCTGACGGACGCGGTTAAAAATTAGTGAACCAAATTTTTTAGAACTGACTACCTTGGTGAATGCTTTCATTACCATGCGTAAAGGGAAATTAAGTTCGTCAGGGCGGTGATTGAGTCCACCAGCACAGTTGATTAAAACTCCACCTGCGGTAATTTCTGGATAGTCAGCTACCATGATTAAACTGAGTAATGCCCCAATTGAGTTACCTACAAAAATTGTTGGTGTTTGAATGTGAGCATCCCAAAAATCTTTGAGTAGCTGCTCCCACAATTCTAGGGAATAATCTAGAGGTGGTTTATCCGAACCACCAAATCCCAATAAATCTATGGCAAATACTCGGTAGCCTCCAGCAGCCAGTTCAGGGATATTTTTACGCCAATGTCCAATGGAAGCACCAAACCCATGAATTAGTACTAATGGTTTCCCTGTACCGACAACTGTATACTGAATTCTGTAACCTTGCCAGTTCCAAATTAGTTTTTCAAAGTTGCTTGTTTTTGCTATCTGTTCAGTAGTCATGCCGTTTTTTTATTTTAAATATGAATATTGTACAATTTTAAAATTTAAGTATTTTAAATTTAGTGTATTTAGCATAATAGAAGAAAAATAGTAGTACTTTTTGTTATGATTAATTTTAGGAAAATATGTGTTTGTCAGGTCAAGTTCTCTGCATGAGAGAAAATGTCTTAGGGAACATTTCCAACCAATCAAGGTCAATACTTAACTATTTAGCCTCGGTGCCAGATGACAGCTATGAACCGCAGTTACTTTGCTTTAGTGGGTAGCGTTGCTTTAGCTACTGCCAGTGTTGCTACCAACACTAATGATCCTGCGATCGCTGGTATTTCGCCAACTACAGTCAAAAATTCTGCCAATGTGCCAGTTGAGCTTGATAGCAGCAAACTGAAACAAAATAATGGTGTAGAGGCACTGCCTTTAGTAATCAATGCAGTGATCAAAGATGCTGTCGGGCGGACAGGAATGCCAAATTCTCAACTTAGTGTAGTTGAGGTAAAACAACAAACTTGGTCAGATGGCTGTTTAGGTTTGGCGGAGGCAGGAGTTTTATGCACTCAAGCGATGGTTCCAGGTTGGTCTATCACTGTAACTAATGGGGAAAGTCGCTGGCTGTATCGCACTAACTTATCTGGTACTGTGGTCAAGTGGGATGCCGCAGCAAGCTCGATTAAAACTGCTCGTGTCACTCCTCCAGTCAATACTCCGCCAGCAAGGAACACGCAATCAGCGCCACTTCGTCCTGTTCAACTACCCGATCAAGTAACTCGTCCAACTCCTGTGCCAACTCCAGCACTAAGACAGACACCGACAGTTACTCGTCAGGTTACTCAACCGTTAGTGGTTAATCCTCCCACCCAGCCTAGTACTCAGCCTCGAATATCTTCTCCCACAAATTTCACTTTGGCAATTAGACAACCATCAGGTAGATCTCCTGGTGTGATTGCGAGGGTTTCTTTAAAATCTAAAAAAGGTGCAAGCTATGCCCAAGAGCAGTTTGTTGGGGATTTCAAATACAATATCAACAAACGAGCAAATTTTGGGGGAGGAGTAAAAGCAGGCGATCGCATTGCAGTACGCTTATACAATCTCCAAAATAAGCTAATTGGTTACAGCGAGTTTGAAGTATTGCCTGAAAAGACCGCAGTTAACTTAGTTGTTTCTAATTTCCCTGAGCAATTTCCTATAGTCCGTACTGTCTATGGCGTTGATAGCAAGAGTGATGGCAGCATCGACAGTGGCGCAAACGTTAATGATTACTTCAGCCAAATCATTGATTCAACGGCTGGACAGGAAAGTGTGATCTTTCTACCTAGCCCAAGTAAAATTAACCTCAGCACTTTTCAGGTTGCGGGCTTACCGAATGCTACTACTAATAGCGTTTATAGCAACTCCTTAAAAAGTGGTGCAAATGCGATCGCCAATCGCATTGTCAACGTCTCCCGTCCAGGTATAGCATCCGCTTTAAAAGCTACTCCTGGTCAAATTACTCCGGTGATCAATGTCAACGCGAATAATACTTCTACCTACGAAGTTAGCCAGTTAATAGCAACACCATCACAACCACAGGTAGCTCAAAATCCACCAGAACCACCAGAGGTACAGACAATTGTAAATGTACCAACACCCTCACAAGTACAACAGCCAACTCCCATTGCACCACAACAGCCAGAAATAGATCCAAATCAACCAAATCAGATTAGTTTTACCGATGTCCCGACAAACTATTGGGCAAAAGATTTTATTACTGAATTAGCGCAGCAAGAGATTATTAAAGGTTATCAAGGTCGCTTTCGACCAAATGATCCCGTAACACGAGGTGAGTTAGCTGCTATGCTGAGTCTCGCTTTGCCAAAAGCAAATATTCGCCCCGCAGTTAATTTTAAAGATGTCTCCCCAGATCAATGGGTACATTCCTATATTCTGGAAGTTTATCAAAGAGGATTTTTTGAGCTTGAGCCTGGTAATGTAGTCAACCCTAATAAAGATGTTACTCGCTTAGATGTGCTAGTGGCATTAGCTAGGGGACTCAATTATGCTCCTAGTGGCTCCACTCAAAATATTTTGCAAGTTTATAACGATACCTCTGCTATTCCTACTAGCCTGCGTAATTTTGTAGCGGCTGCAACTCAAAAGGGTTTAGTCGTCAACTACCCGAATATTAAATTACTCAAACCCAATCAGGTAGCGACTAGAGCCGAGGTAGCTGCTTTGATTTACCAGGGAATGGTCAGTACTGGCAAAGCTGTGGGGATCTCTTCTCCTTATATAGTGGGAGAACAAAATAAAGTCGGTCAAGCTGGTAAGGAACGGTAAGTAGAGACGCGCCAATAGTATATCTGCATAAATTAAAGGTGCGTTACCTCTCACCCTTGTAGAGACGCGCCATGGCACGTCTCTACATTCATTTTTGAAGAGGTCTAATAGAAAAGAAAAAGGCAAAGGGGGAAAAACAACAGGACTTACTTCTAGATCCCCCGCGCATCCCCCTTAAAAAGGTGGACTTTGAAATTTCCCCCTTTCTAAGGGGGGTAGGGGGGATCAAGGTTTCAGACTTTCGTGCGTAAGTCCTAAGCAATGATTGTTTTTCCTTTGCCTTTTATGTCTAAATTCCCTAAAAATATGCACAAACATCAATTAGATAGCCCTAAACCACCAGTTTTTGATCAGATTGAAGGCGATCGCTTGCATCGCAAACAGCGTCTCACGGCTGCATTACGTCTGTTTGCACGTTTTGGTTTAGATGATGGTATTGCTACTACCATTACTGCCCGTGATCCCCAACTTAAAGATCATTTTTGGGTCAACCCGTTGGGAATGTCCCTGAGACACATTCGAGTTTCTGATTTGATTCTTGTTAATACCGAAGGTAAAGCAATTGAAGGCGATAAATCTGCCCATCCAGCAATTGCTATCCACTGTCAAATCCATATTGCTAGACCTGCTGTTGCAGCCGTAGTTTATGCCCATTCAGTCTATGGGAAAAGCTGGTCAAGTCTGGGGCGAATGCTTGACCCGATTACTCAGGAATCTTGTGCTTTTTATCAAGATCACAGCGTTTTTGATAACTCTACTGGTGTGGAGCTTGAATCAGAACAGGGTAAGCGGATTGCCAAAACTCTTGGAGAAGGAAAGGCAGTAATTTTACGCAACCAGGCTATGCTTACCGTTGGTCACTCGGTTGATGAGGCTGCATGGTGGTTTATGGCGATGGAGCGTGCTTGTCAGGCTCAGTTATTAGCGGAGGCTGCTGGAAATCCAGTTATACTGGCTCACGAAACTGCTCGGTTAACTTACCATCAGGTGGGTTTGCACTTGGTTGGCTGGTCTAACTTTCAGTCACTATATAAAATGATTGTGCGACTGCAACCAGAGTTGCTGGATTAATTTATAGACGTTGAAGCAAGTTTAAACCGTGAGTATCAGTTCCGCAGGTATTTAATAGCCTGTAAATGGCAGTTAAATTTTTTACTTGCTGGGTTTGAGTTGGGCTAGGTTGCCAGGGATTGGGGTTATTGTAGGCATAGTAGGTTTCTACGCCGTCAATGCCTAAATCGGCTGCAACTGGAATTAATTGCTCGGCAGGACGGCGGTAGCGGGCAGGGTGAGCCAAAACAGCTAATCCTCCTGCTTGATGTAAGGCATATATTACATTAGCAGCCTCAGCATCGCTGCCTTTTGGGGCATTTCCTTGTAAGTAGATTTGCAAACTCGGATGTTGGGGATCGAATGCGTAACCCAGGATATGAACTTCGGTTCCTACAAGGTTAGAGGTGATTTCTACACCTGTCCATAAATGGGGCGATCGCACTAACTCTCCATCGCTATCTAAAGCTTGCTGATTTAACCAGCGTTCCACAGCTTGATAACCTTTGATGCTATGGTGATCCGTGATCGCAAGTCCTTTGAGACCAATAGTTTTCGCCTGCTCAATCAAATCCTCTGGCTGTAACTTGCCATCTGAGCAAATTGTGTGCATATGGAAGTTGAACAAGCGGGGACAACTGTTGGCATCAATTGTTTCAAATACTCGCCTCAGCGCCGTTACATTCTGCGCTGGTGGCTGGTGTGAAGCAGAAACCGGAGCAAGATTAGTCGCCATAACTGCCTCATAGATAGGTGCGTTTGACAAGATTAAATAGTTGACCACGAATCGTGGAAAAAGTTTCTAATTGTTAAGTTAACGCACTCTTAAAAAAACGTCTGCAACATTTTCTTGACTCAGTAAAATTACTTATAGTATTCGGGAATAATTTACTGATTTATGATTCTACCCTTGCTGAATACGGGCGGCTTGTATGTCCCTACTATAAAAAAGCGATCGCATCCAGGGTCAACATTAGAATCTTGTAGAGACGCGCCATGGCGCGTCTCTACATTCTTTAAATGAGTAAGTTTTATGAATGCTATAAGCAATCATAATGATCGGCTGTAATTAGTAAAGTGCGATCGCACTTTTAAGTTTTAACTATTAATCGTTACGTTTGCTAGGCTATAGTCAATAATCTTCTGCATAGCCGTGTCTCTATTAGAGGAGGTTTAGTATTTTATGGAATTACAAGATAAAAACTGGCAGAATTTCTGTGCTAATCATTTGGGTAACTGGCATGGTACTAGAACTCGATATTCTCCTCAAGGAGAAGTAAAAGAATGGTTTGAAGCTTTCAGAATTTTTCAAGCTAATACAGATCGCACAGAAATTACTCACACCAACCGTAACATTTACACTGATAGCACAACGGAAGAACAAAGCTGGCAGTTTAGTAAGCATTCTAATAACTTCTCTGATGGTATCATGCACCCCATCACAGAACGTATGCGGTTTTTAGCACTTGAGCAAGGTGCGGCTGCTGGAGTTTATAAGGAAATAGAAGAACAAGTTCCTTTGGGAGTAGAGCTATTTTTAAGAAATGAAACCTTACGGTATAGTTTAGTAAGTGTTTATGGCAAGGATGGCAGCTTATGGAGGATTACACTTATTCGTGAAGATAAAGTTGCTTATCCTAATAATTATTGGTCAAATGAAGTTAATCTTCTTGCCGAGAGAAATTTGAGCGGTAATTGGACAGGAACATCAGTAAAAATGACACCTGATTTAAAGGTTTCTGCCGAATTTTCCGCCGAACTGCAATTAACGATTGAAGGAAACAAAACTTTATATTTTCCTGATGGAATTACTTTGAGTTGTCCCAATGAAGTCAAAGTAGGAAAACCAGCTAATATTACAACAACCTGGCTAATAAAACCTGATTTATTGCAACAAATTTCAGTTGATTATAATAATTCAGGAGATTTTGCTGAACTGAAATTTTTAGAATTTAGAACCTAAAAATAGATTTGTAGTCCAACATTACCTCCACAATAATTTATTGTTGAAAAGTTAAAGTTGTTACTACGAATCTAAACTAGCTACTTCTTCCCTCCTAAACTTGAACATTAGCAACTATCATTTGTGGCTAAACACTTCTAATGTAAAGTGTGTAAACCCAGATAGATCATAATGGCGAATACCTCGTTGCAATAAACCAGGATTTATTAACCAATCAACCACTACAAAAAACTCCTTACCAACTTCGATAGACCAAGGACAACTAACTGAGACACCTTCTTGAGTATTCAACGTACAGTAATTATCAGCTAAATTTTCTATTGGCTGCCATGAGGATTTTACTGCGGGTGATACTATTAAATCAGGTGTCATAGTTTTTATTGTTCCTTCCCAATTACTATTAAGTTGATTGAGGGCAGGAAGTATAGGGGTTTCAGTAAAACTGCCTGAGTTTTCAGTGATTACAATAATCTTTTCCAAATTACCGTTTTCGTCATAAACCGAACCAGCACTTATTCTGTTATTTTCATGCCTAAAACCGCTTTCAAAAAAGAATGGTATCCACTTCAATTGATTTGACTGAACCAATCCAAACTTTTCATTATTTGCACTTTGTTCTCTTTTTGTAGAACCCCAAGAGAAAGCATTATCTAAAAACAAAGATAAAATTAGGGGTTTCTTTTTAGTTTCAAATATTTTCGACTCACTCCTGCCATCAGAATAAATATAGTGATTTTGGTGATAAATTTCATTACCATTGTCAGTCAGCAAAAAACTTCGGATACCGCGAAATGATTCTCTAACTTCTAATTGTGGAGAATATCTAGTCCAAGTACCATGCCAGTTGCCAACATGATATTGACTAAAATTCTCCCAATTTTGTAATTGTGGTTCCATAGTGAGAAAAAACTATTTTGTGGCTCTTGATGATTATTTGGGTACTTTGTTAGCTTAAGCAATTATTTCCGGATGAATGAACTTGTATCCAGCCGTTTTAATTTTGTGATTAGAAACACGGGAATTATAGGGTTTTACTTCATCTGCTGATTCATCCCAAATAACTTTGGGGAGATTGTGATGTTCACACACAAGTTCGACTAAATCACGAGCCATCATCGGCACATCATTCACTAAATTATAAATTCCTTGTAACTGGTTAAGCAGTGCAAAATCAATCGCGGATACAATATCTTCAAGATGAATCCAGTGTGTGAAATATTCGCCTTTACCTGGACGATTTGTACCTGCCCAACGGCTGAATATCTTGACTAACTCACGACCTTCACCGTAGATTCCTCCTAAGCGCAAAATACAAACTTTTAAATTTTGATTAGCTGCTTGCAATAAAACTTGCTCTGTATCACACAAAACTTGACCGTTGCTATTTGCAGGTGCAACAGGCGATTCTTCATCTAACCACACACTTTTGCTATCTCCATAAACGCTGTAACTTCCGGTATAAATAACTTGTTTGACACTGGGGGCGTGTTGCAATGCTGCTACAAGGGTTTGGGCTGTGCGTAAGTATGTCTGCTCATAAACATTAGCATCAACTTGGCGATCGCCTTTTGGCGCAACACTTACAACTACAGCATCTTGATTTTGCAGCAAAGACCGCAACGCTAACTCATCATCACCGTTAATTACTACTACCTCGTTAGCTATGTTCTCAAGGTCTGCTACCCTTTGCTCAGAAGTAGTAGTCACCGTGATTGTATAATTTTTTTCTTGCTGCCAATTACGGGCAACAGCACTGCCTACATAACCACAACCAATGATTGCAATATTCATAAATTTTATTGTTCTGTAAAACTATCTGAATCAAATATTTTGTAACAAATCACCCTTGATGTTTTCATTCTTGAGGATTTACGCCTCAATTCTTATATTTATAAAAAATATATTTTAACATCCTCCTATAGAAATATCTTTATAAAAATAATCTCAGATATATTACAGAATTTAACAAAGATTCTTAAGCATTTTTTAAGATTCTTGACATCCGATCCGCGATCGCAGCGATCGCGCCTATTCTAGAAAATGGCAAGTTGAGTTTAATCCTTAGCGATTAGTACATCATTAGTACTATTGAATTTTATGAACATTTTCCCTAGTTTTGTACGTTCTCTGTTATTAACAACAGTTTTGAGCTTTAGCACTCCGGTTGTAGTAGTGGGAATAATGTTAGCAGTATTATCCTTAGTAGCGTATCTACCTGGAATAAATGCGATCGCTCAAACAGGTTCTAGCCTGATTTTGCAATTTTTAGCTGTTTTTGGCAGTGGATGTCCTTGGTCAGGGGTATGTATCATTGGTTTAGCCTGTAGCTTTGTCGGAGGCTTGTTTGATACCTATGCCTTCTATAACTACCAAACCCCACGCCACAATTAACAGATATAGTGCCTAAATATAAAACTTGTGAATTTAGATACCGATACTTACACAGTGCTGAATGAAGAACTAAAATCATTGCGTCAGCGTGTTGTAGAACTGGAGCAGCAACTAATCAATCAGCAAGAAGTTCCATTCAGAATGCTTGTACAGAGCATCGACAACTACGAAATTATCATGCTAGACCCTGAAGGGTACATTCTTACTTGGAATGAGGGAGCAGAACTTCTAAAAGGTTATACAGCACAGGAGATTATAGGTAAGCATTTCTCATGCTTTTATGGCATTGAAGACATTAATGCTAGTCTACCTAAGCAAACTCTGTTAAAAGCGATAAATGAAGGGCGCTGTGAAATTGAGGGGTGGCGCTTTCGTAAGAACGGTTCTCAGTTTTGGGCTAATGTTGTCACTACAGCATTAAAAGACGAGAAGGGACAGTTACTAGGATTTTCCAAAATGACCCGTGACGTAACTGACCGTCATTATGCACAAGAAGCACTACAGCAAAAAACTCAACAACTAGAAGCTGCTTTAAAGGAAATTAAAGAAACTCAAGCAAAACTAATTCAAAGTGAAAAAATGTCCAGCTTGGGACAATTAGTAGCTGGAATTGCTCACGAAGTTAATAATCCGATTAATTTTATTCACGGTAATATTCTTCATGCCAATGAATATACGGAAAACCTGCTAAATCTAATTGAGTTGTATACTAAGTACTATCCTCAACCAGTTGCTGAGATTCAAGAGGAAATAGAGGAAATAGGGCTTGATTTTTTAGTCAAAGATTTGCCAAAATTACTGTCTTCAATGAAGGTAGGAGCAGAACGCATTCGCCAAATTGTGCTATCTTTACGCAACTTTTCGCGTTTGGATGAAGCAGAACATAAGGCAGTTGATGTTCACGAAGGAATTGATAATACTCTACTAATTTTGCAGCATCGGTTCAAAGAAAAAGTAGGAAGTAGTACTATTAAAGTTGTCAAAAATTACGGCAATTTACCTTTAATTGAGTGTTATGCTGGGCAACTCAATCAGGTATTTATGAATATTATTAATAATGGGTTAGATGCGTTAGAAGAATATAATCATCAACGTTCGTTAGAAGAAATTAAAAATCATCCTAGCATCATTAAAATTACTACCGAAGTTGTTGATAATAATTGGGTACAAATTAGGATTGCGGATAATGGTTATGGAATCCCAAAGGAGGTACAAAAGCGATTGTTTGATCCTTTCTTCACAACTAAATCTGTAGGTAAAGGAACTGGATTGGGATTGTCAATTAGCTATCAAATTGTTGTTGAAAAACACAAGGGCGATTTGCAGTGTATTTCAGCCCCAGGGGAAGGGTCAGAATTTGTAATCAAAATTCCTATTAAGCAACAGTAAATCAATTAACAATTAACAATTAACAATTAACAATTAACAATTAACAATTAACAATTAACAATTAACAATTATAGCAGTTTTCAGGCTTTATGAGGTAGAGTGCGAGCATCTTGCTCGCTAGAAACCCATAGCGAGCAAGATGCTCGCACTACAATATTTTTTTAACTTTGTACCTCACTTGACTAAAACTTGCTATATCAATGATCAATTGGTAAAGAACAAACTAAATATTACCTAAATGCTACACCAGTAGGTTCTAAGCTGACTACTAATGTCACATTATATTCTGCTTCAAATACATCTTTTTTATAATCTAAACTCCATAATTCCAAAACACATGGGTCATCTGCTTGAGTTGGTTGCAGACGCAAACGTAACTCCCTAATATTAGGTTGATACTCGCATTTTAATTGCTGAATTGCCCCAATCTGACGGCGATCAAGAGCAACTGCTAATCGCAATAAAGCACTTAATTGAGAAACTATTTGGCGATATTTTTTGCTTGGTAAATTTTGATAGCTATCGTGCTTTTTTTTGGGGCTACTCTTGCGATGAAAACGTGCTAAATTAGCAATTATTTCTACTTCCGTTTCTGTATATCCCAGTAGTTCACCATTACGGATTAAGTAATATGAGTGCTTGTGGTGAGATGAATGGCTGATATAGTAACCACAGTTATGCAACATTGCAGCAGCCCACAGTAATTCTCGTTCATCTTTACCCCAGTTGTGGAGTAAACCTTGAGTTTGGTCAAATAAGCTAACTGCAAATTTGGCGACGCGATCGCTATATTCTAAATTAACCCCATATTTTGTAGCAATTTTAATTACACTGCGCTCTCTGACTGAATTTTGGTAACGTAAGCGGTCTTCAATTAAACCGTGAGTCAACATCCAGTCAACAATCACTCCTTCCCTAAGACTGCGCTCACAAAGTGTCACTGACTCAATACCAAGCAGTATCATTGCTTCTTGCAAAATTACTGCCCCAGCAACGATAATTTCTGAACGGCGGTCAGACATTCCAGGGATGACTGCACGTTGTGTATAGGAAAGTTTGCGCCAACGATTAATTAACTCTTTAATCTCTTTAAGACTAACTTGATAACCAGTTAGGGGTGAGGGAATAAAACCCAGCTTTTCTTGTGCATGAATTGTGGCGATAGTTTCAATTGTGCCAGATGTTCCCACTAATCGAGGAATTTCACCTGGCTGCAACTGCACTTTCAATTCTTCTACTGCTCTTTCTAATTGTCCGCGCACAAATGCTTGCAGATAAACAAATTCAGAATTACTAATTGGATCAGTTTTAACAAACTCAGCCGTCATGCGAACAGCACCAACTTTGGTACTACTCAGGCTACGGGGTTCGTGACTATCTCCTAAAATTAATTCTGTAGAACCGCCGCCAATATCAATAATAATGTGGGGTTGGTTGTTAAATTCCATCCCCGAAAGTACACCAAGATAAATTCTTCTTGCTTCTTCTTGACCAGATATTAAGTTGACAAATAAACCTAATTCTGATTCGATTCGCTTGATAAATTCTCGCCCATTGGGGGCTTCGCGGACTGCGCTGGTAGCTACAGCAATAGTTTGTTCAACATTAAGATATTTAGCTACTTCTTGACATCGGCGTAAAGCTGCGATCGCACGTTCCATCGCCTCCGGTGTCAAATCTCCAGTTTCCTGACAGCGATCGCCTAATCTTACTGTATCTTTCTCGCGGTCTATAATCGTAAACGCTGGTAGTGCTGGTTGAATCCGCACAACTACCATGTGAATCGAATTCGTCCCAATATCAATAGCTGCCAGAATATACTCTTTATCCGCAGTATCAGCAGGATTGCGATCGAAACTTGCTTGTTCTTGCCCGATTAAATTAACCATCCAAGTGTATCCAGCTTTGCAGACCAGTCTCAGTGTCTATGGTTAACGATAGCCTGAAATGTAAACCCTCTTAAACTTTTTTGAGCGCGTAGGTTGGGTTGACGCAGGAAACCCAACGTGGCTATATGTTTGATTGGTTATACGATTGATTGCAGACTACGCCAACAACCCATCCTACAAATATTCCCTCTATTTAATTGATAATTGATAATTGATAATTGTTAATTGATTATGCTCACCCAGCCACAACAACCCGAACCTACTTGGTTTACCATCATTCGCCTACTGCGGTGGGATAAACCCGCAGGACGCTTAATTTTAATGATTCCTGCTTTATGGGCTGTATTTTTAGCAGCAGATGGAAAACCATCCTTAACACTGGTAAGCGTAATTATTTTAGGTACTTTAGCAACCAGTGCTGCTGGTTGTGTAATTAATGATTTGTGGGATCGAGATATTGATCCACAAGTACAAAGAACCAGTTCCCGTCCCCTTGCTTCCCGTGCTTTGTCAATTAAAACAGGGCTTGTCGTTGCTGTAATCTCAATGATTTGTGCAGCTATTTTAGCTTTATATCTCAACCCCTTAACATTTTCTCTATGCGTTGCAGCAGTTCCGGTAATTGTTTTCTATCCCACAGCCAAGCGAGTGTTTCCAGTTCCTCAGTTAGTACTATCTATTGCTTGGGGTTTTGGAGTATTAATTAGTTGGACTGCGGTGACAGCCAAGTTAGAATTAGCTACTTGGATATTATGGGCAGCAACAGTACTTTGGACACTAGGATTTGATACTGTTTATGCCATGTCAGACCGAGAAGACAATCGCCAAATTGGTATAAATTCAAGCGCCTTATTTTTTGGTGATTACGTTGTTGAAGCAATTGGTATATTCTTTGCTGGTACTGTTGGGTTATTAGCTTGGCTAGGCGTAGTCATGCAATTGCATTTAACATTCTGGCTTTCTTTAGTTATTGCTACTTCCTTTTGGAGTTGGGAATATTTACGGCTACGCCAACCAAATATAGCTAATGCTACCTACGGAGAAATTTTCCGCCAAAATGTTTGGGTTGGCTTTATCTTACTAGCTGGGATGATTTCAGGAATTTTGGTTTGATTATCAGCAATTCTTGCTAAATATGCTAACGCGCAAATAAACTTTTACATTTGGAAGAAAGCAGAAAAGTTATCAAAATCTCTTCCCCTCTCTCCTCCCTCCTCCCTCCTCTCCCCCTCAAACATAAAATGCGCGAAACACAACAGCTTATCACAGTGAAAAAAATTATTATTGGGGTGATGGGCGCTGGTGCTGGCGCATCAGAAATTGACCGACAAAACGCCTATAAACTTGGTCAACTAATTGCCCAACAAGGATGGGTTTTGCTGACTGGCGGTAGAAATGTTGGTGTGATGGATGCAGCAAGTAAGGGTGCAAAAGCTGCAAATGGTCTGACAATTGGGATTTTACCTAGCGACAACACTAACAACATATCTGATGCTGTAGATATTCCCATCATCACTGACATGGGCAATGCCCGCAATAATATTAACGTTCTTACCAGTAATGTGATTATTGCTTGTGGGATGGGTGCTGGTACTGCTTCAGAAATTGCTTTAGCTATTAAGGCTAATAAAAAAGTTATTTTGTTAAATGATAGTGAGGAAAGTAAAATATTTTTTTCGAGCTTATCAAAGGATAATATTTTTATCGCGCATCAGCCGGAAGAGGTAATTAAAGTGATTGAAGGAATTTTGAGCGATCGCTAATCTCTTGGATAGCACTGACTGGGGACTGATGGCTAGACTTTTTGCTTGTATAGTTAGGAACACAAAGCTATTGACAAGTTGTAAAAGTTTCAATTCTACAGATATCATCAAGTATAAAAGCTGACTGCTAATAGCTAACCGCTAACTGCTATACAAATAACTTTTGAGCTAAAATTCTATCGTTAAGTTTTATTTGACGAGCTTTGGTTATCTGGATTTAGCCACGCTGAATAACTGGAATGCTAAAGCTGCTAGATTGACTATAAGCTGGAAAGCAGTTAGGAGAGATAGAGAACACAGTCAGGAACTCAGGTCGCACATACACTGAGCTTGTAAGAGCAAGTCTCGAAGCAAGCTATTCTGACCAGCCTAAGTCAAAACTTGACTACGTTATTTGGGTCACGACACCCCGGAATGCGTTCGCGCCAGCGTGCCGTAGGCATAGCTAGTTCCCTGCTCTGTCGGTAGTAGTTAAACAGTTCTAAAGTCACTGGAACAGTGCTACTACCCTAACAAGCCCTTATAACCTTGGCGTTCGCGAAGCGGCGCGTCAGCGCTAGCTAACATTACTCGCAAGAGAAAACCGGAGGGCAACCATACCCTCCACCCCGCAAGGGGATTCATGGTGGTTAAAACCACCCGCGTCGTTTGCCTCTCAGGTCTAAAGACTCTGAGTTTCCCACTTACCGAGCTTTTTTATGACTTTTGAACAACCACCCTTACCCTACGACTTTAACGCCCTAGAGCCTTATATGTCGGCAAAAACATTTGAATTCCACTACGGCAAGCACCACGCAGCTTACGTGACAAATCTCAACAAATTGGTACAAGATACCGAAATGGCAGACAAGTCGCTTGAGGAAGTGATTAAGGCAAGCTTCGGTGATTCGTCTAAAACTGGTATTTTCAACAACGCCGCCCAAGTTTGGAACCACACTTTTTTCTGGAATTGCATGAAACCAAGTGGCGGTGGACAACCAACTGGCGAGTTAGCTGATCATATCAATACTGCCTTTGGTAGCTTCGATAAATTTAAAGAAGAGTTCAAAAACGCTGCTGTCACCCAATTCGGTAGCGGTTGGGCTTGGCTAGTTAAAGACGGTGATACCCTCAAAATTACCAAAACCCCTAACGCAGAAAATCCCCTAGCTCACGGGCAAACTGCCTTACTAACAGTTGATGTTTGGGAACACGCCTACTACCTTGACTACCAAAATCGTCGCCCCGACTTCGTACAAACTGTACTAGACAACTTGATTAACTGGGATTTCGTTACCCAAAATCTGTCTGCATAAACAGGACTTACGCAAAGCCTCTACCTGTAGGGTGCGTTACGCTTCGCTAACGCACCCTACCCACTATATGTGGAGTAACTGCGTAAGTCCTGATAAAGCTACTAATATACATATCTTATGTATTTAGTCGCCTAACTAAAGGAACGGTTTAAATATTTTAAGGACAGCTACAAATGAAAAAGTAGCTGTTTTTTTTAGATACAGCAGATTTTAAGTTAGTCAGGACTTACGCAAAACATGACACGGGCATCTTGCCCCCTCCCCTTAATAAGGGGAGGGTTGGGGAGGGATGTATTAAATACAAAATGCTATATATCTGGAAGTAAATTATGAATAAGCTGTTGTGTTTCTAAATTTTATATTTTAGAGAGGGAGGAGAGAGGAGGGAGGAGAGAGGGTTATAGGGTTTGATAAGTTTTCTCTCAATTATAAAATGTACAATTTAGATGCGCGTTAGCTTAGTGAAGAACTAGCGAAATATATAGAAGTAACAGATAGTTTCTCTAAGCCCTGGCTGCTAGTGCAACTACGGCTGAAAAAACTGCAAGAGTGTCGAGCAATGCTTTCAGATCATGAATATCTTAGTACCTTAACTGATATTCAACAGGATTTGATGAACTTGGGTGACTGGTGGGTTGGAAAGGAAGATGAAGTTTTTTAACCTTTGAGTTAAAAATTATATGTGTCCTTTACTACTTTTATAATGCCTATCCTGGGTTTGGGTAAATTTAGAAGATTATGCCTACCAGGAGCGATTGCCTAAGTTTAATTAGCTAAGATAAGTTGATAATAGCTACTCATATAGTCAAAAAAGCCAAGGATTGGGTAAAAGATGATTTTTGCAATTAATCTGATGCCCTGCTGACGCTTTTTATTTAAATTATGGCTAAATCTACACAGACAACGACTGATATTAATCTTTTCGAGCCACAATATTACTTCAGCCGAGAACTGAGTTGGTTGGAATTTAACAACCGAGTGTTGCATGAAGCAATTGACCCCCGCACACCGCTACTAGAACGACTGAAGTTTATGTCTATCTTCAGTTCTAATTTAGATGAATTTTTTATGGTGCGCGTCGCTGCTTTGAAGGAACAGGTAGCAGCGAATGTCAGTAAATTACCCCCTGATGGTCGGACTCCGGCAGAACAGATAAAGCTGATTAGCCTACGGCTGCGTCCGATGTTGGTGCAACAGCATCAGCATTTTGAGCAGGCATTACGACCGCAAATGGCGGCTTATGGCATTCACCTGCTTGACTATATGGATTTAAGTCAGGAACAACGGATATATTTACAAACATATTATGATGAGCAGATTTTTCCAGTTTTGACACCGTTAGCTGTTGATCCTAGCCATCCGTTTCCTTATATTTCTAATCTTAGTTTAAATTTAGCGGTGGTAGTAAAAGACCCCGAAACTGGGGAAGAATTTTTTGCGCGTGTCAAAGTACCGAAAGTCTTGCCTCGGTTTGTACCTTTACCAGAAGATTTACAAGTCAGACGTAAGGAAAGGCGAGCTATTTGGGCGGGTGTTCCCTTAGAACAAGTGATTGCTCATAATCTGGAGTCTTTATTTCCAGGCATGAACATTCAGGAATATTATACTTTTCGGGTGACTCGCAATGCTGACTTGGCTCTAGAAGAGGATGAAGCGGATGACCTGCTGTTGGCAATTGAGCAGGGACTACACAAACGGCGCTTGGGCGGATCAATGGTACGGATAGAAGTCCAAGCTTCTATGCCTGATACGGTGCGAGTAATGCTAAGGCGCGAGTTGGGGATAAAAGAGCAGGATGTTTACCAGGTAGAAGGTCTGCTGGGACTGGTAGATTTAATCTCTTTTATGGATTTGCCTCTACCTGAATTAAAAGATCCAGGGTGGACACCAGTAGTGCCGCCACGTTTACGAAAAATTCCTGAACCTGAAGCAGGAGATTTTCAGTTTGATGCTGAGGATGATGAAGATTTTTTTGCTGTGATTCGCAGTGGAGATTTACTGGTACATCATCCTTATCATTGTTTTAGCTCAACTGTACAACGCTTTATTGCCTGTGCTGCTTATGATCCAAATGTGCTGGCGATTAAGATGACGCTATATCGTACTTCTGGTGATTCACCGATTTTAGCTGCGCTAATTAAGGCGGCTGAAAAGGGTAAGCAGGTGGCGGTGTTAGTGGAGTTAAAGGCGCGTTTTGATGAAGAAAATAATATTAATTGGGCGCGGAAGTTAGAACAAGCTGGTATTCATGTAGTTTATGGTTTGGTGGGTTTGAAGACGCATACAAAAGTTGTGTTGGTGGTGCGTCGGGAACAGGAGAGTATTCGGCGTTATGTTCATGTTGGTACGGGTAACTATAATCCGAAGACGGCGCGATTTTATACTGATTTCGGATTGTTTAGTTGCCGAGAAGAAATAGGTGCAGATCTCACGGATTTGTTTAATTATCTAACAGGCTATTCCAGGCAAAGATCTTATCGTAAGTTGTTGGTGTCGCCTGTAAATTGTCGCGATCGCTTTTTAGCTTTAATTCAACGGGAGATTGACAATTGCCGCAATGGTGGTAGTGGTCGAATTGTGGCGAAAATGAATGCTTTGGTTGACCAGACGTTAATTGCCAAGCTATATGAAGCATCACGGGCTGGGGTACAAATTGACGTAATTGTGCGGGGGATGTGTTCTTTACGTCCTGGTGTTGAAGGGATTAGTGAAAATATTCGGGTAATTAGTATTATTGGGCGGTTTTTAGAACACTCGCGGGTGTTTTACTTTTTTAATCGGGGTAAGGAGGAAGTTTATATTGGTAGTGCGGATTGGATGCCACGTAATTTAGATCGTAGAGTAGAAGCGATCGCGCCTGTTGATGATCCAGAAATTGCTAAGGATTTGCAAGAATTTTTGGGCATTATGCTGGCAGATAATCGTCAAGCTTGGGATTTACAACCGGATGGGCGTTATATTCAACGTCATCCAGTTGAAGGTTCTAATGAACAAAATACCCAAAAAATATTGATGGAAATGGCGCATCAATCAGGTGGGGTAGTTTAGCAATTCAATTCTGTATATATCTCAGCAAAAAATATAGTGTCTAGTTATCCACTAAATTGATAATTGGCTATGATCTGACTTCTTTAAACTCTGATGAAAGATAAACTCCTGAATTGGCTGAATGTAGTATTAGTTGCAGACGTATTCCTGGTATTAGCTAGCTTTGCGTGGTTAGCTGTAGCAGTTATCGGTCATTCTGCTGGCGTTCCCCTGGGCTTAGATTTGTGGTATAAACTCTGGCAACCAGTATTTACCCCCGCAATTGGCATTTTCATGGGTGGTGCAATTATTAGCGCGTTAGCTAGTCAAATTTCCAAGCGGTTGAAATCTAATTGAGGAATGTTACAAGCTAACTTCTTGGATTTCAGCTAGATTGGGTAATTTTTCCCGATTGGTGGCGGTAGAAATTTCGGGCGATCGCTCACAACGAATAGTAAAATTACAGTAGTGACAAAGATTGGCTGTTGCTGATACTTGAGGAAAATCTTCGCCTGTTTCCTGATAGCATTGCAGCCAATCTGTTAATTGTGTTAATAAATTTGTTAAATCTCGCTTAGTTTGTTCGTGCAGCGTAGCATTATAAGTAAATTTCAAACTTTCTGGTTGCGGTTGTGATTGCACAAACCAGTAAGTCATCGAAATTTGTTCAGGCAAATAATCGCTGGTTTCTGCCAAAACATAGAGATATAAACGAGTTTGCCAATCTTTTGCTATCCCGCGTTGATGTTTAGGTTTAGGATAAGTTTTCCAATCGAGAATTTGCGCTTTTTCATTATCTGCAATTAATAAGTCATAAATTACAGTAAGTACATAACCGTCAATATTCAAAGTCCGACAATGTTCACTCTGACGGAATGTTTCTGGATCTGATGTCAAAATTTCTGGCGCTACACTTATTAATGATGTTACCCAGCGATGTAATTGATTATCTTCCTCAACTAAAGATTCAACTGGTAGCCCTAATTCACGTTGCTGCATTAACAAGTGAAAGCGATTACCCCAATTTTGCTTATCTTGTTGCTCTATATTGGGGAGGGAACCCAATTGATCGAAGTAGATGTGTTGAAACTTACGCGGACAAGTTTCTAGGAGATTTAAGTATCCTTGGGAAAGTCTAATTAGGGGTGAGGAGTGAGGAGTGAATATCATTTTTTATTTTATGGCTGTTATTTAAACCTTTGTTAACACAAACACACTGCCTTTATTACCCCGCCCAATTCGTAAGTCTTGATCGAGATAAGTAATATCTAGCCAGCCTTGCTGGTCATTACTGTTAATATTAAAATCAATAGCTGGAAACTTTTTGCCGTTTTCAATTTGTCTAATAAATTCATTCGGTGATTCATAACCAACTAAACGTTGCAGACCAATAATTGAGCGCTCAAATTTTACCTGAACACGAATTTTAGATAAAACCTCAAACGAAGCCGCGACACTAACTAAGCCTTCTAGGTAAGGTAAACCATAAACTTCAGCTATGTTGTAAACTCTTGAGTCTTTGGCTCTAATACATTGGTAGATTTGACCTAGTTTCAACAAGGGAAAGTTGTCTATTCT
The DNA here is from genome assembly GCA_963711165.1 of uncultured cyanobacterium. Classification (GTDB taxonomy): domain Bacteria; phylum Cyanobacteriota; class Cyanobacteriia; order Cyanobacteriales; family PCC-9333; genus Crinalium. The sequence goes on along the minus strand of CAVQDG010000030.1, from coordinate 21,471 downwards.
TAATAGCTCATCGCTGCTAGTGTATAGTAGTCGCCAATTTCCTTCTAATAAATCAAGTGCCTCAAAGGGTTTAGGATTAGGGTTACGCTCTTCTAATTGGGTAAGGGCGACGAGAATCGCTTGTTTATCTACCTGAGTTGCTAGTAAACCACGATTTTTTCCGGCGATCGCTTCTAACAATTTTGCCTTCTTCATAATTAATTTTTACCTGTGTAATTAAATTAATACTAAACATTTAGCTATCAGTAGGACGTTAGCAATTGTAAAAAAGACAGGCATTGAAACTCTCTTTTTTACCTACCGATCATCCCCTGTTAGAGACGCGCCATGGCGCGTCTCTACGTTACCCATGGGGTCTTCTCGGCAGACCTGATAATTTTTTTCATCTAGCCCTTGACAAATTTAGAGATCTAAGTAGTCCATTCCATTGTGGCAGTGATAAACTCTAGATGTCTAATTTTTAAGTAACACCCTGATTATGTATAACCCTTCCTTACGTCAAGAATCTCGTTTTGCACCTGCTGCGGTCATTCCTAAACCCCAAGAACTTCCAATTCTCGATTGGCTAGAAGCCAATGGTCGTCTAATAGCACGTCAAGAAGGCGAACAAGGCTATGTAGAGGAAGAAGAGGGAATCTCTGATTTGATGGGTGTCGATGATAATTCATTCGATGACCTAGAGGATGATGATAATGATCTCGGCGAATTGTAGTAGTTTGTACAAAATAGCCCGAAGAGTGAGTATATAGACACAATCTCCCAAGTCTGTATCAATAGATCTAAAAAAAAGATAGCTTGCAATTCGGACTAGATGTGAGGAGTCAAAAGGGAAACAAAGCAGTGGACGCAAAATTATTTTCTGGACGCTCGTTCAACCCATCAGGCTTCAATCTGCTGGTAACATTAGGCATAGGATTAAGCCTTGCAGCTTGGATGCTTGATCGTCATTCAGGTCGAGTGTCTTGGCAAGCCGTATCACTAACCTTGCCACTTTGGACTTGTGCTATAGCTACTGCTATTTTGGGTTACTGGGTTGTCCCATTATTGCAAAAGCTAAAAATGGGGCAATTCATTCGGGAAGATGGCCCCCAAGCACATTTGCAAAAAGCAGGCACTCCCACAATGGGTGGGGTGTTTATTGTGCCAGTAGGGGTAGTAGCAGCTTTGCTGTGGTCACAATTTAACCCAGATGTTGTTGCTGTCAGCTTGATGACTTTGGCATACGGTTTTATTGGTTGGGTAGATGATTGGCAAATCCTACTCAAAAAATCTAACAAAGGCATTTCGCCCCAGATGAAGTTAGCATTGCAAATTGGTATTGCAATCCTTTTCTGTCTGTGGTTAACCTGGAGTCAAGGCTCGAAGATTACTACTATTGATTTGCCATTTAATTTAGTCTTACCTTTAGGATGGCTATTTTGGCTTTTGGCTGTATTTGTGCTGGCAGCAGAAAATAATGCGACCAACCTCACAGATGGGGTAGATGGACTAGCAGCAGGGACGGGCGCGATCGCACTTTTAGGTCTTGGCGCAATGATAGCACCGACTTCACCCAATCTGATGCTGTTCTGTGCTTGTCTGAGTGGCAGTTACCTGGGCTTTTTGGTGCATAACCGTAACCCCGCGCGTGTTTTTATGGGTGATACTGGTTCTTTGGCTTTGGGTGGCGCACTAGGCGCGGTTGGTTTGCTAACTAACAGCCTTTGGGCTTTGTTTATCCTCAGTGGGATTTTCTTTGTTGAATCTTTGTCAGTAATTGCTCAAGTTAGCTATTACAAAGCTACAAAAGGGTCTGATGGGGTTGGTAAGCGTTTGTTCAAAATGGCTCCTTTACACCATCATTTAGAACTTACGGGTTGGTCAGAAACTCAGGTTGTTGGGGTTTTTTATTTGATTAACGCTGGTTTGGCTTTGTTGTGTTTTGTGATTCGTTAGCGTAAATAGTTAATAATTCAGGAGGAATTATTTTCAATTATTTCTACTCCTGAATTATTATTTTTAGGACTTACCCACCGCAAGCTTGAAATCTCAATCCCCCCTAGCCCCCCTTAAAAAGGGGGGAACTTCAAAGTCCCCCAATTTATGGGGGGATTTAGGGGGATTTCTGCGTAAGTCATAATTTTGTTTAATTAACCGCAGATAAACGCAGATAAACGCAGATGTCAACCAAAATTTTATCTGCTGACAACTAATTGCTAATCGCTAATCGCTAATTGCTAAAGTGAAGTTTAGTAGTATCAAGAAACTCATATGGCAGCACAACTGTTACTGGTAGATGATGAACCTGGATTACGCGAAGCTGTACAAGCTTATTTAGAAGATAGTGGTTTTAAGGTGCAGGTAGCCAGTAACGCCCGTGAAGCATGGGATATTTTGCAGAAAAATTCCCCTGATTTAGTCATTAGTGACGTGATGATGCCACAAGTAAATGGCTATCAGTTTCTTCAAGAATTGCGGGAAGACGCTCGTTTTAAGGCTTTGCCAGTGGTATTTTTAACTGCTAGGGGGATGAAGTCTGACCGTATCCAAGGCTATCAAGCTGGTTGTGATGCTTATCTCCCTAAACCGTTTGATCCAGATGAGTTGGTGGCAATTGTAGAAAATTTGCTAGAACGTCGTGCAGCTACGACTCAAGCAGCAGGTACTACTACAGATTTAGAGGACATTGCAAGGCAAATAGCCGAAATTAGGGGTATGCTACAACATGGTAGCGGTATCACTCAAACACCTTCACCTATCCGTATTGATTTGACACCTAGAGAACAAAGTGTCTTAGATTTGGTAGCGCAAGGATTGATGAATAAAGAAATTGCTCGACGTTTGGAAACCAGTGTTCGCAATGTGGAGAAGTACGTTAGTCGTTTATTTAGTAAGACGGGAACTAATAGCCGTACTGAGTTAGTGCGTTATGCACTGGAACATGGTTTAACGAAATAAAGAAGTTATTTGCGTCTTAGCTGACTAATATATTGCTCACGTAATACGCGCCGCATAACTTTGTTGGAAGCAGTACGCGGTAAACTTTCAGTAATAACAAGACCGCGTATTTTAAATAGAGGATTGAGATTTTGAGCGATCGCTTGTTGCAATTTACCCTTTAATTCCTCTGGTTGCTGAGTCAGCATTGCAGATACTACTGCATATATTATCAACTGACTTGGCCCTCCCTCTAGAGGAGAAATTGCGATCGCGGCAGTTTCTCTAATTCCCTCTACTATATTCAAAACTCGCTCAATTTCAGTTGAACTAACCTTAATTCCTCCTAAATTCATCGTATCATCAACTCGACCTTGAGCGCGATAATAACCGTTAGGTAATCTTTCTATTTGATCGCCATGACGACGCAGACAAGATAAGGTAGGGGGGAGAGTAGGAGTATCAGCGAAATAAACTTGATGGTGATCTTTATTTAATAACTCGCTAGATAATCCAATGCTAGGAGGAATAATAAAAGCTTCCCCTTGTTCAGCCAATTGACCATCTTCATCTAAAATAACTAAATCCAACCCTAGCGCAGGTGTGGTAAAAGTTGCAGGAACACATGGTTGTACGACAGTACCACTAATATATGCTCCACCAATTTCTGTACCACCGCAATATTCAATAATTGGTTTATATCCCGCTAAGGACATTAGAAAAAGCATATCCTCTGGATTAGAACATTCACCTGTAGAACTGAAAGCTTTAATAGCACTCCAATCTAATCCTTGCATACAGTTGGTATTTTTCCAGATATTAACCAAACTAGGAACTAAACCTAATATATTGACACGCGCATCTTGCACAAACTGACCAAATTCTCTTTCCGTAGGTATCCCATAATAGAGAGCAATTGTAGCTTGATTGATTAAACTAGCAAATATTAACCAAGCGCCCATCATCCATCCTAAATTAGTTGGCCATGCCACAACATCTCCAGCGTGAATATCTTGATGTAAATATCCATCAACTGCACATTTAATCGGAGTCGTTTGTGTCCAAGGAATTGCTTTGGGGTCTCCAGTTGTGCCAGAAGAGAATAAAATATTAGTATAATCTGATGGATTGCAGGGAATCGGATCGAAGTATTCATTGGAACTAAGAAAGTTATCCCAACTTAAATCTCCCTGGCGCAATTGTAACCCAGGATAATTATCAATAGATATTACAATCGCTTTGGGGGCATTAGCTGCGACAACTTTTGTATAAAGAGGTAAGTTTTTACCAGCCCTTAATATATAGTCTTGAGTAAAAAATGCCTTAGCATTAGATATGCGTATGCGTGTGGCAATTTCATTAGCAGCAAAACTATCAGCAATAGAAACAACTGTGCAACCTGCTTTGATAATACCTAGATAAATAGCGACAGATTCAGCCGTCATCGGCATAGCAATAGCAATGCGCGAGCCTATTTTAAAACCTGCCTCTATCAATCCATTTGCAACTCGATTACTTAACGCATCAAGTTCGCCATAAGTCCAAGTCGATAGCGAACCGCCTTGTGGTTGAAATGCGATCGCTATCTTATCTTTCGGGGCTTGAAAACAACTTTCAACAATATTAAAACTAGCACCAACAAGCCATTGTGCTGACTCTACCCCTGCTGAAATATCAACAATTTCTGTATATTTTTTTCTAAAACAGATATTTATTTGTTTAACCATTAATTCCCAGAACTGGTCACGATTTTGTACTGACCAATAATACAATTCCTGATAGGAACTAATTTGTAACTGTTGCATTAAAGCAGCTATATTGCTAGATTGAATCTGCTCATCACTAGGAAACCAAGCTGGCGCTATTCCCTGAGTTGTATCCCAATCAGAAAAAGTGGTTTCGTACAAAAGTTTATGTAGTGCAAAAGGGTAATTAGGTTTAAGAAATTTTTGAATAATAATTTGCCAGCATTCAGCAGCAGGTAGAGAGGATAGGCATTGATTAAGCTGCGGTAGCATAGTAGCAGCTAAATTTTGATCGCAACCACAATTAATTAGCTGTTCCAGGGAAAGTTGCTTGCTCATAAACTTTTTCCTGTGAAGTTGTTATCCTCAATCTATATTGAATGATCTCAAATCCGGTGGCATTGGTATAGCAGTTTTCAGGCTTTATGAAGTACAGGAGTGCGAGCATCTTGCTCGCTATATAGTTATATATTTAGAGTAGAGACGCGAAATTTCGCGTCTCTACAGAGTATTTAACCGCAGATATAGCGCGAAAGTTGCAGAACTTTGATTTAGGGGTTCTGCAACTTTCGCGCTTATGATGCCCTAAATCGCTGCTTCCCCACCCACTACTACATTTTTAATCCGCAAACTGGGGCTACCACATCCTACAGGTAAACCACTCTGACCACCTTTACCACAGCCGCCAGATTCATCCCAATAAAAATCATCCCCAATCGCTTCGATATCTGCTAATGTTTTGAAGACATTACCAGAAAGGGTGACATCCCTCACTTGTTCGGCAAGTTTACCATTGCGGATCATCCAAGCTTCACCCGCAGTAAAAGTAAACATTTCCCCGTTGGTCATCCCTCCTAACCAATTACGGGCATAAACACCATTTTTAATCCCTGTAAATAAATCTGCGACGGGAGTATTACCTCGCTCGATCCAAGTATTAGTCATTCGCACGATGGGAGGATAATGGTAGTTAAGACAGCGAGCATTTCCGGTAGCTGTCTCACCAAGTTTTCCAGCAGTTTCGCGAGAGTGCAAGCGTCCTACTAATACCCCATCTTTAATCAGTTGGGTGGTAGTGGCAGGTGTTCCTTCATCGTCGTATAAATAACTACCACGATGCCCCTCTGGTGCAGCACCATCAAAGATTTGCAGTTCCTTGGAACCAAATCGCCGCCCCATACTCATCACTTCTAGGATATCAGGATTTTCGTATGCCATATCTGCTTCGGAAAGGTGTCCAAAAGCTTCATGGACAAACAAACCTGCCAAAATGGGGTCAATCACTACTGTATAGGTGTTGCCTTTAACAGGAGGCAGAGACAAAGCATCTACAGCACGTAGGGCAGCGCTGCGTACTTGCTCATCAAGGTTAGTTAGGTCTTCATAAGCTTTGCGCGAACCGCTAGTTTCTCTACCTGTTTGGACTGTTTCTCCGTTACGGGCAGTTGCAGCAAAGCGCATTTCCATATCTACCCAACTTTGCTGAATGAGTGTGCCATCAGAGGTGGCAATGATGATTTTTTGAGCGCTGTCACTATAACGTACAGAAGTTGTAGTAATTTTGGGGTCAGTAGTGCGGAGAATTTGATTGTAGCGATCGCACAATTCTTTTTTCTGAGTCAAAGAAATTTCCCGAGGATCGCTGCCCGTCAGAGGTAAAGCACAGACAGCTTGCACCGCTTCAACTGGTGCTAACAGCGTTTCTTCATCACCAACTAACAGAGAAGCTGCGATCGCTTCCTCAATTCTTTCTGCTAAAGTATCTAATTGATTAAAACTAGCAAACCCCCAACCTCCCTGATAACAAGCTCGAACTTGCCCACCAATAGAAATACCTTCACTCAGGCTTTCTACCTTCTCCCCTCTTAATAAAATGTCAGTTCCTTCAGCTTCTTCTAACCTAATTGCTAAATAATCAACACGGTTACGATAACGCGCAACTAAGTCAGAAAGCAAGTCAGTATAATTAAGTAAAGTTTGCATAGGAGGAAATCTTTAATAAATTCATGATTAAAGGCTTAAATACTATCTTAAAAGATTTTTTATAATTACAAAACTCAATTTCACCTTTGCGTTTACCTTTGCGCCCTTTTCGTTTACCTTTGCGTTGAAAAAAAACTAAAAACCTCACAACCTAAAATCTATTCAACTTGAAATTTGACGACAAATTCCAAATACTGAAGTATAGCCGTGTAAAAAAGTACTGCTACCAACAGGGCCAATCTCACCGTTACAGAAAAAGCCACCTATAGGAATATCTTTTAAGTAACGACGGAACAACCGCGAATCAAAATTAGGCTGCCCATAAAGCCCTTCTCCTCTCCCCATACAGGAGAACATCAAAGCGCCAGCAGTGCTGGAATTATCAACTAATTCATCTTGATAACGCTGAAGTAATAGTTCTAAATCTTCTGCTGAAGTTTGAGCATCGCGTAAGTGAAATTGTATACGTTGACCAGTACGAACGCGATCGCCAATAGCAACCGCCCCTACTCTAGGATCTACCCCTAGTAAATTCCGAACTAGAAAGTCTCCATGCCCCAACTGCTGCTTAAACGCATTCTGTGCTACGCCGATAAATAACGAATGCTGTGCTAGTTCTCTATCTGCCTCGCTCAAGTTTTCAATGACATCCCGCAACGCTTCCAAAGAAGTTTGAGACTGCTTATTACCTACAGCAATATCGCCACTATCATCCTCAACTACTTCTAAGATAATATTGCGATCGCACGAAGTAACTTGATAAGTCCGACCAATAGGACGGCAACCTTGAGCCACAATTGTTTCAATAGCAATATTGCCTGTTAAAGCAACCCCAACCGTACCCTCTCGATACAGCTTATAGTTACAAAACAACCCACTTCCCATACCAGCAGCGCCGCTACTTGCCAATCCACCTACCTTCACACACCCAGGATAAGCAAAATCTAATCCTTCCAGTAAATCATTGATTTTGGAAGTAAACGAGTCAGACAACAAAATGAACTGAGGTGCTTCTTGTAGCGGGACATCAATTAATTCCACCCAAGCATCCGGCGGACTATCCATATCCGGCAATGAGTCAGCAGAAATATGAAAAGTACTAACTTCCACTCCAGGCAAGTGCATCAGCGTCAAACTTAAAGCTGTCTCTCCCTCAACTTCCTGGGCTTCCCCTTGATAATTCATCCCAATAATCCCACCACCACCACAGCCAATTAAAGCTGGTAATTGGAGTTTTTCTTGCAATAAAGGCATTAATCGCGGATATTCGCTCGCATACGCCGACGAAATAAACACCAGCCCCAAATCCGCACCTATCCCTAAAGCACTCTGTGCGCGGTCTACTACTTCCGCGACTGCCGCTTCCAAAGAAGCGCGATTTGATAAGGCGTTTGACCACTTAATCTGGTTAGCCATAGGCTTTAATCTCACTGCTTACTTGCCCCGAAGCCGCAAGTCTGTTTATCCTCCTTGTTAACGATAGCACCAGCAACGAGCAGAAGATCTTAAATAGCAACAGCTAGTTGAGTAGCGGTTCAACCTTCACATAAGTTAATATTTTAATTAAAGGTGCAAGTTCGTTTAAACTAGCTAACCTTAAACCACACTCACACGCAAATCTTAAAACAAACAAAGGAATCTTATCTGGGTGCTGGCAGTTCAGCTATTACAAATATAAGTAAGGCTGTTCAAAAGAACTGGGTGACTGAACACAACACCAGATAGGATTGTTGTCAAACGCGGAAAAAAATAAATTTCCTGTATTAAACCTAGCAACTAGGAAAAAACATGAGCAACACTGACATTCAACAAAAAATCGAACAAGAGCGCGAGCAAGCACGTCAAGCCTGTGATATCAATGGAGCCAACTCTGGCGCGTGTGCTGCCGCTTGGGATGTAGTTGAAGAATTACAAGCAGAAGCATCACATCAGCGCACCACTAAGCCAAAAAACTCCCTAGAACAGTTTTGCGACGATAATCCTGACGCAGCCGAGTGTCGGCTTTATGAGGATTAAGGTTAATCTCCTCAACGTCAATTCTGGATCAATAAATTGACCCAAGCAAGCAACAAAAACGCTGTATTAGCTGTTTTTTGTTGCTTGCTTTGATGTTTTGGGGATTTGCTTGCCTAAGTTGCAGCAGTAGCGCTCAAAGGTAAAATAATTTGATGAAAAAAGCCAGAATAACCTTGTGTGCAGGGTTTCTACTAAAGGAAAATAAAGATACAAGCAATGCAAAATGAATCGTGGTTGAGAGCGCTAGCCTGGACTGACTATCGGTTGGCAATTTTATTTACCGTTATTATCCCCTTGATATTGCTAATTTGGGCTTTTGTCCAAAAATCAGCAGGTATTCAGAGGTTATTAATGATTTACTGGCGCGTTTCCAGTTTGCTTTTGATTACTCTTTACCTAATGATTGCTTCTTGGCCCATTGCATTTTTGTCTTCTTTATTAGCGCGTATCCTTATACCTATATCTTTATGGTTTTGGGTAGATATTAATGAAGAAATAGATGATATGCAGCCACGTCCTCTCAAGTTAGCAGTGCAAGCTTGGCGTTGGGCGATTACTATTTACTGCATTTTGGGAACTCTCGCAATTATTCCTTTTTTACCTTGTGCTTTTTCCCAAGGGTTGATAAAAACTACTTACTGTCAAGTATGGTTAGAAGCACCTTGGCTATATAAAGCTTTTTTCCATGCAAATTCTAGACCAGATTTTTTAGGTGGGTTGGGAATGTTTGCATTAATAATTTATGTATTTTCCCTGAGTTATTTTGTGCTGGTTCGTTTAGGAAAACAAGGACGTTCTGCACTGCAACAGTAGCAAAACCAGGCGTAATTTGATGGTTGAAAGGTTTTAGGGATTAATTTTTACAACCCCTAAAACCTTTAACTTAGATAAACTTTTTTATTTAAACATCTAACAATGTCATAAATTATCTAAATTATGAGCAATTCTGTTGGGCGACGTTTAGAACAATATACCCTCAAGCATCCGCAATTCGTTTTAATTGTGACGGCTGAAATTGCTGGTGAAGAAGACCAAATTGCAATTTTTAAAGGCTATTCTAGTTCTTTAATGCGATCGACAGCTTTTGATCCAGATGTGCCAGTGTTGCCAGATGATGCCAAGATTTTATGTATAGATATAGTAAGAAGCCCATACAATCCTGAATCTCCTGTATATATACAACAAGGATTAACTTGGGAAACAATTCAACATTTTTTATAAAAGAACTAAATTTTGTCAGCTACGTTAAGGCACGGCGTAGTGCTGCTAATGAAACTGGGCTGTCTATTAACACTTTCCCTGCCTTGTCGCCGTTTACTCTTGATGACACTCTTAACCCCGACTGGTTGCCCGAATAGCAGTAGAAGGAAACAGTTAAAGTCCTAAAATTGCAAAAGTTATTGCAAAAATTAATAGCGTGGCTTCCTGAACAGCAAAACACTGAAAGAAGCCACGCTAAATTTTAATCAAAACCTACAATTTAAACTTTCAAACTGTGAACATCTGAAGACTGAGTGCTAACGGCTATTTCGGTTAACAACTCAGACCAGTGAATGCCTTCTAGATGTGATAGAACTACATGAGCATCCCCTACACGCTCAACAGGTCCTAATCCGACAGCGTACATCCCAGCAGCCAATGCTGCTTCTACACCTGCGGTAGCATCTTCTATAACTACACATTCTTCAGGTGATAAATTAAGTTGTGCAGCAGCGTGTAGAAATACATCAGGCGCGGGTTTAGGATTTTCTACGCTGTAACCATCTGCGATCGCATCAAATTTATCCGCAATCCCCAAACGTTGCAGTACCAAATGAGCATTTTTACTCGATGAACCTAAAGCTACTTTAATTCCCGCAGCACGTAGTTCATTTAATAAATTTAATACCCCTGGTAATAACTTATCTGGAGTCATTTCAGAAATTAATTCCAGATAATAATTGTTCTTACGCTCCATCATGTCCTGAATAGTCGCTTCACTAACTTTTCTGTCGCCCAAGATATACAGTAAAGAATCGCGTCTTGGTAATCCCCGCATTTTTTCATTGGTTTCCCAATTATAAGGGATACCTTCTTGATCAGTGATCCGTTTCCAACCTAGATAGTGGAAGTCCGCAGTATCGGTAATCACACCATCTAAATCGAAAATGACACCTTTAATTTTAGGGGTAGGAAGTTGAGAAGTGGAAGTTGAGGATGAAATCATAGCTGACTGCCGATCGCTTGTTGCAGATTCCTGAATATCAAACTCATACCATTGGTTGCGCCATTGTAGACGGAACTTGAGGCGAGTCCAACCAGGCGGTAGATGCGGGCTAGAAATTGGCCCTTCTGGTGTTAGTTTAACGCCAGCAAACCCAAATACTAATGCCTGCCAAACTCCACCAGCAGATGCAGCATGGATACCTTCGTTAGCATTACCACGGACATCTTCTAGATCTACTAATGCTGAACGCATGAAGTGTTTATAGGCTTCTTCTGGTTGCCCCAGTTCACAACCAAGAATAGCGTGAATTGCTGGCCCTAATGAAGATCCATAAGTATGATCGGTGCGGGGATTATAGTAATCCCAGTTAGTTTGTAAAGTTTGGCGATTGGTGCGATCGCGCAATAAGTACAACAACATCAACACATCTGGCTGTTTCAGTACTTGCTGTTGATTAGCGCCTTCAATCCCCAAAATTACTTGCATTGACTTGGTGCGTGGCTCATACTCAGTTAGAGGCACATCTTTCAAATCAAAAAAGCCATCAAACTGCTCAATTAAACCAGTATCAGCATTTTGATTAAATACCAACTTCTGGCTAATCTCTGCCCACTGCTTGAAGCGTTTTTTATTTAACTTGAGTTGTTGTTTTAAGATGCTTGCGCGATCGCCCGATTCCCGTGTCAACCAATCCCAAACACCTAACGCTGTTTGCAAATGCCATTGCACCATGCCATTTGTAAAGGCATTGTTATTAATCTTTTCATGGAACTCATCAGGCCCAATGACATCAGAAATCTCATAAGCGCCCCGTTCTTTGTTCCACTCAGCACGACTAGCCCAATAATTCGCAGTATCCAGAATTATTTCCGCGCCGTACTCGCGCATCCACCCATCATCTCCAGTATTCTGCCAGTAGTGCCAAACTGCATAAGCTATATCATTATTAATGTGCAGTTCAATATCACTACACCAGATGCGAATCATCTTACCATCTGGACCTGGAACCCAACGAGGAGTTACTTCATCTCCAGTCTTAGCACTTTCCCACGCAAACAACGCACCTTCATAACCCGCTTCTTGAGCTTTACGTCTTGCTCCTGCTAACGTTTTATAACGGTATGTCAACAAGTTACGCGCTAAAGCAGGTTGAGTCAAAGTTAAGAAGGGAACAATAAAAATTTCTGTATCCCAGAAGATATGACCGCGATAAGCATAACCGGAAAGAGTTTTCGCCGGAATACTTACACTATCATCGTGACGGGGAGCAACTGCAAGTAGCTGGAATATGTTGTAACGAACAGCTAATTGAGCCTTGATATCTCCTTCAATCACTATATCTGAGTCTTGCCACACCTTCGCCCAGGCAGCTACGTGAGCAGCAAACACAGTTGTATAACTAGGTAAACAATTCAGTAAGCCAAGTGCTTCGCCTACAGGATCAACTCTGTCCCGTGAGGTAAACACTGTCACCAGCTTTTCTAAAGTTATGGTTTGTCCAGGCTGAACTTGTAAAGTTGTTCCCAACCCTGGACAGTTTTGTGTTCCTTCTTCTTGGATTTCAGCAGGGAAATCGACTATTCGTAGTTTAGCTGCGATCGCTAAATCTATTGCTGAATTTAATGTCCGAGTATGTAACCACAGAGTATTATCTGTAATACTTTGCTCGACAAATTCCCAGTGTTTAACGCCTTGGTTGTCTACTTCACCATTAATACTTGCTTGGATTTCAATTTCACCTGTAAAATCAACAGAAGTAACTTGACATCTTTGCGCCAGTACGTGCTGATCTGCCAAACTCGCAAAGCGTTCAAAGTAGATATCTATAGTATGACCAGCAGGACTGCGCCAGCGAATCTCCCGACTCAGCACACCTAAACGCAAATCTAGTTGACGTTGATAGTGTAGCGTCTGCCCTTGATCTAAGCGAAAAGTTTCACCACCAATGGTAATTACAATTGGTAGCCAATTGGGACAATTAACTAATTCCGTAAATACAACCGGGACATCATCGTAAACACCGTGAATTAAAGTAGTTGAGCAGTCCCCAGGATAACCTTCTTCAAACGACCCGCGTGTGCCTAGATAGCCATTGCCGAGAGTAAAAACTGTTTCTTGGTGGTGCAGATGAGAAGAGTCAAATTGAGATTCGATGACAGTCCAGCCGAAAGATTCCATGAGTAGCCTATTCTACACAAAGTAGCTTGATGGTTTGCGGTTTGAAAAGGTTCAGATCAGTAGGGGTTTAGTCGCTCTTGCGCTAGGAATGCAAGTTGTCTAGGCTGAAATTAGTTCATCTGCTTTCTCGGTCTTGATGACTTTAGTGCGGTTGAAACAGCGCCCGACTACTGAGATTTTTGAGAAATTCCCCTACCTCTAGAGATATTTTCCATAAGTTTTTTGGGGAACCAGAACAATTATAGGAAACAATACAAACAAATAAACAACTTTACCGACATAAAAAAATATATTTTCTGTGACATTTACTACTACAAACGTATCCGTTTATTTTACAGATGAGAGCCGATACAAATACTGATTTATCGTAGTCGCTGATGAAAATCTAAGTATATTTATCTAGGTATTAATTACTAGGTAATTTAACGAAAGGGAGAGGGGGGAGGAGGGAGGGGAGAGGAGGGAAGATTTCACAAGTGTAAGTTTTTGATAATTCCACCAAAGTAGAGTTAATAGTGAAAGAAATTGACAATGAGACAAGAAAATTCTTACATTCTTACTCCCTCTGCTCAAAAAAGGAAATTGTAAAAATATTACCACCCCTCTCTCCTCCCTCCTCCCCCCTCCCTGCAATTATGCTTCAATCACTACTCGTAAATTTCCACGTTTCTTAACAACCCGACAAGCTGTAGAATCTCCAGACCGCTCAAATTCAAGATCTAAAACTGTTGATCTGACTCGTAAATTGTGCAATGATAGAGAGTTAATTGAATCTGGAAGTTTAGGAACGATAATCCGCAAACAGTTTCCAGCAGCATCAGGTACTAAATTAACCATCATTTGCAGTAGTTGAAAAATACTACCAGTAGCCCAAGCTTGAGGTGAACAAGCAACAGGATACTTTACTGGATCGCTATCATTAAGACGTTCATAACCACAAAAAAGTTCTGGTGGACGCTGATAAGGTTGTCGCTTTGTCATCTCAAGCAAACCTTGAGATATTTCTAGTGCTTGATCGACTAATCCAAGCGATCGCAATCCCATTGCAATTAAAGCATTTTCATGGGGCCAAACCGATCCAACATGATAGCCCATCGGATTATATGCTGGTGACAAACTACTTAATGTGCGAATGCCCCAACCGTTAAACATATCAGGTGCGCGTAGTCTTTCTGCTACACTATATGCTTTTTCAGGATCGAGAATACCTAATAATAGACAGTGACCTGGATTAGAAGAAATACTATCTACTTGATTACCGTCCCCATCTAATGCTAAAGCGCAGAAATCTTGATCGGATACCCAAAAATCTTGATTAAACCTTGCTTTTAAGTTTCTAGCATCTTCTTGCCATTGATCTGCTAAATCAAGGCGTTTTTTCATCCGCGCAATTTCGCTTAAGCGGATTTTAGCAGCATAGACATAAGCTTGAACTTCCGAAAGTGCGATCGCGCCCTGTGCTAATTCACCTTTACGATTAACTATACAATCCCCTGAATCTTTCCAACCTTGGTTAACTAAACCGCGACTAGATTTCACGTAATAACTGAGATAACCTGTTTCTTGAGAGTTGCGATCGATCCAATCCATCGCAGCTAAAGCATTCGACCATAAACGATCTAAAGTTTCTTGATCTGCTGTCCAAGCATAATACTCTGCATAGAGCATTAACCATAGAGGTGTAGCGTCTACTGTTCCATAATATGGTGTATGTGGCACTTCTTCACAACGCGCCATTTCACCTAAACGTAACTCGTGTAAAATTTTGCCTGGTTGTTCATCACGCCACTCGTTATCTGTTTTACCTTGATAATGAGCTAAAATTGACAATGTTTCACGGGCAATAGAAGAATCGAGAATCAAAGTTTGGGAAGCAGCTATGATTGAATCACGCCCAAATAAAGTAGAAAACCAAGGTACGCCTGCTGACAGCGCCCTACCTTTTCCAAAAGTTTGTCTTAATAAATAAACATCTTGTTCCGCACGTTCAATTACTTGATTAAATGTATTCTTATCAGACCGAATTTTAGTAACTTGATGATGCCAATTTTCTTCTTCTAATAACTCTGCGGCTTTAGCTTGTACTAAAGTAACAGGAGCATTTACTCTAGAAGTAGGTTGACCATTAGTAAACATTTGCAAACGATATCCCAATTTTTTAGTTTCGTGGGAATCGAGTTGTAGCTGCCAAATTGCTGTATAACCTTTGAGATGATCCGGCTGATGATGAATAAATTTTATCCGAGATTCCATCAGAGAATTATCTAACCCCTGATATGCCATAATAATTTCTTGCTCAACAAATTTGTGATTTTTTAAATTTGTTTGAGTTAGGGATTCTTCGTTATTAATTTCTACATCTTGATTTTTAGGCACTTGCCTTAAAAGTTTTCCTCGTGAGGTGCGATCAAAACCGCGCATCTCAAATAAATCAATAAAATCAGCATCGAAACTCAGACTAATTTCTATAGTTACAGGGGTACAAAAGTTATTGCAAAAATTAATAGCGTGGCTTCCTGAACAGCAAAACACTGAAAGAAGCCACGCTAAATTTTAATCAAAACCTACAATTTAAACTTTTAAACTGTGAACCTCTGAATCCTGACTGCTGACAGCTATTTGAGTTAACAAATCAGACCAGTGAATGCCTTCTAGATGTGATAGAACTACATGAGCATCCCCTACACGCTCAACAGGTCCTAATCCGACAGCGTACATCCCAGCAGCCAATGCTGCTTCTACACCTGCGGTAGCATCTTCTATAACTACACATTCTTCAGGTGATAAATTAAGTTGTGCAGCAGCGTGTAGGAATACATCAGGCGCGGGTTTAGGATTTTCTACGCTGTAACCATCTGCGATCGCATCAAATTTATCCGCAATCCCCAAACGTTGCAGTACCAAATGAGCATTTTTACTCGATGAACCTAAAGCTACTTTAATTCCCGCAGCACGTAGTTCATTTAATAAATTTAATACCCCTGGTAATAACTTATCTGGAGTCATTTCAGAAATTAATTCCAGATAATAATTGTTCTTACGCTCCATCATGTCCTGAATAGTCGCTTCACTAACTTTTCTGTCGCCCAAGATATACAGTAAAGAATCGCGTCTTGGTAATCCCCGCATTTTTTCATTGGTTTCCCAATTATAAGGGATACCTTCTTGATCAGTGATCCGTTTCCAACCTAGATAGTGGAAATCCGCAGTATCGGTAATCACACCATCTAAATCGAAAATGACACCTTTAATTTTAGGGGTAGGAAGTTGAGAAGTGGAAGTTGAGGATGAAATCATAGCTGACTGCCGATCGCTTGTTGCAGATTCCTGAATATCAAACTCATACCATTGGTTGCGCCATTGTAGACGGAACTTGAGGCGAGTCCAACCAGGCGGTAGATGCGGGCTAGAAATTGGCCCTTCTGGTGTTAGTTTAACGCCAGCAAACCCAAATACTAATGCCTGCCAAACTCCACCAGCAGATGCAGCATGGATACCTTCGTTAGCATTACCACGGACATCTTCTAGATCTACTAATGCTGAACGCATGAAGTGTTTATAGGCTTCTTCTGGTTGCCCCAGTTCACAACCAAGAATAGCGTGAATTGCTGGCCCTAATGAAGATCCATAAGTATGATCGGTGCGGGGATTATAGTAATCCCAGTTAGTTTGTAAAGTTTGGCGATTGGTGCGATCGCGCAATAAGTACAACAACATCAACACATCTGGTTGTTTCAGTACTTGCTGTTGATTAGCGCCTTCAATCCCCAAAATTACTTGCATTGACTTGGTGCGTGGCTCATACTCAGTTAGAGGCACATCTTTCAAATCAAAAAAGCCATCAAACTGCTCAATCAAACCAGTATCAGGATTTTGATTAAATACCAAGTGCTGACTAATATCTGCCCACTGCTGGAAGCGTTTTTTATTTAACTTGAGTTGTTGTTTTAAGATGGTAGCGCGATCGCCTGATTCCCGTGTTAACCAATCCCAAACACCCAAAGCTGTCTGCAAATGCCATTGCACCATGCCATTTGTAAAGGCATTGTTATTAATCTTTTCATGGAACTCATCAGGCCCAATGACATCAGAAATCTCATAAGCGCCACGTTCTTTATTCCACTCAGCACGACTAGCCCAATAATTCGCAGTATCTAGAATTATTTCAGCGCCATACTCGCGCATCCAAGCATCATCTCCGGTATTCTGCCAATAGTGCCAAACTGCATAAGCTACATCATTATTAATGTGCAGTTCAATATCACTACACCAGATGCGAATCATCTTACCATCTGGACCTGGAACCCAACGGGGAGTTACTTCATCGCCAGTCTTAGCACTTTCCCACGCAAACAACGCACCTTCATAACCCGCATCTTTAGCTTTACGTCTTGCTCCTGCTAATGTTTTATAGCGGTATGTCAACAAGTTACGCGCTAAAGCAGGTTGGGTCAAAGTCAGGAAGGGAACAATAAAAATTTCTGTATCCCAGAAGATATGACCGCGATAAGCATAACCGGAAAGAGTTTTCGCCGGAATACTTACACTATCATCGTGACGGGGAGCAACTGCAAGTAGCTGGAATATGTTGTAACGAACAGCTAATTGAGCCTTGATATCTCCTTCAATCACTATATCTGAGTCTTGCCACACCTTCGCCCAGGCAGCTATGTGAGCAGCAAACACAGTTGTATAACTAGGTAAACAATTCAGTAAGCCAAGTGCTTCGCCTACGGGATCAACTCTGTCCCGTGAGGTAAACACTGTCACCAGCTTTTCTAAAGTTATGGTTTGTCCAGGCTGAACTTGTAAAGTTGTTCCCAACCCTGGACAGTTTTGTGTTCCTTCTTCTTGGATTTCAGCAGGGAAATCGACTATTCGTAGTTTAGCTGCGATCGCTAAATCTATTGCTGAATTTAATGTCCGAGTATGTAACCACAGAGTATTATCTGTAATACTTTGCTCGACAAATTCCCAGTGTTTAACGCCTTGGTTGTCTACTTCACCATTAATACTTGCTTGGATTTCAATTTCACCTGTAAAATCAACAGAAGTAACTTGACATCTTTGCGCCAGTACGTGCTGATCTGCCAAACTCGCAAAGCGTTCAAAGTAGATATCTATAGTATGACCAGCAGGACTGCGCCAGCGAATCTCCCGACTCAGCACACCTAAACGCAAATCTAGTTGACGTTGATAGTGTAGCGTCTGCCCTTGATCTAAGCGAAAAGTTTCACCACCAATGGTAATTACAATTGGTAGCCAATTGGGACAATTAACTAATTCCGTAAATACAACCGGGACATCATCGTAAACACCGTGAATTAAAGTAGTTGAGCAGTCCCCAGGATAACCTTCTTCAAACGACCCGCGTGTGCCTAGATAGCCATTGCCGAGAGTAAAAACTGTTTCTTGGTGGTGCAGATGAGAAGAGTCAAATTGAGATTCGATGACAGTCCAGCCGAAAGATTCCATGAGTAGCCTATTCTACACAAAGTAGCTTGATGGTTTGCGGTTTGAAAAGGTTCAGATCAGTAGGGGTTTAGTCGCTCTTGCGCTAGGAATGCAAGTTGTCTAGGCTGAAATTAGTTCATCTGCTTTCTCGGTCTTGATGACTTTAGTGCGGTTGAAACAGCGCCCGACTACTGAGATTTTTGAGAAATTCCCCTACCTCTAGAGATATTTTCCATAAGTTTTTTGGGGAACCAGAACAATTATAGGAAACAATACAAACAAATAAACAACTTTACCGACATAAAAAAATATATTTTCTGTGACATTTACTACTACAAACGTATCCGTTTATTTTACAGATGAGAGCCGATACAAATACTGATTTATCGTAGTCGCTGATGAAAATCTAAGTATATTTATCTAGGTATTAATTACTAAGTAATTTAACGAAAGGGAGAGGGGGGAGGAGGAGGGGAGAGGAGGGAAGATTTCACAAGTGTAAGTTTTTGATCATTCCACCAAAGTAGAGTTAATAGTGAAAGAAATTGACAATGAGACAAGAAAATTCCTTACATTCTTGCTCCCTCTGCTCAAAAAAGGAAATTGTAAAAATATTACCACCCCTCTCTCCTCCCTCCTCCCCCCTCCCTGCAATTATGCTTCAATCACTACTCGTAAATTTCCACGTTTCTTAACAACCCGACAAGCTGTAGAATCTCCAGATCGCTCAAATTCAAGATCTAAAACTGTTGATCTGACTCGTAAATTGTGCAATGATAGAGAGTTAATTGAATCTGGAAGTTTAGGAACGATAATCCGCAAACAGTTTCCAGCAGCATCAGGTACTAAATTAACCATCATTTGCAGTAGTTGAAAAATACTACCAGTAGCCCAAGCTTGAGGTGAACAAGCAACAGGATACTTTACTGGATCGCTATCATTAAGACGTTCATAACCACAAAAAAGTTCTGGTGGACGCTGATAAGGTTGTCGCTTTGTCATCTCAAGCAAACCTTGAGATATTTCTAGTGCTTGATCGACTAATCCAAGCGATCGCAATCCCATTGCAATTAAAGCATTTTCATGGGGCCAAACCGATCCAACATGATAGCCCATCGGATTATATGCTGGTGACAAACTACTTAATGTGCGAATGCCCCAACCGTTAAACATATCAGGTGCGCGTAGTCTTTCTGCTACACTATATGCTTTTTCAGGATCGAGAATACCTAATAATAGACAGTGACCTGGATTAGAAGAAATACTATCTACTTGATTACCGTCCCCATCTAATGCTAAAGCGCAGAAATCTTGATCGGATACCCAAAAATCTTGATTAAACCTTGCTTTTAAGTTTCTAGCATCTTCTTGCCATTGATCTGCTAAATCAAGGCGTTTTTTCATCCGCGCAATTTCGCTTAAGCGGATTTTAGCAGCATAGACATAAGCTTGAACTTCCGAAAGTGCGATCGCGCCTTGGGCTATTTCACCTTTACGATTGACTATACAATCCCCTGAATCTTTCCAACCTTGGTTAACTAAACCGCGACTAGATTTCACGTAATAACTGAGATAACCTGTTTCTTTAGAGTTGCGATCGATCCAATCCATCGCAGCTAAAGCATTCGACCATAAACGATCTAAAGTTTCTTGATCTGCTGTCCAAGCATAATACTCTGCATAGAGCATTAACCATAGAGGTGTAGCGTCTACTGTTCCATAATATGGTGTATGTGGCACTTCTTCACAACGCGCCATTTCACCTAAACGTAACTCGTGTAAAATTTTGCCTGGTTGTTCATCACGCCACTCGTTATCTGTTTTACCTTGATAATGAGCTAAAATTGACAATGTTTCACGGGCAATAGAAGAATCGAGAATCAAAGTTTGGGAAGCAGCTATGATTGAATCACGCCCAAATAAAGTAGAAAACCAAGGTACGCCTGCTGACAGCGCCCTACCTTTTCCAAAAGTTTGTCTTAATAAATAAACATCTTGTTCCGCACGTTCAATTACTTGATTAAATGTATTCTTATCAGACCGAATTTTAGTAACTTGATGATGCCAATTTTCTTCTTCTAATAACTCTGCGGCTTTAGCTTGTACTAAAGTAACAGGAGCATTTACTCTAGAAGTAGGTTGACCATTAGTAAACATTTGCAAACGATATCCCAATTTTTTAGTTTCGTGGGAATCGAGTTGTAGCTGCCAAATTGCTGTATAACCTTTGAGATGATCCGGCTGATGATGAATAAATTTTATCCGAGATTCCATCAGAGAATTATCTAACCCCTGATATGCCATAATAATTTCTTGCTCAACAAATTTGTGATTTTTTAAATTTGTTTGAGTTAGGGATTCTTCGTTATTAATTTCTACATCTTGATTTTTAGGCACTTGCCTTAAAAGTTTTCCTCGTGAGGTGCGATCAAAACCGCGCATCTCAAATAAATCAATAAAATCAGCATCGAAACTCAGACTAATTTCTATAGTTACAGGGGTAGTGTTAAAATTAGAAACTTCTATCAGAAATGGAGCCAGAGGACTCCCACTACACCCGTAGGGTTAGTGGCGAGATGAATGGCGATCAAACTATATAAATTGAGCGGAGCGAATCCTTATTTTGGAGTTGCTTGTTGTTCAACGTATTTCTTTAATTGTTCAACCGTAGCACCTCCACAACTAGCGACAAAGTAAGAACCAGTCCAGAAATCAGGTTTGTTATAGAAATATTTTGAGGCAAGCCCTTGGATATTCTTTGCGGATTAATCGACTACTAACTGTTTTTAAATTACCAATTAATGTAGATAGTGGTATATCAGGTTTATAGTCAATCAGTAGATGTACATGATCTGACTCTCCATTAAATTCTAGCAATTTCGCTTCCCATTTATTTAAGGTTTGTTTTCAGATTTCTTCCAGTCGTGTTAAGATTTCGCCATTAATTGCACGCCTACGATATTTCACCACTAA
>CAVQDG010000029.1:0-8614 GCA_963711165.1 uncultured cyanobacterium | reverse complement strand
GTCATAGCGATCGCTCTTTGCTGAATTACAATTTCAGTGTGCAACTTTGAAATCAAACTTGCAAATCAAAAAGCTTGAAGGGTGCGATCGCCTATTTCTGTCTGCGATTATGGTTATGCACTCTTCTGAGTTAGGTAAGCGGCTACCTCTGGATACTCCGCTTCTGCTAACTGTGCAGGTGTTTTACCATCCACTGTGCGAAGGTTGACATCGGCTCCTTGCTCAACCAGTAGTTTCACTATCTCTAAATAGCCGTTTTCAGCCGCGCTATGCAATGCTGTGTATTACGAATTTATTTTTTTTGAATGTCAAGTTCAAAAAAATTATTTTATGTAAGCTTATTAGCATAGTAAAGATATGAATTTCCACACAGGAAAATCCAGTAGTCCCGGAATGGGGATAATATAATAAATTCCTATATTCTTCTACATCAGTAGACGGAATTGTTAATTGTGGTTCAATATCTGCAAGAAATTTAGCAAGAACAGACATATAAACAAGCGCTGTTCGTCTTTCAAAAAAAATCCAATTAGAGGAATGTTTTCGGGAACTTTTTTTTGCTAATCCTATGTTTATTAAATAATCAACTATATTTTCACAAATCTTATCGATATGAATAGGGGAATCAATTTTTTTTGCCTCTTTTGAACTCGGAGCAAATCTAAAATTATCAGATTCAATAATACTAACAAACTCTTTCTCTAATTCCTTCACTTTCGAGTAAGATTTATTAGCAAGGGTATTTGGACGAATTGGGTGAAATTGATTTTCCCTGATTAAGAATTGAATATCTGGATGATAACCTTCTGTTTCTTCCCAGCTTTCAGGAACAATTGAAGCAACTTGATCCCAATAAAGTAGAGCCTGACGCAACCATTTATCTGTTGGAATTGTGATGGTTGGGTAGTAGAGAAGTGTTCTTTGCAATTCTTGATTCATATATAGCTTATTAGAGAAAATAAAATATCCTTGGCTACAACACTATCAAGATACTCGGTAATTGCAGCCGTTTCATAAATAAATTCCCCATCTGCTTCTAGAGTTGGGACTTTACCAAAGGGATTTTTAGCTAGGTATTCGGCTGAATTATTTTCACCATTGAGAATACCAACGTCTTTGAGGTTATAGTCTGCACCTGCTTCCTCAAGCAACAACCGCACAGTACGAACATAAGTACTGATAGGAGTTCCATGAACAGTAATATTCGTCATGATCTGTCAATTTCCAATACTATTGGGCAACAGTGACAAGAATACTGGGTTAGTAATGCGATCGCACTACTCTAGTAGGGGGAAAACTGGCGAATACTCTATTTTAGTTATATTAAACAATTGAACTGTAAGTGCGATCGCGTAGCCTGCTATAGGCAATGGCTCATTCATGCTTAAGGCTAACTGCCATTTAATAATCAGTTTAAATTTATTCACTCATTTGACAGTAAGGTATTTAACTCTTTAGGTGACATTACCCGAATCTCTGCATCTACAAACCCAGACGCATCACGAGTCACGATTACATTTACTTGATGCCTGACTGCACAAACATACTGCACTGCATCCTCAAAATCTCGAAAATTTAACACAATTGCCTGTTCTAATACAGTTCTATCAACAGCACAGATATTCAAATCTGTCAGAACTTGAGCAATAGCATCTTCAGCTATCTTTACACCCGCTACTCTCCGAACAATGTAATAGATATTAGTAATTGTTGTAGCTGCGATAAAACCTTCAATCTTACCAGCATCCATTCTTTCAAACAGCCTTGCTGCATCCTCCACAAATGGCGATCGCTCTTGCAAAAAAGCAAGAACAACATTGGTATCAAAAAAAACTCGCATTATTAGTATTTTTCGATTAGATAGTCAACATAATCAGATGCGGTATCTTGATCAGCTAATGTCTTGACATTTTTGGCAATACCTCTCAATCTCGATAAGTTTCTCTTCTTTGGGGCTGGTTGAGTTTCCTGTTTTAATGATTCCAGCAGGGTTTGCAACAATTGCCAGCGATCGCTAATCGGTAATTGCAGCACTTGCTTTTCCAGTTCTTGCAACGTCATTAGTATTCTTCCACCTGAATGTATGCCATCTTAATTGTAAAGAGTAATATCTTTAGTTGTAATAGCCACATAAGAATGATGAAGTGTAATTGTGAATAATTAACGCCCCAAAAAACAGTTCAACCAGTCACCAACGAAGTGTTAGACTTCATCAAATTTAGGGTGTGACTGTCAGCATAACTTTGTCAAAAGACAAAAATTACACTTTAAGCCACACTCATGCTCAAAATCCCAAATTTAACTTTCTTGCTGACGCTTACTTATATAAGTACAAATACCTCTTTGCGATGACTTAATAAACTCACATATCTCTGTCACCAGTGGCGAGTCAAATTCCTCTTCTAACCTTGCTACAGCTTTTGGCAAAGTCAACTTAGATTGATACAAAACTTTAAAAGCTCGTTTAAGCGTTAATCGCTCCTCAGAACTTAATCCGGCGCGTTGCATTCCCACAACATTAAGACCCATAATTTTATTGAGGCTAACGCTGCGAGTTGTACAAAATGGCAGTACATCCTTATGTACCGCACATCCTCCCGACATCATCACAAGTCTACCGATGCGAGTAAACTGATGTATTAAGCAGTTACCACTTATAAAAGCTTGATCTCCTACCTGAACATATCCAGCTAGTAGTGCGCCATTAGCTATAATTACTTTATTGCCTACCTGCACATTATGTGCTAAATGGCTAAAAGCCATGAGTAAGCAATTATTACCCACACTTGTAACTGTGCCTAACTTAGTGCCACGATGAATTGTGACTCCTTCGCGGATTACACAATTTTCACCAATTTTGACAAAGCTTTGTTCATCTTTATATGCCAAATCCTGTGGTAAGTCTCCTAGCACAGCACCAGCATGAACCCGACAACCTTTCCCTAATGATGTGTAGGGCAGAATAGTAACATGGGAGTTAATTACACAACCATCTCCAATCTCAACATTGTTATCAATGTAGGAAAAAGCCCCAATTGTCACGTCCTTTCCTAGCTTGGCATCATCTGCAATCACGGCAGTCGGGTGTATATTCATTTAAAATCCTCCCAAGGGTGATATATTACTCAAAATTATAAAAATTCTTTCTTAAGATAGGCGCTAATTACAAGCTATTCTGGAGAATTTGTAAAACTATGAACTAGCTTCGACCAAAACAAGGTAATAAAGTGTTTGATAAAGGTAATAAAGTGTTTGATATATAGATTACCTTCACTGTTGTAGTTTGTTGCCTGTAATTTTTCTCAGTCAATAGCAAGGTAGCCACCTGCGAACAAAAAACCTAACTCTGCCTTCCTACAGATAGAATGTATATTAGCTTACTATTTCTTTTGTACTACCGATGACAATCAACTACTTATAGTTACTTTGATCAAATTAGCTTTGCAGGGGTCTGTGTAGTTAGTTATTGATGAATCCAGACAAGAAAGTAACAAGATACTAAAGCATTTTTTTTATAACGATTATCAATCAAATATTTATTTAGTAAATAGCTTGTTGGAGCCTAGTAAGCAAGAAAAATACATACCACTAAGGGCGTAAAATTTTTGCCTAATCTCAAGTTTTTCTGTCTCTTCAGTGATAAAAGCGTAAAGAATAATTTTACAGCCATAGACGGATCTATAACTAATCAAAACTGGATATTGTTAAGAAAGTTCAAAGGAGAAGCAATCATGAAACTTTCTAACGTATCTAAGGTTTTTGCAGCTAGTGTACTTGCAGCTAGTGTATCCATGTTACCTTTAAATCACCCTGCATCTGCTCAAACTGATGCTGGTACTTCTGGTAGCTATGGTAGCACTACTCAAGATTCTACTACTCAAACTCAAAACACTGGCGATCGCGACTTTGATTGGGGTTGGCTAGGTTTACTAGGTTTAGCAGGTTTAGCAGGTTTGGCGAAGAAAAAGGAAGAACCTGTTCGCTACCGTGAACCTGAAGTTAGTTCGACTTACAGACGTTAATGCAACTTTTGACTTGCTGCGTTTTAAGGGAATATAATTTTTAAAACTTCAGGATAAAGCTTTTTTACTGGTGGGCATTTAATGTCCACCAGTTGTTTTGTAAGTAACAAAAAATCCCAATTTAGATATCGTTTATTACTTAAATAACTTGGATTATGATGCCGTTGCTTTCAATTCATCTAGACGCGCTAAAACTTCATAGAAAAACACGGGATGCGGGAAACTCAGTTACTTCAAATCTCTCGAGGGAAGCGACACGGGCGGTTTTAACCGCCTTGAATCTTGTACTCACGAATTAATCTTTGTATTGCTGACGATTGAGACACACCCCAATTAGCAGCTATTTTTTCGAGCCTATTTTTATCTTCTTCAGACAAATAAACCATTGTTCCTTTTTTTCTAGACATTCCCCAGATTCACTAATAACGTGCTATTATATCAATAATACATCAAGGGTCGAGATGATGTCTAAATCCCAAAAAATAATGGGTGTTCAACAATGCCTAATTAATACAGGTAAAGATACTCAGGCAATTTTAGAATACCTTTGCCAACAATCGGGCAAACTCTACAACAGTGGGGTTTACTTTGCTCGTCAGACATTTTTTAAAACTGGAAAACTGTTAACACAAAAGTTTGATTTAATTTATGAGCCATCAGTTGCAAAAACATTGGTAGCTCAATCAATACCGTCAACGCCAATGCAACAAGTATTAATGTCTGTTGCAGAAGCTTTTAAATCTTTTAAACAATTAAGAGATTTATATATTAAGAGTCAGTTGCATTTTAAGCCTAAACCGCCTAATTACCTTAAAGGCTCTAAACTTTTCAAAGTCGCTTATCCTAATTCTGGAGGGCAAAAACCAACACTTATTGATGGTAAGCTTAGATTCTCTTTGGGGCTGACAGTTAAACGTTGGTTTGGGGTCGCTGAATTCTTTCTGCCAATGCCATCAAACATTGATTACTCAAAGGTTAAAGAGTTTACGATTCTTCCCAAGAATGGCGCTTTCTACCTTGAAATGTCCTATGAGGTAGAGAAACAAAAGCATGAGTTAGATATTAATCAAGCATTGTCTATTGACGTTGGAATGAAGTGATAATTTAGCTGCTTGTGTTGATACACTAGGTAATTCTTTACTGATTGATGCTCGTGCAATGAAGGCAATGAATCAGTTGTGGAATAAAAAAGTATCGACACGAAAGGAAGGTAAACCAGAAGGGTATTGGGACAACTGGCTAGACAGGGTGACTCGTAAACGCAACCATCAAATGCGTGATGGTATTAATAAAGCTGTAAAGCTAATTATTCACCACTGCCTAAAATACGGCATCGGAACTGTAGTAATTGGTTGGAATGAAGGTTTTAAATATAATGCCAACATAGGTAGATTGAATAATCAAAAATTTGTTCAAATGCCTTTAGGTAAGCTGAAAGACCGATTGAAGCAGCTATGCGATTTACACGGGATTAGGTTTGAAGAAACCGAGGAAGCTTATACGTCAAAAGCATCTTTCTTAGATGGAGACTCCCTGCCCAAATATGGTGAAAAACCTGTTGAGTGGAAAGCATCAGGAAGGCGGGTTAAACGTGGCTTGTACCAGTCTGGTGATGGTTCAATCGTAAACGCTGACTTGAATGGTAGCGGAAATATTTTAAGAAAAGTAGCCAGAAAGTTAGGCTTAGACCTAAACCAACTGGGTAGGCGGTGCTTGACGACCGCAGCGAGAGTAAGACTTTGGGTGCTACCTAATAAGTATACTCTGTCCGCAGAATCTCAGTCCCTTCAGGGCTGAGAGTGTCAATACTATGAATAACTGGGTTGACTCCAGTATAAGTTTCACGCAAAACGCCATTAGGATCAATGATAAAAGTATGACGCATGGAAACAAAGCCAATCCAAGAACCATAAGCTTTGCTCACTTTTCCATCGCTATCAGCTAACAAGGGAAATTTTAAGCCTTCATTGTCACAGAATTTGGCATGAGAATCTACTGAATCAGCACTAACACCAATAATTTGAGCATTTTTATTAATGTATTTAGGTAAGTCTTGCTGAAATTTCCTAGCTTCTATAGTACACCCAGAGGTAAAATCCTTGGGATAAAAGTAAAGTACAACCCACTTGCCGCGATAATCAGCAAGAGACACTTTGCCATTGCCAGTATTCGTCGGTAGGGTAAACAAGGAGTGCAAGTTTGTTGATGGTAGGTAGTTTTCCACCTAGCGCGGCAGCATTTGGGGCAAAATTAAACCAGGTAACTAACGCAAGACAGCAAGCTAATAGGGTGCGAATAAAGAGTCGGCGAGACATAGGTAATTACAGTAAGATTGCTTAACATAAGTTTACAATCTTACCATTGTTAAGTTTGCACCCCTTATGCAATACACCTTTAATTAAAAAGCCATCCTGGGGTTGAAACCGTAGGATGGCTAAGTAGCAAGTAATAACGGAAGTAGCCGTTAGGATATTTCGAGATAGTATTACTTACACTTTTGTTTTTGATTGATAGTAAATTTTACTACCTGTATCTGCTACGAAATGGCAAGTTTTGAAAGAATGCCAGAATGCTTGGAAGATTGACTTATCCGATTTGCGGTAGTAATCTCCTAAAATTGGTTTGATTGCCTCAGTTGCTGTCTTTAAATGATAGTGAGGCATATTTAGGAAAATGTGATGAGCGACATGGGTGCCGATATTGTGGTGAATATTATTGATCAACCCGTAATCGTGATCAATTGTAGATAAGGCACCTTTCAGGAAAAACCAGTCCTTGCCACGATACCAAGGAATTTCTGGATCAGTGTGATGTAAGAATGTTACGAAGTCTAACCAGACTACAAAAATCAGGTAGGGTACGAGATAGTTTTTCAATAACCACAGAAAGCCCCATTGGTAGGTGAGACACCCTAGTAAGACTACCATTGAAGTCCACCAGACAGTACTGGTGATGACATCCCATTTTTCTGAAGGGCGGAACAAAGGGCTACTGGGATTAAAGTGAGATGCAGCTTCTCTTCCAGGAGAACGTTTAAACAGATAAAGAGGATAAGCAAACAGCAAGGTTATACCGAAGCGGAGTAACTTTTCCCACCAAACCATTTGGTTATACTTGGTTTCTGTAACGGGATACCAGCTTTCGTCGGTATCAATATTACCTGTATTGTTGTGGTGGGTTCGGTGGGTAATGCGCCAACCGTGAAAAGGAACAAGTATGGGTGTATGGGACAAATGCCCGATTAAATTATTCAGCCATTTCTTCTTGGAAAATGAACCATGTCCGCAGTCGTGTCCAACTACAAATAATGCCCAAAACATGGTTCCCTGCATTAACCAAAAAATTGGCAGAAGAACCAAGAGTCTAGGTAATTGCCGATCGCATACAGGATACCAATAATTGATACATCCAGAAAAAAGTATGATAGCGATTTCCAAGTAGATGGTTCAAAGCAATATGCCGGAATTGCCGCTTTGACTTGCCCAAGGGTGAAGGGTGGTTCTAAGGATTCTGTTGAATCTGTAATTCTAAGAAGTTGAGATTGCACTAAATTTGGGGTTTGACCTGAGTGTAGACCAACTGCATTATTCTATAGCTACGCGATATATGCAATAACAAACACAATGGCTAATTAGTCAAGAGTATATCTGCGGGGATCGCGATCAAACTAGCTAGTATTTATACGGTTTAATTTTGAATATGCGATCGGCTAAAGCTTTGATTACTCTTAGCCAGTGAGCGGCAAGGTTATTTATTTGAGTTAAGTTTACATAAATATTCTCTCTATTAATAAGGAGCAACTTTTGCAAGCAAAGGAAATTGAGCCTGAATTGAAACGACTGATTAATATTACATCATCTATAGAACCTGGATTAGCCAAGCGATTAGACGAACTGAGGCGCTGGATTAAAGACAAAAAGCCTGGATTGCTTACAAGCAAAAAATTTGTTATGGATTTTTTGCTTGAATTAATATTAGATGTTGAGATTTGGCTTGAGCTTCAACAATTAACTGAACAAGAAAAGCAAGATGTTTTTGCCCAAATGACACCTACCGAACGCTACTGGTATGAATTTTTGTTCCCTCAATGGTTTAATCTTTTTGCCAGCTTTAACCCAGCCGATAAAATAAAAATTATTCCTCTCCTCACAAATGAAATCCTTTGGCAGAGTAATCATCTGCCAAACGGCTGTTACGCTCAATGTAGTATCCAACCGTAAGATAGCTATGACGGCAAGAACAAACACTACCAATCAAGACAAAATTAACAAAGTTCTTAAATCTCTGCAAGTAGTCAGAAGATTTCAGAGTGAAAGGCAAATTTATGGTGTTGCGCGTGTCAATCGTTATGTTGAAGATGTAGATAGTGATTGGTTAGAAAATTGGGGTGAAGACGAGGAAAATATAGTAACAGAGACTAAGGACAATTAAGTTAAAATTGTTCCGCCCAATAATTTTTGATAACGATACTCTAACTTAGCTTGCAACAACAGCAATTTTTCTAAACTTCCATCCCAAAAAATAATTTTTTCTGCTGCATCTCTGGCTATTTCTAACACTTCTTGATCTTCCACCAAACTAGCTAAAGCAAG
>CAVQDG010000028.1:0-13255 GCA_963711165.1 uncultured cyanobacterium | reverse complement strand
AACAAAGGTTGATTCTTACCATTATGTAGGGGCGGGTTGTATTTAGGTTTTGCAAAATACCTGGATGTAGGTAAACCCGCCCACAAATCAAATTTATTTATCACCACAATTACAGGAGAGCCTTTTTTGTGTTAATTGATTTATTCATCAATTTGCCAAATATCCTTATTTGTATCTTCATCCAGAATGTTTTTTGGACGCAAAATTAATATCAAACGTCCTAACAAGGGAATATTTGGATTTTCTGGGAACCACTGAATTTGTACCTGTCCAGATTGCTCTACAATAAAATAGCTGTTAGCATCCCATTCTTGCTCTCGACGGTCAATTAATAAAAGAGTTTCTTGGCTTTTAGCAGTAGCTTGGTTAGGCAATTGATTATTATCACAAAGTATAGCTACAGGGTCTTCTGTTTTTAATACAAGTTGCCAACCTGGTAGGGATACCCAAGTACTATTCGCAGAGGTTTGAACTGTCTGAAAAGCACCTTGAGGTTGTAATTGCTTGGCTTGTTGGAACTCTGCTAGTGTGATAGGTAGCTGACCAGCTAAGGGTATCAGCCGAGGTAGTGATTCTTCTGCTTCTAGTCGATAAATTGGTAAAGAAGGTGCAGGACGTTGAGGAGTAATGGTAAATTCAGTTAGTAGTTGCTCAATTTGTTGCCTTGCAGTTTGGCTATGAGCAAACATTAAGCCACGAGCAATTAAACGCGATCGCTCTTGTAAATCACTTTGTTGTTTAGCTAATCTCCAATAACTATAAGCTACCGCGTCACCAGGATGATTAGTAAAACCTTGAGGTAATTGTGAAAACCGCGAATAGTCTTTAACAGCCTTAGCAACCTCTTTTGCTGCTTCCGAGTTTAAATTTCTAGAATGTAAGAATTCAGCAGTTGTAGCTCGTTCTGCCTGGTTTAAAATCCGCAATTCATATAAACTATCACTACCAATGCGTCCATAGTGCGATCGCACTTCTTCAGAAACACCCACATTAAGCATTGAACTATAAACTTGCGCTGCTACAATAATTTGATTTTGCTGGATTGGCTCAAATCCACTAGCCTCAAAAATTGCTTGTGTATTATAGCCGAGTTTTTGTAATTTAGCGCAAGTCTGCCCCCATCCTACCCAATTGCCTTCTTTTCGTCTGAGCAAGCGCAGCAAATCTTCAGGATTTTCTGTAGTTTCGGCAGATTGAGGACTAGGATCAGGAAGGCTAGATGGTGTTTCTGTCATAAGAGTGTTAAAGGGAGGAGAGAGGAGAGAGGAGAGAGGAGAGAGGAGAGAGGAGAGAGGAGAGAGGGTATCTAAATATTAATTATGATTGACAAGGGCTAAGTGGCGATCTCACATTTTTAAATGTATCCTGTTCAGGACATCCTTATTTGTAGTAAAGTTGGCGCGTGCGTAGGCGGAGCAGCGTCGTAGACATCACAAATGGTGGCAAAAGCTCAAAATTCCTGATCTCCCACTGTGGATGCGAAATGTAAATAAGACTAAACTAACGAATCAGGAAGTTCTCAAACATTTTTCCGACTTTCCCCATCGAGAGCCAAGGATTTTTAACCAGAGAATAACTTAACGTATTTGAGCATCACTACAGATATGATTCTTAACAATGACCATCACCGCTAAAAACGTGCGTAGGCGGAGCAGCGTCGTAGACATCGCCTGAACCTGTGAAATATATATAACTTTTTGTCCTGATTTACCCCAAGGAGTATGTTTTATTATTATGAACAATGCTATTCCAGATCTAGATAGTATCAGCCGTCAGTTAATGAGCCTCAATCGACCCAAAAAACCTAAGATGCTCGTGGTAGACGATGAACCAGATAATCTGGATCTGCTCTACCGTACTTTCCGCAGAGAATTTAATGTTCTCAAAGCTGAAAGTGGTGTCCACGCCTTGGAATTACTAGCAACCGAAGGCGAAGTTGCTGTAATTATCTCCGATCAACGGATGCCAGAAATGAAGGGAACAGAGTTTTTGAGCAAGACAGTCCCCGAATTTCCCGATACCGTGCGGATTATTCTCACAGGATTTACTGATGTTGAAGATTTGGTCGATGCGATTAATTCTGGACAAGTATATAAATACATTACTAAGCCTTGGGACCCTAACGAGCTTAAAGGCGTAGTCCAACGTGCCGCAGAAACTTACGATTTGCTCAAGCAAAGAACAGAGGAACTAAATCGGGCGCAAGCGCAAACAGATTTGTTAGCAACAATTGTGACTGTCGCTCAGGAATCGTCAAATGTCGCAGATACTCTAGAACCCATTGTTAGGGCGTTTGGGGAGAGTTTTATCACAGATGGTTGTATTTTACAGCTTGTAGAGGAAAATAACTTAACAACAGCCAAAGCTGATTACAGTATTGATGGTGTCATAGTAAAAAATCTAGAAAAAGACCCAATAGTACAAAAAGCGATCGCCTCAAAAAATCTTCAAGCTTGGATAAGTGGTACCGAACCTGAACTAGCAGAATACCAAGCAACAGACCTCAAAGCACATCTAGTTGTGCCAATAGTTTACCGTAGTGAAGTGCTGGCAATTCTCTCGCTCCAGTGGAAGCAACCTGCTAAACTGCGAGAAGATGAACTCAAACTAATTCACCTGTCCGCACAGCAAGTCGCCTTAGCTCTTACCAGTACTCGGTATTATCCATAGCACCTCCCAAAATTTGGGACAAGTATAAATAAATCATGCTCCCTCCCCTTTATAAGGGGAGGGTTGGGGAGGGGTAAAACAGGGAATCGCGCTCAAACAATACCAAAATTTAAAATTTGGTGAGAATCAATTTAGTACTAGATCATGAGTGTTTTAGCGATCGCGAAATAGAATTAAAGAAGGCTCAAAAACTAAAACATTATTCAGAAGTCAAAATCGAGCAATTAGACAAAGCCTAAGATTTTGCCTTCTCACTCATCAAGACTGGCGACTGAATTGAATCTCAATACTCTTTGGCTTTACATTACCCCTCCTGTAGCTGGTGCTATCATTGGCTATTTCACCAACGATATAGCCATCAAAATGTTGTTTCGCCCTTATCGAGCAATTTACTTTGCTGGGCGGAAACTCCCCTTTACCCCAGGTTTGATCCCTAGCAACCAAGAACGCTTGGCGAAGCGGATATCTGACACAATCATGGGGTCGTTGCTAACACCAGAAGAGTTACAAAAGTTAGCACGGCGTTTGCTGCAAACTGAGCGAGTTCAGGGAGCAATTATGTGGCTCCTGAAACTGGCGTTAGAGCAAGTCCAAGTTGATAAAGAGCAGAAAACAGCTAAAATTCTTGCTGCTATACTTCGAGATTTACTTGGTCAATCACTAGCACGGTTATTAAAAGTATTATCCCGTCGCTCAGATTTTTTAGAAAGCCAGCTTAACCAGATTTTTGACCAAATTTTGCTGGAATTCCAGCTAAATGACGACCAAGCGCGGAAACTTTCTGAATGGCTGCTAGAGGTAGTATTGCCACCAAACGTAGTCAGGCAGGCTATCATAGACTTCCTCACAGACCGTAATATTCAGGTAATTGATGAAGGGTTTAGGGAAAAAAGCAGTGGGACTTATTGGGTAGTTGCCAACTTATTAGGTCTGCGTAATACCCTAACGCGCTTGCGGACTTATTGCTTAGATGAAAAAGAGGCAAGCAATGCCCGTATTGATGAATTAATTACATCACTACGGATGCAAGAGCGGTTGCAGGAATGGATGCAAAATCTTTCCTTGCAGAATTTACCGATTTCTACAGTACGGCAACTGCGTAAGACAATGCGTGACACTGTTCGCACTTACATTCAAGAACGCGGTAGTGATTGGTTAGAAACTTTAAGCGAATCTTTAGATTGGGAAAATATTGCTAAATTAATTCTCACCCGCCTGCGAACATCTCCTGCTGTTAGTTCCTCGCTAGAGCTAATAAGTCAGGAATTAGCTTTAGTTCTAGAACGCTATTTAGAGCAAGATTTAGAAAAAATTGTTGCCCAAATAATTCCGATTTTAAATATTGATCAGGTAATTATTGATAGAG
The DNA here is from genome assembly GCA_963711165.1 of uncultured cyanobacterium. Classification (GTDB taxonomy): domain Bacteria; phylum Cyanobacteriota; class Cyanobacteriia; order Cyanobacteriales; family PCC-9333; genus Crinalium. The sequence goes on along the minus strand of CAVQDG010000028.1, from coordinate 9,219 downwards.
TTAAAGCAACTTCACCTGCGGATTTGGAAAATGCTATTCAGGGTATTGTAAAAAGTGAGTTGCAAGGGATTGTTAATTTAGGTGGAGTATTAGGTTTAGTAGTAGGTTTGATGCAGACTATTATTTTCTTAATTAAGTAAAGTTTGCCTTAGTTAAATTAACTATATGAGCCAAGTAATATCCACCGTTAAAGATATAGCGCTACGCGCATACATTAGGACAGTTTTTGAAGGCTGCATCTACAACTATCAACTATTGATTTTGGTAATCCTAGATTTAAAATCATAAATCAGTATTACCTGTTGGGTTAGGCGATGTAAGACAGGTATTTCCTGCAATTGCTGTTTGAGCCTAGAATCCTCATGCCTTCAGGCTGAGGGGTATGTGAATAATGGTATTTTAGATAGTGCTAGAAAAATCAGACAAAAAGCTTCCAAATCTCATCCCCTCCCTATTGGTGAGAAGGTGTCAGGAGGTAAACTTGAAACAACTTCGCTGATAATAAGGCTGTTTTAGTTAATCTATTACAAAAAATTAACTAACCTATCAAGGATAAAAAGATGGTCTGGAGATGGCTGAGTACTGTAGGTATAGCTGTTGTCAAAGCAGCAAACTTTGTTGTCCCCCATAGCAGGTATATAACTGATCTAAATCTAGATATACCTGAAAACTCCGCTTTGGCAGAACAAAAACAGGAAATACACCTAGCACAGCTAAAGCTATATTACCTACAAAACCAACAAAATATAGACTTCCAGACAGAACAAGGGCAACTTAGCGATGAACGCGCAAATGAATTGCAAGCATTTATTCAGTTTGCCCAAGTTGTAAGTTTAGACAAACAGTTCGATTTTTTATATTGGAGATTAGAACAAGAAAAAGATATTCAGTTAGAGATATTAGAACTCAACCATCAACTGCAACGACAACTCGTTCTTGAACAACGGCAACTATCCCTCAAAATAGTTGAGGATCAAAAAAAACTAGAAAATTTAGCTATTTGGTTAATTGCATCAGATATTCTTAAGTCAGAATTTGACAATAACATTATACCATTGCGAGTTTTTTTAGCTCCTCCCAAATTCCAGTTTGAGCGATTTTCTCATGCTAATGATGATACTAATATTTTTCCTAATATTGAGCTAACTTTAGCCGAAGGTTTACGACAATTTTTTAGAAACTATTCTCAAGAAGGTAAAACGGTAGACTTCTTAGCTGGTGCTTGGGTAAGCAAGTCTTTTCACAGCGAAGCTAGTATCAAGGCGCTGTTTAGTGTGCTGAAATCTGAGCCAACGTTAGTTTTAGAATCCGAAGTAGATGGCGACTATCTAAATTTTAGGATTGCCTACTGGGGCTTGAATTGGTCAAAATATCGCTATGACCCCATTATCTCCAGACTACCTTATCGTGAAATTTTATATGAATCTGCTAAAAATCGTGCCAGGAAGTGGAGAGAAATTAGGGCAAAGCTAATAGCTGCTGGAGTAAGCGAGTCAGAAGCAGATCAAAATTATGGAAAAGATAACATAAAAAATTGGGAAACTTTGCAGTTGGATGAACAACTTAAACAAGCGGGTATCCCGACTAGCGAATTAGCAGTTAAATACTTGATCAATAAAAAAGATATTGAAGAACTCGGTCAATTTTTAATTATTTCCCACTGTTTATTTGCTGGATTAATAGCAGACGAATATTTTCTATTTCAGCATAATTTTTCACCCCTATTGCCAAGTTTCTTACCTGGATTGACGGAAAATGTGCCGGATAAAGCAGTAGCACATAATCTAATTGAAGCAGTTGTTTGGTATTATCAAAAAATTTATCAAACTTTAGAAAGTACTAGAGCAATTTTAATTCCAGAACTAGCTTTAGATTTAGCGCTCAGTTTAGTTAAATTACCAAATAAATCTTGGGCAAAAAATCAAATAATTTACTCTATAAAATCTTGGTTACAACTGCGGGAATTACCTCAAATTGATGGTGTAGGAGTAATTGATCTGCCCCTGCAATCTCTCGTAGAAGCATTGGAATCAGTCTTAATGATTACAGACAAAGAATATGTAGAAAAACTGAATCAATGTTTGTTAGCAGTGGGAAATGAGCGCCAAATCAATGTGCTGGATGCTTGCTACAAGCGAGGAATAAGTTTGGTTGGCAAGAAAGATTATCAAGCTGCTATTTTAAACTTCAATCAGCTAATTCAGATAAATTATAATTCTGTTGAAGTTTACTATAATCGTGGACTTGCTTATACAGAATTGGGGGAATATCATCAAGCAATCGAGGATTACACCAAGGCAATAGAGATGAATCAACAATGGGCAGATCTCTATAATTATCGAGGTAATGCTTATTATAAATTAGGAGATTATGCCCATGCTATGGCAGATTACGATCGCGCCATCAATATTTTACAGTTGTCTGTAGGTAATATAACAGAAAATTTCCTAGATGATGATGATGAAATTTTTGATTTTGATGTTGATCCCGATGAGCAGATGTTTGGTAGTGGCATTAGTAACAATAGTATCAATCCACTACCCTATTTTCTAGATGACGAGCGCCAAGTTTATTCCCTAGCTCTCGGCTCGGATGAGGAAAATTTAATTACTGATATTGCAAGTAGTGACGAAAATATTAAGGCTAATATTTGGCGGTTATTTTAGATAAAAGGGAAAGGCATTGGGCAACTACTTAACCAATGACCAATGACCAATGACCAATGACCAATGACCAATGACCAATGACCAATGACCAATGACCAATGACCAATGACCAATGACCAATGACCAATGACCAATGACCAATGACCAATGACCAATGACCAATGACCAATGACCCACCCTCAATTAGAAATCTGTTTCTTGATATAACTGTTGTAAATTTTGCTGCTGTGTGCGACGGGAAACGCGCCGATATTTCTTAGTTTCCAACTTCGGTTCATACTGGCTTTTACCACCTTTTGTTTTCATCTTTAAGGTAGATTCAGGATTACCTTGTTGATGCAAATGCTCTTGAGTAACGATCGCTTCTGCTAGAAAATCTAAATAATGCTCGTATCTCTCCCAGTCTCCTCGTACCACACAGTTAGGCTCATCTCGATGCAAACAGTCGTTAAACTGACATCTCTGTGTAGAAGAACGAGCAAGTGCTTCCGGGAAATAATCAGCTAATTCTTCTGGAGTACAATCAATGTCGGGTTGATTAAAACCAGGGGTATCTGCTAGTAAACCACCGCCTGGTAATTCAAATAATTCAACGTGGCGTGTGGTATGTCGTCCACGACTAAGTTTGCCCGAAACTGCCCCAACTCTGGTATTAATATCAGGAATTAAATAATTGATCAGACTTGATTTACCTACTCCAGAAGGTCCAGCAAACACAGTAATTTTATTTGCAAGCTGGTTGTAAAGTTGCTCTAAACCTGTGTGAGTGTAGGCGCTAATTAATAAAGATTGATAGCCCCATTGTGAAAGGCGATCGCGCCATTGTTGTTGCTCTGATTCTGTCACCAAATCACTTTTATTCAGGCACAAACAAACGTCTATGCCAGTTAATTCTGCCTTCACCAAAAATCTACTTAGCTGATAAGGTTCTATTGGTGGGTCAGCTAAAGCAAAAACCAATAAAATTTGGTTAGTGTTAGCAATCGGAGGACGGTCAAGTTGGGTTTGACGTGGCAGTACTTGAGCGATCGCACCTCTACCGCCAGCCCAATCCGGTTCGTCAATCGCCACGCGATCGCCAACTATTACCTGCTGACCAATTTTTTTGAGCCGCGCCCTACGAGTACACAACAGAAAATATCCAAAAACAGAATTTTCCCTTGCTTGATTAGCCTCATCTGTTTCTGTTAACAAATTTTGGTTAGCATCTAAGCGAACTTGATAATAATTTGCTTGGACTGCTACCACAGTGCCTAACAGTTGATTTGCTATCTCTTTTGTGACACTCATGCTAAATCTGCTGGGCGGCGCACTTTGAGGGCAAAAAATCCAGCACAATCTTGAATTTCTTCAATTTTATAACCTTCCATCACCAAGCTGTCAGGAACCTGCTCAATTGGTTCACCTGGATCTAACCATACTTCTAACAAAGATCCAGGTGTCATTTGCTCTAGGCGGAGTTTTGTGCGGACAAAATTTATGGGGCAAGGAGTACCCCGAAGATCAAGTTTTGCCTCCGGTATACCAGTATTTCTTGAAGCGGCGGTGTTACTCATCCGCGAAATAGCCCTCCTAAAAATCCTTCCAAGCCACCTTTACCAGTGCGATCGCCCTTAATTTTAGCTAACTTTTCCAGTAGTTCACGCTCTTCTGGCGTAATTTTAGTAGGAATGTCAATTAAAACTGTAATCAAATAATCTCCTCGGCTAACCGGATTTCCTAATTTCGGTACACCGTGATTTTCCATCGTCAGCACTGTATTCGGCTGTGTTCCTGGTGGAATCATCAATTCTTTGGGACCATCCACTGTATTTATTTCTAAGCGGCAGCCTAAAATTGCTTGCAAATAACTGATTTTAATTTCTGAGGTGATATTAATTCCATCCCGATGGAACTCTAAATCTTCCTCAATAAACAAATAAACGTATAAATCTCCAGGTGGGCCACCACGAAGACCAGCATCTCCTTCTTTAGAAACCCTGAGCCGAGTACCATTATCGACTCCTGCTGGAATCGTAATTTTGAGTTTCTTAGTTTCTTGTTTCCGCCCCATGCCATTACAGGTTTCGCACTTCTCTTCAACCACCTGTCCTTCACCATTACAGGTAGGACAAACAGAAACTTGCGTGAAACTCCCAAAAGGTGTTCTGGTAGCGCGACGGACTTGACCACTACCGCTACAAGTTGAACAGGCGCGAGCTTTTGTGCCTGGTTTAGCGCCTGTACCACTACAGGTAGCACAGTTTTCTAGATGGGGAATCCGAATTTCCTTTTCACCACCAAAAATACCTTCGCGGAACTCTAGCTTCAAATCTAGCCTTAAGTCATCGCCTCTAGTTGGGCCGCTACGCCTTCTGGATGTCTGACCCACATTACCCGTAAAGCCAGTGAAAAAGCTTTCAAAGATATCGGCAAATCCGCCCATATCGCCCATATCTGAGAAGCCTGCGCCAGCACCAGAGGATACACCAGCTTCGCCAAAACGGTCAAATCGAGAACGCATTTCTGGCTCTGAAAGCACTTCATAAGCCCGATTTATTTCTTTAAATTTCTCATCTGCCCCTGGTTCCGAGTTGACATCAGGGTGATATTTACGGGCAAGGCGGCGGTATGCACGCTTAATTTCTTCTTTGTCGGCGTCACGAGAGATACCAAGAATTTCGTAATAATCGCGGGCCATATTAGGGCGTTAGTAGTTAGGGTTAAAGGAAATGTCAATATTAAGAGTTAAAAAGTGTTAAGTTTTGAGTCTAATTCCAAACTTAACACGCTCTTAGTCTACTGTCTCATAGTCAGCAGTTACAGTTTCATCTTCATCAACATCATTTATATCTAATGTTAAATCTTTCTCTGGTGTTAATTCTACAGTTTTGCTGACTCTACTCGTACCAGGCTTTTTAGGCGTATTGAAATCTGTTGTTGGGGTTTGGTTAGCTTGCTGATAAACAGATGTCCCCATCGCCAATACAGTCTGCTGGAATAGCTCTAACTTTTCTTTAATCTCCTCAACTCCGGCTTTTTGGTTGTTGAGTGCTAAACGCAGTTGTTTGGCTTTTTGATCAGCTTGTGATTTAATTTCTGCACTGATTAAATGCCCATTTTCTTTTAAGGTCGATTCATAGCTATAGAACAAGCCATCTGCCTGATTTTTCAGTTCAATTACTTGTATACGGCGCTTGTCAACTTCTGCATAAAGTTCTGCCTCTTTTCTCATCTGTTCAACTTCCGCCGCATTCAAGCCACCAGTATTGGTGATGCAGATACTTTGCTCTCTACCTGTGCCTTTGTCTTGAGCCGAGATTTTCAGAATGCCGTTAGCATCAATTTCAAAGGCTACTTCAATTTGAGGAATGCCACGCGGTGCAGGTGGCAGACCTGTTAGAAGGAATTTCCCCAGACTTTTATTATCCTTGACCATTGCCCGTTCACCCTGCAAGGCATGAATTTCTACTGATGTTTGTCCATCGGTAGCTGTGGAAAATATTTGGGATTTGCTGGTGGGAATGGTAGTGTTGCGCTCAATTACTTTAGTAAAAACTTCGCCTAATGTTTCAATTCCCAAAGAAAGAGGGGTGACATCTAATAGCAGTACATCCTTGACTTCGCCACCTAAGACACCACCTTGAATAGCTGCTCCCAGTGCTACTGCCTCATCAGGATTGACTGAGCGGTCTGGTTCTTTGCCACCAAAAAAAGCTTTAATTGCCTTTTGGACAGCCGGAATCCGAGTTGAACCACCTACTAAAATAATCCGATCTATATTATTTTGTTGGATATCAGCGTCTTTAAGGGCTTGGGTGACTGGTTCTATAGTTGCTTCTACAAGATTATTTGTCAGTTCTTCAAACTTGGAGCGTGATAATTCCATCTCCAGATGTTTAGGTCCCTTGTCATCGGCTGTAATAAACGGCAGGTTGATTGAAGTTGTCACCATGTTGGATAGTTCAATTTTTGCTTTTTCTGCAGCTTCACGTAGCCGTTGGAGAGCCATTTTATCTGAGGAAAGGTCAATGCCCTCCGCAGATTGGAAGGCATCCATCATCCAAACTGCGATCGCATTATCAAAGTCATCTCCGCCCAAATGGTTGTTTCCAGATGTGGCTTTGACTTCAAATACACCATCTCCCAATTGCAGTACAGATACGTCGAATGTACCACCTCCTAAGTCAAACACTAATATACACTGGTCTTCATCCTGCTTCTCAAGACCATAAGCCAGGGCGGCGGCTGTTGGTTCGTTGACTATTCGTAATACTTCTAGACCAGCAATAGTTCCAGCATCTTTTGTTGCCTGCCTTTGGGCATCTGTAAAGTATGCTGGTACAGTTATTACCGCCTGGCTTACGGTTTCACCTAGAAAGTGTTCTGCGTCCTGCTTCAATTTTTGCAGGGTCATTGCTGAAATTTCTTGAGGGGTATATTTTTGCCCTCTAATCTCAACATCGACAGTATCATCCCGACCTTTGACGCAGGTGTATGGCACTCGCGCCCGTTCGCTTTCCGTGTCCTCCCACCTACGCCCAATAAAGCGTTTAATGCTATAAACTGTGTTTTCAGCGTTGGTGACTGACTGTCGCTTGGCTAACTGACCCACCAGGCGATCGCCTACCTTGCCAAATCCGACAATGCTGGGAGTAGTGCGCCCACCTTCTGAGCTAGAAATAACGATGGGTTGACCTGCTTCTAATACAGCAACACAACTATTAGTCGTACCCAGGTCGATTCCAATGACTTTTCCCATAGGGTTTCGGCAGTAATGGTGTGGAAAGTTGAATTTGGTTTGGGTGTTACTGGTTGCCTACCACTCAGGATCTATCTTTAGTAAAGATCCTGGTTTCTTTATTTTAGACACTGACATCACCAAGCAGGGAATAAACCAGAATACTCCTAAATGATTATTCTGTGGGTTCGGCAGGACTTTCTACTAAAATTTCCGCAGGTTCGGGTGCGGCTGCAACTTTGACAAGTGCATGGCGTAATACGCGATCGCCTAAGAAATATCCTCTTTGCAATTCTTCCATCACTGTACCTTCTGGATGTTCTTCAGTTTGTTGGCGAAGCACTGCTTCATGCAGGTTGGGATCGAAATCTTTACCCTCTGGACGCATAGGAGACACACCTATACGCTTGAGAGCATCTACCAGTTGTTTGTATACACTTTGGTAGCTTTTATGAATACCCATTTCTCCATCGTTTTGCGGTTTGAGTTGGGATCTTGCTCGCTCAAAATTATCAACTACTGAAAGTAACTCGGTAATTGTCGAACACTTAACTTTAACTTCTAATTCTTCTTTTTCTTTAGCTGTACGCTTGCGAAAATTCTCAAAATCTGCGGCGATCCGCATATACTGGCTTTTTAAGGAATCACTCTGCTTTGTGCTTTCCTCCAACTGCGCTTTTAACGTTTCTACTTCTTGCTTTAAAGCTTCCTCTGTAGTTGCGCCCTCTGCTGTGGCATTGAATTCGGCTGGCTGATGTCCGAATTCAAGATCCTGACTAGATTCAGATGATGCTGGTTCTGTTTGACCCAAAGAAACTACTGCATCGGAATTAGACTCTATATTCACATTCACACTCGATGGTGATGATGTACCATAAGCATTATCTTCAGCTATTGCTGAAGCCTCATCGATCTGATTTGAAGCGAATTGCTGATTTTCTTCTGTGATCATGGTTTACTCATTTCAATCAATAGACTGTTAGCGGGGTGCGATCGCGTTTTTTTTAATTGCCACAATTGCTGACAATTTGGTTGGCAATCTCTACCCTCAACGCGAGCAGTGGTAGGTGCGGATCTGCCGGGAAATTACCACTTTCTTGAATCATAGTATTAAGCTGTTGTGTTTCTAAATTTTATATTTTAGGGAGGGAGGAGAGAGGAGGGAGGAGAGAGGGTTATAGGGTTTGATAACTTTTCTCAAGAGTTATAAAATGTACAATTTAGATGTGCGTTAGCTTACCGCCATCAGAGTGGCAGGATTTTCTTTTTCAATTTTGATTAGGCTATTACATACATAGATTGCTAAAATCTTCACATATTTTAATGTTTATACTTAGAAATATAACATTTATCAATTTTTATCGGATTAGGTTTTTCGCAATTCAGGAGCGGGCTTTGGGCCACAGTTGGATCAAATCTCACTAATAGTTGTGAAAAGGGTGAATAGGCGATCGCGTGAGTGTCATACTTAGAAAATAGCCCGAATGCGGCAATTGGATTTTGAACTAGGTGTCAAAAAAGTAGCTTACCACTCATAAATCATAGTTGTATACAGCTGTTGGGTGATGGTTGCCAAGTCTAGATAGCGCGATCGCACTTTCCTTGATTGCCCTAAGAGTGTCATTAACTATCTACTAAAAGCTATCATCGTCAATATTACTTATAAATAGCCTTTAGGTACAAATTTGCCTTTTCCTCATCTGTGACTATCAAAGACCAAGCAGTATGATTTTACGGATATTGGTAATCTAAAAAAGCTAATCACCCAGGTAGTATGAGTCTTGCATAGGTGTAGCCACAACCGCCACATACACAGCAAGGGATAAATTATGG
>CAVQDG010000027.1:0-25380 GCA_963711165.1 uncultured cyanobacterium | reverse complement strand
AAAGCCTGCGTAGGCAGGCTTCGTTCGTATAGCCGCACCCTTCAGGGTGACGGCATCAATCATTTTAAACAACAACTAATTGCTTCTGCATCCTTTTAATCTCCACCTCTCCATCATCACCTACATCAACAACAGCCGTATCACCATGATTTACAGTGCCACTCAGCATTGCTTCCGCCAAACTATCTTCTAACAATCGCATAATTGCCCGTCGCAATTCTCTTGCACCAAACTTAGGATTAAACCCTTCTTTTACAACTCGGTCTTTAAACCTGTCAGTAACTTCTAGACTAATTTCCTGTTCGGTTAAACGACTAGCAACTTCTCGCAACATGATACCTGCGATACTTCTTACTTCCTCAAATGTTAATTGACGGAAAACAATAATATCGTCAAGACGGTTGAGAAATTCAGGACGGAAATAAGCTTTGAGTTCTTCTTGTACTCGCTGTTGCATCCGGTTATAAGTAGCTTCAGCTTGGTCTTCGCTAAATTCAAAACCTAAACCACTGCCACCTTTTTCAATGACTTTTGAACCCAAATTAGATGTCAGAATGATTAAGGTATTCTTAAAGTCTACTGTGCGACCTTTGGCATCAGTTAAACGCCCATCATCTAACATTTGCAGCATCATATTAAAGATGTCGGGATGCGCTTTTTCGATTTCATCGAATAGGATAACAGAATAAGGACGGCGACGCACTGCTTCTGTTAATTGTCCGCCTTCGTCATAACCGACAAACCCAGGAGGAGAACCAATCAGTTTAGAAACTGTATGACTTTCCATATATTCCGACATATCTACCCGAATCATCGCTTCTTCTGAACCGAAGAAATGAGCAGCTAAGGCTTTGGCTAATTCTGTCTTGCCAACTCCGGTAGGACCTGAGAAGATAAAACTAGCAATTGGTCGGTTAGGACTTTTTAATCCAACTCGTGCGCGACGAATAGCTTTAGATACTGCGGTTACGGCTTGGTCTTGACCAATAAGGCGCTGATGTAAGGTATCTTCTAAATCGAGCAACTTTGCTGATTCAGATTCCGTGAGTTTGCTGACAGGTACACCAGTCCAAACGGCGACAATTTCAGCGATTTTTTCAGCATCAACTACTGGGATATCGGCTGAGTCTTGAGATGTAGCCATTTTCTTGAGTTGCCCTTCAAGTTCTAATTCTCTGTCGCGCAACTTCCCAGCTTGATCAAAATCTTGAACTTGAACTGCTTCCTGTTTGGCTTTGCTAACTTGGCGCAGTTCCCGCTTTAATTCTCGATGTGCAGGAGACATGGTATTCTGGACGCGCAGACGAGAACCAGCTTCATCAATTAAGTCTATGGCTTTATCTGGTAAGAAGCGATCGCTGATATACTGATCTGATAACTTAGCTGCTGCATCTATCGCCTCGTCAGCAATTTTGACTTTGTGAAATTGCTCATAAGCTTCGCGCAAACCAAACAAAATCTCAATTGTTTCTACAACACTCGGTTCACCCACCTTAATTGGTTGGAAACGACGTTCTAAAGCTGCATCTTTCTCAATATGCTTGCGGTATTCATCCAGGGTAGTCATCCCGATGCACTGCAACTCACCCCGCGCCAAAGCTGGTTTGAGCATATTGGCAGCATCTAAACCACCTTGTACTGAACCAGTACCGATAATGTTGTGAAGCTCATCAATTACTAAGATAATATTCCCAGATGAGCGAACTTCCTCTACAATTCCCTTGAGGCGTTCCTCGAATTCACCTCTAAATTTAGTTCCTGCAACTAAGGAACCCATATCCAAGCTGATAACTTGCTTATCTTCCAAAGTACCAGGGACATTTTTGTTAATGATACGTTGAGCTAGACCTTCTGCGATCGCCGTTTTACCAACTCCTGGTTCACCTATTAATACAGGGTTATTCTTAGTCCGCCGACCTAAAATCTGGATAGCGCGTTCAATTTCTCGCTCTCTACCCACAACAGGATCAAGTTTGCCTTTTGCGGCTAACTCTGTCAAATCAGTCCCAAACTCATCTAAAATTGGGGTCTTATTTTGAGAACGCTGCCGTGTAGTATCAATTTCTGCTGGTGCTTCGTATGTGAGTTGTTTAAGAACTGCTAATTGAAGTTCATTTAAATCAACGCCTAGATTTTGCAACACTCTCGTTGCAACACCTTCACCTTCATTAAGTAGTCCTAACAGTAAATGTTCTGGGGAAATATAATTCTGCCCCAATTGTTGGGATTCAACAAAAGCTTGGTCAAAAATGCGCTTAACTTTAGGAGTGACAGGAATTTGTTCTGGAACAAATCGAGAACCACGACCAATAATTTTTTCGACTTCTTTTCGTGATTTTTGGAGATTTGCACCTCGCTCAACTAACATTTTAGCCGCAACGCTGGTTCCTTCTCCAATTAATCCCAGCAAAATCTGTTCAGTGCCAACTAAAGTATGCCCTAAACGCCGTGTTTCTTCTTGAGCTACAATAATTACTTTAACGGCTTTATCTGTTAATCTTTCAAACATTCTTGTAATCCTTTAATAGTCAAAAAATCTCTCATGGGATGTAGAAAAGAGAATTGTTTACAACTCCCGCCTCTACTTGGATCACTTACTGGGCTTACGCATTGAAATCATCGGGACGCTTGCAATACATATATTGCCAATTATTTTTTTAATTTTGTATGTAGTACAATGATCTTGCCCGCTTGTTAATTGGCGTAAGTTTTAATTGGGATAAATTAAAGGAAATTTTTTTCAAAACTTACGTGGGGTCTAACAATGTTTTTATGAGGTGATTAATATTTGTTATGCCTGGGGTTACTCTTATTGAATCTACTAAATTTAGTTTAGTTTTAAACCTCTATTTGCCGCAGTGGTATTAACCGTAATATTCTTGTCTAATCACCGTAGTTTTTGTGAGAGTTTTTTGGCAGTAATATTTTTCTGAAATAACTGCCCTATTATATACCCTCAAAAGCAATTTGATTCACTTCTAGAGTTGCTTTTGTATGAGTAAAAAATTACTATTACATTAATAATAACACATTTAAGTTCAAGTCGTGTTAATGTCCATCTGCTTCTTGCTGCACCAGTGGCGATCGCATAATAAGCTGTTGTGTTTCGCGCATTTAATGTTTTAGGGAGGGAGGAGAGAGGGGAGAGGGGAGAGGGTTTGATAACTTTTCTTCATTGTTATAAAATGTACAAATTTATTTGCGCGTTAGCTTATACACTAAGGTGTTCCCATACAAACGGCTCGGCGGAACAAGCATTTATACTCATTTTTAGTATTTCCAGCCGTAAAAGTCGAAATTCGATCGCCTCCTCAGATTTTCGATCAAACTTAAACAGTCCGTCAACGCCGATAATTTAAGGCTTTTTCCTAGTCACCAGCACAAGCGCCATAAATTTTTTAGATAAAATGCCTAAGTTATATTTATGTGCTAATCTAATAGATGAGAATTAATTCGGCTGCAGTGTTTGTTGTTTTTATTGACTGGTTTTTTCCTTTTGGTATTGGCAGGCTCCTCTCCGAAATCTAGATCTCTACAAACCTCTAATTTTGGAGAAACTCTATGTCAATTTATGTAGGCAACTTATCTTACGATGTTAAAGAAGGCGACCTCAGCCACATCTTTGCAGAGTATGGAACCGTTAAGCGTGTTCAACTACCCACAGATCGTGAAACAGGTCGTCCTCGCGGCTTTGGATTTGTGGAAATGAGTTCAGATGCAGAAGAAGATGCTGCAATTGAAGCTCTTGATGGCGCTGAGTGGATGGAGCGCGATTTGAAAGTTAATAAAGCTAAACCCCGTGAAGAAAGAAGCGGTGGCGGTGGCGGTGGATACGGTGGTAACTCACGTAACTTTTCACGTCGTTAATCAATTTAGTTAAATACTAATTTAACTTGATTGCTTGAGGGGCAGAGTAATACTGATATCTTGCACCGACTAATGCGAGCATGAGGCAGAGCCTCTAACTTCTTTAGCGATGGTGAAAGATCTAAGTAATAAAATCTGCCCTTTTTGGCGTTTATTCATCACTTATTACTTATCTATGCTATTTGATCGAGTATGGCTGGAGGCTGTTGAAAATCAATTAGGGTAGGTATCAACAAAGGAAATGACCTGCCCCAGTAGCTTTTCTAGATCTATTAACAAAGCGGGGGCTGCCGTTAAATTTTTTTGACGTGCAAGCTGTTCTAATTGTGCTGCCAAGTGGCTGATTTTATTGGCTCCGATATTGCCACTTGATCCTTTAATTTGATGCGCTAAATGTAGAATTGTGAGGACATCATTTGTGGCGATCGCACTCTGAAGTATAGCGATATTTTCTTGGACAGTTTCTATAAAACCTTGCAACAATTGCTTGACAAATTCGCAATCACCCTGACTAAATTCATGGAGTAAATCTATATCAACCGGAATTTCTATTGATTCTGATATTTGCTGGGATGCTACTTGTTTAGCAGCTTGACTACTCCAATGTTCTAGCTTTTCTAGCAGGGCTTCTTTTCGGACAGGTTTAGATAAAAAGTCATCCATTCCAGAGGCGATACACTTATCTAAATCCTCCTTCATGGCACTGGCAGTTAAGGCAATGATGATTGTATGTTTATTATTACCTTCCTGTCGTCGTATTTCTTCTGTTGCTTCATATCCATCTAGGATAGGCATTTGACAATCCATTAATACTAGATCATAGTTTTGTTTAACTAATTGTTCTAATACTTCTTGCCCGTTATTAGCTACATCTGCCGTGTAGCCTAAATTTTTCAGTTGATTTAAGGCAACTTTTTGGTTGATTTTATTATCTTGCGCTAAGAGAATTTTCACTTGCGATCGCCTGGCTTTAGTTTCTTGATCAATAGTATTATCTGACTTACTGGTATTTGTATGCTGATTTACAGGTTGCTCCGCTTGGCTGTTAAGAGTAGTTACAGCAACTAAGCTATTGAGCATTTTCGAGGTTTTTACAGGTTTAATTAAATAGTTGTAAATCGTTACATTTATTAACTTTTTAGCTTGTTCCAGTTGATTGACAGGAATCATTAAAATTAGCTTAGTGTTAGCTAATTTCGGGTCAGCTTTAATCATTTTGCTGAGGGTTTCGCCATCCATATCTGGTAGATTTAAGTCAAGCAAGGCGACTTGATAGGGATTACCGCGATCAACTGCTTGCTGCAAAGTTTGAATAGCTGTTGCGCCATTTTCTGCTAATTCTACTTGCATTCCCCAAGCTTGAGTGTGGTGTGCGATCGCACTACGAGTATCTAAAAAATTATTTATAACTAACAACCGCAGATTTTTCAATCTATCTATAGCAGGATTTTCTAAAATTTGTGGTTGAGTAGTTGGTTGTTTCTTTAAAGTAATCGTGAACCAAAAAGTAGCGCCTTCACCTTCATTGCTGGTAATCCCAATTTCACCACCCATCAATTCAACTAATGCTTTACATATTGCTAAACCTAAACCTGTCCCGCCGTATTTTCTAGTAGTAGAAGCATCAGATTGAGAGAAAGATTGAAATAACTTTTTTTGTTGAGCAGGCGAAAGACCAATACCTGTATCTTTAACAGCAAAATGTATAGTAGCATCTTGGGCTGTTTCTGATTGCAGACTTACGGAAATTGTTACTCCACCTACTTCGGTAAATTTGATCGCGTTGCTAACTAAATTAGTTAAAATTTGCCGTAAACGAGTGGTATCTCCTTGCAGAGTAATAGGAATATTTTGCGGAACAAACGTAGTTATTTCAATTCCCTTCTGTTGAGCAGGGGTAGCGAGGAGTTCTGCTACTTCTTCCACAGATTGATTTAAATCAAAATCAATTGTTTCTAAGTGCATTTCCCCGGCTTCTATTTTAGAAAAATCTAAAATTTCATTAATAATAGTTAATAAATTATCAGCACTAATTCTAATTGTTTCTAAAAAATCTTTTTGTTCCAGGGTTATTTCTGTTTCTAATAATAATGCTGTCATCCCGATCACGGCATTCATCGGAGTACGGATTTCATGGCTCATATTAGCAAGAAAAGCGCTTTTCATTTTCACGGCTGATTCTGCTGCTTGACGTGCTTGTTCTAAAACAATATTTTGCTCGGTTAATTCTTCTGCACGGCGAGTTTCTACTTGCAAAAGTTGCGCTTGAATTTTTCGACTAACAGTCACATTTTCTAAAATCAGTAGTAAACCTGATACTACTGTAATTTGGTCAATTGTCTTACCAGCAAGAAGCTCTTTTTGAATAGATTGCCAATTGAGTATTGGTTCTAATTTAAGCGTAAACAACTGCTGATTGCGCTGTACTTCTCGTGGTTCTATATAATCACCTTGGCTAAGTGCTTCTAAAGCAGTTTGCCATTCTTCTGCACTCAACCAATTAGGCACTAAGTGCTGGATTAGTAACTCTCCAATATGTAGCTCTAGGCATTGAGAAGCAACTGAGTTACAAAACCAAACTAAGCCATCAAGTTCGGCTGCTACTATGCCTATAGATAGACTATGTGCGATCGCCGCTTGTGCTGATTGCGCTCGCCCAAATTGTTCTGCTAAAGCCGCTAATTGCGCTACCTTACTGGCAAAATGGGGTGAATTCTTGTCTACATTCAATGAGTTTGGCACAGAGGAGCGAGTTTGTGCCACCATATCAATATGATGAGTTTGCCAAAGTTGTTTAACTTGTTGTTCTAATAAAAAGTCTGTTCTTAAACGCTCATTTAAAGCTACTGCTCCACCTGTTAAACTTACTAAACCGATGGGAAAAGCTACAGGTATCCAATAATTAAACCTCAACGCAACTAAGCCACTTACCCCGCAACTTAGGATCAAAAATAGCAGAGATACTAATCTTGTTTCAGCCCGCCAACTGCTCATCATCCAGCCTAATACTGGCCCCCCCAGGATGAGAATTAGCACTACCAAAGCGTCTGAAATAAAATGTAATTCGTTTTGTTGCAGAACATTTTGAATACCTGTAGGGTGCAGATAAGCGCCGCCAGCAGGTGGACTAATATCAAAAGGCGTAAAAATTTGATCAACCCCTGTAGCACCCAATTTTAATAAGCTTGCCATCAGTAACGCACTCATTCCACCAGGCAACCAGCGCCAACTAAGTTTATATAATTTTCTGTTAAGATTTGATATAGATGAAATAAAGTTATTTTTATTTTTTGTTTTCATAATGTATTACTTATAATAAGATTTTAGATATGAGCAGTAATTAATGGTTTGAATTATTTAAAATAAATTTTCATAATTCATCATTTTTAGATGATTGTGTAAAATTTAACAGTAATGCCTTACCTGCTCACTGATAACTATCCACATATAACTAATAACTGCAATGCTACCCCATCTACCAGAAATTATTGATGGATTACCGAATATTTCAGGTTGGGAACAAGAAGTGCTATCTGTGGTTCAACGAAATGAACCTGTATTTTTACCTAGAACAAATATTCGGTTAGAGGATGTTTCTGCTGTTTTTGCGATCGCACTCCATATGCACCAGCCTACAATACCTGCTGGCACTAATGGCGAACTAATTAGCAATCTGCAATATATGTTTGAACATCCCCATATACCAGACAACCATAATGCAAGTACATTTGCATATTGCTATAGTCGCATGGCAGATTTTATTCCTGAACTTGTGGCTAACGGTTGTAATCCACGCATCATGCTAGATTACTCTGGAAATTTGCTTTGGGGCTTACGACAAATGGGGCGCGGAGATGTCTTAGAAAATCTCAAGCGTATCACCACAGATTCTAACTACCAGCCTTATGTCGAATGGCTTGGTACAATGTGGAGTCACACCGTTGCCCCTTCTACTCCCATACCAGATATTAAACTACATATCCTGGCATGGCAACATCATTTTGCGGCAATTTTTGGTTGGGAGGCTTTAGCGCGTGTTAAAGGATTTTCTCCCCCAGAAATGCACCTACCTAACCATCCTGATACCTTATTTCAATTTGTTAAGGCACTCAAAGAATGTGGATATCTTTGGTTGCTAGTGCAAGAACATACTGTTGAAACTTTAACAGGTCAACCTCTGCAATACAAGCATTTACCTCATCGTTTAGTTGCCCGTAATTCTTATGGTGAAGAAGTCAGCATTACCGCTTTAATTAAAACTCAAGGTTCAGATACAAAATTAGTTGCTCAAATGCAACCTTATTACGAAGCTAAAACCTTATCTAAACAACAAGTAGGTAATGTATTAATCCCACCAATAGTTAGCCAAATTGGAGATGGTGAAAATGGTGGAGTAATGATGAATGAATTTCCTAGCGGGTTTAAGCAAGCTTGGTATGAAATGCTAAATCAAGGTGGTGGAACTTCTGGCGTTGTTGGTGTAACAGGTACAGAATATTTAGAACTAATTGAAGCAGCAGGTTGTACACCAGATGATTATCCGACTTGTCAAGCAATGAATCAACACCAAATTTGGCAGCGAGTTACGCCAGAAAATTCTTCTCCCGAAGCTGTCACCAATGCCATTAATGAGTTAAAACAAACTAATCATAACTTTCACATGGATGGCGCATCTTGGACAAATCATATTAGTTGGGTACAGGGTTATGACAATGTTTTAACTCCCCTTAATCAACTAAGTGCGTTATTCCACGAAAAAGTTGATCCTTTAGTTAAATCTAACTCTGAAACTATCACCCAACAACCTGAATATCGTGCAGCATTAATGCACAATCTTTTGTTGCAAACTAGCTGTTTCCGTTATTGGGGACAAGGCGCGTGGACTGACTACGCCCGTGAAATTTATCAACGTGGTGAAGAAGTTATTCAGCATAAGTTTTAGCAAAAAAAGCTGACGGAGAGATCCCCCTAAATCCCCCTTAATAAGGGGGACTTTGAATTTCTCCCCTCCCCTTTATAAGGGGGACTTTAAATTTCTCTCCTCCTCTTTATAAGGGGGACTTTAAATTTCTCTCCTCCTCTTTATAAGGGGGACTTTAAATTTCTCTCCTCACCTTTATAAGAGGGACTTTAAATTTCTCTCCTCACCTTTATAAGAGGGACTTTAAATTTCTCTCCTCACCTTTATAAGAGGGACTTTAAATTTCTCTCCTCACCTTTATAAGAGGGACTTTAAATTTCTCTCCTCACCTTTATAAGAGGGACTTTGAATTTCTCCCCTCCCCTTTATAAGGGGGACTTTAAATTTCTCTCCTCACCTTTATAAGAGGGACTTTGAATTTCTCCCCTCCCCTTTATAAGGGGGACTTTAAATTTCTCTCCTCCCCTTTATAAGGGGGACTTTAAATTTCTCTCCTCACCTTTATAAGAGGGACTTTAAATTTCTCTCCTCACCTTTATAAGGGGGACTTTAAATTTCTCCCCTCCCCTTAATAAGGGGAGGGGCTGGGGGTGGGGTAAAACTGATAATAAAGCATTTTATCCCTAATCAACTCTGATTATTTATAATAAAAGAAAACCCCTTAAAATCATGGATTCCTTTAACTACTTTCTAAGAATATTATCTCGCAAAGACTATAGTACTCACGAACTTCTCCAAAAAGGAAAAGAAAAAGGTTTTAGCCCTGAAGAAATTAACCATGCCATTGCTGAATTACAAAGCAAAGATTACCAATCAGATTCGCGCTTAGTGGAAAACTTAATTATATCTTCTCAAGGTAAATACGGTAAATCTGTAATTAAGCGTAAATGCTATGAAAAAGGCATAAACCTTGAGTTATTCGAGGAAATTTGGCAAACTCAAACAGCAGAGGAAGAAACCGATGATTTGGCGGATTTTAAAGCCAAAGTTATGCGAAAGTATAAGATTGATAGCTTTCAAGACCTCGATCCTAAAACCAAGTCAAAATTAGTTAATTACTTAAGCTATAGGGGATTTAATCCCTTTGAAACTATTGGTAATTGGCAAAAAGAGGATTTAAACGCTTATTAAGGAGAAAACGGTTTGATCGCATCCCTTTTACCTGTGCAGACAATATTATATCAATCGCTGTTTTTGCTGATGGCGATCGCGATCGAAGGGTATATTTTACATCGCCAACTAAAACTTACCCGCAAAACTAGCATACAATATGCTGCATCAATTAATTTATTATCAACAATTGTTGGTTGGTTGCTTTTCTTTTTTATTCAACCTCTGCTAGTAATAGACATAAAAATTCAATTAATTAGTTACATTTTTTTTAATCGGTTTTTAAGTTCTGGTTCAAATTCTCCTAGTTTTGTTATAATAATTGGATTTATTCTTTCTTTCTTTCTTTCTTTTATGGTCAAATTTCAAGGATTAAAGTCGCTAGATTCTTTGCTAATGGAAAGCAATTCTATGTCTCAAATTTTGGTAAAACTAACATCACTCCGCTATCACAAAAAAAAATCATCTAATCTATATAATATTAAACATTCCAGCCAAGCAACAACTATACTTTTAGCGAATGCTTATAGTCATAGTGCTATGTTATTAATTTTAACCGGGCGATACTTTATTTAATCTTACAAATTTGTCAATGGATATCTTTAGAGGTTTATTTAAATGGCTACAAAAACTGTTATCACCACCTCGATCATTTTCCTGGGAAACCTTAGTTTTACTTACTTTATTTTCCTGCTTCATGGCTTATATATCCACCGGAATAGTACGCAACTTTATATCAAACTGTGGTTGGATATTTTTAATTTTTGGTGTTGGCTGGGGGACGGCTCAAAAGCGGTTAAAAATTAGTAATATTGCTCTCAGTCCTTGGATTACAGGTGCTTTAGTTTCTACTTATATTTTTGGTAAGTTATCACAACCAGATTTATCGGTAATTTACTGGCCCACTATTTCAGCCGTAATTGCAACTATACCTAATTATTTTGGTAAAGGGCTGAAGTTGAAGTTACCCAACCCTGAAAAACGCCAAAAAATTATAGTTTTTTTATTAAGCCATGTTGTAATTAGTTGCTGGTTTCAGTTTTATTATGTCTTGCAAGATTGGATACAACAATATCCCGATTTATTAGCGGATGATTGGAAAAAGAGTGCTTTTGTGGTAAAATTACCAGCACAACAGCCAGCAACAATCAGAGGAACATTAATTTTAAATTCTCTAGAAACGCAGCTATCAGAAAAACTGGATAATCAACCTTGGTCACAGATTGAACGATGGCTTTTAGCAAGAGAAAAAAACTTAGACTTGGCTGTGCAGAAATCTCAGGAAGAACTGGCAAAAATTGAAGAAGATGCGTGGTGGGAATTTACATCTAAAATATCTTCTATTGAATCAGGTTATAATTTAAAATTAATAGCAACTTGGCAAGGACCACGCTCTAAGGCAGAAAGTTTTTTTATAGAAAAATTGTGTAAAATTAATCGGGTATCTTCCCAGTCAGAGACAGATACTAATTTAGCAGTTGGTGAAGTAAAGTGTCAACCAGAAAAGCGCGTAGGTTGGCGCTAGACAAACATCAGGTTCTTTCGTATTTGTGGTGGTAAATATCGTTTTTTTGGTCATTAGTCATTGATAATTGATAATTGATTAGTTGTGAGAGGTAAAAATGAGCTTGGGCAGAATTTGGGCGATCGCCAGTAATGGGTTTAGGGAAGTAATCCGCGATCGCATCTTGTATCTAATTGGTTTATTTGCTTTAATTATGGTAGCTGCTTGGCGAGTACTCCCAGAAGTATCGGCGGGAACTGAAGATAAAATCCTTTTAGATTTTGGTCTAGCATCTGCTACTGTCTTAGGGGTAATTGTTGCTATCTTTGTTGGCACAGGTTTAGTTAACAAAGAAATAGAAAAACGCACAATCTTACTTTTAATCCCCAAACCTGTCAGCCGTGCAGAATTAATTATTGGTAAACATTTAGGCTTATCTGGTGTCTTAGCTGTCTTAGTGGCAGCAATGACAGTAATTTATCTAATTATTCTCACTATAGGTAAAGTTTCTTACCCTCTCGGTAGTGTAGTAATTTCTCAATTGTACCTGTTTTTAGAGTTGTCCTTATTAACAGCAGCAGGGTTATTATTTGGTGTTTTTACTAGCTCATTACTAGCTGTATTTCTCACCTTTGCAGTTTATTTAGTAGGACATCTCAGCCAGGACATGATTAAGTTTGCGGGAATTACCAGAAATCCTGGCTTCCAACAATTTGCCGAAAAACTTTACTTAGTTGTACCAGACTTATCTCGCTTAGATTTAAAAAATAATGCTGTTTATGGAATATTGCCCCCTCCTGAAAGTTTACTAACTAATGCCGTCTACGGCTTAGTTTATACAATTTTGCTGTTGACAATTGCTGTCGTAATTTTTTCTCGGCGGGAGTTTTGATTTTAAAAAGAATGTAGAGACGCGCCATGGCGCGTCTCTACACTGATTGAAGGGTAAGCCTACATATTTATCAAATCTCAAATGTGAACTTAAGATGCTATTACAAAAACTAGAGCAACTAAAAACCTTATTTACAGAGATGGAAATGGCATTAATTGCCTATTCTGGCGGTGTTGACAGTACTTTAGTTGCCAAAATTGCTTACGATGTCTTGGGCGATCGCGCTTTAGCTGTAACTGCTGAGTCACCCTCATTATTACCAGAAGAATTAGAAGATGCCCGCATTCAAGCAGCTACAATCGGGATTCGTCATCAAGTTGTGCAGACTCACGAAATAGAAAACCCTAATTACACCGCTAACCCTGTTAATCGCTGCTATTTCTGCAAAAGTGAATTGCATGATACACTCAAACCCTTAGCGCAACAATTAGGTTATCCCTATGTTGTCGATGGCGTAAATGCAGATGATTTACATGATTATCGCCCAGGTATTCAAGCAGCAAAAGAACGAGGTGCGCGATCGCCTTTAGCAGAATTAGGCATAACTAAAGCAGAAGTACGCGAACTTTCTAAATATCTCGGACTTTCTTGGTGGGATAAACCCGCACAACCTTGTCTAAGTTCCCGCTTTCCTTACGGCGAAGAAATCACAATTCCTAAACTACAACGAGTAGGCAGAGCAGAAATTTATCTGCGTAAGTTAGGATTAAAAAATCTGCGAGTACGTTCCGAAGGTGACACCGCAAAAATTGAATTACCACCAGAACAAATTAAGGAATTTGTATTAACTACAGATTTACCAACCTTAGTTTCTGCCTTTCAAGAATTTGGCTTTATCTATGTCACCTTAGATTTAGAAGGTTATCGCAGTGGTAAGTTAAATCAAGTATTAACATTTGCATCCACAGAGAGCCAAAAATTAAACTACAAAAGATCCCCCTAAATCCCCCTTAAGAAGGGGGACTTTGATTGGATTCTCCCCCCTTTTTAAGGGGGGCTGGGGAGATCGAAGGGGGAGCTAAGTTTCAGGCTTTCGGTGCGTAAGTTCCGACAAAATTATCCCCCCGCGCTATTCTTGCTCCCTCCCCTTATTAAGGGGAGGGCTGGGGTGGGGTGTACTATATTTAGATGCAAAGCTGTATTTATTCCAACAGAGACATAATGCTCGATGGCATCAACTTAAAGAAAACAGGGGAAAGGTGGGATTTTCCAAGTGAAGCCGCTTTAAGCGAAATAAAAAATACATCTCTAGCAAACTTCAAAATCTCTGATTAATCTCTGTTCTCTGCATCTCTAACGATTGAATCAAAATTAGCTTAACAAAAAATTACAGGGCATTCTCCAAGATGGAGGAATGCCCTGATGTATGATGCTCATTAATTAAAGTGTTAATTTTTTCAGCAACTCTAGCTTAGTGAAGCACCACTGCGATCGTAACTAGCAATAAAGCTAGGATGTGGCTGACCTTGAATGTGATTCCAATATTCAGCAGCTTCCGGGGGCATACCAACTTCAGCAGATACACGGCTCAACATGGATTGCTGACGGTTCTTAACTAGGTGATGGTGGCGCATCATCAAGGAACGAGCTTGTTGTTCAGTAGACATATTAATACCCTCGGTGTTGCTTAGTTATTTATAACTTTTTTTTGCTTTCTTTAATCACTATAACAGAAAATTCTGTATCTAATTTTACAAAACGCTTAAATTTACAAAAATTAACAAACAACCTACTTGACAGACACGATCTTGCTAATTACGTCTTACGAGGGATGATTTTATGAACTTTTATCCCAACGTACACAGAAATTAGCTGTAGGGGCGGAGTATAATCTGATCAAATTGCCCATACCCTCTATTACTCAAATTTTTGCTTCTTGCTTGACCAGCGCTTAAGACTATAGTTATTAAGTTGATCGACTACTAAAGCTGTGGATTCAGTGGCTCCCAGTCCGGCAATTCCCGTTAATGACTGTTTGGCATCTGTGGAAAATTCACTATAAATTACTGAGCCAGTGTCAGAAAAAATTACAGTACGTGGTTGAAATTGCTGCTTATCCTTAAGTGAAATTTTTAAATCCGCTAACATCTCTTGATTAACTGTCATCACAAAATCAGGCTGATTGTTACCATTAATATCAATTTGTTGAACTACAAATAGCCCGATTTTTTGCAAGATTTCTGGCGGGATAGGGCTTTTTGATGGGACTACTGCAACATTTTGTAATTCCTGCCAAAGTTTGGGTAGGATAGCAGAAATAAATTGTGGTTGTATTTGATTGAGATCTGCCAATGTTGCCAAATTTGGCTCTAACCAACGTAGTGATGTCTGCGTGTGTGCAAACAATCTTGGGCTATTTTTTGGTGTTACTTCTGCAAGCGCTTCTCCTGCTGCCAACAGTTTAATTACTCTACCTTGTAGTTGAACTGCTTTGACTGTTGCCATTGCCGTTGGCTTATCTGAGCCTGGTTGGGAAAGACTAATCAGAATATGTCCATCAGTGTTTAAGCCAAGAACTTTCCACAACTGTTTTGCGGATTTAACTAAGGGGACTTTGAGGTTAGAAAAAGGAGCTTGCTGCCAAGTTGTACTATCATTAAAAGTATCAATTTGCACTTGATACCAAACTTGTTGTTCTTCTAGTGTTAAGGATGGGGTTTTTTCACCTACTGGTGCTTCTAGTTGCAGCCACTCTGCGGGATTAACTTTAGTTAATACGTTTGCAGAACCGATAATTTGGCTCAAAGGATTATTAGGAGTTTCTGTTTCTGCGATCGCAATTACTAATTGATCTAACACCTGACGAATGCGGGCGCTTCCTGATGATGTTTCCCGCAACCAAGAATTAGCTTTTGATTCTCCTTGCTTGGCGGCTAAAATTAATGCACCCCAAATTCGAGCATCTTCATTTGAATCCACCCTCAAGTTGCCTTCTACTCGCCTCCAGAACCTCCCAGAATCATTTTTGAGCAAATTAGCAATTTCATAGCGTTGCTCAGAGGTAGAATCTTGGAATACCTCTAAGGCTTCTTTCCAACCACCATTAATTAACTGTGCCAGCACTTGCTGACTAGGACTAGCCCAAGCTTTTTTCGCCTCAGACTCGGCTGCTTTGGCGTGTAGTCTGATTAAATCTACTTGCTCTTGAGCAACAGGCGGTACTCCATCTTTAATTACAGATTGTAAATGTTTCCACGCATTAGACCACAAACCATTCTTAGCTAACATGATCGCTTTAATATAGCTAGGATCATCTAAAGCTGGTTGTTGTATAGAAACCTCCTCCAAATCAATCGGATCTGGTAAAAATTTGCGGGGTACAACTTGGTACACTGCAAACCGAGGTTCTAAATCAACTGTTTGGTTAATTACTAACTCTGGCGTATCATTATCATTGTCGATCACTTCCTGCCAATAAGGAAGTTGTCCCGCAGGGTTAGTCCAAGATAGCATCACACTCAGATGGTTGGTGCTGGGATTATAGTGAACAATTCTGCCATAGCTAACATTTTGTTTGCGCTTGGGTAATTCGCCTGTGAGATTCAGCCAAATTCCTGTTGCTTTAGTGTCAAAGCGGACAACTTTAGTCAGAGGGAGTACGCGCCCCCTATTTTCAGCTTCTGATTCTGGATGAGTTTCAGGAGAAGTTACAAAAGATTCATCTAAACCAGTAACAGCAACTTGACTGACAAGTTGGTATTTTTCTTTCTCCAGGGGATGATAAACTCTCAGTTCTACAATTTGCTGACAATTATCACAATTCTTAATTGATGCCAAGACAGGGATTAAGACATCGCCTTGATCGTTATTATTAGTATTGAGGAATACAGGTTGTCCAGGGATGAATTTGCTTTGAGTAATTTCGGCTTCAATTTGAGCCAGTGTGAGGGTAGATTTTTGTTGAGATTCAATCCCAATTAATTTATTTAAATAGTTATTTAACTTCAGATTAGCATCTTGGTTAATAATCAACCACATACTCAAGCTGACACCTCCCAAGATTACAGCAGAGGTAACTACTAAAGCAGTCATCGCCGTTTTAGGCGAAATGCGAACTATGCCACGATTTGATCGAGGACTAACATAAACTCGCACCTTGGGTTTAGTATCATCTGGCTGGTTGTCTTGATTAAAGTTACTAGCATCTGAGATTTGATCGTTGATTTTTTTTACCCTCACCGCTCACCCCTCACCCCTCATTAGATAATATTTGTTCATAAAGCGATCCCATCCGTTCCCAAGTGTATTGAGTAACGATGAGCGATCGCGCATTTTTTGATAATTTTTCTCTTAATAAAGCATCTTCAAACAATTTACTAATAGCATCAACATACTCTGATAATGTATTTGCCCGCAATGCCCGCAGTGGCACACCGCCATCTACCTCCAGTCCTTCCAAACCGCGATCGCTTGCAACTACAGGTACACCCGCCGCCATTGCTTCCAATGTTTTATTTTTAATGCCAAACCCTGTCCGCATCGGCACTAGACAAATTGTACTGTTGTGTAAATACTCAACCATCGAAGGCACACCACCCAATACGGTAATTCCAGATTGTTCGCCTAATTCTAAAACTGATGGTACAGGTCTTGCTCCTACTATTTCTAACGTGACATCAGCATACCGCTTTTGAATTTCTGGGAAAACATCTTCGCTCAAAAATTTTACTGCATCTATATTAGAACCGATATCCATTGCTCCAGCAAAAATTAACTTATGTCCCCCTGGATCAACGCTACGCATGGGAAAACGATTTAGATCTACTCCATTGGCAATGATTTTAATTTCAGCATCAAGGTGATATGCTTGTATGTGCTGCCGATCCTGTAGTGTTGTAACTACAATTTGGTTAAACTTGGAGCAATAGTGTTGCTCGTATCGGCGTAATAGTGGCAAATTTAGCCGATCTCTGAACCAATTTTCTGATGTTTTTGTTTCTAATTGCTGTTTGCAACTTGCATAAACAGAGCTATGAATATTTATGACAGTTTTTAGTTGCGATCGCCATTCAGGTCGCACATAAATTTCATTAACACTATGTTCGCAGGTAATTACATCATATTTCTGTGTCTTTACATACCGATCTATGCAATTTTGCATCTCTTTCGAGTAGACGTGCAAAACGTTGGGAGGCGTTCCTTGTTGTAAAAATCTGGTAAAACGTTGTAATTTTGCTAGTATTCCTGATTGATATTCATTGGGTTTTTGAAAAACTACTAATTCTTTGACGTGCTGACGTAGTTCTTCTATGGCGGCATCTGTAACATCTGCTGAACGCTGAGTAACCAAGGTAAGATCATGGCGTTGGCTGAGATATTTTAATAAATTAAATGTTCTCACTTCTGTTCCTCCCCGCGTTGGCGGGTAGGGGAAGGGAGAAGATAGCATGAGAATTTGCATATAATATTGCTTGTTGCCATTGATAGTGTTTGGCAACAATTTTAGCAAGATTTGGAAATTATTAATTGCAGCAGGGATGAGGAAGCGATCGCAGAACAAATTTCGCTTTATTACTTTCTTATTTACCCATGAGCTTATGCCAGCTTACTTTCCAAACGTTTCGCCAAATTCGCACTAAAAACTATGCTGAAACAGTTCGTAAATTCACTCAAAAAGTGCTGCATTAAAGCTGATTATATAACCACATTTAAATTGACAGGTTATAATAATCAGCCTCATCTGCACGTCAACTTAGCTATGTGCAAAAGTGAACAATGGCTGCACGGATGGCGATGAACCATACTGCGAGGGTAGCGAATAGGTATAGGTAGAACCGAAGCATGATAAAACTGGGAAAAAGCACTGGGACGATCGCTAATTTCCAATTTTTCAGGTAAATCAGGCTAAATTAATCTTCAGGAAGAATTAGGTAAAAGCAATCTGATGGAATCTAATGAGCTAAAGTTTTTGCTAAAACTGTTGGGATTTAAGGATTATCGGACATTTTTGGCAACAAGCTTCAAAGAGTTTAAAGGTAAGGATAAAATTTGCCGTAGTTTAGGAGAACGGGAACTGGTAGATTATTCTCGTGAGATCTCCGCATTCAAGATTTTACCTGCGGGTCGTGCCTTACTGAAAATGGATGCTTCTGAGTTACCCATCTCAGATAATGAACTTAAGGTACTGGAAAAAATAGCTAAATCTTCCACTAAACTTAAGCCCAGCCAAATCAAAATAGTCAAGGCGGGGGAAAGAGACGCAATTTTACAAAGCTTCGCAGACAGGGGACTAATTGAAGCGGATACCCAGATGAAAAAGACAAAAGCTGAGGTATGGCTAACCCAAAGAGGTAAAGATTATTTGCGCGATGAATATATTCCCAAGGGAAATGCGAATGTTTCTTTAGAACTTCTAGGAAATTATGTACGTTTCTTGCGAAAATCTCCACGTTTAGATCAAGCGCAACCTACAACTCAAGCGGTATCTACGCTTACAAGCAAGGCAACTGATGAACAAATTTTAGACATTATCAAAGATTTAGACAAAAATCTGGGTACAGAAAATTACTTACCCATTTTTCATCTACGCCAAAAGTTGCAACCACCATTTTCGAGGGAAGAATTAGAGCAGGCGCTTTACCGCTTGCAACGTAGTGACAAAATTGATCTTAGTACGCTGGTAGATCCTACTCCTTATACTCCCGAACAAATTGACGCGGGAATTCCCAAAGATACAGGCGGTTATTTGTTCTTTATTATGGTGAATTAATTATTTAGCCAGTCAATTTCTTGTTTTCTTACTTAACCGAGTCTCAACCTGATTAAATTATGCCATCTATCGACGAAATCATTAAGAGTGAAGTTAACCCGTTTGATACAACAACTTTTAGAGCGGGTAACTTTTGGGGAGAAAAGCAAGATTCAGCTATGACAGTTGACTCTATTCACACTGATGCGATCGCATCAGTTGAAAATACTTTAAACGTAGTAACTAAAGACCATCGCAGTCGCACAATTTTACTGACCGGAGATCCTGGATCTGGTAAAAGTTATTTATTAGCTCGGCTGAAACGCTCTCTTAATTCTAAAGCTTTTTTCGCTTATATTGGTCCTTGGCCTGATAGCGAGTATATTTGGCGGCATATTCTTCGCTATACCGTTGATAGCTTAACTCATGCTCCAGAGGGACAAAAAGATTCTCAGCTTATGCTGTGGCTCAAGGGTTTAGCTGCTTTCAAACAGCTATCCGTCAAAGAGGTGCTATTTAATGAGGATATCTGGAATTTATTGAGGAGCGATCGCCAAAAATTCATTAAAAAACTTAAAGATACCTACAAAAGTACTGGCATTTATAATGCCGATATTTTCTTTGGAATGCTTTACTCACTCACAGATCCAGAGCTTTATGATTTAGCTTGTGAATGGTTGCGAGGGGATGAACTCAGCGAAGAATCTCTGCAATTATTAAAAGTCAAAAGCTGCATTAATTCAGAAGACGCGGCTAAAAACATCTTAGAAAACTTTGGTAAAATTTCCGCAGAAACTCAACCCATAGTTTTATGCTTCGACAATTTAGATAATATCCCCCGTCTCCCAGATGGATTTCAAGATATCCAAGCCTTGTTTAATGTTAACACCACTATTCATAATGAATGCTTACAAAACTTTTTAGTCATCCTCAGTTTTGTAACTAATAATCTCCGCCGTAATTATGACCGTATTCAACAAGCAGATAGAGCGAGGACTGATGTAAAAATTCAGTTAAAAAATATCACATTATCACAAGTAGAATCATTGTGGATTAATAGATTACATCCAATACATAATCAAGCAACCCCTCAACCAGAATCGCCACTTTTTCCTTTAACTCGTAAAATTTTAGACGATAAATTTACTGGTGGTAAGACTGATCCTAGAACAGCTTTAATGCTGGGAAGACAAGAATACCAAAACTATAAAAATCAGCTTGTTAGCGAACCTCCAATCTCTCCACTTCCACCAGATAAAACTGCTCATCCAATCTCTCCACCAGATCAAACGGAAGAATTTAAATTACTTTGGCAAAATGAATTTAATAAAGCTAAACTAAAAATCAATAAAATTACTCTCATCTCATCTCCTGAACTAATTAAAATGCTGCAAGAAGCATTAGCAGCTTTAGAAATCAAAGAAATTAAGCCAAAACTTTTAAAAGGTGCTTCCGCTATTTATTCTTTTAGCTACAAAAATCCCACTCCCCCAGGGCGGATAGGAGTACTTTGGACAGAAGACCTCAACATGAAAAGTTTTTACAATGCAATGAACGCTTGTAAAGCAGCTATTGAGCAGAATCTATGTCAAACTATGTACTTGATTAGAATTGTTGATGTAGGTAATGCCAAATTAGCAGGATATAAAATTTACAAACAAATCTTTACAGGTTCCCCTCATCGACATATTACACCTAAATTGCTATC
This sequence comes from uncultured cyanobacterium, assembly GCA_963711165.1. Taxonomy (GTDB): domain Bacteria; phylum Cyanobacteriota; class Cyanobacteriia; order Cyanobacteriales; family PCC-9333; genus Crinalium. The sequence goes on along the minus strand of CAVQDG010000027.1, from coordinate 4,690 downwards.
AGTCCACTATCTAGCTGCATATCACAATTTAGTAAATGCAGCACTTGCACAGGAATTAGTAGTTGCTGGAAAAACAATTAATCAACATGAATTAGAAAATTTAATCCGTGAATGTAAAATCTTGCACAAGTGTATTCTTTTGCAAGATTTAGGAATTGTCCCAGCTAATACAGATAATGGCGAAACAGAAGAAATAAAATTGAATCTTCAGGAAGTCAAAGAATTTCTATTTAATTTAGTCAAAACCCAAAATTTCCTTGGTAAAGCAACTTTAGTAAAAAATGCTCTTGCTAAATTCACCCAAGTAAATCAATATCAAGTAGAACAATTAATTAACCAATTGTGCGCTGAATCTAAAATCAGGATTGTTAAACAAAGTAATAAACCTACAGAAGATTTAGTTTTTCTGATTGTTAAATAAAAACTACCCATAAAAAAATGCCATATTTAACCGAACCAGAGGCAATTAAATCGCTAATTGACAAATTAGCATTATCTAACATTCTCTGGTTAGATACAGAAATTGCTGACTGGTCTACTAAAAATCCCAGGCTATCTCTAATTCAGGTATCGGATGATCCTAAAGACTTAACAGGAGATTCCACCTTTGTATTAGATGTTTTAGATAAACATGATTTAGCAGCATATTTTATTAACCAAATTATGGTTAATCAGCAAATTGAAAAATTGTTTCATAATGCTGGCTTTGATTTAAAATATTTGGGTAATAAACAAGCTCAAAATGTTACTTGTACCTTAAAACTTGCCAAGGAAATCACTTTAGACAAATTAGGAACAGCTAACCGTAAACTCAAAACTTTAGCAGCAGGACTTTGTAATTTTTCTAATGTAGATGCAGAAGAACAGGCGAGTGATTGGGCGCGTAGACCTCTGACAACAAAGCAGCTACAATACGCCAAAATGGATGTAGTTTATTTAGCTCAAGTTCATCGCCGTTTACTAGAACTGAATAATCAGAATCATCCTCAACCAGTGGCTAAAACTTCTAAATCTGAGAATAAATATTTTACTCCTACAAAAGTAAGGATTGCCTTTGAGTGTGGGAGATTATTTTATTTAAATCAGCATTTTGGCGGTAAAACTTTATTTATACCAGATGAAAATTTTATCGGTATCGGTAAGGAGTTTCATCAATTAGCCGAAAATCTAGCTAATTTACTTAAAAGTGAATCTCGATTTAAAGATTTATTTGCACCAGCAGCTACTCAGCTAATTCTAGAAGAAACTGCCGCTCAAATGCAACAATTATTCTATGAATTAGCTTTTTTCCCACACTTGCAAACCGCTATTCAAGCAAATCCAGATAAAGTAACTGCACTATATCAAGTTTGGCAAGCATTAATGCCCTTAATTCGACGTTGGGCAGAATTACTAATAAAAAATCGTCGTTACTGTAATGCAACAGAAGTAATTAGTAAAACTTTTGTAGAGGCGGAACTTAAGGTTGATCATGGGTTTACTTTACCAAATGGTAGTAAGCAGGTAGTTAGGGGGCAATTTGATAGTTTAATCTATGATTGCGAACATCAACGCCTGTGTGTGGTTGAGTATAAAACTTATCAACCTGTAGATGTTTCTGCACAGTTAGCGCAAGTTGCTCTATATAGCTATATGCTTTGGGTGAAGAAACAAGTTCCGGTTGATTCTGCTGTTTATTGTGTTGCGCCAGAGTTTAAGGAATATCAATTTTCTTGGGAAGATTTAGAAAATACTGTACATAAATTAATTCCTCATAAGTTACAACAAATGCAGGAATGGTTGACGTGGAAACCACCGCAAAATAATCCACCACCTGCAACAACTCAATCGCATCTTTGTCAGATTTGTCCGCAGCAGGAAAAGTGTCAAAGCTTTTTTGTAGTTGGAACCCCACCCCCAACCCCTCCCCGCCCGCAGGGAGGGGAGCAATCTTCAAGAGCTATTAACCCAGATATTGTTGCTGAAGAAACCCCACCCCCAACCCCTCCCCGCCCGCAGGGAGGGGAGCAATCTTCAATAGCTATTAACCCAGATATTGTTGCTGAAGAAACCCCACCCCCAACCCCTCCCCGCACGCAGGGAGGGGAGCAAGAGCAGGGGGAAACAACTATTAATCCTGATGTGGTTGCTGAAGAATTAGTTAATATTCTGCAATCTTTTGGGATTGGTGTAGATTATCAAGGTGCTGTTGTTGCACCAGCTTTTATTAGGGTGAAGCTGAAACCACAATTGGGAGTAAAAGTTGTTTCTATTTTAAATAGATCTGCTGATTTACAAGTACAGTTAGGTTTAGCAAATCCTCCGTTAATTGCACCGCAAGCTGGATTTGTGAGTGTGGATTTACCTCGCTTGGATCGTCAAGTTGCTACATTTGAAGATTATATTCAACGTCAAAATTTACCTGCAACAGCACCAGTAAAGATTGCAATGGGAGTAAATTTAGACGGAGAGTTGATAGAAGCAGATTTATCTGATCCAAATACTTGTCATTTTTTGGTAGGGGGAACTACTGGGAGTGGAAAAAGTGAGTTTTTGCGATCGCTTCTTCTCAGTCTCTTAGTGCGCCATTCCCCCAAGCACCTGAAAATTGCCTTAGTCGATCCCAAGCGCGTCACATTTCCTGAGTTTGAGCAAAGTTCTTGGTTGTACTCACCAGTAGTAAAAGAAAGCGATCGCGCAATATCCCTAATGGATGATTTAGTTGCTGAAATGGGGCGACGCTACCAACGCTTTGAAACGGCTAAGTGTGCTGATATCAATAGTTATAATCAAAAAGCTGATCAGCCATTGCCTCGAATTGTCTGCATCTTTGATGAATACGCCGATTTTATGGCAGAAAAACCAACCCGTGAAGCACTAGAACTAAGTATAAAACGCTTAGGAGCGATGGCACGAGCAGCCGGAATACATTTAATTATTGCTACGCAACGCCCAGAAGCAAAAGTTGTCACACCTCTAATTCGTTCTAACTTACCTGGAAGAGTGGCACTGCGGACAGCTAGTGAAGCTGATTCAACAATTATATTAGGAGGAAAACAAACAGAAGCAGCTTACCTTTTAGGCAAAGGAGATTTACTTTACCAAGCAGGAGCTAATTTTTTGAGGTTACAAAGCCTATTAGCTAACAATGTAACAGTTAGGGAGTAGGCGATATAGGGGAGATGGGAAATTAAATCCGTCACTGCTAACTGGTAACTGATTTGGCGATCGCACATTATGATTAAGAATGATTAAGACTAGAACGCTGGAATAGTATTGGCGAAAACGTGCATTAGCCGTAACCAGTACTGCTGCACTCAAACAGAGGATGTAAAGATGGCATTGATCATTGCAATTGTAAATATGAAAGGCGGTGTTGGTAAAACGACACTCTCAGTTAACCTAGCAACTTGTTTAGCCAGATATCAAAACAAGCGAGTTCTAGTTGTTGACTTAGACACCCAGATCAGTGCCACTCTTAGTCTAATGCCACCCCATGACTTTGCCAAAATTAGAAAAGAAAGACGGACATTGCGGCATTTAGTTCATAAAACGATTAACCCCAACCTTAACACAAAACTGACAATTCAAGATATTATCTGTCGCTATGTTGGGACAGTCAAAGGTTTGGATTTATTACCAGGAGATATTGATTTATATGATGAATTTTTAGTTTCTGAAATGCTTCACGAAAAAGCCTTAAAAGAAGGTAGAACTGATTTTTCGGAAGTTTGGAAGGAATTTGAAAAAGTTTTAATCAAAAACATTTTAGAACCTGTGATGGATGAGTATGATTTCATCATCATGGATTGCGCCCCTGGTTATAACCTCATAACTCGTAGCGGGATTATGGCTTGTAACTTTTATGTGCTACCTGCGCGACCAGAACCTTTATCAGTCGTGGGAATTCAACTTCTGGAAAGACGCATCGCCAAACTCAAAGAATCCCATGAAATAGACACCAAAGCAATAAATCTTAAGCTGCTAGGAATTGTCTTCATTATGTCAGGCGGGTTGATTGGCAGATATTATAACCAAGTTATTCAGCGAGTTAATGAAGATTTTACGCCTGTGCAACTATTTAAAACGCGCATCCCCCTAGATGTGAATGTTTCTAAAGCAGTTGATAGTTTTCTACCAGTAGTGCTGGCATCTCCAAGTTCATCTGGTTCTAAAGCTTTTTTCAAATTGACCCAAGAGTTTTTGTATAAACTGCAAATTTATGGCAGTTTGTATGAAGCTTCTAAAACCAAGATGAATTTGTCAAAGTTAGATTGATCATCGGGAAATTTGCTCCCTCCCCTTTATAAGGGGAGGGTTGGGGTGGGGTGTACTACATTTAATATAAAGGTTCAAATCCAGCATTTTGTGGTGCGACAACTGACACAAACTGGAGTGGTTTATTACCGCTATTAACTACGCCATGAACCTGTCCTATATGCGCCACCACAATCTGTCCTGACGAAATAGGCGTTGTTGCTCCCTCAGCATCAAGGATGTATTCACCACTACCAGACAATACAATCCAAGTATCCTGCCCAGAAGGATGAATATGTGGGCTAATCTGTTGACCGGGCAAAAGATACCACATCACAACGACAGCATCGGGTGACTCTGTAACTACAGATCGTACAGGTTCGCCGTCTGCAATTTGAATAAATTCGGTAGTATTGAAAATACGGGATAACGTCATCTAAAATATGTTTGAATA
>CAVQDG010000026.1:0-15102 GCA_963711165.1 uncultured cyanobacterium | reverse complement strand
CGTTCTTGCAGGTTTATCCCAGTATAACCTGCCATACGCGCCACTATAATGCTTTTTAGGAGCTAATTTAGGCGGTAAATCTCTAGCATCTTGTCCTTCTTCTAACAAGCATACTCTAGCCATTTGTACTGGACTCAAAGCACGAGCAACGTGATTAGTAATTTGTTGGCTTCCACTCCGCATTAATGCTTGATAATGAGTTTGCGGCTCATCAGGATACACTTTATTTGTATATTCCTGTCCGGCATTTAATACTGGTAGATCTCCAATAGCATCCTTAACTGTAATAATTGGAGAAACTAACGGCTCTAACAAATTTAACTGAATGTTGGATTTAGTTTTTCTATAATCACTTTTAAACTCACCAAAATTAGTCGGTTTGGGAAAGTTAGGCAACTGATCTAAGCTGGCTATAAAAAAAGCTCTAGACCTTGTTTGTGGTACTCCATAATAAGCAGAATTTAGAGATTTTGAGCTAACTTTATAACCCATCAGTTCAAGTTTTTCTATTATTTCATCTCTGACTACGCCATCATAAGCTTTCAATATTTCAGGGACATTTTCTATGACTGCAAACAGAGGTCGGAATTCTTTGACAAATTCTAGGAAAGTTTGATATAGCTGGTTACGAGGATCTTTGAGATGGCGATATTCAGCCGGAATATTACGTGAAAAGCCCTGACAGGGAGGTCCACCCATTAGAACTGTCAGTTCTTCTGGTTTTAAACCCAACATTGATCGTAGATCGTAAGGATTAATTGTGCGGATATCTTGCGTGATAACTTCTGTCTTTGGATAGTTATACTTGTAAGTAGCTAAAGCCTTTTCATTTACGTCAATAGCACACAAGCAATTAAACCCTGCTAAATGAAAACCTGTGGTCAAGCCACCCGCACCAGCAAATAAATCAATAGTCGTATATTTCATACTTGAATACTATAGTATTCAGTTATAATAATCAATTAAACTTTGAGCGTAACATATTTTAGTATTAAAAGCTATCTTGATGAGTAAATTAACGGTGCGATCGCACTCAATTATTTAAACTCTGGAGGAGAGAAATAAAAATTGTTTCAGAATAGAGGTAAATCTAAAACAAATCCAGGCAAGATATCTTCTCCTGATAAACTAGCCGGAAGCTGCACAATTTCTACACTTTGACCTAAACGATAAATTTCTACTTGTTGATTTTGGGGATTAATCAACCAACCTAAGCGCAAACCGCTATCAAGATACTCCTGCATCTTTTCTTGAAGTAGCTTAAGCGGATCTGTACGGGAACGCAATTCAATCACAAAATCAGGACAAACTGGCGGAAACCGTTCTTGTTGTTCTACCGTCAAAGCTTCCCATCGGTCTAATTTAACCCAAGCAACATCAGGGGATTTATCTCCGCCATTGGGAAGACGAAAAATGGTTGAAGAACTAAAAACTTTACCGAGTTTCGTTTGACGGTTCCATAAACTTAAATCTGTAATTAAATCCGCTTCTCGGCTACCACTGATTCCACCTACGGGGGGCATAATTATAAGTTGTCCTTTGGCTGTGCGTTCTAGTTGCCAATCTCTATTTGCTTGGCAAAGGTGGTCAAACTGTTTTTCAGTTAAACCAACATTATCTAAACTTAAAACTACAGGTTGCATAGTTATTTGTATTTATTATTTCATAATAGGCGATCGCTTTATCCAATAAGAGCCTTAAACCTAAGTTCTCAACAGCACCGATTTAGCCTCACAGAAAGTGTACTTATATAAATATAACTAGCTCATAGCACGTATTGCGCTAGTTTTAGTATAGCTAAGGACAGTTTATTTTTTGCCACATAGCCCTATAGCTTCGATCCGAAATTAGCTATATTACATTCGTATATCTATATTAGAGTTTTATAAAACTTATTTTCCAATTATGATAGCAAAATTATTGGCACATAATATATGAAAGGTAGTCTTATTCGCACTGAAGATTTACTTCCTAATCAACGGGAGGATATGTACTTACTTCTTAATACTCACTTTAATGGTGTTAAGCCGGAAGTTTTTGATGCAGATTTACTAGAAAAAAACTGGGTAATTTTACTTGAAGATGAAAAAAAAGCGTTACAAGGCTTTTCAACTCTCAAGATATATGAAACTGAGTTTGCAGGTGAAGTAATCAGTGTTGTTTACTCAGGAGACACTATTGTTGATCCTAATGCGTGGTCTAGTTCTGTACTATCAAAAACTTGGATGAATTCAGTAAATCAGTTGCGCCAACAATATTCAAGAGGCAAGCTATACTGGCTATTGATTTGCTCAGGTTATCGTACATACCGTTTTTTGCCTACATTTGGTAAGGAGTTTTACCCCCGATACGATACTCCTACACCTGCAAAAACGGAAGCTTTGCTTAAGTTTCTAGCTCGGAATCAGTTTGGCAAATACTATGATGAGGAAGGTGAAATTGTACGCTTTCCTTGTCCACAAATTTTAAAAAATGAACTGCGAGAAATACCTCCAGAAAGATTAAAAAATCCTCACATTAGTTTTTTTGTTCAAAAAAATTCTGGTTATGTTCAAGGAGATGAGTTAGTTTGTCTTACTGAAATTTCTGAAGAAAATCTTACCCGTGCAGGTAGAAAAATGTGGTTTGCGGAGTAAGCTTTATCTGCTATATATGTTTAGTAATTCAGATAAGGGGTGAATTTATGTTAATTACAATTTTAGATAATTAACCACAGATGCACACAGATAAACACAGATAAATAAAATTAATGATAAAGTCCAATTCAAAAGCTGTTAGCTCAATTTATGAAGATAAAAATTTTAACAATCCTGAGTTATTTATTGAGGGGTGGTACTGGGCAATTCGTTCACAGGATTTAAAGGTGGGTAATGTGAAACCAGTAACGCTGCAAGGAAGGGATTTAGCATTATATCGGGGAAAAGATGGAAATGCGATCGCGCTTGATGCTTATTGTCCTCACATGGGCGCACATTTAGCTGAAGGTAAGGTAGAAGGTAATAATATTCGCTGTTTTTTCCATCATTGGGAGTTTGATCAAACAGGAAATTGTGTTGATATTCCCTGTTTAGGAAAAGCTTTACCTGTAAAGTTAAAAACTTGGCATACTACTGAAAAATATGGCATGGTTTGGGTTTGGACTGGGGAAACTCCTAAACAACCATTACCTTTTGCGCCAGAATTAGAAAATGAAGAATGTGATGTTGCCTTTGGTTCACACTTCTTTAAAAATTGCCATCCCAATGTGGTAATGATTAATGCTATTGATGCCCATCATTTTAATACGGTTCACAACTTTCCTATAAAAATTGTCTTTAGGAAGGAAGAGTTAAACGAAAATGCGATAACTTTTAGTAACACTACTCGCGGGGGTGATGAGTCTTTATTAATAAAACTTATTCGTCCTTTCTACAAAAATGAAGGTACTTATAGTATGTGTTATTGGTATGGCAGTACGGGGACAGTAACACTAGGACCAGATTTTCTGCATTTTTATATTATGTTTGCTTTGCGCCTAGTTGAGGGAGGTAAAACTGAAGGGCAAACTATTTTAATTACTAAAAAGCGCCCCAATTTCTTCGGGTGGATTTTTAATAGATTTGTTTTGTGGCTAACTTTAATGGTAGGTAATTATTTTGCTAAAGGAGATACTAAGGTTTTTCAAACTATTAAGTTTAATTTAAAAACTCCGACTAAGGCGGATCAATCAATTATTCAGTTTATGGAGCATTATGAAAAGCAAAAACCCTTAAGGTGGGGAAGCTGGGAGAACCCCACCCCCAACCCCTCCCCGTCAACAGGGAGGGGAGAGGAAGCGGGAGAGGTTGTATATTCAGGTTCTCGTTCATCTTAGCTAGAGGCTTTGTCTATCCCATTGAGAGCAAGTTAGAGATTTTTGGCAGGAATATTAAGTTGATTGGAACGCAGATAAAAACAGATGAACGCAGATAAACGCAGATTTAATATGCCGCATTTTTCGCAGATAAATTGCGCTCTGCAAGATAGGTTAAAAATAAAGACAGTAGCAGGGTTAAATTTATCTCATATTTCATCGGATGATAAGCTTGGGCGGGTATTATCTTCTACTTTGAAAAGTCGTTTGGGGTCTGATTTAAGTTATTCAGGATTTGATAGTTATTTATACTGGAATCCTGAGTATTTTAATCTTCATAACGTAACAATTTTTCAAGATGCTAGTGAGTCAGAACAAGCAGCAATTTTGCATATAGCTAACCGCGATTTACTTGAGGAAGCTTATTTTATTGAGAAAGCTGGTATGGGTTATATGGCTAAAATGGTGCTACTGGCAGAAACTATAGAAGAGCGTATGCTTTATGCACTTTTTAGTTCTGATGAAGTTACTCATTTTGCTCAAATTAGCAACTTTTTACCGCAGCAAGAGGTTATAGGAAAGGATAATGCTTTCTTAAGTTTGTTGGAGGAGGTTGCGGAAATTCAAGATAAAACTGTGTTGTTATTTGTGTTGCAAGTTGTACTGGAGGGATGGGGTTTAAGTCATTACAGAAGTCTGGCAAAAAGTTGTCAAAATCCAGAATTAGCTGCGGTGTTTCAAGGGTTTTTGCAAGATGAATCTCGTCATCATGCTGCTGGAGTTACTTTATTTGAACAGATAGCGGTTGATGATGCGAGTCGGGATGTAATTTTACAAATTTTAACTCTATTTTTACGCATGGTGCAAGTTGGACCGCAAGGTGTTGTTGCAGCTATAGAAAAAGTTAAAGGTGATTTATCCCGTCAGCAGAAAATCAGAATTTTTGAGGAATTAGATACAGAAAATCATAGTGGTTCTCGTCTTAATATTCTCCGTTCTTTAATGCAAACTGAGGGAGGTCAAATAGTTCAAGAATTAGAGGAAAAAGCAGCGTTTAAACCTTTGTCCGCAGAAAAATGTTTATGAAAGATACCTTACATCTAAAGAGAAACCTAACCCCCCAGCCCCCTTCCCTGCAAGGGAAGGGGGAGTTAATAATAATCCCCCTGTTCTATTAGGGGAGAGGTCTATAAAAAATATGATTAACGAACTTAAAACCAACACACTTTTAGAAAACCAAAAGGTTTACCGCAAGCTGCAAATTAATTACACGCGCAACCAGCAGCAGGATCATACTCAATTATTAGATCAAGCAGCAACTTCATTCCAATACGAAGATTGCAAAAATGAATATTGGAACCCAGAGGAGTTTTCTTTATTATACGGAACGCCGTTATGGGAACAATCTAGCTCTAGCCAGAAAATAATTCTTAATCAACTTTATTGGGTAGCTTACTATTCACAAATCATCTCTGCGGAAATTGCGACAATTTTCTTTAATCAAACTAGCGCGGCAGGACTTTACGCCCAAGAAGATTTTCGCTTGGTTTGCGATATGCTGGACTTGGAATCTATTCAAGAAAGGGCGCATATTAGCGCGTTTAAGAATATTTCTACTCAGGTAGAAACAGCATTGTTTGGTAAGCGGATTTTTACTTATCCAATGCGATCGCCTTTTACTGAGACTATAATATTTGCTGATACAAATGCCTTAAAAAGATGGTGGAAGAAGATTCAGCTTCAGTTATTCGGCTTAATTTCTGCTGATAATGCTTTTTTGGCTTGTCAATATTTTACTGTTCGAGGTGTGCGGACACTTAACGGTAAGTTAGTACAACATAAACTAAGTAATTATTACCAGAAGCACTCCGATCAAGATCATGCGCCTATTCCGGCTAAGATTTCATACTATCACTTTATGGATGAGAGCTTTCATTTTAATAGCTCTACAATTCTTTCCCATGAAGTAGTTAAGTGTTTAAAACCGCCGACAGCTTTTGAAAATTTGGTTGCAAATTTAGGAATAACAGGTTGTCAGAAAGATCATTACAATTTTTCAGTTGCAATTAACGGTATTTTTTGGTATGATCCGGCGCTTTATTCAGCAATATATCAGGTTTTGCGATCGCCCATCTTTTCCATGACTGACTCGGAAGCAAAAGACATGATGCGTAAATGCTTTACTGAGGAATCAGAAGGGCTACATCGTAGTTATGCAACTCATAGAGAAGCGATCGCATCATACAAAGTATATCTTGAAAAGGTTGATTACGCTTGGAAAAGTAATAAGGAAATGTCCTTGATGTCTGCTAACTCAATTCATAAGTATTTAGCCACTCAAAATAAAGCATTTTCCTCGTTTTATCCAAGAAATTTAGAAGATAAATTAACCGCAGATGTAAGCGAAGCGCTGCCGGAGGCTACGCAGATAAACGCAGATAGGTTATAAGAGTTATTAGTTGAGGTATTAATGATAATTAATTTTACAGATACAAATTATCAATCAATTATTTTAGAAAAGCACTCTCCTCTTTCCGAACATTTGACGGTGCAAAATTCGCCTGTTTTGTTTGGATGTCGCACCGGAATTTGTGGGACTTGTCTTGTAGTTATTAAAGGTGATATCCCACCTCCAAGCGAAGCAGAAAAGGAGTTATTAGAAATTATTGCACCTAATAATGAATCAGCGCGTCTTGCTTGTCAAGTTGATTTAACAAACGACATTGAAATTAACCCTTATATGGAGGATGAGTGAAGTTTGAGGATTTTTGGTATGTAGTTGCACTTAGCAAAGAATTAAAACCTAATAAAGTGTTGAGTCGCACTGTTTTAGGGGAATGGTTAGCGATATTTCGAGGCGATGATGGTAAAAGTGTAGCATTGCGCGATCGCTGTCTGCACAGAAACAGCCGTCTCTCACGCGGTAAAGTTTGTCAAGGAAATTTGCAATGTCCTTATCACGGTTGGGTTTATGACAAAAACGGCAAAGTTGTCGCCGTACCTGCCGAGGGAGATAATTTTAAAATGCTTGATTCCCGCAAAGCCAAACTATATGAAACTAAAGAACAAGATGGCTATATTTATGTGAGATTAACAGACAATAGCGATGAATTTGAACCTTTTAAAATGCCTTATTATGGCGAACCTGGATGGGAAACAGTACGAGTAATTAACCGTTTTCATAATAACGTTACCAACTGTGCAGAAAACTTTATAGATATACCTCATACAGCATCCGTACATCCTGGTGTATTTCGCACACCCCGCAAGCAAAAGCTAGAAATGACAGTGGAGAGACGCAATGGTTCAGTATTAGTAAATTATCGCAATGAAACTACTAACTTAGGCTGGTATACGCGCTTTCTTAATCCTAAAGGTGACGAAATTAAACACACCGATAGCTTTTATATGCCAAACATTACCAGTGTTGAATATAACATGGGAGCGGATAGAAGATTTTTCATCACCAGTCAATCTATCCCAGAAACAGAAAATTCGACACTTGTTTACACCGATGTCACCTTTAACTATGGAATTTTGAATAAAATTGCCCGTCCCTTTGTACATTGGACTGCTCAACATATTATTAACCAAGATGTTGAAATTATGGGTATTCAACAAGAAGTAATAGAAAAATACGGCACTCACTTCTCTAACACACCCGCCGATACAATTCATGTTTTTGTTGAATCAATTATAAACAAAATAGAAGCAGGAGAAGATCCGCGAAACCTTACTGCTAAATCTGTACAAGTAACATTTTGGGTTTAAAAAACATCAAAATATAAAACTAAACAAACTAATTCATTATTACATCTGCGTTTATCTGCGTGCATCTGCTTTCATCTGCGTTCTAAAAAAAAACTTATTCCTGCCAGAAAACCTAATCATTAAAATAACTATGGGAGTATTTTTCGCCTTTGCCATTTTACTAACGCTAACTGTAACAAATAAACAGCAATTTGCAACACTCATTAACAAAAGCCGAGAAGATTGGATATTAGATGCTGTTGGATTATGCTTTCAGGGAATAGTTATCCCTCTGCTGCAAATTACGCTTGTTTATCAAATCTACAAATATTTATTACCTAATTATCATCAAAGCTGGAATTTGCCGCCTCTAATCGCATTTTTACTTGGCTTTGTATTTGTAGATTACCTTTATTATTGGAATCATCGCTTGTTACATAGTCGCTGGTTGTGGCGACTACATTTAGTGCATCATACTGTAACAGAAATGCAAGTATTAGGAACTTCTCGCAATACTTTATGGACAAGCTTTTTTATTATTTATTTGTGGGTGCATGGGTTGTTTATTTATCTGTTAAAAGATCCTAATTGGTATGTGGCGGGGGTAAGTCTGACTTGCGCTTTGGATTTGTGGAGACATAGCGCGATCGCACCTACACGAAATTCGTTACTATACCATTTAATATCCAACTGGCTCATTTTACCCCAAGACCACGCATGGCATCATGCTAGGGGTGTAGTTGCTTGCAATTATGGGGCAAATTTTAAGCTTTGGGATAAATTATATGGTACTTATTATGAATGCGATCGCATACCTGCTGCACTAGGTATTAAAACTAATCTTAGTCTGGCTCAGAAGCTATTTTTTCCATTTTAACTATTTTTTAACGCCAAGGACGCAGAGGTTAGCGCAAAGAACGCAAAGGGTAAACTTAAGTTGACTGTCAATGCTTCAGATTTATGGAAGTTATTCTTAATAAATGACTATTTTTAGCATAATTCTGGCTTTTTTTCCGACATTAGTAATGTTTACAGCAGGAACATCTTTTATATGGATTTGCTTCTATCCAAGCATTTTTAGTATTGTCGCTTTAATTTTTTCTTTATACTGTTTGCCTCTATTAGTATATTGGATTCATCAATATTTTTATCCGGTTAAGGAAGGGATTAGTTATTTAGTTGGTAAGGAGTATTCGCCTTGGTGGGGTAGTCATCAAATTCAGGTAATTTATATTGCTTTTCCAGCATTGGAAACACTATTACGTTTAATTCCTGGCGCTTTTTCTTTATGGTTGAGGTTATGGGGTTCTAAGGTTGGTAAGGGGGTTTATTGGACTCCCAGCTTAGAAATAGCCGATCGCGGATTAATTGAAATAGGCGATCGCGTAGTTTTTGGGCATCGTATTACTATACTTTCCCATGTAATTAAACCCAAAAAACAAAATTTAATGCTGTATGTAAAAAAGGTAAAAATTGGTAATGATGTATTTTTAGGCGCTGGTTCTCATTTCGCGCCCGGAGTTGTAATTGAAGATGGATCGTATATACCTGTCGCTACTAATATTTATCCTAATCATAAAAATAAACAGCTATAAATTAAAATTCTATGCTGCATTTAATAATTAAGCTTTTTGCTCATATGATCGCGCCTGTGAGTGATAATTTTTATCAAGCTTTAGCCAACCCTCAAGCTGTCCAAAAATTAGTACAGAAAGAAATTATTCAGCATCTTGTTAAAAGTGAATATGGTAAATATCTCGGTATTCAATCAATTTATGATTGGGAACATATCCCCATAATTGAATATGAAGATATCCAGAAATGGATTAACTCAGGAGTTGATAATAAAAGTCTACTAACTCCTGAACCTATAATCTTTTATGAAAAAACTTCTGGAAGTCGTAGCGCAGCTAAATTAATTCCTTATACAAAATCTTTACGGAAATCTTTTAGCCAAATATTTTGTGTTTGGGCGCACGATTTAATAGTTAATGGTGCAGAATTTTCTCATGGTAAAATATATTTTTGTATTTCTCCTAAATTAGGGGATGCTGCTACTACTAATCAAGGTGTTAACCTCGGTTTAGAAGATGATTCAGAATATTTGGATGGTTGGTTAAGGTGGTTGATAAATTTCTTTATAGTTTCTCCATCTGGAATTAATCACATCCGCGATCCTTTAATTTTCAAAGATAAATTAGCTCAAACTCTATTATTAGAAGAAAATTTAGAAATTATCTCTATTTGGAATCCTAGTTTTTTAAAGGTTCATTTAGATTATATTCAAGCTAATCAACAACGACTTGCTGCACAACTAAAAAATAAAATTTCAACGGAACGCTATCAACTACTATTAGAAGATAAAATTAGATGGGAAAAACTTTGGTCGGAACTAAAACTTATTTCTTGCTGGGATAGCGCCCATGCTAAAGAACAAGCAAATTATTTGCGATCGCTCTTTCCTAATGTCATGGTACAGGGTAAAGGACTCCTCGCAACGGAAGCGCCTATGACTATTCCCTTAATTAAGGCGCAAGGATGTGTCCCTGTACTAAATGAGGTGTTTTTTGAATTTGAACAGCAAGGAAATATTTATCACCTTCACGAACTAGAAAAGGGAAAATCTTACTCGCTCATTATTTCTCAAAAGGGAGGTTTATATCGCTATCGGATAGGCGATCGCATTCGCGTTACCCATTATTATTTAAATACACCCTGTCTAGAATTTATCGGACGTACTGAAACTACAAGTGATTTAGTAGGGGAAAAACTACACGAAGATTTTGTCTGTGATACCCTTAATAGCTTACAACTAGAAGGAACATTTTTTAAAAGCTTAGTACCTGTCAGAATACCAACCGATCATTATTTACTCTTACTAGATCGAGCAAATCTACCTGCTGAGATCATAGCTCAACTATTGGAGCAAGAGTTAATGCGATCGCACCATTACCAACAAGCGCGTCTTCTCGGTCAACTTGATCCACCCCAGGTGTTAATCTCATCACAAATACCAGAAATTATCACTAATTATAAAATGCGTAAGGGTATGAAGTGGGGAGACATAAAACACCAACCTTTAGTTACCACACCAATTGAGCAAGAACTTTTAACCCTCCTAAGCTATGCTTAATCAACCCCTTCCATAAATAGATAAATTTTATATTTCATCTGCGTTTATCTGCGTTTATCTGCGGTTAATTTAAATTATCCAACCCCAAAATAATTTTTGTTATAACTCTAATATGGGTTATTTCATGGTTCAATGGGTAATGAACTATTAACTATGAATTATGACCACTGAATTGATAGTACGTTCAGCTACACCTGCTGATGTCCCTGCAATATTTAACTTAATTCAAGCTTTAGCAGAATATGAGAAGCTTTCTCATGCGGTCACAGGGAATCCTGAAAACCTAGAACAACACTTATTTGGCAGTAAACCTTATGCCGAAGCTATTATAGCAGAATATGAAGAAAAGCCAGTAGGATTTGCTTTATTTTTTCATAATTATTCTACATTTTTAACTCAACCAGGAATCTATTTAGAAGACTTATTCGTATTACCAGAATATCGCCGTCAAGGTATTGGTAAAGCTTTGTTGACCTACTTAGCTAAATTAGCTGTATCCCGTGATTGTGGACGTTTAGAGTGGAGTGTTTTAGACTGGAATGAATCTGCGATCGCATTCTATAAAAGTATGGGAGCATCAATACTAGATGAGTGGCGCATTTGTCGAGTTACTGATGAATCACTCACTATCATGGCAAATCAAGCATCTCCCCATAGCTGACAATAGTTAAGCTTGTTAACCCTAATCAAATCAAGTAATTCTACATTAGAAGGAAAGCAACTATGACAACTATTTGGGTAAACGAACAACTCGATCCATCTGGTCTATTATATTCTTGTATTGCTTGTTGTAATGAAGAAATGGCGAAAGATTGCCATGAATCTTTTCAACAAAATTTAACAGATCACCAAAAAGAATCCGGTTGGGTAGCACGTTTAAGAACTGTTAATTCTTGGGATGAAGTTCCTGTAAATGCTTTGAAGCTTGACTAATTATAGCAGTTAGCAGTTAGCAGTTAGCTATTTCGATTTTATTGAACTGCTTAGATTTTACCTCTACAACTTGTCCTAACTTTTACTTCTAATGCTATAAAATAGCCTCATGCTCACTCTGTAGTCACAGCCACAGTTGTACTAGAATACTGATTTTGCTGTTGTAGGGGAATTTCAATAATGAACTCTGTCCCCTTCCCTAATTCTGAAATACACTCTAATTTACCTTTGTGCTTCTCCACCACAATTTGATAGCTAATTGACAAGCCTAAACCTGTACCATCACCGATTGGTTTTGTGGTAAAAAATGGATCAAATATGCGTTTTTTAACATCTTCTGTCATCCCCTGTCCGTTATCAATAATCCGAATCAAGACAGTTGGCGAATTAGAATTTTTTAGTTGTTGATGCAACTGGTAATGCACAGATGAATTTTCGGAATTTAACTCTGTACTAATAGTAATAATTTTAGGAGGTTCTTGGTTATCTACTGCATCAATTGCATTAGCCAAAATATTCATTAATACTTGATTTAGTTGTCCAGCATAGCATTCGACCATTGGTATCTTACCATATTTTTTGACAATTTGAATGCCAATATTACCCGCTTTTGTTTGCCATCTATGTTTCAAAATTAGCAGTGTACTATCAATACCTTCGTGAAGATCCACAAACTTCATTTCTGCTTCATCCAACCGGGAAAAATTACGCAAAGATAAAACAATTTCCCTGATCCTAGAAGTACCAACTTTCATAGAAGAAAGACATTTTGGTAAATCATCTTTTAAAAATTCCCAATCTATTTCCTCAATTTTTTCGACAATTTCCGCACCAGGATCGGGAAAACGCTGTTGGTATAGTTCCGCAAGTTCTAATAAATCTTGTGCATAGTTATTAATATGTTGTAAGTTACCTTGAATAAAGTTGACAGGGTTATTAATTTCGTGAGCTACACCAGCTACCATTTGACCCAAACTAGACATTTTTTCTGTCTGAATTAATTGGGCTTGAGTTTGTTGAAGATCGGCTAAGGCTTTTTGGAGTTGTGCAGCTTGCACTTGGGCGGTAGTAGCAGCCAAGCGACTTTTATTGTAACTTTCTGCTTGGTCAATTGCGATCGCTAATTGATCTGTAACTGCCGTTAAAAGTTCTATCTCATAATCATTCCAAGGGCGAGGCTGATCGTAATGTTCGCAAATGATTACACCAATTTTACCAGTTTTAGTTGAAACCACCAGCGCCAGAAGAGCAGTTAAACCTAAGTAAGCTATTCTCTCTCTACTATTAGCATCTAAATTACTATCTGTAGAAAGATTATCGGAACGAAAAAAATTAAGTTTAACAATTTGTTCACCTAGTGCTGGGACTTGTTTAAGCAAGTCGTAGTGACAAACATCAGCAATGGTTGGCTCACAAGATTGTTGAATTAATTCAAAATAATTTGGCTCAAGATCTGTACGATACCACTGAAAATTACACCGATGAATTTGTAGTAAATTACGAATTTCATTAACCGCAGTTTCGAGGATTTCAGGCAGATCTAAAGTAGTGCGAATTTGGTTAGCTAAACGGTTCAGTAATGCTTCTCGTTGAGCTAATTGACGATATTGATCTTCTGATTGTCGAACTTTTTCTTCTGCTTGCTTACGTTGGGTAATATCTGCGGCAATTCCTGTAATTCTGTAAACTTCTCCAAACTCGTTGTAAACTGGAAAAGCGCGATCGTTGATCCAACGAATTGAACCGTCAGGCTGAATAATTCTATATTCTTCGTTATACTGTCCGCAAACTTGTTTGGAAAAAGCAGCAAGTATTCGCTCTTGATCTTCTGGATGGATCGCATCTAAGAAAGACTTTGGTTCCTGATACAAACTTTCGCAGCTACGTCCCCAAACTTGCTGATATGCAGGACTAACATAAATAATCTGCTGCTTTTGTGTGTCTGTCATCCAGAAAACTTCACCTATATTTTCAGCTATTTGACGGAAACGTTGCTCACTTTCCCATTTAGCAGCTTCATCTTGTTTACTTTTAGTAATATCGCTAAAAGTGCAGATCACTCGGTTAATACTGCCATCAACCGCAAATTGGGGATCGGCATTAACTAGCAACCAAATTATATTTTGTGTCCCCTGATGGTTAACACCCATTACTACGTTATGTACTGGCTGACGAGTAGCGATCGCCTGTGTTATGGGCTGAAGTTCTTGCGGAAATTTTGTGCCATCTTCTCGGATGAATTTATTACTTAAATCCAAACAAACTTTGCCTGAAATCTCATCTTCAGTTAAGCCTAGCAAGTTAAGCGCCGCTTGATTGCTAGTAAGGATTTCTGATTCTTTACTCACCAGCAGTACAGCTACTTGCAAATTTTGAATCATCGTGCGGAAGCGTTTTTCGTTACTTTCCAATATCTCTGATTTCAAAACTTCCGCAGAGATACGACGATCAAAAAACGCTGTTAGTAAAGCTAAACCAAGGATAATTAAAGTAGCAATTCCAATAAAAC
The DNA here is from genome assembly GCA_963711165.1 of uncultured cyanobacterium. GTDB lineage: Bacteria > Cyanobacteriota > Cyanobacteriia > Cyanobacteriales > PCC-9333 > Crinalium. Next base: position 945 of record CAVQDG010000026.1, on the reverse strand, counting down.
TTGCCAGGATTAAACTGTCAACTGTGGCATGGAATGTCTCCTTGCTATTAATAGGTATAAAACTAGCTGCTGCCATCCCTGTATAGTGCATCGAAGGTACAGCCGCACCCATGACGATCGCACTACCGATTTTGCGCCACTTACCAACACCTGTATTAATGTTGCGTAGCTGAAATGCCAACCACAAAGCCACCATAGAGACAGCGATCGCAATCACTACCGACACCGCTACTAACAACGGGTTATACACAGTGATGGCATCTATCTGCATAGCCACCATCCCCGTGTAGTGCATAGTAGCAATACCTAGTCCCATAAACAGGCTACCGCCTAACAGTCGAGAACTTCCTAAAGCAGCCCCACTTACCAAAAACAATGCCAAGCCGGATGCCGCGATCGCAGCCACCATAGAAACTAGCACTATTAAAAGGTTGTAACTTACTTGAAGCGGCAATTCAAAAGCTAACATTCCCACAAAGTGCATCGCCCAAATGCCAATTCCCATGGCTATAGCACCGCCAGTCAGCCAACCGAGTCGGGCTTTTCCTTGGGCGGAAGTCACCCTTCCCGCGAGATCTAAAGCAGTATAAGAGGCAATCACCGCAATCAATACTGACAGTGCAACTAAGCGCCAGTCATAAGTACTAGCCATTGCTACACCTGCATGGAGCATTAGATCCGCCTCCGCGATTTATTAGACAAATTTTTAATCACTATTTATATTTATTTAAGAAAATTTCAGCTTTTAACTAATTACTATTTCAATTATGTAGTTTTTGTTACGGAATATTTTCTATCTATAGCAATAATGCTGAACAATGAACAATTATCCCTAACGTATATATGCGGGGCAAGTACGCACTTAATTGATAATTGATAATTGATAATTGTTAATTGTTAATTGTTAATTGATCTAGGTGGTCGTGGTAAATTTGGGTGGATGGG
>CAVQDG010000025.1:0-10147 GCA_963711165.1 uncultured cyanobacterium | reverse complement strand
TCGTTACTGAAGCTTGGGCTAGTCTCTAAAACCCCAAAACTCTCATTGGTCATCGGTCATTGGTCATTGGTCATCGGTCATTGGTCATCGGTCATTGATAATTGATAATTGTTAATTGTTAATTGATTCATGCAAAACACCCGTTTAAATAACCTTGTAGATGCCATACTGGGGCAGTTTGGGCGCTGGTTAAGTAACCCTTGGAGGCGGTTGTCATTAATTATAATTAGTTTGTTGTTGGGGATATTCTTAGGAACTGCTATCCCTACAACTTCAGGGCAAACGGCTGAATGGGATGTCGTTAGTGCTGGGGTTTTAGTTATATTCACTGAATCAGTTAGTAGGTTTGTATACGGAAGAAACAGGCGACAAACAACTAATGCTGAAGGTTTATCCAGGGAATTCTTTGTAGCCGAACTCTTGAATGCTTTTAAAATTGGTTTGATTTATAGTCTATTTGTCGAGGCTTTCAAACTGGGATCTTGAACAATTATCAATTATCAATTATCAATTATCAATTATCAATTAGTGTTAAAAAAATAAATGAATTTAATTGATATTTTAGAAAATTTAGTAGCAGGAAAAAAGTTGTATGCACCTGCATATCAAGAACTGGCAACTCAGGTGCTTGCAGATGAATTACGCGCAAAAGCGTTTGGGATTACACTTGGGCAAGTAGAAGAAGTAATAAAAGAGCAATTGCGCTTATTTCCAATTATCTATCCAGAAGTTATCGAGTTTTGTCACAATATTGGTTTTGAACAAGAGAGCGATGTTCTTCTAACTCTTTGGCATCTGTGGCTACCGTTAGCAATAAATTTAGCCGCAAATCGGCAACAATTAAAACGCCCTTTAATTCAGGGAATAGTTGGTGGACAAGGAACAGGTAAAAGTACACTCGCAAATATTCTCAAGATAATTCTTAAGCATCTGGGATACCACGCTATTTCTATTTCCTTGGATGATCTTTATAAAACATACAGTGAACGACTACTATTAACAGAAGAAGACCCCCGCTTAATTTGGCGTGGACCACCAGGAACCCATGATGTCAAGTTAGGATTAAGTGTATTAGAGCAGTTGCGAAAAGCTGATTCGCAGACTAATATTTTAATTCCTCGCTTTGATAAGTCAGCAAAAAAAGGTGCAGGCGATCGCACTCAGCCAGAAATAGTGCAAGCTGTAGATATTGTACTATTTGAAGGGTGGTTTGTTGGTATCCGACCAATTACACCTACTGCTTTTGAGCATCAAAGAGCGCCATTTGAGACGGAAGCGGATCAGGTGTTTGCCCGTGATATGAATGTGCGGTTGAGCGAGTATTTACCTTTGTGGGAACTACTAGATCGTTTAATATTGTTATATCCAGTTGATTATCACTTATCTCAAGAGTGGCGATTACAAGCAGAACACCAAATGATTGCTGCTGGTAAATCGGGAATGACGGATTCACAAATAAAAGAATTTGTCAACTATTTCTGGAAATCACTTCACCCAGAATTATTTATAAAACCTCTAATTAATTCTCCTAGCTACGTGGATTTAGTAATTGAGATTAACGCTGATCAATCTATTGGTGCTGTTTATCGACCATGCGATCGCCTACCATAAACAAAGCATGATGTAGAGACGCGAAATTTAGCTAATAGCTAACTGCTAACTGCTAACTGCTAACTGCTAACCGCTAACTGCTAACCGCTATATAAGGAGGACAAGTGTTTTCAGGGCTGAAAAAAATCAGCACTCGTCAAAGAAAAATTTTGGAAGTGGTACTCCGCAACGGTTGGGGCTATATGCGAGGACTGCTACTCGGCACAAAAGCTGAACAACCCTCACTGCCACCACCCCAAGTATTGAAAAATATTTTAGTAGAGCTAGGTCCTGTCTATATTAAACTTGGGCAACTACTGAGTACGCGACCCGACTTATTACCCCCGCCTTATATTGAAGCCTTAATAACTTTACAAGATGAAGTCCCGCCCGTTAGCTGGGAAGCAGTAGAAGCGGTGATAAGTTCCCAGTTACGAAAACCCATTGCAGAAATTTTTGCAATTATTCATCCAAAAGCAGTAGCGGCTGGCTCTATTGCTCAAACTCATCGCGCGACACTACTTGATGGGCGTGAAGCAGCACTTAAAATTCAACGCCCTGGAATTGACAAAATTATAGAGCAAGATATTAAGGTGTTGCGTGGATTAGCTCGGTTAGTTAATCGCACCGAAATAGGTCGCTACTACAATTTAGTCTCGATAGTAGACGAATTTGCTGTAACATTGCGGGCTGAACTCAATTTTACTCAAGAAGCTAGTTATACCGACTTGTTGCGCGGTAATCTTGCTAAAAGTTACTGGTTTGATCCGCAAAAGCTAACGTTACCAGAAATTTACTGGGATTTAACCACTGAAAAGTTAATGGTGATGCAGTGGTTAGAGGGAGTGCCACTGTTAAATGCTAATTTTAGTGGTGTAAAATACCGTGGTAATGCTAACGCTGAACGTAAAGCGATCGCAGAGTTACTAATTAGAGCTTATTTCCAACAATTCTATATCGACGGCGTTTTTCATGCCGACCCTCACCCAGGCAATTTATTTTATCTAGAATCAGGGCAAGTTGCCTTACTTGATTGTGGCATGATGGGTCGTCTCGATCCTCGCACTCAACAGATTTTAATTGAATTTATTTTAGCGATCGCAAATTTGGATGGTAAGCGGTGCAGTCAATTAACCCTAGAACTTGCAGAATCGACTAACCCTGTAAATCTTGCTTACTTAGAAAATGACTTTGATCGCTTATTGCGACGTTACTACAACTTAAGCATCGCAGAAATTAACTTTAGTCAAGTAATTTTTGAAGTTTTGCAAACTGCCCGTAAACATAAAATTCGTCTTCCTAGCAACATGGGCTTATACTCCAAAACTATCGCCAACTTAGAAGGAGTAGCTCGTCAACTCGATCCCGATTTTAACTTGATTGAGCAAATTAAGCCCATGATGGCGGATTTATTCCGACAGAGATTAGTCGGACAAGCACCTTTACAAGACCTCCTCAGAGCAGCTTTAGATATTAAAGCTCTTACCTTAGAAGCTCCTCGTCAATTTGAGACCTTATTAGATCGAGTGACTTCTGAAACCTTACAATGGAATGTTGCTCTTCGAGGGCTAGAACCCTTTCGTCGTAGTATTGATGCGATCGGAAATCGTCTCACTTTCGCTATTGTGACAGCAGCTATAATTATTGGTGCTGCAATGATTTTTTCCCGTGACCCTACTAATCCCATTTTATTTTGGGTAAGCGGGAGTCTATTTGTAATTGCCAGCATTATCGGGCTATGGTTAATTTTTAGTATGATCCGCAGTGGTAGAGTTAAGTGATTTATAAGCATTTAGCCTAAAAAACTACATAATGGTAAATACGCTCACCTTTTGCGCTAAATATTAAAATTAGAATAATTAAGCTTTTTTACGAATACCAATGACATAAGTAAAAGTAGTAAAATTTTAAGGATTAGAATATCCAATTAAGTTTGAATACATCTCTGGTATCTGCCTACGTCTAAAATTACAGTTCTTTTAAATTTCATAATGTACAGAGATTTTAGGCGCGACGGCTGCGGAAAAATAATTGATTGATTTATAACTAAGAACAATTAGCCCCGAAAATATGCTGATCGTAGAAAACCTAGCAACTATTGTATACATAAACTAATATTATTTCAAGCTTAAATATAAGTAATTTAGTTTCAACATTATAGATCAGGATTTTGTATAAACTAAGACAATTGTATGCAGCCAATTAATTTTAATATTAGTCAAAAATAATTTAAATAATTGATGTAAGCACAAAATTATGGTATCCAATCTTATGTCTTTTACTAGCAATTTAAATGGGACAGCTAATAATAACCAATCACATCCCGTTTTGCTTGTTCAAGATAATCAAGGTAAACGAATTGTACATCTTGAGCAAAATATTTATTCCATTGGTCGGGAATCTGGCAATTCTATAGTAATTTATTCCCGGCTAGTTTCTCGTCGTCATGCGACTTTATTGCGTGTAACTAATCCTGGGCTAAAAAACACTTATTCATTTCAAATCTTAGATGGAGATCTCCAAGGAAAACTTAGCACGAATGGATTAATTGTTAATGGCAAACAATACTTTTCTAAAGAGTTACAGCCAAGGGACACAATTTATTTGGGTGGCAATGTTCAGATAACATATTTAATGATTGATTCAGAGAGATCTGAATCAGAAATATTAGATTTTTGTCAATCAGATGATTTACTCGATTCATCAACTTTAATATTTGATCCCAATGCTACATTAGTTGGAGAAAATATTTATATTCAACCATTAAGTGAAGCAGCCTTGATGCGGCTGGCTTCTTTTCCTGAACTGATACCTATCCCAATTATTGAAATTAATATTTCTGGAGAAATAACTTATTTAAATCCCGCAGCATTCCTTCAATTTCCTGAGATTCATGCAACCCAGACAGATCATCCTGTTTTAGCAGGAGTAGTATCTACAATTAAAAATGAGGAAAAAAAGTTTTTTGTTCAGGAAGTAGAAGTTAATCACTTAATTTTTGAAGCATCCATACACTACATTCTTGAAAGTCGTTTGATTAGAATTTATCTGATTGATATTACTCAACGCAAACAAGCAGAAAAAGAACTTAAACGAAGTCATCAAGAATTAGAAATAAAAGTAGAACAACGGACAGCACAACTTAAGCAGAGTTTAGCTAAGTTACAAGCTGAAATGGCTGAACGGCAGCAAGCAGAAGCACTGATTCGCTATCAAGCTTTGCATGATTTACTAACAGGGTTGCCTAATCGCACAATGTTCAATGAACATCTAAGAATGGCGATCAACTATGCCAAGCAAAACGGCAATATGTTAGCAGTAATGTTTATAGATTTAGATCGTTTTAAGACAATTAACGATACTTTAGGTCATATAATTGGCGATCAATTATTACAAAGTTTTTCTGATAGATTAACACAATGTTTGCGTTCAGCAGATCCTTTGGCACGTTGGGGTGGTGATGAGTTTACTGTACTACTCCCACATATTCATAGTGTGGAAGATGCTATTAAGGTTGCCAAAAGAATTATGAATGCCTTAAAGCCTGCTTTTCATTTACAAATTAATGGTACAAACACACTTACACCACCGCTACACATCAGCACAAGCATTGGGATTGCTATTTATCCTCAAGACGGTGAAGATGCCCAAACTTTGTTAATTAATGCAGATGCAGCTTTATATAGTGCTAAAGCAAATGGGCGAAATAACTATCAGTTTTACCTTCCTGAGATGAATTCTCAAGCTTCAAATTTGTTGAATTTAGAGACATTATTGCATCAGGCAATTGAGCGTGAAGAGTTTATTATTCATTATCAGCCGCAGGTGAGTCTTAAAACGGGAAAAATTACTGGGATGGAAGCTTTAGTACGATGGCAACAGCCTGAGTTAGGGTTAGTACCGCCTGGGCAATTTATCCCACTAGCTGAAGAAAATGGATTAATTGTTAATATTGGTGAGTGGGTGTTAAGGAATGCTTGCGCTCAAAATAAGGCATGGCAAGATGCAGGGTTTTTGGGATTACGGATGGGAGTTAACCTTTCGCCTCGGCAGTTTCAAGAACCAAACTTAGTAAAACTTGTAGCAGATATATTAGCCGAAACAGGTTTAGCACCGGAGTTTCTGGAGTTAGAAATAACGGAAACTACTGTAATGCAAAATGTGGAGTTTGCTAAAACTATGCTCCACAGTTTGGAAGATATGGGCGTTCATATTTCTATGGATGACTTTGGCACTGGTTATTCTTCTTTAGGATATTTAAAGAAGTTTCCCTTCCATACACTCAAAATTGATCAATCGTTTGTGCGTGAGTTAAAAGATAATTTGCAAGATATCGCTATTATTTCTGCTATTATTGCTTTGGGACGGGGTTTAAATTTAAGAATTATTGCTGAGGGTGTGGAAACTGAGGAGCAACTACAATTATTGCACCGTCTAGGCTGTGAACAAATTCAAGGTTACTTTTTCAGTCGCCCTTTAACCGTAGAAAACGCTACTAAATTTATGCAAGAATACTGGGCGCAAGCATGGAATGGTGTTACAACCCAGTAGAGATAAGTTAGTAACTATCTTCGCCGGAAACTTTGTCGCTGTCAGCTTCAGAGACTCCTTGTTTTAAAGAAGCTTCACAAATTGCTTGGAATTCACAGAAAAGTTCTTCACCATGTAAATCAGTTTCTCTGTAGTGCTGAATCGCTTGTTCTAGTTGTTGTGAGGTTTGGGGAACAGGAATATTACAGATTACTTCTGACATAGGTCAATCTCCCTTGACGCTGATTATTTATACTTTATAACCTATAAGTTGGATTGTAAGCAGATTAATTAAAAAAGTATCTAAAGTTATAATTTTTCTGATATCTTAGGATTTGTTTATTTAAATTTACAAATTATAAATATTTGACATATAGCACTTTGCATCTAAATGTAGTATACCCCTCCCCAACCCTCCCCTTATTAAGGGGAGGGGGCAAGAGTAGCGCGGATGGGGTATCTTTTGTACTTCACCAGCCTGCAATTTGCTGTATATTTCAATCTGGGATTGAGGGCTGGCGAGTTTAATAAGAGTTATTAAGCATTTAGTAATCTATTAAATAATGTGCTAATAGATTGTTTGAATTTTTTCTGGCGATGCCACTGTTGAAAAGCTTTCTCGTAGTCTTCGCCCTGAAATTGATATGTATTCCAGGTTTTTAACCCTAACCCTAGCCCCCACAGTAATAAGATGTAGAGTGACCACGAAAGCGTGCCAGCACTAAGAAAGTTTAGGACAATTAAGAAAGTATTAGCGATCGCATACTTACCAAAGTGCTGCTGTAATCTCTGACGGCGATAAGTATTAAAATCTTGTCGATGACGTAATTCTCCCTGTTGAGATTGCCATTCCTGCTCTGCTAGTTGCAGAGATTCTGGGGAAATATCTAATTCTGTAGCGATTTCGACTAATTGCTCATGGGTAAATTCTGCCTCATGAACTTGACGCGCGATCGCTAAGTGTAAAATTTGCTGAATATCTTCTTGATTATAAGAGCGGCTAATTTTGGTTTCTGATATTGGCATAATCTAGCCTTGCAGCATCACTAAAAGTATTTCTGCCCAAGGATATTACCTAGAACCCCTGTAGAGACGTACCATGGTACGTCTCTACATTCATTGAGTGGATATGCCTAAGATTGTCTATCACTGAGCAGTGTTGATTCCATTATCCCCCCACCAATCAAATGTCACCACTGCTGATGATGTCCTAAAACCGAACCTGAAAGGACGGATACCACTGTAGGAGAAAGATTAAAAGTATTGTTACATTTCGTTACTGTGGATAAAGAGAGAAAAACATTACTTCTCTAAGCAGAAATCAGAGGTAGTCCGCATGAACGGTACCATTCGCGTCGGCAATCTATTTGGCATTCCCTTTTATGTCCATCCATCTTGGTTTTTTGTCCTAACGTTGGTAGCTTGGAGCTATGGCAGCGATTTAGGCGCTCAATTCCCAGAATTAGGGTCAGGATTACCCTTGCTACTAGGATTAGTGGTAGGACTGTTATTGTTTGCCTCGGTGTTGGCGCATGAATTGGGACATAGCTTAGTAGCGATTCGCCAAGGAATTGCAGTTAAATCCATAAATTTGTTTCTATTTGGTGGTTTAGCAAATTTAGAGAAAGAGTCTAAAACCCCAGGAGAAGCATTTTGGGTGGCGATTGCAGGTCCACTGGTAAGCTTGGTAATATTTGGTTTATTAACTGCAATTAGTTTAACTACAGGCATTTCGGGGGCATTAGCAGCAATTGTTGGACTGGTAGCTTCGACTAATTTAGCCTTGGCGCTGTTTAACTTAATTCCTGGTTTACCTCTAGATGGTGGCAATATCCTTAAAGCGTTGGTTTGGAAGATTACTGGCAATCCTTATAAAGGTGTAATCTTTGCTGGTCGCGCAGGTCAAGTTGTTGGCTGGATAGCTATTATCTCTAGCTTGTTGCCTATACTGCTATGGGGTAGCTTTGCTAACGTTTGGGGTTTGTTAATCGGTTGGTTTTTACTGCAAAATGCTGGTTTAGCGACTCGCACTGCCAAAGTTCAGGCACAACTAGCAGCAATAAAAGCTGAAGATGCCATCACGCCAAATAGTCCAATTATCACGGCTGATATATCTCTGCGAGAATTGGCTAACGAGTATATTATTGGCAAACCTAATCGGGAAAGGTTTTTAGTTACTGATGATGATGGACAATTAATAGGTGCGATCGCAGTTGACGCTCTTAAAACTATCCCTACTTCTCATTGGAGTGAAACTCAGGTGCGAGAACTGATGCAACCGTACCAACTGCAAACAACAGTGCAATCTGAGCAATCTCTGTTAGAAGTAATCACACTGCTAGAACAACAAAAACTATCTTCACTACCCGTAATTCGTGGAAACGGCGTTTTAGTCGGACTTATTGAAAAAGCTGAAATTATTCATCTGCTTCAAAAAAGAGCGCAAGCAAAACCTGCTTAATTAAGCAATTTGTAATCTCTGGAGTTTAGGCTACCGCGAAGTACGCGGAGTCTAAACTCCAGTTGCGATTAGAGGGGGAAATACAGACAGATTTAGATGTTTTGGAGGAGTTACTGGCGTGATTGACCATGACAGACTTTTTAAAGAATTAATCTCTACTTTTTTTGCGGAGTTTCTTGAGTTATTTCTGCCGGAAGTCGTTAGCCAAATAGACCGCGATTCAATTCAGTTTTTACCCCAAGAAGTATTTAGTGATTTGACTTCTGGGGAAAAGAAGGAAGTTGATTTGCTGGCACAGGTGCGTTATCAGCAGCAGGAAACTTATTTTTTAATTCATGTTGAAAATCAATCTTACAGTCAGTCAGAATTTGCCAAGCGGATGTTTAAATATTTTGCCCGCTTGTATGAAAAATATGATTTACCAATTTATCCGGTAGTAATTTTCTCTTTTGATGAACCGAAACGCGCCGAAGCTAGTAATCATTCGGTGAAGTTTTCGGATTTGAATGTGCTTGATTTTAATTTTAAAGCGATTCAGTTAAATCAATTGAGTTGGCGTGATTATTTGACGCAACAAAATCCGGTTGCTGCGGCTTTGATGGCGAAGATGAATATTGCTGTAGAGGAACGTCCGCAGGTGAAGGCGGAATGTTTGCGGTTGTTAATTACTTTAAAATTAGATCCTGCGCGGATGCAATTAATTTCTGGTTTTGTAGATGTATATTTGCGGTTAAATGCTGAGGAGAATCAAAGTTTTAAAGAGACTGCCAATAGAATGGGGTTATTGCAGGAGGAGAAATATATGGAAATTGTGACAAGTTGGGAATTAGAAGGTCGTCAAAAAGGTCGCCAGGAAACACAGGAAGAGATTGCTATCAATTTATTAGGGGAAGGTTTACCTGTTGATTTAGTTGTTAGGGCAACAGGTTTAAATGTAGAGCGAGTCAGGGAGTTACAAGCACAACTTTCTCAACAAAGTTAATTTTTGAGGAGGATAATAAATATATGGAAATTGTAACAACTTGGGAATTAGAAGCTTTGGAAAAAGTAGCATTAAATGCTTTGCAGATGGGGATGACGGTAGAGGTGACGGTGCAACTTACTGGGTTAACTTTGGAAAGGGTAAGGGAGTTACAAGCACAACTTTCTCAACAAAGTTAATTTTGGAGGAGGAGGAGAAATTGTACAAGTCCAGTAATCTGCTCACTCCTTATAAAATCTCAAACCCTCTACCCGTTAACGGGTAGAGGGTATAATTTTTGTTTGATATTTTTGTAGAGACGCGAGATTATGCGCTACGCGCACGCTACGCGAACGCGTCTCTACATTAAATTTTGCAGCATGAGAGTCTATTTAAATGATGATTATTTGCTTAAAAGAATTAGTTTTTAATCAAACCAACTATTAGAAGCAAAATCAGCTACTTCAGCTTTTTTTGTCTCAACAAACTTAGGAAAATGTCTCTCTAACTCGCTGAATGGTCGTCTTTGGGTGTTTTGCGGTTTAGGATTTTCCTTGACAGTTGCCAAGGCATTCATTCCTGGTTTAGGATTTTCCTTGACAGTT
>CAVQDG010000024.1:0-40486 GCA_963711165.1 uncultured cyanobacterium | reverse complement strand
ATTGTCCTAGGTTCAGCGATATTTTGAAAACACGCGGAATTGAGCAACGGATGTAGCAACGGATGGTTTTTAGAGTTGAGGAAGGGTTTTAATTAGTTAAACGGATGTAACGGATGGGTTGTTGGTCTAGTTATTGGTTTTTGGGAGATGGCTACGGTCAATAATAATTCAAATTGGGGCAAAAAATAGATGAAGAATATTATGACAGTTTCTCTTTATGAGCGTGATTTTTTGCTTTGGACAACAGATACAGTTGCTAAACTGAAAGCCAAGGATTTTGGACAACTAGATTTAGAAAACTTAATTGAGGAAATTGAGAGTTTGGGGCGATTGCAAAAAAAAGAACTCAAAAGCAGGTTGTTAGTTCTTTTAGAACATTTACTAAAAAGATTGTACGTCAACTCACCAGATAACTATCGTGGTTGGGAAATTACGATTAATGAACAAAGAGGACAATTAGAACTAGAAATTGAAGACTCTCCCAGTCTTAAAAAGATCTGGGATGAAGCTTTTAGTGCAGCTTGGCGAATTGCCCTCAAAGGAGTTCGTAAGAATTATCCACAAGTCACATTCCCTGACTTATGGTCATTTCCTAACGATATAGACTCTATGCTGGATTGTGATTTTTGGCAGGAATAGAAGATTTTTTGAGCCTAATGTCTTGATTTATCCTCAATTATGAGATTACACTGCTAAAAATCTTTGAATCACATCCTGACTCAATTCGCTAGTAGCACCAGAGGCAACAATACCGCCTTTTTGCATGGCGTAATACCAATCTGCTTGGCGGACAAAATGCAGATGTTGTTCTACTAATAATACAGAAATTCCCGTAGCCTCAATGATTCGACGTACCGCAGCTTCGATTTCAAGAATGATTGAAGGCTGAATACCTTCTGTAGGTTCATCTAGTATTAGTAGCTGAGGTTTTCCCATTAAAGCACGCGCGATCGCTAATTGTTGTTGCTGTCCTCCACTTAAGTCACCACCCATGCGCGATAGCATGGTTTGTAAGACTGGAAATAAGGCAAATATTTCTTCTGGGATTTCTTGATTTCCTTTACTACCGTCGCGCCTTGCTTCTAAACCTAGTAATAAGTTTTCTTTTACTGTTAAACGTGGGATGATTTCGCGTCCTTGAGGGACATAGCCGATACCTAGTTTTGCTCTTCTATCAGGTGATTTATTGGTTATTGGTTCACCAATAAAATTAATTGTGCCAGTTCGGGGTTTGATTAATCCCATAATTGTTTTAAGGAGAGTAGTTTTACCTACGCCATTGCGTCCAATTAAGCAAACCATTTGCCCTGCGGACACAGTTAAGTCTACATTTCGGAGGATGTGGCTTTCACCGTAGTAAACATTAAGGTTAGATAGTTGCAGCATTAGCTGGTTAGAAGGGGTATTTTCGGGTGTGTGTGCGATCGCTCTTATTGCTTGTGTCATAAGTTGTTGTGTTTTAGGGGAGAGGAGGGAGGGGAGAGGAGAGAGTGGGAGAGGGTTTGATAACTTTCTTGCGAGTTAAAAATGTACAATTTAAACGTGCGTTAGCTTATTTATACCTATATTCCAAATCTAAAATTAGCCAGAGGTCTAACTGACCACTATTAAAGTACTACTTTTAACCAAAAACTCAGCTTAAAAAGAACTGAATGGTAGACGCATACAGAAAGTGGTAACTACTCACCTCACTTTCTAAGCTAGTCAGGAAATACTGAAATCAATCGAGTTCAGTGATTCCCCAAAGAAAAATGAAACTTACAGGCGCTACCAATAATTCCTTCTCTTCTGTTGTTAATTCGGTTTTATCCATTGTTACTAAACTACCTCTTAAAGTTGTTGTCGCTTCGGCTTTATTAATCGGCTTTACTGGAAGTATGGCGATTGATTCCTTCGTACTTACTGCACCAAGCTATGCCAAGACTGTTTCTAAAAGCAAAATTCGCTCTTCTAAAAAGCGCGTTACAGCCAGGAAACCAGTTAGAACTAAAAAACCAGTTATAGCCAAGAAACCAACTGTTAAGCCAATTGCTGTCAACCCCATCAATTTGACACCAGGTTATCAAAACAATAATAATCAACAAGTTATCATACCCAGACCTGTAGGTTCTTCTTTGTTTGGTCAACAAGAAGTTGCTCAAAATCAATTCGTCGTTGTGGCTGCACCGTTAAGTGGAAATCGTTATCAACTGGTGATTTTGCAGCAATTATCCAACAAAAGAGCGTGTTGGGCGGAAAGTGGCAACACAGTTAAGCCATTATTATTAGACTTTGACTTTACTGGCATTTGTGGACGGTTTACTGATAGTAACGGTTATTCAATGCGTCAAGCAGGTGTAGATTTAGGGGCGCAGTATGATTTTGATATCGTACAACGTGGTAATCAACTGGTGCTGTTAGGAACTAAATCAAGAGATTTTAATGCTCAACCCATTGAACTTGGTAGAAGCAATGGTATTGGTGAAGGATTCACTAAAATCAATTTAGATTCTAATTGGCGGTTAGCTAAACGCACTTACAACGGTAAAGCTTTAGGACACATTTATCTCACCACTGATTCTGTAGCAAGTAGGTAATTAGATAGCAAAAGAGCGAATTTTCTATCATGGTCAATTCAGTATCCTGCCCTAATATTTTAAGGGTGGGATTTTCCATTTTTTGGTTATTAGCTCGCATTTTCTTGTTGTCCCAAATATACTTCAATTACACGCGGATCATTTTGTACTTCTTCAATAGTGCCTTCACATAACACCGAACCTTCATGTAAAACTGTCACTTGGCGGGCAATTTGTCTGACAAATTCCATATCATGTTCTATTACTAAAATTGAATGACTTTGTGCTAAGGCTAAAAGTAACTCGCCAATGTTATAAGTTTCTTCATCAGTTAATCCAGCAACAGGCTCATCAACTAGCAACAAATCTGGGGACTGTCCTACTAACATCCCAATTTCTAAACGTTGTTTTTCCCCATGAGAAAGTAAACCTGCGGGTATATCTGCTTTTGCGGATAAGCCAATAGTTTCTAACAATCCTGTAACCTTGTGTTTTTCATCTTTTGTAGAACTACTAAACAAGCTACTAAAAACATCTTTCCGGCGGTTGCAGGTAATTTCTAAATTCTCGCGGGGTGTCAGATTAAGGTAGACTCGCGGTGTTTGAAATTTACGACCAATACCTAATCGGGCAATTTGATGTTCTGCCAGTTTTTTAGTGTTTCTTCCTTTAAATAGTACTCTTCCTTCAGTTGGTTGTACTTTGCCTGTAATGACATCTAAAAAAGTGGTTTTACCAGCACCGTTAGGTCCAATAACTACTCGTAATTCACCTACATCCATGCTAAAGGTTAGGTGGTTGAGTGCTTTGAATCCGTCGAAGCTAACGGTGACGTTTTCGGTTTCTAGTATTTTGGTATTCATTTGTTTTTTTAACGCAAAGGTCGCAGAGGTTGGCGCAAAGAGCGCAAAGGGGAAGTATTAAATTTATCTTTGTGTGGTAATAACTTTTTCTTTAATAGACCTATCGCCAAAATTACAAATTTGTTTTTTTTATCGCAGATGTAAGCAGATAAACGCAGATTACGCAGATGTTAAACAAGATTTTATCGGCTTATGCCAAAGGTCTAATAATTGCTAATATTTAGTTTTTTATTATTCATGTTCCATTGTTTTGCGCTCAATCTGTATTTCTGGGTCTTCTTCTAAACTAGGGTAGGTGGCTACTTGTTGGCGCTGTCCTAGAAGTGATTTAACTAGATTAATGCCTTGCGATCGCACCCATCCCACAATTCCATCTGGTAGCACTGTGACAACGATTAAAAATAACGCTCCTTGGAAAAATAACCAAATTTCTGGGAATTGTTCGCTCAAGAAACTTTTACCATAATTAACTAGCAATGCTCCTAAAATTGCACCGATTAAAGTTGCTCTACCTCCTACAGCTACCCAAATTACCATTTCTATAGAAAAGGCAATATCCATTGCTCTAGGTGAGATTGATTGGCTTTGGAGGGTGTATAATGCGCCAGCAATTCCAGCGAGTCCTGCCGAAACAGCAAATACTAATACTTTAAATTCTGTAGGATTGTAACCTGAAAATCTCAGCCGACTTTCATCATCGCGCAGGGCAATTAATAAGCGTCCTAATCTTCCAGTTGTTAACCAGCGACAGAGAGCATAAGCTGCTACTAAAAATATTACTGTTAATATATAAAAGATTACTTGTGTTTTATTGTTACCTACATCAGCACCTAATAAAGTTTTAAAGTCTATTAGTCCGTTTGTACCATTAAATAGTTTTTGTTGACCGTTAAAGAAATTGAAAAAAACAATAGTTGCTGCTTGCGTCAGGATTGAAAAGTAAACTCCTTTGATGCGATTACGAAATACTAAATAACCTAACAAAGCAGCTAATAAAGTGGGAAGTAGAAAAACTGCTAAGATAGAAAAACTAAATGAATGAAATGGTTGCCAAAACCAAGGTAATTCTGTTACTCCGTATAAATTCATAAAGTCGGGTAACTGATTACTGGCATCAGAGGGAATTTGTAATTTTAAGTGCATTCCCAAGGCATAACCGCCTAGTGCAAAGAAAACGCCATGCCCTAAACTCAGCATTCCTGTATAGCCCCAGATTAAGTCAATACCAAGGGCGACAATTGCTAAAGCTAAATAACGTCCCAATAAATTGAGGCGAAATTCTGAGAGGATAACTGGCATTATAAGGATAAAGAGGAGTGCGATCGCAATCACAACCCCTACTTCTACAAGCATTGCTTTTCGCTTACGGCTAACGCGGCTTTTTCCAATTGCTAAATCTACTGTCATCTCATTTAATTGATAATTGTTAATTGTTAATTGTCTACCGTGCGCCCTTTTTGTGGAAACAAACCAGCAGGACGCACTTGCAGAAAAGCAATAATTAAGGCAAACACCATTACTTTTGCCATACTCGTTGTTGAAAAAAATGTAAAGAAATCAGCTAGTGGCTTTACTGGTGCTAACAACAGCACCAATGTACCAGAACCAATCAGGTAATTAGCAGTGCCAATAGCTAATGCTGCAAAAATACTTCCAACTAACTTACCCACACCACCGACAACTACAACCATAAAAGTATCAACAATATAGTTTTGTCCGGTATTTGGTCCCACAGAACCCAGCAAACTTACCGCACACCCAGCTACTCCAGCTAACCCCGAACCGATGGCAAAAGTGATAGCATCGACTTTAGCAGTAGCAATACCTAAACAAGCACTCATAGTGCGATTTTGTGTGACAGCGCGTATCCGTAACCCCCAAGCTGTACGCTGCAAAAATATATAAATCCCAATTAAACAAATAATTGTTAACGCGATGATAAATAGCCGTGAATAAGGCATTTGAAAATTACCTACAGGCAATCCACCACGTAACCAACTTGGCGCTGTCACATCAACATTTTGAGCGCCAAACCAAGGTTGTGTAACTGCTAGTTTAAAATGTTGCCCTAAAAACATACTCGTAGTTACGGCAATTCCTAAAGATAAAGGTAGCGTTACTGCCACAACCCAGTTGCGAATACGTTCAAAATTAGGACGGCGCGACAGAAATTGTAAACCACCAAAAAATAGCAAACAAAATAAAGTTATTCCAATTATTAGCACCCAGTTCACACTGCGGACAAACTGTTGCAAAATCAAACTTACGCCCCAAGTTGCCAGCAGTGTTTCTAAAGGTCGCCCATAAAGATAACGAATCACCCCTCTTTCCAAAATTAATCCCACAATAGCTGTTACTAAAAAAGCGAGAGGAAGTGCAAATAAGATATAGGTTTCAAACCAAGGGCTACCCAAACCTTTAAACACATTTTGGACAACAAAAGTTGTATATGCTCCCAGCATCATTAATTCGCCGTGAGCCATATTAATCACACCCATCAAGCCAAATACAATGGCTAAACCTAGCGCCGAAATTAACAAAACAGCGCCAATACTAATGCCATTAAACAGCCCATCCAATAACCCTTCTAACACAAGCCCTCTCGCTCTTTATAGCAGTTAGCTTTTTCTCAGTCACCAATGACCAATGACCAATGACCAATGACCAATGAATATTAAATTTTGTACTTACCACCTTTTTTAGGGTCAGACCAATCACAAGCATATCCTTTAGTTTCTGCTACATATTGGTTCCAAGGAACAGGTTTTACTGCTTCTTTAGAAGAATAAACAATTTTAAACAAACCATCTTCCCCTACCTCACCAATGCGGACAAATTTAGATAAGTGATGATTTTTGTCTAACGAAACCTTACCTTCTGGAGCATTAAAGGTTTGCCCTAAAGCGGCTTTTTTCACTGCTTCAATATCAGTAGTTTTTGCTTTTTCGACAGCTTGCTTCCAGAGATAAACCATGATATAAGCAGCTTCCATCGGGTCATTAGTTACTCTATCGTTGCCGTACTTAGCTTTAAAAGCTTCGACAAACTTCTTATTTTCAGGAGTATCTACTGTCATAAAATAATTCCAAGAAGCATAATGACCTTTGAGGTACTCAGCCCCAATTGCCTTAACTTCTTCCTCAGCAATACTGACAGACATAACAGGATATTTATCTGGTGATAATCCTGCACCTTGCATCTGCTTAAAGAAAGCTACGTTACTATCACCATTGAGGGTATTGAAAATTACACCACCGTTAGGTAGGGCAGCTTTTATTTTAGTAATGATGGGCGTTACTTCTGTGTTACCCAGTGGTAAGTAATCTTCACCGACTGTTTTAGCACCTTTGGCTTGTAATTGCGCCTTAATAATAGTATTAGCAGTGCGTGGAAAAACGTAGTCGGAACCTACTAAAAAGAATTCTTTACCTTTATTTTCCAATAGCCAATCTACAGCAGGCTCAATTTGCTGGTTGGGTGCAGCGCCAGTATAGAAAATGTCTTGAGAACACTCTTGACCCTCGTATTGTACGGGATACCAGAGCATATGGTTTTTGGATTCAAATACTGGTAAAACATTCTTGCGACTTGCAGAAGTCCAACAACCAAAAACTGTTACTACTTTATCTTGGTCAATTAGCTTAGTAGCTTTTTCTCTAAATGTATCCCAATTAGAAGCGCCATCTTCTACTATTGCTTGAATTTGTTTACCAAGTACCCCGCCCGCTTTATTAATTTCTTCAATTGCTAAGTTTTCGGCATCCACGACGCTTTTTTCACTAATTGCCATCGTGCCGCTTAATGAGTGTAAAATCCCGACTTTAATCGTATCTCCGCCACCTGTTGAGGTAGATGTGTTAGCGTTGCTAGTGTTTGTATTACCAGCAGGCGGAGTACTGCAAGCCTTTAACAGAAGGCTTGTTCCTAATGTCCCTGCACTATAAATGATAAATTTACGTCGCCCTAATCGTCCTGCCATATCTGCCCACACTCCTCAACTAACCAACCAATAGATAGATGTCTACAGGGTTAATGTGTGATGGTATACCAAATTTTTAGAGTTAATTGTAACTTTTGATACAAAACTACACTACTAGAGGTAATTCCTGAAAATCGTCATGGGGTGTGGTTGAATGTTCCTCTTGGCGCAGAAGTTGTAAAACTTGATCCTTGTAATCTTGAAACTTGCGATCGCACTTCGTATGATGGGTACGTTCACTAGGTAATTCAATTTGGAGTTCCTGCTTCACAGTTCCAGGGCGTGAACTCAATACATAGATGCGTTGAGACAGAAAAACTGCTTCTTCCACATCGTGAGTAATCATAAAAATAGTGGTGTTTGTTTGTCGCCAAAGTTCTAACATGAACTGCTGCATAGATTCTTTGGTTTGAACATCCAAAGCGCCAAAAGGTTCATCCATCAGCAAAATTTTAGGTTGTGAAGCTAAAGCGCGGGCGATCGCCACTCGTTGTTTCATCCCACCGGATAACTCTTTTGGTAACGCCTTCGCAAACTGCGACAAACCCACAACTTCTAAATAATAAGCCACCCACTGTCGCCTTTCAGCTTTCGACGCGCCTTGCAACTTTAAGCCAAACCCGACATTTTCTGCGATCGTCATCCAGGGATATAACGTATAACTTTGAAATACCATCCCTCTATCTGCACCTGGTCCCGTCACCCGCACACCATCAACTAATATTTCCCCTGCTGTCGGCGTATCCAACCCAGCAATTAACCGTAACATCGTTGACTTTCCAGATCCAGAAGCACCAACAGCGCAAACAAACTCCCCCCCTTCAACGTGCAAATTAATATCTTTCAGGGCGACAAGTGAACCACGTGGTGTTTTGAACTGCTTATGTAATTGACAAACTTCTAAGTGCATAAAAAACCCTTACTTAAAATTAAATAATTGTGGATAAACATTTCTGGCAGTAATTAATAAGCAGAATCTCTTAAAATCATGCTTAAAACCTACAACTTATGCAAAAAACCAATAACCTATAAAAACATCTGCGTTTATCTGCGTACATCTGCGGTTAAAAACTCCTAAAAATCTCTTAACTAGCCCACTTACAACTAAACCGCAATAACAATCGAAACAAAAGATCTATCCCTAAACCAATCAAACCAATCACAATCAACCCCACAAAAATTTCCTCAGTTCGTAAAAATCTTTGAGCAACACTAATCCGACGACCTAAACCTTCTGTAGCAGCAACCAACTCAGCAACAATTACCAAATTCCAAGCGGCTGCCATATTCACGCGAGCAGCATCAATCACACTTGGCAAAATATAAGGAAATATAACTTGTAATAAAACTTGCTTTCTCTGACCACCTAACGTATAAGTCGTTTCAATTAAATCTTTAGGAACAAACTTGACTGCATCCATCACCATCAAGGTATTAAAAAACAAAGTTCCAATAAAAATTAGTAAAATTTTTGGTGTTTCTCCCAAACCGAAATATAAAATTAACAACGGAATAAAAGCGGGTGCAGGCATATAGCGCACAATTCCAATAATTGGCTCCAACAGCGCCCTAACACTTGCAAAAGTCCCCATTAATGTACCAACAGGAACAGCAATAATTGCGGCTAATCCAAATCCACTGACAACCCGAAATAAACTAAAGAAAATATCTTTTTGTAAATCCCCAGTGGCTAAGAGTTTTTGAAAAGCATTCCAAACTTGGGTTGGGTGTGGTAGAAATAAAGGTTTCACTAAGCCAGTACTAGCAACAGCCCACCACAGCAACAAAGGAATTACAATAGACAAAGCCATTAAAACCCAAGACAAGTTTTTAGGAATATCTTCAGCAATATTCCAAAAAATGCTCTCCGGTAACATTTTTGCTTGCTGATTTGGATTTCGCACATCTCCAGCTTGGGAGTTCATAATTTTGCCCTCAAAATAGTTAGAGCGAAGCATCGTATCTGACTTAGTTTAATTGCGATACAATCTGGGAAGCTGTTCTGTATCCCTTGATACAAAACTCTTATGATGATTTTTGTTTTGCAGCGTATGCTTTGATAAAGCGATCGTCAAATAATTGACTAAACTCAGGAGTTTGTTTAGCTAAATTAGCTTCTACAAGAAACGTACTAATTTCTTTTGCTGCATAAGGTAAAGAAGTTATATTATTACCTGGTGTAAATGCTTTTAAGTTATCTTCCAGGCTAAATATTTTCGTGCCACTGGCGTATTGTTTATATTCATCAACCGTTACGCCTGCACGTTTTGCCATGACTTCATCAGCTTTTTCTTGGTTAGCTTTGATATAATCTAAAGTGGCAAACCAAGTATTAACTAAGTTTTGCACATCTTGGGGGCGTTCTTTAATTAATTTGCGAGTGACTACTAAATGATCTGGAATTGCGCCAGGAAAATCTTTAGAACTAAATAATTCTTTACTCCCAGCACGTTCTAAAGCTTTGTTAGTAAAAGGTGCAAATACTCCTACGGCATCAACTTGTCCAGCTACAAAAGCTGCCGCAGCACCGCCAGTTTCTAAAGGTTGTAATTTGATATCAGCTTGAGTTAATCCAGCTTTTTTTAGCCCTAGTAGTAGTAAGTAATGATCGACAGTTCCTTCTTCTACAGCAACAGTTTTACCTTTCAGATCAGCAATTGTATTAATTCCTTCTTTGACAATAATTTTGTCATTGCCAGTGGAATTATCATTAACTAATACAATAACTTGATCTGCTCCTGCTGCAACTGAGCTAATCGTATCGTTCAATGTTTGCGTATTAGCGTCAAGTTGACCAGCAGTAAGTGCGTTAATAGAATCTAAATAGCCGTCAAACCATTTTAAATCTACATTAACTTTGTTAGCTTCAAAAAGTTTTTGTTCTTGAGCAACTTGCCAAGGCAACCATCCTGCCCAAACGCTAAAACCCATTTGAATTGTGGCAGTTTGTGAGGACGTAGCAGAATTGCCTGAGCTAGTATTTGACTGAGATGGAGCGCAACTAACTACTAAAACAAGGCTGAGAAAAAACAGCGCAAATAGTGATATTAACTTGCGGAGCTTCATTGAATCTCCTATGTAAATAGCCGATTTGATTAATTGAGAGTAACTTGATCGCTACCAATATATGTATGTAGATAGGAGGTAGCGATCGCATCCGTAAATCACAGTATTTTATACTGTTACTGGTTCTAAAATTGCAGTAGCAGCTTGTGGTTTTTTTGCAACTTCTGTACGTATCCAATCAAACCAAGTTTCTAACCCCTCACCAGTTTTAGCACTCACAGCAATAATCGTCACATGAGGGTTCATCTGGCGGACATTAGCAGCAATGCGATTAATATCAACATCCAAATAAGGAGCCAAATCTGTTTTAGTAATTAACAGACAATCTGCTGCTTGAAACATTACCGGATACTTAAGCGGTTTATCTTCCCCTTCAGTAATGCTTAGTAAAGCAACTTTAGCGTGTTCTCCTACTTCAAACTCAGCCGGACAAACTAAATTACCAACATTTTCCACCAACACTAAATCAAATTCTGAAGGATTATATTGATGTTCCAACTGGTGCATCCCACCCGCTACCATTTTGGAATCTAAGTGACAGGAACGACCTGTATTAATTGCAATTACAGGAACACCATATTGACGCAAACGGTCAGCGTCTAATTCGGTAGTCATATCCCCTTCAATTACCGCAATTTTTAACTCATTTGCTAACACTTCTAAGGTACGCTCCAATAGTGCAGTTTTACCAGCACCAGGACTACTCATAATGTTGAAACAACTAATCCCCCACTCGTCAAAATGCGCCCGATTATGATCCGCTCCTTTTTGATTAGCATGGAGCAAATTTATTCCTAATGCCGCGTCAAATGTTTGATGCATAATTTTCCTGCTCAGTATTTTCTAAACTGTATTCAATCCGGTCAATTTTTAGTTCTCGCCCTGAGCGAATATCTTCCATTGGCGAGTGGCATTTAGGGCAAGCATATTGTGTCCCAATATCGGGGGCATATTCTTGTTGGCAGGGGTGGCAAAAAGCAATCAGAGGCGTTTCCTCTATTACCAGCTTTACGCCATCTAGAAATGTGTTGCGTATCTGTACTTCAAAAGCGAATTGCAGACTAACAGGCTCAACACCAGTAAACCTACCAACAATTAGGTGAATATGCGAAATTTTAGGTTCTTCAGGCTGTGATTCCCACCAGTCTTTTACTGTTAGAATCAGTGCCTTTGTCATATCAGTTTCGTGCATTTAACTCCACTCTGCAACTAATTCTGGTTGCGCTTCTGGATGAATATACGAGGGTTTTTCTTTCCTCGGTAATTGACCAGATTTAACTAAATGTGCCATTGTGTCACAAATTACGCGGGTTGCCATTAATGAAGTAATATCGCTGATGTCATAAGGAGGTGAAACTTCTACTACTTCTAACCCACAAATTGGCGCACGTTGCACAATTTTCCCTAGTAAAGCCAGGGCTTCTCGTGGTAATAATCCACCTGGTTCTGGCCAACCTGTACCTGGTACAAAACCAGCATCAATACAGTCAATATCAAAGCTGATATAAACACAATCAGTGCCGTCTAATGCTCTTTCTAAAGCAAAGTCTACGGCGTAATCTATGCCTTTTTCTGTAATATCTGTAACGGTTAAGATATTGGTAGCTCTTTCTCGGCAAACTTTCACGCCTTGACGCGGTACTTGCCAACCACCAATTCCTAGTTGTACTAAGTTATGAGGAGGAGCATTTTTAATATTTGTGGCATGAAACCAAGGGCAGGTGTGCATCCGCTCATCTAAGTCGGTTTCTTGGGTATCGACGTGGCGATCAAAGTGAATAATCCCAACTTTTTTATCACCTAAATGACGACAAACTCCCCTAACTGTTGGATACCCAATTGAGTGATCGCCACCTAAAATAATTGGGAATGCACCAGAACTAAAAATGTGGGCAATTCCTTTAGAAATTTGGTCAAAAGATTTTTCATTATTTGCCGGAATTGTAAAAATATCACCGACATCACAGAGGGTTATTTGCTCGCGTAAATCAACGCCTAATTCAAAGTTATAAGGGGTGTATAAAGCTGATATTCTTCTAATTCCTTGAGGACCAAAACGAGTTCCAGGGCGATAGGTAGTACCGGAATCATGGGGAACTCCCACAATTGCTACATCATATTCACCTACTTTTCGCACATCTTCTACATAAGGTGCTTTTAGAAAAGTGTTAATACCCGCGTAGTGAGGTAATTCACCGCGAGAAAATGTAGGAATAGTGCGATCGCGTATACTTTCTGCGGCTTCTAATCCAAACTCTAAGCCTCTATCTACTTCCTGTTGCCAACCTGTTAAAGGTAGATGCGTTTCTAGTTCTAGCGCCCGTTGAGCCTCGCTAGGATGCTGATTATTGTTGGAATTTGGAGGTTGAAAGCCAGGTTGTTCAGTCATAATCAAGACAAAATTTATTGAAAAAGTGAAAGTTGATTTTTCGCCAAAGAAACAATGCAAAAAGCCCAGGAAAGTAACAACAGTGAATCACTGTTATTTACTTCTCCCGGGCTTTTATCCCGCCGTGTAGCTAATGATAGATTTTTTAGTAAATCTATTAATTTAGCTTGCTTCTCTCGACCCAGACATTTAAGCTATGAATACTTAAATCGGAACCCTAGAAGCACTTTATTTATGTAAATTGAGTAATATTTGGTTTCATCAGCCCAGCACTAACTTAGTGCTAAATCAACAAATTTTCCCAAAAAATACCCACTTATTTTTGCTCAGTTGTACTTGTTTGTAACCTATCCCTCAAGGTTATTAATAGTTTTATCAACCCATTTACTCACAAAATGTATTCAATGTTACAAAAGCCCTGGATTGCTCTACAATAATTATTAATTTTGGTAAAATTAACATCCTGACAAATATTAAGTTGTCAGTATGTTAATAGTTTTTGACCAATGACCCATGACCAATGACCCATGACCATTTAAAGCAATTGTTGCAGATTAGGATGTTCTTGCAGCAACTTGATTACCTGCTTGATCTCCTGTGTGCGGTCTTTGTTGACGATTAAAGTAACATTGCGATCGCGCACTACCACAACATCCTCTAAACCAATCGTGACTATTAGCTCATCAGAATCCGTAGCATAAAGAATTGCGCCCTTTGTATCTAACCCAATATGCTGCGCCAACTCCAAATTTTTAGCATCTCCTTTCAATAGACGCTCGATCGCATTCCAGTCGCCTAAATCGTCCCAAGCAAATGATGCAGGGATTACATAAGCTAACTCAGTCTTCTCCATCAAGGCATAGTCAATGCTTTTCTTAGCTAACTCCCCATAAGCAGCTAAACCCTGAGCTTTCAAAGGTTGAATTATTAGGGGCGCATATTTTTCTAGTTCTTCTAAAACAACACCCGCCTGAAACACGAACATCCCACTATTCCAGGTGTAAGGACATTCCCCAGTACTGGTTTTTGTTGCCAGAAACGTTTCCGCTGTTTGTCGATCTGGCTTTTCTGTAAATCGGTCAAGGTGGTAAACTGGCAATTCTCCAAAAGTGCCAACTTGTTCACCTTGCTGAATATAACCATAGCCAGTAGACGGATAGCTCGGAGTAATACCTAATGTGACAATAGCTGCCAAAGAGGTAGCAAGTTGAGTTGCTGCCTTCAAAGTTTTTTGAAAAGCCAGTTGATCGCCAATCCAGTGATCGGCAGGAAAAAAGCCAATAACTGCATCTTCCCCATAACGGCGAGATACCTCCAGAGTTGCCCAAGCGACTGCTGCTGCGGTATCTCGACCTTCAGGTTCGACAAGTAAATTTTCTATAGGTAGCTGAGGAAGTTGCGATCGCACTCCATCCGCGAGTTGGGCAGATGTCACAACCCATAACCCCTCCCAACCATCAGCCATTGTTAGCAAGCGATTAGCCGTTTCCTGTAACAAACTGTTACCACTGCCATCTAGACACAAAAACTGCTTAGGTCGGTGTTTACGGCTCAGAGGCCAAAATCGCTCACCTTTACCACCTGCGAGAATAACGGGAATTAAAGATCTATCCATTGGTAGCCGTAACCCTTTTGGGTCTATAGTAATTTTGCCCTATGCAACAAGATTAATTTTTCTGAGTGATTGTTATAACTGCATTGAATAAAAAGCTCAAGCTATAATCCAGCATGAGCTTTTAGTATGCACTAATAAGGGCTCAGATCAAGCTTTATGGTGAGGTGAACGTGGAACAAGGTATAAAAAATTCAACAGAGGATTTAAAAATTAAATCTTCCAAGCGTTCTGCTAATCATCACCGCAAAACTGTTAATGATGCCGCAGACAAATTTCAGGAAAAGAAAGCTCCTAATTCAAAAGCCTCCAGATCAAGATTAGTTAAAATTCTCTCACACCACTTGCTAGACGTAAAATTTAAATTTTTTACAGTTCGTTCACTGTTATGGAGCGGGGCATTTGCCATAACAGCACTAGCTTCTGCTACACTCGGCGCTACGGTAGCGCTGATGGTTCCTTTGTCTCCATTTATAGCCCTCAGCAATCAAGGACAACCAAATAAAGAGCTTTGGAGTCAAGGCTTTCATTATGGTTTATCACGCCCAGTCAACATTCTGGTGATGGGAATTGACCGCGTTCTCGACGTTCCAGACGACTCACCTCAAATATTTAGAGGTCGTAGTGATACGATGTTGCTGTTACGGCTAGATCCGAGCGATCATTCCGTAAAAATGCTTTCAATTCCGCGTGATACCCGTGTTGATTTTCCAGGTATGAGTTTACCTAAAATCAACCAAGCTAATGCTGATGGCGGAGCAACTTTAGCTGCACAAGTTGTCAACCATACTTTCAACAATGTACCGATTGACAGATACGTGAGAGTCACCACTGGTGCATTTCGTGAATTGGTAGATTTAGTAGGTGGCGTAGATGTGTTTGTGCCTGAGCCGATGTCTTATAATGACAATACTCAGAATTTGCACATTAATCTTGCTCCAGGTTGGCAAACTCTTAACGCTGAACAAGCTGAACAGTTTGCTAGGTTCCGCAATCATCACAATGGTGATATTGGTCGGGTACAAAGGCAACAAGCACTGCTGAAGTCTTTAAGGCAACGATTACAGACACCAGCGATGGTACCTCGTTTGCCTCAACTTATTCGCGTCCTGAGTAAATATATTGATACTAACCTTAGCTTAGAAGAAACTCTGGCACTAGGCACTTTTGGTCTTAGCCTACAGCAAGATAACTTCAAAATGGTACTGTTACCTGGTAGGTTTAGCACTCCTTATGAATTTCCGGCTAGCTATTGGATTATGGATTCACTTGGGAAAGACCGGATTATGCGTGACTATTTTGGTCAAGAATCAACACACACATTATTAGCTGTTAATCATAACGCCAATGAACTGAGAATTGCTATTCAAAACACTACTGGTCAGCCTCGTATTAACCAACAGGTGATCAAGTTTCTCAGAACTAAAGGCTTTGACAACGTATACTTAGTTGACGATTGGTCAGAATCACAACAACAGACTCAGATTATCGCCCAACAAGGTGATGTGAAAGCTGCGATCGCACTCAAAAACATCTTAGGATTAGGTAAAATAGAAGCTTCCTCAATTGGGGATCTCAAATCCGACATCACAATTCGCGTCGGTCAAGATTGGCGTTTATAATAAAACAAGTTTAAATTTTACGACTTGAAAAACAGTTAAATTTTAAGTATTTCTGAGATGGCTGATTTAACAACAACAATTAAAAATTCTTTCCTGCGTTTTCTCGCACTAATTTTAGTTCTAGTAATGGCATGGTTGTGGGTATTGTTAAGTGCTACTCCCGCCCTAGCACAAACAAAAACTGTTAATTACACCCATACTTTTCTAGAAAACCGCGACTTTTCTAATACTGATTTGACTGGTGCTGTGTTTGCCGCAGCACAAATGAAAGGCGCGAACTTTCAAGGCTCTAACTTAACTAACGCTATCCTTACTCAAGGAACCTTATCAAACGCCAATTTAGCAGGCGCAAACCTTACTGGTACGCTTGTCGATCAGGTAACGTTAGATGGTGCTGATCTGACTAATGCTATTTTCAGACAAGCAACAATGGTTGGGACAAACTTCAATGATAGTGCGATCGCAGGTGCTGACTTCACAGATGCGATTATTGACCGTTATCAAGTTAAGCAATTGTGTAAACGTGCTAACGGAGTTAACCCCGTAACTGCTGTATCTACACGGGAAAGCTTAGGCTGTGATTAAGCTATTCGCTAACTGATTAATTGGTTGCCAATTCAGCACATCTTGTAATAATTCCTGATAGCCACTGCTGTTAGGGTGTAAACCATCAGCGCACATTTGCTGACGACACCAATCAGTACCTCGCTGCATCCACAAATCAAAGATATCCAAATAAGGAATCTGACGCGCTTCACAAGCTAGTCTGGTTGCTTCTTTATAACGATATTGATCTTCATGGTTGTAATAAAAACAATCTAGAAACGGCATTTTAGTTTCATCTACTGGAACCATTCCCACAAACAAAACTGGACATAGCTGTTTTGCCTGATCCAATAGTTGGCTAATTTCCTGTTGGAAAACGCCAAAATCAGTAAAATAACGCCCGCTTGTACGCCCTAGTCTAGCAGCATCATTAACGCCAACTGAGAGTGCGATCGCATCCGGTACGCGATTTCTAAGTTCACCCCGATTTCGGAACTCTTGCTCTAAACGTTGCGATACTTGCAGCACACCATCGCCTCTAACGCCTAAATTGTAAATTACATGACCTGGACTATCAGGCATCATCCACTCGCGTCTGAGTCGTTCTACCCAACCACCGCCTTCAAAATCACCAAAGCCATAAACAATGCTATCCCCTATTACAACTATCTTGAGGGGATGGACATTTGGTTGAGGATAGCCTTTAACAGTTGGTGATGCTAGTGTTTGCATAGACGGCAATCTTTAGAGAGAGAGTTTTTAAAAGTAAACAGATTGATAAGAATCTACACAATAATGTACTTTCTGGCTATACCCAAAAGTGAGGAATCTTTAAACAGAGATCTTGCACCCCTCCCTCCTCCCTCCTCCCCCCTCACTTTCAAGACAGTCAGTTAAACTGGAGGATACTATGAAACCAGGAAAATATATGCTTCACAGGCGTTCCCAGTATGATTCAACTCAAATCCTGTATCGTGCAGAGGAATTAGTTAATGCAGCCTCTAATCGCTACAAGATTACAGTACAAGTGGCGAATCGTGCCAAACGTCGGCGCTATGAAGAGTTGGACAGTATTGATGATCCAATGATGAAACCCGTGCTGCGGTCAATTATTGAAATGTCGGATGAGATTACCCAACCTGAAATCATTGGTGACGACCAAACTTCTTACAGTAGCAGGGGCAAATAGAACCATAGAATAGCTATCAATAACTCTTCAAGATTAAACATCTCCTCTCGATAAATGTAGAGACGTTCTATGGAACGTCTCTACAATGGTTTTAGGTAACGAACCTTTAATTAGCGCAAACATAAGGATCGCAATTGCATGGAGCGTTTGATCAAAAGCGGTTCGGGTTGGCGGATTGGCTGGAACCCAGATGCGTCTGAATATCAAGGTTTAGTTGGTAGCGATACTTGGGCAATTGAGCTAACTGAAGCCGAACTGCAAGACTTTTGCAAGCTATTGACCCAGTTAGCAGAAACAATGAGTTACATGAGGGCTGAGTTAATGGAGCAAGAAAAAATCACCTGCGAAGCCGAAAGCGATTTATTATGGATGGAAGTCGAGGGATATCCCAATGCTTACAGCCTTAGCTTTATTTTGAACACAGGACGGCGCGGCGAAGGTAGTTGGACAGCAGATGTAGTTCCAGGTTTAGTTCAAGCTGTTCAGGTTTTAAAAGTTTTTTAAGAAAGCTCTTGCAAATTTTAGCCATTTTGCTATACTAGATATTCGTGTCGGGGCGTAGCGCAGCTTGGTAGCGCACCACTTTGGGGTAGTGGGGGTCGTGGGTTCGAATCCCGCCGCTCCGATATCTAACAAAACAGCCAGAAACCCTACGGGCAGATTAATACAAAGATTCACCAAGAGATAATAGCATTTTTTGGGATTTTTTTTGTTTGCATATTGATTTTTGGCTATCAGGTGGCTATCATAAGTAAAACACTACTGAATAATAGCCAGATTGGAGAATAGCTATGGCTGTCAATCAAGCTAAAGCAGTTAAGGGTACGGTAGGGATCGAGGTATTTAGAAATAAGCTGCGGTTAAGATTACCACGTACTCTTGTCAAAGAAGGTAGCCGTTACATCAGCACGGGACTAGAGAATTTCCCAGAGAACTTTAAGAAAGCGCAGATAACGGCGTGGGAAATCGAATCAGATATTAGTAACGGAAACTTTGATACTACGCTCCAAAAGTATCAACCACAGAAGTATCTAGCAGTAGTGTTACCCATCAAACCGAAAACACCACTAAAGTTAGATGAGTTATGGGGAAAGTTCACAGATTACAAAGCTCAGTTAATCGAACAAACAACTATCAAGACAAACTACAAACGTATTAAAAACACGATTGAATTATTTCCTAGTAAGAATATAGAAGATGCAGTAGCTATTCGTGATTGGTTGCTAGCTAATAAGTCTGCTTATACTGCCAAAGTTATTTTGTCTCATCTATCAGGATGCTGTGATTGGGGAGTACAAAGCCAGTTAATTGATAACAATCCTTTTCAGGATATGGCTAGCCAAGTAAAAGCTAGTAAGACTAAGCAAACAGAAGATATTGACCCTTTCAGTGCTATCGAACGAGATGCAATCATAGAAGCTTTTCAAAATGACCGCTATTACAGCCATTACACCAACTTCTTACGGTTCTTATTTATGACTGGATGCCGTACTGGTGAAGCAATAGCTCTACGATGGAAAGATATTAACCCTGAAATGATCCAGATTACTGTCTCTGAATCTTTCAGTAGCCATTTTAGAATTCGGAAAGGTACGAAAACACATAAATCTCGTAAATTCCCGATTAATGCACAGTTAAAAGGATTGCTACAATCAATTAAACCTCAAGATTTTACGCCTGAAACATTAGTATTTCCATCTCCTACAGGTAAAGAAATAGACGGTCATAACTTCCTTAACCGTGCTTGGAAAGGTTACAAAAATCGACACGGTAAGTTTATTCCTGGTGTTGTCACTCGTTTAGTTACCGAAGGCAAGGTAGAACGTTATCGTTGTGTCTATAATACCCGTCACACCTTCATTACAATGGCGTTAGAAGCTAACGTGAGTGTTCCTCAAGTGGCTAAATGGGTCGGAAACTCGCCTGAGATAATCTTGAATCACTATGCGGGTACACTACAACAAATACAAGTACCTGAGTTATAGAATAAGCCTCAAATAAATATAGTTAAGGATAGTAAGAATACAACTGCTATATTTTTTTATTTCGTCAATTTTATGTCTTACCCGCAACTACTAACTGATCCATTTCTACAACTACCTACTGAAAATTCAGTACGGATAGTGTGGTTTACAGAGTTTGCTGGCTCTAGTCATACCGTTACTTATGGCAAAGAATTAAATCAAATCGCTATTGCTACAACTAATAAACTTAGTCGCACTTGTGAAGACCAAAAATCACAATTAGCTAATTTTAATCAACGATATCAGACTGACCAATATCCAATTAAGCGTAATATTTGGCGACATGAAGCAGAAGTTAGTGAACTAACTCCAGGTGTAAGGGTTTCATACTTTGTAACCAGTGTCAGGGAAGACGGTATTTCTGTTAGTAGTGCAGTGTTTAATTTAGCTGCAAAACCAGTTACAGGCACACCTCTCAAAATATTATTAACTTCCGATCACCAGTTACAACCAATGGTATCAGCAAATCTTCAAAAGGTAGTTGAAACTATTGGGCGAGTTGATGCAGTTTTTCATGCAGGGGATTTAGTTAATGTTCCCGATCGCGCTTCTGAGTGGTTTGATGATAATGGTGGGGGTGCTTTCTTTCCTTGTCTCCAAGGTCGTGCTAATTATGAATTAGAAAAAAACGGTATTAAAACAGTTTATAAAGGTGGGCAATTAATTCAAAATGCGCCGCTATTCACAACTATTGGCAACCACGAAGTAATGGGGCGTTTCTCGATGGAGAATAGTTTAAATAAACAGTTTCGTGATGCCTTTCCCCGTTCCGCAGCAGAGCAAGTTTACAAAAATTATGCCAATTTATTGAATCCAGGCGATAATTTAAATATACGTGCAAATTGGTTGAAAAACAATTCTTTTAACACTGATACATACCAAGAAATTTTTAGCTTACCTGAAAGTAAACAAGGCAGGAAAAGGTATTATTCTGTAACTTTTGGGGATATTTACCTAGTAGTTCTCTACGTTACTGCTATTTGGCGATCGCACATCGTTGATCCTACCATTCAAGGTAGATACCAAGAAAGACAGCAAGACTTAAATAACCCTGAAAATTGGGGTTATGGACAGCATATTTTTGAACCAATTGTCAAGGGTAGTGAACAATATTTATGGCTGGAAACAGAACTTAATAGTCCAGAGTTTAAACAGGCAAAATATAAAGTAGTAATGTTGCACCACCCGCCCCATACTTTAGGTGACAATATTGTTCCTGCTTATACTAATCCAGTTCAAGTAATTGAACGCGATGCCGATGGCAGCATCAAGGCAATACGTTATGAATACCCCAAAAATGCTGATTATATTACTCGTGATTTAGTACCATTATTAGAATCTGCTGGTGTACAATTGGTATTTTTTGGACACTCCCATTTGTGGAACCGTTTTATTAGTTCTAGCGGTACAAATTTCTTAGAAACTTCTAATGTGGGTAATTCTTATGGTGCAGCTTTAGATAACCATCAGCGACCTGTACCAATTGGTTATCAAGAAGAGTATACCGCAACAGGTGATCCTTATGGATTAGAGCCAATAGTACCAACAATTGCACCGTTAATCGGTGAGGATGGTAAGTTTTTGCCCTATATTGCTAGTAATGATATAACGGTATTTAGTATTTTAGATACTGAGACAGGTACAGTAAGTAGTTACCGCTTTGATACAAGTAAACCAGATTCGGAAGTGGTAAAGTTTGATGAGTTTGAGTTGAAATAAGCTAACGCGCAAATAAACTTGTACATTTTGAATAAAGAAGAAAAATTATCAAACACAATAACCCTCTCTCCTCCCTCCTCCCTCCTCTCTCTCTAAAAGATAAAATGAAAGAAACACAACAGCTTAGTATGCGATCGCATTTAATCTGTAAATCTATTCTTTCTCAAGATTACAACTTGTCTGAGAAAGATTAGCTTAATTTGTTTTATAGCTTTCTATCATTAGATTTAGTGTAGAAGTTAGATTTTAGAGAATTAACCGCAGATAAACGCAGATGAAATACAAATTATGCAAAAGGGTGACTGATTTTTGTTGAAGGTCGAATCAGCTTTTCTCTAAATTCTTTTTTATATGCACATATTACTTACTGAAGATAGATGTGCTAAGACAGTATAAGGCGCAATCTCTATTAACTCTAAGATGGTAGATTGTAAAGTTCTGTTGCAAGTTATTTAGAAAGATTGAAAAATTTCTTACAACTTAATTCAGGACTTATCCTTAAACTTTAAATAAATAGTTGTGAGATAAACACATGGAAAGCTTACAAAAGTACCGCATGGTCTGTACCCTAAGTTTTGGGGATATTTACGGTCAAATCATCATCTGGTTAATTGTGATTTTTATCAGTCTCGCCTCCGCGCTGGCGTTGTGGAGTACCACTCGCCATACATACGCTTTAGCTACAGTTGGACTAATCTTAGTGCTGTCTTTGCCTTTCTTGCTATTTGCTTTCGTGACCACCTTACTAAATCATATTGAGTTTTCTCCTATAGAATCAAATCAAACAACTCGCACCAGTCCTGTAAATGCCCCTGTCCAAGAATCTAGTGGCAGTAACCAATTAAGTACTTACGGCTCAAAAGGTTAAAGATTAGACATCTCCATAGATTAAAAGTGCGTTACCTAGAACCCTTGTAGAGACGCGCCATGGCGCGTCTCTACATTCTTTTTTTTGCGTCAGCATAGATCTATAAATCTCAGATATCTAACCGAAAATGTTAGAACATGATGTCATAATCGTTGGCGGTGGATTAGCTGGTTGTCGGGCTGCTTTAGAAATTGCCCGTACCTACCCCAGCGCAGATATCGCCTTAGTTGCCAAAACTCATCCAATTCGATCGCACTCGGTAGCTGCACAAGGCGGTATGGCAGCAACGTTAAAAAATGTCGATGCCGAAGATAGTTGGGAAGCTCACGCTTTTGATACTGTTAAAGGTTCTGATTACCTTGCAGATCAAGATGCTGTAGAAATCCTCACCAAGGAAGCAGCAGATGTGGTAATTGACCTAGAACACATGGGGGTTTTATTCTCCCGTTTACCTGATGGTCGCATTGCCCAACGCGCTTTTGGTGGTCATTCTCACCGTCGCACTTGCTACGCGGCTGATAAAACTGGTCATGCAATTTTACATGAATTAGTTAATAACCTCAGACATAACGGTGTCCACATCTATGATGAGTGGTACGTTATGCAGCTAATTCTGGAAGATGCCCAAGCCAAAGGCATTGTGATGTATCGCATTCACGACGGACATATAGAGGTTGTCCGCGCTAAGGCGGTGATGTTTGCTACTGGCGGATATGGCAGG
This sequence comes from uncultured cyanobacterium, assembly GCA_963711165.1. Classification (GTDB taxonomy): domain Bacteria; phylum Cyanobacteriota; class Cyanobacteriia; order Cyanobacteriales; family PCC-9333; genus Crinalium. The sequence continues at coordinate 17,333 of CAVQDG010000024.1, read as the reverse complement.
GTTTATAACACTACTTCTAATGACTATGCTTCGACTGGTGATGGTTTAGCTATGTCTGCCATTGCTGGTGTGCCGTTGGAAGATATGGAGTTTGTGCAGTTTCATCCAACTGGTTTGTATCCGGTAGGGGTACTAATTTCTGAGGCGGTGAGAGGGGAAGGTGCTTATTTAATTAATAGTGATGGCGATCGCTTTATGGCAAAATATGCCCCAAGTAGGATGGAACTTGCCCCCCGTGATATTACATCAAGATCGATCGCACTAGAAATTGCTGCGGGTCGTGGTATACATCCCGATGGTAGTGCAGGCGGGGCATTTGTCTATCTCGACCTCCGCCACATGGGACGAGAAAAAATTATGAGTCGCGTTCCTTTTGCTTGGGAAGAAGCACACCGTTTAGTTGGGATTGATGCTGTTAATCAACCAATGCCTGTACGCCCAACAATACATTATTCAATGGGTGGGATTCCTACAAACATAGATGGTCAAGTGCGTAGCAGTCCAGAAAATTTAATTGATGCTTTCTTTGCTGCGGGAGAAGCCGCGTGTGTATCGGTTCACGGTGCTAACCGCTTGGGTAGTAATTCTTTATTAGAATGTGTGGTGTATGGAAAAAGAACTGGTGCTGCGATCGCACAATTTATCCAAAATCGCAAGTTACCACAAATAGACGAACAAAAATATATCAAAGCAGCCCAAGAACAAATTCAATCATTACTAGCGCAACCTGGAACTATCCGCATTAACCAATTGCGTCAAACTTTCCAAGACACAATGACTCAGTTTTGCGGTGTTTTTCGTACAGATGAATTAATGCGCGAAGGTTTAGAAAAGTTGCAACAACTACAACAGCAATACCAGCAAATTTACCTTGATGATAAAGGTAAACTCTGGAATACCGAAATTATTGAAGCCTTAGAATTACGGAGTTTAATGATTGTTGGGCAAATGATTTTAACTTCAGCTTTAAATCGGCAAGAAAGCAGAGGCGCACATTACCGTACAGATTACGATCAACGGGATGATAGTAATTTTATGAAACATACACTTGCTTATTATTCCCCTGCGGGTATTGATTTGAATTACCTACCAGTTAAAGTTACTATGTTTCAGCCGCAAGAACGCAAGTATTAAAAACAAAACTGTAAGCATTCAGCTATTATACGCAATGTCCTGATTGCTGAATGCTTACACAAAATTTAAGTATTGCTTTTATATTGAAAAAAAATGACAAGAATTAAAAACATATCATAAAATTTTACGTTAGGCATTTTTAATTGTTAATTGTTAATAATTATAGTGAATCGGATTCAATTTAAGGTAATCTGCAAGTATTTAGTAGACTTGTGAGATTATATATGTATCGGTTTAAATATTGTGCGATCGCTCTTTTAACCTTATTAACCGCCCTGCCTTTTCCCCATCAGCCAGCCAACGCTGTCACTAAAAGCAAACGAGTTAACTTAACCGGACAGTGGATTGTCAAAAGCCCTCCCTTTTACTCAATTAGCCCGCGATTAACTGGATGCCGTAGTGGTTCTCTACCAGGGTTAGCTACCCCTAAATTTGCGATCGCTAAATTAAAAATGGTTCAGCAACCAAATGGCAAAATTATTTTACCTCCATTTCGTTCTTGGGTTAACTTACGAGAGAACAAACGTGGGGTATTTGGAACCGCCAACCCTAAAGTAGTAAAGAACATCTTTAGCTTTACTGAATCAGGAGGAGGATTTACTGAAACTTTTAAAGGGACTATTAGTAAAGACGGTAATACAATTGCAGGTCAGGTATATTGTAAACATAGCTCTGGAAAAGCTACCGCTAAAGGTCCCTTTACACTCACACGCATACTTTCAGCAAAACCAAAATCAAAACCACCTATAAATGGGCGCGGTTAGCTATCTTCTACCAGCCTTGAGCAATAAAAGTATTCAAATCTGGTACTTCTACCCAACAATTTTGCTCATTAGATTGATGACTCAAATCCATCAACATTTGCGAGTAAACACCTTCACGTAGCGAAGGCGTTATTTCTTTACCCAGATTAATACCTTGCACCCATTGATCCACTACTCGCATAAATGGAGCAATGCGTCCATCAGCATAACTTTTCGGAAAAGTCAAGCGATTAGGAATTTCTATTTCAGCTAGAGGTTTACCTGTTGGTGCGCCCCAAAGCCGAAATCCATGCACATAATCTTTCTGATTATCACTACCTAAAACTAAAGTACCGCGATCGCCATATACTTCTAACCAGTGTCCACGCCCTTGAGAAGCTATCGAACTGATACAAACTTGACAAGGAGTGCCATCAGCTAACTCCAACATCAGCATACAAGTATCATCAGCATCAACGGGTTTCATTTCCCCAGTATCAGGCAAAGGTCGTTCAGGAATTGCTGTAATTAATTTGGCACTTAAACGGGTAATGGAACCGAATAACCAGCTAATATAATCAAAACTGTGGGATGCGATCGCACCTAAAACCCCTCCTCCTTGATCTTTTCGCGCATACCAATTCCAAGGACGAGAAGCATCAGCGCGACTCGAAACCAACCAATCAATCTTAATTAAACGCTTATTCCCCACATAACCCTCAGCTAATAATTCCGCCAACTGCATCCAAGCAGGAACAAAGCGAAATTCAAAATCCATAGTAGCAACAACACCTTTATTCGTTGCCAATTGATATAATTCTCGTGCCTCCAAAGCATTCAAAGTTGTCGGTTTTTCTAACAACAAATGCTTACCCGCATTTATTACAGTTTTAGCCATTTCATAGTGTAGAAATGGCGGTGTCGAGATGCTAACCGCAGTAACATCAGGTAATGCCATAACTTCTTCAAGTGTTTGGCAAGCATAAGGAATATTATGAGAGGAAGCTATAGCGAGAGCCTGATCCAAATCCCGATGATAAACAGCCACAACTTTAGTACGTGGGTTAGCTTGAAAACCAGGAAGATGAACCTTCTGACCAAATCCAGTACCAACTATTCCTACACCAATTACAGCCTGATTCATTTCTAACTATTAAATTTAAACTTCTACCCACTAAAAACCAAATCAACTACCAACTTATCCACAACTTCCCAACCAAAACCCCCAACACCCACCAATAACCCATCCGTTACATCCGTTCCCGATAAATTAAACCTCTGCTCCCAGCCCTTAACCCATCCGTTGCCAAAGCCATTCCATCACCTGCTTACCCAGATTAGCACCACTTAATCTATCAATCTCACGGATACCCGTAGGACTGGTAACATTAACTTCCGTAAGATACCCACCAATCACATCAATACCTACAAAATACAAACCATCCTGCTGCAACTTTGATGCCATTTGCGTACACATCTGATGCTCACGCTCAGTAATTTCCGTACTTGCAACTCTACCGCCTACAGCCATGTTGCCACGAAATTCATTACCAGTAGGAATTCGATTTACCGTACCAATTGGCTCACCATTTAATAGAATAATTCGCTTATCTCCATCTTTCGCTTCCGGTAGATAAGTTTGAATCATCACTGGTACGCGCCCCCAGTCGGTGCTAATTTCAATCAGGGAGTTAAAATTGCGATCGCTCGCTTCCAAATATAAAATCCCTTCACCAGCCTTATTTCCCAACGGCTTCAGAATTGCTGCCCCTTTCTTCTCAACAAATTCTCGAATAATCCCTTTATCCTGACTAACAATAGTTTCCGGTATTGCCTCAGTAAACTGAAGCGCATACATCTTCTCATTAGCCGCCCGCAAACCCGCAGGAGAATTAACCACCAAAGTTTTCTCTGGATTAATATAATCCAAAATGTAAGTAGTGTAGAGATAAGGAACCGTCACAGGCGGATCTGTCCGCATAAACACCGCGTCCATTTCCTCAAGCGGTAATAAAACGCGATCGCCCAACTTATACCACTTTTCAGCAGCAACCCAAAGCCCTTCCACCAGTTGCACAGGTATCAATTCCACTCGTTCAAGAACAGCCCAAGCTTTACTCTTAACAACACTTAACATCTGTGCTTGAGTGATCCAAACCTCATGTCCTAGTGCTTGCGCTGCTTCTATCAGCGCCACACTGGTATCATGGGTTGGATCTAAGCGTTGAATGGGGTCAATAATAAAAGCAATTTTCATTTGTATCCTTATAACTCATCCGTTACATCCGCTTGAGATCACAATCACCTCCCACCACTAACTCATCCGTTACATCCGCTTGAGATCACAATCACCCCCCACCAATAACTCATCCGCTACATCCGTTCCATATAAATTAAACCTATAATCCCAGCCCTTAACCCATCCGTTGCCAGCACTCTACTGTAAAAGTGGATCTAAATTACCCCCAGCATCTAGCTCATAAAGGTCATCACAGCCACCAATATGTTGATCGTTAATAAATATTTGGGGAACAGAGCGACGACCATTGGCTCTTTTTGCCATCTTGCTACGTGCCGCTTCATCGCCGTCTATGGCGTATTCCGTAAACTCCACGCCCTTGTCTTTAAGTAAACTTTTGGCACTTATACAAAAAGGGCAGCTTCTCCACGTATAAATTTCTACCTTAGTAGCCATATATTCCTCGTAATATTAATTCATTGTAAAATGAAGAGCGTTGTCTGTTTGCGCTTATTGCTAGTCAGCCCACCTTTAACTAATATAAGTGAGCTAGATCACATCTAAACAATGCTGCAACTCGCAAACCTATCGGAATAACACTGTTAAGCTTGTATTAGTAAAAATAGTTTAAATTAATTAGCGTGGTATGTGTAAATCTAAGATGCATTGACACTCCTCAGCCCTAAAGGGACGGGGATTCTTGGCTCACCGAGATCACTTAATCTAGATTCCTTGCGTCGTCTAGACCAGAGGTGAGGCTCTCCCCAAGCGTTACTTCGGGTATGCCCTACCCTAGTTGCATTACTGCAAGTCCTATTTGAGTTGAAACAACCAGTGTCTCAAAATGCTGATTCGTCTAGTTCCTATGAATCTTTTACCTACTGCTAGGAGGAAACTAGAACAATGCAGTAGAACCGCATAGATTCAATTGTCAAGGTTCAAAATTTACCCTTTCGGCAACTAGGTTTTTAAACAGGTTGATTACCTTTCCTGCTAAAATTATTGTAGTTTATTTCTACTGCAAGCTCAACTGCATCTGCCTCAATAAGTGCCATAGAGTAGCGAGGAATACTTACTCATAAAGTTATAGTTGGCTTTCCAAGCAACTTACCATAATTTGCTCTTCAAACTCTAACTTAACTTAACCTGTATAGTCATCAAACGATATAAAGCGATTCAACGCTCAATTACCTAGTCTTGCCGCTACTCTGAGGTTATTGATGGCATCAACTAGATAAATAACCTCAAAAATTACTCGCTAAACCGCAACAGCAACGAATGCAGGGAACATTAATGTCTAGCAAGCAAAACTTATTTACAATTCAATTTTGGGGTGTTCGAGGCAGTATTGCATCTCCAGGTCCTGAAACAGTTCGTTATGGTGGCAATACACCTTGCGTTGAAATGCGAGTTGGTGGTGAACGCCTAATCTTTGATGGTGGTACTGGACTACGAGTATTAGGACAATCCCTGCTGTCGCAAATGCCCGTAGAAGCTTATATGTTCTTCACCCACTCTCATTGGGATCATATTCAAGGGTTTCCCTTCTTTGTTCCAGCCTTTATTAAAGGAAATCGCTTTCATATTCATGGAGCGCCTGCTCCCAATGGGGCAACAATTAAGCAACGTTTGAATGATCAAATGCTGCACCCTAATTTTCCAGTGCCTTTACAGATTATGGGTGCTGATTTGCAGTTTTATGACATCGAAATGCGGGGAAATGTTCAAATTGGAGACGTAACCATAGAAAATGCTCCTTTAAACCATCCAGGTGATGCCACTGGTTACCGCATTAGCTGGAACGGATATGCTGCTGCTTATATTACAGATACAGAACACTTTCCAGACCGCTTAGATGAAAATGTGCTGACGTTAGCTCGTAATGCTGATGTGCTGATTTACGATGCTACATATACTGAGGAAGAATACTCCTCACCAGCATCTAGCCGAGTTGGTTGGGGACATTCAACTTGGCAGGAAGCCGTAAAAGTAGCCCGCGCAGCTAATGTGAAAAAATTAGTGATTTTCCACCACGATCCACTACACAACGATGATTTCCTTGATCGTTTGGGTGAACAAGCAGCACAAGAGTTCCCTGACACTCTCATGGCTCGTGAAGGTCTTTCAATTCAGTTAGTTCCCCCAACTGTCCCAAATGCCGTAGTAGCAGAAGAAGCCAGCGTTTCGGTTTGAAGCGTCGGCGCTGATAAGCTGTTGTGTTTCTTTGATTTTATGTTTTAGAGAGGGAGGAGAGAGGGGAGAGGGGAGAGGGGAAGAAGGTTTAATAACTTTTCTCTTAATTATAAAAGGTACAATTTAACTGCGCGGCACGCTTAATTCAGAATTTAGCTGCACGGTTTGCCTGATATTGGTTGAAAAACATTTCTTATGTTCTACCAGGGGGTAGAAGCTATTTTAGTTCAGCAACTTGTTTAGTTTTATAGCAATTAGCAGTTAGCTTTTAGCAATTAGCTTTTCTTAAATGCTTTGCTAGTAAGGGTTTTAGCCATAAAAAATGCTCATAGCGCCTATTTAGGTTGCTATAACTAAAATAACGGCATGAAATATTTGCTCATGTTTTTGCGAACTATAATAACTGCTCCTACCTTGTTTAATAAAAACAGGACTTACGCAGTTACGCCACATATAGTGGGTAGGGTGCGTTACGCTACGCTAACGCACCCTACAGATAGAGGCTTTGCGTAAGTCCTGAAAAATTTTTTTCCCAACTGTTACCTAATAAGTTAATAATTATTAATAAATATGTAAAAATGTAAATTGTGTGGGTTACTTCTGATTTAGAAACTGCTTTAACGCCGACTGCGATCGCTCTCGGAAATTTTGACGGAGTTCACCTGGGTCATCAACAGGTTGTAGTACCTGTTGTAAATTTATCTAAAACTTATGAACCTCTAATCGCATCAGCAGTGCAACAGGAACTACGGGGCGTTGATGATGCCACAAGATCAGTATCTCAGGAAGAATCTGGAATAACTGCCATTAGGGGTAAAAACCACATTTATACGACTGTGGTGACATTTAATCCGCATCCCCAAGAATTTTTTACGGGACAAGCGCGAAAACTGCTGACACCGATGGCAGAAAAAGTTGAGCAGTTGCGATCGCTTGGTGTCGAACAGCTAGTATTATTACCATTTGATCGAGAATTAGCCGATCTCAGTCCACAGCAATTTGTGGAAACAATTTTAATTGAAAAGTTACAAGCTAATTGGATCAGCGTCGGTTGTGATTTTCGCTTTGGAAAAGAAAGAACAGGTACATCAGCAGACTTACAAGCGATCGCATCATCTTTCGGTATAGATGTTAATACCGTACCATTGCACACTTGTCAAGGAGAACGCATTAGTAGTTCTGCGATTCGCGAAGCACTCTTGCAAGGAGAAATAACTCAGGCAAATCGACTACTGGGACGCGCCTACACCCTGTCAGGAACAGTAGTTCAAGGTCAACAACTAGGCAGAACAATTGGTTTCCCTACTGCTAACTTGCAACTGCCACCAGAAAAGTTTTTACCTCGGCAAGGGGTTTACTGCGTTCGCGTCTATGGTTCAAATCTAACTTCGTCAGAATTACCTATACCAGCAGTAATGAACATTGGTAAGCGCCCAACAGTAAATGGCAGCACTTTTACCGTCGAAGTTCATTTATTGGATTGGTCTGGGGATTTATATGGACAGAGATTAACGGTAAGCTTAGAACACTTTTTGCGACCAGAACAAAAATTTGATTCCCTCAACGCCCTTAAAGAGCAAATACAAGCAGATGCAGCAGTTGCCAAAGCTTTATTAACAATTAACAATGACCAATGACCAATCACCAATCACCAATCACCAATCACCAATCACCAATCACCAATCACCAATCCCCAAGTTTAAGGAAATGACCCTCTTAGAAACAATCATACGCGAACTTTCATCAGCACCAGATACATTGCTAGTGCAGGTCTTGAACTTGATCCATTCTGCTAAAGATGATCATACTTTATTCTCCCAATCATCTAATTCCCCCCGAATTCCGAACCTACATCAAGGCGAAATCTGGATTAGTGATGATTTTAACGATCCTTTACCTGATGAGTTTTGGTTGGGTGAAGATTAATGAAAGTTTTGATTGATACCCATGTGTTTATTTGGTGGACAAGCAATTCTCGCTCTTCTCTCAGTGCCAGTTTTCAATCTTCTTAGCGATCGCAATACTGAAGTTATTTTCAGTATTGTCAGTATTTGGGAAATGCAAATAAAAGTATCTTTGGGTAAGCTTCAGTTGAAAACAGTCTTACCTGAACTGATTGAGGATGAAGTTAAGCTGAATCACATTAAATTATTGCTCCTTGATTTATCCCATATTTATGCTCTGAGTAATTTACCTAACTATCATCGAGATCCTTTTGATCGCTTGTTGATAGCTCAAGCTCAGATTGAGGATTTAGTGATTGTCAGTATTGATGATAAGTTTGATGGTTACGATATCGAGAGATTATGGTAAAAATTAAAATTTTACAACTCTAATTTCGCCTGTGACGACCTCGTTAATTAGGGTATCCAACGGATATATGATGAATTTTTGTTTAAGCTAAAAGTTATTAAGTTTAGGGTGTAGCCGTGATGAGAAAAAGTATTGAGCAGTTAACGGAAAATCTTGGTCGTACTATTGTTGGCAAAACTGATGCTATTCGCCTGGTTTTAGTCGCGCTGCTTTCTGGGGGACACGCCCTGCTAGAAGATGTCCCTGGTGTCGGTAAAACCTTGCTGGCTAAATCATTAGCACGTTCAATACATGGACGTTTCCAGCGTATTCAATGTACGCCTGATTTGTTACCAACAGATATAACAGGTACAAATATCTGGAATCCTAGCAGCCGCGAATTTGAATTTATAGCTGGACCAGTATTTGCTAATATCCTACTTACCGATGAAATTAACAGGGCAACGCCCCGTACCCAATCAGCTTTGCTGGAAGTGATGGAAGAGCGTCAAGTTACAGTTGATGGACTCTCTCGTTCTGTTCCTAGTCCGTTTTTTGTGATTGCGACGCAAAATCCGATTGAATATCAGGGTACATTTCCCTTACCAGAAGCGCAAATGGATCGTTTTACTCTGTCCTTAACTTTAGGGTATCCCAAAGAAGAGGAAGAACTGCAAATGCTGCAACGGTTGCAGGATGGTATGACATTTGAAGATTTGCAGCCTTGTATTAGCACAGAAGAAGTTACAGAATTAAAACAACTTTGTAGTCGAGTGAAGGTGGAAACGCCTTTGCAGCAGTACATCCTAAATTTAGTACGAGCAACGCGGGCAGATGAAGAAGTTACATTAGGTGCAAGTCCGCGTGGTGCAGTGGCATTACAAAAAGCTACACAAGCACTAGCTTTCTTAGAAGGTCGCGATTATGCTATCCCTGATGATGTTAAGTTTCTCGCACCTCATGTCCTTTCCCATCGCATCATTCCAGCAGGGGGACGACGGGCGAAAACAATTGTCGAGCGGCTACTGCGCTCTATTTCAATTCCTTAAAATTTAGGTAGAAATATGGGAATTAGTAGGAGTAGGATTAAGCAGGGTAAACTCAGACGTTCACCGTTGGGTTTATTCTTATGGCTAATTTTGGGAAGTTTTTTATTAGGCTTGGGAATGCTGTTAGCAGTTAGTGTGGGGTAAGGGTAGGCAACGGATGGTTGATCGCTACTAACTGGTATTTTCTGGTATTAAAGAAACGGATGGGCGATCGCACATTCGCATTTATCATCCGTTGTATTTTTGATAACAATCGTTAATTTCTTTAAATCATCCGTTGCATCAACTTAATTTTCACGTAAATTAATGTAAACAAATAAGTGTTTTTCCGAAAAATCTTAGTTTTGCATTGAGGAATAACAAAACTAAGTGTAGGAATTGATGAAACGCTTTCATAGCCATCTCACTGCGGATGAATGGCAAAGCATTTTTAGTATTGGCTTGCTGGTTGTCGCTTGGCTATATGCCAATATGCGATCGCTCCAATGGTTATTTTATGCCCTCACGCAAGCATCCAGCTTAAATCTAGCTGTGATGGGTATTGTGTTAATAGCTTTAGTAGTACAACTCAGACATCATCAACAAAATCAGTTTCCAACTCGTCCGTATTTTATATTTCCTACACTTAGACTAGCACCGTTGCTACTGATGCTAGGTTCATGGTTAATTGCGATCGCTCTTAGTTGGATTCTCGATTTAGAACAGTTAACAGTCTTATTATTCATCTTAGGAAGTTATGGACTCTGCGGTTTATTTATTGAGCCATCAATTTGGCGCAAAAACTTACCTGCTGCTGCCTTAATTGCTTGTATTTTGCCTTTTGGTTCGCAATTTAATAGTGGTTTAGGGATGCCAGCTAGAATTCTCACAGCTAATGCTGTTGAAAAGTTGCTTTTGGCTTTGCACATTAACGCTATTTCTTCTCACGAAATTATTCTTTTAGAAAACGGAATTGCTCATGTAGATCTACCATGTAGCGGTGTTAAAAGTATGTGGACAGGGACGGTTTTTCTTTTAGCTGTAACTTGGCTGGAAAATCGCTTTATCGGAATAAAATGGTTATTCATTTGCTTGATAAATTTATTATTGTTGATTTCAGCAAATACTCTCCGAGTGGTAATTTTAATATTAGCTAACTATACTTTTAACCAACCCCAAATTGCTCAAGTATTACATTTATCTTTAGGAATTATCGGTTTTATTTTTGCTTGTGGCTTGACATGGTTAATGTTGCGAACAGTTTCCCAACATGAGCAGATAGAATGTATTCAGGAAAAACAGCAAGTCAACAAAAGACAACAAATCTTATTAAAAAAACTTTATCCTGGCAAAATGCTGGTTGTTACTGTAATTGTAACGGCGCTATTATTCAGTTCGCAATTGCAGTATAGTCCGAATAATATATTGGCGATCGCACCTCGAAACTTTAGCCCAGAAATATTAGCTCAACCTATTCCTTTAACAGCATCTGAACAAAAATTCTTTACTAATCAAGTTAACCCAACTATTGCCGAAAAATACAATTTTAAGTTTCAAAATATTTCTGGTTCCTTCTTATTAGTTTTTAGCAAATCGTGGCAAGCTTTTCATTCACCTGAACTCTGCTTAACTGGCAATGGCTTAAAAGTAGATACCATGAAAAAATCGCAATTAACTTCTGATATTTTAGGACGCTGGCTGGATTTACAAAACGGTCAACTTTCTGCTGCTTATTGGCTACAATCAAAAATTTTTACGACAGATGATTTATTGTTTTACATCAAAAATAAAATTTTTCATAAAAATCAAGATGGCGTGCTAGTTTCAATTCTGTTTGATCGAGCTTCCACACCAGATCATCCTCAAATCCGTAATTTTCTCACAACTATCTACAACGATATTAACCTTAGTTTAACTGGAGAGCCGCAGTGAAAAAACTTTTGTCAAAGCTATTTCAAAGTATATTCTGGATCTGGAATCTTACCTTTCTTACCGTTGTCTACTTAGGAATTTTACCACAAGTTGGAGTGGTATTAATTGAAGGAACATTTAGAGGTTTTGTTTCGATTGATTTATTGTTCACGCTCATAGCATTAATAACCATTCCCAGCGTTTGTAGTATAATTGGATACCGTTTAAGGACAGAACCCAATAAATTAATCCGGTTATTTTATGGAATAGAAGCACCCTTTTTCGTACTGTGTCTGCTGCGTTTATTTTTAATTAGAGAAATAACTCCGGCAAGCGCCCAAATTTTAGGCACAATAATTATCTGTGTGCTGGCTTTCCTAATTGAAATTCTTTACGGATACGCAGAAAACAAGCGAAGTATCGCTTGGATACAGTTAATTTGTCATTGCTTTATGCTAGTAGCTGGAATTTGGGTAGGATTGCTACTAACCTTTTATGTTGTTCCCTTAGTACCAGTTCTAATTGTAGGATTTTTTAAATTAGTAGGGGAATTTTTAAAGTTTGACTGGGTGCAACAAATTAGGTATATTTCTCCCTTCAGATTTGAATCATTGATTGCTTTTTGGTGGATATCATTATCATTGCTACTGTGTGCATTTACCGCTACATTGTTTGTAGCAATGCCATTTGTGTTAGCAGGTTTATATATTCAATCTTACCGCCGCATTCTACTAGCTTTTGCTGCTCAATATGGAGCAAAGTCTACTTATATTAGTTCCATTGCTATAGTTACAGCTTGGACAATCATTTTCACGGGATTACAGCAACAGCCACAAATAGAAGCATTTAAACTGCTACAAAGTCCCCCAACAAACGATCGCGATCGCCAAACCATTTTAGCTGATTCAAATATCATTAAAGAGGGATTAGTAAACGCTTACTTATCTTCTTATCGTTATCTCAGTTCTAAATCTGAGAATAACCATATTTTCGAGATATATAAAACAGTATTGCTGATGCCAGATAATGCTGCCTTATTTTTCCAAAATAGCTACAATTATCTGATGTCTCCCTTTTTATATCAGGGGAAACGATCAGATGTTGAAAAAGCGGAAAAACTCTATGCTGAATTTTTTGATCTCCCAATTCAAAAAGCAGAGCGCATAGCAATTCAACACGCTTTACAATCTACCTATAACCGAGATGAAGCTAAAGCGGGATTACTCAATATTAACCAGCAAAAGGTATTATTAGCTGAACAAAAAATCACAGTTAAACCGCAAGGTGATTGGGCTGATATTGAGCTTTATGAAGTATACGAAAATCAAACTTCTGATAATCAGGAAGCATTTTATTCATTCTCGTTACCAGAAAGTGCAGTAATTACAGGTTTATGGTTAGGTAATAGCGATAAATTAAATGAACGTTATCCCTTTGTTGTATCTCCGCGTGGTGCTGCCCAAAAAGTATATACTGAGCAAGTGCAACGACAAGTCGATCCGGCATTGTTAGAGCAAGTTGGAACCCGCCATTATCGCTTGAGAGCATTTCCTGTACCTGCAAAAACGTGGCAAGAAATTAATCCTCAACAACCAACAAAACTGCATTTGTGGCTAACTTATAAAGTCATGCAACAACAGCAGGGTTGGGCATTACCTCAATTAGGAGAAAAACGCAATGTCTTTTGGACAAATCAAACTCAACGCTTAATAAATGGCGAAAAAATTGCCAGTTTTCAAGATAATTGGCTACCAGCTTTTATACCTACAAAGACAGCATTTAAGCCCCAACTTCATCAAGTAAGTTTTACTGAAGGTTATCGCATCACAGCGAAACCTTTCAATAATACTGATAGTTATTTACCCCAAAATCAGCGATTTGCTATAATATTAGATGGTTCTCGTAGTATGGGAACACATAGTCAGCAGGTTAAACAAACTTTTGCGTGGTTACAAGCCAAAGGTTTTGCTGATAATAAGTTAATTAATAATGATGCAGATCTCTACATTACCAGTGCTGTTGGTGCTAAACCTCAGCGTATTGACGATCTCGGTAAATTTAGTCCAGATCAGATCGTTTTTTATGGTACTGTGCAATTTAAACAAATCCTAGAACAGTTTAATCAGTTGCGTGGTAATACGCCTTATGATGCTGTTTTACTGGTGACAGATGAGGGTAGTTATGAGTTATCTAAGGATGAATCTGTGGTATCTACCCCTGCGCCTTTATGGATGGTACATTTAGGGGGAAAATTACCGCCAGCTTATGATGATGCTACTTTAAAAGCAATGCAAGATAGTCGGGGTGGGGTAGCTACAGAAATTTCTGAAGTAATTCAACGCATTGCGACTCAGGCAAAATTAGGTGAATCTACGATCGCAGTTGTGGATAATTATGCTTGGCAGATACAATCATTACCCGAAAATAATACAATACAATTCAACCCAGACAATTTTGCACCAGTAGCAGCACGATATTTAGTGCAAGGATTGAGTAAACAAGGCGATAAATTAGCGCAACTTGATAGTATTCATGGTATCGCTAAAAAGTTTGCGATCGCTACTCCTTATTCTTCTATGATTGTCTTAGTGAACGATCGCCAAAAAGAAGCACTAAAAAAAGCAGAACAAGCAAGCGATCGTTTTAATCGTACAGTAGAAACTGGTAAAGAAACGTTAACTAAACCTAGCAATCCTCTGACTGTTTCTGGTGTTCCTGAACCTGAAGAATGGATGTTAATTGGGATAGCTGCGATCGCACTTATATTTATCTCCAAGCAAAAAAAACTGCAAAAAAACTAACTCAAAATATCCTCAAACCATTGTTCAATGCGATCGCCCATTGCCATCATTGAATATTCTCTCTCCGCTTCTTGGTGACAAGCAACGCGATCAATTTCATCTATGTTTTTAATCGCTTCTACCAACCCAATTACACTATCTGGTTCCACCAAAAAACCTGTTTTACCATCTTTAACTATTTCTGATGGTCCACCTCTACTATAAGCAATGACAGGTACTCCACAAGCGAGTGCCTCAATTACCACATTGCCAAACGCTTCCACCCAACGAGGAGTTACCAACATAGCTTTACACTTACCTAGTTCTTTTTGTAACTGTTTTGTTGATAAAAATCCCAGATATTTTATTGGGGCATTGGGATATTTTTGGCAAATTTGTTGCAAATATTCCTTATCCTGAATTTTTCCTAATATTTTTAAAGGGATGCCTGTAATTTCAGCAACAGCAAAAGCATCCTCCAAACCCTTTTCTGGGGCAATTCTACCCACCCAACCTAAACAATTATCCGGTTGAGCATTAAAATTATAGAGCGATAAATCAAACCCATTTCCTAAACAGCGATGCTGATTACCAAAAGAAAAAGTTGCTGCTTGTATGCGACTGTGAAAAGCAATATTTTTAGGAAACTTACTTGCTACCTGTGCAATAATCTGATCCATTGCATCAGTTAAAGAACCCATACTGATTAAATGGGCGATCGGACAGGTAAAAAAAGAACTTAGGTAAAAAGGCAACCAATCGTAAGCAAAATTAACAATCAAATCATAGTCTGCTTGCACTTCCCGCGCATAGTCCCACATATTTGCCAACACAGAATTGTGTGGCATCATAATGAGGTCATTACGTGGTTGGGTTTGGGCGCTAGTTTGGAACTCTCCAGCGATCGCAATTATCGGTAATGTCCCTAAAATAGAGCCTTCGGGAGCAACAATTTTTAAACTATGACCCCGCTTTAACATTTCTTGGGCAATATTTTTAACAGTTAATTCTACCCCGCCCCCCATTCCAGAACCAAGTGAGCCAACAGGACTGGATATAAATAGTAAATTAAGTGATTTAGCTGTATTAATAGTCACGTTTAATTAGACGCGCCATGGCGCGTCTCTACAATAATAATTATAAAGATGAATTTTCGGCGGAATTGCCATAATTAGGAAAATGCCCATTATCAACACCGGATGCCGCACGAATACGATTTAACTGACTTAATGCCCACTCTGCTGTTTGCTGTACTTCACTATCCCGATCATCAGCCGCGTGCAACAGAAGTTGATTGATTTGAGCTAATGATTCATAAACTCTAGTTAAATCCCGAATAGCATTTTTCCGCACTTCAGCATTTTCATCTTGTAGCGAGATAGCTAATGCCCTGTTCATAGGTTTTAGAGTACGAATACCTATTTGGGAGAGTGCCTCTAAAATTAAGCTACGCTGTGTAGAATCTGAGTCAATCATCAAATCCAACAGTGGTTGAACTGCCCGCGAATCTCCCCGTTGAGCCAACTCCCAGATAGCTTTGCGTCGCTTACTTTGATTTGGTTCGCGCAAATCTTTAATTAATTCATCATTTATATTAATTTTTGGTAAGCGAGTAGTTTGTTCAACAACTATAGCTTCTGTCGATGCTTGAGGTTTTAACTCTGGTTCAAAACGGTTAGTTTCTACAACCCTGGGCATTGAGGAGGGGTAATTATTTTTATGACTTGTATTTTTAGTTTTAGGAATTGGGGGTTCTACTCTCCTAGAACGAGGTGGTGGAGGCAATGTGTAAGTTTCTGTTTGGTTTTCTTCTTCAAAAGGTTCATAACCAAACAATTTCATAAATAAGTATATTCCCCCTCCCACCCCAACAACAGTCACCACAAAGCCTAGTAGTAACCACACCCAACGAGGCACAGAGTCAGACTCTGTAGCAACTGTTTGTTTAGCCCCAATAGACTTCGGGTTTTGGGCTATTGGAGTAGTGCTGTCAGTCGCAATCGGTATTTCGGATGAGGACTTTTGTTGGACACTAGATGTAGTTTTCTGGGTTGGTTGTGTTGGTGTCGCAACAGCAGTGGCTTGGGGAGTTGGTTGTAGAGGGGTAGGTACAGGAGTGGAATTTTGAGTTGGTTGTGTAGTGGCTTGGGCGAGTGGTTGTATTGAGGTAGGTACAGAGGTGGAATTTTGAGTTGGTTGTGTTGGTGGCGCAACGGCAGTGGCTTGGGTGGGTAGTTGTAGAGGGGTAGGTACAGAGTTAGAATTTTGAATTGGTTGTGTTGGTGTCGCGGCAGCAGTGGAGTTTTTGCTTTGCATGATTTGAAGCCATTGCCAAGTAGCAGGCGTTGTCACACCGTCAGCCGTTAACCCAACAGCATTTTGGAATTTGGCTACAGCAAATTGCAATTTTTCTCCATAACTTTTATCCACGGGTCCGTCGTAAAATCCTAGCTGTTTCAACTGGGTTTGTACTTCCCCAACTTTTTCGCCTTTGGAACCTCTGTTAAGAGTCGGCATATCAGCCACACCTGGGTAAGCCTGAGCAACTACTATGGAGTTAGACTTACTAAAAGAATTGGCAGTTGGGTTTTCTAAAATTGACGGCTGTGGTTGCAACTGTGCTAGGGTTGGATACGCTAAAACACTACTTTGTCGGCTGGCTGAATAGTTCAGACAGGTAATAAAAGTAAATATAAACAATATAGAACGATTAGGAATCATATATTAAATTGGTGTTGGAAACAGCTAGCTTAATCAGGATGTATTGAGGTTAGTTACTATTAAATTGCATTCATACTTCATTAAATAGCTAAGAATTGGACTTTTCAGCTTCGGATTGTTTTACCTGTAGTGGAATGGTAGCTAAAGAACTAGATGAAGCCTCTAACTGTAGAAGATTTTCTTCCTCTAATGTATTTAAATCAATAGCTGCCGTTGTAATATTTTCAGGTTTTGGGGTTGTAAAAGATTTTAACTTATTGGCGATCGCATCACGTTGATTAATTAGATATAT
>CAVQDG010000023.1:0-16356 GCA_963711165.1 uncultured cyanobacterium | reverse complement strand
ACTAAGGGGGGTATTTTCCGATTATGTGTTCAAATTTTTTCTGTAGCCGCAGCAATTAAAGACATAGCTACAATTGGTGCAGTCACCGCTCTGAGGATACGACGACCTAAAGAAACAGGTTGAAAATTATGCGCGATCGCACTCTCTACTTCTGCATCTGTCCAACCTCCCTCGCAACCCGTAGCAATTACAATTGATTGAGCAGAAAATTCCCTGTTGTTATCAACTTTTGGTTGTAAGCACTCTAGTAAATTGACACAATCACGACGAGTAACACAGATATATTGATGATCTTTAATTAATTCCCCATGTAATTGTTCTTGACTAAATGATAAACCTGTGAGCAAAGAAACAGGATCTAAAATAGTCGGTACAATCTGACGTTCTGATTGTTCAGCAGCTTCAGTAGCAATGCGTCGCCAGCGTTCCAATTTTTGTGGACTAGGATGAAGTAAAGTGCGATCGCTCATTACTGGCATAATTACAGCAACACCTAACTCAGTACAGCAACGCACAATCTCATCAAATCCATTACCTTTGGGCAGTGCTACCATTAAAGTTACTGTAACTGGTAACTCAGTTTGAATTGATAATTGTTCTAAAATTTCAGCAGATGTTCCTGCGAAAGAAGCCAGCAACCAATTACCTTTACCATCAATAGCAATAAAGCGATCGCTTGGGCGTAACCGCAATACCCTACTCAAATAATGGTGTTGCTGAGGCGTTAGAGTAATTTCCTGGTGATGAATTTGCGTCGGTGCGATCGCTAACCTTTGTAACTGAGCCAAACTGAATCCTTACGTCGATTTTTTATCTAAAATTTATTGAGCAGTAGCTCGTCTACACTGTAGCCCATAAGGAATACCGTTCCACCTCACAAATCCACTTGCATAGTTGCGGTTACCAGTGTGCATCATTAGCAGTAAAGGCAACCATTCCTCACTATTTTTGAAACGCATTGGCAGCAAGTGATCTAAACGAGCAGTTGGCGGATCACCAGGTCCATATTCTCTTGACTCTAGCTCATCGACAACAGTATTACCATCAATCATTTGACCTGTAACTTTGAAGGCATTTTGACAAATATTTCCCTGACAAAACGACTGTGTGATTAGCTTAAAGTCTAAAGTTGTCTGTTTACCGTCTAGGTTACAATCCCATCTACCTTGCCAGTCAGACAAGATTACATCTGTAGGGTTTCTTCGTGAACCAGAATTAAGCTCAGATCCTTGAGTTGCTTGGCTAAAACATAGAGAAACACCTATTGCACTGATGCCACCCAATGCCGATAACCATCGAGCGGTAGTTTTGTTCATTTTTTTACTCTTTGCCAATCACTAAAATAAACAGGACTTACGCAGAGATCCCCCTAAATCCCCCCATAAATTGGGGGACTTTGAATTTTCCCCCCTTTTTAAGGGGGGTAGGGGGGATTAAGGTTTCAGACTTTCGGTGCGTAAGTCCTAATAAACCTAATCACCTAAGACTGATCTGGATTAGTAGTTACAGAAAAAATGCCCACTAGGTTGTAGATTATACCAACTAGCGGGCTGTTGATTAATTTTTTATGGGAATGTTATACAAAAAATTAATCAGCATTGTTATGGGAATTTTCCTGCAAGTAAGCATCTAAAAGCTCTGATACTAAAAGAGTTAGTGGCTTGCCTTGGCTAGTTGCAAATTCTTTCAAACGTGCATAAACATCAGGCTTAACACTAATCCGAGGGCGGTATTTGCTGGCACGGGTAGTATCTGAGGTAGTAGCAATGCTATTGATCTCATCCTCCGCATTAATTTGGGCTAACTCAAGATTAGTAATTGCAGGCTCATAGGTAGCAGAAAACTCGCGGATAGCATCTAAACCAACGCGATCGCAGAAATCTCCAAAACTTTCCCCTGCTTGACGAGATTGCTTACAAAATACCAAAATTGGCTCTAATAAGCTTTCCAAATCATTGATGTGCATCTTGTCTACATAAGCTTTAGCTAACCTTGTTTGATTAGGAGATCCGCCCAACCAAATTTGATAAGTTTCAGCTTGGCTACCCACAAACCCTAATTCCGCCATGTAGGGACGCGCACAACCATTGGGGCAACCAGTCATCCTGATTACAAATTGCTCTTGATCCATCCCTAACTTGTTCAGCAGCGCCCGAATGCGATCTAAGATAGCAGGGATTGCTCGTTCTGATTCCGTTACCGCCAAGCCGCAGGTAGGCAGCGCAGGACAAGCCATTGAAAGGCGTACCAAGGGATCAATAGCATTAATATCTACTTGAACGCCACAGTCCTCAAGAATCTGCTGAATTTTAGGTTGCAGTGCTGGTTCGATTTCGTAAATTAGCAAATTTTGGTGGGGAGTTAAGCGGATAGGCAAGTTAAACTGCTGTACAATTTCCCGCAAAGCAGTTCTCAGCTTAAACGTACCTTCATCCTTAATTCGACCATTATCAATCGAAATACCCAGGAACAGTTTACCGTCTCCCTGTTCATTCCAACCTAGAAAGTCTTCGTACTTCCAAGCGGGTAAAGGTTTAAGAGGTTTAATTGCTTTTCCGAAATATTCCTCAACAGTAGCGCGGAACTTGTCTACGCCCCAATCTTCTAGCAGGTATTTCATCCGCGAATGACGACGGTTGAAGCGATCGCCATAATCTCGCTGTGTCGCTACAATTGCCTTAACTAAATCGTAGACATCTTCCTTATCTACATATCCAATTTCATCAGCTAGGCGAGGGAAAGTGTCTTCCTTATTATGAGTGCGACCTAAACCACCACCAGCATAAACATTAAATCCCTCTAATTCTGCTTGCTCATTGGTAATTACCACTAAGCTGACATCTTGGGAATATAAATCAACCGAATTATCCCCAGGAACAGTTACAGAGATTTTAAATTTACGGGGCATATAATGTTCCCCATAAATCGGTTCTTCTGTACCGTGAACTATTGTGCCATTACCGTTACGTTGTCGCGCTGCTGTGATTTCTGGGTTTTCTTCCGCGCTAATACTTTTTTCCCCATCTAACCAAATTTCGTAGTAAGCGCCAGTTTGAGGAGTTAGTAAAGCAGCAATATTTTCTGCATACTCCCAAGCATAATTATATTCTGGGCGATTTTTGTAGGGAGCAGGTGGAGCCATGACATTACGGTTAACATCACCGCAAGCGCCCAAGGTTGAACCCATGCTTTTAATTATTGCTGCGATCGCACTTTTAAGATTTTTCTTCAAAATCCCGTGCATCTGAAACCCTTGGCGAGTTGTAACCCGTAATGTTTTATTGCCGTATTCGTCAGCCAGTCGGTCTAATGTCAGATACAATTCTGGTGGCACTAACCCGCCTGGATTGCGGGTACGCAGCATAAACTGGTAGTCTTTTTCCTGACCCTTGACTCGGTTATCTCGGTTGTCTTGCTGGTATGACCCGTGATATTTGAGAATTTGAATAGCATCTTCTGTGAAGCAATTGGTGTCCTGATATATCTCAGTTGCAACAGGTTCACGCAAATAATTACTACGGTCTTTAGTACCTTCTACTTTAGAAAGCTTTTGTGCTGGAGGAGTTGGAGTTTTAACCATTGGATCTACGGGTCTTTACCTTTAAACTTGATTATCGCTAATCCGGTCGGAATTTGGATGAATACTTTGATCGTAACTAAGTCAGTGGTGTTTTAGGGAGGGAGGAGGGAGGAGAGAGGGGAGAGGGTTATAGGGTTTGATAACTTTTCTTCATTGTTATAAAATGTACAAGTTTATTTGCGCGTTAGCTTATCACCAAGTACCGATGTAGGCGATCGCCGCGAAAACCTAATTAATTATCAAACTATTGATAGTTTACAGGAGTATGTTTTAGTTTCACAAAATGAGATAAAAGTGCAAGTTTATCGTCAAAATTTGCCAGTGAATTAGACAAATGAGATTTTAGGAAGTGAGGATAAATTAGTTTTATATTTAATCAATTTATCGCTAACTATGACAGATATTTATGAGGATATTGTTTGATTTTGATTAACCTTTGGTTTATTTGAATGCCTTGATAGCGTATGCTGTATCAAATAACTGTTGAATTGGAAAAGTACGAATGTCCCTGATATCGCCAGGATTAGCTAAAGATTTAATCAAATTGGATGATGAGCAAAAGTATATCACCTATGTTCATCAAAAAAAGAAAAGAAACTTTGCAAACCCTGAAGAACAAGTACAGGCGGAGACTTTTCTGAAGTTGATTTTGATCTATGGCTATGACCCAAAACGGCTGCGGTTGTTTGTGCCTGTGACGATGGGAAGTGCTGTTAAGGAAGCGGATATTATTGTTTACAACGACAATCAATGTTTATCGCCTCATATTGTTGTTGAGTGCAAAAAACAGGAGATCTCAGAATTAGAATTTACTCAGGCGGTTGAACAGGCTTTTAGCTATGCTGTGGCTGAGGGTGCGAAATATGTTTGGGTGACTTCGGGGATTAAGGATCAGTATTATCAAGTTCCGACAGAAAAGCCGAAAGATCGCATTACTATTACCGATATTCCTCAATATGGTGTTGAGAAACTTGCAAGATATAAGTATGCCAAAGGTGGCGGGTCTTCTAATGGACAGAAGTTATTTGAGTTAGAGGTTGTTGCTGAAGATGAATTAACTCGTCGATTTAAGCAAGCGCATCAATCGCTTTGGGGTGGTGGTGAACTTAATCCTTCTAGTGCATTTGACGAATTAGATAAGCTGATTTTTTGCAAAATATGGGATGAGAAAAAACCGCGTAAAAAAGGAAGTCCCTATGATTTTCAATTATTTAGTATCAGCGAAAATGAAGAAGAAAATGCTGCCAAAAGGAAAAAACGAGAAAATGAGGAGTTAAGCGATCGCATTAAAGCTCTTTATGAAGAAGGGCGTAAAAAAGATACTGAAGTTTTTAAGGATGATATTCGTTTAAGTCCAGATAAACTGCGTACTGTGGTTGGTTATCTGGAAAGTATTAATCTGGGTAAAACGGACTTAGACAGTAAAGGTCGGGCTTTTGAAACCTTTATGGGGTCTTTCTTTCGCGGTGATTTTGGTCAATATTTTACCCCGCGACCGATTGTTAAATTTATTGTGGATGTTTTACCGATTAACCATAATTCCCTAGTTCTCGATACATCTTGCGGGAGTGGTGGGTTTTTGCTGCACGCGCTAGATAAAGTGAGGAAACAGGCGGATGAGTTTTACCCCGATCGCAAAACGGATCTAGATGAAGCAACTCGTCACAAAGACTATTGGCATGATTTTGCGGCAAATAATTTATTTGGTATTGAAATCAATGAGCAGATTGCCCGTGTTGCCAAGATGAATATGATTATTCATGACGATGGGCATACAAATGTGATTGCATCGGATGGTTTACGGGATAGTGTGGATTTGATTGATAGAACTGGTAACACTGGGTTTGCATACAATCGTTTTAATTTCATTGTTACTAATCCGCCATTTGGTTCGGTGATTAGGCAAACTGAGCAAGCCTATATGCACCAATATGGCTTTGCAATGAAACCTGAAGATTGGCTAAATCCTAAAAGTAAGGCTGCGATTAGAGAAAATCAAAATACGGAGATTTTGTTTATCGAACAATGTCATAGATTTTTGGTGGATGGTGGATATTTGGCGATGGTTGTTCCTGATGGAATTTTGACTAATTCTAGTTTGCAGTATGTACGTGATGGCATTGAGGATAAATATCGGATTGTGGCGGTGGTTTCGATGCCTCAAACTGCTTTTCAGGCGACGGGGGCGGGTGTCAAAAGTTCGGTGTTGTTTTTGCGAAAACATAGCCAGTCGGCAACGGAAAAGATTCAAAATCTCAAGGTTAGTTTGCAGGATCGGATTAAGGAAAGGAATGATTATTTAAAGCAACTTGAAAAGATTGAGAGTGAAAAAAAGCGACATCTTAAAGATTTACGCGGTTTTGAAAATCCTCAAAATCTTTCAGGCAAGGCGTTGACGGATTCGGAAGCTTATAAGGAATGGAGAAAGGAAGTTACGGCTGAGTATAACGATCGCATTGATGCGTTAAAGGAATCTCTGAGCGAACAGTATGCAGAGGAGAAGCAGCAAGCCCTTGATGATTACCCGATTTTTATGGCGATCGCTGAAGATATTGGCTATGACGCGACTGGTAAGCCAACTAATAATAATGAGTTGGATTTTATTAGTGTAGAGCTTGCGCGGTTTATTGATGCGATCGAGTCGGGTAAGGATAGTTTTTTTTTAAGCTCTGATGTTGATAAAAACAAAATTTTCCTAGTTAATTATGATGAGTTACAGGAAAGACTTGATCCTGTTTTTTATTGTTTAATAAAACATGAATTTAAGTTTCGATATCCACTAGCTAAAATTAAACGATTTTTCTCAATTAGAGATGGAGATCATTCTAAGTTTCCCGCAGAAATGAATGTAAACGAAATAACAGGGATAAGATACTTAAGAGCGCAGGATTTAAAAGAAGGGGAGATAAATTCAGAAAATCCAATTTATGTATCAAGAGATTATTTTGAAACTATAAAAAGATCTCATATTTATCCTAACTACATTCTTTTTTCAATCATGGCTTCTATTGGCGATATGTTGGTAGTCCCTAAAGATTATCCAGTATGTACAGCAAATAGGGCTGTTGGAATCTTAGCTCCAAAAACATCTGAAATAAATCCATTTTATTTTATTACGATATTTCAAACTGATACAGGATCGAAGTTATTAGAACTTCAAAAAAGGGGCGGTATACAGCAAAGAATAAACTTACAAGATGTTGGCGATCTAAAGATTCCAGTTCCAACGATTCAAGTTCAAGATTTTATTGCTAGATACTGGCAAACAGCAATTAGAAATAAAAAACAAAAAGAGTTAGAGGCACAGCGATCGCTTGACAGCATAGACGATTATCTTCTACGCGAGTTAGGCATTAATCTAGTGGAACCAGAAGAAAACACAATTAAAAATCGAATCTTTTATCGTAATTTAAGCGAAGTATCAGGCGTTAGATTTGATGCTAGTTTTCACAAATTTAAGTATATATCATTAATTAATAGAATTAAGACAACACCACACGATAGATTAGGTCATATTGTTCGCTTTTCTAATGAGACTTGGGATCAAAAAAGCCTTTTTAATGAAAGTTTCCCTTATATTGAAATTGGTGAAATAGATATTTCTTTTGGAGAGATTTGTAATATTAATGAAGTCAAAATTGAAGATGCACCAAGCAGAGCAAAAATGATCGTAAGAAGTGGAGATATTCTTATTTCTACAACTCGTCCAAGTAGAGGAGCAATTGTAGCAATAGATGGGGTAGACAAGAAATTTATAGCATCTACTGGTTTTTCTATTATTCGAGAAATTGTCAAAAAATATCTAAACAAAAGATTTTTATTCTACATTCTTCGGCAATCGATTTCCTTACAACAAATGGAGCAAAGAAGTAGTGGCGGTAATTATCCAGCTATTACACAAGAGGAATTACAAAATATTCTTATTCCTATTCCACCACTCGATAAACAGCTTGAAATTGTCGAACATATTGATGCAATTCGTAATCGCGCCAAACAACTCCGACAAGAAGCTGAAGCAGACTTAGAAAAAGCAAAACAAGAAGTTGAGGCAATGATTTTAGGTATTGAATAAGCTGATAATTCCGGCAAAGTTTTGCAAACTTTAAACTTTGTAATTGAGACAGCACTTTGCTTTAGGGATTATGAAGTGCGATCGCATAGATTGAAATGATACCCGCCTTTGATTTGATGAAAATTGAACTAGCGATCGCAAAGCAAAATAATTACCAAATAATTGTTACCAACTTTGCAGCAAAAATATTTTGATCGCAAGTTAATAAAGCTACTTTATTTCCTTGACTCTCTACAACTAAAGCTGTTGATACAATTTGGCGATCGTGCATTTCATTAATAGAGGTTAGTTCTACACTTTTTTCAATGACATCAAAATCCAGTGGATGTATAAAAACTCGTTTATCATTCTTAACAACCTTTAACAAAGCATCAACAGAAGGAATCGAAGTTTTACCACGACTAACGATCCATACCGACTCCGCCAAGGCGATCGCAGGCAAAATTAATTCACTGCTTGCATCGGAAAGAATAGCTTTTACAATAGGGCTTAAACGAGCATTACCTTCTAAAAACCAGATTAGAGCATGGGTATCAAGTATATATTTCATGTTGATATCATGTCTAACTCAGAGCCTCGTCAGCATCGCCATGAAACTCAGCATCTTTGAAATCAGACTCAGTGGATTGCTGAGAACCTGAAAACATACCAAAAGACATAAGTTGACTATCTAAACTGACTGAGTTAGAAGTTAAAAAAGTTACAAAAACTTGGCTTTCAGTAATGTTTTGTGGGACTTCAGCTAATTCGATTTTGCCGTTCCTGTATATTCCTTGAATTGTTTGTAACATAATGGGTTGCGTTGAGTAACTTGAGCGATCGCTAATAAATTATGGCACTAGAACATTTTAGCTAAAATTTGACGGACTCAAAACCTTCTGTATGCTGTAAAATTAGTTGTGAATGACGCGATCGCATAGGTTGAAATGATACCCGCGTTTAACTTGATGAAAATTAAATTAGCGATCGCTATTCATCAATTAATATTTAAACCTAACCTACAGCAAATTCAGTATCAGAGCGCACCCTAGCAGGTTGAAAACCTAAAACTATATCTTGATGTGGTACACCTAATTTTAATAACTCATAGGCGATACCATCTTCCGTACCATCATATTGAATCCAAATCTTGCCATTTTTAATATCCAAATGTAGCAAACATCCATAATCCCTGATATCATTCTGCTTCCAACCCACATACACCAATTGATAGCGATCGCGCTCCGTATCAAAAATAGGTTGAGCCTCAACATCCTTTGCCGATTTCATCGAGCGATCGGCTTTTGCTTGGATTAGTTGTTGAATAAATTGCCTGTAAAGAGCTACTTTATCCATTGCTCAATCGTCTCCTTTTCTAAGTCATAAACTAAAAGCTTAATTTGACTGCGTTGTACCACTCTATTAATAAAAGCTAAGTTAAAAAAGGTTTGATAAACAAAACGAGGTACTGCTAAATATAAAATTCGCTCTGGATCTTCATCTTCTAAAGCATACCGATAATCTAGAAACTGTCCATGCGCTAAATGAAAATCAGAAATCCTTGAGGGACTAATAAAACTTTTCACCTCAACCGCAATTTTATCATTTCCCCTTTCTGCACCGATAATCTGTTCCGCCCCAATATCTATATACATTTCAACCCCACCTACACGCAACTCGTATGGATCATGAGTTATTTGCCATCCGTCTTTTTCTTTCTTCGCGTTTAACTTGCTCGTGATACAAATCTTTTGCCATATTATAGGTTGCATTGAGGAACTTGAGCGATCGCTAATAAATCACGGCACTAGAAGATTTTAGTCAAGAAACAAAAAAAATTATAAGATTTGTGCCGATCTTCTGTTAAAAAAAGCAATTCATGCTTAAATAACATTTTTCCCTACTTATATAAACCACTTATGCGCCAATTGCGCCTAACTTCTTTAGATGTATTTCGTGGTATTGCGATCGCAGGCATGATTCTAGTCAATAAGGCGAGTGTTGCAGACCAAGTATATCCCGCCCTAGACCATGCGCCCTGGAACGGCTGGACGTTTGCCGATTTAGTATTTCCCTTCTTTTTATTTATTGTTGGTGTAGCAATGGCTTTTTCTTTTGCCAAATACACCGAAGGCGACAACAAACCTACAAAACAGCTTTACTTGCGTATTTTACGCCGTAGCGCAATTTTATTTATTCTCGGTTTGCTACTTAATGGCTTTTGGAATTACGACTTCAGCACAATCCGCGTCATGGGTATATTGCAACGTATTAGTGTTGCTTACCTACTGGCATCCTTAGCTGTTCTCACTTTACCAAAAAAAGGTCAGTGGGCATTAGCAGCAGTATTACTAATAGGATACTGGTTAGTAATGTCGTTTGTACCAGTTCCAGATTATGGCGCAGGTGTATTAACCCGTGACGGCAACTTAGGTGCTTATATTGATCGTTTAATAATTGGCACAGCCCATTTATATAAAGGTGATAGCTATAAATACCTGGGAGATCCTGAAGGATTATTTAGTACTTTACCTGCTGTAGTCAGTGTGCTGATTGGTTACTTTACAGGTGAATGGTTGAGGAAACAACCAGAGCGATCGCGCACTAGCATTAATATGTTAATTGCTGGTCTTAGTTGTTTAGTCGTTGGGGAAGTGTGGAGTTTTTGGTTCCCCATTAACAAAAAATTGTGGACAAGTTCCTACGTTTTATTTACTGCTGGAATAGCTTTAATATTATTAGCAGCTTGTTACGAACTAATTGACGTGCGTAAGCGGCGCGAATGGGGTCGTCCCTTTGAAATCCTGGGAATGAACGCCATTTTGGTATTTGTCGCTTCAGTTTTGATGATTAAAACATTAGTAAAAACTAAAATTGGTGCAGGGGAAGATGCACCCACAACTTACGCTTGGATAAATGAGCATTTCTTCCAATCTTGGGCGGGAGTTTTAAATGGTTCTTTAATTTTTGCCATCCTGACAGTATTGTTATGGTTAGCAGTGGCTTACGGCTTATACCGCCAGCGATGGTTCCTCAAAATTTAAGCTCAATTTTTTTCTTCCAAGTACAAAATTTAATCTAGGTGATTCCAAGCCAAGCACCTGCATTGAGAAATAAAAAGCTAATATGGAAATATAGAATAATTTTCTCAAACAAAACTTACGCAGTACGCAGTGGGTAGGGTGCGTTACGCTTCGCTAACGCACCCTACAAAGCCTAAGTACTGTAAAATTGCATTTGCTAATCAGTTTAATCAGAGTAATTATCAGCTTGATATTGATGATTTTTCATATTTTAATCTTGAAAAACCAGGTTGAATGTCCGAAATTGAGCAGCAATAGCAATAAACACTTAACAGTATTAAAAACAACTTTATCAAATTATGAATCATAAGATATTTTGGACATTAGCCCCAATTACTTTATTAGCAACTTTTGCTGCTACGCATTTTATTTCCCCTGTGGTTGATAGCCGTGTCAATCAAGATTTAAACAATTTCAAAGTTTCTGCACTACAGCAAACAAGAGAAATAGTGCAAAAATTTCATAGCATTATATCTGAATCAACATCATCAGAAGATGTATTGTTAGCTAAAGCAAGCCTTCCTACAAATCTTTCAGCCTTAGAAAAAGGAATAGCGGCTGAAACAAATCGGGCGCGGACAAATCCCGTTGCTTATGCAGCCCAAATCCAAAAATTAAGAAGCTCTTATCAAGGCAAAATATTAAAACTTCCTGGGCAAGTAAACATTTTAACTCAGGAAGGAGTAAAACCAGTAGATGAAGCAATTCGGGCTTTAAAATCTACTAAACCTGTGCCAGCGTTACGTCTATCTAAAGGTATGTCTTTAGGTGCAAAAGATCATGTGAAAGATCAAGGACTAAAAGGTGCTACGGGTCATAATGGTAGCGATGGTAGCCACCCTTGGGATAGAGTAAACCGTTATGGTTCTTGGCAAACTGTGATCGGAGAAAATATTGCTTATGGTCCCAACACAGCCCAACAAGTTGTGATGCAATTAATTATAGATGATGGAGTGAGCGATCGCGGTCACAGAAAAAATATTTTTACCCCAGGTTATCGAGTTACTGGGGTAGCTTGTGGTTCACATAAAAAATATCGAATTATGTGTGTAATTGAATATGCTGGCGGATACAAAGAAAAGCGTTAAGTAACTCAATATAATTAAACATAAAACAAACTCCCCTCCCCGAAACTCGGGGAGGGGCTGGGGGCAGGGCTGTTTCATTCTCAAGAAATAAGGATTTTGTAGGGGTAGCGCCTCCGTGCCTACCCCGCACCAGTAACTGCTAGGCGTTTGGGGCATCGGGGCAACCACGGGGGGATTGCCCCTACAAAAAATGAAACAGCCCTGGGGCTGGGGGTGGGGTTCTTTTTGATGTTTTTTAAGGTGGTTTTACTTAGAATATCGCAATTTACTTGGGACAATCTACTGTATATGACCACAAAGTGGATTTGCCATACTT
Organism: uncultured cyanobacterium; assembly: GCA_963711165.1. Taxonomy (GTDB): domain Bacteria; phylum Cyanobacteriota; class Cyanobacteriia; order Cyanobacteriales; family PCC-9333; genus Crinalium. The sequence goes on along the minus strand of CAVQDG010000023.1, from coordinate 4,238 downwards.
AGAATTATTGCCAGTGAGTATGACTGTTATTTCTTTTGGGCTTTGATTGAAAGAAAGTGATCTAATTTTACGACCTGATACAAAACCTGTATCTAAAATCACCTTTCCCTGATGGATAACTTGTAGCCTATCTGGAATTGTGAGCATATTGTAAGCAATTTTGATTGTTTTCTTTCCTTTAGTTGCAGGAAATTGAATACGTCTTGTGTCTCCTTTTTGACCTCCACTAGCTTGCCGTCTTCCACACTTACCTACACTTTCTGCTTGATAACTGTCATCGTCTGATTGTACTGCGCCCAATGAAGCTAGTTTTATCTGAGCATTTTTTGCAACATCATTGCTAGTTGCGGGATTACTGCTGTTTGTACGATTAGAAGCAATGGCTGCTATAGCAGTAGCTTCACTAAAACTAGGAAACTTAAAAGTAGCACTAGCGCCTAATGCTAAAGTTACTGCCGCTATAATACTTACTCGCATATTTTTATTCATAATTGACCTCAACTTCTATTATTTAACTAGGTCTGGTGATGGTTTTAGCATTCTATTTATTAAGAATTTTTACTGCGTAGTATTACTTATTAATCACCTATAGAGACTACTATTGAATTAATTAAGTTATGTGTCAAATTGCGATCAATTCTTGACATATTTGCCCTAGCTTGGAAAAAGCACCAAAATCATTGCTCATGCAACAGACATTGGCAACTTTACGAATATTGTGTTGAAAATATATAATACCCTTGTCTTCTTAAAAAAACAAAGTATTGAGAATTGAGTCTCCCCTAACATTTGTGCAATACCAAGTGCGATCGCACGATCGCAGTGGTAGTCTAAACATTTGGGGGAATATGAAAACTCTATTCTCTAACTTCGAGTCAGAAGACTTGTTAAATCATGCCATTATGAGGTTGTTGATATGGGTGCTAAATTTCGGCTTATTGCTTTAGTTAGCTGTTTAATCTGTACTGCCACCACTGGGCAACTCCCTGCCCAAGCAAAAGTTGGGGGTGTTAACTTGATGGGGAATTGGAAAGAAAGCAGTCGTGTGTTTTATTGGTCTAATTCTAGTAACGGATGCAAAGCTAATCCCAATGTTGCGGCTAGAAAATTAAGCGTCAATAAAAAGGGTAGTAGTATGACTATACCTACTTTCCGTTACTGGGGAAGTCCGCAAGGGCAGCGCGGAGCTTATGGAGCAGCAACTCCTAAAGTAGCGGGACGTGCAGTTAATTTTACAATCAAAGGAGGAGGATTCGTTGCTAGATACAACGGGACTCTTAGCAATGATGGTAATAAAGTAACTGGTCGGGTGGTTTGTACGCATAGTTCTGGTGCAGCTACGGCTAATGTGCCTTTCTCACTTATACGTTTAAATCCCGTGCGCTATACTCCACCTTTAAATGGTCTTGGTTAGTATAGCGGTCAGTTATCAGCTATTAGCTTTTTATTATGCTATCTGGCTTGTTAATAACTATGCAATAAGTTCTACAATATACCTCCTTACTAAGTAAGGAGGCGACACAATACTGAAATTAACCACATCCTAAAATATGCTTAACACCCTCAACTACAGCCGCTACAGCCGCTATATCTAAAAATGGCTGCAATGGTACTGTTATTGAAGTGATACTAGCACCGATAGCAAAACTTGCTAAAATCTTAGTAATTACGGCGGGTAGTCCAACATTCAAAAATGCTGCGCCTGCTGAAAACGTTGCTGCTGGTAAAGCAACCGTAGCAGCAAAGCTTAAAAGTCCTGCCATTAAAGCCGTAATAGCGACTAACTCTCCCGCTCCAACATTATGGCAAGAGCTAGTCGATGCTAGTAACATTTGAGTAAATTGCCCTGTAAGGAATAGAGACATTTTTGTGTTTTTCAATATACATACCTTCTGTATATAATACCCATACAGCTAAATAAAATTTCATCCTCAATAGTTTTTAATTCTCAAACTGTTACGCCTTCAATCTTTTCATCGGTTAATTGATACAATTCGCGCAGTTTTTGCAACTTCTCTTGATCAGGTTGCCAAAAACCACGTCCATTTGCTTCTAACATTCTGCCCACAATATTACGAAAAGCTTCGGGGTTAGCTTCTCGTAATTTTTTTGCCATTTCTGCATCTAAAGCATAAGTATCAGCAGCTTGATCGTAAACCCAAGAATCAGTAAAATCAGCAGTACCACCCCAACCTATTAATGCTGTCATGCGTTGGGATATTTCATAAGCACCACCTGAACCTTGATTTGCCATTGCGTCTGCCCATTTAGGGTTGAGCAATTTAGTTCGATACTCCATCCGCAGCAAGTCTTCTAAATTACGGGGTGTTGTATCTTTAGAAAAGCTTTCTACAAAACTAGCACTAACTTTTTTACCTTGTTTCTTTTCAGCAGCTTTTTTCAATCCGCCTGTATTGGCGTAATATTCTTGGATATCAGTTAATCCATATTCTACTGAGTCGATTTCTTGAACAATGTGATCGCACTTATTCAAAAGCTGATCTAAAATCTCTGGTCTAGCTTGCCCCTTATCCTTTCTACCATAACTAAAAACATTGCGATCGCGCCAAGTATCCCCCAACTCCTCACCCGACTCCCAATTACTATCTACCACACGGTCATTAACTAAAGAACCAAAATCCCCACTAGGATTAGAAAATAACCTTGCTGAACTATTTTCTATCCCTTGCGCCTTTAAAGCTAAAGCGTGTTTACGAATAAAATTCTGATTTTCCGGTTCCTCAGCATCAGCAGCGCGTAGGAATAAATCATCTAATAATTCAATAATATTGACAAAACTATCCCTAAATATTCCCGACAAATTCGCTAAAACATCAATACGCGGATGTCCTACCTCTGCTAAAGGTTTTAACTCATAGCGAACAATTCGCCCAGTACCTTCTTTAACAGGTTCAGCGCCCACTAATTCCAACAAAATACCAAGAGATTCCCCCTTAGTTTTAATTGCATCCAAACCCCACAACATTACTGCTACTGTTTCAGGATAATTACCGTGTTCTTTGAGGTGTAAAGCAATAATTTTCTGAGCAATTTCCCTCCCCCTTTCATAAGCAGCAGGAGAAGGCATTCTATAAGGATCTAAAGCATGAATATTTCGCCCTGTAGGTAATACCCCTATACCATCGCGCAACAAATCTCCACCCGGCGCGGGTGGAATATATTCCCCATTCAAACCTCGCAATAAATTTGTTAATTCATCGCTAGTTTGCATTAATAAGTTACAGATTTGTTGTGCTTCTTGAAGTTGTGGGAACCCCACCCCATCCCTCCCCGTTGACGGGGAGGGGGTAAGAGAATATTTTTCCTGTCCCCCCCCGTTAACGGGGGGGTTAGGGGGGGTTTTACCAGAAGAAATATTACTGAGTACATCCCCAGACAACTCCTCCCCAAAATAAGCTTGTAAATAACTACTTAACTCCTCTTGATTCGGCACTTCACCCAAAGTATGTAACCCAGAAGAAAACAACCGACTTTCTAAAACCTGTAAATACTCGTACAACTTCACCAAATAACGATTAAAAGCATCAGCACTAAACATCCGCGCATTTTCAGGAGTAAACGCAATACCTAAACGTTTAGCATCTTCAAACGGACAATCACTATCTAACCCTATATCTCCAATCTTTTTACAGATAGCTTCCTTCAGCGCATAATTTTTTTGAGTATCTTCCCGATATTCAGAGATTAAATCTCGTAGCGCCACTAATTCCTTATATAATCCAGCACGACCATAAGGCGGTACATTATGGGAAATTATGACCCCATAACCTCGGCGCTTTGCCAGCATAGATTCCGAGGGATTATTTGCTGCATATATATATAGATTAGGTAAATCTCCTAACAGAATATCTGACCAAGAATAACCCGTATTACCCAAAGGTGATCCAGGCAACCATTCAACAGTACCGTGCATCCCAAAGTGGACTATCGCATCAGCTTGAAACTCATTTTGCAACCATTTATAAAAAGCAGCATATTGAGGATGGGGAGTTAAATCTTTCTCAAACATCAACCGCATCGGATCGCCAGCTATACCTAAAGGTGGTTGTACCCCAATCCAAACATTACCAAGTTGCACCCCACCAACCAGAAACTCATCCCCAAAAGTATTAATCCCAGTACCAGTCAAAGACTTCCATTGTTTCTCAATCCAGTGCGATCGCAAATACCCCAACCACTTCTCCAACCTCCTCACATTAACCGTATTCCCCAAACCA
>CAVQDG010000022.1:0-10350 GCA_963711165.1 uncultured cyanobacterium | reverse complement strand
ACATCTCCAGAAATTAAAAGTGCGTTAGCTAGAAACCATGTAGAGACGTACCATGGTACGTCTCTACATTCATTGAAAGGATACTGAGACTCCTCCCCCCTCTCTCCTCCCCCCTCCCCCCTCCCCCCTCCCCCCTCCCCCCTCCCCCCTCCCTCCTCTCACTACTGGCGACGTGGAAATGTTGGCAAGTCAATTGCTGCCAAGGACTTCAATTTTTTAGGCGGACGTTGAGGATAAATTACTGGTGATGGCCAATTGGGTTGAGGTAGGATTGGCTCTTGATTGAGGATTGGTTCAGGAGTAGCAAATCTTGATTGCGATTTAGGTTGAGGTAACATCGGCTCTTGATGTAAAGGTAGCTTAGTAGGATTAAGATCGGCGAACTGACCAGTCAGCGATTGCGCGATCGCATTATCGCTTTGTGTTACTACCTCTTGCGCTATTTCCTCAACTTTTGGTACTGCTTCCACCTCCTGTACAAGAACAGGTGGCGAGTTGCTTTGATTTAAAACTACTTCTGAATTTTTATCAGGATTAGCTAAGGTAGCATCCTCATCCAAAGCATCTAATAAGGCATAAACTGATGCTAACTCTGGCATCTGTTCGAGTAACTGTTGCTTGAATTGGGGTTCAATAACTGTAGGATTTGTAATTAACTCAGGTTGTTGATTAGCTATTGATGAGGAAATTTCTTCAGCATCTTCTTTTTCTAACTGTTCAGACTCTTTTGTGGGTGGTACAATTTGAGGCTCGGTTAATTCAACGTTATGCGAATCTGGCTCAATTGTGGATGTATGCTGTGGAGGAGTTAACTGAAAACTAATAGAGTTAATATCAATTAAATTAGGTAGCTGTTTTTTGGGTGGATTAACTTGTTTTTGAGCTAAGTTTAAATTATCATTAATCTGAATTAACTGCTCCGACTCAGTTGTAGTCTGATTAACTTGTTTTTGAACTAAATTTAAATTATCATTAATCTGAATTAACTGCTCCGACTCAGTTGTAGTCTGATTAACTTGCTGTTGGGCTAAGTTTAAATTATGATCATTAATATTAGTGTTTCCTTCAAAGGCATTTTGTTGTGCTGACCAAGCTTTAATCGGTTGCACTTTGGGGATCAAAGATTGTGCCGCCAAAACTGTTTTGAGATGTCGCTCCCGCAACTCAGAATTGCCTGGTTCAGCTTGAGAATCATAACCTGGTGCTGGTACTTCCAGACACTTTTCTAAAGCTAGTTTAAATTGCAGAGTTTGGCGCTGCTGTCGTTGTAGGCGAATGTGGAGTTCTTGGCACAAGTTTTCGGCTTGAGATAACCTGTTAGACTGCTCTTGATAACGCTCATGGGTGAGGGTAGATTCTCGCTCTAAATCAGCTAATCGTTGTTGGCTGCTTTCTAATTGGTGGGATAGAGTTTCAATTAAAACTTGCTGGCGTTGAGCGACTTTATGAGATGATTCTAGTTCATAAAATAAGCGACTTACCTGCTGTTCTGAGGCATCAAGTACTTCTTTTTGTTGAAGTAGCAGTGTTTCTTGTGCTTGCGATCGCGCTTGCTGCGAATGAATGGCTTCTTGATAATCTCTTAATGCTTGCTCTAACTCACTGACTTGCTTGATTAAACCGCGATTGCGTTGGCGTAAATTTTTAATTACAGTTAACCAATCATTTTCCTCTGATTGCGTAGATTGTCGATCGCTCTTTTCAATTAGAGGATCAATTTCAGGTGGGGTATGGTTATTGGGGGTGTCAGCTTCACTCATAGCTCTTGATTACGTCACCACTAAACACTAACAACTAATAGGATATGCTTCACATCCCAAAACTATTCACGTAACGCTGCTAATAATAAATCTCGATGAATCAATGAGCGATCTATTAATGCCTGAATTTGAGCCGTATTGAGGGGATCGCCGTTAGCATAATGTTCTAGCCAAGTTTGAGTGATCTCTTTGGGATCTTTCGGTATTTGCTCTAACTCCCATCCTGGCATATTTATTTCTGCCATAAGTTGAGTAACTTTAGGATCGTAACTAATGGCAAAACACTTACATTCATGGGCTGCTGCCATAATTAAAGCGTGATAGCGCATCCCAATAGTCATTTCCACACCTTGAAACAATCCTTTTAATTTTCTCGGATCTTCCAAGCAAAAGATGTGATTAGCACCACGAAGTTGAGTTTGAATTGATTGAGCAAGGGCGAGATCGCTTGAAGGCTGAAAAGGTACAAGTAATATAGTTGTTTCTGTAGCTGTTTGAAAGTCAACTAAAGCACGAGTCAAGCACTCTATGCGTTCTGGAGTTAGTTGAGGATGCGATCGCAGTGCTACCGCTACTCTAGGTGCAGGTAAGTCCCAAAGATTTTCTACGGGGCTTGGTTCTAAATTCCACACAGGATCGGGAGCCATCATACAAGAAATTCCCCATTCCTGTAACAAGAAAGCTGAGGCGCGATCGCGTACTGTAATCGCTGTACAACCGCCAAATGCCCGTTTTGCTACCCAATTAGTTACAGGGCTATTCAAGGGACCAATACCTTGCGCTAATGCAATTGTTTTTAATCCCAGTCGCTCCGCCATTCCCATTAATCCACCGTAGTAGATCGGGTTACGCAGACTGGTAGCATCTTGCATTAAACTACCGCCACCCATAATTAAGGCATCACAAGAACGTAATGCTTGCCAAACTTGCATAGCATCCATGCGATCGCAGGATTCTACTTGATAGCGATCGCGTGTTTCTTTGGGGTTCCCAGAAAGAACTAAAGGAGTTACATTCTCAGGTAACATTTGCAACACCGATGCCAGCAAAGCTTCATCGCCACCATTACCTTTGCCGTAATACCCGCACAAACCTGCTTTAATCTGTCCCATTTTTCCAATGTACCAGCTTTCACTCTAGGATCAATAATCAGTTATCACTTAAGTATGTGCGTAAAAATTAACTTAAATATCACGCTGGTAATGAGTCATTGTTAATTGATAATTGTTAATTGTTAATTGTTCTTATGCACGCTCTTTCAATACCTACTTGGATTATTCATGTTTCTAGCGTTATCGAGTGGATTGCCGCTATCTGGTTAATCTGGACTTATGGTGAAGTTAGCAATAATCGCTCATGGAGGGCTTTATCCTTCGCTATGTTACCAGCCTTGGTTAGCGCCATGTGTGCTTGCACTTGGCACTTCTTTGATAATTTTCCTGGTTTAGAGTGGCTGGTTACACTCCAAGCTAGCATGACTGTTTTGGGTAACTTTACCCTTTGTCTTGCTGGTTGGTGGATTTGGCGTTCGTCTAAGTTGGCTAACTCAGTCAGGAGTGATAAATAGATTTCGTCGCCTTCGTCAAAGTTGGGTGAATTAACCACAGATGAAAGACAGATAAACACAGATACACACAGATGTAAGAATTAATTCATCTTTGGTGTTAATAAGGGGGGGTAAGTTCATCAGTTGAATTTTGTTGACCTATTAATCAGTAATAATTAAGTAATGATTCCCAAAGAAAGTTTGTTTGTTATCTCCCTGTTTCCTTATTTAGGATTTCTGTGGTTTATCACCCAATCTAAGCAAATGCCTCGTTTAGCCTTGATTGGGTTTTACATGACTTTAGTTTTTGTTGGCGTTACCATTCCCGCAGGGATTTATGCCAAAGTCGCTTATGGTGAATCTTTAGCCAATATAGATTGGCTACATGGTGGTGCTGAATTTTTCTTAACACTCTCAAATATTTTGGTTGTGTTAGGCTTTCGGCAGGCAATAATTCAAAGTAGGCAAGCTTCTCTACAAAAAATCAAGGATGTATGATGTATTGTCTAAATCCCAACTGCCCAACACCACAAAATCCTCAAAATACCAAATTTTGTCTAAGTTGTGGTTTTAAGTTATTACTTAGAGAACGTTACCGCGCTATTAAACCTATTGGACAAGGTGGTTTTGGGAGAACTTTTTTAGCTGTAGATGAAGATAAACCTTCAAAACCGCCTTGTGTAATTAAGCAATTTTACCCGCAAGCGCAAGGAACCAGCACTGTCCAAAAAGCAACCGAGTTATTTAATCAAGAAGCAATACGATTAGACGAATTGGGTAGACATCCCCAAATTCCTGAACTGTTGGCATATTTTACTCAAGATGACCGACAGTATTTGGTGCAACAGTTTATTGATGGGCAGAATTTAGCCGAAGAACTTGCTGAAAATGGTGCGTTTAATGAAGCGCAGATTAGGCAACTATTAAATGATTTATTGCAAGTACTACAATTTGTCCATCAACGGCAAGTAATTCACCGAGATATTAAACCAGAAAATATTATTAGAAACAAGAGCGATCGCAAATTATTTTTAGTCGATTTTGGGGCATCAAAAATTGTTACTAACACCTCTTTGTATCAACAAGGAACCAGTATCGGCAGCCCTGAATATGTCGCACCAGAACAAGTAAGAGGGCAAGCTATTTTTGCTAGTGATATTTATAGTTTAGGTGCTACCTGCATTCATTTATTAACCCAGATTTCTCCCTTTGATTTATATGACATTAACGAAGATGCTTGGGTGTGGCAACAATACTTAACATCAAACTTTAATCCTGAGTTAGGTAGAATTTTAAATAAAATGCTGGAAAGTGTTCCCAGCCGTCGTTATCAATCAGTCGATGAAGTTTTAATAGATTTTAACAAAATACAAAACGTTCAAGCAAAGCCTCTACCCGCCGCGCCACCGCCAAAACCTCCTTCACCACCACCTAATCAGCAAGTTTTTAAACCAGCTTCTAAAGCAAAAAGCTCAATTGATGATGAATTAGCAGAAGTTTCATCTCAATTTCTTAATCCACCAGCAACTAATAAAAATCAACCATCAGCTTCTCCCAAACCTGCTACTCCTAGCCCTGCGAAGTCTAAAAGTCAGGTTGATCTAGAATTAGAGGATTTAAAATCTGAGTTTCTTGGTTATAAAAATCCCAACAATAATAATAGTTAAATTAGAGCATAAGTAGAGGTATCTAAAAAAACGTAAGATGTAATGGTGTAGGTTGGGTTGAGGTACGAAAACCAACAGCCACTTTTTCACCCACACCCTAAAAGGGTGGGGAACCATACAAACAAAGCCCGCCTGCGCGGGCTTATGCCTTAAGCGCCCTGGCAGTTGCTGAGAGCATGGTATTATTCAAAGTCCCCCTTTTTAAGGGGGATTTAGGGGGATCTCTTTTTAAATCCTGTATTTATACTTACAGCAAAGTTAAACTTGATGAAATACAAAAATACCCCATCGCGTCATCAGCGCAGACTCCCCTAGATCAAGGGATAAATTAAAAAGATAGCAATTTTAAGTTTAATTATGTTGACATTTTGAGATTTATCAACTCAATCTGTCAGGTAATAATAAATAAGAAAAATATTACAGAGCTAGTCAGCAAAGTAAAAAACAAAAGTCTTTCTAATTTACGGCAAAGAAAACTTAACAAAAAGACTGTACTCCAAAACAGCAGCAGTGAAACAGCTTGCACTAAATTTTGGCAATTATGAGCAATGAGTGGATATGAGGGATCTACAGACATATTGAAGTTCTCCTCTGAAACTTATAAATCTTAACATAATAGTTTATCCACCTCAAATCATCTCACTTTTGCTATATGTGCCTAAGTAAAGATACTTACTCCTATAGTTATAAATATTTTTACTTAAAAAGAATTACTAACGGGTATAACTTTGTTTGTCTTAAGTTCCGCCATAAACCCAGCACTTTTTAACCTTTCTAAAGCACCTTCTTTATCTTGCACCCAAAATTGATTCCCAAAGCGAACATATTGATAAGTATCTCGATCAACTACCATGCCTAAAACCGGAACTTTGGCAGTTAATTTTTCACCGGAGTAGTCTTGTAACATTGCTTTTAAGTTTTTTAGATCTTCTTCATTCTTAATTCCCTCTGGTGTGAGTTGTATCATCACAAAATAACCCGTTTCCACCTCAAATTCATTTATTGAATTATTTTGGTTGATTGAAGGCTCTTTTAGTAACTCATCAATAGATTTAGCTTCCTCAACAATTAACTGAATTTCCTCCTCTCGTTTACTTGCTTTACCTTTCAGCAGTAGCGGAGTATTTGCTACCAGCAAATCTTTGATTTTTTCATAAGTATCGGAAAATACTACAGCAGGAGCTTGTTGACCTTCAATATCTGATAGTTTTAAGATAGCCATTGAGCGATTATCTTTTTTCGTCATCACTTGTTTAATTTCTGCCAGGATGACAACCACATTAAGATCTTTATTTCTTAAATTCTGTCCTAAATCGCTAAGATTAACTAAGTTAATTCCACGACTCTTAGCAATGTTGATGGCATCTTTGAGTGGATGTTCTGACACATAAAATCCCAGAAATTCTTGCTCAAATTGCAACTTCTCTTTTTGGGAAAAATCTTCTATTGCTTTGGCTGTTGGTGCAGATTCAAAGCCATTATCAGTTGTATTTAATCCGAATAAATCAAACAGATTTCCTTGTCCAATTTCTTTGTCTTTCGCTCGACCTTGCGCCCAAGGTATAATCAATTTTAAATCTTCAACTAATTGTTGCCTATTCTTATTGATTTTATCAAAAGCGCCACATTTAATTAAAGCTTCTAAAGTAGAACTTTTGACACTTGAAAGACTGACGCGATCGCACAAATCTGCTAAAGATTTAAACGCCCTCTCTTTTCGAGCAGTTAAAATATTTTGAATTGCTGCTTCTCCCACACTTTTTACTGCCGACAATCCAAACAATATATTTCCGTTACTAGGCGTAAAATTTACTTCAGAACGATTAATGTCCGGCGGTTCAATCTTAATACTTAACGTTTTTTCGCAGTTATTTAAGTATTTCGCTACCTTATCTTGATCGCCACTATTAGCTGTTAGTAGCGCCGCCATGTATTCAACTTTATAATTAGCTTTTAAAAATGCCGTTTGATACGTCACATAAGCATAAGCGGTAGAATGAGATTTATTAAAGCAGTATTCCGCAAATTTAACCATTTGCTCAAATAAATCTTCAGCAATTTTTGATTGCACTCCGTTTTTAGCAGCACCATTAATAAAATTCTCCCTTTGCTTCTCCATTTCTGATGCTTTTTTCTTGCCCATCGCCCGCCTTAATAAGTCAGCTTGACCTAAAGAATAGCCCGCTAAATCTTGAGCAATTTTCATAATTTGCTCTTGATAGACAAGTACGGCGTAAGTTTCTTGTAAAATCGGTTCTAATGCTGGATGTTCGTATTTTATATCCTCTCTGCCATGCTTACGGTCAATAAATTTAGGAATCAGTCCAGCATCTAAAGGTCCTGGTCGATAAAGGGCTAAAATTGAAGAAATATCTTCTATGCTTGAAGGTTTTAACTTGGCTACCACATCAAGCATTCCTGAAGATTCTAACTGAAAAATTCCTTCTAAATCTCCTGCTTCTAGCAGTTTATAAGTAGTATCAACATTTTTAATACGTTTTTTTACATCTCCTTTGGATAAAATTTTATGAGATTTTCTTTCCTCAGCAATGATATCATCTGGGTTGATAGAATACCCTTGGCTTTGCTGAATTAAATCAATAGTATTTTGAATGATAGTAAGATTTCTTAACCCCAAGAAATCCATTTTTAATAAACCCAGTGATTCCAAATCTTCCATAAAATATTGAGTAATCACTGAACCATCATTATTTCTCTGCAATGGTACAATTTCATCTAATGGTTGGGCAGAAATTACGACTCCCGCAGCGTGTACGCCAAAGTTTTTGTTAGTACCTTCAATTCGCATCGCCATATCTACCCAGTCACGGACTTGGACGATACTTTCGGAATTATCAGGTTTGATAATTTTTATTTCATCATTGTCATATTTTTCTTTAAATTCCGGTGCGGGCGTATCTTTAGAAATCATTACTTTCAGCTTAGTAGGTTTCCCGCGCACTACGGGAATTAACTTCGCCATTTTGTCAGATTCGCTATATGGAATATTTAATACTCTGGCGACATCTTTTAATACTGATTTAGAAGTTAGTCGGTTAAAGGTAATAATTTGAGCGACTCTTTCTGCGCCATATTTTCCGGTGACGTATTTAATTACATCGTCTCGTCTTTCAATACAGAAATCCGTATCAATATCTGGCATGGATTTACGTTCTGGGTTCAAGAATCGCTCAAATAATAACCCATGATGGACTGGATCAATATTAGTAATTCTGAGGGCATAAGCAACTAAAGAACCAGCAGCACTACCTCTTCCTGGTCCTACGGGAATATTGTTATCTCTAGCATATTTAATGTAATCCCAGACTACTAAAAAGTAGGTGGAAAAACCCATGCGCTGAAGCATTTTTAGTTCATATTCGAGGCGTTCCCGATAGATGAGATCTAGTTCGAGATAAGTTTTAGTATTAAAGCGTTCTTGTAGTCCTTCTGTGGCTATTTTCTCGACATAAGTATCGGCGGTATGATCGGGGGGAACGGGATAGTCGGGAAGGCGAGGTTCGTCGAATATGTTGTATTGTTTTACTTTATCAGCGACTTCTACGGTGTTGGCGATCGCTTCAATAATTACATCTTCAGATAGATGATCTCGGAATAATTTCGCCATTTCTTCTGCGGACTTGAGATATTCAGTTCCGCTATAGCGCATTCGATTATCTTCTACTATTAATTTGCCTGTTTGAATGCACAATAAGGCATCATGCGCTTCTACGTCATAACAAGAAGTAAAATGGGAATCATTGGTTGCAACAATTTTAATTCCTAATTCTTTTGCAATTTTAACAATTTCAACATTAACAACCCGATCTTCTTGAGATCCGTGATCTTGAATTTCTAGATAATAATCATCACCAAATACATCTTTATACCATTGAGCAACCTGACGAGCAATATCAAGTCTACCCTGCATAATTGCTTGAGGAATTTCACCGCCTAAACAAGCACTGGTGACAATCAAACCTTCGTGATATTGCTTTAGTAATTCTTTATTAATACAAGGACGTGCAAAGATACCTTTGCCTTGCATTCCTTTCAGGTGAGAAATAGTTGTTAATTTAACTAAATTTTTATAACCTTGAGTATTTTTTGCTAAAACGACTTGATGATATTTTTTGCAGCGTTTTTTTTCTTCAATATCGCCGTTAATCACATACATTTCATTGCCAATAATTGGCTTAATATTTTTGTTGCGACAGATTTTGATTAATTCCACAGCACCATACATAACGCCGTGATCTGTGAGTGCGATCGCTTTCATCCCTAATTCTTTAGCTTGATCTACCAGCCCGTCTAGTTGACTAGCACCATCAAGCAAGCTGTAATCACTGTGAATATGTAAACCCACAAAATCCATTATTGTTCTCCTCAAACTGATGTTTTTTTATAAAAAATATATTTTTTAAGCTTTATTAATATTGTTGTTCGTATGGCTGTATATTTAATTATACCTGATTTTAACAACCTAAATAATTTGATTATTTACAGGTTTTGCTATAATCAATAAGCTCAGAGAAGAAGTTGTTGAAACAATATTCAAATTGTTGATAATTTTCTATTAAATCTTTTAAGCTTAATTCTAAATCAACCTGACGCTTCAATCTTGATGATATTCTTTTGAGAGCATAACTAATACCTTGAATTTCTGCATAAGAAGTTAAAAAATTATCTGCTTTCATATAAGGCAAGTTTTGTTGTAATTTTTCAGGCAGTAAATCACGATAATCGTCGAGGACTGCATAAATTTTTGCACTAAACTCTAACAGAGGCGTTTGGGAATAAGTCAACCAGTTTTTAGCTAATAAGTGATCGTAAAAAATATCAACAATTATGCCTGCATAGCGTTTGTGATTAATATTGATTAACTGCTTACTAGCTTTAACTAACAGGTGAGAGTCAGTAAACACATCAATTTTTCTATGTAAGATTATGCCTTTTTGAATTTCATCATTATAAAGGTTGATGGCAGAACCTTTAACAAAATCTCCCAAAAAGTTACCAATAATTGATTCGGGAGTATTTTCAGCTAAGTATAAGTGAGCAAGATAATTCATAGTTAAGCTTTCATCCTTCATCAATCAACTTTTTTCTGAATTAGTGAGCCATTAATCATCGGGCATTGTTGATGACTAATGACTAAGTTTTGAAAAGAGATAGCTTTAACTTAAGGTGGGCATTTTCTTGTGCCATTCAGTCGATTGCTCGTAAGCATAAGCTACTTGCAATAGTAAATCTTCTCGTAGCGCCTTGCTAATTAGTTGCATCCCAATAGGTAGCCCTTGCTGATCAAATCCACAAGGTATACTCAAACCAGGTAAACCAGCTAAATTAACTGGTATAGTCATCAAATCTGAGAGAT
>CAVQDG010000021.1:0-57889 GCA_963711165.1 uncultured cyanobacterium | reverse complement strand
AGCGAAGTTTACGAGTGAGCGCCCTAGTATCAATACCGTAAATCCCTGGAATTTTGTGTTGTTTTAGGTAGTCTGGTAAAGACTGAGTTGAGCGCCAATTACTCGGTCGATTACAGATATTACGAGCTATAGCACCGCTTACTTGCGGTTTACTAGATTCTTCGTCTTCTGGGTTAACTCCGGTGTTGCCTAATTCAGGATAAGTAAAGGTGACAATTTGACCACAATAGCTAGGGTCTGTTAATACTTCTTGATATCCGGTCATTCCGGTATTAAATACTACTTCTCCAATAGTTGTGCCAGAAGCACCAAAAGACCAACCTTTGAAGGTTGTACCATCTGCAAGCACGAGGATAGCTGGTTGAGGGGCAGAAACAGGCATAAAAACCGAAGGTAAGCTAAGTTGCGTGGCTGATATTATCACAACTAAATTAAGCTAGTTGTGTTTATAGCTAACAAATGCGATCGCATTTAAGAAAATTATCCAACGCCGAGCCTAGAGTCTTGTCTAAAAGTGCAAATACTAACTGAAGGATCGCTAATTGCTACAGTAAAGGTTGACACCAACAGTAAAGTTATGCTATCTAGACAAAACCCTTCAGCAACGATCCTGCTACTGGCAAGCACACTAGCATTGGTCAGTGTTGCTTGTAGCGATGTCAATCCAGTAGATAGTTCTAGTGAATCAGTTCAGCGTGTGTCTGACTCAACCAACAGCAATACTTCGCCACGCAACCCCCCTAATTTTGTTGATCCAACAACAGTAAGCCCGTCCAATATTAACGTCGGAAATCCCTACGAATGGGCAATGCAGGCGGCTCAAAGCGCAACTACGATTAGTCAATCGGCACAGTCAATAGATGATTGGAATTTAGTTATTAGTCATTGGTTAGAAGCAATTGATTTTTTGAAAACTGTGCCAATTTCTAGCCCTTATTATGCGATCGCCAACAACCAAATAGGCGAGTACCAGCGTCAACTAATTTCTGCCCAACAGCAAGTAATCCGCTTAAGCCAAAAATATAACTCGGCGGATCAAGTCGCGCTATCTCCAAATATCACAGAAAATCCCTTCAATCCTACCGCCCCTGAAAATATCACCCCGTTAGAGTTGGGGCAACCTAAAAATCAATCAAAATTATCTAATAATCTCAAGGTATTTACTGTCCCCATCAAAAGAAGAGCCTCTGGTACTCCTGTAATTGATGTTACTTTTAACGGCTTGCATACTTTTGAAATGGTGATGGATACAGGCGCTAGTACCACCGTGATTACCCCAACAATGGCAGATCAAATTGGTGTCAAAGTTGAGGATATAGTTATGGCAGATACAGCCAGCGAGAAAAGAGTAAAATTTGGTGCAGGTTCGGTAAAATCAATTGCTGTTGGGGGTGCTGTTGCTAAAAATATTAAAGTTGCGATCGCTAATTCAGGTTTAGAAGTAGGATTGCTAGGACAAGACTTTTTGAGTAGATATGATGTTTTGATGAAGCGAGATGTAATTGAATTTCATCGCCGTTGAAACAATTAACAAATGACCGCTACTTAACTTCCAAAATATCTTCGCAAATAGGCTTCTAAAGATTCCATTGTGATATTAAAAGTTGACTCTAAGCGTTCAACTTCATCCCGCGTACAGAAAAATTCATTATCTAACAAAGTCCGTAGCGTACCCAGAGCATTTTGTGCATTAGGATTAAACAATCCCACCGCACTACGCACACCATCAAACACTAACAATGGTGGGTTAATTACAATTGGTTCTTTATTAAAAATACGACCAAATATGCGCGGAATATCTTGGCGCTGTAAAATATCTGATCCACCCACAGAGAAAATTTGATTTTTTGCTGCTTCAATATTGACGGAATCTACAGCAATCTTAGCTAAGTCATCAGTACTTACAATAGAAGTACGGCTTTTAGGATCGCCAATTAGTAAGTAAACTCCAGTTTGTCGAAATCTTTCAGCTAGAGGTAGCAAATTCGACGCAAAACCTGAAGGACGCAAAATAGTATAATTCAATCCACTCGCTTGCAAATATTTTTCTACTTCACGCTTTGCCTTAAATACTGGCGCGTCTTCATAACCTCGGTCAACTCCCAATACAGAAATAAATACAAAGTGTTGCACACCAGCAGCTTTTGCTTGATCAATTAGTTCAATATTCGCGCGATAATCTAACCCCTGAGCATTACCCCCAGAACCGTGTGCGCTGATGATATACTGCACACCTTGACAGGCTTTTTGAATATCCTTATCTTGTTGCAAATCACCAATAAAAATTTGGGAACCCCGTTGTTCTAATTCTGAATATCGGGATGTGAGGCGCACAAATGCCCGCACGCTCATTTCCTGTTCCCGCAACAGTTGCACAATCCTACGTCCTAGTCCTCCTGTTGCACCAGTTACTAAAAACATTACAACAATTCCTTAATTTTGACTTGTTATTAAATAAATATCAGATATTATTAATTTCTCAATCTCTCCTGAGAAGGTTTTTTATTATATAGCAGTTTTCATATTAATCAGGTACAGGAGTGCGAGCATCTTGCTCGCTAGAAATATATAGCGAGCAAGATGCAGTGAAGAGCGCACAGCTATGCGCTTCGCGCAGGCTACGCCAACGCTAACGCACTACAATATTTTTTTAACTTTGTACCTCACTTGACTGAAAATTGCTATATTACTTTTTAAAATATGAAATCTGCTCATAAAAATTTTTAATTCTGGCGACTGACAGCTTTATTATGTTTTTATAAACTAACAATTACTGGAGTATGATCGCTTGGTTGTGTAAGTTTTCTAGGTGCTACATCAATTGTGCAACTAATTGATTTTTCGTAGAGTTCCGGTGTTAAGTAGTGATGGTCAATACGCCAACCCCTATTATGGCGAAAACCACCTGTGCGATAATCCCACCAAGTATAGTTTCCTGTTTCTTGGTTAAATTTCCGAAAAGCATCAGCAAAACCTAAATCTTTAATTGCGCTTAAAGCTTGGCGTTCTAATTCAGATGCCATAATTCTACCTTTATATGGGGCTGGATCATGGATATCTTTATCTTCTGGGGCAATATTAAAGTCACCACAAATACATATTCCAATGCTTTCTATCGTAGCTTCGTCGCCTGCTATTGCTAAGGTTTGAGTTGTTAGTAACTTTTGCAGGTATTCGCGCAAAACTTTTAGCCACCGTAGCTTGTATTCATATTTATCACTACCTACAGCCGCACCATTGGGAACGTAAAGATTAATAATACGAATACCATCAACAACGCCAGTAATGACGCGCTTTTGTTCATCTAAATCATCAACTACGTCTTCACCTAAAATTGGTGCAAACCCACTACTAACATTTGTTAAGGGTGGGCGACTGATGATAGCAACACCGTTATAAGATTTCTGCCCTGAAGTGTAAACATGATAGCCTAATTCTTCAAGTAAAGTACGAGGAAACTTTTCATCCACAACTTTAGTTTCTTGTAGACACAAAGCATCTACATGGTTATCTTGCAACCACTGCACTACATGATCTAAACGAGTGCGAATTGAGTTAACATTCCAAGTAGCAATTTTCATAATTTAGCTTTCAGCGTTCAGCAATCAGCAGTTAGCAAGAAAAACTATAGACTTTCAATGCCAAAATGTCAAAAGTGTAAAATTGAAAAAGCTAAGTAGCTCCAAATTAAAAAAGATAAAATTCAGATCTCCCCCTCCCCTTAATAAGGGGAGGGGGTTGGGGGGTGGGGTAATGCGTTTAATTAATAGCTAAATCGTACAATTTAATTCTCCAGCTTTTTGGGTAAACAGCAGGTTTTCACGATAATCTACCCTACAATCAATCACTGACGGTACAGGTTGAGCTAAAGCAGTTTTTAAGATAGGAATAAAGTCAGCAGTAGATTCAACTCGGTATCCTTTTAAACCCATACTTTCTGCTAATTTAACAAAATCTGGATTGCTAAATTTTACAAAAGCTGATTCACCAAATTGATTTTGTTGTTTCCACTCAATTAAGCCATATCCGCCATCATTAAAAATGATTGTAACAAATGCAGTGCCAATTCTTAAAGCTGTTTCTAATTCTTGGCAATTCATCATAAAACCGCCGTCACCAGTAACAGCAACTACCTGTTGTTGTGGCGCAACTAATTTAGCGGCGATCGCACCTGGAATTGCAAACCCCATCGCCGCAAACCCGTTAGATATCAGACAAGTATTTGGGCGATCGCAATGATAATGTCGCGCCATCCACATCTTATGAGCGCCAACATCACTAATCACAATATCATCCGCTTGCATTACTTGTCGCAGATCATATATTAATTTTTGTGGCTTAATTGGAAACTCTTGATCGTTAGCATACTGCTCATAATCCGCGCGAATATCATCCCGCAGATGTAATGCACCAGGCTCAGGTTTATTACTGCGATCTGCACGTTGTAAAATTTCATTAAGTGAATCTGAAATATCACCCACTACTTCCACAATTGGAATATAACTGCTATCAATTTCCGCAGGAGTTGCCCCAACATGAATTATCTGAACTTTCCCATCAGGATTCCATTTCTTAGGCGAATATTCAACTAAGTCATAACCAATAGCAATTACTAAATCAGTTTCCTCGAAACCGCAACTAATATAATCCCGTGATTGCAACCCAACTGTCCACAACGCCAAAGGATGTGTATAAGGGATTACCCCTTTACCCATAAATGTATTTGCCACAGGGATATTTAACTTTGTAGCAAATTCTGTTAAAGCAACGCTGGCATTAGCACGAATCGTACCATTTCCACCTAAAATTATCGGATTCTTAGCTTGAGAAATTATTTTTGCTGCTTGATCAATACTCCGAAATGAAGCATAAGTTTTTTCTAAGTCACCCTTACTTAAAGGTTCCCCAATAACCGACATCGCAGCAATATTTTCTGGTAAATCTATATGTACTGCACCTGGCTTTTCTGTTTGAGCTACTTTAAATGCTTTACGAACAAGTTCTGGCGCAATACTAGGTCTAACAATCTGTTTGTTCCATTTAGTAACTGGCGCAAACATTGCCACTAAATCTAAATACTGGTGTGATTCAATGTGCATCCTATCTGTACCAACTTGTCCAGTAATTGCCACTAAAGGTGCGCCATCTAAATTAGCATCTGCAACTCCTGTCATTAAGTTTGTAGCGCCAGGACCTAACGTAGAAAGGCAGACTCCAGCTTGTCCTGTTAATCTACCATAAACATCAGCCATAAATGCTGCACCTTGTTCATGGCGGGTAGTAATAAATTGAATTGAAGAATTTTTTAATGCTTCTAGTACGTGCAAATTTTCTTCACCAGGAAGCCCAAAAATGTAACGTACTCCTTCATTTTCCAAGCAGCGTACTAAGAGTTCAGCAGTGTTCATAATTCTAGCAACGGATTTTGTAACGGATTTAACGGATGTGTTGTCGGTGGGTGGCAAAGATTTAGGAGCAGTAGAGATAATACTGGTTACTGAATCCAAATTGTTTTGATATTTACAAACTCATGGATACCTTGAATACCAAGTTCGCGCCCATATCCAGAACGCTTAATTCCACCAAAAGGTAAGCGTGGATCGGATTTAACTAAGCTGTTGATAAATACTGCACCCGCTTCTATTTCATTAATTAAGCGATCGCATTCTTCGGGATCTGTTGTCCAAGCACTTGCACCTAACCCAAATGGTATTGCATTTGCTCTTTGAATCGCTTCATCAATATTTGCAACTCTAAATAACAGTGCAACAGGACCAAAAAATTCCTGATCGTCTGCGGGTGTGCTTGGGGGGAAATCTGCTAAAATTGTCGGCGGATAATAGTTACCTGGACGATCAGATAAAGCTTTTCCGCCAGTTAGTACCTTTGCACCTTTACTAATACATTCTTGGACTAAATTATCTAAATCATCCAAAATTCCAGGCGTTGCTAGTGGACCTAAATCTGTTTCTGGATTGCTGGGATCGCCAATTTTTAAAGCTTGAAATTTTTCTACTAAACGTTGTTGAAATTCGTCTGCGATCGCATCTACCACAATAAATCTTTTAGCAGCAATACAAGATTGACCATTATTTAACATTCTTGCTGCTACTGCTGTACTAACAGCCTTTTCTAAATCCGCACTTTCTAATACAATAAATGGATCGCTTCCCCCCAATTCCAAAACAGTTTTTTTAATATGTTTACCCGCAATAGCAGCTAAACTCGCACCTGCTGCTTCACTTCCGGTTAATGTTGCAGCTTTCACCCTTTCATCTGCAACTATCCCCGCAACTTTATCTGCACCTACTAGCAAAGTTTGGAATACTCCCACAGGAAAACCCGCCTGTAGAAAAATTTCCTCTATTGCTAAAGCGCACTGTGGTACATTAGAAGCGTGTTTGAGTATTCCCACATTTCCTGCCATTAACCCAGGTGCAGCAAAGCGAAATACTTGCCAAAAAGGAAAATTCCAAGGCATCACTGCCAAAATTATCCCCAAAGGTTGATAACGTACAAAACTATTACTAGCATCGGTTGAAACTGGTACATCTGCGAGAAACTTAGCTGCATTTTCTGCGTAGTAGCGACAGACTAAAGCGCATTTATCTACTTCTGCGATCGCACCTTTGATCGGTTTACCCATTTCTAAGGTCATAATTGCAGCCAGGCGATCGCGTTGCGCTTCTAAAATTTCAGCAGCTTTATTCATCCACACCGCTTTTTGAGCTAGGGATACCCCACGGTAATCCTCAAACGCTTGCTGCGCCTGCCCTAGCTTGGCTGCAATTTCCACATCCGTCAATTGCTCAAAAGTTTTGAGCGTTTCCCCTGTGGCTGGGTTGATCGTAGCGATTCCCATTTCTTTGCTACTCCCAACATTAAATATCTATTTTAATCTTACTGTAATAAAAAATCCATCCAAAATACCATAAAATTACACTCGTTGTGATTTCTTAACAAATTCTTTTGTTTTTTGAAGTTTTTAGTTATTATTAAAAAAATCATAGGAATACACGGGATGCGGGAAACTCAGAGTCTTCAGACCTCTCTAGGGAAGCGACACGAGCGAATGAGAGTCGCCGTCGTATTTATGGTAAAATTAAAGCGTGAGTAAGAACAAAAAACATCTACGTGTTGAAGCATCCTAGTATCGGAGAAATCCCGGCTCCTATGAAACAACGGTCTTTGTTTTAGTCCTGGCGCAGTATGACAGGAAAGAGCAAGTAAAGGCAGGTTGCGGAGCGTACCGCGTTTTGGCGATACGATGGATTCTGAAAGCATTGGAAACAATAAAAGTAGCTAGAAACCTAAGCTTGACGATTGGTGACTAAGTAGACGGCGTTTGACGGTCGTAGCGAGAGCTTTGCTCTGTCCGCAGAATCTCAGTGTATGTGCGACCTGAGAGTGTCAAATTCCCAGTTGCTTATTTTTTTCTATTCACAAGTAAAAATGAGTTAAGATTGGGCTTACCTATGAGCCAGTCCTGATTACAAGCGCCGCCTTGCCGCTTGGGGAGTGCCTGCATAGCGATTGCAGGAAAGCTGACAGAGTTGTACCACTTTCGGTGGAAATATAGAATGGATACATTGCAGCAAGCCGTCGGTAGCGAACCAAGTTATATGGTTACTAAAGGGACAGGTTGTTTGAAGAAAACACCATTAATTTTGGCAGTAGACGATGATGAAGATAACTTGCTGCTACTGACTTACACATTAGAACCACTGAATTGTTCAGTGATAACTGCTGTTGATGGTCAGACTGCGCTTAATAAGGCACGTAGCGAACAGCCAGATTTAATTTTGTTGGATATTATGTTGTATCCGATAGATGGTCTTCAGATCGTGTCTGAACTCAAGCAAGACCCCAACACGATGAATATTCCAGTCGTTGCTGTCACAGCTTTAGCAAGAGCAGACGACAGAGAAAGAATTCTGCTGGCTGGGTGTAACGACTATATTAGTAAGCCCTATATGTTAGATGAAATGGAAGCAATCATTCGTCGCTACATCGGTTGAATTACTTTGTTCAAATCTAAGCGTACTTGTTGGGCTAACTCAGAATGACCCTTGTTAAGTAATACTTTTTCTGGTTGCGTTAGACACCCATCAATCACAATTGCAAGCTGTTCATTAAACAACTCACAACTCACATGGCTAGGTTGATGACCTAGCTTGTGACTATGATTCGTTGGGAAAGTACTTCCTCTAGTTGTTCCGATTAGACAAAACTTGGGATAGATGGATTAAGCCCGATAAACCCTACTGCGTCTGAGTTTGGAGAACTTTCACGACAAGATTGCCTCACATATAGCAGTTAGCAATTAGCAAGAGCGCAATTAGCTTTTTTATTTCGCTTGCTCTGTATAGGTTTTGCTCAAAATATTTGCGCTCTTGCGCCTATTTAGGTTGCTATACCTGAAACTTCGACGATGGGCAAAACGCCGTTGTGGGAATATCAGGGTGCGTTACGCTTTGCTAACGCACCCTACAGTACTTAGGCTTTGCGTAAGTCCTAAAACTGAAAACGAAGCCTGGTAATTGTTAATTGTTAATTGTTAATTGTTCAAGTGGATGGATAAATTAAGATTTTGTAGGTTTCTGGAGTAGGAGCGATCGCCTGCTCTACTGCTGCACTAAGATCTTTGAGTGAGTAGCGATCGCTAATCAAAGCATCAACATCAATGCGTTGATTAAACACAATATCTGTAGCTATTGCTTGCACCCGATAGGAAGAACTATAACTGCCCATCAAATCAATTTCGCGCCGATAGAGAATATTGGGATTAAGCGGAATTTCAATTTGATCGGGAAATTCTGCAAAAAATAGAATTTTGCCACCCTTGCGTGTACAATCGAGTGCTTGGAAAAAAGCTTTCTCACTGGGAACCGCGAGTATAGCGGTATCAACTCCCATATTATTAGTTAGTGCTTGTATTTTATTAGCTAACTCTGGATCACGGGCATCAAATGCAGCTTCAGCACCAACTTGCAAAGCTTTTTCTATTCTTGATGGTAGTAAATCAGTTGCGATCGCTCTTCCACCAAAATACTTTACCAACATAATAAACATTAAACCAATTGGACCAGCACCCGTTACCAGAACTGTTTGCCCAGGTTTGACATCAGCTTTTTTAACTGCTTTGAGACAACAGTTAGTTGGTTCTACAAAACTCGCTTGCTCAAAACTTATATGATCGGGAATGCGTATTAACCCACCATTACGCACAATATGCCCTGGAACTTTGACATACTCTGCAAAACCACCACCACTAGGGGTAAACCCTGCTGTTGTAGTGATATTTTTGTAGACATCACACATCGAAAAGTTGTCATTCAAACAGTAGGCGCAGTGCATACAGGGAATGTGGTGCATAACAACAACCCGTTGTCCAGTTTGCCAACTTGTGACAGCTTCTCCTACTTGTGCGATCGTACCAGCAGTTTCATGCCCAAATATGCGCGGTGGTTCATAAAGAGGATAGCGAATCTTTTTTATATCTGATTGACATAAACCTACCACCGCTACTTTTACCAGTACTTCATCTGCTGCGATCGTGGGTACTGGTACTTCTTCATAACTTAGTTGATTGACACCTCGAAATACTTGTGCTTTCATTTTTATCCTCGTTTGCCCACCGCTAATTGACTCTAACAAAATCACTAAAATAATAAACTTTGTTGGGAGTTTTTCCGGATCTATTAGTCCTAAATCAGAAACAGGTATTAGCAACCATAGGACAGGTATCTGCTATGCCTTTCGAGAAATTTTTAGTTTTGTGTAGTTTGATAGCAATCTCGGTTCCCGCAATTCCTTTAGATAATAACTATAGCTCAACTAAGCTGCTGGCTGATAATTATGATCAAGGTTTAAGTCTTAATGCCGAACGTCCAAGGGATCAATCTCCTCATCGGGGTACGGGTCGCCGTGAAATGTATCAAGGAGTAGCGATCGCACACTTTTGAAACAGTAAACAGTAAACAGTTAACAGTAAACAGTTAACAGTAAACAGTTAACAGTAAACAGTTAACAGTAAACAGTAAACAGTAAACAGTAAACAGTTAACAGTAAACAGTTAACAGTTAACTGATAAAATTGTTGTAATAGCAATGTTTGCTGAAGTCCCCACCGATAATCCGCCTCCCAAACAAACACAGGATTAGGTGGGGATTAATTTCGACGATTTAACATAATTCAAAGCTCTCTTTTTTGAATCTTAGTAGCACTTTACGCTTCTTTTTCAGTACTACAGTCAGATATATTTCACATTCCGCCAAGCCAAAAGCGCCAAGCTTTCTTTCAAATACGACTCCTGGCAAGTTTAACAGTTGAGTCAGTAACGGGTTTATGTCCCCAGGTTTGGTATTATAGAATACATAGGTAGATTATACCAGAAACAAGCAAATTATTTTAAAACCAGCCTATAATTCGGACGGGCTGCAATAGATCCGCACTTTGTATCTGTTACGGTTGTAACCTGGGTTTGTGAGTAATCCTGAAATGAGCAATGACATAGATCTGATTAAAAGCCTTTGTCCTAGTGCAATGGATCAGATCCTGATTTATCTGGCTTTCAGCGCCATGAGAACTGGCGGGCATAGGCACGGAGCGTTTTTGGATGCTGCTGCAACTGCTGCAAAATTTGCCATTTACATGACTTATTTGGAGCAGAGTCATAATATCCGTATGACTGGGCATCTGCACCATATAGAGCCGAAAAGGGTTAAGGTGATTGTTGATGAAGTTAAAAAAGCTTTAACCGAAGGTAAACTGCTGAAAATGCTAGGTTCTCAAGAACCAAGCTATTTGATTCAGTTTCCCTACGTTTGGTTGGAAAGATATGCTTGGTATGCGGGGCGATCGCATATTTCTGGTACTAGCCTGACAACTGATGAAAAGCGGCACATCGAAGCCAAAGCGCCAGAAAGCCTCCCAGAAGCCCAAATAATTAGCTCTATCCAGTTTTTAGAATTAATAGAATTTCTCCATAACCGTTCTCAAGAAAATTTACCAGTAGATGAGTGCCTACCTTTAAGTGAAGCTTTGGCAGAACACATCAAGCGTCGCTTAATTTATGCTGGTACGGTAACGCGAATTGATTCTCCCTGGGGTTTACCTTTTTACGCACTAACACGCATTTCTTACTCTCCAGCAGACCCAGAAGAGCGTACTTATATTATGATTGAGGATACGGCTCGATATTTCCGATTAATGAGAGAATGGGCAGCGCGTCAGCCTCAAGTAATACGTTTATTAGAAGAATTAGATATTTTGCCAGAGCAGATGGATCAAGCTATGGCAGAACTTGATGAAATCATCCGTACTTGGGCAGATAAATATCATACTAGCGGAGGTCAACCAATGATCTTACAAATGATATTTGGGACAAAATTAGAATAGAGGAGGGAGGAGGGAGGAGAGAGGAGAGAGGGGGTGAGAATAAATTTTATGGGTTTGGTTGTGAGTAATAAATTAATTGTTAATTGTTAATTGTTAATTGGGTTGAATGGCAACTTTAATTGCTTTACGATTTTTCATGTCTTGAAAGACTTGTTCTAAGTTTTGTAAAGGTCGGCGATCGCTCAGTAACAATTCAAAAGGAATTGTGCGACTAGCTAGTAATGATAACGCCTCTCGCACATAAGTTGGTGTGTTGTGGAAAACCCCTTTCAGTGTGAGTTCGTTATAGTGCAATTGTTCGGTGTTAACGGTAATGGTTGTATTTTTGGGGCAACCGCCGAATAAATTAATTGTGGCACCAGGACGACCAAGTGCGATCGCACTTTCCCAAGCTGTCGGTACGCCTGTAGCTTCAATTACTACATCTGCACCCCAACCTTCGGTTAAATCTTTTACTACTGCTGGTAAATCACTAATTTGATGGTAATTAAATGTGCGGACTGCTCCAAATTTCTCGCCAATTTGCAGCCGTTGCTCGTTACCACCAAATAAAAATACTTGCTCTGACTGATTAGCTAATGCTGCTACAAACATTAAACCAATTGCACCGTCACCCAGCACTACTACCCGCGAATTTGGTTTAACATTTGAACGAGCTATACCATGTAATACACACGCCAGAGGCTCTGTCATCGCTGCTATTGCATCTGGCAAATCATCTGGTATAGCTAACAAGTTATGCTGCACAATTTGTGCAGGTATTTTCAGATATTGGGCAAATGTGCCGTTATTCCAAGTTAAGTTAGGGCAAAGGGAATATTCTTGGCGTTGACAGAAAAAACAATTCATGCAGGGGGCAGAGTTATTAGCAACTATGCGATCGCCCACTTGCCAACTACTAACTCCTGCACCCAACGCCACAATCCGACCTGCTGCTTCATGTCCAAACAGTGTCGGAGGTTTAAGCATTCTAGCATGACCGCCACGCCGCCATACTTTTAAATCTGTACCACAAGTTGTCGCTGCCCCAACTTCTATCACTACCTCACCTGCATCTGGTGTCGGATCGGCGACTTGTTCTAAACGTAAATCTTCTTGACCATACAATAATGCTGCTAACACTGCTCCTGCCTAAAACCTTGCCTCCACCAGATCTTATCAGGGTAATGCTACTTAATTTAATCAACTACTACCCCTATCTTAAAGATAAGCTGTTGTGTTTCTTTGATTTTATATTTTAGAGAGGGAGGAGAGAGGAGGGAGGAGATAGGGTTATAGGGTTTGATAACTTTTATATCAATTATCAAATGTACAATTTAGATGCGCGTTAGCTTAGAACTAGCTACTAATTATTAGTAACTGGTGATGAGTCATTGATAATTGATAATTGTTCATTGTTTAACTACAACTTCTTTACGCAGGATCTTCTCAACATTCAGGGGCATCATTTCCAGGCGACAAGAGGTGCAAAACCAATAAATACCCTGTTGCCGTGCATGGCGAAGGAGAGAGTTACCGCAGCAAGGACAAGTATTTAACAGCATGATCTATATCTCCGTACTAAAAAAGGTATTTGTGAATGAAAATTTGCTTACCAGTGTCTAGCCGCCTCTTGATAGCACGGCTTGCTAGTCTTTGTCATTCCGCCGCTTGACATCTATTGGCATTTGAGGAATTGTATTTTTTTCTAAAATAATTGGCATCGTTTATAGGGGTTTTGTTAAGACTTGTAAATTAATTGTTGCCAGTTGTGACATTTTTTTTTACGAGTAGTGTTTGCTACTTAAATAAACTTAAAGACACCGAACATGGCGACTGATTAAATTTACTAACGGTTGGCAATATCCAAATGCCAACGCGCTGAATAGAGATTACATAACTACTGTGCTATTCACGATAAAAGCTACCGATTACTTACTTCATCTATCTTGGGGATCATGTTATGTCAGTGCTTACAGCCGTTAATGACTGTAAATCTTTCAAATTTTAATCTGGGAGAAAATTATTGTCAGTGTGTTTATAAGCACTAATGATTAAAGTTTAAAAAAGTTGTTAGCTTTTAGTCACTAGCAAATTCTCCCCAACCAATTAAATCGCCTAGACAATCCCTCAGCATCAAATCGTTTTGCTCTAACTCGCGCTCTACACGCATCCATTCACGCGCCGGAATATATTGCCAAAGTTTATAGATGCGTTGGTGACGAGTGACAAATCCTTGCTCTACAAGCTGACGGGCTTCATCTTGAATTATTGCTAGGGAGTATGAGCTATAATTCATGTTACTTGCGGTTATTTGTAACAAAATGTTTCATTCTTAGCGCAGAATTTAGTGGATATTCTTGCTCTATAAATAAGATATCTAAACCAAAATAATTTTTTAGTCGTTTTAATCACAATTTACTAAAATTTTTCTCTATCTTGAGAGAGGTAAGTATATCCACCTAATTAAAGGGATTACCCCATCCCCCAGCCTCCAGCCCCCTCCCCTTATTAAGAGCCTATCTTTCAAAGTGTAGAGACGCGCCATGGCGCGTCTCTACAGAGTATTTAACCGCAGATAAACGCAGATGTTTTTGGTGATTATTTATTTTTCGGATAGGCTCTAAGGCGAGGGGGAGAGCTTTGAGATTTAAGTAAGTTGTTCTACTTAGTTGATAATTGTTAATTGTTAATTGTTAATTGTCTAAAGGGATGCCAATCATAAAGATAGACAACGGCTAGATAAGCATGAGCGTAAGGGTTTTTGGGATCTAATTGGGTGACTTTTTGTAATGATGCGATCGCACATTGCACCCATCAACCATATTATCCCTAAACCAAGCAGTCCTTTAAACCATCGGACATCTTGCACCTGTGTAAATTTCCTTAAAAATGAATTGTGTAAATAAAAATTAACTCTGTGATAATTCTTGAGAAGTTGTTTGTACAAACAATTTAGGAAATATAAGTCCGGTAGTTGCTTTATAAGCATCAAACTCAGGGTAACGAGAAAGAGATTGATCTTTTTTTCGCATATTGGGAATAAAGACAGTAGCAATAAAAAATCCTAAAATTAGAAACGGTAGCCAGTGTTGAGCTAACAAAGCAAAAGAAACATATATTAAAATCTCACCCAAGTAATTAGTATTACGACAACGAGCAAAAAAACCTTCGGTAATTAACCCAGAATGATATTTTAGTGTGAAGTATTTTTGAGCATCACTGGTGTAGTGGAGAAAAACTCCAATAATATTAAGTGAAATTGCTACAGCTATAAGTGGTAATGATGGTACATTACGGCTACTAATCAGAATAAAGGGCGCTACCCAATAAAGATTGATGATAAAAAATGATAAACTTGCCATTCCTAATGGAATTTCTTGTTCCCATTGCTTGTCGGGATAAATGTGGTCTTTTATTAACCACAAAACACCATAAGTGCCATGTAGGGATAAGTAAACCCACGCACCGAGTGTAAAATTATTGTATGCCAGCATCAACCCTAAAATTACCAATGCGGTAAGTGCTTTATGTAAATTAATGACGTGCTTGATTTTCAGGTTATCCATTTGGCTCTCCTGTCCTAATTAGTATTAATTGTAGCGCCGTTTCGATGTTTGATGTTACTTGGGTTATTATAATTGAAACTGAGATAGCAACCAGGTGATAACTTCGCTTTGATTTGTTTGACGGCTACGTTGAAAAGCTTCATTTAATATCGAAAATTTTAATCCTGGTATTACTAAAGACTCAGTAATTCTTCGGCTACCTAACCCATCAATAGCAAAAGCAATAACTCGGACATTTTGTACGTCTATAATCCAGTATTCTTTAACTTTTAAATCTTCATAAAGCAGACGTTTCTCACCTTTGTCATCAGATAAAGATGTCTTAGCTACTTCTATAACTAAATCTGGTGGGGGATAAATATCTAGATTAATAATAGAAGTTCCCCAAGTTATGACATTAGCATTTTCTCCAATGTAGTAAGATACATCAGGTTGAGCTTCTTGAAAATTAGTTTTACGATAACTACAGTTATCCTTCCCATTCATGGGGATGCCATTAATACTGGCAAACAAGCTAACTGCAATAATAACAATTATATGGTCACTGGCATGATCGTTTCCTACTGGTGACATTTCAATCCTCATCTTTCCGTTGTAGTAGTAACCTTTGGCTTTTTCATATTCAGGTTGTTCGATAATCTGAATATATTCATCCCAAGTTATACTTACCCAAGTATCGGTTTGCAGTTTAGTTGTGGTGGTAATCATATATTTCTGAATTTCTGAAATTCAGCATAATTTCTATTTTCTCAGGCTACATATTCTACTTATGTAGAGACGTTAGACATCTCCAAAAATAAATGTAGAGACGTGCCATGGCGCGTCTCTACAAGGGTGAGAGGTAACGCCACTTGAATTTCTGAAGATGTCTGTTGTATACAACATCTCTACACATCTAAATAGATAGTATCTTCTAATCTACTCCTTCAATTGGTGCAAATCCTTGGCGCTGAATATTTTCTGTTATTACACGCGGTTCTAGGAATTGTAACAGGTAGTCGGGACCACCAGCTTTGGAACCAACGCCAGAAAGTTTAAATCCGCCAAAAGGTTGACGCGATACTATTGCGCCTGTGATACCTCGGTTGATATAAACGTTACCAACTTCTAATTCAGTTGATACTGTTTGAATGTGGGAAGGTGTGCGGGAGTATAAACCACCTGTTAATGCAAAGTTTGTGCTATTCGCGATATCTAATGCTTCATCGAAATTATTAGCGCGAATGACAGCAACAACGGGACCAAAAATTTCTTCTTGGGCAATTTTAGCATCGGGTGGTACATCTTTGAAGATTACGGGACCAATAAAGTAACCGTTATCTGGTGCAGACATTTCTAATGCTACTTGTGATTCTTTGCGCCCGGTTTCGATGTATTCACGAATGCGATCGCGTGCGTTACTATCAATTACAGGACCTACTTGTGTACCTGGTGCTTCTGCAATATTAACGTTGAGCGATCGCGTAGCTTCCACAAACCGCTCCACAAAGGTATCATATACAGGATCGAGAACGATTACCCGCGAACAAGCAGAACATTTTTGCCCACTATAACCAAATGCGGACTGCACTACACCTGCAACTGCTTGATCTAAATCTGCACTTTCATCGACAATAATTGCATTCTTACCACCCATCTCTGCAATTACTCGCTTCATGTGTTTTTGTCCTGGTTTTAAAGTTGCTGCATCTGCATAAATGCGACAACCTACTTCCTGAGAACCAGTAAAAGCAATAATATGCACGTCAGGATGGTTAACCATGTACGCGCCAACTTTGGAACCTTTTCCTGGTACAAACTGAAATACTCCTTTTGGTACTCCAGCTTCGATCAAAATTTCGCTGAATTTAGCAGCAATTACAGAAGAAACTTCCGCAGGTTTGAGTAGAGTACAATTACCAGTAGCTAAAGCTGCAACTGTCATCCCTGCTGCAATACCTAACGGAAAATTCCAGGGAGAAATAACAACAGCAATACCACGCGGTTGATAGATATAACGGTCAGTTTCCCCAGATATATCATATATATATCCTTGATCTAACCGTTCCATTTCGTCAGCATAGTAGCGACAAAAATCTATTGCTTCGGAAACTTCTCCATCTGCTTCGCGCAAAGGTTTACCAACTTCTAATACTATCCAAGCTGATAACTCATGGCGCTTTTGTTCCATTAATTCTGCTGCTTTTCGCAATATACCCCCGCGTTGTCTAACTGGAGTTTTACGCCATGCAGGAAATGCTGCTTTTGCTGCTACTATAGCTTCTTCTGCTTGTTCGATAGAAAGCTGTCCAATTTTCCCAATAATTTCACTAGGGTTAGAAGGATTAACAGAATTTACTGTTTCTGCTGTGGTGATATATTCCCCATTAATTAAAGGATAGTAGGTTTTTCCTAATTGTTGGCGAACTATCCGAAAACCTGCTTGCGCTTTTTCTCTGGCTTTGAGTTCAGCATAATCTGTATCCGCAGCGTTAGGAAATACTCTTGTAACTTCAATTACTGCTTGCTCATTTCCCACTGGGGGTGCTAATAATTCTTCTATGGGACGTTCTTCTAAATTTTGTCGCAAGAAGGAACTATTAGCAGTATTTTCTAACAAACGGCGAATTAAATAAGCCATCCCTGGTAATAATTCACCATAAGGACAGTAAACTCTAACGCGATAACCACGATCTGCTAATGCTTTTGCTAGTTTATCACCCATCCCGTAAAGCACTTGCATTTCTAAGCGGCGTTTGGGGATATTGAGAGTTTCTGCTATAGCTATAGCATAAGCTTGCGATCGCACATTATGACTCCCAATTGCAGCATATAAATACTCGTGATTTTCTAGCAACAATTGTGTGAGTTTTTCAAAATTTGCATCTGTCGCCGCTTTATCGTTATATACAGGTTGTTTCCAATCTTTTTGAATTGAATTAATTGTTTCTTGATCCCAATATGCGCCTTTAACTAAGCGCACCGTTACAGGATAAGCGCGTTGTTTCGCCCATGCAATTAAATCACGTAAATCTTGCTGACTGTCACGCAGATAACCTTGTAGAGTTACACCAATATCTGTACGGGTGCGAAACTCCTCTTCCATCAATATCTTTTTGAGGATAGCAAGAGTTAAATCCTTATATTTATACTGTTCCATATCAAAATGGATAGCAGCACCTAACTGGGTAGCGCGACGTAGTAGAATGCGGATGCGATCGCTAACTTTTTCCTCACTTCCCTTAGCATCCAACGGGTCAAACTGCGAATAAAACGCCGTTAACTTGACAGAAACTTGCACTTGTGGTAAAGCTTCCCCATCTGCAACATCAATAGCTGGTACAGATGACCACCTTTTCGCAACATCAGTGAGTTGCTCAATTAACTCCAGATAGCGGTTTAAATAAGATTGCGCCTCAGCTTCCGTAATAACAGCTTCACCTAATAAATCTATAGTGAAACCCATCTTATCCTTACGCAACCGCTCAACTGTTTTAATTACTTGGTTAATATTTTCCCCAGCAATATACTTATGCGCTAAAGTTTCCACTGCTGTTGATACAGTTGTAGCAGCTAACTGTCCTGGCATAGAATCAGGGTTAGCAAAATTGAGCATACCCTTTAAAGCTGCTGGAAGTTCAACCGACTCATCACCTAAATATTCTTGCAAATGACGAGCAATTTCCGCCTTGCTGCGTAATGCAGGGAGACAGTCAATAAAGCGAAATAATTGCACTCGTAAACCAGGGTTACTCATCGCCCATCCGAGTAACTTATCATCCCAGCGCATTTGGTCGCCAATTTTGGCAAAAAAGGAGCGATTTTCCCGCGTAGCTGCTAAAAGTTGCTTGGCGATTTCTTGAGTTTTGGTTTCGTAGGTGCTTTTGGATATTTGTACAACCACAGCTAATACACTCCTTAATTGAGGGCAAGGTTAATAGTTTACAGCCCTCTATATATCTATTGTCTCGATTTAAAGGGTAATTAGCATGGGTTTTCAGTAGTATAAATACCCAGTTTATGGGATGGTTATTGTTGGATTATAATCTGTATTATTAGCTACGGATAATTTATTTTTTTTTAACGCAAAGGGCGCAAAGGTAAGCGCAAAGGGCGCAAAGGTAGAAATAAACTTGTCTCAGGGATTTAGAGTCTATCCGAACAATCAATAATCACTCTTACTCCCTTCCCACGATCAAGAAAACCTTTCATATTCTTCTTCTTCCTTGGCGTCCTTGGCGTCTTGGCGGTTTTTCAAATAAGTAAACATCTGCTCTAGGCTGCGGTTAAATTCTCTTAAAACGACTTTTCGGATATGCTCTTAATACGGGGTGGGTTTTTGTAAATATGGTTTATCAGAATAATAATGCGCTGTTTCATAGTAAAACTGTTAATACAGCTATTTTAAATTTCTCGTTTCCAACAGATATTGAGGAACGTCATCATAAAATAACAAAGTGGATAACTGCATTAAAAACAGGTACGCTTGACCAAATTAAAGAAACTTCTCTACATGGTGATTTTCTTAAAGATTTATTTCAAGAAGTTTTAGGCTATCGTTCAGTTATTGATGGTGGTGGTAAAGCTTGGGAAATTCATGCAGAACAAACTATCTCAGATGGTGGTGGTTTTGCTGATGGCGCTTTAGGATTTTTTACAGCAGAGGAATACAAGCAAGGTAAGGTCAAATTACAAGGTCGGATAATTGCGCCGATTGAATTAAAATCAACTAAGGATAATTTGGATCTACCTGCGCTAGGGCGTAAAGAATCAGCAGTCGATCAAGGTTGGCGTTATGCAAATTATACTCCTGATTGTAAATGGATTATTATCTCTAATTATCGAGAAATAAGGATTTATCATACTGGTAAAACTCCGGCTTATTATGAACGGTTTTTATTATTGGAGTTAGAAGAATTAGCAGCCTTTAAGCGGTTTTACTTTATCTTATGTAGGGAAAATTTCTTACCTAGTAAAAATACAGCGCAATCTGTTTCGGTAATAGATCAACTTTTAGCTAAGTCTCAAGATGCTCAAGAAGCTATTACTAATCAGCTTTACGAAGAGTATAAAGCTGTGCGGTTAAATTTGGTTAAACATTTTCGTTTTACTGCTTCCCCAGATATTATAAACCGCGATCGCGTTTTGATTGAAAAAGCTCAGAAAACATTAGACCGCGTTTTATTTATTGCTTTTTGTGAAGATAAAGGTTTATTACCTGCTAAAATTTTAAGTAACGCCCATGACTCGAAAGATATTTATAATCCTCAGCCAATATGGGCTAATTATAAAAAGGTGTTTAGTTGGGTAGATATCGGAAATGAAGATCCGCCTATACCTGGTTATAATGGCGGTTTATTTCAGCATGATGTTATTTTAGATGAAGAACTTACTGTTCCAGATCCTCTATGTAGTCAACTTAAGCAGTTAACAAGATATGATTTTGATACAGAAGTTTCTGTTGATATTTTAGGGCATATTTTTGAGCAGTCCGTTACAGATTTAGAAGAGTTAAAAGCGGAAACTGCTGGACAGGAATACGACAATAAAAAGGGTAAGCGAAAAACTCAGGGTGTGTTTTATACTCCTGCTTGGGTGACGCAATATATTGCGGAAGTTGCTATTGGTGGATATCTGAATAGAAAAGAGGAAGAATTACGCGATCGCTTCCAGTTTAACTCATTTTCTGCACCAGAAACTAACCCACAACGAAAAACAGAAATTAAGTTTTGGGAAACTTATCGTGATGAAGTATTAAAAAAAACGCGAATCATTGACCCCGCGTGTGGTTCAGGTGCTTTTTTAATTGCTGCGTTTGATTACTTAATTCGTCAATATGAGCGAATAAATCAAGCTTTAATTGCTTTGGGACATATCTCGACGCAAACAAGTTTAATCGACTTAGATAAAAGTATTTTAAGTAATAATCTCTATGGAGTAGATTTGTTATCAGAATCAGTAGAAATTACCAAGCTTTCTCTCTGGTTAAAGACTGCTGCAAAGGGTAAAACTTTAACTTATTTAGATAATAATATTAAAGTAGGGAATTCCATTGTTGATGATTCAAGCATAGTAGAAAGAGCATTTGATTGGCAATCTGAATTCCCACAAATTTTTGCTGAAGGTGGGTTTGATGTAGTAATTGGTAATCCGCCTTATGTACGCCAAAAATTATTTTCTGCGCTCAAGCCTTACTTACAGAAAAATTATAAGTCTTATCATGGTATGGCGGATCTGTATACATACTTCTACGAAAAAGGGCTAAATATTCTTAAATCTGGTGGGATACTTTCCTATATTGTGGCTAATAAATGGCTGAAGTCAGGATATGGTGAACCCCTGCGTAATTTTTTTGCTTATCAAAGTGTATTGGAGCAAATTATTGATTTTGGACACGCTCCAATTTTTGAAGATGCTGATACTTTTCCTTGCATTGTAACAATAAGGAAAGCTGTAGAAAATATTGATAAAGATATTCGACCTGAAATAATAGTCAAACCAGAGCCGTATTCATCTGTTAATATTTGTTCAGTTCCACGAGACAAACTAGCTAATATTAATTTAGCTCAATATCTTAAAGAAAATTCTAGCAAAATTAAGTGGTCACGCTTCACTGCTAATGCTTGGAGTTTAGAGAATACTGAAATTGAAGAATTAATGAATAAAATTAAGCAAATAGGTATAAATTTAAAAGATTTTGCAGGTATTAAACCTTACTGGGGTATATTAACAGGCTGTAACGAAGTGTTTTTAATTGATGAAGCTACTAAAAACAGTTTAGTAAAAGCCGATATAAAATCATCTGAAATTATCAAACCGTTCTTGCGGGGTCAAGATATAAAACGTTGGCATCCACAATGGGAAAACCGTTGGATGATTTTCACCCGTCGAGGCATTGACATTGATAAATATCCTGCAATCAAGTCATATCTTAATAACTACCGCCAACAGTTAGAACCACGACCCAAACAATGGGATGAAATAAAAGATGGTAAATGGACAGGAAGAAAAACAGGTAATTATAAATGGTATGAAATTCAGGATACCATTGATTATTGGGAGCTATTTGAAAAACCCAAAATTATCTATCAAGAAATTCAGTTTCATCCATCATATAGTTATGATGAAAATGGCTATTTAACGAATAATAAAGCTTTTATTTTACCTAAACCTGATTTATATATTTTAGCTGTTCTAAATTCGCCGCTTATTTGGTGGTATAACTGGCGTTATCTACCACACATGAAAGATGAAGCCCTAAATCCTGCTGGTTACTTGATGGAAACTCTACCAATAGCACCACCTACCGAGGAAATCCGCGCAGAAGTAGAAGAAATTGCTACCCGTTTAATTGAAATTACCAAAATTAACCGAGAAGCTAATAAAGATGTGCTGGAATGGTTACAAATAACTTATAAAATTGAAAAACTCGGACAAAAACTCGAAAACTTTGCCAGTCTCGAACTTAATGAACTTGTAGAAGAAGTTAGAAAGCGGATGCGTAAAACTAAATCCTCAGATCCCTTAAGTCCTGCTACATTAAAAGCTCTCAAAGAAGCATATAATGAGTATGCCCCTGCAATTCAAATCCGCCGCGCCGAAGCTATAAAACTCGAACATCGTCTTTCTGATTTAGTGAATCAAGCTTATAAATTGACACCTGAAGAAATTGATTTAATGTGGAAAACAGCACCACCAAGGATGCCTATATCTCAACAAAGCAACTAGGTAGGATAATAGAAATTTAGGCTAGGGAGATTTGAAATAAATAGTGAATGCTCAGAATTTAGTGTTTTCGCGTCATGCAATTCAACAAATGTTTTTGAGGCGGATTAGTAAAAGGGAGGTAGAAGCTGTAGTCGCTTATGGAGAAGTGATAGAAGAAAATCCAGAGGATACGCCATTTCCTAGTTATCTATTATTAGATTTTGTTGAGGGTAAACCAATTCATGTAGTGTTTTCCTATGATGAATCTACAGATACAGGATATGTAGTTACAGCTTATATTCCCGATCCGAATCTGTGGCGAGATAACTTTAGAAGTAGGAGATAAAGCTTATGCAATGTGTAATTTGCAAACATGGACAAACACAAGTAGGCTTAGTAACTGTTACTTTAGAAAGGGATAATTCAATTGTAATAATCAAACAAGTTCCCGCAGACGTTTGTGATAACTGTGGGGAATATTATTTAAGCGATAAGATAGCTGAACAGGTATTACAAAGAGCCGAGACAGCAATTAATAATGGCGCAGAAGTAGAAATTATTCGATATGCAGCCTAATCAAAGAAATATCCTAAGTAATAATATCTGCTGTTGCTATCTATCTAGCTTATTGCTGAGTACGGTCATTGGACGTACAATAAAAAGATAGAAGCCATTAAAAAGCATAGTTAATGAAGACTTCACAGCCCTCTAAAAACAGGGAAAAACGCTCCAAATCAGAACGCTTAGAAGCGCGTCTGACTAGCGTACAAAAACAACTGTTACAACAAGCGGCGGAGATTGAGGGAACAACGATAACAGACTTTGTAGTGAGAAGCGCCCAAGCACAAGCGCGTCGAGTAATTGAAGAAAATACCCGTATACAACTAAGCTTAGAAGATAGTCAAGCATTTGTAGAAGCTTTACTGAATCCTCCTGAACCGAATGCTCGAATGATTGCTGATGCTGCTGAATATAAAAGAGAAATCGCATCCAAATGAGCGTTCCTGACTTCAGCTATATCATTGAACCTTCGTAACTCACTTTATTTATTCTCTACACAACTGCATAATCAGTAAACTGACGTTTAAACGGAGACTGGAAAGCTAAAACAATATCGCTTTTTGGTATCCCTAATTCAACTAACTCCTTCGCTATTCCCCGTTCTGTTTTATCACATTGAATCCAAATTTTATTATCTTTAATATCTACGTGGATGACAGAACCATAAACGCGCCTTTCATCTAACCAACCCACATAAAAAACTTGGTAGTGATTACGTTCTCGATCAAAAATAATTTCTACTTCTATATTGTCATCACTTTGATGGCTGGCGTGTTCTGTGAGTATTTTTTGCACAATTTCGCTATAAATCAGTTTTTCCATTGCACTATTTCCTCCTTTGCAGGACTAAAAATTAATAAATTAACTTGATAAGTACTAATAACGTCTTTAATAAACTCGTCTGTAAAAAATGTATCGTATGTATCAACCGGAACTGCTAAATATAAAATTCTTTGGGGTTGTCTTTTTTCTAGTGCTTTGCGATAATTAAGTGTTTGTCCTAAAGCTAAGTGAAATTCACTAATAAACGAATCTCCCAAAAAGCTTTTAATTTCTACAGCAATTTGCTGACCGCTTTTTTCAGCAGCTATTAACTTTTCTGCTCCCAGATCTATATAAAATTCAGCAATGCCAACTTTAATATAAAGTGGGTCTTGAGTAATAACCCACCCCTCTTTTTCTAGTGCTGACCGCACAGCATTGTGAAAGATATCTTTAGCTGGCATAATAAATAAGTTTTTTGCTTTCTATTCGTGGTAGAGAAACTAATTTTTCGCCTTTTAATCTTCTTCGTCTACAACAATTTCCTCTGGTGGTATCCAAACAACTTTACCATCACGCCAAGTAGCAATCGGATTACCCGCCTGTTTATGCCTCAAAATAGCTTGCTGACCTGCTTTTTTTAAAGCTTGATCAATTAAAGTACCATCAGCAAAAATTTCATCAATCGTTAGTTTATTATCCTCATTCATAATCTAGATTGTATAATTACGTGCGTACCTTCAGCCATATAATTACACCTATGATAAAACTAAATATTTCCTTTGCGATCCTTGGCGTAAAACTTTGCGCTCTCTGCGTTAAAAAATAAAACTATCTTCTCGCCACCAGCCAACTCTTTTAATGATGATTTAAAAAGTGCGTAGGCGTAGACCTCGCCCATCTCCTCCCCAACCTTCTAAACTAAAAAAAGACATCAAAACTGATGGGAGGGCAAATGCAATCTTTAACCAGCGAACAGCAGCAAGCCCAGATAGCAGAGGATGTGGAATGGGAACCCCCCATGCCACCTACTGATTTAATCTTCGATGATGGTGAACCCTTGGAAAGTAATCGCCACCGCATTGCCATGAACGTCCTAATTCGGTCAATGCTAACCGCCTTGACACACCGCAATGATTACTTTGCGGGGGGCAATATGTTTATTTACTACAGTTCCGCCCAAGCGAGAAACCGCGATTTTCGAGGACCAGATTTCTTTATAGTTTTAAATGTCGATGGTAGAACCGATCGTCAAGGCTGGGTAGTCTGGGAAGAAAATGGTCGCTATCCCGATGTCATTGTCGAATTAATGTCACCCTCGACAGCAAAAATAGACAGAGGCGCGAAAAAAGATATTTACGAACAAACATTCCGCACACCAGATTACTTTGTCTATGACCCATTTAACCGTAATTCCTTCCAAGGCTGGCATTTAGATACAAATCAAAAGTATCAGCGTTTGTCACAAAATGAGCATGGTTGGTTATGGTGTCAGCGTTTAGAGTTATGGCTAGGAACTTGGGAAGGCACAATAGACCGAGAAACGGCGGTATGGTTGCGATTTTATGACCAAGCTGGCAATCTAGTTTTACTACCAGAAGAACTAGCACAGCAACAAGCTGAAACGGCACAACAACAAGCTGAAACCGCACAGCAGCAAGCAGAAGCGGCGCAACAACGGGCAGAAACCGCAGAACAACAATTAGCCACAGCACAACAGCAAGGGGCATTGCGACAGTTATTACGTTTACTCACAACTCGCTTTGGCACAGTACCGCCAGAGATAGAACAACGCTTGCAGACGATTGATGTCAATCAACTGGAAGATTTAGTAGAAGTAGCGTTGACGGTGGATTCTGTGGAACAGTTTGTTAGCAGCTTGGGATAAAATTGCGATCGCGTAGCGACGACAAGAAAAGTATCGCACTCTTCTAATGATAGTAATTTTTAACCAATAACCGAATTGCGCTCAAATAATATGTTATAACTGATATATCTAAGGTTTATTTTCGGTAGCGTAATTCGTTTGATGAGCGTTTCTCCGAATCTAATACTCTACACTCTCGTCGGATTCTGGAGATCCTATATGTCAATTTACGTCGGCAATCTATCCTACCAAGTAACACAGGATGATATTAGCCAAACGTTTGCCGAATACGGAACAGTTAAGCGCGTTCAGTTACCAACAGACAGAGAAACAGGTCGGATGCGGGGTTTCGCATTTGTAGAAATGGAAACAGACGCAGAAGAAACTGCAGCAATTGAAGCACTTGATGGTGCTGAATGGATGGGACGCGACCTCAAGGTTAATAAGGCTAAACCCCGCGAAGAAAGAGGTTCTTCAGGCGGCGGCGGCGGCGGCGGCTGGTCAAATAACCGTGGCGGCGGCGGCGGTGGCGGTGGCGGTGGTAGAGATAATCGACGCTACTAAATTTTTAAACCAAAAATTTCCATCAAAACTCTTAAAGCAAGACTTATAATCTGTGCATTAAAAGTAAACGGCTTGCTGGATAGCCGATTCTTATCCAGCCCTATCTCTCTTCCACTTTGGACTCCCACCACAACGTTG
Organism: uncultured cyanobacterium; assembly: GCA_963711165.1. GTDB lineage: Bacteria > Cyanobacteriota > Cyanobacteriia > Cyanobacteriales > PCC-9333 > Crinalium. The sequence continues at coordinate 31,363 of CAVQDG010000021.1, read as the reverse complement.
GCGCAGCCTGCGCTCTACGCATAGTTTGGTGGTGAAATCAATCGTGGACAATGCTGTCAATTTAATGAGGATATAGGATGACCCAAATAATTCCTGGTGAAAATGAAGGAATTGAGTCAGCCCTGCGTCGATTCAAGCGAGAAGTTTCTAAGGCGGGAATTTTCCCAGATATCAGAAAGCATCGTCACTTTGAAACACCTATTGAAAAACGCAAGCGCAAAGCAATTGCCAAGCATAAGCAGCGTAGAAGACGTTCTAGCAGCTATTAATGCTTGAAACACCCGCTTGTATCAAACACATCATAGTGCTTAAAGCAAGGGACAAGCAATAAAGGTCAGCTATTTGACCCGACTGGCAAAAACTAAACTGTCCCGAATCCAGGCACTGCAACATTTATTGGACAAGAAGTCTATCCAAAGCTTCTTTGTCCAAAATAGTTTGTTTCAGTTTTTATCTGCCGTCTGTGAGTTGGGAGTTGGTGTCAGTAAATATCATGGCAGCACTCGCGCACTACCTCAAAAACCCTATGAATATTAAAGAACTGGTAAGCCGATATATGGCTGGGCAACGGGACTTCAGGAACATGAACCTGATTGCCGCTAATCTCAGGAGTATGAACCTGAGTGGCACAAACCTAACAGGGGCAAACTTGAGTGGGGCAAATCTGACGAAAACAAATTTAAGTCATGCAAATCTCACAGATGCAACTCTAACAGGGGCAAATTTAACTGAAACAAACTTAAGTGGTGCCAATCTTACGGATGCAAACTTGAGTGGGGTAAATCTTAATGATGCCTACTTACGGGGAGCAGTAATGACGAATGTCCAGTCATCCGCAAAAGGTTAGGTATCTAATTAAAGATAGCATAGACCTTGACTGAAACAAGTTTTTTTCTGTCTTCCATAAATAATTAATATAGTTTTATGCCACATAATTAGTGGCTTTTTTTTAAGGATACCCGTTTTGTAACTATATAGCAGTTAGCGGTTAGCTATTAGTGAGTAGGGTGCGTTACGCTTCGCTAACGCACCCTACAGATAGAAACTTTGCGTAAGTCCTGTTTCTTCAAAACAAAAACCTGGATTATTTTAAATCCAGGTTCCGAGCCGATTAATTTTAGAATTAACTAAAATCTCTTATAGCTGCTTCACTTCAGAAACCAACTTCGCCACGACATCCTTGGCACTACCAAACAGCATTGTAGTTTTATCCTTGTAGAACAACTCATTATCTACACCAGCAAAACCAGTACTCATTCCGCGCTTAATCACGATCGCTTGCTTTGCCCTATCTACTTCCAAAATCGGCATCCCGTAAATCGGACTAGCACTATCAGTACGCGCCGCCGGATTTACCACATCATTTGCCCCAATTACTAAAGCAACATCCGTCTGCTCAAACTGAGGATTGATGTCTTCCATATCATGAAGCTGCGGATAAGGCACATTCGCCTCAGCTAACAATACATTCATGTGTCCAGGCATCCGACCAGCAACCGGATGAATGGCATACTTAACTTCAACACCTAGTTTTTCTAACTGATCCCCTAACTCCCTGACAGCGTGTTGCGCCTGTGCGACTGCCATGCCATAACCAGGAACAATTACCACAGAACGAGCATAACCCAACATCATCGCGCCTTCTTCAGGATCGATGCTGCGGACAACTTTATCATTGTTACCAGCACCAGCACCGCCACCACTAGCTTTAGCACCACCGCCGAAAGCACCAAATAGTACACTACTGAGAGTGCGGTTCATCCCCTTACACATAATTTGAGTAAGAATAATTCCAGATGCACCAACTAACGCCCCAGAGATAATCAGAATATTGTTCATCAGCACAAATCCAGCCGCACTAGCTGCTAACCCAGAAAATGAGTTTAACAGCGAGATTACTACTGGCATATCTGCCCCACCAATGGGAAGCACGAATAAAACACCTAAAAGTAGGGAGATACCAGTAAGAATTAAAAATACTGTGGGATCTTTTGGTGCGATTAACAAATAGCCACTTCCAACTAGAAAGCCAATTAACAATAAGACGTTAATCGGTTGCTGCAATGGGAATGTAATCGGAGAACCAGACATGAGTTCTTGCAGCTTGGCGAAGGCAATAAAACTACCCGTTAGGGTAATGCCACCAATCAAGATACTTAAAATCATGGTGATGGTGTTGTCGAGAGACACCGTTTCTGCGGAGTGCAACAACCGCCAAAATTCAGCTACAGCAACTAAAGTTGAAGCGCCACCACCTAAACCGTTTAATAAACCTACCATTTGGGGCATTGAGGTCATTTCAACTTTATAAGCTGCGATCGCACCCAATATCGAACCGATGACAATCCCTAGTAAAATTAGCTCGTAGTTCAGCACCCCTTGATTGAGCAATGTCGCCACAATAGCGATGAACATCCCCACTGCTGCAATCACATTACCTTTTCGAGCGGTTGCTGGTGAACCCAAATTTTTCAGACCAACAAAAAATAATGCTGTTGCAACAAGATAACTTAACTCAATACCAGTAGGTATAAGATTACTCACGCTTTTACTTCCTTCTTCTTAAACATTTGCAACATCCGATCTGTCACCAAAAAGCCGCCGACAACGTTAATTGTTGCGAAAATAATCGCAATAAAACCTAAAATTGCGCTGAGGTTCAAGTTGCGATCGCCTGCGACTAAAATTGCCCCAATCACAGCGATTCCAGAAATAGCATTAGACCCCGACATCAAAGGCGTGTGCAGCGTTGGCGGCACTTTGTTAATTACTTCAGCCCCAGCAAGCGTTGCTAGAACAAATACAAATAAAGCACCAATTAATCCTTCTGCCATAATTTTAGAAACTCCTAATTTTTAAACAATCACTAATTAACAATTACCAATGTAAATTTTTTATTCTAGTTGTCACGCTACTTGAGCCTATAAATAAAAAAGTATTCCCTATTTCCTACCCAAGCGCAAAACTTGTCTGGTAATTGTTCATTGTTAATTGCTAATTGTTGACGGTTGGCTGCTGAAAACTGCATCGCGCACCCGTTGATTAGATATTTCGCCAGCATGAGTTATACAGGTGCTGCTCACGATTTCGTCTTCAAAATTAATCTGCAAATTACCATCTTTAATCAGGTATTGCACTAGCGAGAAAACGTTTTTGGCATACATCTGGCTGGCATGAACTGGCATAGTTGCAGGTAAATTCAGGGGACCAATAATTGTCACGCCGTTACGTTGAATATCTTTACCAGGTTCAGTACAAGCACAATTACCACCTTGTTCTGCTGCAATATCAACAATTACTGACCCAGGCTTCATTTGAGCGACCATTTCTTCTGTGACTAACACAGGTGCTTTTCTACCAGGGACTTTAGCAGTAGTAATTACAACATCAGAATTTTTGATGTGTTCAGTCAAAACTTCTTGCGATCGCTTCTTAGATGCTTCCGAAACTTCCTTAGCATAACCTTGTTCGGCAACTGTATTTTCTTCCAGTTTTACCTCAACAAATTTAGCACCCAAACTTTGCACTTCTTCTTTGGCTGCTGGGCGAATATCGAAGGCTTCAACTATAGCACCTAGCCGTCTAGCAGTGGCGATCGCTTGTAAACCAGCCACCCCAGCACCAATTACAAATACTTTGGCAGGCGCAATAGTTCCAGCCGCCGTTGTCAACATCGGGAAATATTTTGGCAAAGCCGCCGCCGCAATTAACACCGCTTTATAGCCAGCTACCGACCCCTGGGAAGACAACGCATCCATACTTTGAGCGCGGGTACTACGGGGAATCATTTCCATGCTAAAGGCGGTAATGTGGCGGTTAGCTAAACGCTGCACCAAACTGAAATTTGCTAACGGGTTAAGGAAACTAATTAAAGTCGCGCCTTCCCGCATTTGATCAATTTCATACTCATAAGGTACAGCCACTTTTAGCAGTACATCTGCTTCCCGCCACAGAGTATCTCTATCAGAAATAATGGCAGCACCCGCATTTCTATAGGCATCATCACTCAAAAATGAACCCTCACCAGCACCAGCCTCTACCCATACTTCTATGCCAAGTTTTACCAACTTAGCAACAACGTCAGGAATCAAGGCAACACGATGTTCACCTACTTCAATTTCTTTAGCGATCGCTACTCTCATGCACTCTCCTTTTTCTTCGGTTAAAATCAAAACCTTGTAGAACAGTCTTTATTGATGATAGATGCGCCAAGCTTTTCCAACTACCTAAAAAATACCTACCAATTATTTTGATAATGTAAACTTATATGTTGGTAAATAAAACTGCTGAGAACTTAGGACACTTTTGGCTGGCTGTGTCAGTCAAAACCAATGCTTTACTACCTAGAGTTATATCGTAATCTAGCTAAAAATAGTAAAGTTTATTAACAACTGCTTCACAATACAATAATTTAAGTGTATGTTTCATACCCAATCTGCTATGCGACGTTTATTTTCTGCTATAGCTGTTACAGGTTGTCTACTCACGGGTATTCAAACTATTACCTCAGCACAGAGTCTATCTGGTCTTACTCTCTTTGGTAACATTGAACGGCAAAATCAACTCAACTACCGATTAGATTATGGTCGTCGGGATATGTGGGATCGTTATCAGTTGCGTATCCCTGCCAGTAAAATGCAATTAGGGGTTTCTCAAATCAAGATTGATTACCCAGATTACTACAATGGTCAATTTGATGAAAAACAAATTGAAGTAAGATTCAAAAGCACCAATAAAACCATACCTCTACAAGCCGTCAACTGGGATCGGGAAAAGCGTCAGATTACTATTGACTTAAAAGAACCTCTTACTGAAGGGAAAGACTTAGAAGTGGTACTTAATAACGTTAAAAACGGGGATTCTGGTTTTTATTATTTCAATTGCAGCATTCTTAGTCCTATAGATATCCCCATCGCACGACCTGTGGGTACTTGGATTGTAAGCATTGATCAATAAAGGTTGTAGCTATTAATCACTAAGATCAATCTCTTGGTAACGCTAACTTATCAAGACTTAGATGCGACTTAGCCGTACAAACCTGCTATTGTAGTAAATTGTGGCTTTTTTTTCAAGTATCAATTTTAGTCACTGGGAACTAAAGGAATATGACTCAGCGTACTTTACACGGCACAAACCGTAAGCAAAAAAGAACATCCGGTTTTAGAGCGCGTATGCGTACTAAAAGCGGTAGCAAGGTGATTACAGCGCGTCGTAAAAAAGGACGTTATCGGTTAGCAGTTTAGGCAGCAGTTACGTGACTCAATGGCAGGTACAAAGTGGCACTGCCTAAAGAAAATCGACTGAGGAGGCGGCAAGATTTTCAGGAGGTCTACCAGAGTGGTCGTCGTCGTACTGGTGCTTATTTTACGGTGCGATCGCTCAGAGACCAATTCCGAAAATCACTCGTTCAACGACGTGACGCAATTAAAGCCAATTCAGCGATCGCGCCAAACGGCATACTACCAACGCTGATTGGCATTTCCATTAGCAAAAAAGTCAGTAAAAAAGCAGTGGTGCGGAATCGGATTAAGCGCCAAATCCGAGCAGCTATCCGCCAGTTGCTACCTTTGATATCTCCTGGTTTGCTGGTGGTAATTATAGTGCGACCAACAGCAAGCGAGTGCGATTATGTCGAAATTTTGCGAGAATTAGAGCAGTTGTTGGTACTCGCTGAGGTAATCAATGGGCATTCGAGAGGAAGTATTGTATGAGGGCGGCCCCCACATCGGCGACTTGATCATTAATCTCCTGTTGGGAACTACAGTGATCTGTTTACCCTTAACTGTGGGTGCGATCGCGCGGGCGTTGTGGTTGCGGTATCGCATCACTAATCGTCGTGTATCGATCACAGGTGGGTGGATGGGGCGCGATCGCACAGACGTAATCTACACAGAAATCGTCAAAGTCCAAAAAGTACCTCGCGGTCTTGGTACTTGGGGAGATATGGTGCTAACCATGAAAGATGGAAGTCGCTTAGAATTGCGTGCAGTGCCACGGTTTCGGGAAATTTACGATTTCATAACTGAAAAAGTGGCTGCCAGAACAGGCAAAACCGTAGAAGTAGCTAACTAAGGTGTCCAACTCATCTGCCACCCTTGGGTAATCTTCAAGGATGCCCTGAACCCCTTAAAGCTTGCCTACTAGCTATCGATCTGGTGTATTTGTAATCAGCTTATTTCCCCAGATCAGATAGATTATTTTTAGAAAACTTTTAGATTGTCTAACAAACAAGTAGCGAATGGATTTTGGTATCGGGTTTCTCTCCAATAACGTCATGCTGCCGATCCTGGATTTCTTCTACGGGATCGTCCCCAGCTATGGTCTGGCAATTGTCGCGCTGACACTGGTGATTCGCTTCGCCCTGTATCCCCTCAGTGCAGGCTCTATTCGCAATATGCGAAAAATGCGAGTTGTCCAACCGCTAATGCAAAAGCGGATGCAAGAAGTCAAAGAAAAATACAAAGATAATCCTGCTAAACAGCAGGAAGAAATGGTCGCAGTTCAAAAAGAATTTGGCAACCCACTAGCTGGTTGTTTTCCAGTACTGGTACAAATGCCTGTACTGTTTGCTTTATTTGCGACATTGCGGGGTTCACCATTTTCTGATGTTAATTACAACATCAATCTCCAAATCTTGCCCCAAGAGCAAATTGAGCGCGTCCAACCCCAACCCTTTGCCACACCACCTCAAAACATTTACTTTACAGATGGTGTCCATGCTCCAGTTGTGGGAATGTTACCTGGTGGTAATAATTTAGTAGTTGGGGAAAAAACCCAACTTGATTTCCAAAGCGTTGCTGGTAAACCCCTAAAACAACTGGTAAGCGAGTATTCAGAAAATCAAATAGTACCTCGCTGGAAAATAACTAAAGGCGAAGACAGAGTAAAAATTAATGACGATGGCACATTAGAAGCTTTACAGCCTGGAGATGTCACTATTCAAGGTAGTATTCCTGGTCTAGCAGCAGACAAAGGCTTCTTATTTATTGATAAACTCGGTCGGGTAGGAGCATACGATCAAGATGGAACAGTCCACTGGGATATTGTGGGCATGGTGATCTTTTTTGGTTTGAGCTTGTATCTCAACCAAATTCTGTCTGGACAAGGTACTACTGGTGGCAATCCTCAACAAGAGACAGTAAATAAAATTACTCCAGTAATTTTTTCAGGGATGTTTTTATTCTTCCCGTTACCTGCCGGGGTGTTGATGTACATGGTGATTGCTAACATCTTCCAAACGGCACAAACTTTCATTTTGTCTCGCGAACCTCTGCCAGAAAATCTTCAAAAGCTTGTAGATATGCAAGAAAAAGAAGAGAAAGATGAGAAAGGCAGACAGACATTGCCATTTGAACCGAGTCGTTCTAAGAAAAAGACATCGGGATAATAACTATGAACGATCAGCGATTAGAACGGGGTCAGCAGTGGCTAGATCAACTTCTGAAATTAGTGGGAGTTCCTACAGTTGTAGGTATCGAACCACCTTCCTCAGATGTAGAAATCTCATCAGGGTACTGGTTGACCATAGATCACACCACACTAACCCCCGAACAAATTGATATTTTGATTGGACCGGAGGGGACTACTCTAGATGCGATACAGTACTTAGCTAATTCGATTCTTAATATTAATCAAGAAAGGGAGCAGCAAGCCGCTTATAGCATTGAACTGAATGGTTACCGCCTCCAGCGACAAGCAGAACTTCGGTCACTAGCAGACTATGCAGCAAAGGTTGTTCGGGAAACAGGACAGGAATATGAAATTAAATCCTTGTCTGCTGCTGAAAGACGGCAAATACATACGCTTTTGGAAGGTTGTGAAGATTTAGAAACTTTCAGCCGAGGTCAGGAACCAGACAGGCGGTTGGTGGTAAGTTTACCAACAACGGCGAGAATGCTCCCACCATAATGTTGAATTGAGAAGTGAGATGTAGGCGATCGCTGAAGTCCAAATTTGCTTTAATAATTGCTCACAATTACTATGGAAGCGATTTACATTCCTGGTTTAACCAAAGCCCCAGAGCAGAAAGAAAATCTACAAATTGAGGAGTTTCTCCCTGGTTTAGAAACTTTAATGCCAGTACGGGGGCATTTGGAAGTTAAACACCAGGGAACTTATCTAGATGTGACTACTCAAGCAGAAACAATTGTTACTTTAACGTGCGATCGCTGCTTGAAACAGTACAATCACCGCTTATCTGTGAAAACGTCAGAACTAATTTGGTTAGACGCAGCCGCAGAGCAAGCATATAATGGCCCTCTAGAACGCGAAACTTCGATCGAAGAGTTGGTCGAAACACTATCACCCAACGGTTATTTTCAGCCCGATGTGTGGTTGTATGAACAGTTTTGCCTGGCTTTACCGCTTAGGAAGTTATGCGACAAAAACTGTACTGGAATTGATAATAGTTCTGATCCGGCAACCTCTGTAACATCAGATTCTCGCTGGAATGCCCTGGCAGATTTGAAAAAGCAGCTTCCTAGTTAGTCCTCAGTTTTAAATGAATATTGGGTTTTGAGTTATCAAAAATTTTGTTTAATTTAAAACTCAAAATTTTAATTCAAAACTCAAAATTTAAAACTCAAAACTATATAAATAACATGAGCTTCAGTGAAGAGTTTGAATTACTTCTACGCGCCCGTTATCCTTTAATTTATATCCCCACCCTAGAAGAAGAGAGAGTAGAAGCAACAATTGCCCAATCTGCTAAATCTCAGGGCAACCGCGCTGTCTATATCTGGGATTTTGTTGAGGGCTACCAGGGAAATCCTAATGATGTGGGTTTTGGAAGACGTAATCCACTGCAAGCCTTAGAATTTGTGGAAAAATTGCCAGCCGAAGCCAGTGCGATTTTTATATTAAGAGATTATCACCGTTTTTTAGAAGATATCTCAATCTCCCGCAAACTCAGAAATTTATCCCGCCGCCTCAAATCTCAACCAAAAAATATTGTTATTATTTCTCCACAAATAGCAATTCCTTCTGATCTAAGTGAAGTGTTAACTATTTTGGAGTTTCCTCTGCCAGTAGTGGGAGAAATTAAATTAGAAATTGAGCGTTTATTGGCTGCTAATGGTCAATCGCTCAACAATAAATTTATAGATGAATTAGTGCGATCGTGCCAGGGGCTATCAATGGATAGAATTCGGCGGGTGTTAGCACGGGCGATCGCCACAGATGGAGAAATTCAGCCAGAAAATATCGAACTGGTACTAGAAGAAAAACGCCAAACTATTCGCCAAACACAAATATTAGATTTTTACCCAGCCACAGAAAGAATGGGTGATATTGGAGGTTTAGATAACCTCAAAGAGTGGCTGCTGCGACGGGGAGGATCTTTTTCAGAACGGGCGCGGCAATATGGGCTACCATATCCCAGAGGTTTACTGCTAGTTGGGATTCAAGGAACTGGTAAATCTTTAACAGCTAAAGCGATCGCTCACCATTGGCACTTACCTTTATTACGTTTAGATGTAGGGCGATTGTTTGGGGGATTAGTAGGAGAATCGGAATCTCGCACCAGGCAAATGATTCAACTAGCAGAAGCCTTAGCGCCTTGTGTGCTGTGGATTGATGAAATTGATAAAGCTTTTGGTGGAATTGACGGCAAAGCAGACGCAGGCACTAGCAGCCGTGTTTTTGGCACATTTATCACCTGGTTAGCTGAAAAAACATCCCCAGTTTTTGTTGTCGCTACCGCTAATAACATCCAAGCTTTACCCCCAGAAATGCTCCGCAAAGGTAGATTTGATGAAATTTTCTTCGTAGGTTTACCCTCCCAGGAAGAACGTCGCGCCATTTTTGCGGTACACTTATCCAGATTAAGACATCACAATTTAAAAAGTTATGATTTAGATCGACTAGCTTATGAAACACCCGATTTTTCTGGTGCAGAAATTGAGCAAACCTTAATTGAAGCAATGCACATTGGCTTTAGCCAAAACAGAGACTTCATCACCGACGACATCCTAGAAGCCGCCAGTCAGCTTGTCCCCTTAGCAAGGACAGCACAAGCGCAAATTCAGTTTTTACAAGACTGGGCAGCAGCAGGTAAAGCTCGTATGGCATCTAGAAATAGCGGTTTAAATAGTCGCATTCAACATCAACTTCAACATCCGGAATCATAAAATGAGTTTGTCAGGTTTGGCAAAGTTTGTAGTAGGTTTTTTGGCGGGCGTTGTCCTACTTTTATTGGGTAGTGTTGCCGCTGGTTTTTTCTTATTTAGTACCCTATCAGCAACTCCTCCAAAACCAGTTTTTCCTGAAGAGGAACAGCCGAAAAAACTAGCCAGTATTAATACTAAAAGTTCTACGGTGGCTGCAACTAATTCAAAGTTAGTTTCAACCACAGTAGCTAGCGCATCTCCCTCTGCCTCTCCAGAACCTGGAGCCTATAAAGCTCGCGTTAAATGGCAATCAGGTTTGAGTATGCGCTCAGAGGCTAGTTATGAGTCCAGCAAGGTTGGTGGCGTTGCTTATAACCAAGAGGTGGTGGTTATCCAAGATAGCGACGATAAACAATGGCAAAAGGTGCGAGTGGTAGAGACTAATGAAGAAGGTTGGGTAAAGGCAGGTAATTTGGAGCGAGCGGATACACCACAATAAATTTTATCGAGATGTAACAAATGCTGATCACTAATTTACCCCTAGCATATTAGGCTCTAAAATTGTCAAGGCTTAAATCTATAAGGTAGACTGACGGGGAAAAGATTTCCCAGACATCTATTTTATTTATGGAGACTCTCGCCTACCTAAATCTGGCAGTTTCAAACGAGCTACCTACAGCAGCCAGAATTAATCAAAATTTAGCTCCAAGTAAGCAATATCGGAATGCTTACATTAATTTTCTATCTCTAGTTGTTGCCTTCTGCATTTTAGGCATGACAAGGGAGGCAATGGCAGCCATTAAAGTAGGTTCTCGTGGATCACAAGTGACTGCTATCCAACAAAGTTTGCGGATATTGGGTTACAAAAATGTTTATGCCACTGGGTATTATGACCAACAGACAAAAGCTGCTGTCAGCCAATTCCAACGCTCTCAACGGCTGAAACCTGATGGTATAGTTGGTTCCAAAACCCAATCGGCATTGTTCCAGAGAGTAGCGCAGGTGCAATTTGTACCTCAAAGCCAAAATTTCGGTGTGGTTAGTAATAGAACTGTACTGCCTTACCCACCAGCTAATCGCAATTCTGACATTGTGTTGCTACAAGAACGCTTGAGAAATAGCGGTTTTTACTATGGGGCAATTAATGGAGTGTTGAACTCGGAAACACAACAGGCGCTTCAACGCTTCCAACAATCCTATGGGCTTAATGTTGGTAACACCATTGTGCAACCAATAGCTCAAAATTTTAATGCTTATAGCAATTCGAGTAGCTTATTGTCAGGGAATCCTATTAACAATACTTTTGCAATACAGCAACGGTTGAGAGAATTGGGTTTTTATAATGGTCAAGTTGATGGGATCTTTGGTACAGAAACAGACTTCGCTCTGAGGCGCTTTCAAGCATCTGTTGGTTTATTTGCAGATGGTATTCCTGGCTCAGATACGCTAAGGGCTTTATTACAGGGGAATGTAAGTACACCCAGTCCACAACCAAATAAGAATCGCTATGTGGTGATAGTACCTGGAAGTTTTGAAATCCTCAGAAAAGTTAGCGAGTACGTTAAAGAAGCTTATTTAACTGAATCGAAATTAGGTTCTTATGTAAATTCGGGAGAATTTGCTAATCCCGACGTTGCTAGAAGTCGCTCTTACCTGTTACGCTCTCACGGACTTGATGCACGAGTGATTTATCGCTGATAGTGAATATGAAAGATCGGTATTTCCCAGCAGATATTAGCTATCTTAACAAGGAGAAGTAGATCTAAAAAGTTATGAAATTTCTAGCATATTTTTTTATGAAAGCCCACAATGCCGATGTCCACTGCGGTAATGTTCCTGTAGTTGAGAAAAGCAAGGTTTTTTTGCCAGGAAATAGTCAGAAATTGTGGAGTAAAACCTTAATTTATCTTCTATCCCTGGCTATGGGAGTCAGCTTTTTGGGTACAGCAGGGGCGACTTTAGCCGAACTACAAACAGGCGATCGCGGTAAAGAAGTTACCACCCTCCAGCAACGCTTAAAACGCTTGGGGTACTTCAATGGGCAAATTAATGGAAATTTCGATTCAGCTACTGAAGCGGCGGTGATCCGTTTTCAGAAAGCCAAAGGATTAACCGCAGATGGGCTTGTTGGCGACCAAACGGCGGCAGCTTTATACAATAATCCTCAGCGCCAAACCCCTACTGCAAGTAATTCCCAACGTCGCACTACAACCCAATCGAAAAAGCCTGTTACTTCTACCACTAAAGACAACTTCCTTCAACCAGGCGATCGCGGTAAAGACGTTACAAAACTTCAGTCTCTATTAAAACAAGCTGGTTTCTATAAAGATTCAGTTGACGGAGTTTTTAATGCTTCTACTGAAGCGGCTATCAAGCGTTTTCAGCAAGCTAACAACATAACCGTTGATGGTCTTGCTGGGAGTCGGACGATCGCCTTATTAAAGAGTGTAACCCGCCAGTCGGTTCGCAAACCCTCAACTTCGGTTACTCAGAGACCATCTGTGCAGCAAACTCTAAGCAAAGCACAGGTGGAAACACTCCAGCAACGATTAAAGCAACTAAATTACTATAAAGGGCAGATCAACGGGTCTTTTAATGCTGAAACTAAAGACGCGGTAATTCGTTTTCAGCGAAATCAAGGTTTAGTTGTTGATGGTATCCCTGGAGTTAATACCTTGTCAGCCTTAGAAAATCTTCTTCGTCGAGAGAGTATCAAAGCCTTGCAAGTTCGTTTACAACAAAATGGCTTTTATAGTGGTCCGATAGATGGGATTTTAAGCGCACAAACTCAATCGGCGATCGCTAAAGCTCAAAACGCTTACGGTATTAGCGCTAATGACGTGATGAACCAACGTTTTTAACTTATAGCAGTTAGCGGTTAGCTTATAGCAGGCGCGCTTTTCAATTTGCTGAACAGGACTTATGCAGCCACATATAGCAGTAGCCAGGGAGGTTAGGGCATTTTAAATTCCTGAAACCATTGGAAACATTAGCTTTAAAAAAAGCTGACTGCTAATAGCTGACAGAGGTACCGCTATATAGTGAGAATGGTGCGTTACGCTGCGAAGATCACACCCTACGGATAGAGGCTTTGCGTAAGTTTTGTGAAATTGTCATCACCAAGCTTATAGTCAACCCCAAATTATGCCCCCTATCGCTGTACGGGTAGGGGTTGGGGTTTTACGTTTAACTTCGGTGATTTAATTATCAATTTAAATTGGCATTAAAGAGCGTTGACAAGATGGACAAATAGCATGAACTGTCAACTGACAATCTAACAAGTGATATCCTTCTTTTCTAGCTGTTTTAGTACCAGTTTTTAAAATCGAGTCGTTTTTAAATTCAATTGTTTTGTTACACCGCACACAAATTAAATGATGGTGGTGATTGGGATAAGGTTGATTGATTTCGTAATGTTTATGTCCTTCCGCCAGTTCTAGTTCCCGCAAAATACCCATTCGAGCCATTAGCTTAAGTGTGCGGTAAATGGTTGAAAGACTGATTTTCTCTCCTTCGTTATGAAGCAGATCGTATAAGTCTTCAGCACTTAAGTGGTTGCCTCTAGCAAGATTTTGAAAGATTTGCAGAATTGTCTCTCGCTGGGGAGTCAAACGCCATCCACGCTCGTTAAGCTCAGCTTTGAGGGAGCCTGCTGTGTATATAGACATACCCGCCCTCTTTATCAAGTAGCTTTATTAATAAGAATAGCTAACAGCCACTTCATTGTCAAGAAACTGCCCTTATTGACAATAATATTTAATAAGCATTCCTGGTTAAAAGTCAAATAGGCAATTAATTAGCTTAAAGTTTCTAAATAATCTCGGACGCGATTGCGGCGCTTTGGTTGGCGTAGCTTTTGCAAAGCTTTGGATTCGATTTGACGAACTCGTTCACGCGATAAGTCGAGAGCGCGACCAATTTCTGAGAGGGAGTAGACATTACCATCTACCATGCCAAAGCGCATACTGATCACATCACGCTCACGACTGGTGAGATCAGCTAACAGTTTGAGCAACTCTATTTGTAATGCTTCTCGCATCAATAGTTCTTCTGGAGAAATGTCTTCTGCTTCTAGTAAGTCTCCTAGTTCAGTGTCTTTTTCCTTACCGACCTTAATTTCTAAAGAGACAGATCTAGGTACGCGCAGTAAAACTTCCCTCACCTGTGGCGGTGTCATTTCTAAGGCAGCAGCGATCTCCTCAATTGTGGGAGTATGTCCTTGGGTTTGGGAAAGTTGGCGTTGAACTTTCTTAATTTTGTTGAGCTTTTCAGTAATATGAACAGGTAGGCGGATAGTGCGACTTTGAGTGGCGATCGCTCTTGTTATTCCTTGACGAATCCACCAGTAAGCATAGGTGCTGAATCGGTATCCCTTAGTAGGATCAAACTTCTCAACAGCCCTTTCTAGCCCCATTGTGCCTTCCTGGATTAAATCCAGTAGTTCTAAACCTCTATTTTGATACTTCTTCGCTACCGACACGACTAAGCGCAGATTCGCCTTGATCATGTGTTCTTTGGCTTTCACACCTTCTTTCTGAATCTGTTCAAGCTCTTGCACAGTTAAACCAGCAACTTCTGCCCAACTACGCTTTCCAGCAACCAAAGTCGGCTTAAGTTCAGACAAAGCAATATGAGCTTCTTTTGCCCACCGTTCTAATGAAGGACGATGCCCTAACTGAGATGCTAGGCGATCGTGAGCTTCAATCAACCTGATATATAACTGTAAACACTCAACTTGAGGTGTATCGAGATTTTCCTGGCTAGTTGCTGTTGTCCGCAACTCTAACAACCGGATATATCGCTGAACTTTTTGAGCCTCCGAGACTTCTTCATCTCGTCCCAGTAAACGTACCCTGCCAATTTCTTGAAGGTACAACCGTACCAAGTCTGTAGTGTGTTTGATACCGCCATTTATCGGCTTACCAGTATCTGTACCTCCTAGCTCAATCTCAACTAGCTCATCAAGTGTTGGCTCAGAATCATCGCCGATCAGATCAACACTTTCCGTGTTGGTGGATAGTTGATGGGAGTCAGCAGTTTCGGCATTAAAAGAAGTGGCTGGCATAGTTAACTCTCAATTACGACCAGGAAAAATTATTGATGTTTGTTAATTACTACTTATTCTTAAAATTCCCAACCTTGAGGTAAATGTAAACACTACTTATTGTTTTGTTACCCGCTTTAATTTTTTTATGTATTTTTGCGCGTTAATTTCCTGTGTTAGGTAGGATTTAATTTAATCTACATCGCTGCTTGGGCAGATTCCTGAAAAATTTTAAAAATTCTCGTAATTACGCTATCAAAAGTTATACTTATATATAAGTAGGTCAACGTAATTAAATTAGGACTTACCCAGGCTTAAAAAATAATAGTCCCCAAGGTTCCTAAATATTTGGTAAAAATGCTTACATCCCAACTTATCAATATTCAGGCGTAGTATCTCGTAGCATCAATTCTTCTACTGCGGCTTGTGGTGTAATTTCATCTTGTAGTAAGCGATACACTTGATAAGAAATTGGCACAGATATTTGCCGTTGATGCGATCGCTGAATCAATACGTTAGTTGTATTAATTCCTTCAGCAGTTCCCTTTAACTGAGTTAAAATTTGTGATAAGCTGTGACCTTGAGCTAAATTGTAGCCAACTTGATAGTTGCGGCTAAGATGACTATTGCAGGTAGCGAGTAAATCTCCTAGTCCAGATAAACCATAAAAGGTTTCGGTTTTAGCACCCCAATTTGTACCAACACGGATAATTTCTGCTAAACCACGCGTGAGTAAAGCAGCTTTAGCGTTAGTTCCTAATTGTAATCCGTCACAAGTTCCGGCGGCGATCGCCATAATATTTTTAAGTGTCCCACCTAATTCAACTCCTAGTGGATCGGGATTGGTATATACCCGAAACTGCTTTCCGTTAAAAACTGCTTGCACTGTTTTAGCAACATGATGATCTTTACCTGCTACTACAGTAGCAGCAGGTAATCCTTGTTGAATTTCTTCAGAAAGATTTGGACCAGATAGTATAACTACTGGATTTTCAGGAAAAGCTGCTGACCAAATTTGTGAAGGAGTGCAAGTTGTCTCTTTATCTAAACCTTTGGTAGCTGTAACAATAATTGTGGAAGGAGAAATCGTTTGAGTAGCTTGGGTAACAATTGATCTCACACCCGACATGGAAACAGCCGAGATCAGCAAGTCGGTATTGGCAATTATATGCTCTAACTTTTCAGGACAACTACGCGACCATAAACGCACATTATGCCCATTTTTAGCTGCTAGGAATGCTAAGGCGCTACCCCAAGCACCTGCACCGATAACTGCTATAGAGAGTTTGTCATTGGTCATTGATAATTGTTAATTGATAATTGTTAAGTTTTAGAACGAGGATAACGTTCCATTAATTTTCTTACTTGTTCAGCATGATAAGAGCTACGAGTAAGCGGAGATGAAACAATTTGTAAGAAACCTAAAGATTCCCCGAATTCCCGCCAACTATCAAATTGTGCTGGGGTGATAAAATCATCAATTTTTAAATGTTTTGCAGATGGTTGGAGGTACTGCCCAATGGTCAAGATATCACAATCAACCTCGCGAAGATCGTGCATTACTTGACGAATTTCCTCGTCTGTTTCTCCTAGTCCTACCATGACACCAGATTTGGTATAAACCCAAGGCGCTAACTCACGGGTGCGTTGTAATAATTCGAGCGATCGCAGATAATTTCCTTGCGGACGTACTCGCTTATATAAACGGGCTACAGTTTCAGTATTATGGTTTAGTACTTCCGGTTCAGCTTGCAGAATAATTTCCAGTGCATTCCAGTTACCACACAAATCGGGAATTAATACTTCTATTGTGGTTTTGGGTGAGATTGCGTGAATAGCTTCAATGCAACGGGCAAACTGGGAAGCACCACCATCAGGTAAATCATCGCGGTTAACAGAAGTAATCACCACATGATTTAAATTCATGCGTCTTACCGCCTCTGCTAACCGTTCTGGTTCGGTGGGGTCTAATGCTTTGGGTTTTTTCTCAAAATCAATATCGCAATAGGGACAAGCGCGTGTGCAGGCTGGTCCCATAATTAAGAAAGTCGCTGTTCCAGCATTGAAGCATTCACCAATATTAGGGCAAGATGCTTCTTCACAAACTGTATTTAGCGATAAATCTCGCAGAATTTCTTTAACGTTACCAACCCGTTCCCACTGAGGCGCTTTAACGCGCAACCATTCTGGCTTAACAACCACAATTTGCTCTATGTTGTGAAGTGACACAGTGATTATGTTAACGTAGATTGCGATCGCTTAATTTCTCTTTTTCAGGTTTGCCTATCCCAGGATATTTGGGATTTTGCAGTTGAGCATGATATTATTGATTAAATATGCTGTTATCAGCATCGGGATGTAGCGCAGCTTGGTAGCGCACCTCGTTCGGGACGAGGGAGTCGCAGGTTCAAATCCTGTCATCCCGATTTGTTGTGTCAATTAACACATTAAATGTCGTCGTTAACAAATTATTGTCGCTTTTAACAAATTAATATCGTTCAGTTAGTTTAGACAACAGTTAACAAATTAATGTGCTATTGCATTGGATGTCGCTTTAAGTAAGCTAACGCGCATCTAAATTGTACATTTGATAATTGATATAAAAGTTATCAAACCCTATAACCCTCTCTCCTCCCTCTCTAAAATATAAAATCAAAGAAACACAACAGCTTAAGATATGTTCCTGATGCTTGGATTGATGAGAGTAAGACTAAGACTGGTTATGAGATTAATTTCACATAGTATTTTTATGAGTTTAAGCCATTGCGGAGTTTAGAACAGATTCTGGCGGATATTTCGGCTCTTGAACAGAGTAGTTTGTAGTTAGAAAAAACGGTTTTAGGTTAGTAAATTATTGGAATAAATAGGAGTTAAATCATGGAAGTTATTCGCACAATAAAAACAGTTCATAACGGACAAGTTTTATTGGATTTGCCTGCGGAATTATCGGGGCGACAGGTTGAAATTATTGTGCTGACAATGCCTAAGTCTTCACATACTCAAAAAAGTTTGAGGGGTGCATTACGAGAATATGCACAACCTAATTTGATTCCTCTAGAATCTAGTGCTTGGGGAAATTCTATAGAGGAAAAGTATGGCAATTGTTGATGCGAATATTATTTTAAGGTATGTGTTAGATGATCATGCTGAACTTTCGGCGCAAGCGACGGAAATTATTGAAAATAATGTGGTTACTTTACTGATAGAGGTGGCTTGTGAAGTGGTGTTTGTTTTGCAAAAGGTCTATCAGGTTGAAAGGCTTAAAATTAGGGAAATCTTGAGTGAGTTAATTCAGGAAAATTTAGTAAGTATGGATAAGCCTGAATTATTCCTTAAGGCGTTGGATTGTTACAGTCAAACTAAGTTTGATTTTGTGGATTCTCTGTTGTGGGCATATCAGAAATTTGAACAGGAAACGGTGTTTACTTTTGACCAAAAATTAAAAAAATATATTGAACACAAGGACTAATTATGGAATGATATCGGCTTAAGTCGATTTCAACCGACTTAAGTTATTAGCCAGGAAATTGATTTCCTGGCGGTCTAGGGGACTAAATGACAATGATGCAAGATATGAATTTTAACCAACTTTAGCTAAACTGTAATTAAATTACTTGATTGATCGGGCTATTCTTGACAAATATATGTTAAATATTCCTGAATTATTAGCTTCGGAGCTTTCGCTTCAACCATTTCAGGTAAAAAATGCTCTTGAACTGCTCAATGAGGGCGCAACTATCCCATTTATTTCACGCTATCGGAAAGAACTTACTGGCGAAATGAATGAAATTCAGTTGCGTGATTTAGCTGATAGGTATACTTACTTAACAGAATTAGAAGCACGTAAAGCAGTAATCATGGATGCGATCGCATCTCAAGGTAAACTTACTGATGAGCTACAAGCTAAAATTACATCCTGTTTACAGAAAAACGAATTAGAAGACCTTTATCTTCCCTACAAAGCTAAACGCCGCACACGCGCCACTATTGCTAGAGAAAAAAATTTAGAACCACTAGCTGAATTTATTAAATCACTTAACAATCGTAATGCCAAGCCTGCATCTTTAGAGCAAGAAGCAGCTAAATATATTTCTGGCGAATCAAAAGTTAAAACCGCAGCAGAAGCACTCAAAGGTGCATCTGATATTTTAGCAGAAGCAGTAGCAGAAAAAGCTGATTTACGTGCTTACTTGCGAGATTTCTTAATGACTTCAGGAGTATTCGTTTCTAGTATTAAAGATGATTATCCTGAAGGTACAACCAAATTTGAAATGTACCGCAAATTTACTGCTAGGGTAAAAGATATTCCTCCCCATAATATGCTGGCACTTTTTCGGGGTGAGACTGAGGGAATTTTAAAAGTTGAACTTGACTTTGATGAATCAGTTGTTACTGATTATTTAGAGTACCAGGAAATTAAAACTAAAATCCCAGAAGTACGGCAATTTTACCGCGAAATGCTTAAGGATGCTTTTAATCGTTTAATGAAAACATCCTTAATAAGTGAAGTACGTGCAGAAAAGAAAACATTTGCCGATATTGAATCAATTAAAACATTTGAAAATAATCTGCGAGAGTTATTGCTATCACCTCCTGCTGGAATGCAGCCTACATTAGCAATTGATCCAGGTTTTCGCACTGGTTGTAAAGTCGCGGTTCTTTCAGAAACTGCTCAATTTTTAGAGTATCAGGCGGTATTTCCATATCAAAGTCAAAAACAACGTGAAGAAGCTGCTAATACAATTAAGAAGCTGGTAGAAAAATACAATATTCAACTAATTGCAATTGGTAACGGGACTGCGGGACGTGAAACCGATGAATTTATCTCGGAAGTATTATCAAAAATGGAACGCAAACCGATTAAAGTAATGGTAAATGAATCGGGTGCATCTATTTATTCAGCAAGTGAGGTAGCTGGAAAAGAATTTCCTGATTTAGATGTAACGGTTCGTGGTGCAATTAGTATCGGAAGACGCTTACAAGATCCATTAGCTGAGTTAGTTAAAATTGATCCTAAATCTATTGGAGTAGGGCAATATCAGCATGATGTTGATCAAAAACTGTTGAAGAAGAATTTAGATGAAACTGTCGAAAGTTGCGTTAACTATGTCGGAGTAGATCTTAATACGGCTTCTAAGGAATTACTAACGTTTGTTTCTGGAATAACACCAACAGTAGCTCAAAATATTGTTACTTATCGTAACGAAAATGGCGCATTTAAGAATCGTCGCCAACTTAAAAAAGTAGCAAAATTAGGTTTAAAAGCCTTTGAACAAGCTGCGGGATTTTTGCGAATTCGTGACGGTGAAAACCCTTTGGATAATACCGCCGTGCATCCAGAAAGTTATAGTGTAGTGGAAGCGATCGCCCAAGATTTGGGTATACCATTAAAACAGACACCCCAGATTGCCGAAAAGCTCAAGTCAATCAATATTAGAAAATACGTCACTGATAAAATTGGCGAACCCACACTGCGCGATATTATCAGCGAATTGGAAAAACCAGGACGCGACCCCAGAGAACAATTTAAATATGCTACCTTCAAAGCAGGAATTAAGGAAATCCGCGACCTGGAAGTTGGGATGGAGTTAGAAGGAATTGTGACTAATGTAGCTAACTTTGGTGCGTTTGTGGATATTGGGGTACATCAAGATGGTTTAGTGCATATTTCCCAACTTGCAGATAGATTTGTAAGTGACCCCAAGCAAATTGTCAAAGTAGGACAAGTAGTGAAAGTGCGGGTAATGGAAGTGAATGAGAAATTAAAGCGGATTAGTTTGTCAATGCGATCGCAACCTGGCTTAATTGTTGGGGGTAATGAAGGGAAACCACGCCACAGTAAGAGCGCGAAAATGAAATAAAGTATATAATACGGAAAATTTACTATTGTCATCTGTGTCTTGTCAAGCAATTCCGGATTTTTTCCTTACTGCTTGAATTTATGAGTATTGAGTTTTTGACTTAACAAATATTTACCAGAGAGATACATAACTTATGAATCCAGAACAAACTGCGATCGTCCTGATTGGCTATCAAAACGATTACTTTGCCACTGATGGGATTTTACACAATGTCATAGAAGAGTCAACCAAAGCTACAAATGTTGTAGTCAATACAGTTAATTTAGTTCAAGAACTGCTACATACTCCAGCCCTAATCATCACTACACCGATATTTTTCACCTCTACTTATGATGAATTAGTTGAGCCAGTAGGGATACTGAACGTGATCAAACAATACGGTGCCTTTCAAGCTGGATCTATTGGTTCAGAAATGACTCCTGAATTAGTTCCTTTCAAGGATCGGATTACCGAAGTACCTGGAAAGCGGGGACTAAATGCCTTTTCCAATACTGAGCTTAATAGCTTATTACGCTCTAAGCAAATTACCAATTTTATTCTTGCTGGCGCTGTCACCTCAGTTTGTATAGATTCAACTGGTCGTTATGCTCACGAACTAGGTTATCAGGTTTCGGTTTTATCTGACTGCACCTCAGCCCGGACTAATTTTGAGCAAGATTTTTATTGCAACAACATTTTTCCCCTCTATGCTAATGTTATCAGCCATGCACAACTGCTCGATAAATTCAAGACTGCTGTATGACATCAGATAGGGATAGTATCAACGAACTGCATACCCAGATTCAGTACCGCCTGATCGAAAAGCTCTCCGAGTCAGAGCGACGCTATCGAGAATTAGTGGAGAATCTGCGGGAGATTGTGTTCAAATGCAATCCGGCGGGAAAGCTAACATTTTTAAACCGAGCCTGGAGCGAGACACTGGGTTATAGCCTAGCAGAATCATTAGAGCGATCGCTTTCCGATTTTCTCCACCCAGAAGACCGAGAAATCGGCTTCGCCTTAATTTCGCCACCTTCTAGCAAAGACGCAGTAGATAAAACTACCCCCTTGACTAGCCAAACTATAACAGCCAGTACAGAACTGCGTTTTTATCACAAAAATGGCGAATTACTTTGGCTGGAACTATCTGGTAGCTATAACAGCAAAGAAGGTTTATCTGGCTCTTTAATCGACATCACCGAACGCAAGCAAGCAAAGAAACTTTTAGAGGATTATAGCCACACCCTAGAAGAAGAAGTTAAAGAGCGCACCGCCCAAGTATCCCAAGCTAATGCTGAAATTATCGCCCTCAACGAGCGTCTTAAAGCCGAAAACCTCCGCATGAGTGCTGAACTCGCCATCACGCGGCAACTGCAACAAATGATCTTACCTAAAGATCAAGAACTCAGTGAAATTGAGGGATTAGAAATTGCTGGTTTTATGGAACCTGCCGATGAAGTAGGTGGCGACTACTACGACGTAGTTAAGCACGATGGCAGAGTCAAAATTGGCATTGGCGATGTTACAGGACACGGCTTAGAAAGCGGTGTGTTGATGATTATGGCACAAACAGCAGTGCGTACCCTATTAGCAAGTAATGAAACTGACCCAGTTAAGTTCTTAAACGTAGTCAACCGAACGCTGTACGATAATGTCCAGCGCATGAATTCTGATAAAACCCTAACTCTTTGTTTATTGGATTATCACGATCGCACCCTGCGTTTAAGCGGACAACATGAAGAAATGCTAGTGGTGCGGAATGGAGGATTAGTTGAACGAATTGACACCATAGATTTAGGTTTTCCAATTGGGCTAGAACCAGATATTAGCGATTTCGTTGCTGAAACTCAGGTGCAGTTAAACCCAGGAGACTTAGTGGTGCTGTACACCGATGGCATAACCGAAGCCGAAAATATGAATAAACTGCCCTATGGACTAGAGCGCCTTTGTGACCTAATTCAGCACAACTGGCAAAGTTCCGCAGCAGAAATCAAACAGATTGTAATTGAAGACGTGCGACAGCATATTGGCGAACAGAAAGTATATGACGACATCACGTTGCTAGTACTCAAACAGCAATAAGTGGCAAAGGAAAATTTTATAAATATGGCTAGAATATTCGGAAACTTTAGTGATAATTTGCCTAACGGTCAAGAATACTTGACTGTAGTATTTGCTCCTAGTTCTACTCCCCTGAAGCAACGCTGGCAAAACAATAGTCTTTCAGCCGATTTTATCGCAGAATATTTTGCGAATTTTTTTCCTGATACTACAGAAAAAAATATCGAAATCAACTTGAAAGCAGAGGTTAAAAGTGCTGTTAGCTTCATTTCTAATGAGTTATTAGAAAATGCGATGAAGTTTAATGACAGCACATTGCAGGAACCCGTTACGATGACTCTACAAATGTATAGTGATAAACTGGTGTTTTTCGCTACTAACACTGTTAATCACCAGAGGACGATAAAATTTCAGCAATTTATCGAAGAATTAATTAATTCTGACCCCAACGATTTTTACATGAATCAATTAGAAAAAAATGCCGAAGACGAGATTATTGGTAGCTCTGGTTTAGGATTTCTAACTATGATCAATGATTATTTAGCCAAGATAGGCTGGAAGTTTGAGACGATGAAAAAAGAGCCGCCAGTTGATACCGTAACGACAATGGTGGAGTTGGCGGTATATCAGCTATAGCAGGCGCGCCTGCTCGCAGTTAGCTTTGATCAAATGCTTTGCAACTTCGGGTTTTAGTCAGAAAAAATGCCCTAACCAGAAGGCGCGACTGCTATACATAATTCATCAATATCCCAACAATTAGAAAATTATGCAAATTAAAACCGAAGACTATAGCATCGACTACGACTCAGCCACCACGACAGTAATTTGTCAAGGTTCACTCCGGTTAGGGGGTATGGAAGAGTATGAGCCAATTATGCAAATTCTCAATAATGTAGTTGACTCAGAACCCCCCAAAATGACCTTAAATTTACAGTCACTAGAATTCCTCAATAGTTCAGGGATAAATGTTTTATCCAAATTTGTCATTAAGGTACGTCAGAAAGGCAATATAAAAATGGTTGTTCAAGGATTAAAAAAATTCCCTGGCAAGGGAAATCTTTGAAGAACTTACAACGCTTAATGCCTTCTTTACAGCTTGAATTTGAATAAAGACACTATACAGTTAGAACTATGGCTGATATCCCCCCTCGTTGAGGGGGGTAGGAAATTAACAATTAAAAATTAGTCGATTTGTCAATAAGTTATAGCAGTAGCCAGGGAGGTTAGGGCATTTATTATTCTGAAACCCTTGGTGACAAAATCTTTTAAAAAGCTGACTGCTAATAGCTGATAGAGGAACCGCTATATATGTAATTCCTCACCAGTTATTAGTAGTAGTTATTTCAATTAACTTATCTATATAAAATTTATAATTCCTTCCCTCAGCCAATGCAGGAAAAACAACCATCAACAGAAGAACTGCTGCTAGAGATAGAAAGGTTGCGCCAAGAACTAGAAGCAGCAAAGGCGGAAAAGGCAGACTTGGAAATTTTACTAGAAAATACCACAGAACACTCTGATTTGGTTGAATTAGACTTAGAACAAAAAGCAGAAGAGGTAGTGCGCGAAAGTCAAAAAATGGACAAACTCAAAGATGAGTTTTTAGCCAATACTTCCCATGAACTCCGCACACCTCTCAACGGTATTATTGGAATTGCTGAGTCACTAATTGATGGTGCTACCGGAGAACTCCCTGAACAAACCATCGCCAATCTAGCGCTGATTGTCTCTAGTGGCAAAAGATTAGCTGCTTTAGTAAACGACATTCTTGATTTTGCCAAACTAAAACACCATAGCCTAGAACTACAAATCCAGCCAGTGGGAATGCGAGAAATTGCCAATGTAGTTTTGACTATTTGTCAACCTCTTACTCGCAATAAACCTTTACAGTTGATTAATCGAATCTCACCAGACATTCCACTGGTAGATGCTGATGAAAATAGGGTGCAACAGATTATGCACAATTTAGTTGGTAATGCGATTAAGTTTACTGATTCTGGTGTAGTGGAAGTGTCGGCTAATGTACATAACGATATGTGGTTAGCAGTTTCAGTAAAAGATACTGGTATCGGTATACCATCAAATAAATTAGACCGTATTTTTGAATCATTTGAACAAGCTGATGGTGCCACCGCAAGGCTTTACGGTGGCACCGGTCTTGGTTTAGCTGTCACCAAAAAGTTAGTGGAACTACACGGAGGAGAAATTAAGGTTGAATCTAGAGTTGATCAATGGTCACAATTTACCTTTACTTTGCCAATTTCTACTCAAATTGAAAAGCCAATATTGGCAAATAACTCATCTGAAGATAATTGGGCAGATTTAGTTTTTAAGCCAGAACTTGAAGTTCCACTTTTCAACTTAAACTACCTACCAAATCCTAAATTAAGTAATCAATTTAAAATTTTTATAGTTGATGATGAACCGATTAATATTCAAGTTTTGATCAACCAATTATCTTTAGAAAATTATGCAATTACATCAGTAGATAATGGCATAGAAGCTTTAGAGTTAATTAAACAAGGGTTTAAACCCGATCTCATTCTTCTTGATGTAATGATGCCCAAAATGACGGGCTATGAAGTTGCCAAACATCTGCGAGAAATTTTTCCTGCGAATGAACTACCCATCGTACTTTTAACGGCTAAAGACCAAGTTTCAGATATAGTAGAAGGTTTTATTGCTGGAGCTAATGATTATTTAAGTAAGCCAATTTCTAAAAATGAACTATTAGTTAGAATTAAGACTCATCTGCAACTTTCTAAAACAACGTTAGCCTACAGCAGATTTGTACCTTATGAATTTTTAAAATTTCTAGGGCATGAAAGTATTGTTGACGTGCAACTAGGCGACCAAGTACAGAAAGAGATGACAATTTTGTTTTCTGACATTTGTTCATTTACTACTTTGTCAGAAGAGATGACACCTAAAGAAAATTTTGATTTTATAAATTCCTATTTAAGTGTGGTGGGGCCAGTTATCCGTAAGCATGGAGGTTTTATTGACAAGTACATTGGCGATGCCATCATGGCTTTGTTTCCTGAATCTGCTGAAGATGCCTTACAAGCTTCTATCGAGATGATTGAGCAATTGTCTATGCTGAATATTGAGAGGCAAAAAAAGAATTTATTGCCCATAAAAGTCGGTATTGGCATACATACAGGTAGTTTGATGCTCGGCACCATTGGCGAACATGAGCGCATGGAAACTACTGTTATCTCTGATGCGGTGAATATGGCATCTCGCATGGAAGGATTAACAAAACTTTATGGTGCGGGCATTATGCTGAGTGTAGAAACTCTTTGTCAGCTAGATGATCCGGCAAAGTATGAACTTCGGTTTTTAGGTCGGGCTAGGATGAAAGGTAAAAAATACTTAGTTTCCGTGTTTGAAATTTTTCAAGGAGATCCACCCCATGTGATCGAACTTAAAAACCAAACTCGTACTGAATTTGAACGAGCAGTTCATCTTTATGAAAATAAAAAATATATTCAAGCGCTGCCAATTTTTCAATCAGTTTTAAGAATTAATCCTGAAGACAAAGCAGCAAAAGTTTTTATTCAAGGTTGTGAAAAAATGCTAAAATTTGGATCGGCAGAACTATGGGATGAGGTTGAATAGTTGACAGCAAAATAATGATAAA
This sequence comes from uncultured cyanobacterium, assembly GCA_963711165.1. Classification (GTDB taxonomy): domain Bacteria; phylum Cyanobacteriota; class Cyanobacteriia; order Cyanobacteriales; family PCC-9333; genus Crinalium. The sequence continues at coordinate 4,669 of CAVQDG010000021.1, read as the reverse complement.
AATTGGATAATTATTTGTAATTAAATTGAGGGCTTGAAATCTACCTGATATCAACTTATAAGAAAGCAACAAGCGCGAGCAGTGCAGCGATGTGTATTAAAATTCCTCAGACATTCGGAAACTTCTGTGACGATTTGCTAGTCAGCCACCAATCGTTGGCTCTTAAATTTTCTCCTACATCTATTCCCCTCAAAAAGCTTTGGCGAAACAATGGTTTGTCGGCTAATTTTATTGCCGATTACTTGACGACTTTCTTTCCTTGTGAAAATACACACGCCGTAACTAATGGACAAGACGAAGTAAAAAGCACTGTTAGCTACATTGCTAATGAGTTATTAGAAAATGCCATGAAGTTTAACGATCGCGACTCTGACTATCCGATCAGCTTTGGACTACACTGGCATAGTAGCAGAATTGTGTGTTTTACTAATAACGCTGTTAACCTCCAATCAGCCGAGAAGTTTCAGGCATTAATTGAAAATTTGATTAATTCTGACCCAGAAGAGTTGTACATTAGTCATTTAGAAAAAAGTATGGAAGATGAAAATTATAAGACATCAGGACTGGGTTTACTTACTTTAATAAATGATTATTCAGCCAAAATCGGTTGGAAGTTTGAGAAGGCTTCCCATAGTGATGAACTGATCACTGTTAGCACAATGGTGGAATTAACAATTAACAATTAACAATTAACAATTATCACTCTTCTGTCACTTTCCGAAAAATCTGATAATTTCTAAATTCTGTGACTGTTGCCTGGAAAGCGATTGCTCAGTTATAGCAATTAGCAGGAGCGCAATTAGCTTTTCTTAAATGCTTTGCTAGTAAGGGTTTTAGCCATAAAAAATGCTCATAGCGCCTATTTAGGTTGCTATATTTCTTAATAGCAATCAGTAGTCAGCTTAGGCTAAAGCCTGACGGCATGAACTCGCAGCGCCTACAGCCTTCAGCTTTTTAAAAGCATTTATTCTCAAGGGTTTCAGAATAAAAAATGCCCTAACCACAAGGCGCGACTGCTATAATTGTTAATTGTTAATTGATCTTAGCTATAGGCTAGATAAGGCGAAATACAAGTTGGTGTTGTTTTTGTTGACACCTCTACAATTGTTGGAGGTGCATCTGCTACTTCCTGTGGTGATGTTTTTTGTGTTTTGACCTCATGAGGATGTTCTGCACTTAAATAAAGAACTCCTTTGTAAATGAGATCGCAAATTACGGCATAATTTGACGAAAATTCATGACTTGACCAAGCTGGCTGAAGTTGCGTAATAAAAATGATCAGTTGATAAGTTTTTTCACTAATTTTGTAAGTAGTGAAATACGGATTATTGGTAGCAAAAATCTCAATGTTATTCTCGTTTGCGGTGGGATATGTGGGATTAATTTCCCTCCTAAACCTAATATCAGGATTTAAGTGTAAAAATAAGTGAGAATTGTCGGATTTGCGAGCCAATATTCGCTGGCTGAAATATTGTTCTACCTGTTGATAAATAGGAACTAAAGGATTATGGATGGTACGACGGTAATAAGATCCAATTTGGTCAACTGGTAAACGACAAATGAGGATATATCCAAAATTTATGGTTTTTATACCATTTTTTTGAAAGTTTGTGAGCCATTTATCTAAATCACTATTATATTTATCAAAAGATTGGTTAAAGGGTGCATGAGCGTGGGGGACATTGAATAGCATAGTGTCGCGATCGCCTGTAGATAAAACTAACTTGTCAGCAGCCCCCCCGATCCACCATTGTTCTAGTTTTGCTTCATATTGGTCTACATCAGCTAGATCGCTAACAATAAACAACCTACCATCGGGTGCTAAATGCTTGGCACTTCCCTCAATAATTTGAGCTAATATCTCCTCGCCCTTAAAACCACCGTCACGGAAAAGCAAACTCTGATCTGGACTAGCTACGAAAGGAGGATTAGCTAAAATTGTGTTAAATACATAACCTTGGACTGGTTCATACAAATTGCCTAGATGAAATTGAATGTTCTCAATGCCATTAAGCTGGGCATTAAATCGAGCGAAACGGATAGCACGTTCATTAATATCTACACTGGTAACAAAGTTGGCATAGCGACTAGCTATCAATCCCTGAATGCCCGCCCCACAGCATAAGTCTAAGATGTGATTTGCTCGATAATGAGGCGCAGTATTAACTAAACCTATACTATCTAACCCAATATAAGTGACTTGTTCTTCATTGAGCTTGTCTTCTTTTCTCAGCAAGAAGCGGTGGTCTGTTGCTATATATAAATTTTCTGGGCAGTAAATATCAATCTGCGATCGCCATTCTTCTCCGCGATTAATTAAAACCCCCAAATTAATCAAAGCAGTAAATAACTCCTCGCCAAAAAGTTCCCGTACTCTCGCCTCTGGTAAGGACGCTTGGATCAGGAACAACCTAATTAAATCGCTAAGATCTGTGTGTGGCAGTAAATATTGATCGTAATAATAAAAGTAGGTAGGTTCAATTAATTGTTGAGACTGTACCTCAAGCATCTCACAAATGTTTGAATCAGTATAGTTAGCCTTGAATAAACGCTCTTGCAAATTTTGCAGGATTGAACGTAAATCAAAGTCTGCCAGGGCAAATGGTGCTAAAGTCTGCTCCGATAATGATTTTAACTCATTCGGCTTTGGAGGTTTTTCTAAATAATTTTGTTGAGGTTTAAGATGATATTTATTGAGTTGTTCTACTGCCCACTTTAAGCGTTGCTTAAACTCAAAGTTAGTCAGACCTAACTCAATTCGCATTTGTTCTTGCCATTGTTCGGGGACGTTGGAGAATATGGCAATAAATAAATCATCCTCAACCTTTACATACCGAAGAAATGATTTGTTCAAATCTTTAGTAAGTCGATGAAACTTTTTGATTATTTCTTCTGGAGGGCAATCTAATAGGGCTAGTAAAAGTTTAACCTCATCAAGTGTATAGTTAGTAGGCTTTACTTGATTTTGTAAATCTACCAGAGTAGATTTTGAAAGCGGATCTAGCAGTAAAACAACATTTTTAGAAAGCTGTGTTCTCAGAGGCGCGTAAAAGGGTGTTTCAGGGAATAAAATGCTGGTTTCTTTATACTGTGCGCCAATATTAGAAAGCTTTTGCAACTCCTCTATTGTCCAAGGACATCCAGTAGTTTCTCCCCAAAATATAGCTTGATCTAATTTCTCCATTAAATCAGTTACATCTGGCATTTTTGTTGATAAACCTTGGGGCAATGGTTTATCTACTACTTTAGTTAAATGTTCTTGATAGCTGCGAATAGGAGTAGAACGTTTGTAAATCCAAAAATTTTCAATTGCTAAATAATCAATATCTGTTGAAAGAAAAGTTTCGATTGCTTCTTCTGGTGTTTCTACGATAGGTTGACCTGCAACATTAAAACTGGTGTTCAGTAAAACAGGTGGACCTTGCCGAATTTGGGTTAATTGGCGACAAATATGATAAAAATATGTATTATCCTGTTCTGTAACTGTCTGAACTCGACCTGTACCATCAATATGATTGGCTGCTGGAAGTAACTTTTGGTATTCCGGTTTGATTGGTGCAATCATTAACATGAAGGGTGCAGCCACTTTTAAGTCAAAGACTTGGTTTAAATCTTCTACAGGAATAACAGGTGCAAATGGTCGGAAAGGTTCTCGAAATTTGACGCGATCGTTGAGAATATCTTTCATGCGTTCAAATGTCGGATCAACTATAATTGATCGCTGACCTAATGCCCTTGGCCCGTATTCACAACCGCCTTCAAAACGGGCGACAATATTTCCAGATGCGATCGCTTCCGCACTTCGCCTAATAATATCTGTGTCTGTTAATTCTTCTATCTCAATAGCAGTTGCAAATTTACCCAATGCCTGAGTTACTGTATCTTGGCTATAGCGACGACCCAGTGCAGCACTTACTAATTTAGGTCTTTTTTGACCTCCATCAATAGTGTTATATGCCCAATAAGCACAACCCGCAGCAATCCCATTATCTCCAGCAGCAGGAAAAATAAATACATCATCTAGTTCTAACTGTTGCAAAATTTGGTAATTAGCAACAGCATTTAATCCCACACCACCAGCTATACAAAGTTTCCGTAAGCCTGTTTCTTTGACAGCGATCGAAACTATATGTACTAAAGCTTTTTCTAATTCTGTTTGTACCTTATAAGCTAAATCAACTAAATATGGGCGTAAATAAGGTAATCCTTCTTTAGTGTCGTAGGATTTCTCTATCGCTGCTACTTCTAAAAATATATCGTATGCCGATATTTCTAAACTATAAGAATTGGCTTTTGTGCGTATCCAAGGATGTAAATTAGGTTGTTCTCCCCCATAAGGAGCAAGACCCATTAATTTTCCAGATTCAGGATAGCTGAAACAATTACTAATTTTACTAACAAATCCTACTTTTCGCGCAATATATTCATATATAAAACCCAGCGTTGAAATTCCCGCCAGGTGTGCAGCCACAGTCTCACTGTGCAGCGTAGAAATAGTTTGACCTCGACCTTCATAGAGAGTATAAGATTCTGTACGCCGATCTTCACTGGTGCTACCAGTTGCGTCAACAACTAAGATTAGTGCATCGTCAAAACCTGATGGCCAAAAAGTTGAGTAAGCGTGGGCTAAATGATGACTGGGAATTGAGTTAACTTTATTGGCAAATTC
>CAVQDG010000020.1:0-8892 GCA_963711165.1 uncultured cyanobacterium | reverse complement strand
TAGAGACGCGAAATTTCGCGTCTCTACATCATCATCTGTATTATTTCCAGCACTAAAGCGAAAGTTAGGATTTATTGATAATTGTTCATTGATAATTGTTAATTGTTCAAGAGGCTAGTGGATATTTGATGGTTTCAGCATGACCCCAAAAAGCTTCTAGGCTATAAAACTCTCGCTCTTGATTAAGGAAGATGTGAACGATCACATCGCCATAATCTAATAACACCCAAGAACCTTCGGCTTGTCCTTCTATTTGACGAGGCAGCCTTTGTAATTGGGTTTCCAGTTTTTCTTGAATTGATTGCGCGATCGCCCGTACCTGCACCTTAGAAAAGCCTGTAGCTATCACAAAATAATCAGCCAAATATGACACTTCTGCAACGTCTAGCAAAAGGATGTCACCACCTTTGCGATCGTCAGCAGCCTCCGCCGCTAACATCGCTGCTATCTTACTTTCGTCTGTCGTGGCATTATTACTAATAATGGTTGACGATGATGGCAAATTTTCTGACATTAATATCAATATTCCTTACTCACAATTAATGATTTATTCCTCACCAACTAATCAAATTTCCAGCAACATCAACTGATTTATCCTGTAGATGTTAAACTTTAATTTATACTGTAGTCAGGTGAGATGAGTTTTGTGGGGGTTGCTGTTTTTTGGTTGCCGTTTGGATTGCCCAGTTTCGAGTTTTAATCGTGCGTGGGTGAATTAAGCAACGAGTCTCAAGTAAATATTTTAGAGAATAGTCACAGGTTAGCCAAACAGCTTTGTAGAGATCTTGCCGACTAATCTGCCTTAAAGCTTCTAATTCGGGAGTGTTTCCTCTCCCAGGCTCTAAAGTATCGGCTACGAATATTATACAACTTAACAAACTCATACCAGGTCTGCCTAAAGTATGATTTTGAATTGCCTGTAAAACTTCTTGATCATCTACACCGAATTGATTTCTAGCCACGATCGCACTGACATCAGCATGAAGCAAATGGGGATTAGCTTGATCTACCTCATCTATTTCCAAGCCTTCTGCCTGTGCCATCTGCAATAGCTGTTGTGGCTTAAAGTATTTAGCTAGATCGTGCATTAGTCCAGCCATAGGCGCTTTTTCGGTATCTAGATGATAATGAGCAGCAAGATCTAGAGCCATTTGCTCTACACCAAGAATATGTTCAATCCGAGAAGCCGGAACATGATCAGCTAACCAGGCTAAAACCTGTTCACGCATCACAGCAGAAAACTCCTAATCAGTTGGCAAGTTATATCACTAACAATCTTTAGCTTTTGCAAAGGTAGAATTAGATAATTTTCTTCCATCTTAACTTAATGACTCTGAGCAACAGCACTAAAGAGTTGTTCATATCGGTTCAAGGCTTGCTCAAAAGCATAATTATCTAAGGCATACTGCCTAGCTTGTAACCCTAGTAGTTCAGCTTTTTGGGGAGATTTGTATAAATCTAGAACTGCGGCGGCTAGTGCCTTTGAATCTTCTGGTGGGACAACAATCCCACCGCCACTATTTTGTACAGATGTGGCAGCCGTACCAGTCAGGGGAACCGAGGCAATAATTGGGCGACCGCTAGCAAGTATTACCTGAATTTTAGAAGGCATATTAAAAGAAATTACATTACTTTTTTGCATAACTAAGCTGACATCTGCCGCAGCCAGCATTTCTGGCAGTTGTTCGCGCTTTTGAAATGGCAGTAGCAAAACGTTTGTTACTTTCCAATCTTGGCAACGTTTTTGCAAGCGATTTAAGGCATTTTGCTCACCTACAATCACAAATTTAATCTCTGGAATATCTTGTAGGCGTTTGGCTGCAGAAATTGCTGTTTCTAAACCTTGGGTAAGACCAATATTGCCAGAGTATAGAACTACAAATTTATCCTGAAGTTGATGAGTAACTCGGAAACAATTATCTTGCTTAGGCAATGGTTGAATAAAATTTACATCTACCCAGTTAGGTATCAATTCAATTTTGTTAGCTGGAACACCTTTTTTCAGTAAATTATCTACAAATCCATCAGCAATGACACTAATTTTAGTAGCTGTCTGGTAAGCAAACTTTTCTAAATTAGCAAATACGCCAATCAAAGCTTTATTTCTCAGTAAACCTGTGTGGACTGCTGCTTCTGGCAAAATATCTTGAAGGTTTAATACTACCGGACACTGCCTGATTAACCCTAATAGTGCTGCGGGAACGCAAACTGGTAAGGGTGGAACAGTTAGGAGAATTACATCAGGTTTCCAGTGGATAAATGCTTGCCAGGAACTTGTCAGTACAAAGCTACCATCTAATAACACCCGATCTAGGAAACCTGGCTGTTGTCGAATCCAAACATAACTCCGTTGAATCGAAACACCATTTTTTTCTTCATTGACATATAACTTACCTCGATATTGCTCATAGATGCGACGTTCAGGATAGTTAGGCATCGCAGTTACTACCCGTACTTGGTGACCTCGTTTAACTAAACCTTCTGCTAGTTCTGTCATCAACGGGGCAATGCCGATGGGTTCTGGTTCGTAGTTGTAGGAATAAATTAGGATACGCATAGGCTAAGGTTTAAATAAATAAATTTCAATCATTGGTGAGTTTGTTAACTAGCAACTCCTTAGTAAAGTAGCAAACTCTTTTAATTTCAGTCAGTAGAGACGCGCCATGGCGCGTCTCTACATTGATTTTCGCACCTCGATGTCTAGGTTTGGGTCAAAAAATTTGTCCAAACCGCCAAGGCTGTTGCTAGATCAAACCTATTAGATAGGACAAATCTGGAAATTATAAGCCAAAATAGGGAGTATCAACCTAATTATCAGGAGATGGCGATGATTCTCCCTCGTTTTCATAAAATTCTGGCTCCTTTGTTACTGTCTATGTTGCTGCTGGTTACGTCTTGTGCAACACAGGCTCCCTCGCGTTGGGATCAAGCACAACGGGAAAGTACCCAGAAAGCTCCGATTAGCCGTACTCAAGATCAAGCTGGCTCAGGTAAGGCTGTAACAGGTGGTCAATTTAACAAATTCTTTCCGTCTGCTGGTGGTGGCTATCAGCGTGTGTATACCCAAGAAAAACAAGGGTTTGCTGAGGCAAAGTTGAAAAAGGGTAGTACTGATGTAGCTGTAATGTCTATTAATGATACTGCTAGTATTCCCAGCGCTAAATTGAAGTTTAAGCAAAGCAGTCAGACAATTGCGGGTTATCCTGCGGTTAATCAGGGTCAGAATATTACATCTATTTTGGTAGGCGATCGCTATCAAGTCAAGGTGCAATCTCGTAATGCTAGTTTCACTCAAAGCGATCGCGAAGCTTGGTTGAAAAAATTTAACTTGGGTGGTCTTGCCCGACTGCGTTAATTAATAACAAGTTCGCAATTTACAGTCAGAAAATTTAGCATCAGGAGTTTGTTGTGGCTAAGTCTATTTTTGAGTTAGTTGATGAATTACCAACTAGCAATATCACTATTTTTACGTTGCGATCGCTCGATTTTGTTGTCCCTGGACAGTGGGAAAATGTAGTTGGTTTTACTAACACTATTCGTCACGTTACTGGGGAAACAGACGAAGATTTAATTCAACAAATCGGCGAACGAGCCATTTATCTATATAACGATAAATCTCAGGGATACCAACGAGCCATGTGGCTCTATCAAAGTGTTGATCGGGCAGATAGCGCTTTAGGGGCTGCTGCTTTGGCTAATAAAGTTGGTGATAAAATCCCTCTTTTGGGAGGTTTATTAACCAGATTTACTCCCAAAGCTAATAAAGCTCAAGCTATTGATTTGTGTTTAAAGTTAGTAGTTGAATTGGTAGCTTTCTGCCAAATTAATGGTATCCCTGGAGATAGTATCGGAGATTTTGTCGCGTCTTTGGGTGAATATAGCGGTGAATCTTTGATGCGGATGGCTGCACTGGTTTGTATAGACGGTTTAATTCCTTTAGGTCCCGATTTTATTCTGCAAGCCCAATCTCACCTTGCTCAGACAAGCCCTTCTGAGTTACAACAAAATAATACCTTCCAAGAGGTCAATAGTTTAATTCCAGGTGGAAATCCTACGGGTCAACTAAATTTCATTGGTGAAAGCTTTGATTCAGTCAAAGGGTGGATGAGTAACTTTGTTAGCGATCGCGGATTAACCCCAGAAAAAGTAGTTAGCAATATGCAACGCTTTGTAGAAATTTCTAATGATAAGTTGGATTATCTAGGCGCTTTTCTAGATATGACAACTAACTACTATGAACACACTGGCACTCAAACTTTAGCTCGTCGTTTAATTGAACGAGCGGTAGCTGAAATATAGCTATAAGTAGCTGGGTGGAAATAAACGCTCTTGATGAGGGCTGTTCATTGGTCGTTGGTGTAGAGACGCGCCATGGCACGTCTCTACCTTAACTGTGGTTAATTATTTAAAATTTGACTTATGCAAGAGGTCTAATAAAATGTTATAACCAGGCTAATAATCCAATGACACCTCAAACTTCTGACAAACAGATTGCTCGACTGATTGAAATCTTTTCTGCTATTCAAGGTGAAGGTTTAAATATCGGCACTCGTCAAATTTTTATTCGCTTTGCATTATGTGATTTGCGCTGTAATTTCTGTGATAGCGCTCATACTTGGGAGATTCCAGCTACTTGCAATATTGAGAAAACACCAGGCGATCGCGATTTTGAAACTTATTCAAATCCTATATCAATAGAGATGTTGCTAGAATGGGTTGAGCGACAAAATCAACCAGGTCTACACGATAGCATCAGTTTAACTGGTGGCGAACCACTACTGCACGCACCTTTTTTAAAAGCATTTCTGCCACAAGTACGCGCTTTAACTAATTTACCAATATATTTAGAAACTGGTGGTCATCGCCCAGAACAGTTAAAAATGATTTTGCCATATCTAGATTCGGTAGGTATGGATATCAAACTACCTAGCGTCAGTGGTGAAGAACATTGGCAAGCTCATAGAGAATTTCTGAAATGCTGCTACGATTCAGAAGTTGAGGTTTTTGTCAAGCTGATTATTTCTAATCAAACTGACCCTAATGAGTTACAACAAACTGCTGAATTGGTAGCTGCTTGTAGTCCAAGTATTGCTGTATTTCTACAACCAGTTACACCTTTAGAGACGGCTAAATCTTTAGGTGAATCTGTCCTGATACCTCCATCGCCAGAGAATGTGTTGAGATGGCAAGCCTTGATGAAGCGTCACTTGAAACAGGTAAGAGTTGTGCCACAAACGCATAAAATGATTGGTCAACTTTAAACAAAACTAATACCATACAAAATTTTGAGTTACCGAGTAGAGACGCGCCGTGGCTCGTCTCTACATTCGCTGTTTATTATTTACTCAAAGCCTTCGCGTGCGCCTTTGACTTTAGATTTTGCTTTGGCAGCACTGCGTCGGAGAGATTGCAGACGGGTTTCGTATTTGCTGCGATGACGCTTATTAGGAGTGATTTCAATTAAGGTTTTCAAAGCACTGCCGAGACTTTTGTAGGCGTTGGGGAGTGAGTAACCAAAGCGGGTTGCTAGTGCGATCGCTTTTTCGTCTGCATCTGCCATTTCTTTCAAATTGCGATCGCCATTATTTTTCTGAAATAGCCGATAACCTGAAACGCCACAAAGTACTAATGCCAATAACAACAGCAAACCATCTTGTACCCAAAGTTCACCGACTGCACCACCTAAACCAATGGCAAGTGCTGCCATTTCCCAACCTTCTCTAGGAATGGTGTCATTTTGAATCCGCGCGACTTCGTGCCAAAACAGCAGATTTCTTTGATCGAGGGCTAGTTGTTCCCATTTAACCAGGTCAATTTGAATTTCTACCTGATCTTTACCAATTTCTTCACAGCGCACTAGAGGTGGATTTACCTCTGTAGTTCCTTCCACACTTACCCAACTTTGTAACTCTGGCGGTAAAAGAGTTTTTAAACGCCGGAGTTCGCTCATCTCGGCTCTAGCAGAGGAGGTTACATATGATGTCATAGATCCGGCTCCAGGATTTAAAGAAGTATAAACTTTTTACTTGCAAGTATTGTAAAACTTTACAGAGGCTCTCACCCACAAATCAAAGCATCGCATCTACCAAATCTAAAAGCAGGGAAAATTAGCAAGTAAGTATGTCAACCTAATTAAACATCAAACCCCTCTCCCCCAACATAGTTCCCTGGTTAAGTGGAGAGAGAGATTTTCATTTTGATTTTTTTAGTGTAGGGGCGGGTTCACAATCATCTAGGTATCTTACAAAAATCTCAATTAAACCCGCCCCTACTTAATTACCCCTGCAATCTACAAATTGTGTAATATTTAATCAGACTGCTGCAACAGCAACTTTTTGGGCGCGATTGTGTGGTGTGCCAAAATCAATCACTGGTCCTTTGGGGACAATACGGGTGGGATTGATTTTATTATGGCTCTTGTAGTAGTGCCGTTTAATGTGGTCAATGTTGCAGGTTTCTTTGACTCCTGGTACTTGGTAGAGTTCCTTAAAGTAGTTCCACAGGTTGGGATAGTCCCAAATGTGGCGGAGGTTACATTTGAAGTGTCCGTAATAGACGACATCAAAGCGTAATAGTGTGGTAAATATACACCAGTCTGCTTCCGTGATGCGATCGCCACACAGATAACGTTGCTTGCCTAACACCTCATCCCAGTGATCCAAGGCATTAAATAAGTCCGTTAAACCTTCTTCATAAGCCGTTTGAGTTGTAGCGAATCCTGCGCGATAGACACCATTATTAATTGGTTGATAAATTTCGTCGATAGTTTTGTCGATTGCTTCCCGTAAATCTTCTGGATAGAAGTTAACATCTGATTTTGCCAACTCTCCAAACTCTGTATCGAGCATCCGAATAATTTCACGGGATTCATTATTAACAATCGAGTTAGTTTGTTTATCCCAAAGTACCGGAACCGTTACCCGTCCTTCGTAATTTGGATCTGCCTTGAGATAGATTTCCCAAAGGGCATTAGCATTATTTACTGTATCGGGAATAGATCCTGGATCAGTTGATGAAAATTCCCAGCTATTTTCATATATTTCTGGGTGAACAACTGACATACTAATAACATCTTCAAGTCCTTTTAACTGCCGCATAATGGCGGTGCGGTGCGCCCAAGGACAAGCCCAAGAAATATAGAGATGGTAGCGTCCAGCCTCGGCTTTAAAGCCACTCGAACCATCAGCAGTTATTTTGTTGCGAAAAGTTGTTACAGGTCGGATGAATTTACCTTGGGAATCTTCTTGCTCTCGTTCAGATACCCATTTACCACCAATAAGAAGACCTAAACCCATAATTACCTCGTTTGAGTTCTATTTCCTATTATCCCTAGCTAATAAATTTTTGGCTTAAGGTAAAGTTATGTAACTTAAGGAATGGGTTTTAATTGATGAGAGGGTAGTGCGATTGCGATCGCGATCGCACATGATAAACTCTGCTCAGGAAAGCATTAATTAACTATCAGTAAAATTAAAGAATATCTTTAAGATCTAATATAAATCCTGGTAATACATCTTCCCCTGATAGCGTTGTAGGAAATTGCAAAATCTCAACTTCTTGATTAGGACGATAAATTTCCACCTGCTGATTTTTGCGCTCAAGCATCCATCCCAATTTAGCACCGTTCTCGATATATTCCCTCATCTTTGCACGTACTTTTTCTATCGAATCACTAGGAGAACACAATTCCACTACAAAATCAGGACATAAGGGAGCAAATCTTGCTTGTTGTTCAGGGGTTAAAGCTTCCCATCTTTCCAGTTTCACCCAAGACGCATCAGGTGAACGATCTGCACCATTAGGTAATTTAAAGCCTGTTGAAGAGTCAAAGGCAACTCCAAGATTATTTTGAGAACTCCAATTTTCTAATTGAGCAGTTATTTTAATATTGCGTCTGCCAGTTTCGCTACCTGTGGGTGGCATAATCAGCAATTCTCCTGATGCTGTGCGCTCAAATTGATAATCGCGGTTATTCTGACAAAGCTCAAAAAATTGCTCATCTGTCAGCGTAAAAGTATCTGGTAAGGTTAGGGTAAATACTGTCATAATTTTATGGCAACAGCCGTAGCTGATTTATTTATAGCGTAGCTTGAGTTGTGAGTAATATGCGATCGCCTACGGACTGCGGATCAGGAATATTAAGATGAGTCAGGGGATAGCAAATGATTTATGAAAAAGCGCAAGCTCCTAGAAAAAATTATAGCTGGTTCTAAAAATGTCCAGTTTAATGAAATGGAAACACTTATTAAAGCTTTTGGCTTTACCTTAGCGAGAGTCAGTGGTAGCCATCACATCTATAATCGTGCAGATATTCCAGAAATTATTAATATTCAGAATAGAAAAGGTCAAGTACCAACTTATCAAGTACGTCAGTTTTTATCTTTAATTGAACAGTATAATCTCAGCTTAGAAGAGGAAGAATAAGCATGAAAGACTATCACATTAACATTTTTTACAGTGAAGAAGATCAAAGTTATATTGCTGATATCCCCGATCTTAAATATTGTTCTGCTGCTGGTGAAACTCCAGAAGAAGCACTACATGAGGTATTGATTGCTAAACAATTATGGCTCTTAGTTGCTGCTGCTGAAGGTAAACCAATCCCTCAGCCGAAATATCGACCTGTTATTTATCAACTCGTTGGTAGATCTTAATCTTATTAAGATTACTAAAAACGCCATTCCTACTCTATTAAAGAGCTTTTTATAAAAAATGAGAGCGATCGCACTGGATCGCTCTTACATCTATAATTTAATTCTTACTCCCCTCTCCGTACAAGGAAAGGGGTAGATAGTGAGGTTAAACCTTGGCTTCTGCCTTCACCAAGTTACTCCAACCTAAATCTTTCAGGTTGTTATTCCGACGCAATGGACGAGTTACTAACTCTAGGAT
>CAVQDG010000019.1:0-11448 GCA_963711165.1 uncultured cyanobacterium | reverse complement strand
CTTTGGAATTGTTTGCTATTTCTGTAGAAGGACGCATTTGTTTAGATGGGGGGATTTCTACGGGCGGTTTTACTGATTGTTTATTACAAGCTGGCGCAAGTAAGGTTTATGGCGTTGATGTTGGTTATGGGCAAGTTGATTGGCGTTTGCGAAATGATCCGCGAGTTGTGTTAAGGGAAAGAACTAATTTTCGTTATCTCAAATTATCGGATTTATATGGTGATGGTGATATTATTCCTGATTTGGGAGTGGTAGATGTATCGTTTATTTCTTTAACAAAGGTTTTACCTGCTTTGTGGGAATTACTACAAGCGCCTCGTGAGGCAGTTTTGTTGGTGAAGCCACAATTTGAAGTGGGAAAAGCGCGGGTGGGGAAGAAAGGTGTGGTAAGAGATCCTAAAGATCATGCAGATGCGATCGCACAAGTTTTACAATCCGCGCAACAATTAGGATGGCAATATCGCGGTTTAAGTTGGTCGCCAATTACGGGACCTGCTGGTAATATTGAATATTTATTATGGCTGGGTATGGATAGTGAAATACTACAGCCTGATTTAGAGATAATTAAACAAGTTACTAATAAGGCTTGTCAGGAATTAAATAAGTCAGTACTTACGCAAAGCCTAAGTACTGTAGGGTGCGTTACGCTTTGAAGATCGCACCCTACCCACTATATGTGGAGTAACTGCGTAAGTCCTGTAAGTGATAAGATTTTTTTACCGCAGATAAACGCAGATAAACGCAGATGTTTTTCAGTAATAGCTGACTGCTGACTGCTGAAAGCTGAATGCTATAAATTGAGTTTTTGTTGCAATTCTTGGCGTAAGCGATAAAGGATTGTATTTGATTCTACTTGACTAAGAATTTCTGTAATTACAGTATTTGCACCCAATTGTCCCCAAGTAGCGCCTTGTTCTAAATAAGCTTTGGCTGCTTTTCCAACTGCATAAGCACCGTAACCAGCGATACCACCTTGTGCGATCGCAGTACTTCCATAAGTAAAAATATTACTAGGATTCTCACCTGTCGTAAGTGCAGATGCGCTTTTACCTATTCCTAAAAACAAACTGCTACCTAATTCACCTAGTAGTAACCCTCCCCCACTGAATAAAATTGTTTTCAATAACTTTCCAGCTTCATATCCAGTTATCGGCAAATTATATAATTTAGCTAGAGAGCGAATTAAAGCTAAATCTGTAATAGTTCCCCCTAAAACATCTAAAACTGCAATGGGATTTAAGGCAACTGCTAATGCTTTGTATTGAGCATAACGCCAAATTAAATCGTCTGCTTCAGCCGAAAGTACATCTACTGTTTTGCTTGCAATATTAGCTTCAGCTTCTCTAGCTTGTACTAAAGCATTTAATGCTAAGAGCGATCGCCCTTCTTTATTAAGTAAATTCAGAATTTTCTGCCTTAATTCATCTATCTGAGGTTCAGGTTTCTCCCATTCGTAAGTAACCCGCCCATCTTGCCATTCTACCCGCACTTCCATCGGTGCAGGTTCAGCCGCTACCATCACAATTTCATCTTTAGATAATAATTGTTCAAGGCGTTTTCCCGTAGCAGTATTAACCCCAAGATTTTGTAATTGTTGGTAAATTGTTTGTCGATCTTGCTCTGGATAAAGATCTATCTTATTAAATACTAAAATAAGCGGTTTTTGTGATTGTCGTAATTCACACAATGCCTGATACTCGGTGCGCGTGATATCACCAGAAATGACAAACAAAATTAAGTCAGCTTGGCGTGCTACCTGAATAGCTATCTCACCCCGCGCTTGCCCATTAATTTCATCTAATCCAGGTGTATCAATAAATTCTATTTGTACTTTACTTTCTTTGTCGTTAGTAACGGGCGGTGTCCATCGTACAGATTTAGCCCATTGAGTAACGCCATTTAAAGGACCAGTTTGCAGGATTTTTTGCCCAATTAAAGCGTTAAGTACTGCTGACTTGCCACGACTTACTAAACCAAAAGCAGCAATACAAATTACGCCTTGATCTAGTTTTTCTAAAGTATTGCTCAAAACCTCTAACTCATTTCTTACTGCTGCTTGCACTTCTGAGTTTGAGGGTGGTTGTTGATTGTTACCACGATGAGAATACCACGACATAGTTTGTCGTAGACTAGCACGAGCGCGATTTAAGTGAGATTCTTGTTGATTAGTAGCCACTGTTTTTGAGGGAGGGGGGAGGAGAGAGGAGAGAGGGGGAAGGGAGGGGTGAGGAAAATCTCATCATCGTTTAAGAGCAAAAATCAATAGATTTATTACATAAGTCAATAACTTTCATAAATCATCTGCGTTTATCTGCTTTTATCTGCGTTCTAAAAACAACTTAATGGCTTTTGCAATAAGTCTAAGTATTACATCTGTGTCCATCTGTGTTTATCTGTGGATATCTGTGGTTAATTCTCTAACTTTTGGGTTATGGAAAAGACAACTATAAATTTTAATCCCGAACCACAGCCTAAAAATTTCTCCTTACTCCTCCCCCCTCTCCCCTCTCTCCTCCCCCCTAATTAACGCTCAAAGGCAATTGAATTGTAAAAGTGCTGCCTTTACCTAATTCACTTTGTACCTGTAAGCTGCCGTGATGTGCTTGCGCGATCGCATTGGCTATAGCTAATCCTAATCCAGATCCGCCTGTATGTCGTGAGCGATCGCTCTGTACTCGATAAAAACGCTCAAAAATTCGTGTAATATCTTGAGGCGCAATGCCAACACCTGTATCAGTAACATGAATCAAAGCATGATGATTACTACAATCTAAAATGACACAAATTTTGCCTGTTGCTGGTGTATATTGAATTGCATTAATAATTAAGTTAGAACAACAGCGATAAAGCTGTTCTTGATCTCCAACAACATATAATGGCTGCTCGACTCGGATCTCAGAAGTTAAGGTTAGCTTCGCGGCGATCGCTAATGCTTCTAATTCCTCTACTAAATCGCTAATTATATCATTTAAACAACAAACTTGACGTTGTGCTGGTACCGATTGCTTTTCTAAATTAGCTAATAATAATAAATCGTTAACTAACTGAATTAATCGCCGATTTTGACGTTCTATTGTTTGTAAAATATCTTGTGCTTCTTTGGCAGATATTTCCGGCATTCTTAATACTGACTCTACAGTTGCTTGTGTAGCAGCTAAAGGAGTACGCAGTTCATGCGCCACATCTGCGGTAAAATGTTTTATTTGTTGATATGATGCGTAAATTGGTTGCATCGCTAATCTAGATAACCACCAGCTAGAAACAGCAATGAACCCCATTGATATCGGCAATCCTATTAATAAAACCCATCTCACATCGGCGAGATAATTATCAAAATCGGAAAGACTTCGCCCTAGTTGTAAGTATCCCCAATTCCGATTATCTTGGGTATGTAGTGACAAAGAAATTTGTTGATAGCGATTGCCAAGATCATCTTTTTGAGTTTGCCAAAGTTGGTTTTTAAAGATTGGCGATAGCCCAGAGGGATTAATACCAGCTATAGCAATTAAACTTCCTGAATTATCGAATAAACGGATGTAGTAAATTCCTTGATGTGTTGTCCCTAAAATATGACGCGGTGATGATATTTGCTTTGGTGAGCAACTTTTATTTACTAAACAAATATCGGGTAAAAACTGTTTAACGACTGGTTCGATTTTCCCAGGTTGCTTGAGCTTCAGTTCTAAGCTATCATGTATTGTTCCGGCAACTGACTTAAGTTCTTGGTCTATAGCTACCCAATGAGCATGAGCGATCGCCTCATAAACACCAATACCACATAAGCTTAAAATCACCCCCATTACACCTGCATACCACAAAGCCAAACGCAGACGGGTAAGATAAAATAACTTATTCTGATTCATCTTCAGTTAGCAACTAGCAGTTTATTATTAGTCATTGTTATAGCAGTCAGCCGTCAGCTATCAGCCTTCAGCTTTTTAAAAGCTTTGATTCCCAAGGGTTTCAGAACCCTTAAATGCCCTAACCTCCCTGGCTACTGCTATAATTGTTAATTGTTAATTGTTAATTGTTAATTGTTAATTGTTAATTGTTAATTGTTAATTGTTAATTGTTAATTGTTAATTGTTAATTGTTGGATTAAAGCGATATCCAACACCATGAACAGTTGCAATTAAATTATCGTAATTTAAATCAGCTAATTTGCGTCTTAGTAAGCGCATTTGTGCTGCTACTACGTTACTAATTGGTTCAGAACCAACTTCCCATAGTTGGTTACGAATTTGGTCAGAAGTAACTATTTGGTGGGGATGCTTCATAAAATATTCTAAAAGTTGAAATTCCTTAGTTGTTAAAGGAATTACCTTCGCATCACTAATCTGATTTTGATAACTAATAGTGCGAGAATTGTAATCAAGAGTAAAGGAATCAATAGTTAACTGTTGCGGTTGCAGTTGGGGCGATCGCCTTTGCAAAGATCGCAACCGCGCCAGCAATTCCGCCATCTTAAATGGTTTTACTAAATAATCATCTGCACCAGCATCTAAACCCTCTACTTTATCTTCGATTTGGTCTTTAGCTGTGAGAATTAATACAGGCATAGGGTTATTTTGGGAACGTAGACGCTTGCATAACTCTAATCCTGATAACCCTGGCAATAACCAATCAAAAATAGCTAGATTGTACTGCGTCCATTTGCTGTCTAAATAATCCCAAGCTTCTGTACCATCTAGAACCCAATCAACAATATATTTTTCCTGGTTCAAAGTTCGCTTAATTGCAGCGCCTAAATCTGGCTCATCTTCGACTAATAGAATCTTCGTCACTTGGCAACCAAACTTTTAAAATTAACTGCTAAACAAATAAGTTCTGTAACTAAAGCAGCCACCATAGCAACAGCAGCAGCTATAGCACCATTCATCCCAGATTGTACCCCCGAAAAAGCGCCAATCAATAGCACTACTGTTCCTACTGTAGTAGCTTGATTCACAACACCAGTACGACCTTCACCCACCAAAAAACCTTGAGTAGCATTCTGCAAAGCTACCAATAAAGGTATTGAGGAGCAGATCAACAATACAGGGCGCACACGCTCCACAAGTTCTTGATCTTGACCCACAAAGCTTTGTACAATCTGATTTCCCCACGTAGTCGTACCCGCCAATAGCAGTATCAGTGAGCAAAGCGCCCCTACAGTCAGGGCAAATAATAGTAACAAGCGGTCTTCTGCCTGACCACGATTTCTAATAATTACTTGTTGTACCATACGGGTAGCATTGGCAATTACTAACACTAAGCCCCAAGCAGCAGGCCAAGCAGCTAAGGCGATATCTGCATCAGTAGCGCGGGCGATAATTCCTATAAGTATGGCTCTACCTCCCCAAACGATTAACATAGAGGTAGCAAGAGGGAAATAAAACCGCCAGACGCTCTTGAGATCTGTAGGTAATTTAGCAGAATCAGTCAACTCTGGTAGACGATTTGCGCCTAAATTTTTCGCTGCAAAGGTGACAAGTATAGCTTCAACTAAAGCTCCTGAAATCAAGGCAATTCCTGCTAGTAATGCTCCAGAAATTTGACTGAGAAAACCAATAGCAAGCACAACTGCCACAGTCACCAAACGACCAATACCTGCTTTAGCAACAGCAGTTTGGTAGCCACTATAAATTAATAATCCTTGAAAATATCGCCGCCAACTGATAGCTAAGGGCCAAAGAATCATCAGCATTAGCACATAACGCACAGTCTCGCTTAACTCTGGCGGTACTCCTAAAAGACGGTTGCCGATCGCACTAAAAATAATTGGTACTGTCAACAATGCTAAGAGTAAGGTTAAACCACCTCCTGCTAGTAGTGCGAAACGCCATAATGCTTGGCGCGATCGCTTCGTTGCTGCTAAGGCATTGGAAGCGTGTAAGATCATAATGATCGGGCTTTCAAAAAATATCGCGATCGCTTTCGCCACACCCACTGCTGCCAAGTTGACACGCGCCAAAGGTAGATGCGCTAATGTGGTAGTAATTAAAGGATCTCCACAAGCCATCGTCACATCGCTGACAGACAAGGGGAGAAACTGCCGCCACAGAGATAATAAAGTTATTTTGCTGTCTTTTTTAGACTTATCTACTTCTATTTTCATCGCTCCTATGCTGACATGAGCATCTGTTTGGGTACTGGAGCCAATGATTTAATAGTTTCTGTCAATTCTGGCTCCTGTAACAGATTAATACCTTGCTCGCGCAGCCAGGTACGGTTATAGACTGTTTCCAAATAGCGATCGCCGCGATCTGGATTCAGCATTAGTATACGCTCATGGCTACTAATTCTACTGGCATACGCCAGAGCCGCAGCGACTATTGCCCCTGTTGATCCTCCCAGTAACAATCCCTCTTTTCTAGCCAAAACATGACAAACGGAAAAAGCCAGTCTGTCATTTACCGAATAAGCAGCATCTAACACTTTTGGATCAAAATTTGGTGGTACAAACGACAAACCTAAACCAGTCATTTTATAGGGATGAGCAGGAGTTCCAAACACCACTGAACCTGCTACATCCACACCGACAATCCGCGTTTTTGGATAGCGCTGTTTGAAATAACGACTAATACCGCCCAACTGTCCGGCTGTACTAACACCAACAACAATCACATCCGGCGCACCACCAAAAGCCGCCTCAATCTCCGGCGCTGTAAAAATTTCATGGGCATCAGTATTACGCGGATTTTGATGTTGGCAAGGATACCAAGCCCCAGGAATTTGACTTGCTAGTTCTTTAGCTTTTTGCATCCGCGCTACCTGCATTGAGCCATTAGCATCAGCAGCACTGAGAGGAACATCCACAAGTTCTGCACCATAAGCTTCTAGCATCCGTCGCATTGGGGGAGCCGTTTTCGCATCTACCACAATCACCACTCGGTAGCCACGCGCCGCCCCAATCATGGCTAATCCAATGCCGAAATTACCAGAACTTGATTCTACAATCGTGCCTCCAGGTGTTAATAACCCGCGTTTTTCTGCATCTTTAATTAGATAAACAGCATTTTTTTCCTTAATACTGCCACCAGGATTGCAAGATTCTAATTTCAGATAAAAATCATGTTGTTGGCACAACTCGCTTAAACGATTTAATCTCACGATTGGTACCATACCAACAGCTTGACTCACATCAGGTGATAAAGATGACCTAAGCTGTGGGCTAAATCTCTCCAATTTAATCGAATTTTTTAATAATTCCATCTCAATACTCCAGTTTATTTGGGACTAGAGTGCTTACTTCGTAATTGTGCATGGAAGCAGCACCCATTACTCAGTTTGTTACTCACAAATGAAATTGAGATGAAATCAATTATCAGTAAACAGCTTATCTGTTAATAGTAAACAGTGAGTGTCTTTATCCTTGGGTTTAAGACCCCAACTAAATTTTAAATCTTTGTGGAGCGCTATGGTTGGGCGGGTTTGAATCCCCCACCATACGCATGATTACTGTAAATTGTTTACTGTTTACTGTTTCAACAATTATCAAAAACAATTATATCTACGACATAATCTGTATTTTGTCAAGCTTTTTTTTTACAAGCAACCCTAATAACAAGGCTGTTAATTGTTAATTGTTAATTGTTAATTGTTAATTGTTATTGCTCAAGCTCAAACAAATAACGAGCTAACCCAGATTGACGAATGATTGACTGCAATGTACCAATTCGTAATTCTGGGTAATCAGGTATAGGTACTGTCAGCGTTGTATATGATAGCTTTCTTTGCATAATAATATGGCTGCCTTTTCGCCGAACTTGAACAAAATCATGTTTGGCTAAAATTTGACAAGCTTCTGCTGCTGACAGTACCCGCAGTTTACCCAATATTTACTTCCACACGAGTAATAAAAATTTCAGAGTGTAATCTATTCTGTATTTCTTTAGGGTCGGCAGTTTCAAAAAATAGTTCTAATGCTTCAACTAAATTGTTGCGTGCTTCTTCAATATTACACCCTTGACTAGCAATATCAATTTCGGGACACAGGGATACATATCCACTGCCTTCGCGTTCAATAATTGCTGTAAATTGTTGCATTATTGGCATCCTTACCAGCATTTTTTATGACCGTAATTACAGAATATTTTCAACGTCAGGGAAAAAGCGTAAAACTTCAGCCAGCGCTAATTAATCTCAAATGAGAATTGATCACAGCCGTAACATTGTTTAAATGGATTTTGAATTGTCTAGCCGCTACTCTTGTCAACCATCTTTGTTGAGAATTTTGAACTAAATAATAAGAATGATTCTCATCGCTAGTTAGGAAACCATCTTGACAGATAAATTTTCTGTAAAGAGATTGAACAAGCTCTTCTACTGTTATGGAAGGTATCTTTTGATCAAATAATCCTACAAAACTTAGCATGGCGGTATTGCAAACAAATTTACGCTTACCTTTTTCAATGCTGTATAGTTTTTTTTCGTCCCCAGTCAAAAAATAGATACATCTAATCTTGTAGTTTGATTTTATTTTGAGCAAGTTGGATTTAATGGAGTTATAACAATTATCTGATTACATCTGGTTGTTATAAGATTAAGTTTTACTTAAGAAGTGAGTTTAATTTTATAATCAACTTAACAGCCTTGTTCACAATCAAAGAATTTGCCATCTTTATAGAGATTACCAAAGATGATTATTCATCACACACAACTATTCTAGCATAGGGCAATTGCTCCGCGCAATTGTCTAGGATGTTACGATTGTTATTATTGATGTGTGATTTCTTGAAATTCTTTTAAACAGCTACGAAACAGGGGATGATCTGACGTATCATATTTATAAGGATGAATCGTCGAGAGTGGCTTTAACTCCATCATAGTAGCAGCTAGAAAGCCTCCGTCAAAATTTTCTAGGTCAGCAGGTTTAATATCCCGTTCCTCTACCTGGATTTGGAGGTTTTTAGCAATATCAATAATTGTTAAACGGGTAATTCCAGGGAAGATATGGGGAGTTAATGCAGGCGTAACTAATTTGTCTTTTTGGATGAAAAAAATATTGGCTACTGCTGCTTCAGTAATTCGACCTTGTTGATCGAGTAAAATGGCATCATTAAATCCAGCCGCTTGTGCAGCACGACGAGCTAGATAACTATTTACATAAGTTCCGCAGATTTTCCATGCTAAGGGAATGGCGTTACCTGAGATACGTTGATAAGGGGAAATGTGGCAAGTTAAAGATTTATTTACATCACGGTCAATCGTCACTGCTAATATTGTCACATCAACAGGCATCAAATCATCAAAGTTTAGTTGTGGTACTGAACGGTAAACAATTGGTCTGATGTAATAATTTGTTGCAGGTAATTGGTCTAAAAGTGATAATATGCCTGTTTTTAAATCAGCATTTGACCAAGAAAATTCTAGCCCCATTTGTGTCGCACCATTGCGGAGACGATCTAAATGTGCATCTAAGCAATGAATGTAATAATGATTACTATTCCAATAAGCCATGATGCCATCAAAAACACCAATTCCTAAGTGGAGAGAATGGCTGGCAATGGAAGGTGCAGCTTGTTCACGTTCAATTAGTTTGCCATTATGCCAAACAATCGCAGTTGCTTCAAGCATTTATTAGGGGAGAGGAGGGAGGAGGGAGGAGGGAGGAGAGAGGAGGGAGGAGATATAGGGTTTGATAACTTTTCTCTCAATTAAAAATGTACAAATGCAATGGGCGTTAGTTTATAATTTAGGGAAGCGCTGCTGTTTCAGCTACTATAATTTCAGGTTGGGTTGATTCTGGCATCAAACGTGCTACGCTTTGCTTGATAAATGCTTGCAAAAAAGCTACCCGTTGATTTTCTAGGAATACTTGTTTAAGGGTTTCACTCAATTGTTCAACATTAAACAATCCGCCTGTAGTTGTAGCAGTTTCTTGAACTTGGAAATATTCTATCAAACTTAATCCTGCTAATCTGGTCAGGTAAGCCGCGCTAACTCCCTGCACTACTCCACCAGCAACAAAAGTAATAGCATTGCTTTTGAGGATACCGCCCACTGCTTGAGTGGAAAGCTCGACTAATCCCAGCTTAACCATTAAACTACCCATTGTGATTGCTATAGTTTGAGCTTGTTGTAGTGAGAACTTTTGTTGATAAACAACACCCAAATCTATAATTAATTGGGCATTAATAGCGGCAGTTGCTAATAAATCAAGTGCGGGAACTGGGTTAGCTAAAGCTGTAGCAGCAACTATCCACTGATATTGCTCAATTATAGGTAGAGCGCGATCGCGTCGTACTTGATTTAATACAGTTTTAACTTCTGTTTTCAAATTCACCGCTTGTCGGTAAGCACTAGCCAAAATTAGTTGTTGTGCTGAGTTGGATAATATTTGCTCTAGCTGTTGCGTCAAAGGTGCGATTTTAGCTGCTGGTTTTTCCAGCCACTCTTGTAATGTACCATCAGGCTGATGTTGACGCACTTTTACCAGTCCTGGTTCAGTGGCGATCGCAACTACATCATCTAAATTTAATATACCCTGCATCCGTTGTCGCAATTGATTCAAAATTACTAATCTGTCATCAGGTAAATACTGGTCTTGTTTATTAAAAACCAGCATGATTTTTTGATGAGATTTAGCCATTTGTTGCAGAGTTTGAAACTCTGGATCAGTCAAATCCGCAACAGTGAGGAATAAGATTAAATCATTAGCGATCGCTACCTGATTTGTCATAACATCAGAATCATTGGCTGTAAATAATGCCGATGTATCACTGAAACTTGGTTGCTTGTTTTGGAAGCAGTTATTTTCTAGAAGTTTTACTAGAGTTGTTTTACCGACATTTTTACCACCTGTAACAGCTATGCGTGTAACTTCTCTGTCTAACTCGGCTGTTACTTGGACAACTTGTTGCCTTAATTGAAGATATTCGGGATGATTTTCTGTTTCAGATTCTAATAAAGTAATCGCTATTTCAGCGATCGCGATCGCTTTTTCTACCGTTTCCCGTTCCATAGTTGATGTTATCGGTGATATATCAACTTGAGGGGAAGTGCGTTTTTGAAAAAACCAGAAACCACCACCAAGTGCGATCGCGCCTAATACTGTAAACTCACCTAATTGAGCCATTGAGTGATGCAAACTTTGCAACAGCCACAGCGACAAAGATAACCCAACACCACCTACTAAAATCGGACGGCGCAACTTCACTGCCATTTAGTCCTCCGCAACCTTACTCCCACCAAGACGCGAAATTTCGCATCTCTACAATCCTTAAGACAGCTTGACACATATCCCTATACTTATGTTACGCCCAGTAGTACCAATATTAGACATCTCCAGTAAATTATCAGGTGCGTTATTGTAGAGACGCGCCATGGCGCGTCTCTACATTCTTGTTTCGATTAAGCGTAATTATAGCAACCTAAATAGGCGCTATGAGCATTTTTTATGGCTAAAACCCTTGCTAGCAAAGCATTTAAGAAAAGCTAATTGCTAAAAGCTAACTGCTAATTGCT
>CAVQDG010000018.1:0-8925 GCA_963711165.1 uncultured cyanobacterium | reverse complement strand
TTTTGTTGCCACTTCATCTGTGAGCCAACTGTTTACCCCAGGCTTACCCGTCGGACGTATAGAGTCTTTAAATTTAAGTAAAAACCCCGCTCCTGAAGCAGTGATTGAACTGACAGCACCAATGAGTTTTCTGGAGTGGGTAATTGTTTATCCTAAACCACAATCAGAAATTAGAGATTAAGTAGCTGGGTTGAAATAAACTAACCTGAAGGCTGTTTACTGTTTACTGTTTACTGTTTACTGTTTACTGTTTACTGTTTTGATCAAAATTTCTAAATTATCACTACGGACTCGGCAAATTCTCAACGGCTTTGTGATTGTTTTTTCTGTGATTTTGTGCTTATTGATTTTGCCAACTCGCTTATCTGGGATGGAAATATTCGGATTTAGCCCTAATTGGTTATTAATTTGGGTTGTTACTTGGAGTATTAAGCGATCGCCTGTTCAAGGAGCATTTGCAGGGTTAGTATTAGGGTTAATTCAAGATGGGATGACATCTCCTCATCCTAGCCATACCATTAGTTTAATGCTGGTGGGATTCTTGAGCGCGAGGATTCAAAAACAAAGATTTATTCAGGAAGACTTTATTTCTATTGCTTTAATTGTCTTTGGCATGGCTATTGTAGGTGAAACAATTACAGCAGTACAGTATATTTTGCTGGGCGATCGCAATTGGGCGGAAATTTGGACTGACTATCAGTTAATTGCTTTAGCCTCTGCTATTGTTAGTAGCCTCTGGGCTCCTGTAGTTTACTATCCCCTCAATCGCTGGTGGGTACAAATGAACTTGTTACAGCAGTCTTAAACCCGAACTAGCTGGGTTATACCAAGTAAATAATGAGCTACAGATAGTAAGTCGCTGTGGATGCGAGTAGGTTGAAGTTTTTTCAGCATATAGGAACTACGAATCCCACAGGTAACTGCAATTGTTGGAATTCCTAATGCTTGTCCTGCCAATATATCAGCTTCGGTATCTCCAACCATCCAACTTGATCGGGGAGATTGTTCCTTAATTGCTTGTGACAAAAGTTGTGTTTTTGCTTCAGAGTTGTTTTGATAAGCTATCTGGCTATCGTCAGTACCGTAAATACCACTAAATAAACGTGCCAAACCGTAATTTATTAATATCTGTGTAGCTTCAGTGCGATCGCGCAATGTCACTAATACTAATTTAACTCCCTGAGAATGCAGCAGTGCCAATGCCCAACTCACTCCAGGCTGCATCTGATCTTTATTTAATAAAGTAGGCTGATTGACAATTTCACAAACATTCCTTAAAAAAGAATCAATCTGTTCCCCCTGCAAACCAGAACGCATGGCAATTTCCACATCGGGAACTCGATCTTGCTTCATTTCCCAAAACTGCTGTTTACTCAGTTCTTGGATGGGCAGGATTATACCTTGAGCTTGATATGATGCCACTAGATCAGCTAGTGCGATCTGATAGGTGCTGTAGTATCGTTCCGAGACATTAACTATCGGACCGTCAAAGTCACAGAACACCGTCATCCCTGACCTATGCGGGTAATCTCGACACCGATAAAAAGGTGATTGTAATTTTGAGGTTGTCGTTTCTGTCATCAAAAGTTACTCAAATTTGCTCTTTGATACATTTCTTTACATTATCAATAAAAACATAAGTTGTCATGTACTTGAGTCCCTTCTATTGATTAGAAAAACATATATAAAATAGAAGTATATCCCCCAAACCTTGGCAACTACTTATATACATAGATCATAACTTAATGACTAATTACTAATTACAGGGTAGGCAGCAACAACAGTAAGTTTATGGAAAACTCTCCCTTAGACGCTCAAACCGATTCTTCCCAAGTTTTATCCGCGTCTTTTTTAGGAACACCATTAGATCGAGCAATGATGCAGCGATGTATTGAACTTGCTCGTCGCGCTTTGGGGCGAACAGCACCTAATCCCTTAGTAGGTGCTGTAATTGTTAAAGATGGGCAAATTATTGGCGAAGGATTTCATCCAGGTGCGGGTAATCCCCATGCAGAAGTATTCGCTTTGCGAGAAGCGGGTGATCTAGCTGTTGGGGCAACTATATATGTCAATCTAGAGCCTTGCAATCACTATGGACGGACACCACCCTGTTCGGAAGCGTTAGTTGCGGCTAGGGTGGCTAAGGTAGTGGTAGGCATGGTTGATCCCGATCCCCGTGTATCGGGTGGAGGTATAGCGAGATTACAGCAGGCTGGGATTGAAGTATTAGTAGGCGTAGAAGAAGAAGCTTGTCGCCAACTAAATGAAGCTTTTATTCATCGAATTCTCTACCAGCGCCCCTTTGGAATTTTAAAATATGCCATGACCCTAGATGGTAAGATTGCGACTACAACAGGACACAGTGCTTGGATTAGTAGCCCTGATGCGCGTCATACAGTGCATCAGTTACGTGCATCTTGTGATGCTGTAATTGTTGGTGGCAATACAGTACGCTTAGACAATCCCAGGTTGACTAGCCATCAGACATATACTCATAATCCCTTGCGGGTAGTGATGAGCCGAAATTTAGACTTACCAATAGACGCATATCTCTGGGAAACAACAGATGCACCAACGCTGGTATTAACCCAAGCAAATTCCTCTCCAGATTTTCAGCAAATATTGTTGAAAAAGAATGTTGAAGTGGTAGAGTTAACGCCGTTAACTCCTACAAAAGTAATGGAATATTTGTATCAGCGAAACTTGCTGTCTGTATTATGGGAATGTGGGGGTACATTAGCAGCTAGTGCGATCGCACAAAACGCTGTTCAAAAAGTGCTGGCTTTTATTGCTCCTAAAATAGTTGGCGGCAAAACAGCACCATCACCTGTGGGAGATTTGGGATTGGCAATGATGACTGATGCTATAACTCTAGAAAGAGTTAAATGGCGACCAGTGGGTTCAGATTGTATGCTTGAAGGTTATTTACCACTTCTACCCAGATAAAAGCAGTTAGCAATCAGGTATTAGTAGTCAGCTTTTTCATGGTAATTACAAAGCATTTTGTACTAACTTACCTGGGATATCCTCAGAGGATTCCGCCCACTATAGGTAGCGTTTTTAGCAGGATTATTGCTCTGCGATTTACCACTGTTTTCAAAAAATTTATTAAGTTTGTTATTGATATAGCAATAAAAATATGCTTGAAGTCATAATTGGCAGCGTCTTAGTGGGGAGTCTGGGTCTACAGACGCTTTCCGTAAGTGGCTGGCTATACTGGCGACAGCAAAATATTCGTAAACAAAATGAATGGGAGGAGGAGGAGGACATCTTGACTAGCTTTGAATCAAAAGAAGAGCTTGCTATAGTACACCAACCACTAGAAATACAAAACAATAGTTCCGCGATCGAGCCTGCTAAAAACCCAGATCCGCGCTTAATGGGCTGGGAATTTAAGATTGTGCGAGCTAAAAGAGATTTATTCCGCGATCCGAGAATTTTTCAGCAGCTATGTGAAGAAGAAAGATCTGCTGGTTGGATTTTACTGGAAAAACTTGATGATCGGCGGGCGCGGTTTAAGCGACCAGTTGCCCTACGTGAGATTGTTAATCCAGAATTCCTGTCTTTCGATCCTTACCGTTCATTCTATGGTCCCACTTGGACAACTATTAATTGGTTGGGTACGTTAGCCGCAGTTTTAACTTTAATAGTGCCTGCCTATTTGGGATATACATACGTCTCTAGGGGACTGGTTCGTTCCCAAGAGCGACCTGCTGCTCGTCCAGCCCAGCAGTTACCTCCTCCAGAAAAACCACCAGCATTCTAATTACCAAAGAAGATGGATGTAATTCTTGTTCAGTGTATTCAACTATTAATTTAGGTATTCGTGGGTTTACGGGCAAGATGCCCCACTATATATAGCCTGAGAGAAACATCACTGCTTGGTTAAATTGGGTTTAAAAATAAACAGGACTTATGCACCTAAAGCCTGAAATGTAGATCCCCCTAAATCCCCCTTAAAAAGGGGGACTTTGAATTTCCCTGCTTTTTTAAGGGGTGCTAGTTCTGATCTTTGCGTAAGTCCTGATAAATTTAGAAAATTAAGCTCATAGTACTTGCCATAATCGTAAAAGTTTTGCTATGATAGTAAAGAAATATTTGCGGATGTGGCGGAATTGGCAGACGCGCTAGATTTAGGTTCTAGTTCCGAGAGGAGTGAAGGTTCAAGTCCTTTCATCCGCATTAAATACAGAGTAAGGGTTCTAGCTTTTGGAAGGCTGGAACCCTTCTCTGTTTGGAATAGGCAAAATAATCTTAGACAGGAGAGAAGCAAAAATTTGATGCGCTCCTACTAAAAATTGATTAAAGCATTGAAGGAAAATGCTCGTTACTAAGCTCGATTATAGGAACGAGAACCCCTGTTCCTAATTTAGAATAATTTATGAACTCAGCTACCCATGATCATGACTTTTATGCTTAGAAAAACTGCTGCAAGAAAACCCTAGTCTACAATCGAATCTTTCCGAATTTATAGAAAAAGTTTATTCTCTAGCTGCCCTGATCGCAGAAAGAGAAACCGGATTATCTTTATTTCCTGAAACTTGCCCATATAACTTAACAGAAATTTTATCATCATAATTTTTTCCAGAGTAAAATATAAATTTATTTTTTCTACCCTTAAGCTCTATCCGAAACAGAAGGTATACTATATAAAATTGTTGCAGGTGAAAAAATAGCGTAATGAAAGAGATTCTGGGAGATGCTAAAACAATTCGTCAACTTTTAAGCGGAAATAAATACTCTATTGACTATTACCAAAGGGAGTACAAATGGGAAACTAAACAAATTCAAGAGCTTTTACAAGATATAACAGGTAAGTTTTTATATGATTTTGATCCAACCCACGAACGGCAAGCAGTTGAGAACTATGGGCATTACTTCTTAGGTTCAATTATTATTAGCCATAAGGAAAGTAAGAAATTTATTATTGATGGACAGCAAAGGCTGACTACTTTATCTCTACTGCTTATTTTTCTACATAACCTACAAAAAGAACACTCCGAACAAGTTAAAATTGACGATTTAATATTTTCACAAAAATTTTCTAAAAAATCCTTTAACCTGGATGTTGAAGAGCGCAATTCTTGTATGGAAGCACTCTTTAACCAAATTCCTTTTGATGATACAGAAAAACCCGAATCAGTTAAGAATATTATTGCTCGTTATCAAGATATTAAAGAAAATTTTCCAGAAGATTTAACAGGCGATGCTTTACCCTATTTTATTGATTGGCTAATAGAGAACGTTAATATCGTTGAAATTACAGCTTACTCGGATGAGGATGCTTATATTATTTTTGAAACAATGAACGACCGAGGGCTATCGCTGACACCAACAGATATGCTTAAGGGATTTTTGGTGGCAAATATCAACGATGAAGCCAAGAGGGAACAAATAAATCAGCTTTGGAAACAACGAGTAAATGCTTTGGTGGAATTGGGCAAAGAAGAAGAAGCTGATGCAATTAAGACTTGGCTTCGCAGTCAGTACGCCCAAACAATTCGGGAACGTAAAAAAGATGCTGTTCCTGGTGACTTTGACCGCATCGGTACTGAGTTTCATCGGTGGGTACGCGACTATCGGGAGAAAATTGGACTCAATAATAGTGCTGAATTTGTGCGGTTTATTGAGCGAGATTTTACCTTTTATACCCGTCAGTATCTTCAGTTGCGAAAAGCATCAATATCTTTGACAGCAGGGTTAGAAGAAGTTTTTTATAATGCCCAGCATAATTTTACTCTGCAATATCCTTTACTACTTGCACCTCTAAATCCTGATGATGACCCCCAAGTTGTTAATCGGAAAATTCGCTTAGTGGCAAGTTTTCTCGATATTCTGCTTGCCCGTAGGTTATGGAACTTCCAGAACATTACTTACGACACGATGCAGTATGCCATGTTTGTAGTTATGCGGGATATTCAGGGAAAAAGCCCTACCGAACTCGCGGTTATTTTGCTTCAAAAGTTAGTGGCACAAGAAGAAGTATTTGCTTCTAATGAAAGACTGCGATTGTCTCACCAAAACCACAATGCTATTAAACAGTTTCTCGCCCGAATCACAGACCATGTGGAAAGGCAATCGGGGCTGGATTCGCATTATAAGGAATATAGATTTCGCGGGAAGAATCGCTACGACATAGAGCATATTTGGGCAAATAAGTTTGAACGTCATTCCGATGAGTTTTCTAGTAAGGAAGATTTTTTCGAGTATCGCAACCGCATTGGGGGTTTGTTATTGCTACCAAGGTCTTTTAACGCTAGTTATGGTGATTTGCCTTACACTGAAAAATTGCCTTATTATTACGGTCAGAATCCTTTAGCTAAATCTCTGAATCCTCAATGTTACGACCATAACCCAGAGTTTTTGGCATATAAGAAACGGAGTAATTTACCTTTCCAGCCGCATGAGGAATTTAAAAAGGCAGATTTGGAGGCACGGCAGAAGCTTTATCAGGAAATTGCCGAGGAAATTTGGAATCCAGAACGTCTGATAAGATTGATTGAATCTTAATTTTGGGAAGCAGGTTGCATGATGAAGCGTTATCCACTCTACAACACTAATATTTTTTCTGTTACTCGCCAACTGCGCTACAGCGATGATCAAAAATGCCTTTCCGTATAGTCGTGGGGGGCGGGTTTATATATATTTAGGTTGGGTGCATTTATCAGAATAGCGAACCCGCCCCTACAATTTGTCCTAATCCCCTTGGCAGTTGCTATATATAATATTAAAATTTATGGATAATGGTATGCGGGCAAGATGCCCGCACTACTGATGAAATTACAAATTGTTATTTTAATTAAGGAAAATCAGGAATAACCCACTTGGGCGGTTCCATAAGTTTCTTCCTTCTAGCTTCCTCAGCAATTTCGTGCATTTTATCTAAGGAAGTTTCTTGCATAAATTTGGATGCTTCGCTGACATATTCCAGCTTAGGACATTGATCGCCTAAAACGCAGCCATTAACGCAAGCTACGGCACAGTCTATTGTTGTTGTTTCCACTGTAAGTATTTTTCCCTAATTATCTGAAAGTGCAGCCAACAGATTTACTTTTAACTATATTAACTTGAGGCTAACCTGTTGACAGGGAGGGAGAGAAAGAAGATTAAGAAATGACATTTTTTAGGATACGATACTCAAGAGTGTCGTCGCGGGAGCGATCGCACTAACCACTTTAGTTACACTATAAACAATTAAGCTCTATCCCCAAGCTGGAAAAATTATGTCTCTGGCGAAAGATGCAACAATATTACCAGAAACAACAGAAGATATTATCTTCCCACCTGGCGACCTATATAGTGACGAACCACCCTTGGAAACTGACATACATCTGCGACAAATGATTTTGCTAATCAAGTGTCTTGATTGGCTGTGGCGCAAGCGTAATGATTACTTTGCTAGTGGTAATCTAACTATTTATTATAGTCCCCGTCAGCTTAAATCTGAGGACTTTCGAGGTCCAGATTTTTTTGTAGTATTAGGAACTGAGCGCAAATCGCGTAAAAGTTGGGTTGTCTGGCAAGAAGATGGCAAGTATCCTAATGTTATTGTAGAAATTATTTCCCGATCAACTGCTGCTACAGATCGAGGTTTGAAAAAACAAATTTATCAGGATATTTTTCGCACTCCTGATTATTTCTGGTTTGAACCTGACACTTTAGAATTGGCGGGTTTTTGTTTAATTAGTGGTCAATATCAACCGATAGAACCAAATCCTCAAGGTTTGCTATGGAGTCAGCAGCTAGGATTATATTTGGGTATTTATCAGGAAAAGTTACGTTTCTTTACTTCAGATGGGCAGTTAGTTGGTACACCAGAAGAAGATGCGGAAAGATTGGCAGCAAAACTACAAGAATTGGGGGTTAATCCCGATGATATATAGCGATTTAAGCAGTTAAGGCGATCGCATAGCGACAATAACAGAAGTATCGCACATTCATCACATACTAGGCATACTCAAACCTTTTAGTTGTCGTTGCCGCTCTTCAGTTAACCCCTTACTTTGAATTAAAACGCCAAATTTTCCTAACCCCATAGGATTAATTAGTTGGTGTAAAGCATCACGGCGCTGTAATACTTGTTGGATACCTTGAGTATTAGTAACGCTGCTAGTAGATATAGCGGAAATGCGATCGCCTAATCCTAACGCCATTAAAAATAACCCCTGCTGAGTAAAACCTATCTTTTGTAAACCACACAATTCCCCCTGAATTTCCAAGGCGGTAAAGTCTACATGGGCGGTAATATCTTGATATCCAATATTGATATAGGGGTCATTATGATGGGCGTGTTGATAGTAACATTGCAACGTTCCCTGATAACGTTGAGGGTTGTAATAGCGAGTTGCTGTGTACCCGTAGTCAATTGTTAGTAAATAACCCTGCTTTAACTTATTTGATATTGTTTTTATCCAGTCTAAAGCAGCTAAATTTACCTCAGTACGGTATCCATCCTGATAATTATCGCTAGATAAATCAATTCCTACTAACTCAAAATACTCAGATAGTTGCGGTGTCGAAAGTTCATCTGTCACCTCTACAAATTCACTACCTCCTCTGGCTTCCTCACTTTTATCAAAGGAGGGCGTGGTTACATAAATTTCCCGTAGCTGTCCTTTTTCCAGCGCAATTTGATGTACGGGTAAAGCGTCTACTAATTCATTAGAAAAACAGCAACCAACTATCGAATTATCTGAAATTTTCTCAAAATTAGACCATTTTACAGGTAATTCTAAATCAGGTAATGCTCTTTGTAAAAACTGCTGTTGTTGAGCAATCATTGCTGCTGCTTTTTCAACAATGATGTATTCTATAGATTTAAAAAAGTTGGGATGATGTTGATACAGGTAGCGCAAGATATCAGTCGCTATTAAACCTTGTCCTGCGCCAATTTCTACTAAATGAAACGAGGTAGGATTTCCTAAT
>CAVQDG010000017.1:0-60778 GCA_963711165.1 uncultured cyanobacterium | reverse complement strand
GGCAATACCTGCCAAGGCTAGTAGGTGAAAAACACCGTGGCACAAGTAAGGTAATAGAGATGCTGAGGTCTTGCTAGGGAACTGTTCTATCCGTCGCAGATGTTCATTTAACACCGCATAAAGTTCTGCTTGTGGTTGCTCACTTAATGCTTGAGACACAACAATTTCTGCTAAGTACTGACTAGCGGCTAGTTTCCCCAAGTCTTTGCTTAAACCTGGGTAAGATTCTATAGTTTCTGCTTGGGTAATTTTATCAAGCGATCGCCCTTTAGCGATTAGTAACTCATTGACAACAAACAGCCCACTTCTACCACCCAACTTGGAATTGTGTTTACGTGCGCCTGGTGCTACTACTCGGATTAGACCCAACTCTTGGGTTAAAATCGTCAGCAATCGATCAGCCTCACCCAGTGGCATACCTTTGAGATTGATTCCAGTAACTTTATAAGTTCTACTCATAGGGCATTAGGGGTGAGTCCTCACAGATGGTTAGCGATTTCTAGCTTTTAACTTCTTTTTCCAGATTATCGCGCTCCCTAAGCAATTCAACACCACGAGATGTCCCTAGTCTTGTTGCACCTGCAACTAGCAGATCAATTGCTTCATTACAAGTACGAATTCCTCCCGATGCTTTAATCCCAATTTGCTGCTTAGTAATTTCAGCAAGGAAGCGGACATCTTCAACAGTGGCACCTCCATAAAAACCTGTACTGGTTTTTAAATAGGCAACGCCAGCATCCATTAATATTTCTGCGGCTAGTTGTTTTTCTGCATCTGTCAATAGGGCTGTTTCTAGGATTGCTTTGACAGTTATACCTGTGCGATCGCAAATCTCCGCTATTTCTCGGTGAAATTCCGTAGTTTTCCCAGCTTTCAACCAACCAAGGTTAATTACCACATCTAATTCTGTGGCTCCATTATCGACGGCTTCTTGGGCTTCATACAGCTTAGTTGCTGATGTTGTCGCCCCACTAGGAAAACCAATTACTGTACAAACTTTGGGTTTCTTGTTATAGAGAAGATTGGCAGCTTGTCGGACGTAAGCAGGATATATGCACACCGCCGCAAACTGAAACCTATCTGCATCTGCACACCATTTCTCTACTTGCTCCGGGGTAGCGGTGGGGTTGAGCAGAGCATGATCTATGAAGGGAGCAATATCAATATCTGGCAAATTTGTCGCCATTGCTTTTACTCACCACTCTTCTATTACTTAATTTTACAAAAAATCACAATACTTTAAGCTTAGTGCTTTTGGGAATCAATAGTGCGAGAGAGGAGGGAGAAAAGGGCGATCGCAGTTTTTATTCACGCAATTGATAATTAAGTAATTCTTCGCTGCTAATTTCTGCTGCGGGAACCAGTCGATAATGTTTTTCTTCGACAACTTTGATATCATCATCCTCTAAAGTCAATTCAAACAGTGCGATCGCATTATTTGCCATAAATTGGGCTGAAATAGGGCGACAAATTAATTGGGGAAACTTTTCCCGACAACAGGCGAGATCTTGCCTTGTCTGAACTACTCCTAATTGATCAGATCCAGTTTTTGCCTGAACTGGAACCACAAACTGTGTTCCATTACGATTAATACCAACATAAATTTCATCTATTTCAATTTGTCCAATATTAGTAACAGTTGTTCGTAAATGGTTTTGTAAAGAATAAGTAGTGATACCCAAAAATATATCTATCAGACGGTTGTAACGAACTTTGGCTAAAAGAGCTTGTTCATCACTCATTGCGTATTTCACTATAATTTCAGGGGTAGAATCAGGAATTTTAATTTGTTTAAGATTAGGATTAGGAATAATACGATTAATTTGACTAAGCCTAAACCTATAATTACCGTATCCAGCTAGTTCTATGATCCATCCATAGCCCTAGATACGCAGTTGTTAAAATTGCTGATGGTAAATCTTTACGGAAACGAAATGAATAAAGAACGTCGCCAAGATTTTTGGGTAAAACAATGCCAAGATCTGTTGCAACTTCAGCAAACTCAGAACGGCTAAATTCAAAACTATTAAGACCCTCCTGATAGTGTCTCTGAAAAATTTCCACAATAATTGCATCATATCTTCCAATAGTTTTTCTAGCTTTAGCCATGTATCACCTGTTTTCTCTCTTTTCTCATTCTCGGCTCAATAACGTGCGGATCTACATTATATATTTGAGAGGCTTGGGACATATTTAGTTGTAGTAACTTTTCTTCTCCTAGTTGCTGCTTATTATTAGGCTGAATTAAAGTTACTCCCAAAGCCTTAATAATTTCTGTCGCTACTGCCTTAGCTAATAAAGGAGGAACAGAATTTCCTATTTGTCTAAATCCATGCCATTTTGTTACATGAAATCTAAACCAGTCAGGATAAGAATGTAAACGTGCAGCTTCACGCACAGTAATACATCTTGGTATAAAAGGGTGAATTGGTCTAGGAGATGTAAAAGCTCCTCTATTACTAGGAGTTCCGGCTCTTAATGTATTACAAATTCCATCAGGATCGAGTTTATGAAAACGGCTGATTGGTTCTGCTTTACCATGTGGCGTAGATTCAAATCTAGTCATTGATGCTAAAGTATGCTCTGTTCTTAAACTTGATGTCAGTATGCGTAAATCATGCTGGCGTTGATAGGAATAGTCATTATTTATAGCACAAAGACCACGTAATTGCCTACCATACTCGCTGGGTTTGCCAAACTCTGCCAATACCCAATTCCTAGTCAATAATTCTTGGTAATTTTCTATTGAAGGTAAGTCTTTTAGTGCATCCCAAACTGTCGGACTTAATGGCAAATTGCTTGTATAACTAAGTTTTTTCTGCTTTGCAGGTCGTGTAAGTTTATCAGGATACTTTGGTAGTTGCATATCCTGACGACATCCGATTAAAAATAATCTTTCTCTGTTTTGGGGAACTCCATACTCCGCCGCATTGAGAATTTGGTAATCTGACTTAGTTAAGTAGCCAATTTTTTGAAATTCTTCGATAATTTCTGCAATAAACTTTTTATGTTTTCCTATAGCCATACCTCGCACATTTTCCAAGACAAAATATTTTGGCTGCAATTCTCCAATTAACCGAATAAAATGAAATGCAAGGGAATTTCTAGGATCGTCAAGCATCCGTTTTCCCATTAATGAAAATCCCTGACAAGGAGGACCACCAAACACAATATCAATTTCTTTATTTCCAATTGCAGATATACTTCTAATATCTTTACCTGTAGTAAAAGCAATATCTTGGCACAAAACTGACCAAAATGGGAAGTTAAATTTGTGCGTTGCACAGTGTATGGGATCGATTTCCACAGAAGCCAGGACATCAAAGCCTGCTTGTTCAAAACCCAAAGTCATACCCCCAGCACCAGCAAACAAATCGACTCCAATAGGACGTTGGTTAGAATTTATCATAAAAATAATATATTTTTATATTCTACTCATATTAATAAGCACTATTCTAGTATAACTTCAAGCTGTTTGTAGTTTTAGC
Source organism: uncultured cyanobacterium (assembly GCA_963711165.1). Taxonomy (GTDB): domain Bacteria; phylum Cyanobacteriota; class Cyanobacteriia; order Cyanobacteriales; family PCC-9333; genus Crinalium. The sequence continues at coordinate 57,290 of CAVQDG010000017.1, read as the reverse complement.
CAAACTAAATATTGTTATTCAATCAACCTTTGCTTTAATTATAGTTAACACAGGTTAAGACCTCTGTGTTAACTCTTGTTTGCAAAATAAAAATTTAATTACTAATACTTGGCACTGATATAGCAGTTTTTATATTTATGAGGTACAGGAGTGCGTTAGCGAAGCTGTGCGTTAGCACTACATCTTGCTCGCTGGAAATCTCTAGCGAGCAAGATGCTCGCACTACAATATTTTTCAATCTTTGTATCTCACTTGACTGAAAATTGCTATATGTTTTCCAGCTAACCTTTCACTTGTTTACTTCCTTTTTAAGTGAAAACGGCGTATATTTTCCACCTAAAGACTCCACAATACTACGAGTATTAGCAACCATCATCTTAATATAAGAATCACCATCACTCCCAGAAGCACCAATTGAATCAGAGTATAATTGCTTTGGGGCTAATTTTACGTTTGCTTCTTGGGCTACAGTTTTAATTAAAGCTGGATTAATAGTTGTTTCTGCAAAAATAGCTGATACACCTACTGATTTAACAGATTCAACTAATTTTTGGACGGTTTGGGCGCTGGGTTGTTCTTCGGTACTAATGCCAATTAAAGTACCAGCAACAGGAATGCTATACGCACGGGCATAATATTGAAAAGCATCATGTGTTGTTACTAATTTGCGCTTTTCAGGAGGAATAGTATTTATTTGTTGAATAATCCAAGTATCTAACTGCTGTAATTCACTGATTAGCTTCGCAGCATTTTGTGTAAATTTATCCTTGTCTTCCGGTGATAACTCAATTAAGGCATCACGAATTGCGTTAACCATCAAAATGACATTTTGAACATCACCCCAAACATGAGGATCGGGTACTTTTTCTCCTTTTTTCTCCAACTCTAGAGACTTTGCTACCTCTCCCACTGCTAGTTTTGAACTTTTTAATCCTGCTGCATTCATCAGCTTAATTAGTCCTGGTTCCAGGTTGTAGCCGTTATAGAGAATTAAGTTTGCTTTCTCCAGCGCCACAGAGTCTGCTGGTACTGGTTCATATACGTGGGGATCTGTTCCTGGTTTAAGGATGCCTTTTAGCTGAATTTCGTCTCCCGCTACCTCATCAGTTAAGTCAGCAATGATGGTACTGGTTGCAACAACACTTGGTTTTCCTGGGTTATTACTGTTGGTATCACTTTGGGTACACGCATTCAACCCTAGTCCCAGGAGTAAGCTAACTACTAGCAATAAGCAATTGCGCTTTGGTGTTTGAATAATCATTTTTCTCTATCTTCCGTATTATGTACCTTTATAGATGTTTTCATAATTCTTTCATTTTTAGACTATGCTCTATACAAGGTAGATAAAAACACCGTTATGAACACCGCCATTTTCTCACCGGATACTCATTGGACGCGCATGGTATGCGATATAAGAAATATCCCAATGACTGCCGCTAACACCATTAAAATCAGCAATATAGGCGTACAATACCGCAATGTCGAGGCTTTGCGGGATATTAGTTGTGAAATTCAGCCAGGGCGCTTGACTGGAATTATTGGTCCGAATGGTGCAGGTAAAAGCACTTTGCTCAAAGCAATGCTGGGGTTAATTCCGGCTAGTGGTGGTCAAGTGTTATATAACGATAAACCATTAGAAGAACAGTTGGATCAGGTGGCGTATGTACCACAGCGATCGCAAATTGATTGGAGTTATCCTGCTACTGTCTGGGACGTAGTAATGATGGGGCGGGTGAGAAAAACAGGCTGGTTTCGTCGCTTTTCTAGTGTTTCTCAACGGTTAGCAGCAGAATCGCTAGAACGAGTTGGTATGGGTGCTTACGGCGATCGCCCTATTGGACAACTTTCTGGCGGACAACAACAGCGTGTATTCTTAGCTAAAGCGTTAGTTCAACAGGCAGATATATTTTGCTTTGATGAGCCTTTTTCTGGTATTGACCAAAAAACACAAGCAATTATATTTGATATCTTTCACGAACTTACTGATAGCGGTAAAACGGTTTTAGTCGTCAACCACGATTTAGGCGAATCTATTACGCATTTTGATGATTTAATATTGCTAAATAAAGAATTAATTGCTGCTGGTTCTCGCCAACAAGTACTTAGTCAAGAAAACTTGTATCAAGCTTATGGTGGTAAAGTTATGTTCTTTTCTGGGGAGGCAGCTTAGAAGCTTTTTTAATAACCGCCAAGTCGCCAAGAACGCCAAGGAAGAAACAGAATAATGTTAGAAGCATTAATTGAACCGTTGCAATATGGCTTTATGCAGCGATCGCTAATTATAGCCATTTTAGTTGGTTTACTGTGCGCTGTTGTCGGTAGTTACTTAATGGTGCAACGGTTAGCTTTACTAGGAGATGCAATTAGCCACTCGGTTTTACCAGGGTTAGCTGTAGCTTTTATATTAGGGTTTAATATTTTTGTTGGAGCATTTATTGCTGGTGTTTTGAGTACAATGGCGATCGCTTGGATTAGAACGCGATCGCCTATTAAAGAAGATGCTGCAATGGGCATTGTCTTTTCTGCCTTCTTTGCCCTTGGCATCACCTTAATTACTCTTATTCAAAAAGATAACAAAATAGACCTCAACCACTTTTTATTCGGCAATATTCTCAGCGTTACCGTTGATGAAGTCCGCGACACAGCCATCATCGCCGTAGTTGTATTACTGGTAGTAGTAATGCTGTATAAAGAATTGCTATTTTACACCTTTGATCCATTAGGCGCTGAAGCTGCTGGTTTACCAGTAAATCTACTAAATTTCGGGCTAATGGTTTTAATTGCCCTAACGATTGTTGCCAGCATGAAAGCTGTAGGAGTTATCTTAGTTTTATCTCTACTAATAACACCAGGAGCCACAGCATATTTATTAGTGAAACGCCTCCATCAAGTCATGTTCTTAGGTGCTGGTATTGGGATATTTTCTAGCATTACAGGTATGTATCTCAGTTATTTTTTCAACTTGCCATCGGGACCAGCTATTGTATTAGTTGTTTCAGGTTTATTTTTATTGGCTCTTTTCTTGAGTCCTAGTCATGGCATCTTCACACACCCTCAAAATGAGCCTAAATCGTTACCTTTATTACGAGAATTAAAACAATTGATTCGTTAAAATAACAATTTTATGGCTAATTTTTTTAATTTATATTAAAAAAATTAATCATAATTCAAGGTTCAAAGCGCCATAATTTGTAACTTTAAAGTTCAAATATAACAATTTTAAAACTCAACAAAACTTACGCACCGAACGACTGAAACCTATATCCGAACTAGCCCCCCTTTTTTTTAAGGGGGGAATTCAAAGTCCCCCTTATTAAGGGGGATTTAGGGGGATCTCTGCGTCAGTAGGATGTTGGTGTTTCAAATCACCAGATAAAAAAGGATGCGATCGCCTTATGCACCTACAGTAGATAAAGTACGATTAGCTAAATCTTTCAACAAATCTGCCTTGTCAGTACGTTCCCAAGGTAAATCTAAATCTGTGCGTCCAAAATGACCATAAGCAGCTACATCTTGATAGAAACGACCATTGCGTTCTCCTGGAAGACGACGCAAATTAAACGCTTCAATAATTCCTGCTGGACGCAACTCAAAATTCTCTTTCACTAGATCAAGCAATAGCTCATCATCGATCTTGCCAGTACCAAAAGTTTCTACCAAGATACTAACTGGTCGAGCTACCCCAATAGCATAGCTAAGTTGAACTTCGCACTTTTGGGCTAAACCTGCTGCCACAATATTTTTAGCAACATAGCGGCAAGCGTAAGCAGCACTGCGGTCTACCTTTGTGGGGTCTTTGCCGGAAAAAGCACCGCCACCATGACGAGAATATCCGCCATAGGTATCAACAATGATTTTACGACCAGTAAGCCCAGAATCGCCTTGAGGACCACCAATAACAAATTTACCCGTTGGATTGACTAAAAAGCGAGTTTCTTCGTCAGGCTGAATATCAATGTCTGCAAAAACAGGTTTTACTACTGCTTCCCAGAGGTCTTCTTTGATTTTGGCTTGGACTGCTACGCCATCTGTAATGTCGCCAATCGTTGCCGTGTGTTGAGTAGAAATTAGGATGGTATCAATACTAACGGGTCGTCCATCTTCATAGCTGACCGTTACTTGGGTTTTACCATCTGGACGCAGATAAGCTAACTGACCTGTTTTTCTGACTGCTGCTAACCTACGGGCAATTCGATGCGCCAAACTAATCGGCAAAGGCATCAGTTCAGGAGTTTCATTGCAAGCAAAACCAAACATAATACCTTGGTCGCCTGCACCAACCTTGTCAAATTTTTCGTCGCTAGACTCCTCGCGAATTTCTTGGGCGCTATTTACGCCTTGGGCAATATCAGGAGATTGTTCGTCTAGGGCAATTAAAACCGCGCAACTCTGAGCAGAAAAGCCGTTATCAGCATCGGTGTAGCCAATATCAGCAATTTTTTTACGAGCTATATCAATGAAATTAACTTGTGCTTTTGAGCTAACTTCACCAGTGATCAACAACAACCCAGTGTTGACTACGACTTCAGCAGCAACGCGACTGTGAGGATCTTGGGTGAGTAGAGCGTCTAAGATAGTGTCGGAAATTTGATCGCAAATTTTGTCTGGATGACCTTCAGTTACAGACTCGGATGTAAAAAAATATTTACGAGGCAAGGATGAATCCTCCTAATATGGTGGCACTTCTGGCAAGTGCTGATTACATAAGACAGGATCGCTGTCCTACGTTAACTTGAGATCATAGCAACATTTTTATAATTCAGGGGTCGTGGGGTATACACAGGATTATTTTAGGAACAATCATCTTTCGCCTATCTATAACAGCAAAACTGTAGGCAGATACGTCTATTAAGCTAAAAAGTTAAACTAGAACTTGGAAAGGCTTGCTCAATACTTGCCAACTGATCGAGTAGCGATTCTTATTAAATTGTTAAGTTGGGATTGAGTCAAGACAGCAGGGAAATGGCATGGGCATGAATAACAGTTCTTGGAACAAAGCATCATTAGGACGGAATACGCCAATAGGTTTTAGCTCAAAGCGTCCGACAAAGCAAATGGCTTCTGCGCCAAAAGCGCCTAGAATTATCTGGCGTTTGGCAGTCAGTTGGATGATTTTGCAGGGTGTTTTCCTGGGAACCCCAGCCATGGCTAAACTAGATCAGGATGCTCTTAGCTATACTCAGTTGTTGCAAAAAATCGAGGCTGGGGAAGTTAGCAAAGTAGAAATGGATCCAGCAACTCAAGTTGCCAAGGTGACATTAAAACAAAAGCCAACTGAACCTCAACAGCTAAGACTATTTGAGCAAAATCCAGAACTGATTGAAAAAATCCGCAAAAATAATGTGGACTTTGAGGTACAAACGTCCACGGATAACAGTGTGGCTTTAGGGCTTGCAGCAAATTTATTTTTTATATTTTTAGTTCTAGCAGCCGTAACGATGCTTTTCCGGCGTTCTAGTAATGGCTCAGGTCAAGCGCTTAACTTTGGGAAATCACGCGCCCGCTTTCAGATGGAAGCTAAAACAGGTGTGTTGTTCGATGACGTAGCAGGAATCGAAGAAGCTAAGGAAGAACTCCAAGAAGTTGTTACTTTCCTTAAACAGCCAGAACGCTTTACCGCAGTAGGAGCAAAAATTCCTAAAGGTGTGCTGTTAGTAGGTCCTCCAGGTACGGGTAAAACATTACTAGCTAAAGCGATCGCCGGAGAAGCAGGTGTACCATTTTTCAGCATCTCTGGCTCAGAATTTGTGGAAATGTTCGTAGGCGTGGGCGCTTCCCGTGTACGAGATTTATTTAAAAAAGCGAAAGAAAACGCACCTTGCTTAGTATTCATTGATGAAATCGACGCAGTAGGACGGCAACGTGGTACTGGTATTGGTGGAGGTAATGATGAGCGTGAACAAACCCTCAACCAGTTACTGACAGAGATGGACGGGTTTGAAGGTAATACAGGGATTATTATCATTGCTGCTACCAACCGTCCAGATGTTTTAGACTCAGCGCTATTACGTCCAGGTAGATTTGATCGACAAGTAATGGTGGACGCACCTGATTTAAAAGGGCGTTTATCTATCCTGCAAGTCCATGCCCGTGACAAAAAAATTGAGCCAGAAGTTTCTTTAGAAGCGATCGCACGCCGTACTCCAGGCTTTACAGGGGCAGACTTAGCTAACCTGCTCAACGAAGCTGCTATTCTCACAGCCAGACGGCGCAAAGAGGCGGTCACAATGTTAGAAATCGACGATGCTATTGATCGTGTGGTTGCTGGTATGGAACGTACCCCACTCGTCGATAGCAAAAATAAGCGTTTGATTGCTTACCATGAAATCGGTCATGCCATTATTGGCACTCTGCTCAAACATCACGATCCAGTTCAGAAAGTTACTTTGATTCCTCGTGGACAAGCACAAGGATTAACTTGGTTTACACCAGGAGAAGAGCAAGGATTAATTTCTAGAGGGCAGTTATTAGCACGTATTAGTGGCGCTTTAGGCGGACGTGCTGCTGAACAAGTAATCTTTGGAGATGCCGAAGTAACTACAGGTGCGGGCGCAGATTTAGAATACATCTCCTCTGTAGCTAGGCAGATGGTTACGCGCTTTGGAATGTCAACTTTAGGACCTGTTTCACTAGAAAACCCCAATTCAGAAGTGTTTTTAGGTAGGGATTTTATGTCACGCTCAGAATATTCTGAGGAAATTTCATCTCAAATTGATGCTCAAGTGCGGGCAATAATAGACCATTGCTACACCGAAGCGTTACGGCTGATTAGGGAAAACCGACATCTAGTAGATTGTTTAGTAGACATTTTATTGGATAAGGAAACTATAGAGGGTGAAGAGTTCCGTAAGATAGTTACCGAATATCCTCAACGGGTGGAGAAACATCTAGTTTCTTGACGAGACGCGCCATGGCACGTCTCTACATTATGTGCTTAGGAGTCGCAATCCAAAATCAGGTAGGCTGGGTTTCTTGACTTCAACTCAGCCTATTTGAATGCAACTAGCTATTAATTGAGATTTTTGTTAAATATTTTATAAAAATTGTTTACATTCTCTGGCATCATCCATATAGAGTGATGCCTTCAAATGAGTAACTTCCTAGCATGGCTGAACATAAGTCAGACAATTTTTAATTAAAACAGACGTAGTTCTTAGCTGTTGGTGTCAACTCAGATGCGCGTCTGTGCTTTTACAAAGACTCAATCATAAGAGTTTCTGAACTAGAACGCTCAGACCTTGAGGAAAAATCAAAATCAAGCTAAATTGGCATTCCTATCATAAGCGCAAAAACTTTGCCTTAGATTTACCCTATTTCCACTCTTCGACATTATGCTGCAGCTAGAATCTCTATCAGACAGAACTAGGATGCCCCAACTTACAAAAACTGCTGTTTTAGTTATTGGCGGTGCTGAGGACAAAGTGCATGGGCGCGAAATCCTACACACCTTTTTTGCACGTGCGGGGGCAGGTGATGCGCGGATTGCCATTTTCCCGTCTGCTTCTAGAGAACCAACGATTATAGGCGATCGCTATCGCAGCATCTTTGAGGAAATGGGGGCTAAGGAAATTAAAGTACTAGATATACGCGAACGTGAACAAACTGAAGACCCCCAATTTCAGCAGTACATTCAAGAGTGTACTGGCGTATTTTTAACTGGTGGAGATCAACTAAGACTGTGTGGACTACTGGCAGATACTCCCCTGATCGAAAAAGTGCGGATGCGCGTACATTCAGGTGAAATTACCTTAGCCGGAACCAGTGCTGGTGCAGCCGTGATGGGTCATCACATGATTGCTGGCGGTGGGAGTGGTGAATGTCCTAATCGTTCCTTGGTGGACATGGCAACAGGATTAGGAATGATTCCAGAAGTAATCGTGGATCAACACTTTCATAATCGTAACCGCATGAGTAGATTGATGAGTGCGATCGCCGCCATCCAGACCGCTTGGGTATTGGGATTGATGAAGATACCTGCGCCATGTTTGAGAAAGATGGAATTTTGCAGGTGATGGGCAAAGGCACAGTGACAATCATCGATCCTGGCAAAATGTCTTATACAAATCAGACAGCCGTTAGTGCCACTGATCCAGTTAGCCTGCATAATCTCCAGGTACACATTCTGGGTTATGGCGATCGCTATCACTTACACCAACGATGTATATTTCCACCAGAAGGCTAACCCTATCGGACTATTGAATAGGATGACCCAAAGAGCAAACTCTGATTCACATAAACCTCGAATCCAATACCTGTCATAAACTTCACAACTCAAAATTCAACACTTCATAATCTCACGGGTGACGGCTAATACCGAAAGTCCTATCTCTCTTCCACTTTGGACTCCCACCACAAAGAAGTTTGGTGGTGAGATGAATCGTGGGCAGGGTTTTGTGGTATAAATATCAACAGTCATAAGAACCTCCTGTAGTTGTGAAAACCAAGCAACAGAATTAGGAAAAGTAAGAAGACAAAACGTTACAAATACGGTAGGGCATACCGAAATTCAAGCTTGTGGAGAAGCTGTAAGACTTGATGGTATTTGTGCCAAAAAGCAGGTTTCGCATTCTGCAAGAATCTCCCGTCACAGCGCCAGCTTGACGGTGAGAGTGTCAACACCTTTGGGGTATAATCTGGTTCGCGATCGCTGCTAATCTATCAGTAAAAAGTTCACAGTGAACAGTTGAGGGGCTTTTATAAGCTGGAAACTAGAAAATTGGTTCCATTGATCGCTCAACCTTAAAATTCTTATGAAAATACTTAAAATCCAGACTTTACGCGGTCCCAATTATTGGAGTATTAGACGGAACCAACTCGTGGTTATGCGTCTAGATTTGGAGGAACTTGCCGACAAACCATCTAATCAAATTCCTAATTTCTATGAAGGATTAGTCAAAGTATTGCCCAGCATAGAAGAACACTTTTGTTCTCCTGGCTGTCGAGGTGGTTTCTTAAGCAGAGTCAAGGAAGGCACAATGATGGGACACATCATTGAACATATTGCCTTAGAACTCCAAACTTTAGCCGGAATGTCAGTGGGATTTGGTCGTACCCGTGAAACCGCTACACCAGGCGTTTATCAGGTAGTAATAGAGTATTTGGACGAGCAAGCTGGTCGCTACGCAGCTAGGGCAGCAGTGCGATTTTGCCAAAGTTTGGTTGATACCGGAAATTATTCAAAAGAGGAATTAGAACAAGACATCAAGGATTTACGGGAACTTGCGGCAGATGCAGCTTTGGGACCGAGTACAGAAACAATTGTCAAAGAAGCTGAAGCGAGGGGAATACCCTGGATGCCTCTCAACGCTCGTGCCATGATCCAATTAGGTTATGGTGTTTACCACAAGCGCTTACAGGCAACATTAAGTGATTTATCAGGAATTCTTGCTGTAGAGTTAGCCTGCGATAAAGAAGGAACTAAACAAATCCTTCGTGATGCAGGTGTGCCAGTCCCTAGAGGAACTGTAATCCATTATTTGGATGAACTTGAAGAAGCAATTGCGGATGTCGGCGGTTATCCGATTGTACTTAAACCTCTAGATGGTAATCACGGTAGAGGAATTACCATCGACATTAATACTTGGCAGGAAGCAGAAGAAGCTTATGACGCTGCCAGTACTGCTTCAAAAACCCGCTCTGTCATAGTTGAACGCTACTATACAGGACGGGATCATCGAGTTTTAGTGATCAACGGCAAAGTAGTAGCTGTTGCCGAGCGAGTTCCTGCCCATGTTGTGGGTGATGGTAAGTCTACTATTGCAGAATTGATTGAGCAAACGAATAGCGATCCTAATCGCGGAGAAGGACACGATAACGTCCTCACCAACATTCAATTAGATCGTACTAGCTGGCAGTTATTAGAAAAGCGGGGCTACAACATAGAAACAGTTTTACCTCCCGGTGAAATTTGTTATCTGCGGGCAACTGCTAACCTAAGTACTGGCGGTATTGCTGTAGATCGTACTGATGAAGTACACCCAGAGAATATTTGGCTGTTTTCACGAGTAGCTAAGATTATTGGGCTAGATATTGCTGGGATTGATGTAGTCACATCAGATATTTCTCAGCCTTTACATCAAACTGGCGGTGTAATTGTAGAAGTTAATGCTGCCCCTGGATTTCGGATGCACGTTTCTCCTAGTCAGGGTTTGCCCAGAAATGTTGCCGCACCTGTGCTAGATATGTTGTTTCCACCTGGTACACCCACCCGCATTCCGATTATCTCGATTACGGGTACTAATGGTAAAACTACAACTACACGCTTAATTTCCCATATTTATCGCCAAACAGGTAAAACTGTTGGTTATACCACTACAGATGGTATTTACATTAATGAGTTTTTAGTAGAAAAAGGTGATACGACTGGTCCACAAAGCGCCCAAGTAATTCTACGCGACCCCACTGTAGAAGTAGCAGTGTTAGAAACTGCTCGTGGAGGTTTACTACGTTCAGGATTAGCGTTTGATCAGTCTAATGTGGGTGTGGTGTTGAATGTCGCGGCGGATCACTTGGGAATTGGTGATATTGACACTACAGAACAATTAGCTCACCTTAAGAGTGTTGTTGCTGAAACTGTCATGCCTTCTGGCTATGCAATTCTTAACGCTGATGATCCATTGGTGTCAGCAATGGCAAAGCGTGTGAAGGCTAATCTGGCTTATTTCAGCATGAACCCAGAGAATGAGTTACTGAAGAAACATATACGCTCTGGTGGGTTAGCTGCTGTATATGAAAATGGCTATCTTTCAATTATGAAGGGGGATTGGACTTTTAGAATTGAACAGGCAGTTAATATGCCGTTAACAATGGGTGGTAAGGCGGCATTTATGATTGCCAATGCCTTAGCAGCAAGTTTAGCTGCCTATACCCAAGGCATCTCAATTGATGATATTCGTAAGTCGCTGACTACCTTCCAAGCCTCTGTTAACCAAACACCAGGGCGGATGAATTTATTTAATCTGGGGAGTTATCACGCTCTGATAGATTATGCTCATAATCCCCATAGTTACGAGGCTTTGGGTGGTTTTGTCCGCAATTGGAATACTGGAATGCGGATTGGTGTTATTGGTGGTCCTGGCGATCGCCGTGATGAAGATTTTATTATGCTGGGTAAGTTGGCAGCAGAAATCTTTGACCGGATTATTATCAAGGAAGATAATGACACTAGGGGACGTATTCGCGGTCAAGCTGCTGAGTTAATTACTCAAGGCATTAAGTTAGAACCGCGCAATTGCCGTTACGAATCTATTTTAGATGAGACTACAGCTATTTCTACTGCTCTGGATGAAGCGCCAGAGGGCAGTTTAGTGGTAGTTTTACCTGAAAGTATCAGCCTTGCTATTAGGTTGATTGAGGCACGTCGTCAGCAATCTGCTAATGGTTATTTGCCTGTTAGTTTGCCCGTTAATGCTGAACAAAGCTTAAAGCCATAATTAGTTGAATTTGGCTTAATTTAACTTAAAACCCCTCCCCAACAGAGTGCCGATCCCCCCTGCCCCCCTTAAAAAGGGGGGTAATATGAAGAGGAGATTTTTAATTTTATAGTCATTTTTCCTGGGTGATATAAAATTACCGATTTAGTTTATTGATCTTGCTCGGAATCAACTTCATCTGGCTTGGGATTGTTTAACTCATTTTTAAAGCCGCGTAAGGTTTTACCTAACGCGCTACCGATTTCAGGAATTTTTTTAGGTCCAAATATTACTAAGGCTGCGATCGCAATTATCCCAACTTCTGGCAATCCTAAACCAAACATAGAATTTTTCCTGAATTTATGTGCTTTCTTAAATATAGATAATTAAATCTAACTTGAGTTAAAATTTAGGCAGAAGAACTAATATTACTGGTTAATTTATTAATGTCTGCAAGAGATACATTTCATGAAGTTGTAAAATCTGCTCTGGAAAATGAAGGGTGGATAATTACTCATGATCCGTATCATATAGATTTAGGATTTGTGGATTTTTATATTGATTTGGGTGCAGAACAATTATTAGCTGCTACCAAGGATAATGAAAAAATTGCTGTTGAAATCAAAACGTTTCTTGCACCATCAACAATCTCCGAATTCCATACCGCAGTTGGGCAATTTATTAACTATCGAATCGCGCTCGAAGAAGACGATCCAGAGCGCAGGCTATATTTGGCAATTCCATTAGAAATTTACAGACGCTTTTTTAAATATTCATTCATTCAAAAGGTGATTGAGCGCAATCAAATTCCGCTCTTAGTTTACCACACAGAAAAACCGGAGATTGCACAATGGATCAAGTAAATTTGTATCGTCAGTATATACAAGAATTACTCTCTGAACGAGCGAGTCGCAGATCCCCAAACGATCCAATTGTTAGTGAGACGATTTTTGATATTGTACGCGATCGCTATCAGCTTGTAAATGTGGGTTGGAAAAACACTAGCACTCGGATTTATGGCTGTATACTACATCTAGATATTATAGATGGCAAAATTTGGGTGCAGCATGATGGGACAGAGGAAGCGATCGCCGAGCAGTTAGTAACAAAAGGAGTATCAAAGCAGGAAATTGTGTTAGCCTATCATGCACCTCATGTGCGACAGTATACTGAATTTGCGGTAGGGTGAGCTTCTTAAATGAATTAGGTAACACCCGAACTCCCCAACAGAATTTAGGCAAAAATTATTTATTTAAGAAGTCTCATAGTGAGCGATCGCAATTATTCCAACTTCCGGCAATCCTAAACCAAACATAGAATTTCTCCTGAATTTATATCTATATCCACTATATACAGTTCATGCTAATCGCGTGAAATTGGCAAGTTTAAGCAATTGCTCAGTTCAGAAGCTAACCAATCTAATTCTGGTTCAGTTAGAACATAGGCGTTAGATAACTGATATTTTTTTGTTCCTGCCCAAATAATCAATTTAGGCACTTCTTCAACATAATTTTTGCCTCCCTTCCCTGATTGTTCAAGCCGAAAGAATTTTTGAGTATATGCTAATTTACAAATTATTTGCCTCGATATTGTAGGGAAATTATACTTTAATCCGAGTAAATTATATACTAGATTCATATGCTGTTTCTCTAGACGTATATAAACTGTCCCAAACAACATAAATAAACTTTTTCCAGTAAAAAAAATCGCAAAGCCAATACCTGCCATCAAAATTGGAAAATTAGTATATATAAACATTTTAAATATTAAGAAATCAAGAACAATAGCTCCAACAGTTAGGAGCAAAGATCTCATAGTAAGTCCTTCTGGAGGAATAAAAATTGTCAATGTATTTATAGTCTTATTAAGTAATACTTTGCTACCAAAAGGTTTTCTGATAGTTCCAGGGGTTTCTATTTTGGAAATAATTTCTACTTGTTGATTTTGTTCTAAAGCTTTGAGAGCATCTTTAACAGTAGTAAAGCGTCGGTTAAGGCTTGGCTCTATCATTAATTTGAGCCACTTAGTTAAGTTAGGGCTAAGATTAGCAACTTTATCAAATTGAATTTGCAAATCAATTTGTGGTAGATCTGCTGGATGTTTACCAGTTGCCAAGTAAATTAAAGTTGCGCCTAAACTATATAAATCAGAAGCAGGAACAGCGCGACCACCAAATTGTTCGGGTGGCATATATCCATAAGTTCCTACTACTGTAATTGTGCCACCTTCTCTCGCAGCTAGAGTTTGTACTGAACCAAAATCTACTAGGTAAACTTCACCAACACTATTACCAGAACGATTGGTTAACAAAATGTTACTTGGTTTGATGTCGCGGTGAATTACAGGAGGTTGTCGCTGATGTAAATAAATCAAAATTTCCAACAGCGCGTTAGCTATTTGTCTTAACTCTATTTCATCAAAACTACGTCCATTTTTGAGATGTTCTTCCAAGGACTTCCCATCTACATAAGTTTGGACAAGAGCAAATCCTTTACTTGTAGGTAAAGTTACTTCAAAAAAGTCAATGTAGCGAGGGATAGCAGGATGGGATAAGGATTTTAAGGTTTCGGCTTCCCGCTCAAATAGCTTGAGGTCATCCCATTCAAAGTCACTACTAAAAGATAGCAGTTTAACTACTACTAATTCTTTGGTAGTTAGATCCTGTGCTAAAAAAGTGTGTCGTCCAGCACGTTTACCTAGTTGCTGCTGGATTTCGTAGCGATCGCTCAATACTTGACCAATCATATTAGTGTGTGGTTGTCAATAAATTTTACAGATACTTACATTTGAGGAATCAGCCATCACAAGCTGGTATTCTTAATCTATCTAATTATCAGCTTGCTGCCGAGGTTCCTGATCACTCAGAATTTTATCCACTGTGATATTTTACACAATGTAGAAATCTGGCGAGGGATTTTAACTTACTGATAATTGATAATTGATAATTGATAATTGATAATTGATCATGTCACAAACTTTAAAACCTTCCCTCAGAGAACAGCAACATCCTTTAATTCGTGGGTTAGCTGACTGTATCGAGTCTACCTGGACACGCTATCTAGATTTAGAACCCTACAATTTACCTGCGGAGTTGGGATATGTGGAGGGGAGACTAGAGGGAGAAAAACTGATCATTGAAAATCGCTGCTATCAAACACCACAGTTTCGTAAACTGCACTTGGAACTAGCAAAAGTGGGAACGATGCTAGATATTCTGCATTGTGTAATGTTTCCCCGTTCAGAATATGATTTACCGATGTTTGGTACAGATTTAGTGGGGGGAAGAGGACAAATTAGTGCGGCGATTGCAGATTTATCTCCTTTAAGTGCAAATCTCACGCTACCAGAGAATTTTCAGCAATCACTTCAAGCATTACCAGCTATCAACTTTTCTCAACCCCGTGAATTACCTGCTTGGGGAGATATTTTTTCGGAGTTTTGCATATTTGTTCGTCCTGGTAATGCTGAAGAAGAAGCACTATTTTTATCGCGGGTAGAAGAATTTTTAGCGATTCATTGTCAGAGTGCGATCGCAGCCAAACCCGTATCTCCAGAAAAACAAGCTGAATTGCTTGCTGGACAAAAGTATTACTGCACTAAACAACAGCAAAACGATAAAACCCGTCGCGTATTAGAAAAAGCCTTTGGCTCTGACTGGGCAGATTATTATATGACTACAGTATTATTTGATTTCGTAGATAGCAATTAGCAATTAGCAATTAGCAATTAGCAATTAGCAATTAGCAATGACCAATATTTTTCTTACTTACTAAGTGGTCGTTTATTAGTCTTAGTACGAAAACTCACGTTTACACCCTCACTAGATTGCGAAAGCACTAATAATGGAGTTGGCTTTGCCTTTTGATCCCAGTCCATTTGGGCAATCCGACCCTGAATTGTTGGTTGCCAGTTATCATCTTCTTGAGATAAACTCAGAAATTTTTCAATACACTCAACTATCTCGCCAATTGTGGCATTAGTTGATTGTGTGGGTAATTTGGTTAACTTAATTTGAATCCGAAAAAGTACTCTTTGGGTGCGTTTGTTGCCATGTTCCATTTCATACAAGACATCAAAAGTTTCATCTACTTGACGACCAGATGTGTTAGCAATTCCAATGACTGCTTGCGAACCTTCGCTAGGGCGAAGTGCGACACTAATAAGCTGTTTGACCTTGATTTTTATTTGATTCACAATTGCAAAGTTAAATACCTCCTCATCCATCCGCATTCTCAAATAATCAAGATTAAACTCCCGCGAGTGAACTAAATCGGGGTTGGTTTCCATTTTGCGAATAGTTTCCAACGCCAGTTTGAGCTTTTTCTGAAGATCTTTATTTTTGTAGTCTGCAAGCTGGATTTTTTTATTGAGTTGTTCGACTTGGCGCTTACCATATACAGCTAAACCAATCAAAAGCAACAACAGCACCCCTGATGTCAACAGAAAAATTTGTCCCGTGGGAGAATTATTAGATGCTGAGGGAGGAGGTTGAGAAGTTTGAGTTTTCTTAACGGGTGTTTTAGCTTGCTCCTTCTTAGCAGGTGCTTGAGCCAATATATAATTTTCGGAGATAATCTTAATAGTCATAGGTAAGTTGATAGATAGAGATGTCTATATAAATAATTCCCTTTCCAGGATGCTTTCTGATTATTGATATAGTTAATAAGTTATTATACGCCACTATTTTTAGTAATCAGGAATCAAATAAGTCAACCAAATTAAGCGCTCATCTTTTATATTAGCTTGGGGTCGAGCTAATCTCCAAGTTTTGCCTTCTTTTTGACGTTGTAAGTAAACTTCAAACAAGTTATTCTGCTGAGTTATGGTTTCGTGGGGAAGTTTAGCTATTAAATTATAAGTTCCCTGAATATGGTATGCAGGTAAATTTTGAATGATTAGAGGTTGAGTATCCGTGAGTTGTAATTGAGTGATTTCAAATCTGAGGGGTGAGGAATGTAATTGTTGGGTAAACTGATTTTGGGTAAGATGAAGTTGAAAAGCAAGAGCTTTTTCAACAAGCTGCATACTTGGTGCTTGTCCACTAACACCGCAGGCGGTGAGCATTGCTAACAAAATTATAGTTACAATTAGCCGCACTATCACACTTGCTTTCCCCTGTTCTTAGTAAGTTAATCTAATATCAATTTTAGTCATGGGTCATTGATTATTGGTAATTGTTAATTGATAATTGTTAATTGATTATTGGTAATTGGTCAAACAATGTCAAACAAAACAAGTGGTCTAGATCAACAACTATATAATTATCTACTGTCTGTATCCCTGCGAGAAGCAGATATTCTCCGAGAATTACGGGAAGAAACTGCTCAACATCCTCGTGCTGTTATGCAGATAGCACCAGAACAAGGACAGTTCATGGCGCTGTTGATGCAGCTATTAGGGGCTAAGAAAACCCTGGAAGTTGGGGTATTTACGGGTTATAGTTCTCTGTGTGTTGCTTTAGCGTTACCGCCGACGGGTCAAATTGTTGCTTGCGATGTTAGTGAAGAGTATACAGCGATCGCGCGGCGCTATTGGCAAAAAGCTGGGGTAGCTGACAAAATTGATTTACGATTAGCGCCAGCTATTGAAACTTTAGATCAATTGTTGGCTGCTGGGGAAGCCGCCACTTTTGATTTTGCGTTTATTGATGCTGATAAGAGAAATTATCAGGCATATTATGAGCGATCGCTACAACTAATTCGTCCAGGTGGTTTGATTGCTATTGATAACGTTCTTTGGAGTGGTCGAGTTATTGACTTTGAAGATCGTGACAAGCAAACTCAGGCGATCCGAGATTTGAATCAATATTTGTATCAAGATCACAGAATTAACTTGAGCTTAGTACCAATTGCAGATGGGTTAACCCTTGCTCTAAAAAAATAAGCCTTGGTCATTGATAATTGTTAATTGTTAATTGATAATTGATTTTAATCTGATCGGCTTAAACAAAATATTTTCCTTGTGCTGATCTGGCATAACTGTTCCTGTTAGGGTTGCCCAATCTAAAGCTGCTCCTTCTAAGGATGCTCCGCTCAAGTTTGCACCTGTCAGATCAGCTAGGAATAATCCCGCCCATTGCAAATCTGCCCATTGTATGTTTGCACTGGCTAAATTTGCACCTGTTAAATCTGCCACCATCAAGTTGGCATAACTCAGGTTTGCTCTTTCTAAAGCAGCACCGCTCAGGTTTGCACGTTCAAGGCAAGCTGCTTTAAGATTTGTATCATTAAGATTAGCTTTACTTAGGTCATAGTCTCGGAGATCTGCACGAGTCAAATTCGGCTTAATTTCAGGATTTTGTTCACGCCACTCATTCCAAGATTGTACTCCCAGTTTTAGCTGATCTAGATGCTGCAAGTTTGCCATTAAAAGTCACCTTTTTATTATTTTTAATATCAGAGAATATTTTCAATACTCTTCTATTACTTAATTCAGTCATAACTTAGTTTTAGACTAATTAGCTGATGAAGTAACTTAGCTTATAAATAATTAACTTATTAGTGATGAAAGTTCATCAATCATTGTTAACTTTCCTTTACACGCGGCGTGTAGCAAGCGGTTAACACAGCATTCTTCATCAGGGCTAAGAGTATCTTCTAATATGGCTGCCATTAATCCATAGCGATCAGCCAGAGTGATGTAACCAGAGGTACTGACATCAGCATATAAATCACCAATAGCACCAGGAATTAGATTAATTTGTAAATGCATCACTACCTGGCTGAACTCGATGCTTCTAATATCGGCTAAAATTTCTGGGCTAGGGGTGATTTGACTGTTTAAGTTTGGTGATCCCGCAACGGGTATAGTGTGATATATGTCTAAGTTAAGTGTGATTGTATCATTGATAAATTGTGACGGTTTTAGAGCTATATGGGTGACGGGGATCACACTTAGGACTTACGCGGAGATCCCCCTAAATCCCCCTACCCTTCGGGAAGGCTTCGCCTATAAAAAGGGGGATTTTGAATTTTTCACATTTTTAAAGGGCAGCTATAGCAATTTTCAGTCAAGTGAGGTACAAAGATTGGAAAATATTGTAGTGCGAGCATCTTGCTCGCATTCGTATTTCTAGCGAGCAAGATGCTCGCACTACATATCGGGTAAATTAAGTCGTGTTGCGCTATATGTAGTGTGATCGTCTCGCTCGCTGATCCAGAATGCGTAAGTCCTGATAGAAAGAACTATCCTCACTACACTTCTTTGGTTTGAATAACTCAGAAGTATGATATTTAGGAAGATATCTTAAGTAGGATGGACAAATTGTAATAAATGTAACCATAATATCTTTTAAAATTTGGTATTTCAAAAGCAAGAGCTATAAGTAAGGAGCCTATATGAAATACACTTTTGAGCTATTAGGCGTTTCTCCAATCCTTTACTTCTTTAACCAACAGCAAGAACTTATTCAGAAGCATCCTCAGACAGGAGTTGAGTACTTAGGCAGCTTCAAATGTACTCTGGATGCTTTTATCCAATCAGTAGAGACGGTTCCATCTAAAACCGATTGGAATTTTGATGAAGTTGTAGATACTATGGTTAACTTTTGGCTGAATAACTCAGAATCTGATTCAATTTTGGAAAACAAGATTAGATGATGCTGGGAAAGAAAGTTTATTAGTTGCCAGAGTTGCTGATATTAAGGGATTACGCAATCAGTTAGAATACTTACTGGAATAGAACCTAACCCCCTAGCCCCCTTCCCTACTAGGGAAGGGGGGAAATCGGAATTATGGGTTGAATTTTAGATTGTAGGAGATGATATTAATAGCTGCTGAGATTTTACAACCCAGAGGTTGATCAAGGACATTTATTAGATAATTCTGTTGAAGTTCCAGATGAAATTATTGGCTGGAATTGGGGCGCGTTTCTGTTACCTGGGTGTTGGTGTTTGACAAATCGTGTTTGGATTGGTTTGCTTTCCTGGCTAGATTTATCGGTAATTACTTGCGGTGTACCAACAATAACTATCTCAATATTACTAGGTCTTAAAGGTAATGAGTGGGCGTGGAAAAGTCGCAAATGGAAAAGTGTAAAGGCTTTTAAAAGACATCAAAGATTTTGGGCGATCGCAGCTTTTATTTTTTGGGCATTATTATTAATCCTAATCATAGGTGTGATTTTGTTTTTCATTGCGATCGCAGGTTCAGGCATGATGAGGTAGCTTATACTACATAAAATCTTGGATTGAGTCAAATATATCTACTTAGCTTTAGCTTTTTCCTACTGCACAAGGTATGGTTAGAAGAAGTGCATTAAATATTCTGGCTTGATATGGCATTAGATATTAAAAAGTTTTTTCAGGCTACTAATCCTAGTAAAACATTAGTAGCAGATAATCCAGAGGATCAGAAATATTATATTGATTTTTCCTCGGTGCGGGGTGGCAAAATTATTGAGGACATGAAGTATAATATTAGTTTTTTATCACCTGATGACCCTACTTGTACGTTATTCACGGGGCATATTGGTTGTGGTAAATCTACAGAGTTACTGCGGCTAAAATCTGATTTGGAACAGGAAGGTTTTCATGTGGTGTATTTTGAATCTAGTGAAGATTTGGAGATGGCGGATGTAGATATCGGGGATGTGTTGTTAGCTATAGCCCGTCGTATTAGTCAAAGTTTAGACACAATTAAGCTTGATGAACCCAAAAAGTTTAAAGATTTGTTACAGGGCGCTGCTAAACTGTTGCAAACTGAAATTGAACTTGATGGTGATCTTATTTTGCCTGGTGTTGGTAAGATTTCTGCGGATACAAAAGGTAAGTTTTCTGTAGAACTAGCTTCGGGTATTGGTAAGATTACGGCTAAAGCTAAGAGTGATTCTACTCTGCGGGAGCGATTAAATCAGTATTTGGGACCACAAAAGACTAAATTGTTAGAAGCGATCAATCAGGAATTAATCGAACCTGCGATCGCCAAACTGAAACAGCAGGGTAAAAATGGGTTAGTTGTAATTGTCGATAACTTAGATCGCATTGATAACCGCCAAAAGTCGTGGGGTCGTCCGCAGCAGGAATATTTATTTGTGGATCAAAGCGAGTATTTAACTAAGTTGCGTTGTCATTTAGTTTATACGATGCCGTTGTCGCTGAAGTTTTCTAATGATTATGGTAACTTGACACAACGGTTTCCAGAAGAGCCGAAAGTGTTACCAATGGTGCCGATATATTTAGCAGATGGTAGCGAATGTGCTGAAGGTATGGCATTATTGCGACAGATGGTGTTAGCAAGAGCGTTTCCTGATTTGGAAGAATGCGATCGCTTGCAAGAAATACCGAAACTTTTTGAGAGTCCTGAAACCTTAGATCGCGTGTGTTATATGAGTGGCGGGCACCCCCGCGACTTATTGCGCTTGTTAAATGATTGGATTAAAAAACAACGACAAACGCCCCTCACTCGTCAAACGTTAGAAGACTTAATTCGCAGTCGTCGCAACGAAATGACCTTACCTATTTCTGCTGATGAGTGGGAATTGTTGCGAGAAGTTAAGCAACGCAAAAAAGTTAGTGGCGATCAAGCTTATCAAACCTTAATCCGCAGTCGGTTAGTTTTTGAATACCGTTATGACGGTGAGTCTTGGTTTGATGTTAATCCTATTTTGGCAGATGCTAAGGAGTTATTGTAAGTTATCTAGCCAGGGACTCAAGTCCCTGGCTAATAGCCTAAGTCGGTTGAAACCGACTAAATTAATGATTCTTCTAGTCCGTTTTAACGGACTTTAGCTATTAGCCGTAGGTTTAAACCTATGGCGGGCTATCGGGTAAGCGAAAAATAAAAAATCTGGGTAATAACAAACCCTTCAGGGTGAGGGAATTTGAGACAATTACAAGCAAAGCTAAATTTGGAAAAATAGCCCGCGCAGGCGGGATTGGTTTGTATAGCCCCAGGCTTTAGCCTGCGGGAATTTATTAAATTTCCCACCTTATATATATGACCAAATTTGAAATCAGCATTAATAATCAAAACGCCTTAGAAGAACTTGCATGGGAAATCTCCGCTTCTCAGGGAGAATTTAAACTTATATTAGTGCGTTGTAACTATGTAGAATTAAAAACCCAACTTGCTGCGCGGTTACAAAAAGATTGTGAAACACAGATAAAATTCTTAGATTTACAAGCATCAGAAAGCACTCTTTTCGCCAGTATTAAATCCCAATTAAAAGATGAACAACCAACCGCCTTAATGGTGTTTGGATTAGAAAGTGTGCGCGACTTAGATCAAATATTGGCTGCTACTAATCAAGTGCGGGAAGAATTTCGCAATCATTTTAATTTTCCTGTAGTTTTATGGATCAATGATGCGGTATTCAAAAAACTGGCGCGTCTAGCACCGGATTTTGAAAGTTGGGGGACAACCGTAGCTTTTACTATATCTCAAGAGCAATTAATTAATATTCTGCGTGGCAAAGCTGAAAAGTTCTTTAATCATCAGTTGATTTTATCGGAAAAAGATTGTTTAGAGCTACAAGCAGAATTGATGGCAGCCCAAACAGATTTACAGGTTGACTCAGCCAATATAGATTTAGAAGTTACGGGTAACTTAGAATCTTTATTAGGCTTTGTTAACCAAGCTCTCAACCAAACTGATACTGCAATTCAACATTATCAGCAAGCTATAAAACTGTGGCAGCAACTTAATGATTTAGTACGGCAAGGTTATATATTTTGTGAAATAACTTATTGCTGTTATAGTAAAGCGTTTCGGCATAAAGATAAAAATCATCCTGATTGGCAAACAACGAAAGATTATTTACAAAAATGTCTTCAGGCTTGGGAACAAGCTGACCGATGGAAATTGATTGCTAATTCGATTAGTGGGTTAGGAAAAATTCTCAGTGATTTACAAGATTGGGAGAAATTAGCAAGTTTAGTAAATCAGGTTTTACCGATTCATCAATCCCAGAATCAACAAATAGAATTATCTAAAGATTATGGGTATTTAGCAGAAATTGCTTTAGCGCAAGGGGAATGGAAAAAAGCTCAAAATTTAGCTCAAAAAGCCATAGCTATTATAACAGATGTTAAGCGCAATGGAAATATTGACAATCAGAAAAAATTACTAGAACAATCTCAAAGTTTATCTTGGTTTATTTTAGGGAAAGCGCAGCAAAATTTAAACCAACCGCAAGCAGCAATTGCCAGATTAGAAGCGACATTAGAAATTGCGGATTCTGAGTATGACCCGCAGTT
Source organism: uncultured cyanobacterium (assembly GCA_963711165.1). GTDB lineage: Bacteria > Cyanobacteriota > Cyanobacteriia > Cyanobacteriales > PCC-9333 > Crinalium. The sequence goes on along the minus strand of CAVQDG010000017.1, from coordinate 34,685 downwards.
TTATCTTGATATACTCAGTAACTTGCAAAAGCTTTACTATCAGCAGGGTGATTATCTCGAAGCATTTAAATTTAAGCAATATCAACGCTCAATTGAGCAGCAATATGGCTTGCGGGCGTTTGTGGGTGCAGGTTGGATTAAACCGCAGCGTCAAGCAAAGTTATTTAAGATGTTGGATAGTGCATCCTTAAATGTAACAGCAAACTATGAAAACGTTGCTTCTGAGATTGCGGCATCGGGGCGTAGTTTAGATGTAGACAGATTGATTGAAAGCATCGGTCGCCCTGACTCTAAACTTATTGTGATTCATGGGCAATCAGGTGTAGGTAAAAGTTCCTTAGTTAGTGGCGGTTTAGTGCCAACTCTTAAGCAGAAACTTAGTGGGGCGCAATATTTTTTACCTGTGTTGATGCGCTCTTACACTAACTGGATTGAGGAGTTAGTAAAATCCCTTAAAGATGCATTGAAAAAGAAGCAAGTTAATTTAACTAATGCCTTAGATTCTCCCACAGCTATTTTAGAACAGTTGCAAGTAGCTGAACAGTATAATTTACGACCAGTTATCATCTTCGATCAATTTGAAGAATTTTTCTTTGCCTATCCCGAATTAAAGCAAAGGCGGAGATTTTTTGAGTTTCTTGGGGAGTGTCTGAATATATTACCTGTGAAGGTAGTTTTGTCCTTGCGAGAAGATTACATTCATTATTTGCTGGAGTGTAATAGTATGCCCAGTATGAAAATTATTGGTAATGATATTCTCAGCAAAAATGTACTTTATCAGTTAGGTAATTTTTCTGTAGATGATACAGCAGCAATTATTAAACGGTTGACAGAAAAAGCTAATTTTATCTTAGAGGCAGATTTAATTAGTAAAATAGTCCAAGATTTAGCCGGAGAATTACAATCTGTCCGCCCAATTGAATTACAGGTAGTGGGGGCGCAACTGCAAACAGAGAGTATTACTACTTTAGGGGAGTACCAAACTTTAGGGGAAAATGCGAAGGAAGAATTAGTTAAGCGTTATTTAGCAGAAGTAGTTGCTGACTGTGGCGCGGAAAATCAGAAGGCTGCGGAATTAATTTTATATTTGTTGACTGATGAAAAAGGCACTCGTCCGTTAAGAACTCGTGATGAGTTGGTACGGGATTTGCAAGCGTTAGCCGCAGATTTTGCTACAGAAGTACATAAATTAGATTTGGCGTTAAAGATTTTTGTTGCTTCTGGTTTAGTGGTGTTGTTACCAGAAAATCCGGCAGACCGTTATCAGTTGGTACATGATTATTTAGCGGTATTTATTCGCCAGCAACAGGAACCGAAGTTAAAAGAGTTGATGGTGGAACTGGAGGAGGAGAGAAGACAAAGAAAACAAAGTGAAGCAAATCTTCAGCGTGTTTTAAAACGTGCTTTGTTGGGTTCAGTAGCAGCAGGGTTGGTGTTGGCAGTTTTGGCGGGTGCATCAGTTAAATTTGCCTTCGATGCAGCAATTAGCGAAATTGATGCTTTAGGTAACTCGTCAGAAGCTTTATTTGGTGCAGAACAAAAATTTGATGCACTAATAGAAAGTGTCAAGGCAGGAGAAAAACTTACAAAGGTCATTGGGGCAGGAACAGATACTCAAGTTAAAACCATTGCTACTCTCCGGCAAGCTGTGTATGGAGTGAAAGAATATAACACTATTGAAGGGCATAGCAGTATTGTCTATAGTGTGGCATTTAGTCCTGATGGCAACACAATTGCTTCTGCCAGTTGGGACAACACTGTGAAACTGTGGAAACTTGATGGCACACTCTTAAAAACACTCTCTGGGCATGGCGATAGGGTCTATAGCGTGGCATTTAGTCCTGATGGCAAGACGATTGCTTCTGCAAGTTTTGACAACACGGTGAAACTGTGGAAACTTGATGGCACACTCTTAACAACACTCAAGGGGCATGGCGAGACTGTCTATAGCGTGGCATTTAGTCCTGATGGCAAGACGATTGCTTCTGCAAGTTACGACCAGACGGTGAAACTGTGGAAACTTGATGGCACACTCTTAACAACACTCAAGGGGCATAGCGGTAGTGTCTCTAGCGTGGCATTTAGTCCTGATGGCAAGACGATTGCTTCTGCAAGTTTTGACAACACGGTGAAACTGTGGAAACTTGATGGCACACTCTTAACAACACTCAAGGGGCATAGCGGTAGTGTCTCTAGCGTGGCATTTAGTCCTGATGGCAAGACGATTGCTTCTGCAAGTTTTGACAACACGGTGAAACTGTGGAAACTTGATGGCACACTCTTAACAACACTCACTGGACATAGCGATGATGTCAATAGCGTGGCATTTAGTCCTGATGGCAAGATGATTGCTTCTGCAAGTTACGATCAGACGGTGAAACTGTGGAAACTTGATGGCACACTCTTAAAAACACTCAAGGGGCATAGCGGTAGTGTCTCTAGCGTGGCATTTAGTCCTGATGGCAAGACGATTGCTTCTGCAAGTTTAGACAACACGGTGAAACTGTGGAAACTTGATGGCACACTCTTAAACACCCTCACTGGGCATAGCAGTGATGTCAATAGCGTGGCATTTAGTCCTGATGGCAAGACGATTGCTTCTGCAAGTTACGATCAGACGGTGAAACTGTGGAAACTTGATGGCACACTCTTAAAAACACTCAAGGGGCATAGCGGTAGTGTCTCTAGCGTGGCATTTAGTCCTGATGGCAAGACGATTGCTTCTGCAAGTTTAGACAACACGGTGAAACTGTGGAAACTTGATGGCACACTCTTAAACACCCTCACTGGGCATAGCAGTGATGTCAATAGCGTGGCATTTAGTCCTGATGGCAAGACGATTGCTTCTGCAAGTGGGGACAAGACGGTGAAACTGTGGAAACTTGATGGCACACTCTTAAACACCCTCAGAGGGCATAGCGGTAGTGTCTCTAGCGTGGCATTTAGTCCTGATGGCAAGACGATTGCTTCTGCAAGTTACGACCAGACGGTGAAACTGTGGAAACTTGATGGCACACCCTTAAACACCCCCATTGGGCATAGTTATATTGTCTATAGCGTGGCATTTAGTCCTGATGGCAAGACGATTGCTTCTGCAAGTGGGGACAACACGTTGAAACTGTGGAAACTTGATGGCACACTCTTAAACACCCTCACTGGGCATAGCAGTGATGTCTATAGCGTGGCATTTAGTCCTGATGGCAAGACGATTGCTTCTGCAAGTTACGACCAGACGGTGAAACTGTGGAAATTTGATGGCACACTCTTAAAAACACTCTCTGGGCATAGCAATCATGTCTTAAGCGTGGCATTTAGTCCTGATGGCAAGACGATTGCTTCTGCAAGTGACGACAACACGGTAAGTGACGACAAGACGGTAATTTTATGGAATTTCGATTTGGATAATTTATTAACACGAGGTTGTAATTGGTTGCATGATTACCTAGCTACCCATCCAGCCAAATTAGAATCATGTCAAAAGATACTAAAGATGGCGAAACCTGCCCCAAGTTTAGTATCAGAGGGTGAGGCATTAGGCAAGTAATGGTGATTTCCCAGATGCTAGGGATAAATTTCAAGCAGCAATAAAACTAGATAAGTAAGTCAAGGCAGTTAAGTTTATTACCCCCCAGTCCCAAAATTTAGGGAGGGGGAGTTTTTGGTTGTATCTTTTTTAATGTGCAGCTAGTTAGTAATTGTTGTTGCCCATAATTTTATGGCTGAAGAGGGCATATATGGGCGCACCTTTTCCATTATTCTTATAGTAGGTCAAGTCGGGAAAATTTGCAAGCTATTTTAGCGGAATTAAATTTTACGCAAGCTGGAAAGTTAAATCCCCCCCAGCCCCCCTTAAGAAGGGGGGAGAATTAAGTCAAGTTGGGGAAAATTGCCAGCTATTTTAGCAGAATTAAATCTTACGCAAGCTGGAAATCTAGATCCCCCCAGCCCCCCTTAAGAAGGGGGGAGAATACAATCAAAGTTTCCCTTAAGAAGGGGGGAGAATGCAGTCAAAGTCCCCCTTATTAAGGGGGATTTAGGGGGATTGAGAAGTAAGTACGAAAAAATTTAGATATTTAAATGGTTAAATTTATGATTAATTTATCAAACTTGAATTATAAAGAATTCATTAAAAACTCCCAGGAAAATTAAATAAAAAGTATATTAAATATAATTCAGGGAAAAATCAACACAATATGACTTTACTTAAAGACGTAACAGACTGCTCTACCTATTCTGTACGTGGGCTAGATAATCAACTAATTGCCCAAATGAATAAAATTAGTCCTAACTTGTTAGTACGGATTGATAGCTTGAATGTGGAATTAGCCAAAGAAGTTCATCCTTGGATGCAAGCGGCGGCTAAGAAATGTTTGGAAAAAGCGATCGCGGCTAGAGGTGAGCAGATGACGATCAACTCAGCCTACAGAACGCTCGCAGCGCAAATGCTACTGTTCTTACAATACAAGACTGGGCGATGTGGAATTACTGCTGCAGCACCCCCAGGAAAGAGTAATCACAATAATGCTAGTGCGATCGATATAGAAGACCCCTACGACTGGCGTTCAGCATTAGAATCTAACGGATGGCATAAACTTAGTGATTTGGATCGAATGCACTATGATTGCGTGGATGACGATATAGACTCAATTAAAACAATATCAGTACGTGCTTTCCAGCAGTTGTGGAGTATGTCTCGCCCCAATGATAAACTCGCAGATGATGGGGATTTTGGACCTGCAACATCCAGCCGATTGCTCTACGCGCCAGCAGAAGGATTTTCTGGTGTAGGCATACCGAGAGTATTAAAACTTACCGAACCGTTACAACTTGGTAATGATGTAGGAGATTTTCAGCTTGCACTCAGGAAAGCTGGAATCAATATTGAAAAAGCTGACAAAGTGTTTGGAAACGGAACTGATAAAGCAGTTAAAGAATTTCAGAAGGCTAAGAATATGTTTGAGGATGGAGTTGTGGGAAGTGGTACTCGTAAAGCTTTAGGCTTAGAGTAAACGTAAATTTAGTTTATACCAATTCGATGGCGATCGCTATAAATATTTGATGTAGAGACGTGCCACGGCGCGTCTCATTGTTATGCCCTACACGCGAATATAGCGAAGTGGATATTGTAGATTTATAGCAACCGCCAAGGCGCAAGAGCGCAAATATTTTGAGCAAAACCTATACAGAGCAAGCGAAATAAAAAAGCTAATTGCGCTCATGCTAATTGCTAACTGCTATACAACCCCTGTTGCTGAAGTATTTGTTGCTTTTCTGCAACTCGTTTACCAAAGACATCAGCTATTAAAGGACTAGCTAAACAGGTAACAATAATATATACAATAATTCCATTAAAAATCCCCTCATTCAATATCCCCGCATTCTTACCAAATAACGCAACTACTAATACTAATGCAGCGCGAGACATGGTGAGGCTAAACATTACCATGATTTCAGCCAAAGAGTATTTATATAATTGTCCTGCTATCAATGCAGCTAAAAACTTTGCCCCAACAGCACCAATAATTATTACTAGGGCTATGCCTAAGTTTTCTGGATGAGTCAATAAAACACGCGGATTAGATAAGACACCGACAGAAATCATAAAGGCGGGAATAAATAAACTATTACCTACAAATTCTATTTGTTTCATCAAGAAGCTATTGAGTGGAATTAAGGAATTTAATGCTAGTCCGGCAATAAAAGCGCCTACTATGGAATCAATACCTAATAATAAGGTGGCGCTGGCTGTAATAAATAAGCAGGTAAGTACAAAAATATATTGCTTGTTTAAGTTATCAGATGGGGGCGTTACGGGTTGAAGAGAACCTCTCCCCCCTGCCCCCTCTCCGTTAACGGAGAGGGGGGGTAAGATATGATTTTGAGTAATGATTTTTTGTCCGATTTTCGGAATTCCCCAAAAGCCTAAAAAAGCTAAAATTGGCAGAAAAATTAATAATTTAATCCATAGCCAGATGCCGACACTGCCACCTGCAAATGCTTGGACAATTGATAAGCCTACCAGTGTAAAAATAGATGTAACAATTGTCCCACCAACTGCCACGCCTACGGCTTCTTGCTGGACAATTCCCAACCTGGTCATAATGGGATAAGAAACTAGGGTATGGGGTGAGTAAAGAATACCTAAAAGTAAGCTGGATAAGATTGCGCCTGTTAACCAATAACCGGATAAGATACCTACAGTTAGGGGAATGCCAAAAGTTAGGCAGCCGAAGAAGAGCGATCGCACTCCCAGTCGTTTAAAATTCTTTAAATCCATCTGCAAGCCTGCTAACAACATAATGTATAGCAAGCCGATTTTTTCAAGTAAAATTAATTGGGCATCTCGTGATATAATACCGAGAACGTTATTGCCTAAAATTGTCCCTAAAATGATCAGGACTACTAATTGAGGTAATTTGAGGAGTTGGGATAGAAAGGGTGCGATCGCAATAATCAACAGCACCACACAAAAAATATAAACAGGATCGGTTAATGGTAAAGTAACACTGCCAGTATTACTAATAGGTATTGTAGTTATAAATAGCATTATTTAAAATTGAGTATTTAGTAGCGGTAATATTAATCCACACTTTCCGCAATAACTTTTCCTAAAATTAGCTGAAAATTAATAATTTAAATTCTCCATAAATTAAAGGTGTGTTGGCTCCAAATCTTGTAGAGACGCGCCATGGCGCGTCTCTACATTGATTGAAAGGAGATGTCGAATTTAAATACCTCCTCTCTCCTCCCTTTTCCCTCCTCTCTCCCTACAACCACTGCCCACCCTTAAAACGCGAGCGCGGGAATAAAATTCGCATAACAGTTTGAGAAGCAGTATAAACAGCCAACCAGACTAGGCTGTAGTGGACAACAAACCACTTTAAAGGTAAATCTTCAGGTGGGATGCCTGGTAAACCCAAAACCTTCGCCAGCAGCACCACAAACACCGCTTCCCAAATACCCGCCAACAATTGAAAAACACCAGGCCAATCAGAATCCCAGCGAAATGTCTGGAAATAATGATAAAGAACGTCCCAACCGATCCCAAATAAAGCTATATAAATTAGTACTAAAAAATAAACTGAACCACTCGGAGCAATAATTCCTAGATAAAAAGGCAAAGTTACTAAGCTACCTACTGTAGCAAGTAATAGCAATCGAGTTTGCCAACGACCCAAAAGAGTAGGAGTCATTTGAGGTTTAAGTAGCCGGAACTAAAGGTATTGTATTGTAGAAACCTCTCTTGGGTAAAATCATTACAACGCCGACAGACCGTGCAGGTTTTGTCCTAATTAATGACTTTGTGTAATGCTTAAATAGCGTCTACCTATGAAACCAGGTTCACATCTACCTAATCGGTTCTTGGCAATGCAGCTTAACCGATTACCCTTAGTCACTCGACGTTGCGCGGCGTGTTTGCTGGAAATATCACTGGTTGCGATGAGTGCCTTAATTCCCTACGGAATTGGGGTATATGCAAAAAATCATTCAACTACAGGGTTAGTTCCTCTCAATCCTTTAGTAATAACAACCGAAAAAGCGATCGCGAAAGCATTAGCTTTTCCTTGGCGACGGCAGGGTCTACCTCAAGTTCCACCACTGACAAACCTTTTTTGGTGTGGGGCATTAGTAGCACCCCTAGTAGTTGTAAGCTGGCAATTATATTTATTAGGAAAAACAGGTCAAACACTTCCCAAGCGTTGGTTGGCGGTAGTGGTAGTTAGAAAAACTGGCGCACCTCCAGGTTTAATCAAAGTATTGATCCGTGAGATATTAGGTTTCACTTTCCTACCTCTAGGACTGGCGTACTTAATTTGGCGGTTGACAGGTTCATTTCCCGACCTAGCAATTTTACTAGGGTTAGGTGGATTAACAGTTTTAGGGGAAAATGCGACATTATTTTTCAATCCCGACCGCCGTGCTATCCACGACCGTTTAGCTGGAACATTTGTTCTCAATGCTAATCAGTATGGTTTACCTTATATAGAACGTAGCCAAAAAGTCCAACCTTTACAGCAGGAAAAGCCTTTTAAGGTAGAAGTATCTAGCAATTGGACAAAGCCTAATCCAACCGTAACTAACAAACCCAAACTTTATCAAAGAGTAACTACAATTGTTTTTAGCTCACCCTTTCGCTTTTCTGAGTGGCGGCTTTGGGACTGGATGCGACAACACCCTGGTATAACGCTGCTGATTGCTAGTGGTACAGGTACAGTTTTGGTGCTAGGAACTTTTATTGGTATTCAAGTTTATATCCAAAACCAGGTGAGTCGGCGGATGTCTAGTGAGCAAAATAACCAAGTATTTTTAACCTTAGTCAAGCAATTAACTACTACTGATGTTAATGCTACCGCCGAACGACGAGCAGCAATTGTAGCGTTATCAACCCTCAAAGATCCGCGTTCTCTTGACTTTTTAGTAGATTTGTTATCTCAGGAAAGGAAAGAGGAACTAATTGATACAATTGGGCAATCATTGGTGAGTAATGGTTCTGATGCGTTGCCTGAATTGCAACGGCTAAATCAATCTTTGACGAATGATTTAAATGCACGAAATCAAAACAACGAAGAAGAGCAACGATTGATTGCTGTGCGGCTCAGGGCAACTCAGAGTGCGATCGCTAAAATTATTACCCTCTACAATTATCAAGTTCATGATTCCGACCTCAGCCGGATTGACCTGAGTTCATCTACCACAGGTCTTGCACCTTTTAACCTAATTTTAGATAAAGCTGATTTGTCGGGAATTAATTTTAAAGGTGCAATCCTGACAAATGCCAGCTTACGCAATAGCAAATTCTACAATTTTGGTCAAGACAAACGCTTTGGTACATTCGATGATGCGATCGCAGATTTGAGTGGAGCAGACCTAAAAGAAGCGAATCTAACGGATGCTGACCTCACTCATGTATCCATGAATCGTACTAGCCTGATCCGAGCCATTCTTGACGGTTCCAACCTGTCCTACGCTCAATTAAAAGGCGCAAACCTGAGTAATTCTCAGTTAATTGGTGCCAATTTAAATCAAACAGTGTTAGAAGATGCTAACTTAAGTGCGGCTAATTTAGCTAATGCTAACCTGATGCAAGCTAACCTCCAAAACGCTAACTTAAGTTCTGCTAAATTAGTGGGAATTAATCTCACAAATGCCCAGTTACAAAATGCTAACTTGCAGAATACCGATTTAAGCTCGTCAGATTTGCGTGGTGCGAACATTGCGGGGGCAAATTTCCAGGGGGCGATTTTGCGGCTTCAGAATTTTCTCAGCCTAATAACTTGATTGAACGTCCAGCAAGCGTTGATTCAGCCGCCCGTCTCCAAGGAGTTGACTTTTCCCAAGTTAAAAATTTAGATAGTCAGCAAATTACTATGATTTGTAGCCAAGGAGGGGTTCATTCTCAATGTCCCTGATTGACAACTGATAAGCTGTTGTGTTTCTAAATTTTATATTTTAGGGGGAGGAGGGAGGAGGGAGGAGGGAGGAGGGAGGGGAAGAGATTTTGATAACTTTTCTTCTTTATTCCAAATGACGGACTTGATTTTAAGTTTAATTATGCCTATCTAATTAAATAATTGGTGTTGAGGAGTAAATACAATGCAGTGTCTTCAAAATTTATTTTCAAAAGTGAAAGGTATTACCCTAGCTCAGATAGTTTTAATAAGTATTGCTTTCAATCCCCAATTAGCATCTGCTCAAGCTGCCTATGGTAGTTATGTAGGTGCGGGTGCTAGTTTCGGATTGAATGAAGGTTCTAACTCTGAAGGTCGCCAGATTGGGGGAGTAATTGCTGCACGTTATAAATTGCTAGAAGTTCCGTTTTCTATAAGAACACAAGCTTTAATTAGTGGCTCTAGTTCGGCGATCGTGCCTACAGTTTCCTATGATTATCCGATCAATTGGCAAACAGATGCGTATGTGGGGGCGGGTCTTGTACTTCCAGTGGGCTCTAGCGCTACCCCTGTAGGAGATAAAACCAGCTTTGCTTTACAACCAGGGGTAGATTACTCTCTCCCTAATAGTAATACGGTGGTTTTTGGGAATGCGATTTTTGCTTTTGATGCTTACCGTAATGGGGGTGGAACAGCAATTTCAGTTCAAGGCGGAGTTGGGGTCAGGTTTTAACAATTAACAATTATCAATTAACAATTACAGTGGGTAGGGTGCGTTACGCTTCGAAGAGCGCACCCTACAAAACTTACTTTTTTGGAGAAGCTAAAAGCTAAAAGCTAAAAGCTAAAAGCTAATTGTTAGCTACTTTTAAGCGTCGGGTAACAATTGTTACGCCATCTGCCCGAATTAACACTGCTGACACCCAATAATTTCCTAGTTTGCCGGGTGCTTTACCAACCTTAAAAATCCCACCCGCAGCGAGTGGCTCTAACTCATAAGACTTGGGCTGAGTATAGGCAGTTGTACGCACCTGGTCTTCTACAGCAGCGCCGAGTAGCACATCATCTCCCAGTGGTTCTTTGACGATCGCATCAAAGTTATACTGTTGACCTGGGCGTACTTGCTCTGGCAAAGTTACCTCTACAGTAGGAGGTTTTTTTCCCGTTGACAGTTGGGTACGTTCTGACAAAATTTCTTGTCGAACTATTTTGCCATTACTGAAATGCTGGCGCGATCGCATTGTGGCATCAAATTTCATATTTCTGCCGTCGCGCTGCTGGTTCCCAGTAATATATGTCAATGTTTCGGCGGCAAAACCATTCCCCTCTGACTGCCAAGATTGCAATTCTGTACGGTAGTTAAGTTGGGGATAACGTTGCCACAGTTGAGTTAAACCTTTTTCTACAGCAGTACGATTTAAGCCATCAGAGTTAGTAAAATTTGGGCTATAAAATCCCATTACAGTTTTAACTTCGTGACGATTGGCGGCGGTTTCAACTTGCGTCAACAGGTTTTTGAGTTGTGTCGGCGCGGTTGCAGGAGTTTCTGCCCAAACTACATTACCTGAAAGCGTTGTTAACAATAGTGTTAAGAGAAACAATAAAGCATTGGATCTACGCTGTTTAATTGCGTATAAAAGTTGTTGTAAAGTTACAGAGGTTCCCATAGGTGATAGTTTGGATAGTTGATTCTAGATTTTAACCGAGAGTCGTAGATAGCTTGTAGGAGAAGCAAATTTGTGTCTAAACCGATTCGTTTGCTGATTGCCGCCAGTGGTACTGGGGGACATTTATTTCCGGCTCTAGCTCTAGCAGAGCAACTACCAGATTATAAAATTGAGTGGTTAGGTGTACCCAATCGACTCGAAACTCAGCTAGTACCCGATCAGTATCCTCTCCATACTATTAATTTGTCAGGATTTCAGCAGCGCTTTGGCTTAGGGACAATGGGAATTTTGTTGCGCTTGGCAAATTCTATCCGCCAAGTTAGACAATTATTAAAAGAAAATAATTTTCAGGGATTAGTTACAACTGGTGGTTATATTGCAGCACCTGCAATCATAGCAGCGCGATCGCTATCACTCCCAGTCATTCTCCACGAAGCTAACGCCCTCCCTGGTAAAGTTACCCGTTGGTTAAGTCCTTGGTGTACTAATGTAGCTGTAGGATTTGCTGCCGCCGAAAATTATCTCCCCCGCGTTTCTACAGTTGTTACTGGTACTCCTGTACGTTCTCAGTTTCGCACACCCCAAACTTTAGATCTCCCTATTCCTGAAAACGTACCTCTAATAGTTGTGGTTGGAGGTTCTCAAGGTGCAGTTGCGATTAATCAATTAGTCCGACAATCGGCTCCAGCTTGGTTTGATGCAGGTGCTTGGATTGTTCATCTCACAGGAGAAAAAGATCCAGATGCTCAAAGTTTACAACACCCACAATATATTACCCTGCCTTTTTATAAAAATATGGCTGGGCTATTTCAACGGGCAAATTTAGCAATTAGTCGTGCTGGCGCTGCCACATTAACTGAATTGACAGTAACTCAAACACCTGCAATTTTGATTCCTTATCCTTATGCTGCTGAAGATCACCAAATCTTTAATGCCGCAGTTTTAGCAGACGCAGGCGCAGGTATAGTTTTTAGGGAATCAGAATTAACGCCTCAGTTGCTAGAAAGCAAGGTTTTGCATTTCTTAAAATCACCTGTGGAATTAGCAGAAATGCGATCGCGTGCTGGTGCTTTAGCTATTCCCGACAGTGCAGAAATTTTAGCAAATTTAGTACGAAAGTTAGTAAATTAGTAGGTTGGGTTGTAACCCAACCTCTTATTAGAGCCTATGCGTAAGTTATAATTAAAACAGATACAATTTTCTACGAAATATTTAAAGAATTTCCCAACATCTTTTTTGAACTGATAGGTTCTTCAGATACCAATCCCAACACCTACCAATTCCTAGCACCAGAAATTAAACAGCGCACCTTTAGATTAGACGGGGTATTTTCCCCACTGACGGAATTTCACGATCAACCCCTTTATTTTGTCGAAGTTCAATTTTACAAAGATGCCCAATTTTACGACCGACTATTTACTAGCATTTTCCTTTACTTTAGTCAATATCAACCACTTAATCCCGACTGGTACGCTATAGTAATCTATGATCGGCGCAACACAGAAACCAGCTTAAACAACCGCTATCGTAATTTAGTAGAACCCCACCTGCGCCGCATTTATCTTGATGAACTGAGAGAAACAGCATCACAATCTTTAGGTGTAGGAATAGTTAAATTAATAGTAGAAAGTGAATCTCAAGCAGGTGATGTTGCTAAACAACTTATCGCTCAAACGAGAGAAAAAATCAAAAATCCTATTTTTCACGAAAAAGTTATAGAGTTCATTGAAACAATAATTATCTACAAATTTCCCAACTTAAGCTTAAAGGAAATAGAAAAAATGCTGAATCTCAATATTATTAAAGGAACAAAGGTTTACCAAGAAGCAAAACTAGAAGGCAAGCAACAAGGTAAACTAGAAGGCAAGCAAGAAGGTAAACTAGAAGCAAAACTAGAAATGGTTCCTAAGCTACTAGAAAAAGATTTGAGTATTCAGGAAATAGCGGAATTATTAGAGTTGGATGATGAAATTGTTAGAGAAGCTATTGAGTTGTAATACTGATTACATCATATTTAAGGGATCTACATCAATTGTTAAACTTACTGATGATGGGCAAAGTTCTCTTAAGTAATTAAAATCGGGCAATGTTACAGCAGAGTCTAAAGGTAACTTAAGCAAAATTTGCCAACGATAACGATTAGCTACTCGCATAATATTAGCTGGCGCTGGTCCTAATATTTCATAACTAGAAGTGGAATTGTTTGGTTCATTTTTCTCCAATTCATTTGCTAATAATTCCGCAGTTTCTTGAACTGCTTTTTCCTCAAGGCTACTAAGTTTAAATAAAATTAAACGTCCGTAAGGAGGATAATTGAGGGTGGCGCGTTGTTGTAATTCGGCTTCAGTAAAAGATTGATAATCATGGGTTCGCGCTGCTTGAATAACTGGGTGTTCGGGCGTATAAGTTTGCAAAATTACTCTTCCTGGGTCGTCGCCTCGACCAGAACGACCTGCAACTTGTATTAAGGTTTGAAATGCTCTTTCAGAAGCGCGATAGTCAGGAAAATGTAATAACCCATCTGCTGCAACAATACCTACTAAAGTTACTTGGGGTATATCTAACCCTTTAGTGAGCATTTGAGTACCAACTAATAAATCAAATTCTCGATTAACAAAGCGGGTTAATAGTGTTCTGTGCGCTCCTTTAGTGCGTGTAGTATCGCTATCAAAGCGGAGAGGGCGCAATTGGGGAAATTCTTTTTCTAATTCTTGGACTACTCTTTGAGTACCACTACCAAAAAATTTTAGGTAAGGGGAACTACATTCTGGGCAGTTTGATGGATGGGCGCTGACAAAGTTACAGTAGTGACAGCGTAATAGTTCTGGCGCTCTTTCTTGGGTGTGGTGATAGGCTAAGGAAACGTCACAGTTAGGGCATTCAATTACATATCCACAAGTGCGACAAGATACAAATGTGCTATGTCCCCGTCGATGGATAAATAAAATTCCTTGTTGTTCGCGTTCCTGTAATTCTTGTAAAGCTTTTTTGAGGGAACGACTAAATATTGAACGGTTTCCTTCCCGCAATTCCTGACGCATATCTACGACTTCTACGGGGGGTAGGGGGCGGGACTGGATGCGTTCTGGTAAGGATAGGTAGTGGGAGGGGGAGGGGGGAGGAGAGAGGAGAGAGAGGGGGGAGATGGGAGAGAGGGAGGGGTTAGAAAAATTATTTTCTCCGCTTCCTTTAATACTTACCCAAGTATCTAAAGATGGTGTGGCGGAACCTAATACTAAGGGACAATTTTCTAGTTCTGCTCTCCAAGTAGCTACATTACGGGCGTGATAGGTGGGAACTGGTTGGTCTTGTTTAAAGCTGGAGTCGTGTTCTTCATCGAGGATGATTAAACCTAGCTTTGGTAAGGGTGCAAATACTGCGGAACGAGTACCAATTAATACTTGTGGTTCCCCTGTGAGCATTTGTCGCCATGTATCGTAGCGTTCGCCGTCGGAAAGGGCGCTGTGATAAACACAAACTTTATTGCCAAAACGGGCGCGAAAACGGTCGGTTAGTTGGGGTGTTAGACCAATTTCTGGTACTAAGACTAAGGCGGATTTGCCTTGTTCTAGTAAGGGTGCAATCGCTTGCAAATAAACTTCGGTTTTCCCAGAACCCGTCACCCCATGCAGCAGCACTTGTGCAAAACCAGATAAGTTCGTAATAGTTGCTAATGCTTGCGTTTGAGACTCGGTTAAAGACTTGGGGCGATCGCTTTCCACCATAGGAAAAGATTCGGCTCTCAATACCTCCCGTTGCTCAATTACAACACAGCCTTTTTGTTCCAATGTTTTTACTATTGATGCACTGGTATTACAAATTTGCACCAATTCATTTAGCCACAAATCTCCCCCGCGCTGTCGCAATACTTCCCATACTTCCCGTTGGCGAGGAGTTAGATCAATTGGAGACATATCCCCAACTATAATTACTGCTTGTCTGAGTTTTGGTTTAGTACTTCTGAGGGTTTCTATATAGCTTTCTACCCACCCTCGTTTCAATAATTCCCGTAACCCACGAATAGCTGCTGCACGAGTTATACGGTTTTTTGCCCATAACTGCTGCTGAAGATATTGCCAGGTGTAGTCTCTAGTTTTTCCTGCTTGCAGCAGTTCCACAATACATGAGGCAGTTGAACTTAAGAAATTGAAATTATCTGTTTCTCTTGCCCCCTTCCCTGCAAGCGGGGAGGGGTTTTCCATGTCTCTTGCTCCCCTCCCTGCAAGCGGGGAGGGGTTTTCCATGTCTCTTGCTCCCCTCCCTGCAAGCGGGGAGGGGCTGGGGGAGGGGTTTTCTATATCTGATTTCAGGCGAATCCGACGCTGCGATCGCGCGAGTAACCCTGGTGGCAATGCTACCTTAACTACCTGAATTAGTTGGGTGTAGTAATATTGGGCTACTCGCTCTAATAACGCCCAATAATTAGTTGGAAAAAACCCACTGCAAACTACTTCTTCGACATCCCTAATTTGAGAGATATTGAGATCTGCGGGTAGTTGGTTAATTTCACGAATGGCGATCGCTCCTACCTGTTGCGATCCAAACGGCACATTTAAAATATCTCCAGGCTGTACCTGCAAATCTGGTGGAATGCGATAAGTATATAATCCCTGCACCCCTGGACAATCTACTAATACTTCTATAAACCTATCTTGAGTTGAACCTAAATCATAAAATGACCCAGGTTCAGCCACAGTAGCCGATAAACCAAAATTATAATTTGACATACAACTAACCTATCGAAGTGCCAGCCAATCTTTATATCAAAATCAATAAATCTGATAACTTTAGCGACTTACAGCAAAGCTATTTGAAAATTAGCTTACTTACTGAATCGCCATCAACCAATTGGAGTAAGTTTTTCATTTGATCCCTCAACCATATTAGCGACATTATTTAGCAATTGAGAAAGTCGATTTTATCCCCATTGATAGATAGATAAGCATATAAGTATATGAGATCCTGATGTCGTAGCCTATAAAATTTTAAAAAGCTTAATGTCTCAGTGCTATTAGCCATGATCATTACTTGGCTTGTATAAGCGCTAGTCTTTGTTGTGGTCAATTGCAACACCCAAATTTTTGTAAAACCCTGAATAAGGAATTGTTTTGAAAAATGTATTACTGGTTTTTTGGTTATTTTTATCCCAAGCACAACTTAAAGCAATAAAAACTTAAATTAACATATTGCTTTAGGTTTTGTGCATACTTCTTAGTTAACTCAAGCAACTAAGAAGTTGAGCGTTTTTATTAAACAAACAGAAGAATTACCGTAGTGTCTGGCTCCTCGAACTTTCAATAAAAAATTAATTCTGGCAATATTTTTTGGAGGCATTACTTAAAAAACATCCGTTTCGCCTAATATAGACCATTAAACCCAAATTTTTTCTGATTTGATCCACTGTCAATTTAGCAAACCCATAGTTACAAAAAAGTTATGAATATTACTGAATTAAATCAAACTGATTCTTTGCTATCCGTAGCAGGCGATGATGTTTTGATTTCCGATGTTCCTGATATAGAACTAGCCGAATTAGAACTGGTGGAAATCGAATTTTCAGATAGATCCGACGAACTGAATAACGGTGGTTCTAAATATCAAAAAAATCTTTCTGAAGATACAGTAGGTGCTTTCTTCAAAGAAATGGCACGTTACCCTCTTTTAAAAGCTGAAGAAGAAGTTGATTTAGCAAATCAAGTGCAATTTATCTTGGAACTAGAGGGAATTGAGGAACGCCTAGAAGAGCAACTAAACCGCAAACCTAGTAAAGCAGAAATAGCTGCTACACTGGGGCTGAATGAAAAACAACTCGATCATCGTTTATATCAAAGTCGCGTTGCTAAACGCAAGATGATTCGCTCAAATTTGCGCTTAGTTGTCTCTATTGCTAAACGTTATTTAAATCGAGGCGTAGCTTTTCTGGATTTAATTCAAGAAGGCGCACTGGGCTTAAATCGGGCTGCTGAAAAGTTTGATCCAGATAAAGGTTATAAGTTTTCTACTTATGCTTATTGGTGGATTCGTCAAGCGATTACACGCACTATTGCTAATGACTCGCGTACTATTCGTTTACCGATTCATATTGTCGAAAAGTTAAATAAACTCAAAAAAGCTCAACGTAATCTCAAGCAAGATTTACACCGAAATCCGACAGAAGTAGAACTAGCGGAAGCTTTAGAAATACCTCCAGAACATTTACGCCAGCTTTTGCAGTTAAGAAGGCGATCGCTTTCTCTAAATCATCGGGTTGGTAAGGGAGAAGAAACAGAATTGGTAGAGCTATTAGAAGATAGTGAAAACCAATCTCCCGAAGAACAAATGAATGACTCGATGATGCGTCAAGATATTTGGGAAGTATTGGATGAAGTATTAAATGAAAGGGAAAGAGATGTAATATGTTTGCGTTACGGTTTGGCTAGTAATGAACCTTATACTTTAGAAGAAGTGGGTAGTTTGTTTAACCTTTCCCGTGAGCGTGTACGCCAAATTCAAAGTAAAGCTATGCGAAAACTGCGCCGTCCTCAAGTAGCACGACGCTTAAAAGGTTGGTTAAGTTAATTTGATTGGGAGGAGAGAGGAGGGAGGGGAGAGGGGAGATTTTCAGGTTAATTGTACAACCCCACCCCCATGCTAGGGTGTGTTTTCAAACTGTATTGGCTCCGTTTCTGTCGGTGAGATCCCCCTAAATCCCCCTTAAGAAGGGGGACTTTGAATTTCCCCCCTTTTTAAGGGGTTGCTCAGGGGGATCAAGGTTTTACGCTTTTGGTGCGTAAGTCCTAGTAAAAATAAAAATTTTCAACTCCTGTTAAAAGTTTCTGGAAAGGAAACATCTTCATAAACAGCAGCAAGAGAACAAGTAAAATTTAAAGTCGTTAACTGTAGTTCTTGATTGAGTCTATAACTATAAAGCTCCCATCTGCCTTTTGCATTGCGTCTAAAACAATCAATGCGCTGACGGTTTTGACTGATTAAAACATATTCTTGTAAAGTGTCTAATTCTTGATAGTCACTAAATTTATCACCTCGGTCAAATGCTTCTGTAGAGGATGAGAAAACTTCAATAATTAAGCAAGGATAACGTTTGAAATATTCATTATCTGTATCTCGTGGGTCACAAGTGACCATAATATCGGGATAATAGAAAATATTTAGGGATTCGATGCGGGCTTTCATATCAGCAACGTAAACACGACACCCGCTTCCGCGAATGTGATTTCTCAGCAGGGTGAGTAAGTTGGCAGTAATTGTGACATGGGCATCACTTGCCCCAGCCATTGCATAAATTCGCCCTTGGATATATTCATGTTTAATCAAGCTAACTTTTTCGCCTTCTAGGTATTCTTCTGGTAAAAGATAGGGATGAGCTTGGCTAAAAGTCATAAATTAATTATCTTTAAAATCTAATTTTAACTGGGGCGCTGTGCTTTGAGCTTTGCCTTTAGGAACGTCGCGGCTAGGGCAAGCGATGTACCAGCCTTTGGCGACAACAGCCGAATTGTTGAATATTTTCATCTGATAATTTACCAAAATATCATACATAAAACTTTAGATGATTAGGTGTTGATTAAGAAAGATTAACAAATCCTGATATTAAATATTTTAGTTGAATAAGAAAACTTACAGTTGCTTTGCTTGTTAACATTTCTTAAATATAGAAATGTAACTATTTTTATACATTTAAAAAAGTGCGTAGGCGGAGCAGCGTCGTAGACATCGCTACTCAAAAATTGATTAAGTTAACAAAGCTTTATTATACTAAGTTTTGTAAATTGTTAACCAGATAAGATTGTTTGTTAATTAAGCTTTTTACAGCAACGGAGATTCCATCAACGTAACAATACTTACCATAAAGATCCGTGAATTTGCGTATACAACTAAAGCATTTATTTAAATACAATTAATAGTGGAGTAGTTATTATTCTGCGCCTAATGGCAGAATAAGTATAAATACTAAAATGCAAAATAATATTAAGCTCGGAAGAATAACAAAAATTGGATTTGGTACTATCATTGCTCTGATGGTAGGAATTGGTATTAGCTCTAAAATCAGTACTAGCCGTTTAGTAGCAGCAGTAGGCTGGGTTACTCATACCTATGAAGTAAATGCTAAAATCAAAGGCTTAGAAAAAGATTTAGTAGATGCAGAAACAGGACAACGCGGATTTATTTTTACTGGCAGAGAAGATTTTTTAGAGCCATATAAAAATTCTCAAAAGGTTAACGGGCAACATTTCCGCGAATTAAGAGAGCTAATTAATGATAACCCTAAGCAAATCGAAAGGCTGATTCGTATTGAAGACTTATCTCAACAAAAAATGTCTGAATTAGCTGCAACTATTGCTTTGAAAAAAGCTAATAAAGAAAAAGAATTAAGAGCTTTAGTGCTTTCTGGTAGAGGTAAGCAAATAATGGATGAGCTTAGAAATAAGCTTGATGATATGTTGGATGTAGAAAATGATTTGTTAGTTAAACGCAAAGAAGAAGCAAAACAAGCTGAACAAATATCAAATATAGTTTCTTTAGGTGGAACAAGCGCGGCAATAGCATTAGGGATATTTACTTTATTATTCATTGACCGCAAAGTTGTCAAACCGATCAATGAAATTGCTAACAATATTGCTCGGTCTTCGACAGAAATTGCTGCTGCTGTAGATCAACAAGAGCGTAGTGCTGCTCACCAAGCTACTGCTGTTACTCAAACTACTACTACAATGGATGAGTTGGGCGCGTCGTCGCGTCAAGCAGCAGAGCAAGCACAAGCATCAGTAGAAACTGCGCGTAAGCTATCGGAGTTGGCAGAATCATCAACAATAGGGGCGCGTCAAGCTCTTAGTTTAGCGGAAGATTCGGCATCAGGTGCAAGACAGGTATTAACTTTAGCAGAATCATCAGCAATGGGCGCAAGGCAAGTATTAGCCTTAGCTGAGTCAGGAAATGAATCTGTCAGAAAAACTCAGGATGGTATGTCTACTTTAAAGGAAAGAGTAGGTGCGATCGCAGAACATATTATGCGCTTAAGTGAGCAAACTACCCAAATAGGTAGCATTACCAACTTAGTAACAGATCTGGCTAATCAAACTAATATGCTATCTTTAAATGCCGCAGTTGAAGCAGCGCGTGCCGGAGAAAATGGCAAAGGTTTTGGTGTCGTTGCTAGCGAAATTCGCAAACTAGCCGAGCAAAGCAAAAGATCAGCAGAAAAAATTAATACACTGATCAGCGATATCCAAAATTCTATTAACGTAACGGTAATGGTTACTGATGAAGGCAGGAAAAATGCTGATGAAGGGATTAAATTAACTCAAGAAACAGCAGTAGCGTTTAATAAAGTTTCTCAAGCCATTAACGATGTAGTTTTGGACGCTTCAACCAATGTTACTCAGGCAATTAATGATGTAATTTTACAGGCTTCAGTCCAGGTGAATCGGGCAATCAATGATGTAATTTTAGATAATCAACAAAACTCTGTAGTCGCAATTAATGAAGTAGTTGTTAGAAGTCAACAAATTTCCTTGACTGCTAAACAACAAGCGATCGCTATTCAACAAGTAGTTGAGGCAATGAATAATCTCAACCAATCCGCAGCAGAAACAGCTAGTGGACTGAATCAAACTAAAGCTGGAACTCAGCAGTTAAACGAAGCAGCATTAAATTTACAAACAGTGGTGTAAAATGTTTAATTTTAATAATTTGAAACTCAAGCAACGCATTTTGTGGGGTTATTCGGTTCCTTTATTTTTAACCATAGCAGCTACTTCTGTAGTAATTTTGAACGCTAATAAGGTAGAAAGACAATCTCAGACAACAGACAAAGGCTGGAATTTAGTTAAAGATACAGATCGCTTAGAACTGTTGCTGCACGCCAGACAAGCAAATGTAAGAGCTTTTTTACTTAGTCAAAATCAGGAATATGCTACACGGTATACTGAAAGTGTTAAAGATTATAACGCCACGATCAAATCTTTAGAAAAGGCTGTTACGTTTTCTACGCCGGAACAAGCTGTCAGATTGGAAAAGCTCAAGGTATTGGGAAAAGAAATTTCTAAAATTAACTTTGGATTAATTGATTTAGTTAAAGCAGGCAAGAGAGATGAAGCAATTAAACAATTTTCTCAAAGCAAACTGCTTTCTATAATTGATGAATCCATAACGGTTTTCAAAGCTCTAAACGATACAGAGGATCAGCTTCAAGTTCAACGCGAAAAAGACGCTGTTATTGCTATGAAATCTTTAAATATTGCAGCAATAGGAGGGGTATTAGCTACAACTGTATTGGCAATATTGATTGGTTTATGGATTGCTAACAAAATTACTGAAAAAATTAATCAAAGCATTGCTGTAGTTGTGAGTTCTTCCTCGGAAATTGCCGCAACTACAGAACAGCATGAGCGCGGTGCTAATCAACAAGCGGCTGCTGTTAATCAAACTAGCACGACAATGGATGAATTAAATGCTTCATCGCAACAAGCAGCAGAACAAGCTGAATCTTCTACATTAGGGGCAAGAGCGATCGCAGATCAAGTAGTACGTTTGAGCGAACAAACAAAACAAATCAGTTTAGTTACTAACTTGGTGGGAGAAATTGCCAATCAGACTAATATGTTAGCATTAAATGCCGCCGTAGAAGCTGCCCGCGCTGGCGAACATGGTAAAGGTTTTGCCGTCGTAGCCAGCGAAATTCGTAAACTTGCGGATCAAAGTAAAAAATCAACCGAAAAAATCAATAATTTGGTAGCAGATATTCAAAGCCTTACTAATGCCAGCATAGTAGATGTTGGCGACGGTCAGAGAGTTGAAAGTATTGTTACTGCTGTTAACAATATTGTGACGAATTCTCAACGCATCTCACTAACTGCAAAACAACAAGCTGTTGCAGTTCAGCAAGTTGTTGCAGCCATGAATTATCTCAGTGAAGGCGCAGTACAGACAGCTAGTGGAATTACTCAAACTAAAGTTGGTATTCAACGACTGAATGAAGCAGCGCGAGATATTAAATCAATTGTTTAAGCTAAGACGCATTTAAATTTAATATTACGCTTCGTGCGGGACGCTCGCACTACAAGCACTTGATAAGAATCAACAGTTTAATTTAAATGCACAACAGCTTAACTGTAATTATTTACTGGTCAGGTGTGAGCAATTTACTTTCGAGTGGTGGGTGAAAGTAGATTAACCATGATAGTTAGGGAAAACTAAGTATAACTGGTAAATTTCACCCACATCACACAATTGCTCAATTTTATTGAAAGAGGTAAAATCATGTTTGGTAATTTAAAACTTCGCGGCAAAATCTTATTAGGATATGCAGTTCCTTTACCTTTATCTGTATTGATTGCCTGTATTGTTTACTCTAATAGTAACCAGATTGGACAAGCGATGCAAAGCTTCAACGCTGCCAGAGAAGCTTTAGAAATTACTGATGAAATAGAATCTGAGGTTAATGCAATGGAAAGAGCTACTCGTGGTTATATGCTCACCAAGAAACCATTACATATAAGTCACTTCCGCGAGAACTATCAGGGATTTGTCAAAACTTATGCAAATGCTAAAAAGTTAATTAAGGAATCTAAAAAAGAATATTTTACTGAAGAACAAAAAAAGCTTTTTGACGATTTAGGTAAGGGTGGACAACAAATAAAGGTACTAGATGAAAAAATTATTAATCTTGTTCAGCAAGGTAAATTATCCGAAGCTGTTAAATTATTTGATGCCGGGGAAACTACCAAAATAGTTAATGACCTTTCCCAAATAAATAATGATTTTAATATTATAGCTAGTAAACAGCTTAAGTCTCAGGAAAGCTCGGTTGATCGTGGACTCAATTTGTTGAATGGTTTATCAATATTTGGTACGTTAGCATCTGGAGTTGCAGCATTAGCAATTGGTTCTTGGCTAGCTTCTAGGATCAGCCAAAATATTAAGGAAACGCTGCGGGTAGTTACTACATCTTCTACAGAAATTGCTGCCACAACCGAGCAGCATGAACGTAATGCTCAACATCAAGCAAGTTCTGTCAATCAAACTAGCACGACAATGGATGAATTAAATGCTTCATCTCGTCAAGCAGCAGAGCAAGCAGAAGCAGCGACATTAGGTGCAAAAGCGATCGCCAATCAAGTTGCGCGTTTGAGTGAACAAACTAAACAAATTAATATTATTAGCAACGTAGTTACTGAGTTAGCAAATCAGACTAATATGTTAGCTTTAAATGCTGCTGTTGAAGCTGCTCGTGCTGGAGAACAAGGCAAAGGTTTTGCAGTTGTTGCTGGTGAAATTCGTAAATTAGCTGACCAAAGTAAAAAGTCAACTGAGCGGATTAACTCACTAATTACAGACATCCAAGCATTGACTGAGGCTAGTGTTGTAGACGTAGGTGATACTACCCAAGTTGAAAGTATTGTTAGTGCTGTTAACAATATTGTGGTGAACAATCAAAGAATTGCACTTTCCGCTAAACAACAAGCAGTTGCTATTGAGCAAGTAGTGACAGCCATGAATGCTCTCAATCAAGGAGCAGTGCAAACAGCGAGTGGGATTAGTCAAACAAAAATAGAAATTCACCGATTGAGTGAAGCGGCACAAAACCTGCAAGCGATAGTATAAACTTGGCTAATTTCAGCTTTAAGTAGTAATAAATTTTAATTACCCGTAGGAGAATACACTAATGTTTATTGATGATGACGAAATGCGGCAAATATTCAAAGATGTTAGCGAAGAACGCTTACAAAAATTGGATGAAGGATTGCTGCATTTAGAAAAAAATACATCAGATGAAGGAAAATTTGATGATTTGCTACGGGAAGCACACAGCTTAAAAGGTGATGCAAATATGTTGGGTGTCACAGATGTTGGCACTCTAGCTCATAAGATGGAAGATATTTTAGGTGGTATTAGGCGAGGTGATACTAAGCTTACCCCAGAAATTAGCGATCGCATGAGTCAAGGATTAGATGCTATCCGCAAATTAGTCCACGAGGCTGTTACAGGAGAATCATCTGGTATTAACCTTGATCAAACCTTAGCTTCTTTAACGGGTGCTACTGTCCAAAATACTGCCAGCAACGTATCAAAACCAATCCAAACACCAGCCGTTATTGAGGTAGTAGCAGCAAATCTACCTGTGGAAATTATAGAACTTCCAGATATTCAAACTGATAATCATGTTTCACCTGAACCTGTATTAAAACCTATTCAAAATATACCTAAAATTGAACCAATTCCTGTCAGCACTAATGTAATTAATAACCATATAGCAGATACAAATAATGTTATAGTACCTAATAAACTCATTCCTGAAACCGAGCAGCAAGAAGTAGCTGCTACTGGAACGTATAAAATTGAAACTATTCGAGTTGAAACCAAAAAATTAGACACATTAATGACGCAAGCGGGTGAGCTAACTGTTAGCAAAATCAGAATTGCTCATCGCCTCAATGAAATTGAAGAAATAGTAGCACTTTGGGAAGATTGGAGCAGAGATGCTTTTGTTAATCGCTTTGCCTTCCAACAAACTGAGCAAAATGACTCAAAGAGTTACTTAAATAATAACAATTCACGAATTAATATCCAAAATTATCATCGTCGGGCTGAAGAAAGATTAGAGCGACTAGGAAGTTTACTCAACACCTTAAGAGGTGCTACATCTGAAGACAATGCCCGATTAGAAACAGTAACAACTGAGTTAGAAGAAGGAATTCGGACACTACGCTTATTACCTTTATCTAACATTTTTAATCTGTTTGCCAGAATGGTACGCGATCTTGCCAAGCAGCAAAATAAGGAAGTCAATTTGATTATTGAAGGAGGGGATACCCGCGCCGATAAAAGAATTTTAGAAGAAATGAAAGATCCGCTTATGCACATGATTCGTAATGCGATCGATCATGGTATTGAAACAACAACACAACGGGAGCTTTTAGGTAAATCACGCACAGCTACTCTCCGATTGAAGGGTTCTCAAACTGCTAACAATATTGTGATTGAATTAACAGATGATGGGCGTGGTTTAGATGTCGAAAGTATAAAACAAACTGCGGTTAAACGGGGTATTAATCGACCCGAAGAACTTGCAACCATGACACCTGCTCAAATCCATGCGCTAATATTTGCTCCTGGGTTTTCTACCCGTGCATTTGTTACTGAAGTTTCTGGGAGAGGCGTAGGACTAGATGTAGTCCGTACAAACGTAGAGCGTCTTAAAGGTACTATCCAGGTAGAATCTACGCCAGGTCAAGGAACTACTTTCCGGCTACAATTAGCATCAACTCTGGCAACAGCCCATGTGTTAATTATAGAAGTAGACAATATCTCTTATGCTATTCCCGTTGAATTTGTTCAAACTACTTTACTGGTAAAACAGCACGATATTTTCTCAATAGAAGGTCGTGATACGATTATCTTAGATAATCAACCAGTTTCAATGGTCTGGTTATCAGATTTGTTAGAAATATCATCTACTGTTGTCAACAAAAAGCTGACTAACTCCCAACAGTTACCTTGTATTATCCTTAAAGTTGGTGAAGAACGCTTAGGAGTAATCGTCAACGCTTTATTAGATGAACAAGATGTAGTTCTTAAACCTCAAAGTAAGTTACTCAAGCGAATCCGCAATATTTCTGGCGCTACAATTTTGGGAACTGGGGAAGTATGTATGGTTTTAAATCCCCAGGATTTACTAAAATCTGTACGGGGAAAAACTGCGTCAGTTAGCGTTCAAATATCAGTAGGACAAGCAACAGACAAAAAGAAAGTTTTGTTAGTAGAAGATTCAATCACTATCCGCACCCAAGAAAAGCGCATTTTAGAAAGTGCTGGTTATGAAGTTGTAACAGCCGTAGATGGGTTAGATGGCTATGATAAATTACGAGTTAATTATTTTGATGCTGTAATTTCAGATGTAGAAATGCCGAGATTAGATGGTTTATCTTTAACAGAGAAGATTCGCCAGCACAAGGAATTTAGTGAGATTCCTGTAATTTTAGTGACATCTTTAGCTAAAGATGAAGATAAGAAGAGAGGCGCAGAAGCAGGAGCAAACGCTTATATTACCAAAGGTAATTTTAATCAAAAGTTGTTGCTGGATACCTTAAAAAGGTTAGTTTAGAACCCCACCCCCTAGCCCCCTCCCCGTGAACAGGGAGGAGGAATTTTATGTCTAGTGTGCTGAAATGGCTAATAGAGTACATTCCCAAACTAAACGCGGTTGAGCATAATTTAATAGGTTTCGACGAGTTTTTTCGAGATATTCTAAAAAATGAGATTGACGGTATTTTTGCCAATAACTGTACTGTAAATAATCAACTAACCATAATTGAGTTTCACTATCTAAATCTTTGTCAATTTTACGTGCAAGTTCAAGGGCGTGGCGGGGTGTTTTAGGAAAAGAAGTAAGTTGAGTGAGTAACTCTTGAGGAATAATTTGGAGTTGTTGCCAAGCTGCTAGAGCAATTCCAGGGCTACCTTGTGCGATCGCCAATAACGCCTCATGTTGTAAAATCTCTGCATATCCTGTCTGCGTCAACACTTGTTCCATCCCTGCTTTATCTAACCCATAAAAGGGAATGCGCTGACAACGCGATACCAAAGTAGGCAATAAAGATTCAACTGCTGGCGCGATTAAAATCAAACTTGCTTGTCCTGGTTCTTCCAAAGTTTTCAGCAAGCTATTCGCCGCACCTTCCGCCATTGTCTCAGCGTGTTCTAGCACAACAAGCGATCGCATTGATTCTAAAGCAGAACGCCCCAAAAATTGACTAATTTCCCGAATTTGCTCAACCCGAATCTGTGGGGGCGCTTTGCGTTTAACACCCGCCTCCGCCGCTTCCTTTGCTGACAAACGTTGACCTTGATGTAAATAAGTAGGCTCTATCCATAATAAATCTGGGTGATTTCCTTGTTGTAAGCGTTTCTTCACCCCTGCTTGTTGCGACTCCGAAACACCCACACAAAATAATAATTCCACAAAGCAACGAGCAGCCAAACTCCGTCCTACGCCTTCAAGTCCCGTAAATAGATAAGCTGGTGCAATGCGGTTTTGTGCAACTGCTTGAGTAAGTAATTCTACTGCTTGCTTTTGTCCAACCAGGCGCTCAAAAAAATTGTTCATTAGACATCTTCCTTCTCCCTCAGCCTGAAGGCTGGGGCTATACAGACCAAGCCTGCCTACGCAGGCTTTTTTAATTAATATTTGATTAATTAAAATTTAGCCCGCGCAGGCGGGCTTTGTTAGTGTAGCTGCACCCTTCAGGGTATCAGCCTCAAATCAATCCCCTCCCCCCTCCTCCCCACCTGCAACTTTTCCAGCAAAATTTCCTGAATTTGAGCTTCTACCTCATCTTGACTCCTACTAGCATCTACCCGCACAATCCTCTGAGGATAAGCTGCGGCTAATTCCCGATAACCCTGCTGTACTCGTCGATGGAAAGCTAAATCTGCTTGTTCCATCCTGTCAACTGTGCCTCGCTGTCGCGCCCTTTCTAAACCAATTTCCACCTCAATATCTAGCCACAAAGTCAAATCACTTTCTAAATTATCTGTCGCTAATTGGTTAAGCTGATTAATTAAATTGAGATTAAGACCGCGCCCATAGGCTTGATAAGCCACCGTAGAATCAGTATAACGATCGCACAAAATTATCGCACCATAAGCTAACTGTGGCTTCAGCACCTCCTCAACGTGCTGAGAACGATCGCAAGCATACAACAATAATTCTGCGCGATCGCAAATCAAATCTCTATGCCCCTCCAGCAATAAGCGACGCAACCCCACACCTAATTCTGTACCCCCAGGCTCCCTAGTCACTACCACTGATGTCCCACTCAAGCGATCGCTATTTTGTAGCCACTCTTGACATTTTTGTATTTGTGTGGTTTTTCCAGAGCCTTCAACTCCCTCAAACACAATTAGCTTCCCATCCATAGATTTACCTGTTTCACCCAACTTAATTGTTAATTAATATAATTACTGAGTCTTTGTGTCTCAAAAATTGGTAGACTTAAAAATTGATCAAACTTCACTCAGTAAATTTAGCCTGATCGCTATCCTCTCACGACCAGTAAAAATACAATTTATTGTCTCCCGACTGGTTAGATATGATAGGAAAGTCTAAGATATGTGATTTCTAGGTTTATTTATGGCTCGCTACACTTGTTCTTTTATACTTGCAGTTCCCATCGGAAGCCTGCAACAAGGGATAATTGAAGTTCTTGAATCTTGTAATTTTGATATTGTCTACAATACTCCAGACAATATGATGGCGCGGGAAATCCCAGGACAAGTTTCTTACGCCAAGCTTGCCAGAGCAGAAGTACTCATCGAAAGAGCTACTGCTACTGAAAAAGAAGTGCGGATTAATGTTGTGGTTAAAAACGAAGAATTGCCCCTACAAGTTGAAAATCATTGTCGCAAAATGTTTGATCGGGTGCATCAGGGAATTTTAGAGTATCGTAATTGGCAACTTGTAGAAAGCGTTCTTGGCTAGTTTTAGCCTGTTGACTGTTGATTGGTAATTGGTAATTGCTAATTGCTAACCGCTATAAATCAGCCAAGCTTATCTAAAACTACGACGGAGTAATAGTGAGTTAGTCACGACACTAACAGAGCTAAAAGCCATTAAAGCTCCTGCGGAAGCGGGACTAAGCAAAATTCCCAAACTAGGTAGAAATAAACCAGCCGCAACTGGGATAGCTAGTACGTTATATCCTAATGCCCAAAAAAGGTTCTGGCGGACTTTGTTGAAGGTAGCGCGAGAAAGTTGAATAGCAGCTACAGTATCCAGCAAACGCGATCGCATTAGCAAGATTCCAGCAGTTTCCATTGCTACATCTGTACTACCATGCAGAGAAATACCGACATCTGCTTGCGCTAAAGCAGGGGCATCATTTATACCATCCCCCACCATCGCTACTCGGTATCCTTGAGCTTGCAAATTAGCAATTGCTGACGCTTTGCCTTCGGGACGGATACCTGCCACTATTTGATCAAAGCTAATTTCTAATTGTTGAGCGATCGCATTAGCTGCTTCAATGCGATCGCCAGTTAATATCATCACCCGCAACCCCATGTTTTGCAAGCGTTCCACTGTTTCTTTAGCATCCGCTCTCAGGGTATCTGTGACAGCAATTAATCCAGCAATTACCCCATCAACAGCGATATAAACAACTGTTTTACCTGCATCGGAAAGTGCTTGCGCCTTAGCTTCCCAATCATTACTAATAGTAATTCCTTTGAAATTTAACCAATCACCATTACCTAGTAATACTCGCTTCCCTGTTACTAAAGCAGACACACCTAACCCTGCTTCTGTATAACAATCTTGTGCAGGTGGAATTGTTAACTCAAGGCGTTGAGCTTCCTGCCCAATTGCTAAAGCTAAAGGATGACTTGTGCCACTTTCTGCGGAGGCGGCTAGTTGCAGAATGTCAGCTTCTTCTAGATCCGATTGTGGCAATACTACGCAATCAGTTACAGTGGGTTTGCCACTGGTGAGAGTACCAGTTTTATCAAAAACTATAGTGTTTAGCTTGTGGACTTTTTCAAGAATATCGCCACCTTTAATTAATAATCCTCTTTCCGCACCAATGCTAGTACCTACCAAAATGGCAGTAGGAGTAGCTAAACCAAGAGCGCAAGGACAAGCAACGACTAAAACTGCGATCGCTAACTTTAAACTTAACAGGAGAGAGGAGGGAGGAGAGAGGAGGGAGGAGTGATCGAAATGAGTGCCAATAAAGTACCAGAATAGAAAAGTAACAGAAGCGATCGCCATTACACCATAAGTGAAATATCCCGCCACCGTATCCACCAATCTTTGCACAGGTGCTTTACGAGTTTGCGCCTCCTCAACCATCGCCACAATTTGAGCTAAAGTGGTGTCTTTCCCCGTGCGTGTCGCCTGAAGAGTAATTACTCCTGACTGATTTAAAGTCCCTGCTGCTACAAAATCTCCAGGTTGTTTAACAACAGGCATTGGTTCCCCTGTCAACATAGACTCATCAACAGCAGTTTTACCATCACAAACTTCCCCATCTACCGGAATTTTTTCCCCAGGTAAAACTCGTAACCATTCCCCCACCCTTACTTGCTCTACAGGAATTTCAATCCCAGGTTGTTCAAAATTTACTGGCGCTGATTTACCAATCAACCGAGCAACCTTGGGCTGAAGTGCTAACAACGCCTCAAACGCAGCCGTTGCCCGATGCCTTGCCTGTTGCTCTAACGTGCGCCCTAATAAGATAAAACCTACAAGCATTACAGGCTCATCAAAAAAGCACTCCCAACCTAGTTGCGGGAATAACAGCGCCACCACTGAAGCCGTATACGCCGTTAGAGTTCCCAAACCTACAAGCGTGTTCATATTCGGCATACCATGCCGCAAACCGCGCCAACCATCTACCAGCATCGAACGCCCTGGCGCAAGTAGTGCTAATGTTGCTAGTCCCCAATGAAACCAAATTGAGGTAAGGAATGATGTATAAGGATTAAGGGGTGAAGAGTGAGAAGTAAGATGAGAAGCGTGGTAGCTAAAATGACCTATCCCAGATAGCACTAGCAAGATACCTGCAACGATTAAGCGCCCTAATAACTGGCGACTTTCTTGCTGATGCCGCTCAGATGATGTAATTGAAGTATTAGTACCAGTAAGCTGTCCTTGAGCATAACGCGGTTGAGTAGGAAAACCTGTGGATGTTAACTTATCAGCCAGAGTATCTGGATTAACCGCACCCACTTCGCATTCTACAACTGCCACCTCCGTCAGCAGATTCACACAGGCATTAATCACACCAGATTGAGAACTTAATTGCCTTTCTACAGCCTTCACACAACCAGCACATTTCATCCCCGTGACATCAAGAGTAATAGTTTCACGGGCTAGGATTGGGGTAGAAACAGGGGTTTCACTTAAAACTTGCATATAGGATTTTTAAATTTACTGCTATAGATTAGCAACACCTGTAGAGCAAGTGTCTCTTCTTTGAGGGTAAGCGAAATTACCTAAAACGCCACATCACCCCCAGACTGAAGCAATGGCAAAAGTCATCCAGTACGGGAGAGCTTTTTTAATTTTTAATTGTTTGCCATCTCTTAGCTTAAATAATCGTCAAATTTGTAATTTTTATAAATGTTTTTACTATAATAAAATGCGATAATACTGAAATGGTATTCCTGTACGGTGCTTAACATCCAAGACGGATTTATATTCACCTCGACGTTGCCTTTCTTGAGTGATTTTCTGAGCCACTGACGCTTCTAAACCACATCTCATCAATTCTTCTGTAGAAAAAATATTTAAGCGTTTCCAAGAACAGTCTATTTCTTTGTTTAAGTCATAACTGAATATAATTAAAGGCGCTAGGCGTGGTAAGTAGCTTTCAGGAATACCAGCAATTTCATGTAATTCTTCTAAATGAGTAAAAAGATAGCCCTCATTTTGTAAAGATTCAATATTATTAGCATAAACAATAGGCAGTCCTAAAGCTTTTACCAGGTCATCTTTAGAACAGTTATTGATATCAATTTTGCCATGAATATCAGCCATTAATTGGGCAGTTTGACGATCTTCAGGAATTAATAAACCTTTGGCAGATGTTTTGATCAGATATCTTTTTTTTAAATAAAAAGCTGTGGCGATTTGAAATAACCAAATCAACAATGCTAAGTGAGTTGAAGATAATGCTAAGGCTGCTGTAGTTATCCCAGCACCTAATAACAACCAATTAGTTGTATTAGATTTATAACCTGCCCATGCGATCGCTAATCCCCCAAAGGCGGGGAAAAAAGACCACCATACCCAATTAGGCGTTTGTTGTAACAAAGATGATGGCGATCTCATGTATTGTCTATGATTTAAGTTTAAATTATAAAGAATCTAACATTTTTCGGCGTTTTTGCTCGTATTCTTCGGCAGTAATTACTCCTTGTTCAAACAGATTTTTTAAATTAGACAAAGCTTTAGTAGTATCACTAGCAGACACAGACCCACTTGCATAATTACCCATCATTGTGTGATTAAACTTAGCATTAAAGTCGGTATCTGACATAAATAATAAAATCAACAACTCAAAAAAAGCGATGATTCCAGGAATAAAAGTCCAACAAAATAGTAAGTAGAAAATACCTGCGCCTGTTTGCCCTAAATAAAATTTATGCGCCCCTATTCCCCCCAGGAATAAACACAGAACAATAGCTACGCCTTTATTTCTCAATTTTTTAGCCTCTCTTAATTTAATTAGCTTTACTTTAACTATTTAGTTTTACCGAGGTAACTTCTAGTAAGAAGTAATTATGAACATATCCTATACAACACCGTTAGATGCGCGGTTAAATCAATTAACGCTTAATATTTTTTAGTCAAGATTACCAATAAGGTTTTTTCTAGCAGACCTCGGCAGTTGATGTTTTAAAAAATATATCAGCACCACTCCTAATTTAGCTGACAGCAAAACTAAGTAAACGCTAAAGAGATCGTTAAGATTTGCTGCTGATGGTAAAGAAAATGCTATGACTCCAACTGCTGCATAGGGCAAGAGACTGCTCCAACTTCCTGCGCGTACTAACTTGCCAGTGTTGAATTTTCTCATTACCCTACCGCAATAATATAGTCAATATTTTCGTGACAATCAAAGGTCTTGTCAAGTTATTTGCCCGCAAATTTACATTTCGATAAACTGTGTTCAAAACTTAACAAATTATTACGTTTTTTGAGATTTACCTTGATTAGCTACCGCCACTACCTAAGATAAATAAACTTAGAAGTGTGCCACTATTCCATAGGCTATGTAGGAGTATAGAAGATAGTAAATTGCGCGATCGCGTATATACTACCCCTAAGATTATCCCTAGTGTCATTAACGGCAATACTTCTGATAAACTCAGGTGTGCGATCGCAAACAAAAAGCTACTGAGAATAATTGCACCCC
This sequence comes from uncultured cyanobacterium, assembly GCA_963711165.1. GTDB lineage: Bacteria > Cyanobacteriota > Cyanobacteriia > Cyanobacteriales > PCC-9333 > Crinalium. Next base: position 1,712 of record CAVQDG010000017.1, on the reverse strand, counting down.
AAGCAGGGAAATAACGGGTGAGGGAAGGTAGCAGAAAACCTCGGAATAAAAACTCCTCAAATAGTGGCGCTGCGATCGCGGCTGTGGTAAAAAATATTGTTAATGCTACTCCATCCCGATTTTCCAAAGCAATTGGCAAAATCGGATTACTCCCACCTTGTCCTTGCCACAGTTTTTGATTAACTAAAGATACTAAAATTACTAGCGGTAGCGCCACAAAATAGCCACCAAAACCCCACAATACCCAGCCACCCCGCCAATCAAAACGGAACCAATCTTTAGGCAAAGGTAAAAATTTCTTGATAGACAGATATAAAACAGTCACTCCCCCTGCTGACATTAAGAGATAGCTTAATAGCACATATAAAGCTTTAGCGCGACTATCAAAACTAGCAGGATTGATTTTAGAAAAACCAAAAAATAAACCAAATATTAGGGGAAGTAAAATTTGTCCTATAAAGAAAAACCCTACTATAAAGACTTGCCAAACAACTTCACCATTCCAAGGCGTTTCCCAAGTAAAATTATCATTTTGAGCAATAAGCGATCGCTTTCCTTGAATTAATAGTTGTACCACCAAAAATATCACTAGCCCTGTACCAATTAAACAGCTAATTACCGGAATTCCCCCAATAATTGCTAACTTAACAATTGCTTGCTGTGCAACCTGTTGTTCCTGTGCTTGTAACTTAACCAAATCATCTTGACGCTGCTGCACATTGTAGAGTTTAATTAAACCCTGATAGCGGAACCAACTATCTAAATCTTTCTGAATTTGTGACTCAGCATTAGGTACTAAGCGCGGTGGTATACTCCACAATCCCACTAAAACTTGCGCTGTCTTAACTGAAGACATTTCCGATTTTTCTGAGTGACGCGCAATTAAATCATTCCAAGTTTTGAGCGCCGCCTCAGTTTCTTTTTGCTTTGTTTGGATTATCCCTAATCGCAAATCTAGCTCATCTCTCAAGCTTTCTAACTGATTAATTGAACCTTGCAACTGTTGCTGAGTAGATGAAGCTTCCTCAACCGGAGGGTATGGCAACTTTTCTTTAGGTGCATCTGAAGCTATAACTGGTTGAGACTGCGCTTGTTGCAGTTGCTTTTGTGCCTTATTTAGACTGCTACTAGCTAAATCAACAGCTTCTGTATACTGCTTAGTCGCAGCCTTTAACGGTTCATTGCCAATTAAATTACTTTGGAGAGCTTTTAAATTTGTATTACCTCCATCTGCTGGGATAAAATCGCCACTACGGTCTACACCCTGCCATTCTGACGCATGGAGCAGTAGATTAGTTTGATATAGTTCTAGACGGCTTTGAATCTGAGGCTGACCCCAGCTTTCTATTAATGAAAGGCTGATCTTGACAACTGCCACAAGTGTCAGCACAATCAAAATTAATCGCTTGATGGTCATAAAATCCCTCTTAGATTAGCTTCGCCTGAGTCGAATTATCGCACCTTCAGACGAAACCTTGATCTTCAGTTTGGTTAAATATTACACAATAGATTTGCCTTGAGAGGAGAGAGGAGGGAGGGGAGAGGAGAGAGGAGGGACACAGAGAAGAAATTTTTACGCTAATTAGTCAGCCACAAAGACACAAAACTTGATACTTTTGTGTATGGTTTGTGTTCTAAAGTCTTTGTGCTGGAAAACAACGATTTAGCTAAAACCAACCCCGTTATTTTTTAGGTAATATACCCTGACTTTT
>CAVQDG010000016.1:0-10273 GCA_963711165.1 uncultured cyanobacterium | reverse complement strand
TTGACACTCCCCTGGCGCTCTGCCGAGGGGATTCTTCATTCAACGAGTCCACTTGCTTAAAGCTCCTTGCGGTACTTTAAGTAGAGGTGGTTCTCTCTCTTTCGCGTTAACTTTCGGTCTGCCCGACCGTAGTTGCAAGCAGTGCAAATTTTGTTTGTTAGAGACGCGCCATGGCGCGTCTGTACAATGCTAGTCGTCTAATTCCTGTGAATCTTTTACCTACTTTCAGGTCATCCGGCGATTAAGCCAAATTACTAGAACAACAAAGTAGAACCCATGATTCAATTGTCAAGGTACAACGTCTGCGTATTAAGCAGCAATAGGGTTTTTAAAGTGGTTGATTACCCTGTCGGGTAGGTAAGGGCATTGCTGCCCCTTTCCCCCCTAAGAACCGGACTTGCAACTTTCAAGGCATCCGGCTCAAGCAAATCACAAGGCTATGTTTTTGGCGTACCATTTTCGATATATTACATCTACTTCTGGCTATTATCTCCGACTGTGTATCAGGGCGTGACAGTAGTAGTGTACGAGTTGGAGGTTGTCGTAAGAATCGCTCCCTCCTTGGGATTTGGGTTTTATATGGTGAATGTGTGTTTCTTCACCGTTGTTGATGGATTCGAGACATACTGGACATTTGTGTTTCTGTTTCTTTGCTATTTTTTGAAAACTGGGAGGTAAGTTTTTTGTTCTATCCTTTTCCCTTTTTTCCCAATATTCTTTCAGGTTTGGGTCATCTTTCGATGCCCTACCCTTAACAAGCGTGTGTCTCTGTATCTCTGTCCAGACGAATTTTAACAGGAAAGTTCCTGTTAACTTGTTCCCGAAAACCCACTTGCTTTCTTTAAGAGGATTGAGTTTCCCAAAGTACTTTTCATGCGTCCAGTTTGCACCTTTTTTTGGGTGCATTCTTTTCACATATCTACTCTGTCTTATGTACATCCAGCTATCTAAACGGTTAAAAGACTTGCTGGATACTGCAATGCGGAAATAATTCGACCACCCCCTTATAGTATTATTCAGGTTAATAATGAGGGCTTCTAATTCCCCATTGTATTTGAGCCAAATCTCCTTCAGTTTTTCCTTGACTTTTTTGATGGATTGCTTGCTTGGTTTAATTAGCACTTTCAACCCAGTTTTTGTGTTACTGACATTGTAATGTCGTATGTTAAAACCTAAGAAATCGAAGCCTTCTGATAAATGAACTACTTTTGTTTTCTCCGGTGAGAGTTCTAGTCCTCTATCTTTGAGCCAATTCTTTAGGATGTCTTGGACTTTTTGAGCATCTTCATTGCTTTCACAGAAGACTACAAAATCATCGGCATATCTGACTACCATTCTCTTGCCAATGGAAGCGCCTCGGTTGTCATATTTAACGCCTATGGCTTCTTCCATACCGTGTAGAGCGATGTTAGCCAAAAGAGGGCTAATGATTCCACCTTGAGGAGTTCCGGCTGTTGTTTCTTGGTATGTTCCTCCTTCCATTGTTCCTGCTTTTAACCATTGGGCTATGAGCTTTCTTGCAGGAAAATTGCCAATGGTTTTAATCAGATGTTCGTGGCTAATGTTATCGAAACATCCCTTGATATCAGCATCAACAACCCACTTCTTGTTCTTGTTTGGTCTACATATAAGGTAGATTTTTTCAATCGCATCGTGAGCGCCTCTGCCTGGTCTAAAACCGTAGTTGATGCCTTCAAATTTGGATTCCCATTGGGGTTCTAATGCGTTTTTAACAATCGCCTGTAAGCACCTATCTATGATTGTCGGAATACCAAGAGGGCGTTTCTTACCGTTTTGTTTTGGTATGTATACCCTTCTAGTCGGATATGGTCTCCAGGGGATGAATTTGGTTAGTATATCCGCTAACATTCCCCTGGCTTCGGGAGTTTTAACCAGTAGCTTGTCGGTTCCTGGTGTTGGATATGAAATAGCCTTTAGACCCCATTGGGGTTACTTCGTTTCGCACAATGGAGACTGCGAATCACTTAGGTCTTCCCTATACTCCGGGGCTATATGGTGTCCGAAATATCTAAAAAGAGGACAGATATCTCATCGTAGTCATATGTGAAGAATGACTACCAAAGCCCATTACCGTCGAACTAGATTACGACGGGCTTAATTAACGAAGCCTCATCAGGAATTCACTTGCGTTGACCATATGACTCTTACCCTAGCCCTTTGTGCGACATCGAATCGCACTCCACATTAATTATCATATCAGAATTTAGGCAGCCTGAAGTCTGCAAGCGTGGTTTTCATCCATGTCCCTAAAGGCTAAGGGTTTTCAACCTACTCTCTTATAAACTTAACTAAACCGAATATAATCTGGTTTCAAGACTGGTAACGGTGAAGTTATAACTTGTCTTGTTTATTATCCTTAATTTATGTCCTCCATCGTGATGATGCCATCGCCAACTCCCCAGTGGGAGGATCTGCCTCTAGGTCACGAACCAGAGCCAGTAGAACTCGACAATATTAAGACTCAGCTAGATTTAGTCTTGCTGGCATTAGAAGCCTTAGCAAAAATTACCTCCGAGGCAATCCTCCAAGCAGCTAAAGATCTAAATTTAGAGTCAATTGTGGCAGATCGCGTGGCGCTGTGGCGGCTGCGCCAATCCAATCCTAACCGTAAAAGTTCGGGAGGGCGGAAAAAGCTAGATGTAGAAGAAGCACGAGCCTTAGTGTTAATTAGCTGCCATCTAGCTAAACAACACCAAGACCTAATCCGTCAAGCTGTCGCTTTACTTGAACAGCTTACTGAACAAAACCGCGAACCACACCAAGCCGCATTACTAGGAGATTATCTTGATGCTTTCAGCAACACTTATCAGGATCGCATGGAAGATGGGGAAAAGGTATCAACTGACGCTCTTAGTAAGTTAGCTTTAAAACTGCTGATTGATTTGCTGTTCTATGGTGCGCCTCATGGTCATAGGCGTTTGTGGTTAGCCCTAATCAATCGAACCCGAAACTAATAGTGGAAGGAGGAAAGAGCTAACCTTAGCAACACAATCATCTCTTAATCTTTAACTCACTTAGTAAATTCTAGAGTTAATACAGCCGCAATCTAAGTCAAACTCGTTGATTGAATTAATCTCATGCAATTATTTAACTCCGTTGTCAGAAAATATACCCCTCCCACCTGCACTTTAGAAGTGAATGCGAGAGAATCGCCACTATCTCGCTGGGTGCCACTTAAGGTACTCAAGCAATTAACATTTGAGTTGTCTATTTATGATCCACAGCATCAACAAGCACAACACGCTAGTCTTTGGGGAGATGGCGAAGAACTCGAAATGCTTCACGAAGCTGTCAGCGAATACGTCCAAGATTTGATTGAAAAATCACACAATCAGTTAGAACTCTCACTTGGGCAACCTGCTAACCAAAGTTCTAGCGCACAATTGCTGCCGGATGAAAAGAATAATCATCATTTAAAAGCTTTATCCTCTTCCGAAGCAAATTTAGCTCGATTAGCGCCACCAGAGGAAGCCGACTCAGAAGAAATCGAAAGTGGATATCCGCAACTAGCATCACAGCCACGATTGATGTTAGCTGCTAGCCCTTATTTAAAACCCAGGGGTTTATTAGCACATGATCTTGTTTTAGGTCCACTAGAAACAAATGAATCAGGACCAATTATTTCCCTAAGCGTACTGCAATTATTTGACTTAGCAACTGCTTTAGATGAATATGCTGCTGACGTGATGGTAATGCCCAGCCTCAGCAGTCCACCGCTTAGTTTTAAAAACCGACCGATATGGATTTATGCAGCCGCAGGTGGGGTTTTGGCAGCAGTAGGACTCACACTCGCATTAGCTCAAATGTTTAGTCGGTCGAAGCAGCCACAAATTGTGGTGATGTCACCAACTCCACAACCGACATTGAATGAGGATGCACCACTAGCAGGTGATTCGCTACCGCCATTGTCACCTACACCACTAGCCTCGCCGTCACCAGGCGCAACACCGTTGTTGCCGCCAGCACCAGGCGCAACAACCTTAAACCCTAACTTACCCAGTTCTGTTGCTGTTGTACCGACACCATCAAATTCAGGTTCTTTACCTACCTCACCAGGGATAGGACAACCTTCGTTAGGTAATCCCCAGATTAGTTCGAGTTCATTGCCAACCAGTCCCCAAATTCCGACTTATAACTCATCACCATTAACACCCAATTCGTCTTTCCAACAGCCGAGTAGTCGTAACAATACTAGACCATCTTTTTCTATACCTTCTTTTAATTCAACCCCACCTATAAAGGTGGTAACGCCAAAAAAACCAACATCTGTTGCCAAGACTGCTTCACGTCCGCCATTGCGGATTGTGACACCTCCAGAACCAAAAATCTCTGTTTCACGCCCGCCATTACGGATTGTGACACCTCCAGAACCAAAAATTGCTTCAATTCCTCCAGTAAGGGTAACTACAGCTGCGAAAGCACCCGCACCACCTTCTTCTACTCAACTGACACCTGGAAGGTCAACAGGTACAGCAGGGTTACCTAAATTAAGTCCTAGCCCCATTCCTCCAATAGCATTTAACGCTGACCCATTCCCTCAAACTTTGCCTGAAGTTTCGCCAACAATAGCTAGTAACAGTAGTAATTTATCCCCAAATGCCGATAATTCTGCATCTAGTGATGATAAAACCAGGATATTTGATAGCATTCCTCAAGTCGCAGAAGCAAGAAATTATTTTCAGCAGCGATGGAAACCACCCCAAGGTTTAACTCAATCTCTGCAATATAGTTTAGTTGTTGGTAGCGATGGCTCAATTGAAAGGATTATTCCCTTGACTGAAGCAGCGAAGCGATACATTGACCGCACGAACATTCCTTTACCTGGTGGACAGTTTGTCTCTCCGCTTCAAGGAAAGACTAATGCCCAAATTCGTGTTGTGCTTAATGCTGATGGTAAGGTAGAGGCGCTTTTAGAGTAGGATGGCGATGTGTAGTACACCCCTCCCCAACCCTCCCCTTGAGAAGGGGAGGGGCAATAGCAGCGCGGGTGGGATAATTTTGTAGTATAGGTATTAGAATCCCCTGCTCGCGCTTTGCGGGGAGTATGTCAAAATCGAAACTCGTCTGTTTCTATGTTGTAGTTAATTGGTAACACAAGGTCAAGGTTGGCATCAGGGCTGGCTATGACGTGGTAAGAGAGCAACAAATTCTCCTCGGTCTTAACTTTTTTGATGGCTTCAACCCCTGCGGCTACTGAAATTTGTACTTCAGAAACAACTCCTCGAACAATCATTGTATAGCGAGCGCTACTGACTTTTTCATAACCGACCAAGGTGACGCGGGCGGCTTTGACCATTGCATCCGCAACTGCTAATGCAGGGGGAAGACCTTTAACTTCAACCATTCCGACCGCTGCTGGCATTATTACTCTCCTAAATTAATCGAACAAACGGGTGCAATTTATTGTATGCAGGATGAACTACCCTCAAACTCCGCTACGTTTGGGGTTTCTGACGTTTCAATTGCTGAACTTGCCTAAATCCTCCACAATGCTGTGTGGTTTTAGGTAGAGGTTCAGCATCCACGTTTGTAGAGGCAAGTTCCTTACCCCTTGCATAATTTATCATCACCAAAGAGGCTGCTACATCTCGGTCAGCAACAAACTCACAAACTTGACAATTATGCACACGCTCGGATAACTCTTTTTTCTTTTTGTTGCCACAATTAGGACAAGTTTGAGAAGGGGCAATGTTCAGAGGGACATCAACAAATACCCCATTACATTCACTAAGTTTATACTTAATTAGTGATATCAAACTACTAATCCCAACATCTAACAAAGATCTATTTAATCCTGTTTTTTGATGTTTTCTCTTGCCGCATTTTTTGGCTTTACGAGTCATCCCTTTGATGTTCAACTTCTCAGTGGCTACCAAGCTATTACGGCTAACTATCTGTGTAGCTACCTGGTGTTGCCAATCTTGTCTCTGGTTGGCAATTTTATTTTGAAGTTTAATTATTCGCTTTCTGTTTTTTCTCCAGCGTTTAGATGCCTTTATTTTTTTCTTTAAATTAGGCGCACGTTTCCGCCGTAATTTCTTGGATACTTGTTTGATTTTCTCTTGAGTAACACCTAGAAATCTAGGATTATCAATTATTGTGCCATCACTACAAGCAATCGCGTGATACGTGCCAAAATCTAAGCCAATAGCGCCCGGATCAGTTTCCCGAACTGGCTCACAATTTACAGTAATTGAAGCATACCATTTACCCTGTTTCCAGATAATAGTTAAGGTAGTAGGATTACCCCAAGTTCTGGCTTTACCTCTCATCTGAACTTGCCCTAAGTTGGACAAGTCCAAATAACCGTTATCACCAGTTGTGTGTGCTTTCCATCCAGAGACACCAGGGTAAGTCCAGCCACGATAATCGCGGGAAGACTTGAATTTAGGGTATCCGCCTACACCTTTAAGAAATCTTTGGTAGGCGAAATCAACACGCTTAACTGTTGCTTGTAATGCTTGACTTCCTAACTCTTTATATTCAGTCCAACACTCCTTGAATTGTGGTAAAAGATTCTGCTGATCGTAGTAACTAACAGAATTACCAAAACGCTTATATTCTGTCTTTCTTTGATAAAGACAGGCATTATACAAATCCTTATGAAGTCGTCGCCAATAGTGCAACTTTACCTCTTGAAACTTGTTTGGATATAAGCGAAATGTTGCTCTGCGTGTTACTATCATAAATACTATGATAGCATCCAAACGCTATTTATTTACCCAACTAAGCAATATGCTCTTATTAAGAATTATGGTAAAAAACACGCATCTTGCCCTCGCTTCCATCCCCCAGTTTCACTGCGTTCCACTGGGGGACTTTCCGCTTCGGTTGAGTTAAACTAACCAACCTGTTTCGTCTCTATCGTGCCGTTGTTTACGAGCTTGAGCAGATTTTTGTAATTCTTTTTCAGCTTGTAGATTACACCACAATCGTAAACCTTCTGCGATCGCTATTGTGCGATCGCTTGTCCATTGGTCTACTTGCTCTAAAAGTTCGGTATCTATAGAAACAGTAATCTGTTGTTGGTCGGGAGAGGTAGACATGGGTAATCTCAAATCGGTTAATTCCCCGTTGTTATGGCAGATACGGAGATCAAGTAAATATGCTTTAGTTGAACACAGCACCGTTAATTTGGAGATATTGGCGTTGCTTATCTGTTAATCCAATCCCTGCCCCAAATTGACACTGCTTTACTAAAGCACCACACCAAATTGTCTCATTTAAAGTCGCACCTTTAATATTTGCATCTGTGAGATCAGCTTTAGTAAAATTAGCATGAGTTAAGGAGTTCAACATTCTATAAATTATTTTTTATGTTACTTTTTAACAATTTTGACTTGATTAGCTGCTTTTTTGGCTTTTTCACGCGCCTCTGCAATATCACTACCTTTTGCTAAAGCTACGCCCATTCTTCTAAAAGGACGTGAATCAGGTTTACCAAACAGCCTCAAATCTACATTTTGTTCTGATAATGCTTCGGCTACCCCTTCAAAAGCAATCGAATCAGAATCTTCAGTAGCTAGAATTACTGCACTAGCTGACGCGCCAAGCTGTTCTATATTGGGAATAGGTAATCCTAATACGGCTCTTAAATGCAATTCAAATTCGTTCAGATTTTGAGAAATTAATGTCACCATTCCTGTATCATGCGGACGAGGGGAAAGCTCGGAAAAAATTACTTCATCTTTGGTAATAAAAAACTCAACCCCAAATATACCCGCACCACCTAAAGCATCGGTAACTTTTTTAGCTATAGATTGAGCTTCTAATATTTGCGAGTTGGAAATTTCTGCTGGTTGCCATGATTCTTGATAATCACCTCTTTCTTGACGATGACCAATTGGTGAGCAAAAGATTGTTGAGGCATTCCATTGTTTTATTGTGAGTAAAGTAATTTCAATTTCAAAATTAATAAACTCTTCAACTATTATTTTTTGCGTATCACCTCTGGAACCTTCTATAGCATAATTCCATGCTTTTTCAACATCATTTGCGTGATTAACTAGAGATTGACCTTTACCAGAAGATGACATTACTGGTTTCACAACATTCGGGAAGCCAATTGCTTGAGAAACTTCAATCATCTCATCTAAGGTTGTGGCGTAGGCATATTTAGCGGTTCTAATACCTAATTCTTGGTGGGCAAGTTCTCGAATGCGATCGCGGTTCATTGTATAATCTGTAGCCTTAGCCGTTGGAATCACTGTAATTCCTCTCTGCTCAAATTCCATCAGCTTTTCAGTTCTGATCGCTTCAATCTCTGGAATAATAAAATTAGGTTGATGCTTTTCAACGATTCTTTCTAAATCATCTGCACTCAGCATCGAAATTACTTCACAACAATCTGCGACTTGCATTGCTGGAGCATTAGCATAACGGTCAACAGCAATTACATAATTGCCTAACCGTTTAGCTGCAATTACAAATTCTTTCCCTAGTTCTCCTGAACCAAGCAGCATCAATTTTTGGGGTAGCTTCATAATATATAATTCGTTGATTTTAGTTTCATCTCAATAATTTTATAACGTTGTTTGGTGTTGACTCACATATAAAACTAAGTAACCCAACTTTCCTATAACCGTTGTAGAGACGCGAAATTTCGCGTCTCTACATTCAATTTTTGGAGAGGTCTAAATGAAGGCTCTGCTTTCTTTCTTAGGGTATAAGCTAAGGCTTACTACTCATGCCAAAATTATAGATTATGAATACTGCTGAACGTCTCAAAAATCTCAACCACATCCGCAAACTCAGCCGTTTGATGGATAACGCTATCCGCATTCCTGGGATAGGCTTTCGCATTGGCTTAGACCCAATTATTGGTTTAATCCCAGGTGCGGGAGATATAGTTAGTACAGGACTTTCTGGTTACATTATATTTTTAGCTGCCCGCTTTGGCTTACCGCGCGAAGTTTTAACTAAAATGATTTTGAATGTTGGTTTAGAAACTGTAGTTGGAACAGTGCCTTTAGTTGGAGATTTGTTTGATGCTTATTATAAATCTAATATTCGTAATCTAGCGCTTTTGGAAGAACATCTCCAAGGTGCGGAACCAGAATTAAGTCAAGTTACTTCTGTTAAAGTTTGATAGCTATATAGCAATCCTAAATAGGTTGTAGTGATTTTAGGAGTGCGAGCATCTTGCTCGCTTTTGTGAAACCCATAGCGAGCAAGATGCTCGCACTATCAAGGCTAATATTATATCTGTTACAACTCAAATAGGATTGCTATAGCGCTTAGAATTTATATGAAAATCCCGTCACCTTTAAGCGACGGGATTTTTGTTTAAAAGCCAGATGATTGTAGTTTTATAAAACTACTTAGGCTTTTAAGAGTTGTCAATACTATTTCTCAATTTTGACGGAGAGAATTTTGTCATCTTTGCGGATAGCATTAACAACATTCATGTCTTCAGTTTTGCCAAAAACTGTATGCACTCCATCTAAATGACTTTGAGGAGAGTGGCAAATAAAAAATTGACTGCCGCCTGTATCTTTACCTGCATGAGCCATTGACAAACTACCTGCAAGATGCTTATTCTTGTTAATTTCACATTTAATTTTGTAACCAGGTCCACCTGTTCCTGTACCTTGAGGACAGCCACCTTGAACCATAAAGTTAGAGATGACTCGGTGGAAGGTTAAACCGTCGTAGAACCCTTTTTCCGATAGGTCTACAAAGTTTTTGACGGTGTTAGGCGCATCCTGGTCAAATAGTTCCAGGTTAATTGTGCCTTTTTCGGTTTCCATGATAGCGCGAGTCATGATTTATGCCTTTTTGAAGATGATTAACAGTTGGCTATAGGTAACAGCCGAAATCTACTTAGTATGCAAACAGCAATATCTTAACTTTAGCTAAATTTTGCAGATCAGAGCATTAAGATCCTATCCGAAAAGTGTAGAGACGCGAAATTTCGCGTCTCTACAGAGATTTAACCGCAGATATAGCGCGTCAGCGCTTGCCGCAGGCTACGCAGATAAACGCAGATAAATACCGATATTTTCTGTGAGTAATTATTTTTCGGATAGGTTCTAAATCTAATTTTTAAAGTTTTAAGACTCTACTTCAGCTAATTCTATCCAACGCTCTGTTGCTGTATCAATAGCTTTATTTAAAGATTCTAAGCGATCAGAGAGTTTTTGCACTTCGCTGTAACCGCCTGGAGGAGAATTATAGAGAGTTTTCTCTAATTTGGCTTTTTCGGTTTCTAACTGAGTAATTTTACCTTCAAGTTGCTCAAATTCCCGCTTTT
>CAVQDG010000015.1:0-13135 GCA_963711165.1 uncultured cyanobacterium | reverse complement strand
GGCTGGATGGGTGAAGTGGGAATAATATTCAAAACAAGGCTATGGGGCATTAATCAACCTCTAAATTGATATTGCATATTGGCAGGAAGAGAAAATGTTTCTTTGCCTTGTGTAATTTGGTAATAGTGTCCATTTAAGAAACGCACATTCCGAATTAAACTCACAGGCGGCATATTCAGCGTGTCATAACTTACAACCTGATTTGAAAGCATTACATCTAAAGGATTGAGTGGATAGGGGCAGATGAAATTATCTGTTTTTTGCTTAAACTCTAATGGCTGACTTAGGGTTACTTGTGCCTTGCTCATCCACTTCCCTAAACGAATCCATTGAGGAATTAGATACTTGGCTTTTTTCTCCTGACTTAAAGCTTTTTCAGAAATAATGAAACACTCAAACAAACTTTCCGGTGCAATTTCTTTTGCTCTGCCAAAGCTAGGAATATTTTTCTGAGTTTTCTCCATCTCAACATGATAGTTATTATTGGCATATTTCCAGGTGTTGAGAGTAGAAGAATGAAAGAGCGATCGCGCTGGCGTTACATAAATTCCTTGCTCATTTAGTGGCGTTAAATGTTGCTCATATTTAGGCACTTGTTCGGGGCAAAAATAGCGATAGGAATGTTCTTCAGAAACGGTGGTAGAATAAATTTCACTATCTACTAACCCCAGGGCATAACAGAGAGCATAATTGTGAATTACTGCTTCTGTTTCGTAAAGTCTGCCGATTTCACGAGTTGCATAGTACATACTGTCATGCAACTCTAGCTGACAGCGATAAATAAAAGGCATGATAATTAACCTTTGTTGAATATTTTACCCCTCCCCAACCCTCCCCTTACTAAGGGGAGGGTGCGCTCTCTTCGCGGGTGGGGTATAACTGTAGTGTTTTATTACTCCGTCGCTGCGGCTGCTTTTTTACCTTTTTTGGCTTTATCACCAGTTTTAAGAACATATTTTTGAGCATAAGCTGCTGATTCAGTATTGGCTTGAGTCAACATTGCTTTTAGTTGATCTGCATTACTGGTAATAGATTGCACTTCGTTTAACAGAGGTTTGAAGGAATCACCAATAAAATCAGTATGACAAATGTATTCTTTAATCATTAATTCATTAATTGCTTGTTCAGCAGCCGATAAGACGTGATTTTCATCTAAAGGATCGGGAAGATTGATTTGCTTTTCTTTACTGAGGATGTCATAAATTTTTTGTGTCCAGCGCAGATTACTAACAATTTCTCCATCGGCAAAAATAATGCCTACTAATTCATTGCGAATTGTCCCTGTACGGGTTGTTTGCGCTCCATAACGGCTGGTGCGTAAAATGTTATTGAAAACGTAAAGAAAACCTGCTTCGGTTGGATCTTTGAGGGTGATAATGCTGGGAAAAAATACCTGCGGTAAGATATGATCTTGGCTATTAATACGGCTGGTTACTTCTCCATTACGGCTCATTGTCCCGTTTTCAAAAGGCGCATTAAGAGTAAAATTTAGATGAGAATCATCAAAAGGTGTGATTGAGTAAGCAGTATCTACAACTACTTTTGATTTTTCGGAACCAGCATCACCAATTGCAAAACCGTATAGAATACAATCAGGTGTAGTTTTGCTGAAATCTACGTTATAATCGCATTTTTCCCAATCACCGATTTGATAATTTCGTAATAATTCCCGTCCTGTTAAACGCTCAGGTGTAGATTGCTTGCGCTTAAACATTGCTAAACGGCTAATTGCGCCTTTATTTTCAATTCCTGCACTAACTCTAGCTTTATTTAATTCTCCATCTGTCTGAAATAAAGGATAAGATTCAGTGACGCGAATAGTAATAAAGTGGGCATATTTTCCCATCGGTTTAGCGGGAATGTCTGCGTGAAAGAATTTGTTGTCAACTGATTTGAGTAATGCCATGATTAATTCTCCTGAAGATAAATGTTGAAAAGATTAGCCAATCAGAGCTTGAACAAGAATCCGCATAAGCGGATCTAAGTCATCAGGGACAACAAATAGATCTAATCCCTGTTCAATTTCCTTACTTTCTCTGTATAAGCGACCAAATTGCCAAATAGTACCTGTAGTGACTGCGCCGATTAAAATTGATTGTTGGGTAGAGTCTTGCCATAGATCTAATGCAATCATTTCAGCAACAAGTTGGGTAAACCCATTATTTAAATCTTCATTCTTTGCTTCAATAACTAACAGATTTTTTTGAGTTCGTAGCAGGTAGTCTAGTAAACCTTGTAGTTGCTCGGATACCTTAATTGGATATTCGATGCGTAGTTGAGCATGGGTATAGTGAATAAGATCTAAAACAACGCCAGCAATTAAAACTTCCCGACGAGTTGCCTCATTTGCTAAGTTAACGTATGGTAATACTTCCTCAAGGCGATCGCGCAGTTGTTGTATACGATCTAGTTCACCAGTATATTGAGGCAGTGCTAGACGTTTACGAGTTAATGAGTACCCAAAGTCCGCAGCTAGTGCATCTACTTCGGCTTTTAACTCAAAAATTTTACTAAATGTGTAGGGCTGATTTGGATCTAAAACACGCATACTTTTTACCCTGGTTGACATAATTTAAGTTAATTCTGTTTCAAGTTCTGGAATTTCTTCTGGTTCTGGTTGTTTAATTTTTTGGCGTTCTTGGTCTTCCTCTAAGCGATAAAGATAGTCGCAAGTGTCCCGAATTAAGTTAAGTTGCGTACCAGCTAAACGGGCGCAATCGCTCTTAAAACTACCCTCAAAAATTACCTCTACAAAATACTTAGCAAATTCATAAACTGCTTGTCTTTCTTGTTCAGAATTTAATGCTGGTCTCCATTTACCATCTACAAATGTCAAAGTCGGTTTACCCTCTGCTGCTTTACGGCGAACATTGGTCATTAATTTAGCAATTCTCGCAGCAACTACATCAGTTAAAGATTGAGTATCGCTTGCTAAAGCTTTATCAATTTTCAAAATTACATCAGCAGCTTCATCTATTGGTTTAAGCACAGCGTTAGGTTTAGCAAATTGACTTTTAGCGCGATAGAAGCGTCGATAAAGTTGAGTTAATTCTCGTAGTTGATTCATCTCTTTTCCTTCAGGCTCGAAACAGTAGTAAAAATACTGGTAAAGTTTGATTTTGGGAATTGGTGCTGTATCCCAATCCAACTTACGCACTAACTTAGTTAAGTAGTGGAAAACATACAAAGGACTGGTTTCTAAATCTCTTGCTAAATCTGATAATTTCCCCCAGTCAGGATTACCATCTTTTTTCCGATTAACTTCTAAGTGAATGCAATAAGCAGCACTGAGAGCATTTAAAGGGGAAAATATTTGAGTTTTTGGCAGAATGGAATCTAAGCGGTATTCATCTTGTTTAATTAAAGAACGAATTGCTTGATGTTCTCCATCTAAAATCGCAGTTTTTTCAAAATCAGCACCACTAATATAAGGTGGTACAGGTGACTCGGAAGCAACAGTCTTGACATCTAAAATTAGCGGTAAAGCTAAAGCTAACCAAGCTGGCATTAGCCATGATTCCGTATCTGTAGCATCTTTCCCTGGTGGTAATGCTAAGAAGAAAAATGTTAAAGGTTGATTAGGTGGGTAACTGATTTTGAAAGTGCGGTCATCTTCTGGCTGCAAATCTTCTTGAATTAATAATGAATCCACGCGCTGATAGTTATCAGATGTAAAATCAGCAATTTGTTTATCTGTAACTAAATGCTTGCGAATATCAGCATCAAATCTGGTTCTAGCAATCCAGGTATAAGCTTTTTGTAAAAACTTATTCGTTTCTGGGGTGAAAAAGTAAGCAGGATAAAGGTAAAGATAGCGATATTTCCGACCTTCAAAATCTCCCCCAGTAGCATTTGTTTGATTCATCAAAATTTGTCTCAACATAATCTCGATAGACCAAATTGAGCAAATTTGCCGTTTCGCAGCTTGAGCATTAAATAAAATTTGACGGTTGCTGTAAACTTGCGGTGCAAATAAAGTTGCTGACTCCATTTGTTCTGTCACAGTGAAGGAAGAACTAGACATCGCACAAACATTTTCTCGTCCTCTACCTGTAACTTTGGCAGCGTTATATCGACTTAGTTCAACCAAAAATGGATCGGTTTCTGGTTTAACAACTGCACCTGTAGGTAATGAGACAATACGACTTACATAAGTGCGTAAATCATTCCATCCGTCAGCAATAGTAAACTCTCCTAAAATCGGTTGAATTAAGTTAGCACAATAATCAACCATTTCTGCCATTTTTTGACGAATTTGATTATCCTCTAAGCCTTTATTGGCTGCAATATATTTTGCTGCTAAGTAATACCAATCTAAAGGAACACCACCTGTTTTTTTAAGAGATTGAATTGCAGTCAACGCCGGAACTTCATCTGCTAAACCTAAGTGTTCAGCTACTTTTTGAGTTAAATCTAATTCGGGTAAGCTTTGGCGTTTAGCTTTAGGTAACTCTTTTTGAGAGTTGTTAAATTGCTCTCGCCATTGATTCCAAATTCCTCGACAGAGAGTATCGCCAAATTCTGCTACCCTATCTATACGATAATCATCGGCAAATTCGACATTTAAGTTACTTGGTAATTCTGCGGCTTTTTGGAAAGCAACTAAACTATCACTGCGCTTTTTGGCTGAAGAAGCTTTGGTACTCGGAATTAGTTTGCAACCAGCATCAATGCTGACTTGCATTAATTCAACAGTATTAAAAAATAGCCAGTAATAATCGGCAAACTTAAAGCCTTTACCATCCCGACTAAAACCGATTGTTTTTTGCTTTAGTCTCTCTGCACAAAGACTTTTAATTTTAGCAATTACTTGATCGGGAATCTGATCAGTTTTAATCGCAGGCGCATTAGCTTTAGCTAGATAAACTACACCATCTGGTAAGTAGAGAAGTGGTGAATAAAACTCTTTTGGATGTGAATCCATTAGAGCATTATTAATGATATTTGTCAATACTCCGCGATTATCTGAAAGTGAGTGATAGCTAAATCTAAACTTTCCATTACTAAGATTAGATAAAAGATCGGGTAAGCTGCTCTCTTCTATATGATTTGGATGCTTAATCACAGAAGCAAACAAATCTGAAAGCCTAATTAAATTAGCTAAAGTTCCTCTAACTCTCCCATCTAATTTAGGCTTTAATCCACGAATTTCTAAACCTAGATCTGCATCGTGTTTAACTCCAGCATTATTACTCGTCCAGACTAAATCATCAATATGAGATTCCCAGGTTTCGCCTAAGAAATTATCTAAACCTAACTCAGTAATTTTTAGCTTGATATACTCACGTCCAAAATCAGACGCATCGGATTTATGTGCAGGATCTTTACGCCAATCTCGTCCTTTAAATTTTTCTTCTGGGTCATTAGCATTTAGCCAAGGTGGATAATCAGGAAACTTATCAAAATCATGGAGAATATAAGATGCGATAAATAAAGCTATTTCGGAATTACTACAGTTTCTTTTAACAGGATTAGTTTCTGGTTCTGCCTTTAATTTGTTGATAATTCGATAGGTAGGAAATAAGCCATTCAGCAAATGTGCGGTAAAAGATTGATCTTCTTTGCTGCGCTCAACGTTTTTACCTTCAGCGCGTCTATCTTCAGCAAATTGACCGCCTTTAGCCGTAGATCCAACTAATTGCTGAATCAAGTTAGATAAGACATTTTCAGCGAAGGATGAGAGGATGCGATCGCCTTCATTTC
Source organism: uncultured cyanobacterium (assembly GCA_963711165.1). GTDB lineage: Bacteria > Cyanobacteriota > Cyanobacteriia > Cyanobacteriales > PCC-9333 > Crinalium. Next base: position 7,432 of record CAVQDG010000015.1, on the reverse strand, counting down.
CGTCAGTTTCTAAAATAGCCTTCTTAAATAGTTTAATTGTTAAAAGTTCTGGTTTTTCAAGCGTTTCCTGATCTTCATCTTCTGAATTTAGCCATTGATAAAGCTCATCTTCATTCATTGTTCTATATCCTCTTAGTTACTGATTATTTTTTGAGAGGGAGATGAGAGCAGACAACCTGATTAACAAATCCATCCTTCATCCTGCTGTGGCTTCCAGTGCCAGATTAATGTCTCTAGCAACAACGCAGATTGACCAAAAGCAATGGTGTAAGGCGGCTTTCTGTCATCCATACGATCGCTTAATCCATAAGCCTGAAAATGAATCGGTAATCCTAACTTAGCCCGCAGAGTAGCGCGATCGCGGTCAGAAATAAAGCAGACTAACTCGCTGCGATACAAAGCTTTACTAATCTCATTAATTCCCGCCGTAACTTCTAAACCTTTAAGAATTTGCACCTTACTAGATTTAGCCATGTCACTTAAATCATCTCTTGAACAGTAAAATTGCCAATCTTCCCTTACCTCCCGATAACCCGTTAATTTCAAATAACACAAAGCTTTATCAAAACGGCTAACTGATAATCCTACCTTTTTCACTCCAGCAATAAAATCTTTCTTTTCCATCCACTCAAAAGTAAAATTACTCAAAATGCTAGGGAGATTGTAAGTTTTAAATCTTTCCTTTTCTGGTTCATCTGGATTTGTAGCATCGTAAATTCCACAATTTAACTGGCTACTACCACGAAAACTTCTAGCTTCTTGAACAATTGCCTTTTTATTTTCATCCTTACAACGAAAAAGCTGTGCATACTTTTGTTTGATTTTAATTCCCAAAGCCTTTTCAATATCAGCTTCAAACCGATCAGCAGCTTCAGGATATTGACTTTTCATCTGCCAATTCTTTAACTCTAGATGCACACAAGCTGATTGAATCCCGCCCCAGCGTTGCGGATAGTGTTTAAACTCGTTAGTATAGCCATAATAAGTGCGGATGACATCAGAAAAGGTGATGCGATCGCAAGTTTCCCCATCTTGTAAAGGATGCTTATCTGCTTCAAACAGTCGTTCTACAATAAAGTTAGGTAACAGAGCATAAGCCTGATATTTTTCAAAACCTTCATGTCTACCCAATCTCCCAAAGCGTTGAATAAAATTGCCAGCATCCGCAGCTTCAAATATTAAAAAATTAATCTTAAAGTCCACGCCAACATCAATTGTAGAAGTTCCTAATAATAAATCTGCTTCTTCTACCGATCTAGATTTTTCCGTCTCACCCGTTAAACCTGTATTTTCTCTAACCTTTAACCCCAATGGTGCAAAAATCTCTTTAAATTTAGGTATTAACTTTTTAACAGCAGCAATGGAATTGAGAACTATTGCGCCCTTACTACCTGGATTATCGTGAAAAAACTTGAGAATAACTGTCTCAGCATTGGCTAAAATCCAATCATAGCTAGAACGCAAATTAGGTTCTAACTGTCGCGGAAAGCTGAGAGTAATTGGAAAATTAATCTGTCGCCAATTCTCACTTGCTGAAAACTGATAAGCAGGCTGCTTAACTGGATCGATAGTGCAACATCTTAATCCTGCTCTTGATAAAAAATCTTGTAATAAATCGCTAGGAGTAGCAGATAAAAATAAAAACTTTTTTCCAGGGGCAGTATGCTTAATTAGCAATATTGCATTAACTACATTAGTAATTTGCGGAGATGAGAAAATATGAAATTCATCAAAAATAAACAAATTGTAATTATTATCAATTTTGGCAAATAACCGATTGGGATTATCACCTTTGCCTGCTTTATTTCGACGCAAATAACGAAAATCGTGAATATAGTGGAAAATATCAGGATTTGTTAATAAAATCTCCGAGTTATCAGCGCGATTAATTAATCCTTCCAGCTTAGAAGGTAGTTTATTTGAGGCAATAAACTCTTCTAAAGTAGCTGCATTCAAACGGTAGATTTGCGGATCGTGTTCAGGCTTAAACTTGGCTTTATAGCCTTGTACCTGCTTTTCCTGATCTCGTGCCAGTTCATTAGTCGGATAGGTTGCTAAAGTGTAAGTACGGTTAGTCATCGCAGCTAGATAAGCTGCTAAACTCTTACCGTCTCCAGTCATCGCTGTATTAAAGATGACATCAATATTTGAATCTTGCAGTGCTTCAAAGGTTTTTGCTTGATGCCATGCTAGAGAAGACCAATCTGGAGGTAAATTTACTCCTGCGGGAAGCACATCAGCAGGGCGGGAATATACAGGTTTGAGGGTAATTGTGTAATCAGACATATACTCAAATTGTGTTTATAACTTGTTGCGGTCTATTTCGATGTGTTGATCTGAAATAAGTATCCCATCCCTATGGAAGCCTCCTCTTCCACAAGTAGGCGTTGCCGAGATCGCTTCTCAGATACGCTCTTAGCAATCAAAACTTAGCTTTTACATTTACAATAAATATAGATTAGCACATAAATTTGTAATTGCAAGTATATTCTAAAAATGTCTCGCAAGAAAGAAGCACTTACACTTTCAGTACCGCCAGGTACAAAAGAGAAACTAGAAGCGATCGCACGTCGCTTAGGAATCTTCTGGGGCAAAAGTCCCAGCCCGTCTGGGTTAGTAGTAGCGATCGCACAACAAGAACTCCGAGTTGGCAGCGAAGTCTTTAACCTAAACGAACACCAGATTAAAGCCTTGCGCCGAGCCACAAACTTACTAATTGATGCAGGTCAAATTGAGGAAGCTGAAACTATAAATACACTTTTACTTAACCAAGGCGATCTGGAAGCGCCCTTACGTCAAGCCTTACTACAACAGCAAAATCAACCGATCCAAGCTTGGCGCGATCGCATTAACGAACTCATTGCTAACCGTCAACCATTCCGCCTACAATACCGCAACTCTCAAGGTCAAGATTTAGAGTTTACCGTCCGTTATGCAGAAATACCCTTCCACGAAAAACGTTTCTTCTTGCAAGTCTGGTGCGAAGAAACAGCCGACGCATTAGCCCAAAATCCCGATCTGCCCGAAGTTGCTCACAATCGTTGTTTTCGGTTTGAGCGTATTAAAGGTATTGAATTGATCTCAGGTATATGGAAAGGTGAGTTGGATTCCATTAAAGTATACTTACACTTAAAGGGATGGCTGGCAAATGCTTATGAACCGAAAGAGGCAGATATCGAAAATGTAGTTTTAGGCGATATCCGCCAAGTAGTGCGGCGCGTAGTAAATCCCTTTTGGCTAATTCGAGAAGTATTTAAGTATGGGAGAGACTGTGAAATTGTCGCTCCAGATAGTGTACGCGATCGCGTCAAACAGGAAATCCGTAAGATGTGTCAGTTGTACAAATTGGAAATTTAGCAAAAAACTATTGGGGGGGTATAGCGTTTCCTATCATATGAGGTACCTCATAGTCCCCTCCTCGCTTGCGGGGAGGGGGTTGGGGGTGGGGTTCTTGTACCTCACTCAACCGAGAACCGCTATATTGGGGGGTATGGTTTTATGGGCAAAAACTCATACAATCTCGAAAAACAATAACTTTCCCCCCTCATTCTTCAACTTAACCCTTACTTTATCTCCTGACGTAACTGCAATTTCTTGATCTAAAACTTGTATCCTTTGTCCCCAGGATACACCTTGCTCCTCCATAGATCTTAAAGGACTGTTAGTTAAAATAATTTCTTCATCTAAAAACAAATCGAACCAACAAGCAATAGCATTAAATTTCCCCTCTTTAATAATTTCTAGCTCAACTATTGTTTCTGTAATATTGAGATGATCTTTTGTAAAACTTATGCGGTTGGCTTTTTGAACTTCAGACACTTGCTCATATTCATACACATTCAATAATAAAGGTCTAATCAGAAGATTTGAAAACTCATTAAAAGGACTTAAATCAAATCCACACGCTTGCTGCACTGTACAACGATTATAAATTTCCTGGCTATGAATCAACATTATATAAATAGCAGCGCCTTGGGGAATAATCTGCGCTTCTGGTTTAACTAAATATTCAAAAGCATGATTTAAAGATTGCAACGCTCCTTCACCCAAAAGATCTGCCCCAAATATTTCACTGACTAAAATATCTGCTTTTTCGGGAATATCTTCACCTACTTTTAAAGCAGTTGATAATTTATTAATTACTTTAATTTTATCGTCTAAGTGATTTAGCTTGATTATTTCTTGAGCTTTTTCTGCAACAAGTTCTACAAATTCGCAAGTGATTACCTGTTTAGCTCCCGCTCTAGCTGCTATCATTGATAGCAATCCCGATCCTGTACCAATTTCCAAGACAAATGAGGGATTTTTAGCAACCGCTTTTTCAATAGCTTCTTGATAAGCTATATTGCGGGCATGATCGTTCATCATTGAAAAATGCCAATCTGGTATATTTTCTTGATAAACATCACAAATAGCAAGATAAGCCTGCTTGTAATCTGGATTGATTTCTAAAGCTTTCTTAAAATTTTGGATAGAAAGCGATAATTTACCTAATTGTTTATAAGTTTTTCCTAGATTGTGATAAGCTTCAACGAGGTTAGGGTTACAACTAATAGCTTTTTGAAAAGCTGGTAAAGCTTCATCTAAGTTGCCTTCGTCTCTTAAAATACCTCCTAAATTATTTAATACCAAAGCATGATCTGGATTTTGTTCTAAAATTACTCTGTAAAGTTTTTCAGCAATTTGAGTTTTACCAATGCTGTGATAGTAAATAGCTTTTGATTGTAATATTTGAAGTAATTCTGTTGTCCATAAATTAATTTCTTCCGAATCTCCTTGAGCGATCGCCCACATCCAAATCGCCTGAGCTTCTGCTTCTTCTCCGTTAAGAAACTGCGCTAATCCTAGCTGCCAGTAGCTTGACATAACAGTTGGATTAGCAGCAATAATTTCTTCATACAAAGCTATAGCTTCAGTAAACCTTTCCTGCTTTAAATACTCTGATGCTTGTTCTTGAAGTTGACTAAAATCCATACTCATTGATAATTGATAATTGATAATTGTTAATTGATTAGGGAAAATGTCGCTCTCTTACCTGAACACTAAAATCTGTTACTGCTTGAGTAATTATTTCTCGCAAATTCACATAAGATTTAGCAAACGGTGGTTGTCGCTGTGAAAGTCCTAAGACATCAGCAGTCACCAACACTTGTCCATCACAATCAGATCCCGCACCAATACCAATTGTAGGAATAGTTAATTTTTGTGTAATCTGCCCTGCTAAAGATGCGGGAATATGCTCAAGAACAATCCCAAACGCGCCAGCTTGTTCAAGTGCGATCGCTTCCCCTAAAATACGCTCACCTGCTTCCTCTGTTTTTCCCTGTTGGCGATAACCAAGCTGATGTACCGACTGAGGCGTTAAACCAATATGACCTAATACCGGAATACCAGCTTTTACCAAACGCCCCACAGTTTCTGCCATCGCTGGATATCCACCTTCTAACTTTACTGCTTGCGCTCCCGTTTCCTTCAAAACCCGACCAGCAGAATGTATCGCTTGCTGTGGACTTTCTTGATAACTTAAAAACGGCAAATCCACAACAACTAAAGCTTGCTGTACACCTCTACGCACCGCTTTAGCATGGTGCAGCATCTCCTCTAGGGTAATTGGTAGAGTAGTTTCATATCCCAACGTTACCATCGCCAGGGAATCGCCTACTAGGACAACATCAACCCCTGAAGCATCTAGCAGTTGAGCGATCGCATAATCCCAAGCTGTCAGCGCCACAATTGGACGCGCCTGTTGTTTCCATTGGATCAATTGTTGGGTGGTAACTGCCATTTAACTCTCTATTCGGTAAACCCAATTAAATATTAGGACTTATTCTGACTCGTTATCACCTCATAAATTGGCAGACGCATGACTTTTCCCCCCTTTTTAAGGGGGGCTAGGGGGGATTGAGGTTTCAGAATTGAATCAAATCATCATGTTGCCTCACTTCACCCGTATTCATATCCAACCAAGCTAACCCAACACTGGTTCCCACCCAAACTTTATCTCCAACATCAGCAGATAAAGAGACAATCTTACTAGAAGGGAGGTTGCCTACTTCCCCAATCACAGCATCATTAGTTGGGTTGATTTTCAACAAACCTCTATTCGTACCCACCCAAACATTACCATCTTCAGCAAAATGCAAAGCAGTAACATTACGTCCGTTTAATGGTGTTACAGAACGTATTAATAAGCCTGTTTTGGGGTCAATAACAACTAAACTGTCCAGCGTTCCCACCCATAACATCCCTTGCGGGTCAAGCGCCAAAGTTTGAACAATTGTTCCTGGGATATTAATAATTTGCTTGACAATCGCGGCTCTTGATGTGTCAATTTGTACTAAACCTTCTAGAGTTCCTACCCATAGCTGATCTTGCTTATCCACAGCTAAAGCATTAGCAGATATTCCAGGCAATTGCTGTATGGTTGTCATCAATAATTCTTTGTCAGGATTAATTAATGCCAAACCGCGATCGCTACCCACCCACAATAAACCCCGCTTGTCTACCACTAGAGACAAAACTCGGTTAGAAGGTAACTTGAAATTTTGTTCCTTGACTTGAGTAGTAAGTATATCTACACTGCGAAGTCCTTCATCGCTGCCCACCCAAATTTTTCGATGGTGTGACGCTAAAGCATCAATCGTTTGGTTAGCAAAACCTACACGGGCTACAACCTTAGCCGTCGTAGAATCAATTCGCACTAAACCATTGTAAGAACCAACCCAGAGATTACCAGTCGTATCGGGTTGTAAAGCACTAATCCGAAAGTCAGTTGGTAGAATTTCTGCCTCTCTTGGCGTAGTAGTAGGAGTGACGGGGAAAAAATCTATGCTAGGTGGCTTTCCATCTATTTTTGAAGGATTATTCTGTTCCAATTGGATGCTACTTTGCGCCAGTACATAACTGGTAATACTTTCCTCTAACAAGCTACATCCCAAAATCGTGACGATGATTAATAAATTAGTGCGTATCTTCCAGAATGCCATCGCTTTTACCTTGTGATATAAAAGTTCGTTTTTGATAGCAAGTAAGCTGCAACTACTGCCTTTGACTTAATCACCAGTAGCCCTAAAGTTAAGTTTGTTTAAGCTAAAGACTCAAAACTATAGCCACTTGGTTACAACGCTTCTAAGTGTAAGTATTTATACTGAAACACTATCGAGCAGATGCTAGAAATTACTTATATAGCAACCGCCAAGGCAGTTAGGACACGCATCCATTCTAAAACCCTTGCGAACATTGGCGCATGATGTAGAGACGCGCCATGGCGCGTCTGCTGAGGTGCAGATAGCTGACAGAGGTACCGCTATAGATAGTGTTCCCGTTACCCCATAAAAAATCAATTTAAGCAACGCAAAACAGCAATTTTAAGAAAAACCGCCAATTTCAACTCTAAAAACCAGAGATATATAAACAAAAGTTATAAATTGTT
>CAVQDG010000014.1:0-10836 GCA_963711165.1 uncultured cyanobacterium | reverse complement strand
ATGGAATCGCACTTATTAAGTAAGTCAACCTAATTAAACTAAGAACAGTTAAAAGCCTTGTTCCTCTAACCATCTAGTTAAGTCGTTTGGTTGAGAAAAATCTAACAGTGCTTCTCCTAAATCATCTAATTGTGGAATTGATAATTTCTGTAGACGCTGTTGTATATCGGGATTAACACCTCCAAAGCGACGATTGATATGACGCATAATTACAACAAGTCTTCCTTGTTGTAAACCTTGCTGGAATCCTTTCTGAAAGATATCTTGATAGATCACAGATTCCTGCATATTTTCCTTTTTTAAATTCCTTTTTCATCTAACCAAATCGTTAAATCATTTAGTTGAGCAAAATCTAATATCGCTTCTCCTAAACTCTCTAATTGTGAAGTTGATAATCTTTGGAGACGCTGTTGTATATCGGGATTAACACCTCCAAAGCGACGATTTAGCTGACGCATAAGTACAGCAAGTTCTCCTTGCTGTAAACCTTGTTGCAATCCTTGTTGTAATCCTTGCTGCAATCCTTGTTGCAATCCTTGCTTTAAACCTTGCTGTAATCCTTTTTGGAGGATATCTTGATAAATTACAGATTCCTGCATATTTTCCTCTCTAAATAACTGACGGATTAAATCTTTTTCAAACCTTAAACCTGCCAAAACTTCTACACAGGCGGTGACTTCTTGTCGTTGATCTGGTTCTTCAATCATAGCTACTCTGGATGCTATTTCTTCTAATAAGGTATTAGGAGAATTAGTTTGAGCTAGAGTAGCTAAGGGTAATAGTGCTGGGTTCGCTAAAAGTGCTTCTGCATCTTGTTCCCACAAGCGAATTACTCGATATCTATGTCTAGTGTTCCTTTCTTCAAAGGTATCTGTAAATACAGATGGGGAGTTGGTGCGCTTGAGGAAAATTACTACTTGTTCTATGGGAGAAGTATATTCGTCATACAGTCTTACCCAATATTTCAGCATTCTGAATGGTAGAGGGGGATTTGATGCAGGTAGGGTTTGAAATTCAATTTGCAGAATTTGGTTGGCACTTTGCAGTAAAGTTAAGGAATCAGCACGTATTGGTTCTACGCTGAGTTCGGTTTTGAGTACCTGAATATCAGTGATTTGAGTCGCTAATAGCCAACTGGCAAATTCCGCAGGATATTGTTCCGCTAGATATTTACAAATGTTATCTATAGCCAAGGGTAAAAGTTTATAAAGTTAGTCTTTTTGATAGTTTACTAGAAGTTGATGAATTAGGCGATCGCACTCCTTCTCTACACATTTTCCCAAATAATCCACAAATTAAAACCTGCGGAACTATACAGACAAAGCCCACCTGCCGAGGCTCATCCTGGATAATATATGGATGGTGCGATCGCACTTTTATCTAATAATGCGATCGCTTTTTTCATTCCTGCACTGTTACCCTCTATTTTTGGGGTGGAAGCGAAGGGAGAAAAAGTATAGGTTATTAGAATAGTTCTGCTAGTTTTGATCGATTGCGATCGATTGCTCATGCTTTGAATATTGAAATTACTCAAGCGGTTATGCAAGTACAAGAGGTATGATTTGCATGATAAAAATAATATTTTAGCATACTAACTACGGCAGATCCACTCATCATCATCTTCATCATCATCATCTTCTTCATCATACTTCTCAAAATTACTTAAGCCGAGTTCTGGCACAAAATTGTTCACTTCAATTTCTGTCATCTTGAGTTCAATCTCATCACCATATTCTTTTTCAAGGTTAAAAGGTTGATTTAAGTCAAACGCTTCTAAAGCATCTAAGAATTCTTGTGGGGGTTTATATTGATGAGCAGTTATGTAATGATATACCATTGTTGGCAATACATAAAATTCTTTAAATTCTTTTTTCTTCAGGGAAGGTATATAAATCTCATTAGTACCTAATAGCAATGGATTTTTTCCAGAATAATATTGCAATCCATTAGGTTCAATTAAGATGGTCTTACTCTCTTTACAAAATTGACATTCGTAGGCAGAACCTCTTATAAACATAGTATGCACTAAGATTGCTTTGTCTTCATCAAACTTCCCATTTCTTTCATCTTCAATATTTTTATTTTTAAAAAATAAAATTTCTTTCAATTTCTGAACCAAAGGATTAGGAACATTCCCTTTCTCATAATCTATGCTAGCATCTAACCATCCAATATTTCTAAGATTTGGATATACGATGTTTTTTTTGGGAGAAAAATTAATCCTATAGCACGTTAAATCAGGGTAGTACATTTATCTATCATCCCTTATCTATAAGGTTGGATTTCAGTGCAAGTGGCTAGAGTATATGTTACCATATCTTTTTAAGTATTATTGGTTTCTATAGTTTTAAAAAGCGAAAATTCTAATCCATTACAAAGAGCAAAATAATTGCTTCTAATTTCAGAATGAGTGGCATAACTATAAACTTGCTCTACATTGTCTTCATTTGCAAAAATATTAAAATAACAAGGAAGTTTACTAAGTAACATATATTCAGCCGCAATAGCACTTTTACCCAAACAAATTTAATCATAAAATAAAAATCCCCCTCTCCGTCAACGGGGAGGGGGCTAGGGGGAGGGGTTCCTCAAGTCCGAATCTGCACAGGCATCACCAAATAAGTCATCTTCAACCCACCCAAAGGAGTTAAAATCACAGGGCTAGTTGCCCCATTCAACTGTATTTGAATTTCCGTAGCAGGTAACGCCTTCAACCCATCCATCAAATACTTAACATTGAAAGCAATATCTATATTATCTCCACTAACTTGTGCAGACAAAGATTCTCTCCCCTTCCCAACATCCTGCGCTTCTACTGATAAAGATACCTGCTGATTATCACTGTCTATCGTAAACTTAACCAGATTATTCTTCTGATCAGCTAATACAGCAATTCTTTCCAACGCACTTAACAATTGTCGTCTATCCAGCGTTATTTGTCGCTCAAACGCATTTGGAATTAATAGACGATAATTAGGATATTGTCCTTCTAACGTCCGACTGGTTATGCGTTGGTTAGCCAACTCAAAAACTACTTGTCCTTGATCGATATATAAGGTTAGTGACTCACTTACTTGTCGAGTTCCTACCATCCTTTCCAGTTCCCGCAATGCCCTAGCTGGAACTGTTACCTCAAATTCTTCCATATCATGGTTAGACTGAGGTTCTTCCCCTTCCGCTACATCTTGGTTAGTAGTCTCTACAACTGCTAAACGGTGTCCATCCGTCGCAGCAAATTCTAAACTATCCTGTTTTGCTGTGAGATGAACTCCTGTTAATACCTGCTTAGTTTCATCAGGGCTAGTTGCAAACAACGAACCCTTTAAACCTTCTAGCAATGCGCTAGTTGGTAAATTAATTGGTTCAGCATTTTCTACTACAGGCAATTCCGGGAATTCTTCTGTTCCCATACCTCGAACTTGATATTGCCCAGAAGCAGAAGTTATAGTTGCGATCGCATCTCCTACTTCATCATCCAGCGTAATCTCTCCATCTGGCAAGCGGGAAACAATATCATTTAACAACTTAGCGGGTAAAGTCAGATGCCCACCTTCCTCTACTTGCGCCGCAAACTTTATCTGAATGCCGAGACTAAGATCAAACCCCGTCAGGCTTACCTGCTGAGTATCCTGATGCGCTTCCAGCTTAACATTTGCTAACACCGGATGAGTCGGGCGCGATGGCACAGCGCGGCTAACCAAAGATAGGTTAGTACTCAGATCATTTTGCGTGCAAACCAGTTTCATTGAATTTCTCTTTTCTGCCTGGGAATGGCTCAAACATCTATTATGAGCTTGCTGATTGTAGCAAACACAAAGACTTTTCTACCTTAACAAGCACTCAATAGTTAATTTCATCAATATTTTTGTACCATATCCACTTGTGGAAAATGTGGAAAACTTTGTAAAAAGAATTGTGCGATCGCTATTTTACCCAATCTCAGCCTGTGGAAAAGATGTGTAAAACTTCATAAATCTCAAATCTCCCCCTCCCCGTCAACGGGGAGGGGGCTAGGGGGTGGGGTTCTACATTAACGTTGAGAAATTGCCCTCAGTGCATCAACTAACTGGCGTAACTTTTGAGCCACATCAGGATCACTTTCTCGCAATTGGGCAACCTTTTCGCAACTATACATTACCGTAGTATGGTCTTTACCTCCAAACTCTTCTCCAATTCTGGGTAAACTTAAAGTCGTATGGTGACGCATCAAATACATCCCAATTTGTCTTGCTGAACTAATTTCCCTACGCCTAGAATGGCTTTTTAAATCTTCAATAGAAACATTGAAAGCATCTGCAACCGTAATTAATATCGCCTCCGGTGAAATTTGCACCTTCTCAGTTGTTGGGTTAAGAATTGGTGCAAGATTATCCACAGTCATAGCTAATCCTGAAATTGAAATATATGCTACTGCCCTAATTAATGCTCCCTCAAGCTCCCGAATATTGGAGGTATAGTTAGTAGCAATATATTCAATCACATCACGCGGAAGACGCATATTTTCATATTCTGCTTTCTTCTGCAAAATTGCCATTCTTGTTTCTAAATCTGGGCGTTGTATATCTGCAATCAACCCCATAGAAAAACGAGAGCATAGACGTTCTTGTAAACGCGGAATTTGATTAGGAGGTCTATCCGAAGCTAGGACTACTTGCTTTCCGGCTTCATGCAAAGTATTAAAAGTATAGAAAAATTCCTCTTGAGTATATTCCTTCCCTTCAATAAATTGAATATCATCTACTAATAAAACATCTGCTGCTCTATAGTGTTCCCGAAAAGTTTGTAAACTGTCTTTACGAATAGCAGCTATTAAATCATTAGTAAATTGCTCAGTGGAAACATAAAATATCTTAGAATCAGGAGAAATTTCTAATCGGTAGTGACCAATTGCTTGCATTAAGTGAGTTTTTCCTAAACCAACACCTCCACATAAAAATAAAGGATTAAACTCGCGCCCTGGAGATTCTGCCACTGCCAAAGAAGCAGCATGAGCCATACGATTATTAGAACCAACAACAAACCTTGAAAAAACGTATTTAGGATTTAATTGTGTTGGTCGAGGGCGGTGAGTTGGCGTTTCTTGAATATTTTGCGTGGGAGGTAAAGACCATGATAATTCTGCCTCGCCAGTAGTAAAAGTTTTATCTCCTCCATCAACTGTGAGGTAAATTTCTACTGGATAACCTAGAATATTTTGTACTACATCAGCAATAGTTTTGATGTAGTACTTCTGCAACCAATTTCGCGCAAACGGGTTAGGGGTGGAGATTACCAAGCAGTTATTATCTAGTTGTTCCGCGCTTGCAGTTTTTATCCAAGTTTCAAAGGTAGGGCGGCTTAACTGTAGCTGCAAACGTTCCAATACCTGATTCCACAGTTGTTCAATGGATAGATTCACAGACGTACCTCCAACCGCTAACTTTGATGTTCTCCACGCGCAGAGACCAGAATAGTATTATCCACTGTGGAAAGCGATCGCACTACCTTAGCACACGCCCAAACATCCCCTTTAACCAGACTGCGCCATGACTGAAATCCTAGAAATCTCCCAACTTGGCAATTCTATCCTGCGACAACAAGCACAACCCATAGAAAATATTCACGACGAACATATCCAAAAGCTGATTGACGACTTAATCGCTACAGCCATAGCATCTAACGGCGTTGGCATAGCAGCGCCACAAACAGCCCAATCTTATCGCTTATTCATTGTGGCATCTCGTCCTAATCCCAGGTATCCCAGCGCCCCCAAAATGGAACCTACAGCCATGATTAATCCCAAAATCATTAGTCATTCATCAGATGTAGTCAAAGGCTGGGAAGGTTGTTTAAGTATTCCAGGTATTCGCGGTTTAGTTCCCAGATATCAAACTATTGAAGTCGAATACACCAGCCGTGATGGTAAGTTACATCGTCAAGAATTCACAGATTTTGTTGCTCGGATTTTTCAACATGAATACGATCACCTTGATGGCATCTTATTTATAGATCGGGTAGAAAATACTCAAGAGCTTATGACCGAGCAAGAATACCTGCAACAAATTATTTAAAAGCAGGTAGCGATCGCTACAACATTTAGGAAAACAGGTAGCGATCGCTACAACTTAACTGTTGATAATACAAAGAAACAAGCTTTAGCAGTAGGTATGATCGACGTAGAAAAAGGAGCGATCGCCCTCTTCACAAAGATATATATTTTAACTTATTAATAAGATTTAATAGCTAATTGTATAGATATTTTAAAAAATTCCAATTTTCTTGACATTACTGCTACAAACCATATAAGTTCTAAGCAAGCTACAAAACTCCCTTAATTGTTTACTGTCTTTAAAAGTAAGCAAATTTTTACAGCATTAAGATATTTGTGACTTCAATCAAGGAGCATCTTAAATAATGGCAGTTTCACTCACAAAAGGACAACGAGTATCACTTGATAAAGTAGCACCAGGGCTATCTGAGGTATCCGTTGGTTTAGGTTGGGATGTAAAAGCCACAGACACAGGCTATGATTTCGACCTTGATTCATCACTATTCCTATTAGGTGCAAACGAAAAACTTTTATCTGATAACCATTTCATTTTTTACAATAACCTCATCAGTCCAGATCCCGATAAATCAGTTCAGCACATGGGAGATAATTTGACAGGCGCTGGTGAGGGAGATGATGAAGTTATCAAAATCAACCTCAAAAAAGTACCAACTGACATTCAAAAAATTGTGGTTTGTGTAACTATCCATGAAGCACAACAACGCAAGCAGAATTTTGGTCAGGTAGAAAATGCCTTTTTTCGGCTAGTTAATACTCAAACACAACAAGAATCTGTCCGCTATGACTTAGTTGAAGACTACTCAGTAGAAACAGCTTTGATCATGGCTGAACTTTACCGTAAAGACAGTGAATGGCGGCTCAATGCAGTCGGCGCAGGGTATCAAGGCGGTTTACAAGCATTACTCAATCGCTATAGCTAACAGGTAAAAAAAGATGACAATAAATCTACAAAAAGGACAACGCATCTCGCTTTCTAAAGAAGCACCAGGACTAACAAAACTTATGTGCGGACTTGGATGGGATGTAGCAAAACATTCAGGTGGTGGTTTGTTTGGAGCTTTCAGCAATACTGCCGACTACGACCTTGATGCTTCTATTCTTTGTTTAGATGAAAATGATAAAGCCAATGATCAGGGTAATGTGATTTATTTTGGCAATCTCAAACATAAATCAGGAGCTATTACTCATCTAGGTGATAATCTTACGGGTGCAGGAGACGGGGACGACGAGCAAATTCTTGTAGATTTAAATCAGATACCCGCAGGAATTTCTAAACTGGTTTTTACTGTCAACATCTACAATTGCCTAGAACGTAAACAAGATTTTGGACAAGTTAAAAACGCCTTTGTACGCTTGGTAAATATATCCAACAATAAAGAAATTGCTCGATATAACTTATCCGGTCAAGAATACAAAGGTATGACAGGAATGATTATGGCTGAAATTTACCGACACAATAACGAGTGGAAAATGGCAGCAATTGGTAACGGTGTTAAAGTCAATGGTTTGGGTGAGCTAGTCCAAGCTTATGCTTAACCAATCCCTTAATAGAAATCTTGAACAGAAGTTGTTTTGTAGAAATAAATAAAAACTATGTCAATTAACCTCAGCAAAGGTGAAAGAATTAATCTTTCCAAAGAAGCTCCTAGCTTGACAAAAGCCGGAATTGGTTTGGGATGGGACATCAATGCTACAGACACGGGTGCTGAGTTTGATTTAGATGCTTCTGTATTTATGTTGGGAGCTAATGGCAAAATTCCTAACGATAAATACTTTATTTTCTACAATAACACCCAATCGCCTGACGGTTCGGTGAAGCATTTAGGAGATAGCCTCACTGGAGAAGGCGCAGGAGACGATGAAATAGTTGAAATTGATCTTAGTAAAGTAGATGCTTCAGTTCAAGAAATAGTTTTTGTTGTCACCATCCATGAAGCAGATACAAGGAAGCAAAATTTTGGACAAGTCAGTAATTCTTTTATCAGAATTTACGACAATGCCACAGAAAACCAAATTGCCAAATATGAATTAGAAGAAGATTTTTCTACCGAAACAGCCATTGAATTTGGGAAACTTTACAAAAAAGATGGAGATTGGAGGTTTCAAGCTGTCGGCGCAGGATATAAAGCAGGATTGCAAAAATTTGTTGACCAGTATGCTTCTTAAGTAGTTATCGTTAGCTAACCACAAATGTAGTGCGGGCATCTTGCCCGCGTGATGTTTTGCGTAAGTTCTGTAAATATGTAACTAAATTACAAAATTATTAAGCGTAAATGTCTCTATACGATCGCCTAGATTTAACCAAATATAATCGCCAACTCAAACAAATTCCCCTTTCTCAACGTCTCAACCTCACTAGACCCCCCAAACTTCGATGTCAGGGATGCCGTTCACGTATTCAGCCTGAATGGGAATTCTGCCCTTCCTGTGGAAAAAACATCCAAAATAAGCATAGCGATGTCCGCCATTGCATTTGGGTAGATGTGTCAGGAATGGATATTGCGCCAGAAAATACAGAATTTATCACTACAATTATCGTAGATGCTTTTTCTAAACTCTACGGTGCTTTTAGAAGTATTAAAGTATTTTTAACCTCAGATCCGCCCGACCCCAAAGAGTGGGGGGAAAACTTTACTCATGTTTATATATTTATTGATGACCAACCAGTTGACTATCTTGGAGCAGCTACTTTTCAATTAGGAATGGTAACAGATCGTGCTATTGTTCGCATCGACCAAATTTTTTATGCTTCTCAGATGGCTAACCTTAGCATCAATCAATTATCCAACTTACTTGCCAATACCATCGCCCATGAAATTGGGCATACATTAGGACTAGATCACTCTGCACTTCCCACTGACGTAATGCACGATGGACTCGATCATATTGTCCATAGCTTAATGCCTCCATCATTTCATGCCGAGCAAATCAACTTGATGAATAATGCAATTCGCAGATATATAAACTTGAAAATTGCATCAATCTAAACCTTCCCATAGCTGAGTTTAAAGTTCAAATTCCTCCGGTTTAATGCCAACAGCATAGCAAGCTTCTTTAATAACCTTCCTTTCATCTCGATCTAAATTCCCATCCGCACCGCCGATAATAATGCCGATTTGGATAATAGCACGACCTTGATCGGGTTTTTTATTGAGTTTAGCTAAAGCTTGAATAGCCTCAATCTTACCAAAATCAAAGTCTTGCGATAGCTTGTCACAATAAAACTCAAATTTTTGCCTGAGATCAGACGCAGGAAAAATTTTGAGTATTTCATTTGAAATTATCAGAGCCGTAGTCTTTTGTTTCTCAGAAGCATCAATACTACCATCAGCAGCAGCAATCAACGCACACATTGCCATTGAGGCATTGGCAAAATCGGTATTTTTAAACTTGGATATGTTGGTCTGGAGAGAACTATTCATTTGTGATAAATTGTCCTTGAACTGCTCCCAAAAAGCCATTTTTTTCTCCATTTAATGAATACTTATATTTTACCAAAGAAATTGGTTTAATGTTCCTCCTTTCTTCGCCCTGCTCAAAAGCAAGCTTAAGCTGTTGTGCATTTAAATTAAACTGTTGATTATTATCAAGTGCTTGTAGTGCGAGCGTCCCGCTCGCTAGTAATATTAAATTTAAATGCGTCTTAGCTTAGGACATAATAAAGAAAGAGAAAATAAGGATATAAACAGAAATGCCAATTCCTTAGTAATCAGGTTTTGAAATGTACCCACTTGTAAAACTTTGAGCAATATAGATGACTGACGAGCAAAATAACTCCCCTATAAAGCCTAGTGTATCTAGACTTCCATCTCAAGAAACTGACGTGCCTTGGCTTGGTGCCAAAAGAAGGAAAGGTACTTATCCAGAAACCAGTAATAGAAGTGGCAAATGGCTAATATTTGTTCCTAGAGAACAAATAGATAATATTTGGTTAACAATTAAAGAAGCAACAGAGGAAGGCATTTTAGGGAGTGCTGCCAAAGTTTCAACAGCCCTGAGTAATCCCAATTCCACAGAGCCAAACAAAAATGTTATTTGCGTCTACACCTATGATTCGGATGACGAACAAGATGTTCGGCGTATTCGTGAGGAGCTTAGAAAAATGTGGATAACAGAGAAAATACCATATAAACCAGATGAAGCTACACGATCTGGACAATATAGAGTAAGAGGGCATGAAAACATTAGTAAATACTGGAAATGAAGCAAGAAGCCACTAATAATATTAGGTAAACAATGATGAATTGCTTTCATGGCTTAATTTGTATGTAGCAATTTTCAGTCAAGTCAGGTACAAAGATTAAAAAATATTGTAGTGCGTTAGCGAAGCTGTGCGTTAGCACTGCATCTTGCTCGCTAGAAATCTATTGCGAGCATCTTGCTCGCAATCCTTTACCTCATAAATATGAAAAATGCTATCTCTTAAGCGTGAGAACAAATAACCTTCTATAGCAATTTTAGATTATGCTATAAAAGGTTATTTATAGGGCTTATTTTTACATTCTTTCTAAAACTGGAATACCCAACAAAGATAATCCTAGTTTCAACGTTCTAGCGGTCAAATCACACAACGCTAACCTTGATATGCGTTGCGGTTCTTCCGCTTGCAGTACGGGACAGCGATCGTAGAATTGATTAAACTTCTGACTAAGTTCAAACAGATATTGACACAAACGATTTGGCATTAAATCTTGTTCAACCTCTCTTAAAACTTCACTCAGTTGTAATAAATGCTTTGCCAAAACTAATTCCGTTTCTTCCTGCAACAAAATTTTGGCATCCGCGCC
>CAVQDG010000013.1:0-29987 GCA_963711165.1 uncultured cyanobacterium | reverse complement strand
ATAATCTATAATTGAGATATTTAAGAAAAAATATCTAGGGCTACAGCTATTTCAAAACTTTCATATTCTTGATACGCCATTGATGATCTTGGCGTACCAAACTATAACGAACCTTTAGTTTAGAATCATAGGAACCAGACTTACTCAGCACACCATCTTCATATAACTGTGCGCTTTCATTTACTTCTGCTTCCACACGAGCTTCATCTGGCTGCTCATTACTCGTCTTAACTGATTTCACTACCACAGCATGATTATACTGGGCGTAAGAATTATTTTTCTTGGCAACCTCTGCACGTTTCTGCCAGCGAGATAAAACCGGCTCAACTAAAATTTCCCCTAACTGCTCAACTTGATGATTTTCACCCAGAGCTTGTGCTTTACTAGATAGCCAGGTTTCAATCACTTCTTGAGCAGTTTCTTCAGTTAACACACCATCTTGATAGCTGATAGCTGAATCTGCTGATGGAATAGGCACAGGAGGTTTGTCCAACTGTACCAGGGGTTGTTCTTCCTCTAAAATGGCATTTGGAGCAGTTTTATAATTTGTTTGTAGCGCTTTAATTAATAAAATTCCCAAAATTCCCAAACCTAAAATACCAGCCAGTGTCACGAAAATCACTCGTCTGTTATTAGCACCACGTTTGGAATGAGAGCGTGTTCTTCTTCCACCGACAAACGTTGGGGATGGCTGCAAATCATTAATGCTCGAAAAGCCATCTGAAGTAAATTCAGTTCTCTGCTGCCCATTAGAAGAAGATGTATCCGCTTTTTCTCGTATTCTCGGCTGCCTTTGTCGCCGAGTTGGATGACCTTCACTCTTCAAGTTGGTCTGTTTGAATTCTACACGGGGCTGGGATGGAGATGTTCGTTGCGTCGGCAAATTAGAGATACTACCAACAGATGATGTAGAATCTGTAGAGCTTGGAGCTTGTGAAGTATAGTTATATTTCGTGCTTGAAGGCTCTAGGGCGTTACCTTGCTGGTACTCCCCAATATTTGAGGGCGTTTTAGGGGCATGAGGCTGATTATTTGGTTGCGGTTTAGTCGCACCGTGAGGATTGACGTTATGTTTGCCAACCATGCCTAGTCCTACAAGATTAAATGGATTAGAGCCATTACTTGTTGTAGGATCAATCATTTCTGATGAGGTTGTTGCTGTTGGGGAGTAGGCAACTCGCTGTGATTCAACTACAGACCAATCATCAGCACTGTCAACTTCTGTGGGCAGATTTTCTAAATAAGCTTGAATTTCGGGATCGGCAAAGTAGTCCTTTAAAGACACTCGTTCTTGAGCTAAGTCCCGAAAGTGAGGAAACACCTCTGTTTGCAGCCAACGTTCACCGTAGAGACACAATCCAGGCAATAAATCTGGAGAACCCTGAGAATTTTCCCGAATAAAGGCTAAGGACTGCTGCTCTTGAGAAAGTTCTAAAGCGCGAGTAGCTTGTTCTGTCTGACCTAGTAATAAGGCACACACTGCCTGTTCTAGATGAACATCCTGACGCTTACTCAATCGCATCAGCAATTGCTTGGCATGGACAATTAACGCTGGTTGTCGTTGACAGAAACCACGGGTGATCAAAGCATAAACTGCAAGATAGGTAGCTACAGCCGAAGGGCGTTTTGCTTCAGATTCAAATAAGGCTTGCTGTTCAGAGGCAGTTAAATACCCACGTAGTTGTTGGATAAAGCGGAGAAAGTCATCAATATTTAATCCAGATTGATCGTCACCAGCACCATCAATGCCACCCCGCTCTTGGAGCATATCTTGCAGCATAGCTAATCCATGACGGCGTTCAGTAGCATTTTCTGTTGGTAAGGCAAGTAATTCTAGAACGCGGTATGGGCGAAGCTTGTAGAGATCTGCTTGAATTTCACCTCTAATAGTAGGAAATAAACCTTCACTAAGTAGCAATTTTTGACCTGTTTCTAGGGAGGTAGCAGCGTTTTCATACTGAGTTTGCTGCCATTGTTCTCGACCTAGTTCTAGGCAGGCTAAAGCTATGGTTAAAACGATATCTGCCCGCACGAGTTCAGGTTCACCCAAGCGCCCTTGATCTAAGCTGACTCTAAGGTTGCCGCTACTCAGATAAGGTCGGCTTTGTTTGAGAACAAGTTCATATTCTCCTAAATCGTTGAGAATTAAGACCGCACCGACGAATTGTTCGTCAGTAATCTCTAAGCTAGGGGTGAATGGATCTATTTCAGGATTGTCAGAACTGGTGCGATCGCTGAGACTTTCCTCTGAAGGTGGCTCAAAAGTATGATTTAAAAAATTGCCATCATAAGCAGTACGCTCTTGTGGATCAGATAGAACTGTATAGGCTTGATCAAGCAGTTGCCGACGGGCAGCGATCGCCACCTCGGAATATTCACGTCGCGGAAGTTGCAGGGCGCGATCGCGATAAGCCTGCTGTAATTGTTCAGTGGTAGCCTGAATCGGCAGACCTAGTATCCGGTAGTAATCGAGCGGAATTCGCACGGTTGACTTCCCCAGCGCACGCGCAACTGAATTAACGTATAGTAGCAAAATGGAAGTATATCCAATTGGCTGTGATTAAAAACTTTTGTTTTGACAACAAAAATTTTACTCTTAGCATCTTGCTTAATAAAAACACTAGATATGATATCAATTCTAGCAATTTACAATAATAGCATGATTAATCGGACAGTTTGATTTTATACCCATAAGGCGACTTTACGCATTTTTGACACTTTCAGGTTGCACTTCCCACGTATCGCTATTTTCTGTGAGCATTGCTGAATTTGGGTTTACCTCACTGGTTGGCTAACCACTTCTTCCCAGAAAATCTTAAGATTAGTGTTGCTGCAAGGATATTACAGAGCAATGGTTCAGGAACGAACTTTACCCGTTTTCGAGACTGCAAAAGCCAAAATCAGCCAAGAAGAAGGATTTCTTCTGTATGAAGACATGATTTTGGGGCGTTTCTTTGAAGATAAGTGCGCTGAGATGTACTATCGGGGCAAAATGTTTGGTTTTGTCCACCTATATAACGGTCAAGAAGCGGTGTCCACTGGCGTAATTAAGGCATTACGTCAAGATCAAGATTATGTTAGTAGCACGTACCGCGACCACGTTCATGCTCTCAGTGCTGGAGTACCTGCTAGAGAGGTGATGGCTGAGTTATTTGGTAAGGCTACTGGTTGCAGTAAAGGGCGTGGTGGCTCAATGCATATGTTTTCTGAACAACATCGGTTGTTGGGAGGATATGCTTTTGTGTCGGAGGGCATTCCTGTTGCTACTGGTGCAGCTTTTGCTAGTAAATATCGCCGAGACGCGGTGGGTGATGCTAGTTCTGATTTAGTAACGGCGTGTTTTTTTGGGGATGGTGCAGCTAATAATGGGCAGTTTTTTGAATGCCTGAATATGGCTGCTTTGTGGAAACTGCCTATTTTATATGTTGTAGAAAACAACAAATGGGCTATTGGTATGGCTCACGAACGGGCAACATCTGTACCAGAAATTTATAAGAAAGCGGAAGCTTTTGGCATGGTGGGTGTTGAGGTTGATGGTATGGATGTATTAGCAGTCCGTGCTGTGGCTACTGAAGCGATCGCTCGTGCGCGTGCTGGTGAAGGCGCTACCGTAATTGAAGCACTTACCTATCGCTTCCGGGGTCACTCACTCGCTGACCCTGATGAGTTGCGGTCTAAAGCTGAGAAGGAAATGTGGTTAGCCCGTGACCCAATTAAGAAGTTAGCAGCATACATGATTGAGCAAAATCTGGCTACCCAGGAAGAACTCAAACAGATTGAACAGAAGGTTCAAGCTGTTATTGATGATGCAGTGAAGTTTGCTGAGGAAAGTCCAGAACCCGATCCTAGTGAACTCTACCGTTATGTGTTTGCTGAGGATAATTAAGCCTGTCTCAAGAAACCTGAGAATAACTAGCAATTTTGCTCAATTAAATATTGGCAGGAAGCTTAACACAAGTTAAACTTCCTGCCTTTTTTCATCAGGACTTACGCAGTACGCAGGTACGCCACATATAGTTGGGAATGGTGCGTTAGCGAAGCGTAACGCACCCTACGGATAGAGGTTTTGCGTAAGTCCTAATCTTAAAAAAATTATTGATAATTTATTTTGCTAGTTGACAAAAAATCTATAATATCTATATTCTACTTATTGAGAGTTACTTGCATTAATTTAGGGGTTTCTGAAATTACTGAATTTCATTGCGACATAAGTATACATTGGAGAAATCAGTCGCTATGGTTTTTTAGTCTTACCGCTAAGAAATTGGAGATCAATTACTTAAATTTAATGCCAGTAATTCTTAACAAGAAATTTAATTATATGCAGAGGATTTTAGATGGTACAAGATTCGCAAGCTGATATATCTTCACTTGATTTTCCTAAACAGTTAGATATTGCAAAGGTCAGCGTCTATGGTTTGAGTCTTCTTTCGGCTGCTTTGTTTCTTTCTTTACCTCTGGTAAATCTCTTGCATCCCAGCCCTTGGCAGCGATGGCTGGGGACAATTCATGGTATGGGTGCTTTACTTTCAACAGTGGTTGCTGTGTATACAGGACATTTAGCATTTCCTCTGTTGCGGGGTGCTAGTAAAATTCTGCCCCAAATGCGGACTCTAACTTTTTGGTCAACCTTGGTTGCATTCTTGGGAATTGCTACTGGCAACTTAGCTTATATGCGATATCGCGCAGGGCTGGAGTTTGGGGGTGCGCGTGCTTGGCTAAAAGAATATACCCCATTAGGTCAATACGTTTTAATGGAATATCACGAATTTACGGTGCTATTCACATTGCCATTGGGAGTTGCGTGTACGTGGATTTTGTGGAAATATGGCGACTCAATTTTAGAAAAACAAAACCGCCCTGTTTTAACAGCAACTTGTGTGGCATTAATGGCAATGATGTTTTTTGCAATGGGCGGTTTAGTGACAGGTCTTGGGATTGCTAAACTCCACTCTTTATAGACAGGACTTACGCACCCACACTACCTGTGGTGGATGTTGGGTTTCGCAAAGCCTCAACCCAACCTACTAATAGCGTCTATGCGTAAGTCCTGATCAAGAAATATTGAGTTTCTGAATTCTTAGTTGCTAATTTGTTGATTTTGGAGATTGATTAAATGACTAGAGGTTTCAGTCACGGATATGAAGCAAAAAAACCGATTTATAGCTTGGTTTGGGAACAATTAAAAAACTTTCCCAAAGGATTAGCTGAGGGTTCTAAAAATCCACCTAATGTTTCTGGCCCTGCTGCGGCAGCTTTGATTAGTGCTGGTGTTGGCTGTTTTACAATGATGGTTACTCATCACTTCTCAGATACATCCAAAGCGATAGAAAAAAATGTTTGGGCGTTAGGTAGTTGGATACCTGGTAGTCACAACCCTAGCAAACTGTGGGGCAACATTGGAAGTTATACCGGAAAGGAAACAATGTTGCTTGTTGGCTGGTTGATTAGTTGGGCAATTCTTTATTCTTTGTGGAAAAACAAGAAAATTAAATCTCAAGTCATCTTTTTCTGGATGTTTGCATTGTTTGTTGCTGCTACAGCCATGAGTTGGCATCCCTTGTTTCCATATCTGCCATTACTATAAGGAGGATTTAAGCAATGCAAGAGCAAATCAAGCCACTCCCAGCTAGGGATATGCACAAATATGTGTTGGGTTTGGTCGGAGTTTGGGTGTTATTTGGGATTACGTTTGCGATCGCTTGCGCTAGAGTGAGTCAGGACAAAAAATTTGCTGATGTTAACTCTCATGTGAAGTCTATGAATCTTGAAGGCAAATGGGAGAATGCCTCTAACAAATCACTAGATGCTACCTCTGTGGCTAACAACTCTTCTACTCCTGGGGCTAGTAGTAATAATATTCAGGCTGTTGGGGTAGCAGAAGGTAGTCCGCAGAAACAGGCAATTGGGGGGACAGTTGCTAATAACTCTAATATACAGGCTGGTATTAGTACAGAAAATAATCCTCAACTTGCGATGGTAAACAGCCCTACACAAGATAATCCCAGTATTAATAGAGCTAATCCGATAGCAGCAATTACTGAACGTGAGCAAATAGGGTTACTTAACCAGAAGCTATATAACCAAATTGCCCAAAATTGGCAGCCAAGGCAGAGGTTATTTGAGCAGAAGTTAGTCTACCGTGTCAAAATGAGCCAAGAAGGTACAATTGTCAACTATGAGCCTGTAAATCAGGCTGCGTCAAATTACCTCCAAGAAACTCCGCTATCAAATTTGTCTAATTCCGTTCAAACAGGCAGCATTACCAACCAGTCTTTGATTGATTTTGAAGTAGTGTTAACTCCTCAAGGAATACTAGAAGTAGCTCCTTGGGATGGCTGGAAATAAGTAATTAATTACAGCTTAATTTGCGCTTTAGAGGCAGAGGAGCAAGGGTTAGCAATTAAAGAGTTTTTTCTGAAATTTCAAGAGACAAGATTTTTGTTAAATTTAGGGGAAGTTGTTGAAGTTAATTGAGAGATTTTTGCAATATAATGTAAAAGTTGCTCCCAAAACTTAAGAAATATTTACAGCGATCGCAACTATGCCAAATTATGACCTGAATTTAAAAGCCGAACAGTGGAACCGACGGCAATTTCTGAAATTAGGGTTGGCAGGAGTGGGCATTGGGTGTGGTGCGATCGCTTTCCAAACGCTACTCCCTGGGCGCAAACATAAAGCGAAAGTGCCAGCGCTTCTAAGCAATGCACCAACGGTAGGTAATGATATTAATCCCATGATGCTTTTGCGGGATTTTGATGAGGGCATCGTTAAGAAGGAAAACGGGCGTACTGTTCGGGAATTTCGATTAACTGCTAAAACTTCTACAATTGAGCTTAATAGTGCTGTCACTTTCAATACTTGGAATGTAAACGGGCGCGTACCAGGACCAACTTTACGGGCAAAAGAAGGCGATCGCATTCGAGTTCTGTTCTACAATCAAGCAGGTCATTCTCACTCTCTGCATTTTCATGGTGTCCACCGTGCAGAAATGGATGGGGTTAAACCAATTCGACATGGTGCAGCGACGGTGTATGAGTTTGATGCTGAACCTTTTGGCGTTCATCTGTATCACTGTCATATTGCCCCTGTAACCCGTCATGTCAGTAAAGGTTTATACGGGATGTTTATTATTGATCCTCCAAAACCTCGCCCCCCTGCGGATGAAATGGTGATGATTATGGCTGGGTATGATGTCAATGATGATAACCGCAATGAACTTTACGCTCTTAACGGCATTCCAGATTATTACATGATGAATCCCATCCGCATCTATCAAAATCAGCTAATTCGGATGTATCTCCTCAATATGATTGAGTTTGATGTGGCGGCGACTTTTCATCTACACGCGAATATGTTTCAGGTATATCCTACGGGACGCACTCTCAAACCTACTCAAGAAACAGATGTGATTACGATGGGGACGGCGGAACGTCACATTTTGGAATTTAGCTTCCGCTATCCTGGTAAATATATGTTCCATCCCCATCAAGATGCGATCGCCGAGAATGGTTGTATGGGTCAGTTTGAAGTAATTAGCTAATATTCCTTCAGATAGAATTGCTATAACTTATATCCAAAAAATATTATTATTGAGACAGTTTTGCAATAGAGTTGACAAAAATTCTTCTTAGCAGGACAATAGATTTGATTATCCTGCTAACAATACTGAGGTGGTTCGGAAATTAATTAAGTAGAGAAAGAAATTATAGGGTATTTAAAAATTCTCACCAGAGAAATTGTAATTTTAAGAAATGAATCATGATGTCTTTTTTACGCTCTTGGTCTTTGGCGATCGCTATTTTCAGCCTCATAATTATTACCGCTTGTAGCAACGACTCCACTGCTAACAACTCCAATTCTCCATTAACACCATCCTCAACAAGTAACACTGAAACGACAGCACATAGCGGTCATAGCACTGGAAAAAAAATTAATATCAACAGTGCTATTTTGTCTGAATTGGACAAATTAGAGGCTAAATTGGGCGTTCCGGCTCTTTCTAATAAGATCCAGGCGAGTCGTCCTTATGCCAGTCCAGAGGAATTAGTTTCTAAAAAGGTAATAACTCAAGATCAGTATGGGCAGATTAAAGATATTGTCACGATTGAGGATGTAGTTCTTACAGGCGAAGCTAAAGATGTGGACTATATGACCAAGTTGGGTCTGATGAAAGGGCATCTTTTAGTTGCTAAAGAACTTTTGGATTTGAAAAAGCCTGAACAGGCTGAACCTCATATTGGACATCCTGTAGAAGAAATTTATGTGGATGTGGAAGATCAAATTAAAGAGCGCAATGTCAAAGAATTTAAGACGACTTTGATTAAATTCCAAGATTTGGTGAAGTCTAATTCTAAGGATGCCAATAAGGTAGCAACGAATTTTAAGGAGTCGATGCAGGCGGTTGATGGGGCAATTCAAGGGTTGCCAGAAACAGAACGTCAGTCTCCTGAATTTGTCCTACAGGTGATTAATGGGTTGTTGGATGCTGCTAACTCAGAATATGGCGCGGCGATCGCAAATGGTAAAGTTTCCGCAGCAATTGAGTATCAAGACTCTCGTGGATTTGTTACTTATGCGGAAGATTTATATAAAAATATCTCCGACAAAATGGCTAAGGAGCATCCAGAAAATCATCAGGCGATCGCGGATAGCATGACCAAGTTGAAAACGGCATGGCCGACGGCAACAGCCCCATCAGTGCCAGTTCTGACGACGGCTGAAGTGTCCCAATTAATCAAGACGATTGAGCAGAATGCTCAAAAAGTGCTGAAATAAGTAAATTGTTCATTAAATAAGAAAAACAATGAAAGACCTCGATCACAAGAAAACAACGGATTTGCTAAAAACCGTTATGGAATTTGAACTTGCGGGAGTAGTGCGTTACACTCATTACTCCCTGATGGTGACAGGTCCAAATCGGATACCGATTGTGGATTTTTTCAAAATGCAAGCAACAGAATCTCTTACCCATGCCCAGCAAGTAGGAGAAATTCTTACTGGTTTAGAGGGACACCCTAGTTTAAGAATTGCTCCTATGGAGGAAAGTTATAAACACGCAGTGCGGGACATTTTAGAAGAAAGTCTTGCCCATGAGAGAAAAGCGCTGGATCTTTATAAAGAATTATTGGATACGGTTGCAGATGCCAGCGTTTATCTTGAAGAATTTGCCCGCACGATGATTGGGACAGAAGAGTTGCACAACATTGAAATCAAAAAAATGTTGCGAGATTTTAGTTAAGAGGTCAGGATCAATTAACAATTAACAATGACCGATGACCAATGACCAATGACCAATTGAGAAAAAATGGATTTTAGTTCTGCTTTACCTACATTTGTAATTACCCTACGCGAGGGTGTAGAAGCGGCTCTCGTTGTCGGGATTGTGTTAGCTTGTCTGAAAAAAGCCAAGCAAAGTTATTTAAACCCTTGGGTTTATGGGGGAATTGGCGCTGGGCTTGCGGCTAGTGGGATGGTTGGGGTAATTTTTGGCTGGATAGTGCAAGCACTTTCTAAGTCTAACCAACCCTATGCGCCTGTAATAGAGCCATTATTAGAAGGTGTTTTTAGTGTAGTGGCGATGGCGATGTTGAGTTGGATGCTGATTTGGATGACTCAGCAAGCCAAGTTTATGAAAGCGACTGTTGAGGGTGCGATCGCAGATACTTTAAAAAGAAACGCTGGTGTTAGTGCTGGATGGGGTGTTTTTACCTTAATTTTTATCGCGGTTTTGCGAGAAGGCTTTGAAACAGTTTTATTTATTGTTGCTAAATTTCAACAAGGTTTAATTCCCTCAATAGGTGCGTTAAGTGGTTTAGCAGTAGCCACAGGTATTGGTGTGTTGCTGTTTAAGTGGGGAGTTAAAATTAATATCCGCCTGTTTTTTCAGGTGATGGGGGTATTATTACTTCTGGTAGTAGCTGGGTTAGTGGTTTCTACGTTAGGACATTTAGACACTGCTGTTGCCACTTTAGCCCAAATGGATCGCAAGTCAGAAGCGCTATGTTTCTACTATGAGCGATTTGCTAGGGAACATTCTTGTGTTTTGGGTTCAATGGTTTGGAATACAACCAAAATCTTACCGGAAGATAAATTCCCTGGTTTGCTGTTTAATGCTTTGTTTGGCTATACAGATAAGCTATATATTGTGCAAGCTGTCGGTTATATCGTGTTTCTACTTACAATTGGTGGAGTTTATTTTCGCAGTTTCGTTGGTGACAACGGTTCTATCAGCAAAAATGGTAAGTCGCAGCAACAGCCAGGTAGTTCTGGAGTAACAGCAAAGTAAAGTAAGGTATAGCAACCGCATAAGCGCGCTTATGACATTAGATACTATTGCCCTGGCTCACAATTTGGGGTTTTGATCGCAGATGTGAGCAGATATAGACGGAGCCTTCCCGTAGGGTACGCTGCCTTTCGCAGATGAAATGCCAAGATTTGTCCTAAGAGCCTATCTTTCAAAATAATTAATCACATAAAATATCTGCGTTTATCTGCGTTTATCTGCGTTTATCTGCGTTTATCTGCGGTTAAAATACAATGTGTTTACTAACGCTAAGAGTTTAAAATTCATGGTTAATGTTTTCCTGAATAATTTTGATGGAATTGCTCTTTATTACCTACACGCCCGGCAAGTTGATTCCAGATGGTAATTAAAAATGTAAATTAATCTCCGACCAAAAGGTTAAAAAATGCTACATTTTTTGGGGATTTTTAAATATTCAGTTATGGGGTTTATATCAAATCCGGTTCCATTAGAATTATCTATTTTTAACGCAAAGATCGCAAAGGATCGCAAAGTTTTTATTCATTCTGAAGCAACGGGAAACGATCTTACTTGACTTTTACAACTTAACAGGAATTTTAGATAGCAATATGGGAGCGATATCATTTA
Source organism: uncultured cyanobacterium (assembly GCA_963711165.1). Classification (GTDB taxonomy): domain Bacteria; phylum Cyanobacteriota; class Cyanobacteriia; order Cyanobacteriales; family PCC-9333; genus Crinalium. Next base: position 19,093 of record CAVQDG010000013.1, on the reverse strand, counting down.
TGGGTAGGATGTATTGAGCAGCACCAAGAGCGATCGCTTCTTTGGGCATTCCAAAAACTACACAACTATCTTCATTTTGAGCAATTGTCATCCCACCAGCATTGGCGATCGCTTTCATACCATCTGCCCCATCTCTACCCATACCTGTTAGTAATACACCGACAGCACTTTGACCATAAAATTTAGCAATTGAGTTAAAAGTAACTGTAATCGACGGGCAATGTCCTCCGACAGGAGGAGTAGATATATAAATAAATCTACCTTGGCTATTTAATTCTAAATGATGCCTATCTGGGGCAAAATAAATATTTCCTGGTCGTGGTATCTCACCTGCTGGGGCAATTTTTATAGCCAGATTTGACTTAATGGCTAACCAATCAACTAAGCCTTGTAAAAAACCTTCACTAATATGCTGTATACAAATTATCGGTACTGGAAAATTAGCTGGTAGTTGTGAAATAATTGTGTGTAGTGCTTGAGGTCCGCCTGTGGAAGCTCCAATTACCAGCATTTTTGCACTTGCATTCGACTTGCGCTGGTAAACTTCAATTTTGGTTGGTTTGTTACTTGGTTTTGGTGAAGTTTTTACGGCACTTTCTGTTTTAATAGCTGAAAATTCCCGCCGATGCTGTGTAAAAACAGTCACTCCAGAGAGGATTTTAATTTTGTGAATTAACCCTTGTTTTGCTCGTTCATAATCTGCGGCTAAACCAGCAGTAGGTTTAGGAAATACATCAACTGCGCCTGCTTGTAGCAGTTTAAATACATTTTCAGTATCTTCTGTTTGTACTGAAGCACTAATTACTAATATCGGTCTGGCAAACGTTACCATAATTTCCCGCGTGAACTCTAACCCGTTCATTTGCGGCATATTGAAGTCTGTACAAATTACATGAGGTTTAACTTGTGGAATTAATTCTAAGGCTTCTTTTCCTGTACGAGCAGTTCCCACCACTTCAATTTCGGGTGAGGAACTAAGCATACGTTTGAGGATTGCCATTGCGATGGGGGAATCCTCAACTAAGAATACTTTAATGGGAGGTTTGACCATATTAACTATAATTATTCAGCTATCAGCATTTAACTTTTACAACCTATTACAAGAGGGGTTTTAATCACAGATAAACACAGATAACTACCGATGTTTAGAGTCTATCCGAAAGGTATTTTTAAGAGGTTTTAACCGCAGATAAACGCAGATAAACGCAGATGGTTTATGTGATTAATTAATTGGGAAAATAGGCTTTGATCTCCCTGATTGTGAATTATTGGGATAGGCTATTATAGCATTGCTGATTTCAGGTCAGTTTGATCGCGGATTACTCACCTGGTTTATCTGAATGCTAAATGCGGGCTTTTATACCAGTCTTTTTAGGGTTTCTAATAGTACCTCTTGATTAAAGTTGCCTTTGGTGATGTAAGCGTTAGCACCAGCTTCAGCACCTCTACGTTTATCCTCTTCTGAGGCTAGGGAGGTGACTAAAATGATGGGTAATTCATTATATTGTTTATTTTGGCGAATCTTAGCAGCAAGTGTTAATCCATCCATATTTGGCATTTGGATATCGGACACTACAACATCAAAGTTGCGGGTTTTAAGTTTATTGAAGCCATCAAGTCCGTCTACTGCTGTGATTACTTCATAACCTGCACTTTCCAAAATTCGCTTTTCTTGGGTACGAATAGCAATTGAATCTTCTGCTAGTAGTACAACAGGTTTTCTTTTAGCTTCCGCTACACTGATGTTAGATGTTTCAGGTATAGAAAAGCTAGACCTACCACCGTTACGGCGCAAGGATTTCCTTAAATCTAAGGGATTTAAAACCATACAAACTTCGCCAGTGCCTAGAATGGTTGCGCCCATAATATTTCGCACCCGCTTTAGTAACTTGCTTTGAGGTTTGAGGATGACATCCTGCTCATCTAACAAAGCATCAACTAATAATCCTAGTCGCTCTTCACCAACTTGCAGAATAATACAAGGAAGGATTTTAGCGTTGTTGGTACCAGTTGCTAAGTAATTTAACTCTAACAACTCTGCAAGTGTAACTACCGAAACTGGCTGCGCTTCAAAAATAATAGTTTCTCGACCTTCAATGGAGAAAATATCATCTTGGGCTACTAATAGGGTAGTTTGCACAAACTCAACTGGCAGAGCATAAGATATACCGCCAACATCTAAAATTAATACATGAGCGGTAGTTAGGGTTGTGCCTAGTTGTAACTTGAATGTACAACCTTGATTTGGATTTGATGATACTTGGATAGTGCCTTTGAGTCGTTCAACATTGGTGCGTACAACATCAAGTCCAACTCCTCTACCAGAGATATCAGTAACAATTGTGCGGGTAGAAAAACCAGGGGCAAATATCAACGATTGAATTTGTCGGGGAGTCATTGAGGTGATTTCGTCTTGACTGCAAATCCCTCGCTTGATTGCTGTTTGTTGAATTTTTTCGATGTCTAAACCACGCCCATCATCTCCTATTTCAATAATAATATTACTACCGCTTTGGTAGCCTGTAAGTTGCAGAGTAGCAGTAGGAGTTTTGCCTAAAGACTGGCGTTCTTCTGGGGTTTCAATCCCATGATTGATGCAATTACGAATCATGTGCATCAAGGGATCTTTCATTTCTTCGAGGATGCGTTTGTCTGCTTTAGTTTCGCCACCTTCAATTACTAATTCTACTTGTTTACCTTGTTGTCGAGCTAAATCCCGAACTAATCTTGGGAATAAGTTAAAAATAGTGGATAATGGTAGCAATCTGAGGGTGCGAATGCCTTCTTCTAATTCTCCGCTAATTGTTTCTAGGCGGGAAACGTCTTCGCTGGCGGAAGTCTTTAAACGGTTAACTAAATCTCCTAATTTGTCCAGCTTTTCACTAGAGCGATTCTGGAAGTTGTGTAAGTGTTTTATAGAATTATTATTGATTGTTTTAAATTTTGTTTGTGAGTCAAAATTAAAGCGATTTATACTGTTTTCACGACTCCACTCTTCCCACAAGTTGACGAGTTCTTCAATGTCTGTGAGTTGGTGAGCAAGGCGAATTTTTGTGACTGTAAGTTCCCCTGCTTGGGTCATTAAGGCATCTAAATTCTTAGTTTCAACTCGAATGGTATCAATACGATAATTATTATTATTGGTTGTTGCTGGCGCAATGGTAGCTAGGGCGGGGATGGTGCGATCGCTCTCTACTTGGGTATAATTTCCGTTAGGATTAGCGGTAACATCTATTGAGTGACCGTTCCTGCCGTTTGTAGTGACTTCACTCTTCAGAGATATTACAGGTAAGTTTAAGAGATCTGGTGTTTCTGGTTCCACCAAAATCTGTTCGTTTTGGTTGATTTCTGCGGTGATTTTGCTTTCCAGTTCTGCTACTTCTGCTACTATTTCTTCTACAACAGTGGGTGTTAATTCTATTTCGGGTAAGATTTCTGGAGCTTTAACAACTACGACGGTTTCAGGTTCAAGTTTGCTAGGGGGTGGCTCGGTTTTTGCTCCCATTAAATGAGCTAATACTTGAAAAGTTTTAACGTTTGCTGGCTCACCTGTGACAGCTTCGTGTACTAGCTTACGGATGGCATCTAAACCATGATAAATGCGATCGCCTGAATCTGATGAAAGTGGTGTCTGCTTAATTGTGCCTAAAATATGCTCAATTTGATGGGTCAAAGTTTCTACGTCTTTGACACCTAACATTCTGGCATCGCCTTTGAGAGTATGAGCTTCTCGTAATAACTCTTGTAACTTAGCTGTGTCATTCGGGTTTTTTTCTAGGTGTAGTAAACCCGTTTCTAGATTTTGTATATGTTCTTCACTGGAGATTTTAAATAGATTCCGCAGTTCATCATCTTCTATCATCATGATTTTTAGGTGTCATCCTTATACAAAAAAATAAAACGTTCTTTGCTTGGTAGTTCACCATAATAGGAAGTAGGGAGTGGGGAGTAGGGGAAGAATTAAACATCTCCAACGCTCTATAAATTTGAAGATCTATTATTTATTGATTGAGAAAAAAGTAAAACATTACGCGGGCAAGATGCCCGCACTACATTTATGGTTGCTAAATGTACAGACGTGCGAACTTTGCTATTGTCGCGTTTCGTCCCGTAGATGTAGTGTGACCATCTTGGTCACTAAGTTTTCTGTGTAAGTCCTGTTTCTATTCCCCACTCCCCACTCCTACTCTTTACTTAAGGTTCCCAGTAAAACCTGAATAATTCACAATTTCTATACCAAAGCTTTCAGTTCCAAAGCCGTTTCGTTCAGTTTTTGGCTGCCGATTTTGGTTTGAACTAAGCCACTTGCAGTTTGAGTTGCTCCTTGGTTGATGTTATTCATCGCTTCCACTACCTGCTGGATAGCAACGGCTTGCTGCTTGGCTGTGAGGGAAATTTGTTGACTGATGGCAGCAACATCATTAATAGATGTCAGTGAAATTTCTTGGTTTTTCAAAACTACATCATTAATGGCTTGAGCCATGCTGGAAAAAGCGGATGCTGTTTCCTGAGACAGTTTGATTCCTGCTTCAGCATTTTTCTTGCCTTCATCTGTCACCATCACGGTCAAATTGATGGCGTTCTGAATATCAGAAATGAGAGTATGAATTTTTTCTGCTGATTTTTTGCTTTGGTCAGCAAGTTTACGAATTTCACTAGCAACAACCGCAAAGCCTTTGCCGTTTTCTCCTGCACGGGCTGCTTCTACTGCTGCATTTAAGGAAAGCATATTTGTTTGATTGGCGATGTCTGTTACTAAGCGGGTAATATTGCCGATTTGATTAGTCTGCTCGCTTAAGTGCATAATCTGATCTGCGATCGCTAATACTTTCTCTTTCAAAGTAGACATCCCATCTAGGGTTTGCTCTACCGATTTAGTTCCGCCTTCAGCCAAATTTAATACCTGACGCGCACCGGAGGCGGATGATTCTGCCAGGTTTAACATCTGATAACTACTGGCTGCTGCTGATTCTGCTTGCTCGGCTGCTTGGCGGGAGGAAGCACCCAATTCATCCATTGTGGCTGTCACTTGACTAACGGCGGCTGCTTGCTGCGCGGCGGTGCGTTCCTGCTGCTCGACTGTTGCAGCCATTTCGCTGGAAGTACTAGAAAGAGATGCTCCAGCTTGATTAATCGCCTGAATATATCGAAGTAGGGTGCGTAGTACACTAGCCCAAGCAACTACTAACATGAGCAAAGCTAAAACAACGACTATAACAGCAACAGTTGCCTGCCTAGCTTCAGCTTGGAGAGACGCTTGCACATAATTTTTCATGGCAGCAAGGGTCTGCTGTAGCGCTTGAGAATAGATTTGCTGTTGTTGCTTGTACTCTGGACTAGCTAATAACGCTGCTGCTGCTGGACGTTTTCCTTGTTGGATTAACTTGAAGGCGCGATTCTCAGCATCAAATAGTTTAACTGCTGCAGCATCAGCCTTGATCATGCCCTCACTTCTAAAGATTTTAGGTAGCAGTTGTGTACCTTCCTTAACAGCAGCATCTACTTTGGGTTCAAAACTGCGATAACGCTGTTCCCAACGTAAATCGCCTGTAGCGGCTGCCATCCTCGCTGACATTGTTAATGCTTCATCCCAATACTTGATATCCCCGCTCAACTCTAGAATGCGATTGTCTCGAATTTTAGTTTTTTTAGCGGTTTGAGATGAGTCCCAAATGTACCAGCCGATGCCTCCTAACAGTGTAACTGTAAGGGCTAAGGGAATTAGCAGTACTTTAACGCGCGATCGCCCACCGGATTGAGTTTTTCTAGGTGTTAAATTTACCATTGCATTAATTCTTTATCTAATGAGTTGTGTGAATAGCAGATACATGATCCTAGCTTAAAAAAATAAGTCCTCCTCTACAAACAACCTAAATAAAATAGTAGGAGTTGAGTAGGTTAGTAACATTTTGTTTTGTAACTTCAAGTTACTCAATGTTAATTTTTATAAAAGTCTTCTGGAAGTATTTCTGTTTTGACAACTAAGTTTTTTAATTATGGTTACCAGAAAAGTTAAAATAATTAACAGACGCTAAACCATTGCTTTAAGCTCAGAGGCGGCACGCTCTAATTTTTGCGTACCAATTTTGGTTTGACTAATACCACTTGCTGTTTCTATTGCTGCTCTATTAAGGGTGTTCATTGCTTCTACAACCTGCTCAATTGCGACGGATTGCTGCTTGGCATTGAGGGAAATTTGTGTTGAATTAAGAGCAATATTGTTAATAGCTTCTACAATATTATCAACAGTTTTTATGCCTTCATCTGTTACTATAACGGTTGTATTTGTGGCATTTTGTATATCACTAACTAAATTATTAATTCTCTCAGTAGATTTCCGGCTTTGATCTGCCAATTTACGAATTTCAGTGGCAATAACTGCAAAACCTTTGCCTTGCTCGCCAGCACGAGCGGCTTCTACTGCTGCATTTAATGCTAACATATTGGTCTGGTTGGCTATGTCACCGACTAAATTTGTAATGCTATAAATCTGACCAATTTGTTCGCTTAAACGGATAATTTGCTCGGCAATTTGTCCCACTTTATCTCTCAGACTAGATTCAGTAATTAAAGATTCATCTTTTACGGCGCTGCTATCCACTAAGTTTAGTACCTGAAGGGCGATAGTTGCAGCCGCTTCAGCTTGCTCGGCTGATTGACGAGAGGTAGCATTTAATTCGTCCATTGTGGCGGTAGTTTGATTGACAGAGGCGGCTTGCTGGTTAGCTGTGTATTCTTGTTGCTCAACGGTAGTAGCAATTTCTGAGGAAGAACTAGCAACAACATTAATGATATTATTAATTGACTGAGTAGCGCGGTTAGCTAGGAAAGCTGCGATCGCACTCACAATCAATGCCGTTAATATAGTTCCAATTAAGATAGTTGTCAGTAGTTCTCTTTGGGCTTTAAAGGCAATAGGTGTATCTAAATCTAGTATTACTGTCCAATTTAAGTTGGGGATTTCTTCAAGGTTTTTAGTAGGTGCGATCGCCATTACTTTTTCTGCTCGATCAATTTGATTAACTGCTACCTGAGCAACTGCTTGTTGTGAGGCTTTGATTTTAGGAAATAACGGATATAATTCCTGAGCTTCTCTGCCAATATCCTTGGGATCATTGCCAATGAATAACTTTCCAGAAGCATCAATTAGATGATATGAAGTTTGTTCTAATTCAAGATTTTTAATAGTTTCTTCTAAATATTTAACGGGTAGTCGTGAACGAATAATAGCAATCGTTTTACCTGTATTAATATCTTTAACAGGCGCAGCTACAAATAGGGAAAATTCTCCATTTAAAGCTGAAGCTCTAGGATTAACTATTGCCGGGCGATTTGTTTTTAACACTTCTTTAAAATAATCTCGTTCACCCAAACCTGTTACGGGTTCTCCTGATGATTGTAAAATTGTTTTTCCGTTCAAATCGGCAACAGCAATACTGTCATAAATTCTGTAAACTTTAACGAATCTATCTATCGCTGCTTGCTTCTGCTGATAAGTAGTAAATTTGATCACATTAGGATCTGATAAGATAGGTAAATTGGCAAGATGTTGAATATCTCCAGATCGCTCAAACATAAAGCTATTTACTTTATCTGCTAGTGCGATCGCAGATGTTTTTTCCGATTCAAGTACTTGATTAGTTATAGAACGATTGGCAAAATAATAAGCTGTTGCTCCAATTGCGATTACTGGTAGGGTTCCTAAAGCAACGGCTAATGCTATTGCTTTGGTTTTTAAACCCCAAGTTTTAGGTGCAGATACAGCATAATTATTCAGCATATAGCAATTTTTGTTAATTTATAATTTACAGCAATAATAGTATTTTAAACAGAAATTAAAAAAATGTATATAAATTAGCATTGAGAGTGTGAGCATCTTGCTCACTATGGGTTTCACAAAAGCGATCAAGATGCTCGTACTCCTAAAATTACCACAACCTATTTAAGCGCTACGCGCATACATTAGGACAATTTGTAGGGGTGAAACCTAGACCTATCAAGAAAAATTTTAAAGCTAACTGCGCTCATGCTAACCGTTAATTGCTATACTAAACTACTGCTTTTAAATTCATAGCTGCATCGTTTAGCCTTTGGACACCAACTTTAGTTTGACTAATACCACTAGCAGTTTGAGACGCACCTTGAGTCAGGTTATTCATAGCTTCTACTACCTGTTGGATAGCTACAGCTTGCTGCTTAGAAGTGAGTGAAATCTGTTGTGTATTTACAGCAATAGTATTAATAGAATTAACAACATTTTCCACAGTTTTTCTGCCTTCATCGGCAACCATTACAGTAGAATTGGTAGCATTTTGAATATCCATTACTAAACTGTTAATGCGTTCGGCTGACTTTTTACTTTGATCAGCGAGTTTACGAATTTCTGCTGCAACAACAGCAAAACCTTTTCCATGCTCACCAGCGCGGACAGCTTCAACAGCCGCATTTAGTGCTAACATATTAGTTTGATTAGCTAATTCACTTACCAGTGTGGAAATTGAACCAATCTGATGAGTTTGTTCGCTTAAGCGCAGAATTTGTTCGGAAATTTGTCTAACTTTTTCTCGTAGACTAGAACCTTGATAAACAGAAGCATGATCAGTGTGGTTATTACCATCAACTAAAGTTAATACTTCTCTAGCACCATTAGCGGCTGACTCAGCTTGCTCGGAGGAAATGCGGGAAGATGCACCTAGTTCATCCATTGTGGTGCTAGTTTGGGTGACTGATGCTGCTTGTTGAGATGCAGTGCGTTCTTGTTGCTCTATTGTGGCTGCAATCTCTGTAGAAGATGAGACAAGAGTATTAACAATATTGGCAATTTTAGCACCGAGTGGTTTGGCGATCGTTCTACTCAGGAATACACCGAAGATGATTGCAGCGCCGGAACCAACTATCATACCAAGCAACATCAAGGAGTTAGTTTGCTGAACATCTTTCTCAGCAGAAATTTTTGCCGATATTCCAAATTCTTGATTATAGTCAATAACTGCTATAACGCCGTCAGTAGCAGCATTGAAAGATTCGAGTTCTTGATTAGCGGAGAAGTCACTCATGCGGTCAAGCTGGGTATCTGCGGCTTTAGCTAATCGCATTTCTGGGGAATTTTGTTTCCCTTGACTTACCAGTTCAGCCATGCGATTTGGAGGATCTTGAATGCCCATATTGGCAAACTTTTGATACTCTTGTATAAATTTTTGATGGTCTAGTTTCCAATGATCCCACTCTTCTAAAAATTTTTGGTAAATCTTCTTTTCTTCTTCAGTTTGAGGAGTAGATTCATATTTTTTAAACCCTTCGTCGATTTGCTTCCAAGCATCTTTAATCCGAGCTAGTTCTACTTGCTTTTTTTCGGGGCTAAGGAGTGTGTTGATTAATGATCTTTCTGATGACTGGACTTGAGTTTGTCCTTCATTAATTTTCCATAATCCCGTGACACTAGGAATTGTATTATTGCCAAGGCTATCAATATGTTTACTTAAGCGTAAATTGCCATTAGCACCGACTAGCCCTACAGCTAAGACAATTCCACCCATTAGCATGAATGAACCAAGCAATCTTGTTTGTAAACTCATTCTTTGAAACATCTAACTGGAATTCCTTAAGATAAAGGGATAAAATTTAACTTTAGTAATTTAAACGATCGCCTTCAGATCTTGGGCTGCTTCGTTAAGTTTTTGAGTACCAACTTTTGTTTGAGTAATCCCAACAGCAGTTTCTTTTGCTCCTTGGTTGAGGTTATTCATCGCGCTGACTACTTGCTGAATAGCGATCGCTTGTTGTTTAATATTTAAAGAAATTTGTTGATTGCTCAAAACTACGTTATTTACGGCATCTGCTACACCAGCAAAAGATTCAGCCGTTTTTTGAGTAATTTGCATACTTTCTTGCACGGTTTTCGTACCTTGATCTGTCACCATCACAGTTGAATTAATCGCGTGTTGAATATCACTAACTAAAATATTAATTTTCTCTGCTGACTTCTTACTTTGATCTGCAAGTTTACGAATTTCTGCTGCTACCACCGCAAAACCTTTACCTTGTTCTCCTGCCCGTACAGCTTCAACAGCCGCATTTAAAGCTAACATATTAGTTTGATTAGCTAGATCGCTAACTAAATTAGAAATATTACCAATTTGATTAGTTTGTTCACTTAAACGTAAAATTTCTTGCGCGATCGCAGTTACTCTATCTTTTAATTCTGTCATCCCTTGCAAAGTGCGATCTACTGCTTCGTTACCATTTTGGGTTAAGCCTAACGCCTGTCTTGCTGCTATTACTGCTGACTCAGCTTGATCCGCAGACTGTTGCGAAGACGCGCCCAACTCATCCATGGTGGTAGTAGTTTCATTAACTGAGGTAGCTTGCTGAGTGCTAATGCGTTCTTGCTGTTCTACAGTTGAGGCAATTTGATTAGAAGAAGATGCGATCGCACTTACCGCTTGCGAGATTTTTTTAGTAATTCCCGATGATATACTAAATGCAGAAATTAATGCTACAGATATCCCTAGTAAAGAACCTACTACCACTAGCAACAATAAAAAATTTAAATTAGCTTCTGCTTTTGCTGTAGCAGCATCTAAAATTTCGCGCTCTTTTTTATTAAAAGTAGTATTAATTTCTTCAAAATCTTTAATAAATTTAAGTCCTTGTCGGCTTCGCAGCTTTTCAACGGCTTCTTTTTGCTTGCCTTGATTAACTAAGTTGATCAATTGATTAGCAAATTCATCATAATCTTTGCCTAAATTTATCATTTTTTCCAGACGCTGTTTTTGTTCAGGATTTTCTGTGATTTTACTAATAAATTCAGCACGCTCATTAAAATATTTTAAATCATCTTGATAATCTTTAAAAAAGCCTTCATCTTTATTTAAAGCTATATATCCCCGCGCATCTCTTGCCATTTTCGCCAGCGCAAAAGCCATTTGAGAGCCGCCTTCCACAGCATTGAGAGAGATCTTAGTTTGCTTAAAGGCTTCGGCTGCCTTATTCGCACTAGAAAATGTGGGAATAGCTAACCCGACAAATAATAATATTGGCACAGCATATCCTAATAACATCCTGTTTCTTAGCTTTAAATTGGTAAACATATTTCATTTTTCTCTTAATAAGCAAAACTTTTCTAATTTATCTTACAACTAAATAGGCGGGTTACTCACCTGCCCATCAACATTAATTACACTTCTTCATCAACAGTTAATCCGCCCTTAGTCAAGATTTTAGGTAAATCTAAAACTCCCATCATTTTTTCTCGATAAGGTGCAGTACCTCGGAGATATTCATCATTAATTGAATGTACTGCTGCTGGTACTGGCATCATTTCTAAGGGATTGAGATACATCACATCAAATACCTCATCTACTGTCACACCTGCGACTAAATCTTCCATCCTTACAACCATTACTTTAGATGCTTCGTTAGTACCAGCAATAGGCAGATTTAACACTCCCCGCACATCAACTAATGTGACAATTTCTCCCCGCAGGTTAATATTACCCACAATATGAGGAGGGCAGCAGGGAATAGGAGTAATTTTACTAATATCAGTAAACTCGCGGACAGTATCAAGGTCTAATCCAAAGTATTCGCCATTTAAACCAATAACAGCTAACGGTATTAATCCAGCAAAATCTTCACTTTCGGTTGCGCGTCTTAAATTTTCTGCCCTTTCCCGAAAAGTTGCCCTTTCTTCTGGTGTAGCATGAGGGCAAAATATGCGAGTATCGCTACCATTATAAGTACGTTCTAGTAACAAAGCAGCCGCAGCTTGGCTATTTGCTGAAATTTCTTCATCACTATCATTACTATCAGGATCAATAAACTTTGAATATTCAATCAAAGTTTGGTGATTGAGTAACATCACCAAATCTTCATCTACTTGTGCTACGCCGTTAATAAACTTACCGGATGTTACTGCCCCAGGCTGAGAGCCATTTTTACTTAACATTCCGCGCCGATAGGAAAGATTAGTAGTAATCTCTTCTTCGGCAATATTTTTTACTTCGTGGACTTGATTGACAATAACTCCGACTTGAAATCCATCCCAATTAAGTACGATTATACTATCCCTTAACTGGTAATCCTGCGGTTGTTGTCCTAAGCGGATATACAAATCCATTACAGGTAATATATCGCCTCGCAGATTCAGCACTCCTACAATATCAGGGGGTGCTTCAGCAACAGGAGTTAATTCTGGCAAATAGAATATTTCCCTAACTATAGACGCTTCAATTCCATAGAAGGAATTGTTCAAGCTACAAATAATAAAATCTTGAGCTTCCATATATTAATTAGATAGAATGGTGAACAGTATTACGCAATTCAGTTATAAATTTAGATCCCCCTAAATCCCCCTTAAAAAGGGGGACTTTGATGGGCTTCTCCCCCCTTAAAAAGGGGGGCAGGGGGGGATTGAAGCGTTTGAAAACACGCCTTAACCCCCGCCAACCAGAGGGGACATTCAACTATAATTGTTCTAAATGACTAACTCTCAGCAGTACTTAAATATTTAATAATTCTTCAAGTTGGTTTATCAATTCACCAACGGTAATTTCACCCTGTGATTCTACCGTAGCGTTAGTAGGCATTTTTTTCAAGAAATCTAAGGCAACATTACGCATTTTGACACATCTTGTAATATCTCCTTCTTGTTGGTAGATACTCGCCAGTTCTAGATAAGCCGAAATTGAGTCATAAGCTAAATATATGATTCTTTTTAAGATCACCTTAGCTTCTGTAATATTTCCTTGTTCTTCAGCAATATTAGCCAATATATAGTGGGGCATTATATTACGTGAATCTACGGACAAAGCTTGTTCACAATATTGTTTAGCTTGCTGGTATTTACCTAGATCAGCATATACCTTAGCAAGAAGATAATAAGTATTGAAATCATTCGGGTATTGGGCTAATATTTTTTCTAAACTACTAATTGCCTGTAAATAATTTTTGTTTTTAACTAAAATTTTAACTTGTTCAAGAAGAGGATCGAGGGTAACTTGGGAATTGGGGCGATCGCTTTGATTATCCTTAGACTGAATATCAACAACTTTAGGTTGAGAACTACTTTGACTATTACTTACATCTTGCCCCTTCTTTTGAAAATTTGAAAAAATATTATGCTCAGGTCTAGGTTGAGGCAATTGTTGATGTTCGATCTTGATAGCATTATTGGCATATAAATCTACTTTCTGGGGAGGATTAATACTATTTAAGGTGTTAATAGTAGAGTAATTAACATCTTGAAATTGAGACGAGCTTACTAGATGATCTCGGCGTTGATACACAACGGATTCCGCAAAAACTTTAGATTTTAACAAATCTAAACCTTGACCATAAAGTTCCGCATGACCAGTAATTAGATATCCTGTCAAATTCAAGCTTTTAGCAAACTTGTTTAATACAATTCCAATACTATTAGAATCAAAATATACAAAAACATTTCGACAAATTATCAAATCCATATCATAAATACTGCTATTATTAGGATATGAATCTTTAACCAAATTACCATATTCAAAATTCACCATCTGCCGGATTTTGCCATCCAGCTTGTAATCACCTTTCCAAGAAGAAAAATATCGTTTTTGAACTTCGGGATTTACCTGACGAAATGACCAAGAAGTAAAAATACCATGTTTTGCTTTCTCCAAAGCATTCAAATTAATATCAGTACCAATAATATAAATGTTCCAGTTTTCCCAATCAGGAATTAACTGTGTAAGCAGAATAGCTAAAGAATATGGCTCGTCACCAGTTGAGCAACCAGCACTCCAAATCCGCAAAGAAGGTTTTGATTCACCCGTTAAAACTTGTTTCTTCCTTTTTTGTTCAATCAATTCTGGAATTAATTTATTTCGTAATAAAGAAAACTGTCCTTCATCACGAAAAAAATAAGTTTCCGTAGTTGTTAACAGTAGAGCTAATTGTCTCCATTCATAATAACTCTGCTCAGTTTCAGCACTTAATAACTGATAATAAGCTTCTGCATTAAGTAGCTTCAGGGCTTTAACTCGAAATTCGATTTTATGCCCTAAACTAATCTGATCCTGCTGACGAATTTGCCAACCAGCTTGAGTAACAAGCAATTGAATAAAACGTTGTAATAAATGATCATTCATGCTTCAAACATAATATCTTGAAAATAGGGAGGGGGGAGGAGAGAGGGGGGAGGGGGAGGAAGAAATTATATCTTGTTCTCAGGTTTAACCTGAAAACGAGGTTAGCAAAAAGTGTAATATAGCAATTTTTAGTCAAGTGAGGTACAAAGTTAAAAAAATATTGTAGTGCGTTAGCGTTGGCGTAGCCTGCGCGAAGCGCATAGCTGTGCGTTAGCACTGCATCTTGCTCGCTAGAAATATATAGCGAGCAAGATGCTCGCACTCCTGTACCTCATTAATATGAAAACTGATATATCTCAGCCTAACCTTGGTGATTAAAATATTAATTTTGATTCAAAGGAATTTCGATCGCAAATGCTGCTCCTTTCCCTAATTCTGACTCACATCTTAAAATTCCATGATGTTTTTCAATAATTTGATAACTGATGGATAATCCTAAACCAGTTCCCTTACCTACAGGTTTAGTTGTAAAGAACGGATCAAACAACCGTTTTAATACATCTGGGGGCATTCCTGAGCCATTATCAGCAATCCGAATAATCACGGTTTTGCCATCATCAGACATTTCTGTACGAATGCGAATTGTCGGTTTGGGTGGTTTAACTTCACTGCTTTCTAAGGCATCAATGCCATTGCTAATAATATTCATAAATACTTGATTAAGCTGACTAGGGTAGCAGTCAATTAAAGGCAAATCTCCGTACTCTTTAATTATTTCAATCCCCCCGTGGCTAGGGTTTGCTTTCAAACGGTTGTGCAGAATTAATAAAGTACTGTCAATTCCTTCGTGAATATCAACTGGTTTCATATCAGCTTCATCTAAGCGGGAGAAGTTCCGCAAAGATAAGACAATTTGACGAATACGATCAGCGCCTACCTGCATTGAGTTGAGTAATTTTGGCAAATCATCAATCAGAAATTCTAAATCAACTTCTTCTGCTTGTTCTGCAATTTCTGGATGGGGGTTAGGATAATGCTTTTGATATAATTCGATGAAATCCAACAAATCACGGATGTAGGTACTGGTATGAGTCAGATTGCCTGTGATGAAGTTGACAGGATTATTAATTTCGTGGGCAATACCAGCTACCATTTGACCCAACCCCGACATTTTTTCGCTTTGAATTAAACGCGCTTCTGTTTGCTTGAGTTCGTTCATTGCTTGCTCAAGCTGTTGAGTTTGGGTTTGTGCTGCTAGGGCAGCAGCACGACTTTGGGCGTATACTTCTGCTTGGTCAATGGCGATCGCAACTTGGTCTACTACAGCTTGTAACAAATCTACTTCATTATCGCTCCAAGGTCGTTGACCACTGCCATGAGTACAAATAATTGCGCCTCTTTGACCAGCATGAGGAGTTTCTAACGGTAACAGTAGCGCCGAAGTTATCCCCAAACTACTTAGTAAGCTTTTGGCTTCAGCATCCAGGTTAGTGTCCTCAGCAACATCATCAACCCGCATAATTTGAAGATTTTGAATTTTATTCGCCAAGGGAGCGAGTTTTGTGGGTAAACACTCTGCTAATTTACTGCGAAAACTAGGATTTGCTTTGGCTTCGTGAGTCACCATCAAGCTAGGCTGAGTCGGATGGGAGAAAAACCACAAATATTGACACAAATCAATTTGCAATAAACCGCGAATCTCATTAACTGCTGTACCCAAAATGGTATCGAGGTCTAAGGATTTCCGAATTTGACTTGCTAACCTAAATAGCAAAGCTTCTCGCCGTGATGATAAAGCTTCTCTTGCCCAAAAACGGTCAATTGCTACGCCAAAAGCGTGAGCCATCCACCCCAACATATCAATCACCGCTTCATTAAAGTTTTGCGGCATAACTACAGCAATTACACCCACCAGTTTGTCTTCCACAATTAAAGGCAGGCTGGCTAAATAAATATCATCTATTACTAAACAACTTTCTGCTACTTCACCGTTATATACACGGCTTTCCAACCCTCCCTTAAACCGTTGACCGCTATCTTGGGTCATGTAAATTTGCTTGGTTTGAGCTACAAAGCCAACCATTGAACCCTCTAGGGGGATGCGGGGGTGAGAAGATATTTGACGACCAGCAACCCAGTCGCCGACTTCTTCAGTTCCCGCGTATGCTTGCAAGTCTAAGGTGTTTGAGCCTGGGTTATATGTCCAGATACCCACAAATTCTGCTTCTAAATGCTGCACCATTGCATCGCTGCACCGATGCAGAGTTTCAGTTAAATTTGTCCCACCTTGTCCCAATGTAGCACCAATTTCCGCTTCTAAAGTAGAAATGCGCGATCGCTCTAGTAAAGATTGCTCAGACTTTTTCGCAATTGTAACATCACGGAAGTATACTGATAAACCATCTTGATAAGGATAAGCTCGCACCTCTAACCAAGTTTGGAATTCTGCATAAAATGCCTCAAAATAAACTGTGACATTCCTAGCAACTGCTTGATGAAATTCTCGATCAAATTTAGAATTAATTAATTCTGGAAATTCATCCCAAATAGACTTACCAATTAGTTCATCTTTACTTTTAAATAATAATTGCTCTGCATGAGAATTTAGATAACTAAACTGCCACTGATGATCCAACACATAAAAAGCATCCGTAATCCCTTCTAATATATTGGCAGTTCTGTTTCGTTCTGCTTCAGCTTCAGCCCGTGCTGATTGCTCTCTTTGTAACAGTTGTAGACGTTCTTCCTCTGCCTGTTTGCGTTCAGTTATATCTGTTTGAATACCAATAAAATATAATAAATTGCCACTTTCTGAAAATACAGGTGATATTTTTAATTCATTCCAAAATGGTTGACCATTTTTACGATAGTTAAGCAGAGTTACTTGTATGGGTTCTTTTTTACGAATAGCCTCGCGAATCAATAATACTGCTTTTGGGTCTGTTTCCGCCCCTTGCAAACAACGGCAATTCTTACCTAAAATATCCTGGGCTGTATACCCTGTGATTTTAGTAAAAGCCGGATTTAAGTAGATAATCGGATTATTTGGTTGATGAGGGTCAGTAATTATAATGCCATCAGAAACAGAAATTACAGCTTGCCCTAGCCGCAAGTCTTCTCCAGCCGCTAGACGCAGTACCTCTTCATACCGCTCACGTTTAGCGACTTCCTCTAACTGAGAGGTTTGAGTATCTTCACCCTTAACTGTCTCGCTATAGTTACGAAAGAACATCCCTAAACCTGGCTCTTCTGCGAGTAAGTTATCTAAATTTTCCTCTATTCGTCGATCATCTCCGTAATATACCATTGAGTTAGTTTCCATCCAATTATGGCAATTTTTAATATACAAAATTAAGGAGACTAAGTGTTGATAATTAACATTTCCAAGTATTCGACGGATTTCATTACTGCATTTTTGTGCTAGGTCTAAGTTCCTAAACATACAATCAGCATAATACATTAAACTTTTTTCTAGTACCGTGTTAAACTCTCGCAAATTTGTCTCGACTGGATGTGCTGCTAGTGTCATCAGATGGGTATCTGCTGACTCAGTTTGTGGCTGTGATATTAATTGTAAAATTTCTTTACCCTTAAGTCCATGCGATCGCAATTCACAGCTATGACAAATTAAATCATTATTACCCTTATCACATAATATCTCAAGAAGATATAGATATATTTAGAATAATCAATGTATATCTTAACAAAAGTAGCGCCTATGCTATTTACCAGCAAAACTGAATATTTTTGCGTAGGCAAAAATATCATACATAATTTAACTCACTTGAGGCGCACCTTAGATAATTGAATGGCTGTAAGCAAACTCCTATGTTAATTACCAGCCAATTTTTTAGCTTTAAAATTCAAAATTTTAGTAATAAATACTCAGCTAAGGATAGCGATTGGCGATCATTAAGATTTACTTGCTGTCCTTTATAGCAATCTTATGTAAAGCTATTGGCAAGTTGTAGAGGTGAACCCTAGACAATCCCAGCAAATTGAAAAGCTAACCGCTAACTGCTATATATACAGAATGCCCGAAGCAGTGATGCTGCTAACATCTAGACTTTAATTTTCACTAAACTTAACTAAAAATACAGGTTTTGCTTTAAAATCAAAGCAAGTAAATAAATATAAGTTAGCGTTAATCTCTAATTTAATTAGGGAACTATATCAGAGAGTAGTTTTAAGCACCTAGCAATTAAAACACTTGTGTCAATAATCCGGCAAATTAATCTAAAAGTGAGGTAAAAATGTCTGGAAGTGTAAGTACTACACAGACAATCTTGGCAGTCGATGACAGCACCGTTATGCAAGAAATGATTAAACGGGCGCTAAAGGGCGAGTATCGAGTTTTAGTTGCTGATAATGCTGTAGATGCCTTAGCTTTGATTTACCATCAGCCGATATCAGTGTTGCTACTAGATGTTTCTATGCCTGGGGTTGATGGTTTGGAACTTTGCCGCACTTTGCGTAGCTTACCTCAATTTAGCGAGTTACCGATTGTCATGCTTACTGCCAGAGACGGCGCATTTGATAAGGTGCAAGGACGGCTGGCGGGCGCGACTGAGTATCTGACTAAACCTTTTGATGCGGAACAATTGCGTCAAGTCGTGAAAAATTTTATTGGTTCTAGTTGTTCTAATTGAGTAAAAAACTCAATTTAAATATAATTTATATAAAATCAAGCAAACACGGGAATGGATCATAATTGTAGCGCGATCGCCAGAGCGTTTTCAATCCATTTCGATCAATTCTTTAGGTTTCGCAGATGCGCGGCTAGTCCGTAATGAGTAACAATTGCAGCTTGTTAAGGAAATTAGCCCGTTGACAATATTGCAAAATGTTGCGGTAAGTGAGGAATGAGGGGAGATTTTTTAACCGCAGATGAACGCAGATAAACGCAGATGTATTTTACAGATTAATCTTTTTTCTGATCAGTTTTAAGTAGCTCCACATTAAAAAAGAGCAAACAAACAAACTCCCCCTCCCTGTAAACGGGGAGGGGGCTGGGGGGTGGGGTTTTACATTTT
>CAVQDG010000012.1:0-7972 GCA_963711165.1 uncultured cyanobacterium | reverse complement strand
ACCCATCAAATAAAGCAGCGCCATCCGCACAGCAACTCCATTAGTCACCTGCTGAGGAATTAAACTTAACTCCGGGTCATCCATTAAATCAGAACTAATTTCAACTCCCCTATTAGCTGGACCAGGGTGTAAAATTTTAACACCAGGTTTGCATAATTTCAGGCGATCGCGCGTAATTCCATATCGCTGATGATACTCTCGTAAACTTGGTAACAAATGTTGCGTCATCCGTTCTTTTTGTAACCGCAACGTCATCACAAAATCAGCATCTTGCAAAGCGGGTTCAATATCCCAATGTAAAAATAACTTTCCAGGTCGATTTGTACCAAAATTAGTAAATAATTGTGGTACTAAAGTTGGTGGCGCAGCTAAATGTACCTCAGCGCCACTCGCTGTTAAACTCCAAATATTCGATCTAGCAACCCGCGAATGTAAAATATCTCCTACAATTGCAATTTTTTTATCTGCAAGCAATTCTAAATGAGGATTTGCCGCATTTAATACAGAACAGATGGTAAATAAATCTAATAATCCTTGGGAAGGATGTTCATGTTGACCATCGCCAGCGTTTAAAAT
This sequence comes from uncultured cyanobacterium, assembly GCA_963711165.1. GTDB lineage: Bacteria > Cyanobacteriota > Cyanobacteriia > Cyanobacteriales > PCC-9333 > Crinalium. The sequence continues at coordinate 7,396 of CAVQDG010000012.1, read as the reverse complement.
TCCCACACGCACACCTAAGCCGATCCATTTCCTGTGCGATCGCCTGCGGTACACCCGCTTCCTTATGGCGAATTACCATCATATCTGCACCCATCGCTAGATAGGTTTTTGCAGTATCCAAAATTGTTTCTCCCTTAGTTAAGGAAGATGTACTAGGCGCAAAATTAATCGTGTCAGCAGAAAGGCGTTTAGCTGCTAATTCAAAACTACTACGAGTGCGAGTAGATGATTCAAAAAACAAATTAGCCACCACCTGTCCCTGCAACGTCGGCACCTTCTTCACCCGCCGCGATAATACTTCCCGAAAACTAGCCGCAGTCTGCAACACTGTGTTGTACTCCTCTGGGACAAAATCAGCTAGTGAAAGAATGTGGTGGCGCGTCCAGGTGCTAGTAGTCGTATATAGATAATTTATAAATTTAGTAACAAATTACACCAATCAGGCGATTGATAAATTTCAGTTTAAAAGCATTTTAACGAATATATAATAAAATCTCATTTAGTGATTGGTTATTTGGGATTAAGTCTTGAGTACACTTTTTAAGCTTAAAAAGATAAAGTAAAGGAAATGTCAAGAATCCATGACATTAGTAAAAACTTTACTAATTTCGTATTTTTAATCACTAATAATTTAGGTAATTTTTTAGTGATAAAAAACATATTAATGCAGATTTGTTTATCTCATAAATTGTAGTTATTTTTGATTTGGTATTAAATACTATTTGCCTCTCATAGCTTAGTTTCGTCTATCGAAAACAAGTACTTTAGTAGTGTATTTTTGTGCATTAATATCATAAATTTGTCACTTCTTTTAGTCTTAATATTGTTGTTTTATTGCTGTGAATTTTATGAAAAAAACTTTACCCAAAGTACAAACTATTTACACCTATCTACCCAAGTCAAGTTACGAAAAAGTTAAGTTGAAATGGGAAATTACTGGTTCAAAATCGCCGGAAAGTGGCGTTCCTGCCCTCTAACCTGCCCTATAGATAGACCTCATCATAAACATATCTTTTGGAGTTGGTTAGGTAGTTTTATAGCAATTGGTGTTACAGCATACCTATCTGCAAAAACAAATTCTCCTCTAATCATGGCTCCGTTTGGTGCTAGTAGCGTATTAATATTTGGTGTACCTGATAGCCCTTTAGCACAACCGCGTAATTTTGTTGGTGGCAATTTACTAGCCGCTTTAGTTAGCCTAATTATTTTATATATCTTCGGTTCAGAACCTTGGACAATGGGATTAGCAGTAGCTACCGTAATTGGTTTGATGCAGTTTACCGAAACTGTGCATCCTCCTTCGGGCGCAGTTGCCTTAGTAGTTATGATGACTAAACCTTCTTGGGACTTTTTATTAACTCCAGCCTTGGAAGGTTCTGTGATTATATTATTATGCGCGGTAGTTTTTAATAATTTGTCGGAAGAAAGGTCTTATCCCAAACACTGGTTTTAGACCGTGATAAAAAGTAGGGACGTTGACGAGGCAAACGTCCCTACAAAAGTGAGAAGGAAATATTAAATTACATTTTTGGTTGCAACTGCATAAATCCTAAAAATACTCAGCTTTTAAAATGAAAAACATTTAAGGCTAAAGAAATCATGGAAAGAAAAGTAAAAAACCTACTGCATCCAATACAGTAGTTAGTAGTGGTCCACTAATTAAAGCTGGATCGAGATTTAATCGCTTCAAACCCATTGGGATTAAAGTTCCGAGTGTAGCAGCCACTAACACATTAATCGACATCACCATTGACGCTACTATTGCCACCCATCGCTCATTTGGAGTAGACCAAATCAGGGATAAAATACCCAGAGATAGCCCCAAGGCTAAAGCTGTAGCTAAACCAGCCAAAATTTCCTTACGCAGAATTTGCAAAGTATCATCAGGTGTCACCTCACCGACACCTAACCCGCGTACAGTTACCGATAATGCTTGAATTGCCACATTGCCACTAGCATTAGACAAAATTGGCATAATTACGGCTAAAACTGGTACTAAGGCAATTGTTTTTTGAAAAGGCGCGATCGCACTTGCGGCTCCAACATACAACACAATATTACCTAGCAACCAAGGCAACCGCTTGCGAATTGTTACTTGGGGGTCAGATAATGCTGCTTCATCACCACCACTCACACCCGCCAGTTTTTGGATATCTTCAGTAGCTTCTTCTTCTAAAATGTCTACAACGTCATCAATTGTAATAATACCTACTAATCGATCTTCGCGATCGACTACTGGAAGCGCAATTAAGTCATAACGCTTCATCAGTTGCGCCACTTCTTCCTGGGGCATTTCAGTACGCGCCCGCAAAACGCGATCGCTCGCAATATCACCAATTAAAGCATCCGGTAACGTAAACAACAACTGCCGCAACGATACTACAGCGACTAATTTGCGGTTGTCATCGGTAACGTAGGCATAATAAATCGTTTCCTTATCTCTGTCGCTTAAGCGAATCTTACTTAAAGCTTCTCCAACAGTTAAACCCTCACGCAACCGCACATACTCCGTCGTCATCACCCGACCAGCAGTGCCATCTAAATAACCTAAAATAGTAGCAGTTGCTTGTCGTTCTTCTGAACTAAGTTGTTGTAATAATCGCTTGACAACACCAGCAGGTAACTCATCAAATAATGCTGCGCGATCATCAGGTCGCATCGCTTCCACAATCTGACGTATATGAGTATCGTGCAACGAACCAATTAGTTCTTCTTGCACTTCGGGAGGTAAATATTCAAATACATCAATTGCCTGATCTTTATTGAGCAATCGAAATGCGATCGCCCGACGTTCTGCGGGTAATTCTCCAATATAATCCCCCACATCAACGGCTGGCAAGTGATTAAGTTCAAACTTTAGCTGATTTAAATCCGCAATGTCCGACAGTGAAGCCAGATTTTCCTGTGTAAGCATATAGCCTCCTAAGTCTCCCCTGCACTGGGAGACTTGTCCACCAGGCTAGGGGAGATTACTACTTTTCGGGAATGGACTTCGGTCCATAAAATTTATAGAAATCAATACTGATATCAACTATACATACCAGTAAATCTATGCTATCCCCTGAAGGAATAATTCACAATCACAGTAGATGCGAAATTTCGCGTCTCACATTAATCCCTTACCTATTCCCAGCAAGATTGATCAAATTATGTATTTATTTAATAAGTATCTTTACTCTGTCTTAACTTGCGTAATCGCTATTAGTCTCAGTAGTTGTAATTATCTGCACGCTAACAGTAGCAACAAAACTAACTTACAATCTCTGGCAGATCAGACAAATCTAAAAACTCCACTTAAAGCAGATAAATCAACTTTGATTTCAGCTAAAACAGTCAATCCAACAACCATTGTTAAGCAGCCAATTACCACTAATATCAACAAAAAATCTGCGATCGCTACCTCCAAAAATTCACTTACAGTCACCATATATCAACCAGATGATCAGTGCCAAAATCTAGTCCCAGAAAAAGTAATGATTCCAGCTAAAAATTCCTTACAAGCAGCACTAGGAGAAGTATTAGAACCGCGCAACAGTGATTTTAACTTAGCTGGATATCGCGTCAGCGTAAATTCAAATCGTGTTGCCACCGTTGATTTGCGAGTTGCACCTGATTCACAACGAACATTTACCTCTCTATCCAGTTGTGAACAATTTGCTTTATTTGGCAGTATCAAAAAAACCTTAACTAATAATCCAACTTGGAAAATTAAAGAAGTTCGCTTTACCCAGCAAGGCGAAGAAATATATTTATAAAGATAATCTAAAATTTAGAAACAGCAGGACAATCCTTAAGATACCAACGCCAAGGCAAATCAATTCCTTGTGACAAACCAATTCTTGTAGTTTGTACCAATTGAGGTTGAAATGCGATCGCACGATGTTCTAACCACAAAGGTTGACCTGGCTGTAAAACTAATCCATTCAAACTCAGATCAATCTTGAGTACCTCGCAAAGCTTACCAGGTCCCGCCGCCAAGCGATGAAATTTTGACGGCTGATTTGTTTCTATCCAATTAGGTAAAGACTCAAGCTGCAAAGCACGAATTAAAACAGCACTAGCAACCCCTACTTGATCCGTAACCACATTTAAACAGTGGTAGCGACCATAAATTAAATATACATAGCTCACTCCAGCACCTTCAAACATCACTCCATTGCGAGTTGTTCTACGTCGATAAGCATGGCAAGCTGGATCACCAGGGCAATATGCTTCAGTTTCTACAATCATTCCTCGCAGAACTTCCCCATCTGCCATTTGTCGCACCAGCATACATCCCACTAAATCTGGTGCTACTTCAGTAGCTGGACGCTCCAGCCAGTTTGATTCTACAATCTGGTTAAATTTGGTAAAATCCATCAAAATACAATTTGAAACGCCCTGTTCACATCATTAACAAAAAAATATGGATGTCAAACTGATTTTAGTAATATTAACCGTTGTTTTCACCGTGTCTTGCCTATTCTTTGGCACTAAAAACGGATTTTATGATTCCGACAACTATCACGGCAATGGTTCTGCACACTGAAATAGCTTTCAGCCGTCAGCCGTCAGCCATTGATCTGATAAATAACTACAAGCTTTATATTAAGCAGTCAGCAATCGGCTAAAATTCTCTTACCTGATAGCTGATGGCTGATAGCTAATCGCTAAGAGTTAATCATGAGTCAAAGTCTGTCGGCATTTTCTCAGAGTAATGAAGAATTAGCCTGTTTTCCCTTTGGCGTAGGTCATGCAGACGAAGGGGTTTGTTTGTTAGTACGGATGGGTCCCTACCGCATTCTTCTCGACTGTGGTATAGAAGATATTTCACCTTTATTAACTTCTGGGAAGCCACCAGCCGACCTCGTGCTATGTAGCCATGCTCATTCAGATCATGCCAAGGGTTTGTTAGCTTTACATCAAGCTTTTCCCAAGTTGCCGATCTACGCCAGTGACGTAACTAGCCAACTATTGCCTCTTAACTGGTCAGATCGGGAACCTGAAATCCCACAATTTTGTCAAGCTTTATCTTGGCGATCGCCCGTAGAGTTTCAAGATGGTTTATGCGCCGAATTATTTCCCTCTGGACATCTACCAGGGGCGGCAGCCATTCTCTTAACCTATACAGGCTTGTACAGGTCTTACACCATCCTCTATACAGGCGACTTTTTCCTTTCTAACTCACGGCTGGTAGAAGGATTACCAATAGATGCCTTAAGGACTGTTGAGCCAGACGTACTCATAATTGAAGGCAGTTATGGCACAGCCCGCCATCCCCATCGCCGTCAGCAGGAAAACCAGTTAGCAGAACGGATTAATAGAGCGATCGCAGAACAAGATTCTGTACTCCTCCCAGTCCCCAACCTCGGTCTAGGTCAAGAACTTTTGATGCTGCTACGAAGCCATCACCTGTTCACAGGTCGAGATTTAGATATTTGGGTAGATCAAACCGTAGCTGGTGGTTGTGATGCTTACCTAGAAATCCTTCCTAACCTACCCGCCTCAGTACAAAACTTTGCTCGACATCAATCATTATTTTGGGATGAACGAGTACGCCCCCGTGTGCGTCGCTTAGACCCAGAACAACGCCCCACTACTGGAAAATCTCCTAGTATTATCCTCACCGCTCAAGCTGTAGATTTGAGTCAATACTGCCAACCAGATAGCAAATCGTTGGCTAATACTAATACCCCAACAACCCAGGTACTCAGTTAATCCTGATTTTTCCCATCTCCCACCGGAAATCTCAAAGCTAACTCAAATAGAAACCTATTTATTAGCCCAACATTCTGACGGTCTTGGAACCACTCAATTAATCCATAATTTACGTCCCAAGCACGTAATTTTCATTCACGGCTCCCCAACATACCTAGCCGACTTAACAAGCTTAGATGAATTGCAGAATCGCTACCACCTGCATTCTCCTGGTGCTGGGACTTTAGTAGAACTACCAATTGGTGACACCTTTGTGCAGCCAGCAGCCCCACCAGAAACCAACTATGAAGGCGAGTTAACCGAACTAGAAACCTTAGTAACAATTACCCTACCAAACACTATAGCGACAGATCCACGTTGGCAAAACTTTGGCGATACTGGCTTAATAGAAGCGCGTTGGCAGGGAGAAGAATTGGTATTGCGGGGGTTATCACAACGTGAACTGATGACCCAAAGAAGCAATGCTCGCGTGCCAATAGACCTTGAATGCTGCGGTAACTGCCTTTATATGCGAGGACAAAGGTGTTGGAATCCAGCATCTCCCCTGTACGGTTTTAAAGTGACACCAGAAGGCTATTGTCCTGTTTTTGAGCCAGCCCCACCAGAGCCTAAGAAGGACGAAGGAGCATGAGGAAACAAGGGTGCCAGGGAAGAAGAAAATTAATTAACTCCTCCCCCCTCTCTAGCGCAGGGCTAATTCATTGTAAAGAAAGAAAAAAGTAAAATATTTTCTCATCACAAGCACTATAAAAGGCTTGAAGCGACTAACCCTTACGGAGGGGGTTTGGGGGACGCGTCCGTCCCCCAATGGGGGTTTGGGGGGAACCCCCAAGTCTTGGTTCTAGATAAGTTGAGTAGAAACTTTTTCTGTTCAGAAAATGAATTAGCCCTGCCTCCAAGAGCGTCCTTACTCTTCTGGAAAACGGGGGCGAATTTGTTCAGCTTCTGGACAATCATCAGAAACTAGCGGTTCCGCATTCCCTTTTGGTACAGAAGCTAACTTCTGACTTACCGCACCAATGCTTTCCAAACGAACCATCTCTTCCCAAGAACACATTTCATCTTCTTCATCGATCTCGTAGCGAATTGTAACTAAATCTCCTTCGATGTCAAGAATGCGAGCCCGTTCAATCCAACGTTGTTGATCCCGCAAGAAAATACAGACCTCACGACCATCGCAACAGAGTTGATAAATCTTGCGGTGTAGCATGGGTTGCTTCTCCTAATCAGATAATTTTTTATATTCTTAAGGAAACTGCGACCCCAAGTTACAGGGACACAGAATTTATTGAGCTTCAAAAAACTTAAAACAGGTAACTTTACCTGCTTATGTATCCTTATACACAATTTCTCGGTGAAATCGGTATATGGCTGACCAGCAGTTACCATCGTAAATATCCAATCCTAAATTCCCAACTCAAATTTAATGCCTTTATTATTTGTGAGTAACGATAATTGCTCTTTGGTAAGGGATTGAAATGATGTTAGCGATTTAATTTGAAAGTGTAGCTTAAATCGGGTAAGAATTTGGCAATTTTCTAGATAATTGTTTTAATGGTGGCAATCTACCTGAGCTAGGCTCATGCGGATATCTCAACTGAAGAAAGAAACTGGCATCACGGCAATGACAGGTTTAAATATACTTGTCTAAGTCTACCTGATCATAAGTCACGTTGCCTTGGCATTCCCACAAAAGAAG
>CAVQDG010000011.1:0-12961 GCA_963711165.1 uncultured cyanobacterium | reverse complement strand
CTGGATGATTTTGCAGCTAAGTATGCTAAGGGCGAATTAACTGCTAAGAAAGCTGTAGCTGTATAGTTTTGATGAAATTTAAGGGCAATAAATAAGTTCGTCGCTTATTTTGCTTTGGGTAGTTTTCGGACTACCCTTTTTTTTGATTAATGACTACAAGAGGATTGCTATATAAGCAATACAGCCGTTTTGATAAGTAGGTCAACCTAATTAAACGTATTACCCCACCCCCAACCCCTCCCCTTATTAAGGGGAGGGGAGTTTTTCGGTTTTCTATTTTTAATGTCAAGCTACTTAATTTGATTGACAAACTTAGCAAATACCATATAGCATTTAATAAGATGCTAATTTAGTGTTACAACCATGATAAACCTTTCAAGAGATATACATTCCCTGACTGAGTTTAAACGTAATACGAATGAGTTTTTGCAGCGTATTAAGCAAACAAAACATCCCTTAGTTCTAACTGTCAATGGAAAGGCAGAGTTGGTTGTTCAAGATGCCGAATCTTATCAGGCACTATTAGATGCGGCTGAATTAGTGGAGACGCTAAAGGGCATTAAGCTTGGTTTGGAACAAATGCAGGAAGGAAAAGGAAAGAAAGCAGAAGATTTTTTTAATGAACTGTTTGATAAGTTAGACAGTTCAAATGAATAAAAAATATCAAGTAATCATACAACCCGCAGCCCAAAAAACAATAGAAGAAGCGTATTTTTGGTTAAGCAATTATTCTCCTAGTAATGCTAGAAAGTGGCTTGAGGGATTACATAAAGCGATTTTATCCCTATAAAAAAGTCCTTCTCCTTGTTCTTTAGCATTTGAGAATAATTTTTTTGATGAAGAAATTAGACAATTTGTTTATGGTAAGGGACGAAATACCTATCGGATTCTGTTTACCATTGTTGATGATAGTGTTCAGCTTCTTTTTGTGCGACACGCTGCTCAAAAACCGATGATAGATGAATCTGATGAGGAATAAGTGTAAGATATTAATTCTCAGTTGTCCCTAAAGTAAATGTATCTAAGAGTATATAAATACGGGACTTGCTATAACAATCCTATTTGAGTTGTAACAGATATCATATTAGCATTGATAGTGCGAGCATCTTGCTCGCTATAGGTTTCACAAAAGCGAGCAAGATGCTCGCACTCCTAAAATCACTACAACCTATTTAGGATTGCTATATGATGTGCCATCTTGTTTGGTATGTGCGGAATTAGTGTGCAAAGATTTTTATAAAAACCAGCAAATCTCATTTAGGTTTTCCACTGCTATTGCTCGCCGTTCTGTTTTTATGTTAGTTATATCTGGTGATAACTCTATAAATAAATAGACACGATACTAAACAAATGCGCTTATTAATTACTGCCGATCCAGAATTGCCTGTACCTCCCAAATTGTATGGAGGAATTGAGCGGATAGTTGATATTTTGGTGACTGAATTGCGATCGCGTGGTCATACAGTTGGATTGGTGGCACATCGGGATTCTACTTCCCCTGCTGATGTTTTATTTCCTTGGCGTGGCTTTAAGTCGCAAAATAAATATGATGCTTTGCGAAATACAGCAACACTGTGGTCAGCAGCACAGAAGTTTCAGCCTGATATCATACATAGTTTTTCTCGCGTTTTATATTTATTGCCTTTACTAAATTCTCGCCTGCCTAAGATTATGTCTTATCAACGGCAACCTAGTGGACGCACTGTGGGATGGGGGGCAAAATTAGCAAAAGGTTCTTTAACTTTTACGGGTTGTAGCGACTATATTTGTCGCCAAGGTGGGGTGGCTGGAGGTGTTTGGCATACAATTCCTAATTGTGTGGAGTTGGAAAAGTATACTTTTCAGCAAAATGTCGAGAGAAATGCTCCTTTAGTTTTCTTGAGTCGGGTGGAAAGAATTAAAGGGGCGCATAGTGCGATCGCAGTAGCACGTAGGACAGGAAGGCGTTTGTTAATTGCTGGAAATTATAGCACCACAGGCGTTGAACGGCGCTACTGGGAGGAAGAAATTGTGCCGCATTTAGGCAAAGATGGGATTGAATATGTTGGCACTGTTAATGATGAGCAAAAAAATCTTTTGCTAGGTAAAGCTGCTGCTATGATTGTGCCGATTCAGTGGGAAGAACCTTTTGGGATTGTGTTTGCAGAAGCACTAGCTTGTGGTACACCTGTAATTTCTTGTCCTTTGGGTGGTTTACCTGAAATTGTGCGTCATGGGATTGATGGTTATTTAGTCAACAATGTTGAAGAAGCGATCGCAGCAATTGATAATTTATCTGATATAGATCGTAGGAATTGTCGCCAACGCGCTGAACAATGTTTTTCTGCTTCGGTTGTAGTTGAGCAGTATGAACAACTTTATCGTAGTCAAACCAATAAATACAATACTATGATGATTGCTAATCGCTAATTACTAATTGCTAATTGCTAAGTATGCACGTACTCACTATCCTTTGTCAGGGTGGCTGGATGCCAGCAAACCTATCTGAGGGTTGGCGACGTTTGGGATGCTCGGTGGAAGAATTTTTCTACGGCACTCACATGGGTAAATCTTGGACGGCTGAGGGACTGCGAGAAAACCATCAAATTAATGCTGAACTTCTGGCAACAGCTAAACGCCTGAAAGCTGAAGGGCGCTTAGATTTAATTTTTGCTGTTATTTATGATGATGTTTTACAGGTAGAAACAGCACAGCAGTTACGCGCCTTAGATGTACCAATGGTAAATTACCATGTTGATCTGGTGGGACAGTGGTATCGCATTCTACGCACTGGAAAATACTTTGACTTGGTAGCTTGCGCCCAAACTAATCACTGGTCTGGTTTACGCCGTGTAGGAATTCGCCCTTACTATATGCCAATGGCAGCAAATCCACCTGCGGCAATTGCTGAAACTGCAAAACCAAGTATTGCTTTTGAGGGTGTCGCTTATTTAGGTTCGCCTTGGCTTTATCGTCGCAAAGTGTTAAGTGAGTTAGCCGCGCAAGGTATTCCTTTAAGAATTTATGGACATAACTGGCTGAATAAAACTCTTGACGCTGGGTATGTTCAACCAAAAGGTAAGACTTTACACGATTTACGCTATTATCTTTTGCCTCGTTTGCAGGAGGAAGGGCGCAAACAGTTATTCTCAACTCTTCAAAGACGACTGCAACCACCACCACCAGCAGGAGTTTCTAATGAATTACCAACTGAATGTCTTAAGGGTTCTTATGCTGATGCTGATTTTATTCCCTTAGTTAAGGGTGCTGCAATTAATTTGGGTTTTACTCATTTCTTAGGTACTCCAGGGACTATTACAGAAATGCGCCAAGTGCGGCTAAGAGAATTTGAGATTCCAATGGTAGGAGGATTTTATTTAACTCAAGATTGTCAGCAGTTGCGGGAGTTGTTTGTTGGTGAAATGGCTACTTGGGATAATCAGTTAGACTTACAGGACAAGATTCATTATTATCTCAATCATCCAGATGTTCGGCAAAAACTTGCTGAAGCGGCTTCTGCTTATTGTTTACAACACCATACTTGGGCAAATCGGTTCCGCGCTCTTTTGAATGAATTACAGCAGATTTCAAAATAAAGTAAAGAACTACCCCACCCGCGCTGACGCGCACCCTCCCCTTACTAAGGGGAGGGTTGGGGAGGGGTGTACTAGATTTAGATGCAAGGTGCTATAAATTTGCCTCAACCTCACTTAGCTGGATGAATAAACGAGTTTTAATTGTTACACCAAATTTTCCGCCAATTTCTTGCCCTGATATGCACCGTGTCAGGATGTCTTTGCCGTTTTTTAGTGAATTTGGCTGGGAACCTCTGATTTTAAAAATTAATCCAGATGAGCAGGAAGGCATTAAAGACCCAGATTTATGTAAAACTGTTCCTGCTGATGTGAAAACTTGGCAAGCAGGTTTTATTCCTAAATCTTGGACATCATGGTTAAAGGTTAATAATGTCGGGTTGCGGAGCTTTTTTCATTTAGCTCACCTTGGTAATAAAATTATTGAAAGTGAAAAACCTGAGTTAATCTTTTTTTCTACAACTTTGTTTCCAGTAATGACTTTAGCTCGATATTGGTACTGGAAATATGGTTTACCTTATGTATTAGATTTTCAAGACCCTTGGTTAAGTGATTATCAAGGTGTGGGTGATGCTTTTTATCAGTCTTGGAAATACAAAGCTTCTCAACTAAGTGCGGGTATATTAGAGCCTTGGACACTGAAAAATGTGTCTCATATTATTAGTGTTTCTCCAGGGTATGTTGAAACTTTACTCAAACGTTATCCTTGGTTGAAGCCAGAACAGTTGACAGTTTTACCTTTTGGTGCAGCAGAGAAAGATTTTGCTGTGCTTAAGGAGCAACGCATCCACCACAACCATTTTGATCCCAATGATGGTAAACAGCATTGGGTGTATGTGGGGCGAGGGGGTGAGGATATGGGTTTCGCTTTGCGTTGTTTGTTTCAGGCTATAGCGTTAGAGCGTCAGAATCAACCAGAAAAATTTACTAATTTAGTACTACATTTTATTGGTACTGACTATGCCCCAAAAGAGCGATCGCGTAAGACTATTGAACCAATAGCAGTTGCTTGTGGTGTCGGAGATATGGTGCATGAGCATTCCGAACGTATTCCTTACTTTGAAGCTCTACAATGTTTACTTGATGCTGATGCTTTAATTGTCCCTGGTTCTAATGATCCGAGTTATACTGCTTCCAAAATATATCCTTATATTTTGGCTGGAAAACCGTTACTAGCAATCTTCCATGAAAAAAGTAGTGTAGTTAATGTGCTAAAAAGTACTAAAGCTGGAACTGTGGTTACTTTTGAGACAGGGACAGAAATTGAGCAAGTAGCTGATGCGATCGCAACTAATTGGTTGAAAGTACCATTACCAACTCCTGAAACCAACTGGGAAGCCTTTAAAGACTATACAGCTAAACAAATGACTTCTCTGCTGTGTGACATTTTTGATCGGGTTAATTTTTCCGCTAGCAGGGTTTAACAATGATGTATCCACAGGTAGGATTAGTTTCCAAAAAGTTAATCACAAAATATGCCCGTAAAGCTGCACGTCAAGAAAGAAAAAAATTACTCAAGACGTTTTGGCTGGTAGTTATTATATGTTTCTTTTTTGAAGCTTTGAGTAGTAAAACACCTTATTTTTCTAGCTTTTTAGGAGCTAATTTAATTACTTTCGCTGCGTTTCTTCCTAGCTATTTTTGGTGTTCAGGTAAAGCTTTAGGGTTCCCCCTTTTTCCTATTTACGCACTGACTTATCTTTGGACACACGCTATTCCAATTTTAAATAATACCAAGACTGTTACATTTGCCAGGAGCATAGGGGGATTCAATAACTCAGCCGACACTCAATTTCTGGCAAGTGCTACTACAGCAGGTTTTCTTTGTTTAGGAACATTCGTTTGGCTACAGTTTGTTAAAACCGCTAGTAAACCTCCTAAAATTTATCGCGCATTCAATGGCAAAAAAGGAGAATTATTCTTTTTCTTTGGTATAACCTTCGATATTATTTTTAACATGGCTCGGATAGGCGGCTGGTTAAATTTAGGTAAGTTTTATCCAATTATTACTGGTATTAGTATCGGACTGAGTACCTTATCAATTTTTGTTTTATCTTATCGTTTTGGCGCTAAAGAAATATCTAAGATTAAAGCAGCTATATTCTTGGGCTTATTTATAACGTTGTGTCTAATTAATGCCTTAAATTTTGCTTTAGTCGGTTCATTAGGTATGACATTGCTGGCAGTTTTAGCATATATTGCTAGTAGCCAAAAACTCCCTTGGAAAGTTATGATTATAGCTTTCTTGTGTTTTAGTTTGCTGCACATGGGCAAAGGTGATATGCGTGCTAAGTATTGGTGGGGCCACAGAAATCCTTATTTTCAACCTTTTGATTATCCAGCTTTGTATGAAGAATGGATAGGCTACTCTTTTAAAAATTTACATCAGTATGTATCAAATTCCGATAAACCTCAAACAGCCAACAGTAGACAATCACTTGTAGATAGAGGTGGCTTAATTCAACTATTAGTATTGATTCAAGAAAAAACACCTAAAGATTTACCATATTTAAATGGCTCTACTTATGCAACTGTTCCTAAGTTATTAATTCCCCGATTTTTAAATGATAAAAAAATTGCCAGCCATGAAGGGACTTATATATTAAGTATTTACTACGGATTGCAAACTCGCGCCGATACTCGGACTACTACAATTGGCTGGGGTTTGCTTAACGAAGCTTATGCTAATTTTGGCTTTTTAGGGTGTACATTACTAGCAGTTATTCTGGGATCAATTTATGGACAAGCTACACGCTGGAGTATGCACACGCCACTTTTAGCCGCGCGTTCTTTATTTAGTGTTGTTTTGTTGAGTTTTGCCTTTCAAACTGAGTTTATTGCTGGTGTATATGTTTCTTCACTCTTTCAAGCGACGGGAGTATTAGTAGTAATTAGTTTTGTTTTCATGGAAAATAAAAGGAATCAAGAAACCCAGGTTGTGGTAGGTGGTTATGATTATCAAAACAATTAGGGGGGCAGAGAAAGTTCAAAATTCACATTTTATATTTAATTAGGTTAACCTACTTATAGCAGTTTTCATGCTTTATGAGGTACAGTGCGAGCATCTTGCTCGCTAGAAACCCATAGCGAGCAAGATACAGTGCTAACGCACAGCTATGCGCTTCGCGCAGGCTACGCCAACGAAGATCGCACTACAATATTTTTCTAACTTTGTACCTCACTTGACTAAAACTTGCTAGATAAATATTTTTATGCACAAATTAGCAATTATTACCTCTCATCCAATTCAATATTATGCACCTTGGTTCCGCTATCTCAGGACGACAGCTAATTTAGCTATAAAAGTTTTTTATCTTTGGGATTTTGGTATTACTGAACAAGTAGATAGTGGTTTTTTACAAACTATTCGTTGGGATATTCCACTATTAGCTGGATATGACTATGAGTTTGTACCAAATGTTAATGCTAATCCAGGGACTCATCACTTTTGGGGCTTGCAAAATCCTACACTTTTGGAAAGAATCAGTAATTATCAGCCGGATGCTGTTCTACTTTTAAGTTATAACTATGCCAGCCTTTACAATTTTATTTGGCAGTGGAATAATAAACAGGCTCCTTTGTTGTTTCGAGGGGACTCCCATCGGTTGCTGAAACGTACAGGTATTAAGGAGTGGGCGCGAAGAAGTTTTATATCATTGATTTATCAAAAGTTTGCAGCTTTCTTATATGTAGGTAAAGCTAATTATGGCTATTTTCAAGAGCATGGTGTTTCTCCAGGAAAGTTGTTTTTTGCTCCTCATGCAGTAGATAATGAGCGTTTTTTTGCATCTTTTGATGCGGCTAAAAGTGATGCTATTGTTTGGAAGCAAGAATTAGGAATCCCAGAAAATCATGGAATTATTTTATTTGCTGGAAAGTTTGAAGATAAAAAAAGACCTTTAGATTTACTGCAAGCATTTTTGCAAGCAAATATGAATGAGGTATCGCTACTTTTTGTAGGTACAGGACATTTAGAAAATGAATTACGGCAACTTTCAGCAAGTCATCCCCAGATTAAGTTTGCTTCTTTTCAAAATCAAACCCTAATGCCTCGTACTTATGCTATAGCTGATTTAGTTGTATTACCTAGTTATGGATATGAAGAAACTTGGGGACTTGCTATTAATGAGGCAATGTGTATGTCTCGTGCGGTGGTGGCTAGTACTCATGTGGGATGTGTGCAAGATTTGATTCAACCTTACCGGAATGGGTTAATATTTACAGCAGGTGATGTGTCGGCGCTTGCTGCTACTCTTAAAGAAGCTTTTTTAGATAGGGAAAGACTCAAAAAATGGGGAGAAGAAAGCCGCAAGATTATAGATAATTATAGTTATCTTCAAACTACGGAGGGGTTAAAACGAGCTTTAGAAAATGTTTAATTAGAGGGTTTTAAGGGATATTCTTTTTTTTAACGCAAAGAGCGCAAAGTAGGCGCAAAGGAGCGCAAAGATTAAAGTTTTGTTATATGAATAAAGTAGTTAATGATTCACGTTTTTTGCATTTATGGTTTCCTGAACTATTTGGAGCTATAGGGGGGATTCAAACTTATTCTAATTTTTTGTTTAAGGCATTTCAGGAATTAAATAAGGGTTTTCAATATGAGTTTTTTTTAAAAAACGATTCATTTGTTGATAAAATTACTTTAAAGCAACAAAATATCAAATTTCATTTTACTGGAAATTGGCATGGTTATCTGCGTACTGCTGTTTTTGCTAGTAAAATTATCGGTTATGGGATGTGGAAACGTCCAGATTTAGTAATATCTAGTCATTTAAATTTTATTGTTGCTGCTTATTGGTTAAAAAAAATTACTGGTGTTCCTTATTGGGCTGTTGCTCATGGTGTGGAGGCATGGGATATTGAAAATCAGGCTTTAAAAACAGCTTTGCAGGAGGCAGATAAGATTTTAGCTGTTAGTAATTATACACGCGATCGCATTCTCAAAGAACAAAATATCGACCCCAGCAAAATAGTTATTTTACCAAACACTTTTGATGCAGAACGCTTTAAAATTAATCCTAAGCCGGAACAGTTATTAAAACGTTATGGATTAACACTTGATCAGCCGATAATTCTAACTGTAGCTAGATTAGCTAGTAGTGAAGCTTACAAAGGATATGACAAAATTTTGCAAGCTTTACCTGAGATTCGTACTAAAATCCCTAATGTTCACTATATCTTAGTTGGTAAGGGTAGCGATCGCACTCGGATTGAAACATTAATTACAGAACTTGATTTGCAAGACTGTGTAACATTAGCAGGATTTGTACCAGATGAGGAATTATGCGATCATTATAATCTCTGTGATGTGTTTGCTATGCCGAGCAAGGGCGAAGGTTTTGGGATTGTATACCTGGAAGCATTAGCTTGTGGAAAGCCCACTCTAGGGGGAAATCAAGATGGTGCAATAGATGCTTTGTGTAATGGTGAGTTGGGGGTTTTGGTTAATCCAGATGATATTAAGAATATCGCTCAATCTTTAATTCAAATTTTACAAGGTACTTATCCTAATCCTCTAATTTATCAACCAGAAGTTTTACGACAAAAAGTAATTGACTATTTTGGTTTTGAACAATTTCAAGAAACTTTACAAGGATATGTAGATAAATGGATATTAAGCAGTAACAGCAAAAAATAACTTGTTTTATATCGTTCTTACCTGATTAATATAACCCCACAAGACGCAGATATGATATGATAATTGATAATTGATAATTGATAATTGATAATTGATAATTGATAATTAATTATGTGTGGAATTGCTGGGATATTAACTCTGGGTAGTTATCAAGATTCTCTACCAAGTTTGATTGAGAGAATGCAAAATGCTTTGCAGCATCGAGGTCCAGATGATCGGGGGATATATATATCAGGCGATCGCAAAATTGCTTTGGCACATACCCGTCTTTCTATTCTGGATCTTAGTCCTGCTGGACATCAACCGATGTCTACTGCTGATGGGCGTTTTTGGATAACTTTTAATGGTGAAATTTATAATTTCCGAGAGTTAAGAAGTAATTTAATTTCACAAGGAGAAAAATTTTCATCTCAAACTGATACTGAGGTAATTCTAAAACTTTATCAGCGCCTTGGTGTTGATTGTGTACAGCATTTGCGCGGGATGTTTGCTTTTGCTATTTGGGATGATTTAGAAAAAACTTGTTTTATTGCCCGCGATCATCTCGGAATTAAACCTTTATATTATTGGCAATCTAATTCTACTTTAGTCTTTGCTTCAGAATTACGGACAATTTTAGCTTCGTCGTTGCCTAGTATTAATCTCAGTACTTCTGGATTATACGGTTACTTAATTAGTGGTTCTGTACCAGAACCGTATACTTTAATTGAAGGGATATATTGTTTAGAAGCAGGTCATTATCTATACTGGAAAAATGGTAATTTAACTCAAAAACGTTACTGGCAAATTAACTTTACTGCGGAATCAATTTCCATTCCTGAAGCAACAGAAAAAGTTCGCGCTGCTTTAATTGATTCAATTCAACATCATTTTATTAGTGATGTCCCTGTGGGTGTATTTCTTAGTGGCGGAATTGACTCAACCGCAGTGGTGGCGTTAGCTAGTCAAACTCAAACTGAACAACTGCGGACTTATTCGATTGCTTTTGAAGAAAAGGAGTTGAATGAAGGGGAAATTGCCCAAAAAGTTGCAAATACCTTTGATACTGAACATACAGAATATAAAATTACGGCATCATTAGGTCGAGAATTACTAACAAAGTTTTTAGATTCAATTGATCAACCTAGTATTGATGGTTTCAATACTTTCTGTGTTTCTCAAATTACCCGCCAAAATGGTACAAAAGTTGCACTATCTGGTTTAGGTGGAGATGAATTATTTGGGGGATATAAGTCTTTTCAACAAGTACCGCGTATGGTGCGGTTACATCAACAACTTCAGGCGATTAAACCAATAACTTTTGGTATTGGTAAAGGTTTAGAGTATTGGGGAAAATCAGCGAAGTTGAAGCGGTTGGGTGATTTTTTACAGCAAAAACCCAGTTCCGTTGCTGCTTACCGCAGTTTTCGTGGTATTTTTTCCCATAGTGAAGCTTGTGCAATAACATCTCGCTACCTTGATAAAAATACTGTAGAGACGCGCCATGGCGCGTCTCTACATTTAGAAAATCAACCTTCTCTCGAAGATGAGGTTAGTTTGTTAGAAATTAGCTGCTATATGCGAAATCAACTGCTGCGAGATAGTGATGTTATGAGTATGGCTTGGGGTTTAGAGGTGCGCGTCCCTTTGGTAGATAAAGGTTTGCTAGAAGCAATTTCTTCTATTCCAAGTAATATCCGTCTAGCACCTGGAAAGCAATTATTAGTGCAAGCTGTTCCTGAATTACCTAGTTGGGTTGTCAACCGTCCCAAGAAAGGCTTCGTTTTTCCCTATGCACAATGGTTAGATCAAGAATGGCGTGATTATTTCCCTGAAATTAATCTGGATAAAAATATACCCCTCCAGCCTTGGTATCGTCGTTGGAGTTTAGCTATTCTGCAACATTGGTTGGAGAAAGTAAGCTGATGAAGGCAGATAAAAAATTGGAAGTCGCCCACAGGCTAAAGCCTGGGGCTAAACTAACTAAGTCCGCCTGCGCGGACTCAGATTTTCAAGCCTGTGAAGACAGGCTTAGTATGTGTAGCCCCACCCTTGAGGGTGTGGGCGAATTTAGCAACATGAAAATACTTCATATCATACCCTCAGTTGCACCAGTACGCGGTGGACCTAGCCAAGCAGTTTTAGCAATGGTAAAATCATTGCGCGAACAAGGTATTGATGTAGAAATTGCTACAACAAATGATAACGGCGCTGATTTGCTAGATGTCCCACTGCACCAATTAATTGAGTATCAAAAAGTTCCAGTGCGGTTTTTCCCTCGGTTTTCGCCAGCTATTTCAGCAGTGCGAGAATTTGCTTTTTCTAGCGATTTAACAATATGGTTGTGGCAACATATTGAGGATTATCAAATTTTACATATCCACGCCATTTTTTCTTATGCGTCTACAATAGCAATGGCGATCGCACGTTTAAAAAACATACCTTATATTGTCCGTCCTATTGGACAATTATGTGAATGGTCATTGCAACAAAGCGCCCAGAAAAAACAGATTTATTTAAATCTTCTAGAACACGCAAACATAGATCATAGTCAAGCATTACATTTCACATCTGAACAGGAACAGCAAGAAACATCTCAACTCGGTTTTAAAGCGTCTAATTTTATTTTACCACTTGGTCTTTCTATACCAGCGCAATTACCATCAGCGCGTCAAAAATTACGCCAACTCCTCAAAGTTGCAGACAATCAACAATTAATTTTATTCATGTCACGCCTGCACCCCAAAAAAGGTTTAAATTATCTCATTCCTGCTTTAGCAAAATTATCTAATTTTCCTTTTACTTTTATACTTGCTGGTAGTGGAGATCCAGAATATGAAGCAGAAATTGATACACTTTTACAATCAACAGGTATGCAGCAACACACCTGTCGCTGCGGGTTTGTTAGCGGTGAAATGAAACAATTATTGCTCCAAGGTGCGGATATATTTGCTCTTACTTCCCACTCAGAAAACTTCGGAATTGCAGTTTTAGAAGCCCTAGCAGCAGGCTTACCTGTAATCCTTACCCCAGGCGTGGCTTTAGCTTCTGTCGTAGAAAAACATCAACTTGGTTATGTAACTGAATTGGATGTAGATAATATAGCATTTGCTATCCAAAGCTTACTTAGCGATCAAAATGTGGTAAAACAGATGAGCGATCGCGCTCGTCAGCTTATCTTAGAAGAATATACTTGGGAGCAGATTGCAGGTAAACTAATTGCAGTTTATAGCGCCATTATCAACAAACAGCAAACCATTTAAAATATCTTATGATTCCTCCCATCCTCAAACGTACTTTTTATTCCTTATTTCGTTACCCCATGCGTACTAATGCGTGGGTGTATAAAAAATTTCGCTCTCCCAAAGAAGGTTTAAAAGTACATTTAGGTCCTGGACAAGGAAATTATATTAATGGATGGTTAAATGTAGATGCAAACTTTATCAGCGCCAAAATAGATTTATGGGCTAACCTTTTAATCCATTACCATTTCGTGATGATTCAGTTGAAATATTTTATTCCCATCATGTTATAGAACATTTACCAGAATCCTACCTTCCCACACACTTTGAACAAATGTTTAAAGCATTACGTTGCGGAGGAGGAATCCGTGTAGGCGCACCTCACGCAGGAAACGCATATCGTAAATATACAG
Source organism: uncultured cyanobacterium (assembly GCA_963711165.1). GTDB lineage: Bacteria > Cyanobacteriota > Cyanobacteriia > Cyanobacteriales > PCC-9333 > Crinalium. Next base: position 117 of record CAVQDG010000011.1, on the reverse strand, counting down.
AAGGAGACATAACTTGGTTTAGTAGTGATTTCCCTTACAACAGAAGTAGTATAGGCGGAAGATTAGCCAACTTCATTTTTTGTGGCGGAGAACACTTAAACGCCTTAGATGAAACTT
>CAVQDG010000010.1:0-7599 GCA_963711165.1 uncultured cyanobacterium | reverse complement strand
CAGACCCACTATTATATTAAGTACAGAAAGTGATAATAATAGTGTCAAAGTGGAGCAGGGGAGTAGTGAAGATTTAGATCATAATCACTCGCCCCAGCCTACGCCCCATGTTAACACTCCTCACGCTTCAAACCTTACACCTGAGCCTTCAGTTTTCCCCCCTCACCCCTCACCCCTCACCCCTCACCCCTCACCCCTCACCCCTTTAGCTAGAGGTTCTGCGCGGAGTGTCAATAATATTGATTTATATCAGTTAGTGCGATCGCAAGCACATTTATTACATCGTTTCGGCGGTCATCCTTTTGCTGCTGGTTTAAGTATTCCTGTTGAAAATATTCCTTTATTTACAGAAGCAATTAATCAACAGTTACGGCAATTAAGTCTTACTTCTGGTGCGTTAATGATGCCAGTAATTCAAGCTGATTTATGTGTAACTGTAGGGGAGTTAGGTAAAGAATTATTTAAAGAATTGAAACTACTAGAACCTTGTGGTATGGGAAATCCTGTCCCAAAGTTATTAATTAAAAACTGCTCTTTTAAAAATGTTTGGAATCGCAATACTCAGGATGCGAAAGGTAAAAAAATTCAATATATTAAAACAGAGTTTGAAATTTGCGATAGAAGTACTGAAAAAGGGTTTCCTGGTTTGTGGTGGGGACACTATAAAAATGAAGTACCCACAGGAAGATGTGATGCAATTGTCGAACTTGATTTTAATAACTACAAAAACAAAAACCGTCCAGAGGTGCGCTTACTTGCTGTACGTCCGACTGTGGAGGATAGTCAATTTAGCACTAATGTACAGCTAGATTGGATTTTAGACTGGCGCAACCTGAGCGATGAAGAAAAAGCTATTAATACACAGTCTACATCAGCACTTAGTCCTCAGTCCTCAGCCCTAATCCTTGAAGAATGTCCTACTCGCTGGGATGACTTACAAGTATGGCTGCGACGAGCGATTCAAACTAAGCATAAACTAGCGATCGCATATCCACAACCCGAACAACTACCCGCTAATAAAATTTGGGAACAATTAGTAGGAATTGCTAAATACCTCAGTCGCACTGGTAAAACAGTAACTATAGATCAAATTCAAGATAAGTTAGGAGTGAGCGATTGCGCCCTCCAGTTAGGACTCCGTACCCTCACACAGCTTGGTTTTCAGGTTACTACATTCGATCACCATATCCAGATCATTTGGTCATTTGACAGCTATACCAACCTTACAGAGGATCAACTTACTAGCACAAGCGAGCAATTTTTAGCAGCAATAGCAGAAGAACAATTTTATCAACGTTACTTCTATGTTGTTCCCCTGACTACCATTCAAGCTATGGCTCGTGAAACTATTTGTAGGTAAAATTTCAGCTATCCTTCAACCGTCTCTAGGACTCCCACCACACTGTACTGGGTTGGTGGTGAGATGAATCACGGACAGGATTTTGTGGTAAAATAATATCAGTCAAATGAACCTCCTTTAGTTGTGAAAACCAAGCAACATCATTGGGACAAGTGTACCTTTGGAATAAAGAAGAAAAGTTATCAAATACAATAACCCTCCCTCCTCCCTCCTCCCTCCTCCCTCCTCCCTCCTCCCTCCTCCCTCCTCCCTCCTCCCTCCTCCCTCCTCCCTCCTCCCTCCTCCCTCTCAAACACAACAGCTTAAAGTGTCAGCACTCTGATCGCATCGCGCCCTTGCACTTTAGATTTATAAAGCGCTTGATCAGCACGATTCAGCAGGGCATCAGGCGCAATTTCAATAGTTGGAACCGTGCTAGCAATTCCCATACTCAAGGTAACGTACCCGTGAACGCCGTGAGCATGGGTAATACATAAATTCTTGATCTCCTGCCTGATATCTCTAGCCACTTTTACTGCCCCAGACCAACCAGTATTAGGCAAAATCACCACAAATTCTTCTCCACCATAACGAGCTACTAAGTCCCCTGGACGCTTAATTGCCCGGATAATTGCCTGGGCGATCTGCTTTAAGCAAATATCTCCCGCAAGATGCCCATAGGTATCGTTGTACAATTTAAAAAAATCAACATCACACAGTATCAAAGACAGTATTGCTTTTTCTCGTGTCAGCCGTCGCCATTCCATTTGGAGGCATTCATCAAACCGACGACGGTTTTGCACCTGAGTTAAGCTATCTAAATAAACGAGGAGGTTCAACTCTTGGTTGGCTTTTTTTAGCGCATCTTCTGCTAACAACCGTTCGGCGATTTCTGTTTGTAGCTGCTCATTTTTTCGATTTAATTTCTGGATTAGCACTCGATAAAGCCCTTTAATCGCCTCTAAAAAATTCGGCTGAATTTCTATTGCTTGCTCGTAGGCTTTAATTGCTTCTTCGTAGCATTGTAATAGCTCTTGTGCCTTACCTAGCGAATACCAAAATAAACGTTCATTAGGCTTACTTTGAAGAGCTTTATTGCAGATAACGACAGCTTGATCGTAGCTTTCTAGTCCTATAAAACAATCGGCTAGTACATACCAACATTGATGGATAGCATCGCGTTCGCCATCACTAAGGTCAGTTGTTGCCACCATCTTATCTAAAGCCGTCGTTATTGCTTCACACAACAAAAGCGCTAATGGCTGTTGTTGCAATTGCTGAAGGTTATTGACTCGTTCGCACCAATCCCAATAGTTAGTAATGTTAATAATAACTGCTTGGCAATACGAGTTAACTGCTTCTGAATATTGTTGCAACTTGAGGAGTGCATCACCTCGAAAATACCAACCCTCATAGTCAGTGGGATGTATTTGAATAAAATTTTCATAGGCAGCAACGGCTTCCTCGTAGCGCTGTATTTTCGTTAGTAACAAACCTCCTCGGCGATACCAAGCATAGGGATGTTTGGGAGCGAGACGAATAACTTCATCATAATTGGCAAGCGCTTGCTCGTAGCGCCCTAATTTCTCTAAGCTATATCCCCGGTGATACCAAGCATCAATATAATCAGGTTTAAGCTCAACAGCTTGATTGTAAGCAGCAAGAGCTTCTGCGTGCTGACCTTGATTCCATAGCTCATAACCTTGTCTAAACAAAAGCGTCGCTTGGTCGTCAATCATAAGAGATTGAGGCATAATAAATTCTGAACATTACGGCGTTAGCTAACTGTCAAATCTGCTCTGCGCTCTACGTTTTAGGCTTGTATAAGTCCTAAAAAATTAAAAAGCTAAATGCTAATAGCTAACCGCTAACTGCTAAATATTAGCTTGATGTTCACATTTTAAACCTTGAGCTTGCCTGCCAGAAATATTAACATCTGGAAGGTTTATGATATTAGCACATTTGGGTGAGTATACCTGGCTAATTACAGCCCAAACTAAACCGCGAATTAAGTCCAAAGCGGTTTTGCTCCAAGATTCTCGATTACCAGGAATTCCTTGCTCTTGCACAATATCCAAATCTACCCAAATCCCATGAGCGCCTAACATAATTTGTCCTAACCACTGTGCGCGGGGCAAATGAGTGAGGGAAGTGATTAGTTTTATCTTATGTACCCCCCACTGGTGCAAAATTGGAATTCCAAAGTAGAAGTTATCAAAAGTAGATTTAGCACACCTTTCTAACCAAACTTGTTCAATAAAAGCTTGTTCACGTTGAAAAATCCGCAAAACGCAAGGTTCTTTAGAGCCTTGAGAAATTAAAATTGGTATCTCAGGATACTTTTGAGCTAATTGTGCCACATAAATTTCCCGTTGAATACTACCACCTAGTACAAAAAAGGCATCGACTGGTCGTGAAGCCGTAAATCCTAAAATTAGGGTATTAATTAGTAGCCAAACGCCTAAAATTAAACTTATAATAGAAAATAGTAACTGTTTGTCTCTCAACCGATAACGATGTTGGTACTTGCGGTGACGTGCAGTTAGTTTATTTTGGCGTTTTCTGACCATGAGGGAAACCACCTAGAGCAACAGTGATTTGATAACTACAAGTTGATAAAAATTAACTTAGAGTATTTCCTGAAAGTTGAGGTGACGATGTGAATTGAAATATCATCACGCTTCCATCTGCAAAGTGACGAAAAATGTTAATTGAGTTGGAATAAATTTTCCCTTAACAGTAATAACACTGAAGATCATTATCAAAAATTAATGTATTCTTTGAATAGTAAGGAGCTTTTGAAAAGAAAAGTTGTTTTGAGCTTAACTGAGATCACAACAGCAATGATGAGAAAAGCCTACAATCTCTAAAAGCGTAAAGTAGACTGTTGCCTGTCTAAGCATAATTACTTAACAAGTTTGATAATATTAACTTTGTTTTAGCCACTCCCCATGAATCAACCTCCCAAAAAGTTCCCTTTGCTCCAAACTGCCTTAGTTAGTTCTGCGATCGCATTCACTGCGGGTTCATATTTATTTGCACCTACCTGGTGTCGCTCTGTCCACGCCGCGCTACAGGATAGCCCGAAAACAGTAGTCGATGAAGCTTGGCAATTAGTCAACAACGAATATGTAGACGGCACATTTAATAAAAATGATTGGCAAGCAGTACGACAGCAGCTATTAAGCAAAAATTACACCACAAAGGAACAAGCGTATACTGCTATCCGAGAGGCTTTAGGAAAATTGGAAGATCCATACACTCGGTTTATGGACCCCCAACAGTTCCAGTCACTTACTAACCAAACTTCAGGTGAATTGTCTGGTGTTGGCATTCGCTTGGAAATGAATGAAAAAACCAAAGCGATCTTTATTGTTGAACCCATTGCAAATTCCCCGGCTTTTAAAGCTGGTGTCAAACCAGGCGATCAGCTAGTGGCAATTGATGGTAAATCAACTAAAGGTATGAGTTTGGATCAAGCATCTGGATTGATCCGAGGGGAGGTGGGTAAGCCAGTTACACTCAAACTCTCACGAGAGGGGAAGAGTCCATTCGATCTCAAATTGACTCGCGCCCAGATTGAACTGCCATCCGTGAGTTCTAGTGTGAAGCAAGAAGGAAATCTACGCATAGGCTATATCCGCTTAAATGAGTTTAGTTCCCACGCTACGGATCAGATGAGCAAAGCGATCAAAACTCTCAATGACAAGCAAGTAAATGCTTTTGTGTTAGATTTGCGAGGCAATCCAGGGGGTTTACTACACGCGAGTATTGAAATTGGTCGGATGTGGATGGACAAAGGTGCAATTGTTCGCACCGTAGATAGGCGGGGAGACAATGAAGAATTTAAGGCTAATAATACAGCCTTAACCAAGCTACCTTTAGTAGTTTTAGTAGATGGTAACTCGGCTAGTGCCAGTGAAATTCTTAGTGGTGCGCTCAAAGATAATCGACGTGGTACAGTGCTGGGTAGTCAAACTTTTGGCAAAGCATTAGTGCAGTCGGTTCATTCTCTCTCTGATGGCTCTGGTTTAGCTGTGACGGTAGCACACTATTTCACACCTAATGGTACTGATATTAACCATAAAGGTGTAACGCCAGATATTAAGATAGACTTGAGTGAAGATCAGCGCAAGCAGTTAGTAAGTAACCCATCAATGCTTGCTACTACTAATGATCCTCAATATGCTAGTGCGATCGCACTTTTAAAAAGCAATCCAGTTGCTAAACCTCCTGTTAATCAGTCCTCACCTTCAGCAAGCATCCGATAAATTAGTCAGGATGGCAAACTGAAATTATCCCCCGCTAATTCTGACAAAGATAGCGGGGGATTTTCAATTTGCTCTTATTTAAATACAAGACTTACGAGATTTACACAGATGGAATAACTTATTTTTGTTCAGAAATCTATTAATTGCAGATAGGAGAGTTTTTTTATGCTAGAAACTAACTGGAATGCTGCCCTTTATGAAGGCAAACACGCCTTTGTGTGGCAATATGGCGAAGATATACTAAAATTGCTTTCTCCTCAACTAGGAGAGCGAATTCTCGACTTAGGTTGCGGGACTGGACAACTTACTGAAAAAATCAAGAGTGTAGGTGCAGAGGTGATGGGAATTGATAGTTCTGCTGCAATGATTACTAAGGCAGAAGCTAACTATCCGACTATCCAATTTGCAGTAGCAGATGCGCGGAATTTTAAAGTAGCACAGCCGTTAGATGCAGTTTTTTCTAATGCTGCACTGCATTGGGTTAAAGAAGCAGATGCAGTTATTAGTTGCATTTGGCAGGCATTGAAGCCAGGAGGTCGATTTGTGGCAGAATTTGGTGGGAAAGGAAATGTTAATGCGATCGCATCAACTCTGTTTAATATCCTAGAATCAACTGGCTCTGTTATCCCAGAAACTCTCAATCCCTGGTATTTTCCTAGCATTGGTGATTATTCCACACGCTTAGAAAAACAAGGTTTTGATGTTACTTATGCTGTTTTATTTGACCGTCCTACACCGTTAGCAGACGGAGAAGCAGGTTTAGCTAATTGGATAAAAATGTTTGCAAGTACTATTCTTGCACAATATTCTGCTGACGAACAAAATAGGATAATTGCCGCACTTGAGCAACGCTTAAAACCAACCTTGTATCGAGATGGAACTTGGATTGCAGATTACCGCAGGTTACGAGTAGTAGCTATCAAATCCTAGAATATGATCATTGTTAATTGTTAATGAGATTATGAAAAAAATAATTATCCAGAAATTAAGACCTTACTTTTTACGAGTAGTTATTTTAATCATCTTAGTTACATTAGGGTTGATAGTACCGAATGTAACAGATCAAGCATTTGCGATCGCTCAATCTAATTCTATATACCAGCAACGTACAATTCATAACCCTGATGGCATTGGCAAGTTTTATTTAGGTAGAGAAATTGCTCAAGTTATGGGGCATCAAGGGGCAGGATGGTTAGAAAGACCTACTCGCGAAGTTGAGGAAAAGCCTTCTTTAGTAGTTAAAGCTCTTAATCTTAAACTAACTGATGTTGTGGCGGATATTGGAGCAGGAACAGGCTATTTTAGCTTTATGATTGCTCCTTATGTGACACAAGGAAAAGTAATAGCCGTAGATATTCAACCAGAAATGCTAGAAATTATTGATTTTTTCAAGCAAGAAAAAAATATTACTAATGTACAGACTATTTTAGCTAATCTTACTTCGCCAAATTTATCCCCAGAAAGTATAGACTTAGCTTTGATGGTAGATGTTTATCACGAACTGGAATATCCATTTGAAATGATGGATGAGGTAGTTAAAGCACTTAAACCAAATGGACGGGTTATTTTAGTTGAGTATAGGAAGGAAAATCCCTTTATTCTGATCAAAGGGTTGCATAAAATGACTGTTAAGCAGATCAAAAAAGAGATGTCAGCAGCAGGGTTAGTTTGGCAAGAAACACAAGAATTTTTACCTCAGCAACATTTTATAGTTTTTCAGAAAGATAAGCGCGATCGCTCCCCAGCAAATACATCTTTATAATTAGGATAATTAGGAATTACGCATTAGTAACACGCGGGCAAGATGCCCGCACTACATACACCAGATTCAACAAGCTTCAATTACAGAAATACCCCACCCGTCGAGAGAGTTGGAGAGAATACCAAAAGAATTACTAACTTTTCCCAATTAATCTTGCCCCCTCCCCTTACTAAGGGGAGGGCTGGGGTGGGGTATACTCTAGATATATATGAAAGTTCTAATTCCGA
>CAVQDG010000009.1:0-19101 GCA_963711165.1 uncultured cyanobacterium | reverse complement strand
AAACGAGTAGAATCCCAGGCTTTGATTAGTTTTTTTCATCATATATTTCTTTTAATAAATCTGTTGTCGTGCAGGTCAACATCTGTTGACAAATCGTTGCAAGTACGATCAGCAGATACCTACTTAATTATGTATATTCCCTAATATCGAGGGACATTACCACCGCAAAATTACCTAATTTACTTCCGTCTCATCACTCAAGTAGAAAGTTTTTGATAACTTACGCGAAGATCCCCCTAAATCCCCCTTTTTAAGGGGGAATTTGACTTTCCCCATTTTTAAATCCTGCTAGGGGGATCTAGGTTTTAGGCTTTCGGTGCGTAAGTCCTATACTTAGATCTGCAAAGCTTTGTCTGTATTTTGTGTGAAGATCAGCCTTGAGCTATCTTTTGTTGTTTCTAGCTAATAAATTACTGTCTATATGACTTCTCTACACTCTCATCAGAAAGCTAAAGCCCTCAAACCCTCCAGCCGTCGCCCTGCGAAGGAACTTTGTAGTGAATGCGGGTTATGCGATACATATTATATTCATTATGTCAAGGAAGCTTGCGCGTTTATTAATCAACAGATAACTGAACTAGAAGCAGAAACTCACGGACGTAGCCGCGATTTAAATAATCCTGATGATTGGTATTTTGGGGTAAATCAAGACATGATGGCGGCGCGGAAAACCGAGCCAATTGAAGGGGCGCAGTGGACGGGAATTGTGAGCAGCATCGCTATTGAAATGCTCAATCGTGGCATGGTTGAAGGTGTTGTCTGTGTCCAAAATACCAAAGAAGACCGCTTTCAACCTATGCCTGTAATTGCCCGTACTCCAGAGGAAATTCTGGCAGCCAAGGTAAATAAGCCTACGCTATCGCCTAATCTATCTGTACTAGAGCAAATCGAGCAATCTGGAATGAAGCGGTTGCTAGTTATTGGCGTAGGTTGTCAAATTCAGGCATTACGCGCAGTAGAAAAAAAATTAGGCTTAGAAAAGCTGTATGTTTTGGGTACGCCTTGCGTAGATAATGTTAATCGTGCTGGGTTGCAGAAGTTTCTAGAAACTACTAGCCGATCTCCAGAAACGGTAGTACATTACGAGTTTATGCAGGATTTCCGAGTTCATTTTAAACATGAGGATGGCTCGGAGGAAATGGTTCCTTTTTTTGGATTAAAGACAAATCAGCTTAAAGATGTGTTTGCACCTTCCTGTATGAGTTGTTTTGATTATGTCAACTCGTTAGCAGATTTAGTTGTCGGTTACATGGGTGCGCCGTTTGGTTGGCAGTGGATTGTAGTACGCAATGATACAGGGCAGGAAATGCTGGATTTAGTTAAGGATCAGCTAGAAACTCAGCCTGTAACGTCGAAGGGCGATCGCAAAGAAGCTGTACAACAAAGTATTCCTGCTTACGACAAAGGTGTAACCCTCCCGATGTGGGCAGCAAAACTTATGGGTGTAGTCATCGAAAGAATTGGTCCCAAAGGTTTAGAATATGCCCGTTTTTCAATAGATTCTCACTTTACCCGCAACTATATATATCTCCAGCGTAATTATCCAGAAAAAGTAGATGCTCATGTACCAGAGTATGCCAAGCGCATTGTAGGACAGTATAAGTTGCCCGAATAAAATCTACTGCGAGTTAACTTGTTCTGTGGCTTCATCCGCCATAACTCGCGGCTGACACTTCCTGAGTGCTTCAACCAAATTCTCTAGGCGGATAGGCTTACTCAAGTAGTCATCCATACCCGCCTCTAGACAAAGCTCTCTGTCTCCTTGCATGGCATTTGCTGTCAGCGCGATAATTCTAGGTCGTTCCGCAGGTTGCCATTTTTGGATAATCCGGCGAGTAGCTTCTATACCATCCATTTCTGGCATCTGCATATCCATCAAAACTACGTCATAAGGTACATGACAGAGAGCTTCTAAGGCTTCACCACCATTACTAACTACATCTGCCCGATAGCCTAGACGCTTTAATAGGTGTATAGCAACCTTTTGGTTAACTACATTGTCTTCAGCTAACAAAATTCTTAGTGGTAAACTTTCAGCCAGTTTTGCCGTAGCTGCGGATGCTGTCGGAGGAGGTACTTTAGTTGTAACTGGCTGGTTACTTAATACCTGTAGGAAAACATTATATAACTGCGATTGTTTAATCGGCTTAGTGAGGAAAGCAGCAAAATTATGTTTAACAGCTTGCTCTGCTATTCTTGGTCTGCCAAGAGAGGTTAACATTACTAATGGCAAATGCTGTAATTGAGGTAATTTGCGGATTTCGGCAGCAAGTGTTAATCCATCCATTTCTGGCATTTGCATATCTAAAACAGCGATGTCATACTGTTCGCCACGACTGAGACACTCTAAAGCTTCATTCCCCCCAGCAACCGCCTGAGAAAGCATTCCCCAAGATTGCGCTTGTAAGGTGATAATTTTACGGTTAGTGGCATTATCATCGACTATTAATAAGCGTTTTTCTGATAAAGTTGTGACGGCGTTAGGAACATCAATTATTGATGAAGAAGGAATTGATTGAGCTACGATGGTGAAATAAAAAGTTGAGCCTTGATTGGGTTCACTTTCAACCCACATTTTGCCACCCATCATTGTACTCAAGCGTTGGCTGATTACTAGACCTAATCCAGTTCCTCCATATTGGCGAGTTGTAGAGGAATCTACCTGTGAGAAAGACTGAAATAACCGATCCATGCGGTTAGCGGGAATGCCAATACCTGTATCTTTAACAGCAAATTGAATCTCGTAAGTGTTGGAATTTTCTTGAACTTCACTATTAATTTGCTTGGCTGTTACTGAAAGTATAACTTCTCCTGTTTCAGTGAATTTGATCGCGTTAGTTAACAAGTTTACTAATATTTGGCGCAGCCTAGTAATGTCTCCTAAAATTGTCTGGGGTGTGTTTATATCAATTAAATATGCTAATTCTAATTTTTTAATAGCTGCCTTGTGAGCTACTAAATCTAAAGCTTCTTCAATCCCAACTCGCAGTTCAAAGGGATGCTCTTCTAAATCTAATTTACCAGAATCAATTTTAGAGAAATCGAGAATATCATTAATGATTGTCAGTAAAGAATCGCCACTGGTACGGATGGTTTCTACAAAGTCTCGCTGTTGGGGTGTTAAATCACTTTCTAAAAGCAGCCCAGTCATACCAATTACCCCATTCATGGGAGTGCGAATTTCATGGCTCATAGTGGCTAAAAATTCTGCTTTGGCACTCGTCGCTGCGATCGCTTGATCTCTGGTTTTAGCTAGTTCCTCTGCGGCTAACTTACGCTCAATTGCACTACCAACCCATTGCGCCATTAGCTTTAATAACTCTTTATCTACTGGTTTAAATAATTTGGTGCGTGGTTTAATACTAGAAAAACTTAGTGTGCCATAAACTTGCCCGGTTACATATATTGGTGTACCGATATATGATTCTAATTTAAACTTTTCATAACAAGCATGATTTCCCCATTCGCAAGTGGTAGCGTGTTCAAAACTAATTGGTTCTTTAGCTTGCAAAACATCATGGCAGTAAACCTGCTCTAACTTAAATACATCCCCAGCACTAATTCCACTATCTAACGAGTATGTTGCTACTACTTCAAAAAGATTATTTTCAATATGAGATACTATGCCAATATCTAGGTTTAACCGTTGACAACCCATTTTTAGAAGTTCTTGCAGGTGTTCTTCAAACTTCAAATTTTGAGCCGCAATTAATTCAGATAAAGCCCGCAAGGAAGCTACACTTTCCCGTAAATCTTCCTCTGCTTGTTTGCGCTTTGTGATATCACTAATCATGCCTAAAGCGCCAGCATACTTTCCCTCATGATCAAAAACTGGATTAGTAGACACCATCGCCCATAAATCTGAACCATTTTTACGGCGAAATTTAAAGTCGTGTTGTTCTTTAATACCTTGCTGACGACGAGTGATATTATTTTGAGCGATCGCTAAACCTTCTTCATCCATAAAAGCAAATAGCGGCTTTCCTTGCATTTCTGCTGCACTATAGCCCAGCATTTCGGTCATTTTATTATTAACAAAGCTGGTGTTATTATCAGCATCAATAATCCAGATTCCTTCTGAAGCTGTTTCAATGATTTGACGATAACGCTCTTCGCTTACCTGTATAATTTCCTCTGTCTGCTTGCGTTCACTAATATCTCGCAGTACCAGCACACCACCCGTTATTACCCCGGATTCATCTCTTAAAGTTCGTGCGTTTGCACTTAGCCAAATGCCCTCTGGTACTTGAGAGTTAACAAAAAAAACTTCTGATTCATCTACCAGTTCACCTTTGAGTACTCGCATTAGAGGTAGTTCGCTGAGTTCATAAGGTGTGACTTTATCTGGCTTTAAAAAACTAGATTTTTCTCCCCAATCCTTGCTAATTGTTTGTGTAAGGCTTAAACCATGAAGTTTTCTAGCTACAGGGTTAAAAATTAAAAATTTTCCTTGTGTATCAATTACGATTACACCCTCACCCATGCCATTAAGAATTGATTGCAAAATGTTAGTTTGATATTGTAAATCAGCTTGGGAACGCTGTAATTCTTCGGCTCTATTAGCTAAGATTACTTGATAGTTTTGGGCTTCTAATGCCTTGCTTTCAGCTTGTCGTTTAGCGTGACGTAATTTAACAATCAGCCAAGTGATTGATAAAGCTTCTAGCACAAATATCGTTAACTCAATAGCTAATTTAATATTTAAGGTTAGGCTATTAGCTGAGAAAGCATAGTAGGGAGGTAGAAAGAAATAATCGTTAAGTAAAGCAGCCATTAGGGTAGCTAATACTCCTGACCTCGCACCGCCATAATAAGTACTGATGATGATAGCCGCAAAAAACAACAGATAAGGGCTTTCTACCTTCAGCCAGATGCGGAGCAGCACTTTCACCAGTAACACTAGCGTTACCGTCAATACAGCAACACCATAACTTTTGATATGGAAGCGTGTTACGTTCCGCATTTACTTTAGTCCTGAATTTCTAGTTTTCTGGTAAATATTTTTTATTATTAGACGGATACTTTATTTAATAATTTTAATCTTTTTGCAATTTTGAATGAAGGAGAGAATAATTTTTATTAACTTTGACGATTTGTAAAGTGTTGGGTTTCGCTTACGCTCAACCCAACCTACAATTATCCTTAACACCAAGGGTATTGAGTTTTAACCGGATTAGCTGGAAAAAGTTGTGTATTTAAGAAGCATTGAGTTCTAGCCAGCACAATGACTTTTCTAATTTGCCTACCAGATGCACTACTTAATGCCTTTTCCTATTTTGATCGCCTTGAATGGAGAACAGAAATGGAGGAAGAGACATCGGAACAATCTAAATATCTGGAACTAGAACTAATGATGAGACCAGCATAGCTGTTTAGTTACGCTATGCGGTACCAACTGCCGCGATCGCAGCTTGTAGAGCAATAGCTACATGAGTCCAGTGAGTCCCACCCTGACAGAAAACGATATAAGGCTCCCGCAATGGCCCATCGGCAGAAAACTCCGATGTGCTACCGTCGATAAATGTGCCACCTGCCATGACTAACTCACTTTCATATCCTGGCATCTCGGCTGGAACAGGATCAAGGTAGGAACCAACTGGCGAATACTGTTGAACAGAGCGACAAAATGCCAGGAGTTTTTCTCTTGAACCCAGTTTAATCCCTTGAATTACATCCCGACGCGGCGCTGTTGGTAGTGGATTAACTGGGTAGCCTAGCTTGTCAAAGACATAAGCCGTCAGGTGATTACCCTTCATTGCCTCACCGACCATTTGGGGAGCCAAGAACAGTCCTTGAAATAATAAACGATTTTGATCAAAGGTAGCGCCCCCAGAACTGCCAATTCCTGGTGCTGTTAGACGACAAGCAGCAGCTTCTACTAACTCAGCTTTACCTGCTATATAACCACCCGCAGTAACAATAGTGCCACCTGGATTTTTGATCAGTGAACCAGCGATGAGGTCAGCACCAACTGCTGGTGGCTCTTTGTCTTCAATAAACTCACCATAACAGTTATCAACAAAGCAAATAGTGTTAGGATTTTGTTTCTTGACTAAATGAACAATTTTTTCAATATCAGCAATTGATAAACTAGCACGCCAAGAATAACCACACGATCGCTGAATTAAAACTAAACGAGTGCTGTTGCCTACTGAATGGCTGAGATGCTGCCAATCTACAGTTCCTTCCTCAGTCAGAGGTAGCTCTCGGTAACTAATGCCAAACTCTTTTAAAGAGCCTTGGTTTTGTCCACGCAAGCCAATAACTTCTTCTAAAGTATCGTAAGGAGCGCCTGCAACTGCTAACATTTCATCACCTGGACGAAGAACCCCAAATAGGGCAGATGCGATCGCATGAGTTCCAGAAACAAACTGTACTCTCACAGCAGCAGAATCAGCACCCATGATATCAGCAAAAACCCGATCCAGTGTTTCTCGTCCTAAATCGTCGTGACCATAACCACTCACACTAGCAAAGTGGTGAACGCCAACACGATGAGCGCGAAACGCATTTAATACTCTTTGGAGATTTTGCTTGACCTGAGCGTCAATTCCAGAAAAAATCGGAGAGAGTGCATTTTCTGCATCTTGCAGAATATCAAAGCTGTTCATAAAACCCTCATGCGCCCTGAATCGGCGCTAATTAAATAATCAAGCAGATCAAACTACTCAACTCGTTTTAAGGTTACTGCATGACTGTTGCCACCTCAACCAAACTTCGCACCGATTGGAGCATTATTATTTACATGGTGGCGATTCACCTCGCCGCCCTACCAGCTTTGTTACCTAGCAACTTTAGCTGGGCAGCAGTAGGCGTTGCTGTCTTATTACACTGGATAACTGGCGGTCTAGGTATTACGCTGGGATATCATCGCCTAGTTACCCACCGGAGTTTTCAGACTCCCAAGTGGTTAGAATATTTCTTCATTTTTTGTGGAACGCTTTCTTGTCAAGGCGGGCCAATTGATTGGATCGGCTTACACCGGATACACCATTTACACTCAGATCATGATGGCGATCCTCATGATTCTAGCCAAGGTTTTTGGTGGAGTCACATGGGTTGGATGCTCCATGAAATTCCATCTAAAGCTGACATTGACCGTTTTACAAAAGATATTGCTGATGACCCCGTATATCAATTTTTTCAAGTAGCCTTTATTCCCATGCAGGTTGTTTTAGGTCTCCTGCTTTATATCTTAGGCGGTTGGCCGTTTGTAGTTTGGGGTGTGTTTGTACGTTTAGTAGTTGTGTTTCACTGCACTTGGTTCGTAAATAGTGCTACCCATAAATTTGGTTATAGTACTTATGAATCAGGCGATCGCTCTAAAAATTGTTGGTGGGTAGCCTTAGTTACTTATGGCGAAGGCTGGCATAACAATCATCATGCCTTTCAATATTCCGCGCGTCACGGCTTGGAATGGTGGGAAATTGATTTAACTTGGATGACAATTCAATTTTTACAGCGACTAGGTTTGGCTACAAAAGTAAAACTGGCTGAAAAATAATTGTAGTCGAGTAAATTGTGAACTGTAAATTCAGTTATGAGTTAGAATTTTGAGTTAACATTTTAAAATGTTAACTCAAAATTTAATATTAAAAATTCCAAAGTATAAAACCAACAGGACTTACGCAGAGATCCCCCTAAATCCCCCTTAAAAAGGGGGACTTTGAATTTCCCCACCTTTTTATAGGCGTTGGCGTAGCCTGCGCGTAAGCGCATAGCCTTCCCGTTGGCGAAGGAAGAGCGCGGAGCGCATAGGGTAGGGGGGATCAAGGTTTCAGACTTTCGGTGCGTAAGTCCTAACAAGTGACCAAGATGGTCACATTACATATAGAAAAAGCGAAATTTGGCGTATCTAAATTTAAGCTTTTGTAGTGCGGGCATCTTGCCTGCGTACTGTTTAGCGTAATTTTTATTTAATTTTGTCTGATTACTTATACCACTTTTAAAAATGAGTGCGACAAATATTTGATGTATAGACGTATTATAGTAAGTATCTAAACAATCGTCAATATGTAGTATATCAAAATATAAATGGTATTATTTTAATTTCATTAGTCAATAATTAATCTTTTAAAAATGAACAAACTCAATTTCTTTATTGTAGATGTATTTGCAGTAGATAAATATACAGGCAATCAACTAGCCGTATTTTTCGGTAGTAACTTGTCTGACACGGAGATGCAACGCATCGCCAAAGAAATGAATTATTCAGAAACCACGTTTATTACATCTACAGAGATGCAAGATGGGGGTTACAATGTCAGAATATTTACGCCACAGCAAGAAGTACCCTTTGCAGGACATCCAACTTTAGGCACTGCATACATAATTCAACAAGAAATTATTAAGCAACAAGTTGATAATATTACCTTAAATTTAAAAATTGGTCAGATTCCGGTAACGCCACATTATATTAATGATGAAATAGATGTTTTGTGGATGCAACAAAAGCAACCTACATTCCATCAAGTTTTGCAACCAGAAGCACTTGCGCCTGTTTTAAATTTAAATATAGAAGAAGTTGATCGTAAATTCCCAATTCAGGAAGTTTCTACAGGCTTACCGTTTATTATTATACCTTTAAAAAATCATGCAGCATTAAAACGAATTAAGGTTAATAAGGATAAATATTTTGAATTAATTGAGACAACAGAAGCAAAAGCAATACTGGTATTTTGTCCTGAAACTAATCATCCCGAAAATGATTTAAGTGTGCGGATGTTTGCCGATTATTTGGGAGTACCAGAAGATCCAGCTACAGGAAGTGCTAATGGTTGTTTAGCTGGTTATTTAGTTGAGCATTCTTATTTTGGTGAAAAATTAATTGATATCCGAGTTGAGCAGGGTTATGAAATAGGTAGACCTTCTTTATTGTTGTTGAAAGCCGAGAAGCAAGCAGATACAATTAAAGTTGAGGTGGGGGGAAAGGTTGTATTGGTGGCTAGGGGAGAATTTGTTTAGAGGGATAATGATATGGTTTTTATTAAATTGGTGAAGGAAGGAACACCAAAGTATGCACTGTACAATTATTATGATATACGCGATCGCGGTAATGAGTTGTATGGTGTTGTGTTAAAGCAATTTGCACAGATGATGGTGGGATAGGGTGAGGGTGCGATCGCTACGCCCTGAAAGGATTTAGGCAAGATATCTAATAGATCATTGCATAAAATACGACAAAAAATCCGATATAATTATATACATAAAAGAAGACAAGCTTAATATAGATCTTGTCAGAGGATGTATGCCTATGGCTTCCACACCTACAAAAGACTTATCCCCCGTTTTGCCAATCTATAAAGATGGTGCAATTAGCCTGAAAGAACTATCTCGGTTTATGGGAACTACACAAGAAAGTATTGCCCATATTATTGAGAGGGATGTCCGCACAGTTCAACGTGACATAGCATCCAAGGTTGTTATGAAACAAATTCAGCCACTTGTGTATGCTTTACAAATGCTATTCGAGCTAACTAATTACAACATTGATGAGGTCAAGAGATGGTTAGCTGAACCAAAAACTGAATGGAGGGGTTTAAGTCCTTTAGATTGCTTGGAAAAAGGTAACGTTGATGCTGTAGTAAATTTAGTTTCGAGAATTTACTACGGTGACTCTGCTGGCTATTAATCCTCATGCCTAACAATAATCCCGAACAGGAAAAAGAGCAAAGCAGGATTAACAAACTACTGCAAAGTTTTGAGCTTAAATCAGCAGCATTACCGAAACTTAGGTAATGAGAAGTTTGAAGACTTACTGTATGTCTGTACTAAAAATCATCAACAGATACATACACTACAAAGGCGTACAAGAGTAAGTATTGTACAAGCTACTAAAAGAGTACGGTTTAGATACACGAGAAATGGTGTATTAGTACACAGAATAATTACCTACTTTTTACTGCTAGTTAGTATGACCTCGTTGATGGTGGTGTTAGGTATAGTTAAGGGTAGTTAATTATGACTTCTTTTAGCATAAAAATTTACTTAAGGAAACTGGCAGTTGGCTTTGTGTATCTAGGTAACCATTCTCTTACTAAATTTGGATTAGGTGATATAAGCTTTAACTTAATTTTATCACCTTTACTTATTGGTATAGAAGATTCCTTACATTCTGTTCCTGCTGTTACAAGAGTTTCCTTCGAGTTTCTGTTGTTTATAATTTCAACCTCTTGATTAAGAGTTATTAAAGTACTTTGAAAAGTCTACCTGCTCTCTACAAAGCATATTTGAATTTTCCCATTTTTAGGAGATGTTAATATTGTTGTAATATGCTCAATGGTTGCTGCATTGCTCTGAAAAGGCATTTCTCCCACAGGATCTCCTTTGTATTCAATAGGAGGAGTTGGAGAGGGGGCTGATGAAGCTTCAGGAACAGGTACATTCTGAGCCGTATTAACCTGACTTGAACCATCAAGTAATCGTGGTAGAAGAATAGGAGTTGCAGTGGTAGTGAATGCAACTAACACACAGGCAGCTACCCATACCCAAGGTGGTGTGTTATGAGGTGGTCTTGGGAGTTCAGGCATAATAATTTCTAGCCCATTGACAATTAAATAGACATCTTTATACTTCATCCTGTAAGCCGGACTAGCTCAACTGGGAGAGCAATTGTTTTGTAAACAGTAGGTTATAGGTTCGAGTCCTATGTTCGGCTCCTTTTAACCATAACAGCCATGAGGTATTTTAGTTTGTTCTCCGGTATTGGAGGATTTGAAAAAGCAATACACGATACACATACAGATAATGTTAAAGGACTCCTTAACCACAACAAAGAACGTACAAATATGACACTCACACCAGCATTGAATAAAAATTATATATCGGTATTAAATCAAATTTTAAACTAAAATTATTCCTGTTTCTCTTTCCGTATTTTCTCAAGTAACTCAAGAAAATGTGCTAAATCCTTAATTAATTTAGGTGCAGGAAACCATGTATTATTTTGTTCTTGATTTAACTTATCCATCAAAGCATAAAAAGCTGGAATTGAAAAACCACCAAGTTTGGCAGGATATCAGAGAAATATTAGACAAGATAGATGTAAATGCTCTGGTAGCAGAACATTTAGAAGCTTGTGATTATAAAATATGTGGTTATTGGGATGAAAATGACCAATTTTATGAAGAAATTATCTTGCCACGTTTCTTTTTATCAAAATTAGTTAGTAGTTTTATTGGAATTAGTATAGATATATACATCTTACAACTACGCTAGTGCATATCCAGTATGCTGTCTGACGAAGGGAGGATGAAACGCTAAAACTATATGGTCTTTGGTAACACCACCCGCCACTAATTCATCAGTGATACCGTCTTCGATGCCGTGATAACCTCCTCAATTGAATCGAAAATAATCAATTTAATTAACCCATCTTCAAGGATAATTTTTACAACTTATTCAGAGAAAAAATTGAGATATTTTTTTTTTGCTGGACTGCTAAATAAAGTAAACGTTCTGGTTCTAATCTAGAGAGGATTTTGAGATAGAGAATATATTGCCCTAAAGCATTTTCTAAATCTTTAACTGGAGATTGGCTGATAAAACTTTTGATTTCTACAGCAACTTTTTTGTCCTCACGTTCAGCAGCGATAAGTTTTTCAGCGCCCAAGTCTACAAATAAATCTCGCTTTCCAATTCGTAGGGTGAGAGGGTCGTCGGTAATTGTCCAACCATCTTTTTCTAGGGCTATTCTGACAGTATTGTGATAGATGTTTTTTGCCATCCCTTAAATTTTTATCCCTGGAATTGTGGCGTTATTTGATGAGTTTTTGCGAAATTTTGGTGCTTTTAGTTTAATTTTAGCAAACAAGCTAATATTTCGTTGTGGACTAAAGGGGTAGCCCGTTGTAGACATCGCGCCAACTATTAATTACCCAAAAATTAGATCCTGAAATTCCCACAGGCTAAAGCTCAATTCATCACCCATATCTCCTGAAACTATGACTGCGCCATTATACCGATACTTTTTTGCTAACAAATGCTAACAAATACATAAGTTAAGATTTTCTCTCAACCAAGGCTTCTCTCAAATTCCCCCAGGCTCTACAAACCAAGCCCGCCTGCGCGGGCTAAAGAAAAGCTTCTGACAAACTTTTAAGCCAAGTAAAATAAAAAGTAGCTCCTGCGCCAACTTCAGACTCAACCCATATACGTCCGCCTCGGCTTTCAATAATCTTTTTCACTACAGATAAACCAATACCCGCTCCTTCAATTTTGTCCCTAGCCTCTAGCCTCTGAAAAATTCCCCAAATTTTTTCTTGATATTCAGGGGCAATTCCTTGCCCATTATCCGCCACAGAAAACTGATAATATTTTTCATATTCACGTACATTTACCTGTATCAAAATCTCTGGCTTCCCAGCATACTTAATTGCATTGTTAATCAAGTTCATAAAAACTTGTTGCAATGGTACTTTCTCACCCGCCAGAGTTGGCATTCCTGACCCAACTAGAATTTCCACTTGTGGAGGTGGAGCAATTAATTCTATTGCTTCCGAAAGCAAATCAGCAACATTGAGTAGTTGAATATTTTCACTACGCCCTGCCCGTGAATACTGTAAAATTCCATTAATTAAAGCTTCCAGTCGGTATACGCGCCCACGTAGCAAATGCAGATGCTCTCGTGATTCATCGGTAATTTGTTCTCCAATATCTTCCTCTACCCACTCTGCTAAATTGGCAATTCCCCGTAAAGGTGCTTTTAAGTCATGAGAAGCAACATAAGCAAATTGATCTAACTCTTTGTTAGTACGTTCTAATGCTGCTGTGAGACGCGCTAATTCTTCTGCTTTCTTTTCAATTTCTTGCCTTGCTCTAACTTGCTCAGTGACTTCCACTGCATGAGTCATAATCCCATAAACCTTACCATCACCATCAACTAAAGGTTGATAAACAAAATTCCAAAAACTCTCCTCCAAAACTCCATCATTATTGCGATCAAACATCGCCTTCATCTCATTACCCACAAAGGGTTTCCCCGTTGCATATACTTGATCCAACAACTCAAAAAAGCCTTGCCCTTCAAATTCTGGAAACGCTTCGCGGGCTGATTTGCCAATTAGTTCGCGTTTACCCGCAACCTGCATATACAATGGGTTTGCTATTTCAATTACATGATTTGATCCACGCGACACTTGAATCATCGCTGGAGTTTGCATAAATACTCGCTGTAACTCAGTTTTTGCTGCTTCGGTTTGGGCTAAAGCTTTATCTCTTGCTTCCTCCGCTTGCTTGCGCTGTGTTAAATCGACTGCTAAAGCTATACCTCGATCAGGATTTTCTTCTAAAGTTGCTCCTGCAATTAGCACAGGTACAAAATTTTCTAACTCTGCAACTCGTTGGCGCAGTGCTACCACTTCCTCGATCAGTTCATCTTTACTTTTATGCTGATCTACCATCTTGTGCCTCTTGAGTTGGAACCTACGCATACATAATCAAATCATAACTATTAAGTTTAGCGAAACAATGTGTTGATTTGGCTCAAATTAAGTTTATAGTCTATACAAAAAGGAGTACAGATTTATGCTAAAGAAGCAGATCTTGAATAAAATTACAATTAATTGTTTAGGTTTATTATTTCTGAGTATTGTGTTTACGCCACCAGCGCAAGCAGGAAGATATGTATTAAATCAAACACCGCAAAAAATCCAAAATTATTTTGGTCGCCCCATTGGTGGTTACAAAGGTAATGATCCCACAACCTATACTAATTACTATTCTGCAAAAGCCTTAAGACTTCTCATACCTAAATTACCCAAACAATCTCAAATTGAGATTAGTTTTATCCAAAATAAAGCTCAAGTAATTGCTTTGATAGTCCACGCACAAGACAAATCTTTTAATTATGGTCAAGCTGAAGCACAGAAGTTATTTACCTATATCTTTGGCTACAAACCGCCTATGTGGAACCAAATACCTTTACCATTTGGTGGCGGTGGTCACGAGGGCTTTATAGATAACAAATTTTGTTTAGGCGATGGAGTTGTCAATACTTTTATTTCTTACCGTCTTGGGGAAGAATTTATTCAATTACGATATGACCCTGCTTGTGAATCTCGTAACCCAAAATAACTTTAAAATTAGTAATACCCTTGTCGAGCATTATTAAAAAAGTCGATTATTACCTATGAAACAAAAAACTCAGGGCGTGATTGCTGCTGGACATCAAAAAACTGCTGAATCTGGCGCAGAAATGCTGTCTTTAGGTGGTAATGCCTTTGATGCAGCAATAGCAGCAATTTTGATGTCTTTTGTAGCAGAACCAATGCTAACTTCTCCTGCTGGTGGCGGTTTTTTGTTAGCTCATACTCACGAACAGAAAAATATATTATTTGATTTTTTTACACAAACACCACGTCACAACAAACCACCTGCTGAACTTGATTTTTTCCCCGTAGAAGTTAATTTTGGTGACGCATGGCAAACTTTTCATATTGGCAAAGCTTCAATGGCAGTTCCAGGTAACTTACTGGGAGTATTTCATATTCACAAAAAACTAGGCAGATTACCTTTTAATGTAGTTGCTGAACCTGCTATTTACGCTGCGAAAACAGGGATCGAAGTAGATAAGTTTCAAGCTTACTGTTGGCAGCTTTTAGAACCAATTATTAGAGCATCTCCAGCAGCTTGTAAAGTGTACGCGCCTGATGGAAATCTGCTTCAGCAAGGTGATACTTTTGTAATATCAGATTTAGCTAATAGTTTAGACTATTTTGCCCGACATGGATCAGATGAATTTTATTTAGGAGGAATTGCTAAACAAATTGTAAAAGATTGTCAAGAGCAAGGAGGATATTTAACACTAGAAGACTTAAAAGAATATCGAGTTATAGAACGATCGCCACTATTAGTTAATTACCGAGGTCATACTTTATTAACTAACACTCCTCCGAGTTCTGGTAGCACATTAATGGCTTTTGCTCTTAAATTATTAGAAAAAATAGATTTGAATTTAATTGAATGTGGCAGTTCTCATCATTTACAAATATTAGCGGAGGTGATGCGTTTAACTAATGCAGCTAGAGCGGATGGATATGATGATTATATATATCAAAAAGATATTGCTGAAAATTTCTTAGCTAATGATCATCTGGCTAGTTATCAACAAGAATTAAGCTCAACTGTTAATAAATGGGGTAGCACAACTCATATTAGTGTAATGGATAATGAAGGTAATGCTGCTTCAGTAACAACCTCTAATGGTGAAGGTTCTGGTTATGTAATTCCTGGTACGGGAATTATGATTAATAATATGTTAGGAGAAGAAGATTTAAATCCTCTGGGCTTTCATAAGTGGCAATTAAATCAGCGAATTTCTTCGATGATGTCACCTACAATAGTATTAAAAAATGGACAGCCAGAGATAGTTTTAGGTTCTGGCGGTTCTAACAGAATTCGGACAGCTATTTTACAAGTAGTTTCTAATTTAATTGATTTTAAAATGTCTGTAGAACAGGCAGTAGCAAGTCCAAGGTGTCATTGGGAGAATAATATTTTTAGTATAGAACCAGGCTTTAGGGAAAAAGAATTAGAAAAATTGACGGTTTCTGCTAATACTCAGATAGCGTTATGGCAAGAAATGAATATGTTTTTTGGTGGGGTTCATACTGTGAGAAAAGATGACTTGGGGGTGATGTCTGGGGCTGGGGACTCCCGCCGGAATGGTGTAGTTGTTAGTAGCTAGAAGCGATCGCACTTACTCCTAGCCACTTATAATATATTTAGCCCTGAGAGCTAGATATAAATAAATCAATCAGCAAAAATCCGTCATCCCATCTGCGTTTATCTGCGTTTATCTGTGGTTAATTATCTAAAATTTGACTAAGGCTACGATATCTAATAAACATCCACACCAAATTAAAAGCGCATTACCTAAAACTAATGTAGAGACGTTCTATAGAACGTCTCTACATTTTGTCATCCAGCAACTTATACAGTGAATGCCAGTCGGAAAACAGCATCATCGAAATCATTGTCACTGCTTCCCAAGTTACTAGGAAGGTCTTCAAACCCAAATACATTATTGCCACGATCTTGCAGATGTATAGCATTATCTGGGTTAGCAGCACCAAAGGCAAAGTAAGCAACTATATCATCCCAGAAGTCGGCAGCATCATTAAACTCACCATCTTGTTCAGCGTCTTCATGATCAATAAATCCCTGGAAGCCTAAATTAGCGCCATTAGCAATCACAAAGGGTGCGTATAACCGACCGCCATTAAGCAGAACATCGCCAAACTCTTCTGTAGTAGTATTCAGGTTGGGATCTCCTAATCCCCCTGCCAGAATTGTAAAGTTATTAACACGATTCTCAATTGCCGCCCGCGCATAACCTAGATTACTAGGTAGTAAATCAGCGTTACCGTCACCGTTTGTGTCAATACCACCATTAGCATCAACAACTTCATATAAACCGATCAAGTTAGCAAAGTAAGCAGAAGTACCTAAATCCTGTACATTGTCGGTTAACTTGGTAGTAATGTTACTGCTATCAGCAACTTCTGTCGCGTCGTAAACTAAACTACTGAGTTGATTGTCTGAGTTATTCGTAACGAGTGTATTTACAGCAGTGTCATTATCAACGATAGTAACGGTTGCTGCTGTATTAGCTCCTAAGCTGTAATTATCAGTCTGAGTCAGTTGCAGGGTAACGGTTTCATTGTTTTCTAGGTCAGCATCATCACCTGGGTTGATAGTGACTATAACTGAACTTTCACCTACTGGAATTTCAACTGTATTGGCAAGTTGACCGTAATCGCTGCCATTGGTTGCTGTACCTGCAATGGTATATTGAATCGTTAAGGGGTTTGTGGTATCCCCTGTACGAGTTATAGTAAAAGCTCCAGGGTCAAGTCCGGCTTCTGCTGCTAGAGGGTCGGTTGCTGCGATCGCAATTATCGGGGATGATGAATCAACGGAGACGGTGAAAGTATCCTCAACTGTCTGCCCAAGCAAGTTAGTAGCGCGTACAACAATTTCCGCATTTCCACTTTGGGACGGCTGGTAATCGAGAATTAATTCTCCATTTGTTATCGTTGGATTGACTAAATTAGGGTTCGAGTTGCTGACAACTGTAAAGTTAAGTTCATCAACTTGAGAGACAGTAATATTTTTGTAACGAACTAAATCTGCATCGCTATCAAGAGTCTGATTCTGTTGATTTAAATTGAGTGGTAAATTGGTAAAAGCGGATTGGTTGAAAAAACTACCACGATCGCTTGCAGGTAAAGTTGCGATTTCGTCAACTGCCGCCATATCATCATTTGAAAGAACTTGACCAAAAACCGTAAAGCCACCATTTTGCTGATCGAGGTTGCCTGAGTTGTTTGCTAAATTAAAGAACCACTGATTAGTAGCACTATTGGGATTGCCACCAAGTTTAGCAAAGGCAAGCGTGCCACGCAAATTTGAGCGTAGAGACGAGTACTCGTTGACTACAGGGGGATTAGTTGCAATGCTAGAAACTGCAGCCGCGCCACTATTGGGAGTTGCCGCTAAAACTTGTTCTAAATTGTTAACAGTAAAACCGCCGCCTTGAATAATAAAACCAGGTACGGAGCGATGAATAATCGAGTTAACATAATCGTCCGCCTCAACGTAGTTAATAAAGTTTTCTACACTTTGGGGCGCACCTTCTCCTTGCTGGTCGAACAATACTACATTGGTAATGCCACTGTTACCTAACGAGGTGTTGTACAACTCAAACGTAGCAATTTTCCCAGTGGTTAACGAGTCGTCAAAGCTATTAAATAAGTTAATTTGACTATCTGCTGCGTTATTTACAACAGTCAGGTCTTGTAGAGGATTAATAATTTTAACTGTCACTTATTACACCTTTTGATAACTTTTTTTTAGTTTGATTGTAAGCCTTCAGCTTAGGCTATGCCACGGCGCAGACCGCCTACAGCCGTCAGCTTTGTATAAGAATACAAGTATTCAATCAACTATTATAACTCCTAAAATTTTAAAAAATTAATCAGCTATTGTGAATTTAAATTAAAATGTTGATTATTATCAAATACTTAGTAGTGCGGGCATCTCGCCCGTTTACCATAAATGCGTAAATTTTGTGTATTCATCTGTGGTTTAAAACATATCTTTCCCACTGTTCGGATATGTTTTAAAACACTAAGTAACTCAATATAATTAAACCTAAAACAAACTCCCCTCCCCTTGTTAAGGGGAAGGGCTGGGGGTGGGGTTCTTTTTGATGTTTTTTAAGGTGGTTTTACTTACCATAATTCATCCACTATCCGACTTCAACTTCACCTTAGTGCATCAACTACAGCTTGAGCCACTTTAGCACTTGACTGCGGATTCTGACCTGTAATCAACTTTCCATCTACAACAATATGCTCACTCCAGTTAGCTGTGGAAATAAATTCACCACCCAGTTCGCGCAACTTTGATTCCAGCAGAAATGGCATTAATTTATCTAACTGCACTTCCTGCTCTTCAGAATTAGTAAAACCAGTTACCTTGCGTCCCTTAACGATTGGCGTACCATCAGCAGACATTGCTTGTGCAAATGCAGCAGAGCCATGACAAACTGCTGCTACCACTTTTTGAGCATCAATAAATTTACTTACAACCTGACCTACATCAGTGGTTGGTAAATCATACATAGTTCCATGACCACCAGGAAAAAATACAGCATCAAAGTTATCTAAATTGATGCTATTTAAGGGTTCTGTCAACTGTAAAGCTTGCAGTGCTTCAGCATACTCTTCTGCTTGCTCGGCTGTCGGTTGACTACGTGGATCAATTGGGGTTTGTCCACCTTTAGGACTAGCAACCGTAACTTGATAAGTATGCTGACGAAAAACTTGATCAGGAATACCAAACTCTTCAAACCACAATCCTGTAGGATGTTCTGCATCAATTTGGCTGTGGTTTGTAACAACTATCAGAATATTTTTCTGGTCACTCATCAATAATTCTCCAAGTGGGTTGCAACAATTGCTATTCTGGCATCCCACCTCTATCTATTTACACCACCATCAGGCAGAAGGTAAGCGTTTGTAACCAAACCTGGCAGGAAAATAAAGTTTTTTTCTTGGTTCGCTGCCTTGTTTTCCTGCCTCTTTGAGTAAGTATTAA
>CAVQDG010000008.1:0-29886 GCA_963711165.1 uncultured cyanobacterium | reverse complement strand
TATTAGCAAAAGCTGGGAGCGTTGAGCTTTTAAGATTTTATCTGCCGATCCTCATTTTGCCAAAAAACGGCACTGTTTAACTGCTTTCACAGTAAGCCAAGAAAGAGTTTGAGGTAAGATTTTTACAATGCCATAAAGCAGATAAGAGTTTTAATGGCAGTATATATTTTATTTTCGCTTGATTTAACTCTGAAATTATATTAATTTAGTGAAAAAAAGTTCGATAATGTACCTCATAACAGCAGGAATGGTGTTTGTAAGTTCTGTAGCTATTAGTCCACAACTAGGAAGATCTCAATTAACCGAAGCTTTCTGAGGTAAAGATCATCACACTACTATTATCTAGATCGTTATCTATTGGAACTAAACTATCATTCCCAGACAAATTACGGCTTTGAGCAATTCCAAAAGTTACTACCTGTAGCAATTTTTTAGGAGTAAACGACTCCAATTCCACAAATTTCCCTGCATCTAACCAGTTTAATTCATCTGTTGATAAACTAGCACGCACTTCTATTGGTAGTTGTTTTGCCATTTGAGATAAATGATTAGAAGTTTGCACAAAGACATCCCGACTAGAAAATAATTGCCGTGGCAATAAACCTAAATCATAAATAGTGATATTAGTATTTCCAAACCAGTTAGAGTCAGTGCGTAAATGGTGAACTAAACCCACACCTCTAGGGCTACAATCATGCAGGACATAAACTTTTAACTCTTGGTTGCGACGCACCATCTCCATAACAGTGTCAAAGATATTTTGGGGATATCCAGTTACACTTAAAATTGCACAATTGTTTTCAAAATGAAAGTTGTTGGCAATTAATAATTGAGCAATTTTAGCACTGTCACAAATAATTAAACGATCAAAACTGTAGTCAGTGACATCACTATTTATTTGGGTAGGAAGGGTTTCTTCGGTTGGTGAAGGTAACATTTTAGCAATTGTACCGTTAATTTGTGACCAACGCCCTAGCCAACCTGTAAATTCTCCTGATTGCAAGACAAACTCATTGCTAATTTGATTTGTTCGTTTTCTTTGCACGGTTCCTAAATAAATTGATGACATTCCCAATATTACGCTGATTGCAAATACAAAAAAGTTATTTAATATTGCTAGACTTAAATAAATTCCAGCAAGCAAAATAATTACCCCAATTACTTGCAATAGTCTGGCGGAAGCTTGACGCTGTTGAGAATTTAGTTGTGGTGATTTAGTATTACAAAGAAGTTGAAAAATGAAGCCCAGGTTAACAATAATTGATATGGCGATCGCGGGAAAAGATGAACCATTAAAGATACCGGATAATATCCCACCAATAAACAACGGAGTCCAAACATTCAAGAATAGATAAAGAAAAATCCATCCACTACTGATAAAAGTTTTTCTGCGGGAACGTTTGTCTAAAAGATAAAATAATTGCCGAGGAGTAAAAAACAAACTATCATTAGCTGAAATTGATTCAATTGTTTTAGCAAACAGAGTATCAGTAATTGGCAAATTTCCCAGAGATGTCGGTTCAAAAACAAATTGATGTTGACATCGAGAGCAACGACCTAAATTAGCTGTTCGTTCTTTAAGATTATTGTCAGTTCCACAGTTAATACATTTCATATTAAAATTTAACTTTGTTTAGTTAATCAAAAATTTGATGATTGAGTAAAATACTATAATCTTCTCGCTGACGAATCAAACGATGGTTGTTGCGCTCAATTACAACTTCGGCTGGGCGTAAGCGATGCAAAAAATGGGACGACATAGCATAACCATAAGCACCAACATCTAAAATAGCAATTATATCGCCAATTTTTAATGCTGGCAAGGGACAATTTTTCCCTAAATAATCTCGTGAATAAGTAGTGTTTCCGCAAACATCTGTAGGATGTTTTATAGATTGATCTTGATTCCAAGTAACAATTTCTCTATAACCACCGTGTACGGAGGGAACTGATAGATTAGCTACTGTAGTATCAACGCCGATAATTTGTTTTTTTTCTTGCCATTTTACAGAAACAACTTCAGCAAGTAAGCTACCACATCCAGCTATTGCAGATCTTCCGGGTTCAATAATTAAATCAATTTTATTTGGTAATGTATTTAGCTTGGCTGTTAACTCTGATCCAAACTCTTCCCAGCTAAATGCTGCTTTCTTATGGTGATAAGGATAACCAAAACCACCGCCAAAATCGAGATATTCCCAATCTGGTAAAATTTTTGCTGTGTTAAGAATAGTGTCTATTACTTGTGTAAATGCTGGCGTTGCATTAGTACCAGTACCACGATAAAAATGTAATCCAGTTAATTTTAAGTTAGTTTGTTTAGTAATAACAGTTGCGCGGTCTAATTCCTCTGGATGTACACCAATACGACTGTCACCTGTAATCGCTGGTAGATTTAATCGCAATCCTAAACGTGGGGCTTTTAATGAGGTTTTTACTTGTTGATAAACATCACAACATAATTCTAATTGAGCCAAGCTATCTAAATTAAGTGTTGTCACGCCCCAATTTAAAACTTGCTCCATTTCAGAGCGATTTAAGTTACTACCACTGTAAACAATTTTGTCAGGTTGAAAACCTGCGTGTAATCCTAAGTAAATGTCTCCAGGGGTATTAGCATGAAGTCCCCATCCCAGAGATTTAAAAATTTGCAACAATGCGACATTTCCATTGGTAACGCTAGCAAAGTGAAACTGAGTGTGGGGATAGGGAATAGCTTGAGTAATATGGTGAATTGTTGATTTTAAGCGATCGCTCTGATAAACATATAATGGTGTACCATAAGCGGCAATTAATTCTTGAGCAACCTCTAAATCAAAAGGAGTATTAAATGGCATACTAATTTTCAATCTTTCCATTTTCTGCTCAAACTCCATAACTGACGCGGGAACCAAAAAGGATGATCCCAAGCATAATTATTTGTCTCCTCACCTAAAACTGTTGTCCGCCAAGCTTCCCACATTATTACTAACCACAGCATCTCACCTAGACGACGATTTTTAATTGTTCCTCCTATTTCACCTGCGACGATATGTGCAGCTAAATGGGGTTGCCAAATTTTTTCTGCTCGTAGTTTACCTGGATTTAGCCAACTACCAATAAAACCCCACATTTGATTTAAACACCAGTAGGTTAAGGGAACTTCCATCCCCCGCTTTTCGCGCCAAACAATTTCTGGAGGTAATAAATTTTCTACCGCACGTTTGAGGATGTACTTTTCACAACTTCCTTGCAAACAAAGTTTCCCCGAAAGTTGGAATGTCCATTCTGCTAATGGTAAATCACAAAAAGGCGATCGCACTTTTAATTTATGTGCAAACCCAGTATTAGTAGCGCGTGGGTGAATATTTTGCGCTCCTTTGAGCATTAATGATGCTCGGCGCAAACGATGTAACATAGATGTGGAAAAACTTGGATCTAAAGCTGCTGCTAACCAATCTTCAGGATTAATTTGTTCAACTTGCTCATAAACCGCAGGTTGAAAAATCTGATTTTCATAACCATAGAAACGGTGAAAGGTGCGGAGATATTGAGCAGAAAAAGTTTCCTGAGTTGTGGGATTTAGTTTATTGTATACCTCTGCTGCAATCAATGGTTTATTTGTCCAACCTGCAAACAATTGATCGCCACCTTCGCCATTAAAAATTACCTTGGTTTCTTGACTAGCTGCTTGTGCTAATAAATATAAAGGAATTGTCACCCCATCACCAAAAGGTAAATCTAAAGCTTGAGCAGTAGGAATAACATTTTTACGGATAAGTGACGGTGTTACTGCTACTTTTACTAAAGGAATATTAAGGAATTGTGCAACTTGTTCAGCATAAGGTAATTCTGGAATGCCAACATCACCAAAATCTAGGGTATAAGCTCTAACATTTACTCCTGCTTGCACTAAGTGTGCAGCAACAATCGCAGAATCTAACCCTCCTGATAATAACACTCCTACAGGTTCAGAATTGAGATCGGCTATTTGACGTTGAATAGCATTTTTCAAGAGGGTTTGCAATTGCGAAATTGCTGTTGCTTCATCGGTAATCAAATTAGTTGATTCTCGCCACTCTAATAATCTTTCTTGTGTAGGTTTTGGGGAGATTTTTAATTCATTGCTAGTTTGCCAATTTAGTTGAGTACCAGCAGGTATGGCAAAGATATGATTAACTGGTGTCTGTGGAGTTGGTATATATGAAAAGCAGCTATATCCATATAATCCCGCAATGCTAACTTGAGGATTTTCAATTACAGGTAATAATAATTGTAGTTGGGAGGCAAACCAAATTACTTCTTCTGTTTGAGTCCAATATAAAGGAACTCGCCCAAATGACTCTCTTCCTAAAATTAAATGATTAAGTGGATCTACTTTCACCCAAGCATCGGCTGAATCTACTAAACCATCGGCGGAGATAGTTATATAAATATTATTATTGTGGCTAACTGTTAAGGAATCAGTGTTAGCACCAAAGCAAGCAATCTGCCATATATATTGGTTTTGTTTATTAGTCAAATTGTCTGGAAACAGCCGTTTAGCAGTTCCCCAACTTGCAGGCGCAGCAGTCAAGACTTGAGATAACCTTTTAGTGAGATTTTCCTGATTTCCATAACCCCAGCAACCTATAAATTGGTCTACTTGAGCATAGACATATTGCATAAATAAATTGTGACTTATTGAGGTTACATTTATTGCAAGTAATTTATTTATTGTACAGTGAAAGCTGTTGTGCTGATCAGGCGATCGCCTAACAACATTTGCACTTTCCAAAGCCCAGTAGCTTCAGTAGAATTAAATTGATAGCGACAAGAAGTATTCCACGTTACGCGATCAATTATCTTAGTTTCCCAACTGTTTTGATGCACAATCTGATTATTAGGATCGATCCAGTTACAGTTAAGGGATAATTTTTTACCGAGCGGCGCATTTTGCAAAGTAACGCGATAGAAAATTAGCGGACTAGCTTGACGGTTAACCGTAGTTATATTATTTGTACCATCTTGGTTAAGACTAATTTGGCTTTGAACTGGGGAAATTTTTTCTAGGGCTTGTTGTTGCTGTTGTATAATAACAGTTGTCAGTGCGATCGCGGCGACTATAGTAACAATTACTCCTGTAGCAATCCAACGCTGACGTTTTTTTTCAACAGCTAAAGCTTGGCGGCGCTGTAATTGTATTAACGCTTCATCTAGCAATTCTGGGGGTAAATTTAATTCTTGTAAAATTTCTTTAACTTGTTCAGAATTAAGTTCCTGTTCGCGCTGTTGTTTGAGTTGTTCTACTTCCGCGATAATTTGGTTAAGTTGGTTTGGTGTTAAGTTATTTTCCATTGTTTGAGGTAAAATGGTATTTCATGTCAAAATTAATATAATTCCTTCCCAGGTTATACTTTATACCAGTTTTAACGACAGGCAGACTATCTCCATCATTATTTAACTGTTTTTTTATTATTTAGTATTACACCGTGAAATCATCTCGTTTATCTTGGTGCATATCTTGGGGAGAAACACCCTACCTTCACGAAATAGAATCAAAGAAAAGTAGTTTGAAATTGCTAAATCTGTTTTCCCGCCCAGATTTAAACGCCACCAAGGAAAATGATTTAGAAAAAAGTCTGATTTGGCGAGAAAACAAAATTTGCATATTTACTCCTAACCCAAGTTTGCAACTAGCATTTAATTCAACAAAGCGATTTGTAGTAGTGGGAGATATTTGGTTAACTAATCGTCAAGAATTGTTACAACAATTAGGCACAGTTCCAAGTCAAAATACTGATTGTCAAATTGTAGCTGAACTTTGGGAACGTTGGGGAGTAGAATCATTAACAAAGCTAGTAGGTATGTTTGCCCTAGCTGTGTGCGATCGCCACCTTCAAGTATTATATAACGTGCGCGATCGCGTTGGTTCACGCACCTTATACTACACGAATCAAGGCTCTACTCGTTGGATTGCTCCCCAACTAAAAACCCTCGCACCTTATCATTCTCAAGATTTAGATTTAGTTGCTTTGCGGGATTATCTTTGCTGCGGTTTTGTACCAGGAGAACAAACATTATGGCAACAAGTGCGCGAATTACGCCCTGGAACTTATTTAAGTTTACCCAATAATCAAATTCATGTTTATTGGCAACTACAAGAAATTATTACCGATGCTAATCAATCATTGCAATGGCACAGCACACAATTACGGCATTTACTTAATCAAATCATCCCACAATATTTACCCAGAAATCAAGCAGTCGGTGTGTTTTTATCAGGAGGATTAGATTCTAGTTGTGTGACTGCTTTAGCCGCTAAATTTCACACTCATCCAGTACATACTTACTCTATACATTTTGGTGATGACTGTCCTAATGAATTAGAATTTTCGAGTTTGGTGGCTAACCATTGTCAGACACAGCACCACATTTTAGAAATTACTTTTAAGCAAATGTGGCAATATTTGGTAGAAACTATGGCGGATTTAGACGATCCCATTGGCGATCCGCTTACAGTTCCCAATTTGTTGATGGCAAAGTTAGCCAAACAGACAGTAGAAATTGTCTTAAATGGTGAAGGTGGCGATCCGTGTTTTGGTGGTCCCAAGAATCAACCCATGTTGCTTAATAGTTTATATAGTTCTGTTACTAATCAAAGAGATTATTTGTCAGCTTATTTGCTATCTTTTCAAAAATGTGCAGCAAATTTACCGCAGTTGCTAAAACCGGAAGTTTGGAATGCTGTCAAACAAGTACCTTCTGTTTTTGAAGCTGATTTAAATAGTGATGTTAATTATTTAAATCGTTTGATGGGATTAAATATTAAATTTAAAGGAGCAGACCAAATATTAACTAAGGTTAATAATATCAGTCATGCAGTTAATTTAACCGCGCGATCGCCATTATTTGATCAGCGAGTGGTGGAGTTAAGTATGAAAATTCCCCCAGAATATAAATTATCTGGAGTTCAGGAAAAAGCTGTCTTGAAACAAGCGGTTGCTGATTTACTTCCACGGGCAATTTTAGAGCGTCCCAAAAGTGGGATGATGGTTCCTGTGCAGCTAGGATTTCGGAAATTTTGGCAACAGCAAGCCCAAAATTTATTATTAAGTCGTAGTGCGGCGATCGCACCCTATCTTAACCAATCTTTAATTCGTGAACTGTTGAATTATCAAGGAGATACTTGGAATCGCTATGGAGTTAAGCTTTGGCTATTAGTTAGTTTAGAAATTTGGCTACAAGGTAATATAGCAGATTACAGGTTGATCAGGTATACTAACAATAGTTGAAGTAGCAACAGTCTGACTAATTTTCTTTTCATTTACAAAAATTTACTTTGTTACTACTTATTAAAAAAATATATGTTTGCCAGAACACGCCGGATTGTAACTCGATTTTTTAGTAACTCTAGTAAAATTAACAACGAACCACTCAATAAAGTGAGTTTGATTGTTATTATTTTAATTGATATTTTTATTTTAGTTAATGTTTTTACAGGTCTTGATGATATTAGCAGATGGCAGATCGACCCTTCCCAGTCTTATCCATGTTATTCCGAGTGGCAAAATTACCAAAAACAACCTAATAAAGACACTCTAAATAAAAAGTATGAATTTTTCAGGCTTTCTTTGCCCGATAAAAATAACAATCAGCCTAGTTTTGTTTCTACATATCAACAAGCTGAATCAGGACATTTAGGAAAAGTTTCAGAAACCTGCTTACAATATGCCGATTACAAAGATAAGATTAACAATTCTGCAAATCAGCAAGCCCTAAAAGCCATCGAGCAAAAACAAGCAAAAATCAGTACTCTTGAACAAGCAAGCCGGAGTATTCGCAGCCAATATGATTCAACACTCTTAGAAAAGATTGCAGGTCAGTCTCGTAATCAATCCATTAATTCAGTTGGGGCTGAAAAAGCTAAACAGACGTTAGATCAAAATAATCGCTCAATTTCTATACTTGGGAAAGAAATTTCTCAACTTAAAAACGAATTGATTTCTAAGCCGGAAAGTGTTAGCTTTCTAGCCTTTCTGGAAAATGACGAAAAATTTCAGGAAGTTGAAAAAGGCTATCGACAGGCATCGTTTTGGTATCCCAGTATCCAATTTGGGTTTCAATCTCTCTTTCTGATGCCGCTTATTTTCGTTGCTTTATTAGTTCACAAATTTGCAGGGCGGAAAGGATATGGACTCATCTCCCTGATTAGCTGGCATTTGCTAGTGATATTTTTTATACCCCTGATCCTTAAAATATTTGAATTTCTGCAAGTCGGCGTAATATTTAAATTTCTCTTTGATATTATTAGTGCCGTGTTTGGCGGGTTGCTTTTCTTAATAAGTTATCTTTATATCTTGATAATTCCTCTGTTTGGTTTTGGAATTATCAAGTTTTTTCAAAAAGTTGTATTTAATACTAAAATCCAGGTAGCTAGAAGGGTTCAGAGATCCTGCTGTATCAACTGTGCCAAAACAATTAGACACCACGATAGCTACTGTCCGCACTGTGGTTATTATCAATACGTTGAATGCCAAAACTGTCACAATCTTACTTACGAACATATGCCATACTGTAAACAGTGCGGGCATTATCAAGAACCGAGTAGATTGTAATCGGTAATATCATAAAAGTTAACTATTCTTGATGGAATCTTGATTTATTGCAGACTCACGATTGTTATATCAGCTATTTTTAAACTATGAGCAATTTGAAAAATCAAGTAAGCAACAGTTTTTTTATTCAGCAGATTCATGGAATATAACATTCCTGGGCTGATCGAGGGATATGCCCAAGGCTATTTTTTGATGGCTGATGATACTGGAAAAGTTGGTTGGTATTCAAGCCGCCAACGGGCGCTAATTCCTTTAGATGAAAGGTTTCGTTACCCAAAGTCGTTGCAGCGTGCGATTAATCAAGAGAAGTTTACTGTTGCCGTTAACCGCGATTTTAAGGCTGTGGTTGCTGGCTGTGCGAATAGGGAAACTACTTGGATTTCTCCAGAGTTAGAAAATATTTATTTGATGCTCTATGAAAGCGGTTTGGCGTATAGTTTTGAAACTTGGCAAGGCGATCATTTAGCAGGGGGAATTTTAGGAATTGTGATTGGTGGGGCTTTTATTGGTGAATCAATGTTTTACAGGATTCCAGAAGGCTCAAAAGTAGCTATGGTGAAGTTAGTAGAAAGGCTGCGCGATCGCGGATTCATCCTTTTTGATGCCCAAATGAATAACCCCCATTTGGAGCGATTTGGTGCTTATATCGTTGATGATTTAGAATATCAAATACTACTAGAACAAGCATTACAGCGCCATTGTTATCTAGATGTTGATTAAAAATCATAAAAAGTTAGTTTAAACGTTAATTAATATTAATCGTAAAATCTAATATCCTAAATGCTTTGGCGACTGCTATAGCTGAGGTACAAAGATTGAAAAATATTGTAGTGCGAGCATCTTGCTCGCTAGAAATACGAATGCGAGCAAGATGCTCGCACTCCTGTACCTCATAAATATGAAAACTGCTATATATGAGCAAGAACAAAATCTCATACACGCTTAAAAATCAGGACTTACGCATAGACGCTATTAGTAGGTTGGGTTGAGGCTTTGCGAAACCCAACATCCACCACAGGTAGTGTGGGTGCGTAAGTCCTGAAAATGAAAAAATTTTTGTGCCAGTGCGATCGCACTGGCACATAAGAGCTAAAGTAAAATCAGTTAAGAGATAGCTGCGACTGAATTTGAGCAGCATCTAGCGCACGACCGATGAAAACTAGCTGAGTCTGTCTAGGTTCTTCTGGTTGCCAAGGGCGGTCATAAAATTGCTCAAACCGATTACCGACTCCCTGCAATACCAGTCGCATAGCTTTATTGGGAACAGCCACAAACCCTTTAATACGATAAATTTCCTGCTGTTGTACTAACGCTTCTAACTGCTGTTTCAGCTTATCGGGGTCAAAAGCTTGGTCTAAAATCAGGTGTGTTGAGTTAATCTCGTCGTCGTGGTCGTGGTCTTCTTCAGTGTCATGATGGCTAGGACGGGACTCTAAATTATCCTCTACTGCCGCTTGGAATCCCATCAAAATATCTGGACTTAATTTTCCGCCATCACTCTGCACAATTTTTACGGTTCTGGACAGTTCTTTTTTAATTAACTCAACAACTTCGGCTTGCTGCTGGGGATTGACTAAATCAGTTTTATTCAGTACTACCAAGTCAGCACAAGCTAGTTGGTCTTCAAAGAGTTCTTGTAATGGTGTTTCGTGTTCCAGGTTGGGGTCTGCTTTGCGTTCTTCCTCTACCGCCTCTGGATTGCTGGCAAAAGTTCCGGCTGCTACGGCTTCACAATCTACTACTGTAATTACAGCATCAACTGTGGCAGCATTACGAATTTCTGGCCATCGGAAAGCTTTTACCAGTGGTTTCGGTAATGCTAACCCAGAGGTTTCTATCACAATGCAGTCTAGGGAGTCTCGCCGCTTCAACAGTTCTTGCATAGTGGGCAAAAATTCTTCCTGCACTGTGCAGCACAAGCAGCCATTAGTTAATTCAACAATATTGCTGTTGGCATCGGCATCTTCTGGACATACTCCACAGGAACGCAGCAGTTCACCATCAATGCCGAGTTCACCAAATTCATTAACCACAACAGCAATTCTGCGTCCTTGGTTATTTTGCAGCAAATGACGAATTAGTGTTGTTTTTCCACTACCTAAGAATCCAGTAATAACAGTGACAGGAAGTTTTGCAGCCATAATAATCAATTATCAATGAACAATTATCAATGAACAATTATCAGTTAACGTTTTCCCTTATTGCCCGTTTTTTAGGGCTGACCAATCAAATCAGGACTTACGCAGAGATCCCCCTAAATCCCCCTTAAAAAGGGGGACTTTGAATTTTCCCCCCTTTTTAAGGGGGGTAGGGGGGATTAAGGTTTCAGACTTTCGGTGCGTAAGTCCTACAAATATTAATTATTATTGCTCAACTCAAAAATGCCAGCACTACTTTATTCGCGGAGCCATTGGTAATTAATAATTGATTATTGTTAATTGTCAAACAATCCTGAAGGCTGGATGATGATGCGGACACCAACACCTAGCTTCCAGGATTGTTAGAAGTAAGGAATAAGGTTAAGAGGTGATCAGGCGATCGCGCAAATAGATTTAAACTATTCAGCAGTTGCCAATTCTGTAGCGCCACGAGTACGCTTGCGTGTCAGGGTATTGAACAGCATTTGTCCAATTGCCTTAATTAAATTACCTTCTAGCTCGTTGAACATCTTCATGTTCATGCCAAAAGCATCGTTAGCTTCATTAACAATTCTATCGGCTGTAGCTTCATCAATGGGTAGCTCATCCATTGCCTGACGATATTTTACTTTGAAAGCTTTTTCATCAGGAATACTGTCAAATTCGTAGAAAGCAGTGCCATTGCCATCAGCTAGATTCATTGCGCGTTGAGCAATACCTTTGAGAATTTGACCACCTGATAAGTCACCAAGGTAGCGGGTATAGAAGTGACCAACTAACAATTCTGGCGCTGTATTAGATACTTCCCGAATACGATTTAGATAAGCTTGACCTGCTGCTGAAGGAGCTACTTGTTCGCGCCAGTTGGTGCCGTAGTAGAAATATAAATCTTCTTCTAAACTGGCTTTGCGGT
This sequence comes from uncultured cyanobacterium, assembly GCA_963711165.1. Lineage (GTDB taxonomy): Bacteria > Cyanobacteriota > Cyanobacteriia > Cyanobacteriales > PCC-9333 > Crinalium. The sequence continues at coordinate 18,259 of CAVQDG010000008.1, read as the reverse complement.
TCAGTTCTGGGAAAGTCACCTTGGAGATAATGGGATGTTGCTTGTGACGTTCCATCTCTTCTTCCATTGCAGAGTATACAAAGTAGAGATTGGCTACAAGTTTGCGGTAAGAGTTTTTTTCTACAACTCCTTTTAAAAAACACTTGACAAATCCCACATTTTCTGCCATTGTGTGGGCTTTTTTAGTTCCCTCACGCAATTTGGTTGCTAAGTTACTGCTCATGCTAAATTTCCTATTTTTAAGGTTAACGCTGCTGGACGGTCAAAAGTCAAAAGTATCAATAGCCACTAAATCGTTAGATTAAAACGATTTGCTGAGAATTTTCATTAAGATTTCTAACAAGCCGAACTAGGAACGGCGCAATCATGTCTAAATCAGAGTCTTGAGAATAAGGTAAGCAATAAAGCGTTACGCTTTTATAGGCAATCAGTAGAGATCTTCCCTAAATCGCCTAAATTTTGGATTTTATCTGCGTTTATCTGCGTTTATCTGCGGTTAATTTAAATTTTTAACTCCAAAAAAAGATTTTTTCAAGAATTCTAGAGAGAATGCGATCGCTATTTTCTCTCTAAGCTTAAGAAAATACGGTTAGTTGTTTTGCCTAACCGTATTCTGCAACCGTTTTTGAATTTTCCCCAATCAAGAAAATCTAGATATCAAGATCTATCAGATTTAAACGGGAACCATAAGTTTCGATAAACTCGCGTCTAGGTGCAACGCGATCGCCCATCAATACAGTAAATATCCGATCTGCTTCCGCAGCATCTTGAATTTCTACTCGCTTGAGGGTACGAGTTTCTGGGTTCATAGTAGTGTCCCACAGTTGGGTTGGCATCATTTCACCTAACCCTTTGAAGCGTTGGATGGTGTAATTGGCATTACTTGGAAACTCGGTGGTTGTCAATTTATTGAGTTCGCGATCGCTATAACAATAGTAATGATTGCGCCCTCTTTCTACCTTATAAAGCGGGGGACAAGCAATATAAATGTAGCCTTCATCAACCAATGCCCGTTGATAGCGATAGAAGAATGTTAACAACAACGTGCGGATGTGCGCCCCATCTACGTCAGCATCAGTCATAATTACGATCCGGTGATATCGTAATTGAGATGAATCAAATTCTTCACCTTTTACCCCTAATCCTAGTGCAGTAATTAAAGATTGAATTTCTGTATTTTTGTAGATTTTGGCATCGTCGGTTTTCTCAATATTGAGAATTTTACCCCGCAAAGGTAAGATAGCTTGAAAACGTCTATCTCTACCTTGTTTAGCACTGTTATGTACAAAAATACCACTTGCTAAGGCAAAGTTATGGGTGTTTGGCACTTCAATGTCATAAACGTCTACCCGTTCTTCTAAGCGTTCAATAGATACCACACGGTGGTTGTAATTACTGACAGCTTCACAAGCTAACTGTGAATCGCCCTCAAAGTAACGCTGACAAAACGTTTCAAATTTCAACAAAGTTTTGTCTTTTGTTTGAATACGATATGCACGATAGGCATCTAAATCTAACTTACCTTGATCAATTTCAACTTGCTTCAGTGCCGCTAAAGTTTTACGGTAATAAGTTTGTTTTAGCGCCGCAGCCCTCTTAGTACGAAACTCATCAGTCCATTGTTCTTTTGTTTTAGCACTGCGCCATTCTAGCAAAGCTTCTTCTTGCCATTGCTCTTTAGCTAATTTTGAATGAGCTTCCCGCGCTTTAGGGTTATTGGCAAAATAATTGCGTACCCGTTCAGACTGAGCTAAACGATTTGCTTCATCGCTCCAATACTCTTTGTGAGAGCGATACAACTGCTCAAAATTTTCTTGTTGATACGTTTCATTACTTTCGTAAAACTCGTGCCATTTAGCAGCCATGTAAGCTTTGTAATCTTCATTTTCCCATTGTGCTTTAGCTTGTTCCGAGAGAATTTGCCGCGTTTCAGGCTGTTGCATCCGTTCACGCATAAAAGCGCGAAATTCTTCACTCATGTGAGCTTGGCGACTCTTTTCAATTACATCAGGGCGATGTAATGTTTTGTCGAGATTGGCGCGGTGAAGTTCTAAATGAACATCTGGAGGAAGACGCTTAATATTAGTTGGGTTATTGTTGAGTTTGTTGAAATCTACATGATGGCGATGCTTTCCATCCGATGCCTGATAAACACTATTCTCAAGATTATAGAAATCGGCTAAAAGATGAGTGTAAATCCACTTGTCGTGTTTACAATTCCAAGCAAGTTCATAACCATTAAGCCCTGAACCTTTCTGATTTTTTTGCGAAAGTTTACGATACAAGGGCATTAAAGCATCTTCTGGAGTTAGGGATGCTGCTGGCTTATAACTGCCGTCTCGCAGCATAAAACGATGATCTGGCGTACAGATAAGGATTTCTCCATTATCTAATTTTATTTGGATTACCTCGGCATTTTTTTTGGTAATACGCGGGTTAATTATTCGCTCTATTGCTATGTTTCCATTTTGATTAATTGTGTAGCAAAAATGTTGTTTTCCTGCTAATTGTTCTGCTACAATTTCTTTAAAGCTAATTGAACGTCCATCAGCCAAAGCAACAAGTGTATCTCCAAAAAAACAGCCCCCGGCTGAATCTCCTTCGACCAGGTATATCTCAGATTCAGTAGGATCTTTTGTACTGCAATCTGCTAGTTTTCCAGGCAAAGGTGAAGACTCTAAAACTGATTTTCTGCGAACTAATTCTCTAGCTCTTCTAGCAGCTTCAGCAGCATTAAATGCTTGAATTGCTTTTTCTAAAATAGCATCAGCGACATGAGGATGAAAATCTAAATACTCGGTAAAAATTTCTCCTACTAAAGAATCAACAATTCCCCTAACTTCCGTATTGCCTAATTTAGTTTTTGTTTGTCCTTCAAATTCTGGATCTGGAACTTTAACAGAAATAACACCCGTCAAACCTTCCCGAATATTTTCACCACCAAGATTAGAATCTGCCTCTTTCAGCTTATTACGCTTGCGGGCAGTAGTATTCATGGTGCGCGTCAATACCGCTTTCAACCCTTCCAGGTGTGTACCGCCATCAATGGTGCGAATATTGTTGGCAAAACCGAGTAAATTATCACTATAAGCATCAACACACCACTGTAACGCCACTTCTACTTGTACATTATTGCGATCGCCCTGAATATAAATTACTTCCTCATGCAGGGGTTGCTTGTCAGTATTCATGTAGGCAATATATTCACGAATACCACCTTCATAACAGTACGTTTCTACCTTCGGTTCATTGTTTTTGAGTAAGTGGATACGCTGATCGCTAAAAGTAATTTTTACACCAGCATTTAAGTAAGCTAACTCCCGCAATCTACCGGATATAGTTGTGTAATCAAACTCTATGCTTACAGTAAATATTTCTGTATCCGGTTTGAAGCAAATAGAAGTTCCGGTGCGATTTTCTTGAATAGGTTTGGCTTTCAGTTCTCCTATAGGGATACCACGTTCAAAACGTTGGTTGTGTTCTTTCTGATCCCGCCAAACAGTAACTTCTACCCATTCAGATAAAGCATTAACAACGGAAATACCTACACCGTGTAGTCCTCCAGAAACTTTATAACCACCGCCACCAAATTTTCCCCCAGCATGAAGGATGGTCATTACTGTTTCTAAAGCAGATTTTCCGGTACGGGAATGGATGTCTGTGGGGATACCGCGACCATCATCTGTTACACTAACAGAACCATCAGCATTGATCTGAACTTCAATATGAGTACAGTGTCCAGCCAGCGCCTCATCAATGGAGTTGTCTACAACTTCGTAAACTAGATGGTGGAGTCCTCTTGGTCCAGTAGTGCCAATATACATCCCTGGTCGTTTGCGGACAGCTTCAAGACCTTCTAAAACTTGGATTTGATCAGCGCTGTAACTGCTGGTCATAAAAAGATAGCTCCACTAATGACTATAAAGCCTACTAAAACTTATTTAAGGCAAATCTAATCAAAATTGTAGCATAAAAGGGTTATAGGCTGTTTGAGGGCGCTTTCAGGAAAATTTTGGTAGGGGGATGGATCTGCTAAGGATGGAGTATGAAGGGAAATCAGACAGCAGGGTTAATTGTGATCTGTGGTGCGACGGCAACAGGAAAGTCAGGATTGGCTATAGCACTAGCCCAAAAACTCAAATCAGTCATTATCAGCGCCGATTCGCGCCAAGTATATCGTGAGTTTGATATCGGTACAGCTAAACCAACTGTTGCAGAACGTCAGTTAGTACCACATTATCTAATAGATATATGCAATCCAACAGAAACCCTAACTGTTGCAGATTATCAGCAACAAACACAAACATTAATTAATGATTGCCATCACAAAACTTCTTCTCCCCCACTGTTAGTTGGCGGGACAGGTTTATATATTAAAGCGATAGTGCAGGGAATGAAGATTCCCAGAGTTGCACCACAACCAGAATTGCGATCGCAACTATCCTCACTTGGTCAAACTCAACTTTATGCCATGTTGCAACAAGTTGATTTAACTGCGACCGAAAAAATTCACCCTAACGATCCAGTACGCACATTACGCGCCTTAGAAGTTTTCTATGTCACAGGTCGTCCTATTTCAGAACAACAAGGCGAAAATCCACCCCTATATCCTATTTTACAAATTGGTTTAGACTGCGATCGCACTAAACTAACAGAGCGTATTGCACAGCGTACAGAACAAATGATTGAAGCAGGTTGGGAAGCAGAAGTAAAAACCCTAATTGAAAAATACGGATCTGAATTACCACTGCTAGATACTTTAGGTTATCGAGAAATGAAACAATATTTAGCTGGTGAAATATCTTTAGATCAAGCTAAAGAATTAACAGTTTTGCATACTCGTCAATTTGCCAAACGTCAGCGCACTTGGTTTCATGCTTATCGAGACATAGAATGGTTTGACGCGAACCGACCAGACTTATTAGAAAAAGTATGGCAACGAGTACAAACATTTATAGGGATGTCTTAAATAATATAACTAATTTGGGCATAGGCATCGTTATTGTTATAACTTCTAGAACATCAGCTAAGGCGCATTTAAATCTTACATTTCTAATTGAGAGAAAAATTACTCTACACTCTTCCCTCCCTCCTCTCTCCTCTCTCCTCTCTCCTCTCTCCTCTCTCCTCTCTCCTCTCTCCTCTCTCCTCTCTCCTCTCTCCTCTCTCCTCTCTCCTCTCTCCTCTCTCCTCTCTCCTCTCTCCTCTCTCTCTAAAACATACAATGAACGATACACAACAGCTTAAAACTTATGAGGTAATTAACAGCGAGTCAATTACTTCGGTACAGACCAAGAACGCACTTCGCCTAAAGTAACAGGAATTCTGTCGCTCACATCCACCGTAAACCGATAAACCTTCTTAGCCCTCCGACCATTTTCCGGGTCAAAAAACTTTAATTTCACATCCCAACAATCGCTATTTATCCGACAAAAAGGACTTTTTTCTACTTCAATAGTATCCAGTTGCATCCCTCTAGAAACAGCTTCCGCAAAGCTAGAAACAGCTTGAAAAGTATTAGTAACAGAATAATTCAACGCCCGATCTTTAGCAAGTTGCCCTAAATTTCGGAAGTCGTAGTATACTCGATTCAGGAAGCTATTCAGGGACTTTCGCATCGCAATTTCATCAGCTTGCGGTGCTTGAGAACTGATAGTTTCTAAAGCAGCATCGACTAACCCATTAACTTTCCATCCGTACATTCCCCTGATATTGGTGAGAGTAATCACCGGAACTTCTTGCCCGGAAAATAACTTAACTGTTCTATCTGTTAACTTAGCCGGAATGCTGACTCGTTCCACAAATTCATCGCTGTCTTCCGGTTCAATTTGTCCGGCTAACATTAAAATCAGCGTTTCGTAGACATCTGCTGCAAAACCGCTAACGGGTTCTAAGGCATAGATAGGAGTAAGTTCTTGATTAAGCGTCCAAATTAAAGCTTTTGCTTCTGAGGGGGTTTGTGACAGATAATCGACCATTTGACGGGCATCATAGGGATTAGTGGGAATAATCGTGCCGTCAATTTCTACTGCTGGCATTAATTGTTTAAAAGTGTCCCGTCTGGCTTCTGTGCCGAAGTCATAGCCTATTGTTCCCAAAGCGTAGACGAGTTTTGAAGGGGCGCTGGGAGTAATTGTTGCAACCGCTACACTGGATAGTTGCATTGTACCAAAATCCGCCAGAGAATCAATTCCCTGACTTGTAACAAAAGATTGTTGAAACAAACTGTTATTTGGGTTTTCAACTAAAAGGTTTTCTTCCCGACTACTGACATTAATGCCAGCTAAAGAATGACTGCCAGCCAGATTTTCAGTCCTCTTTAGAGGACTTTCGCTATTAGCCAGGGAATTAATTCCCTGGCGGTTGTCGCTAGAGGGGATAACTATATGCTGTTGATAATTGATTTCCGGCTGGGTTGTTAACGCCTCTCCCGTGAGTAATTGAAATGCGCCCGGAATATTCAACTTACCCAGCAAACAGCGTTCCGGTTCATCTACTTCCTCCGGGTCGCAAGGAATGGCACTATTTAAAATAGCTTGACGCACCGCTTCGGCGTTGATTTTCTCCCCGCGTTGCAATTGCATACTCATTAATAATGCGGAAATACCAGTTACAATAGGAGCAGCGCAACTCGTACCTTTTTCCCGAATCGTTTCGTCGGTTCCCGGTTGTGCGCCTAAGATGTTTTCCCCATTTGCCATTACGCCTTTCGTTTGATATTCGCCACCGTAGTTGCTAAATTTAAACGGTTGTCCGTCATCTCGAATTGCACCTACAGTTAGAACACCCGGAAGTATGGCGGGAATGCACCAACATTCGCCTTTATCGTTGCCACCGGGAGCGACAATTAAAATATTATTGTCTTGGCATTGTTTGACCGCACGGGCAAATAAATCTGGGGCGACACCTGTTTGGGTGGGGTGACAGGCGGCGATGTGGATGATGTTTGCGCCTGCTTTTAAGGCTTCGTTGATGGCGTGGGTGAGGTTGATGGGGGAGATGAAGTCATCGCCTGCGTAGGAAATGGGAATGTTAATTGCTGTGCAATGGGGGGCAATACCGTGTACGGGTGAACCATGTTGTCCTAAGATGATACTGGCTATGTGCGTTGCATGACTGGATAATTCGATGCGTCGCCTAATAGCTTCGGGGAACTGGGCAAAAAAGGCTTCTCTTTCTTTTTTGGCTTCGTCTTTATCGTGGTCGGGGTCTGATTCTTTTTTGGCTTTTTGCTCTTTGTTAAATTCTGTGGCTAATTTAAGGTAATAATAATATTCGTCGTTTAGTTCGATATCTTCTGACCAATAAGGTTTAAATTGGGTAATATTTGCGCCTTTAAAGCAAGCGCGTTCTAAGTCTGCTGCACCATCGAGGATGGCGATTTTGATGCGGGGGTCGCCTTGGGTGCGTGTCCAGAGTTGGGGGATTCCTGGGATGGTGATGAGGTCGGGCATTGTGCGATTTTAGTTAAGTGCTTAACGTTTTTTAAATTTAATATTACCGGAGTGGCAGTAATCATGGTTTTTCGGGAAGCGCTCGCTTATAATCGTAACAAATCTGAATATTATGCGAGCGTATTTTCTTAAAATGATATAGGAAAAGTGCATTCGCCCCAATAGCAACAACCCATGTTATAAATGGTTAAACACTTAACTGTCAAGGCTCATGTTTTTTCATTAACAAAAGATTGATTGTAATACAGATTTATATTTTGGATGATTCCTCCTCTCAATTCCTGTTCAGGTAAACCTATCCACATACTATCTAACACGGGTTGTTGTTGGTAAAAGGCGTGAACTTTTTGGGCTAAGTCATTAGGAGAAAAGTAATTCAGAAAGTTATTTTTATCTTCAAGGCGATAATAAACAATCTTATTATCGGGATTAGCTTTGGAGAATCCCACCATTGTAACATTACAAGCTTCTAAAGGTTGCAAAGCGGCAGGAGACAAAACCTGTAATAATCTCTGCTGCACATCAACTCGTTGAAAGTCTTCCTTTTTAATTTCAGGATAAAGTTCAATTTCACTCCGACCATCTAAATAAAAATCAAAGCCTATCACTAGGACACTGTAAAGTAACAACGCCCGAAATCCTTGGGTATCGCAATCACGATTTAAGGCTGCTGCTGTTTCTAATTTTTCAGGATAATCTTTAATTCGGATAATAAGTTTTAAGCGAGAATTTGTAACTTCTTGTCGCAAATCAACGCCTGTTTGCAATCCTTCTACTTTACTCCAGTCAAAATTATTACCTAAAAATTCTTGTAACAGTTTATAATTAATCGTTACGCCAACCCGTCCTGCTACCTGATGAAAAAAGCTTAAAATTTGCTTGAATGAATCTGCGAAATTTCTGTCTTCTCCATAACTTAGGTTGATACGGGCTGGATAAATTCGCTCTCGTTCAATTTTGCAAGAAAACTCTAGACCGCATTCTCCTGTCTCTGCTACAAGTTGCTCAAAGATATCGAAAGGATAGAGATACTCTATTTCAAAGGCGTTTTTATGTGCGCCGATTGAGTGCAGTTTCGCCTCACTATTTAACAGATTATTGTAGGTAAGCATTGTTCTAGAAATTCATCAGTTTCAGTGAAATGCCAAGGAAACGCCGTAATTTAAAAGCTGGATACTCTTACCATATCACCACTCGTTGCAACAACCGCGAGTTTAGGTTAGCTAGGCGCGAGTGTCGGGAAGTGTTTCTCTATGCAGTTAAGAAGGCGTTGGATAAATACAAGTTCAAGCTGTACGCCCTTTGTATCATGTCCAACCATGTTCATTATCTGATAGAACCTGCCCAACCAAATGACTTACCCAAAATTATGCACTTTCTCAATTGGTACACGGCGATGCAATCCCCCCGCCTTCGGCTTCCCCCCTTATTAAGGGGGGCTAGGGGGGATCGAACGGGGCATTTTTGGGAGAAGCGGTATTTCTGCGATGGGTTTCCAGCTTCAGATAGAGAACAGGCATTAAATACCTTGCGCTACATTCATGGTAATCCGAAAGCGGCGAAAATGCGTCACGGCTTTTTCTACGATTTTAGTAACTATGGCAGCTATGAACGTTTAACCGATGACGGGTTAACTAACTGGCATCCGGCTTTCTTGCGATTGGGTAAGCTAAGACGCATTTAAATTTAATATGGCTAGCGAGCGAGACGCTCGCACTACAAGCACTTGACAATAATTAACAGTTCAATTTAAATGCACAACAGCTTAGTAGCTATTAAGAATGCGCCCGGAAGTACAAAGGTTTCTGCCAAAAGTATAAACCCAAGGAAAAGACCCCAAGCAAGTGCCATTGGGGTAGTAGGCTACTTGCTGGGGTTCATCTCACAGACAAAGGTTCGACCACCCACCCCAAAAAGTCGCAGTCCCGTTTTTCCTCTCCCCCGATGCCCACTATCGGAAAACCCCGAACTAACTCATGTTGTACGTCAATTCATCGAGGCGAATCGTGCGGTAAATGAGGAGGGAAAAGAGTTTTGACATTTTTTGAGGTGAGTGTTAGAATCAGGGTGACTACTCCGCGTCGTCGCCCGCAAAAGGATTCATTGCCGTCATGCCGTACCGATCCATGCACGCGATCGCTCCTTTTTCTCCCACAGAAGATTTGGCAGTGGTTTCCCGTTGCACAGGAGCAACTTGCTGAGGGCGTAAGTTTTTCTTAGTCATGTTTTTACCTTGAATTCAGGTTTCTTGAGAATTATTCAGCACCGGACTCTCTCAAGTCAAGGGAAATTTAGAGAATGTCACAAAAGGAAACACCGGAACACCCGGCCCGCGCTGTGGAAATTTTGGGAGGAGTGCAATACCTGTTTACTCGTGGGTCGTGCCGATCGCCTAAAATTGATGAGGAGTGCGATCGCGCTTCTACCTCTTACCCAATTGTTGCACACGCATCTTGATGTTCGTCACTAAAAGCGTTTTCTCAAGGCAGTATAGTTAAAGTTGGAGAAAAGGTGGTAGAGTTGAATCTAGATTAATTAGAGAAGCGATCACTCAGTAGTATTCTACCAAATCGCCGCCATTGCGATGATGGGCGATTTTTTCCGCATTAGTTTGGGTAAGTTTTAACTTGGGGGATGCCAAGCAGCTTGAACCCAATTTTGACGCACAATTACAGCTAAATTATTATTTAATCGTAGTGCGGCTACAGTCGCCCGACCACAGGCAGTTAAACCGATAATTTCTGTTCCTCCTGCACTCCAAGTAAAATGTTCTTTCCATTCCTGTTGACGAGGATTAAATAAAAAAATTACATCCCCTGATTGGGGATCTAAACATTCAGTTTGTACCCACTTATATTGGTTACATAATTCACAAGCTAAACAAAGATTATCTTCTGTATCAAGTCCGCCTTTTGCTAGAGGTTGTATATGATCGATTTGTAGTCTACCCATTATATAATCTTGATGGCTCAGGCAATATTCACAACGATTTCCTGCTCTTTGCCGCACCTGTTGCCGGACAGATTCAGATAGAGAACTCATGGCAATAAAGCTGTTTTTAATCCTCGACGCACTGCTTCAGCTAATCCGGCAGATTTCCTTAATTGTCCAATTTGGTAAATTGACATTAATCCTAACAGTTCATAGCGTTCTGTTTCCGTCAATCCAGTATTTTTTCCCTTAGCCTGGAGTTCTCCAAGACGTTGGTTTTGCGTCGCCTCCATTTTCAAGTTTGCTAACTCGATTACTTCTTGATTGGACATCTGAGAAATTTCTGAATTAAGGCTGTTTTCTGAAACATTATTCAAACTAGGTAAAATGATTTCTAGTGTATCAACTAAAACTTCTGAGATGTTTCGCGCTGTAGCTTCTCCAAGACGTTGGACAGAGGCAGCTAAATTTTCTGGTAAGTTAATAGTTATTGTGACAGTCATAATATATAGTCATAGGTTTAGTTTATATTATAGTTTATAGAAAATTATCTGTCAGGGAATACTCAATTGTCTAGGGGAATTCATAAAATGTAATACGGCTGGGTAAAGGGAGCGATCGATCTGTTGTTGGGTGCGGTAGTGCGATCGCGCTTTTAACTCTTACCCAATTCTTGCACAAAATCTGTCTTGTTCGCTACTTGCCAATCCTTGCTGCAAAACCTCTATTACTTTGGCTAAATTTCCGGCTAACAAAGCGTTTTTATCTAACCACAATCCCGGAAATACCACAGAAGAGATTATCCCATCACTATTTGGTTCTACTTTAATATATTCCCCGGCATTTAATCTAAACCAATCAAATTCTCGATCATAAATTCGCCAAACTAAATATTCTTGTACTCCATTACGACGATATACTTTGAGTTTTTCATGTAAATCAATTGACGCAGTAGAAGCAGCAATTTCCACTATTAATTCAGTAGCACCTTCGACATAATCATCTTCACTAATTGTTGATTGTCCCCCCTGTTCTATTCTTAATAAAGCATCGGGTTGTGGTTCGTTATCAGCATCAAGGCGCACCGTTGCATTATCCAGTGTTTCCACTCCTGGTGTAGCTGCTTCGTAGGTTCCTAAGCAAGTAATAATGTGAGAATGAGGTTTGCCATGTTTTTTTGCTCTTACCAGAGATGCCATATAAACGATTCTCTCAATTAATTCTGCCTTTTTTACTTCAGGCATTCCCTCATAGCGGCGTTCAAATTCTACACGATTCAGTTGGTCGCCGTTTTCTAATGGCTGAATTGTTGTGGGAGGGGAAAAGGTGATGGAGGTAATCATAGTTTAGACCGAAGCGATCGCTTCTTGTATCCTAATCAAATCGCTCTTGACGATGATGGTATTAACTTTTCGGGTATCCGGCTTTCTGGCGATTGGGTAGTAGCGTAGAAGAATGCGCTAGAAAGTATAAAGGCTTTGAAGAGAAGTATAAACCCTGCATAGAAGAACCCAAGCAAGTGCCACGCTTTGTAGTAGGCTACTTGCTTGGGTTCATCTCACAGACAAAGGTTCAACCACTCACCCCAAAAATAAGTCCCGTTTTTCCTCTCCCCCTCCCCCGTACCAGGTATCGGCAAACCCCGAACTGACTCATGTTGTACGTCAATTCATTCAGGGGAACAGAGCGGTAAATGAGGAGGGAAAAGAGTTTTGACATGAATTGAGGTGAGTGATAAAATTAGGGTGACTACTCCGCGTCGTCGCCCGCAAAAGGAAACGGCATAGGAAACATCATCGCGGAGATCGCTCCTTTTTCTCCCACAGAAGTTTTTGCTGTAGTTTCGCGTTGCACGGGAGCAACTTGTTGGGGGCGTAAGTTTTTCTTAATCATGTTTCTACCTTGAATTCAGGTCGGGAGCTTGCACGCACTCGTAGCCAGCACCAAGATGAGCAATGCTATGCAACAATGGCGCGACTTGTGCAATGCTTGAGTTTCAATTTACCTATTCTGTTGGCAATGGGTAATGTATCTTTGGGCAGAGAATATTTGAAGTTTTATTAAAAGCGAATTAAAAGTAGAGAAGGCGATCGCCAATACCTGTATGCTTAAAAAGATAATTGCCCCAGCATTTTTTAAATAAATGCCAGACCTAAAACAAATCCCAGGGATACAACAACTATGGGCAGAAACTCAAGGCGACTCCAGCATTTGCATTGCCATCCTTGATGGAGTAGTTGACCCTCATCACCCTTGTTTTAAAGGGGCATCTTTAACCAGACTGCCTACCCTAGTTGCAGGGGAAGCTAGCGCCGACGGTTCCATGTCCGCACACGGCACCCACGTTGCCAGTATTATTTTCGGTCAACCCGGTTCTCCCGTGCAGGGAATTGCACCCAAATGTCTGGGTTTAATCGTTCCCGTCTTTGCAGATGAACGACTGAAGCTATCGCAACTCGACTTATCCCGCGCCATAGAACAAGCCGTTAATGCTGGGGCGCACATTATAAATATAAGTGGCGGACAACTCACAGACGAAGGAGAAGCAGAAGACTGGCTAGAAAAAGCCGTGCAACTGTGCAACGAAAACAACGTCCTCATAGTTGCTGCTGCTGGAAACGATGGTTGCGAATGCTTGCACGTTCCCGCCGCCATGCCAACAGTTTTAGCAGTAGGCGCAATGGACGAGTCGGGAAAACCCATCGACTTTAGCAACTGGGGAGAAACGTACCAAAACCAAGGCATCCTCGCCCCAGGAAAAAATATTTTAGGAGCCTCACCCGGAGGCGGTACAATCAAACTCAGCGGTACTAGCTTTGCTACACCCATCGTCAGTGGAGTTGCCGCCTTACTTCTGAGTCTGCAACTGCAACGGGGAGAAAAACCCGACCCCCAAAAAGTCAAGACAGCCTTACTAGCGACTGCCATACCTTGTTCGCCAAGCGAAACCGACGATACCCGTCGCTGTTTACTTGGCAAATTAAATATTCCTGGTGCAATGCAATACCTGATAGGAGAAACCGTGTCAGAAGAACTAGAAACCGTTGCTGCTTCTGGTTGTGGCTGTGGAGGCACTCAAACCAGTGATGCCCTACCTAATAGCCAAATTCCAGAAGAAGTTTTGATAACTGAACCTGCCGAAGTTGTTGCCGCAACTCCCGCCCCCATACCTACTTTTAATCCACCCTCTTTTACAAGTTCCTCTACTCCAAGACAGATACCCATGTCAAATCGCGCATCTAATTACGTCACCGCCAGTCAAGCACCCAGCGAACTCGCCGATGCCAACTTAGTTTATGCCTTGGGAACCCTTGGTTATGACTTCGGTACAGAAGCAAGACGCGACTCCTTCAAGCAACTAATGCCAGGAGCTACAATAGACAACACCGCCCTCCCCGCGAACCCCTACGATGCGCGGCAAATGGTGGATTATTTAGGCGACACGCTTTCAGAAGCTAAAGCCTTAATTTGGACGCTCAACCTAGAATTAACTCCTATCTATGCTATCGAACCAGTAGGCGGTTTTGCCAGAGATGCCTATGCAGTATTGCAACAACTGCTTGCCGGACAAATCCAACCAGAAGATAACGCCGAATACGTCGAACGAGTCAGCATTCCTGGCGTTTTACCTGGGCGCAGCGTCAAGCTATTTTCCGGGCAAGTCGTTCCCGTAATTGAACTTTACAACATTCGCGGACTCTACGGCTGGAAAGTCAACAACTTAGTTAATGCAGCTATAAATACTGTACGAGCTACAGCCACAGAAGCGCAAGAAGATGCCATCCGCCGCACCCTGAGTAGCTTCCTCAATCGTATTTATTATGACTTACGCAACTTAGGCACGACTTCCCAAGATAGGGCGCTGAATTTTGCCGCGACTAATGCCTTCCAAGCAGCGACAACCTTTGCCCAAGCAGTAGCAGAGGGAATGGAATTAGATAGTATTACAGTAGATAAAAGTCCCTTCTGTCGCCCCGATAGCGATTGTTGGGATGTGAAATTAAAATTCTTTGACCCAGAAAATAGTCGCCGTGCTAAGAGGGTATACCGCTTTACTATAGATGTAAGCGATATCATTCCCGTTACCTTGGGCGATGTACGTTCTTGGTCTACATCTTATTAATGCTTCTTTTTGAGTAGGTGGGATTGAGCTTTGCTTAACCCAACCTACTGACAAGTTTAGCAGTAGCTTAGAGAGAAAAAAATGAGATTACCCAAACTTTCTCCGCCTGTAAAAAGACCCGATATTATCCATCCTTATCAAGCAGTAGATGTGATTCACGGAACGGTAGAAGATTTAGTCCACATTCGCATGGATTTATTGTACGGCGCGAATTATAATGACCCCGCCGCATTTGCCTACAGAAGTTATCAACAAGTTAAGTCTTCCGGTGGATGTAGGTGTTTGTAATAGACTGCTGGGAAAGATTATAACTTTTTTTTGTCCGCAGATGTGGCAGCGGATGAGGTAACGGATAAGTTAACTGTTAATGAACGGGTTAGTACAACCAGAAACGCAGGGGATAACAAGGACTGTTACATCCGCGCTGATAATCCGTTGCCACTCAAGAATAAATCTAAAATTGCTAGTTCAAAATAGAATGTGGAGTAGTCACGCACTATGGCTAAAAGTTCAGAAAAAAACCAGCCAAAAGAAGCAGATACAGAGGCGCTGGATACTCAGACAGAAAACGCTTCCGAGTCTGCAAACAAACTTGAAGATGCGAAGCAACACTTGTTAGCTACCGGAATTAAAAATAATGGCTTTTGGTGGCAGGAAATGCTCAAAACTCAAAAAGCTTCAGAGAAAGAACCGAAACCATTCCGCCGAGGTCGGATTTGGTCTTAGCAAATAAGTGAGATTTTTCAGAAAGTTAAAAAAGACTTAGTTAGAGAATAACAAATTATGGCTGCAAGCTCTGCAAAAGAGGCTACCCTCGTCGATTTAGTAATTGTCATCGACACCAGCCCCTCAATGAAAGATAAAATCGACATTCTTAACCACGCCACAGAAGCTGGGATAAAAAAGGCTTCTTCTAGCTGTCCCTGCGATTTGCGAATTGAGTGGTTGGGAATTGAAGGAACTTGGGACAATACCAACTTTCAGCAAATTTTACGGGAATATCTAGTTAATACTTGCGGAGTCGCGGAATCAGAATTACGAGGTCGCAAACGGGGTGAGGTTCCTAACAACGGCGCACAAGAGGACGGGGCTAGAGCTATTGAAGATATTTCTACGCACTTTAATTGGCGAGAGGGTGCAACCCGTGCAATCTTTTATTTAGGGGACGAAGCTTTAGAAGGTGGCGACAATACCGAACCAGAGGATATCGAAGCTGCTAACCGCGCCATTGAAGCAGCTAGAAATGCTGGAGTTGTCGTCCATACTTATTTTGGCACATCTAAAAGCCAAGGACAAGATAAAACGGCTGCTGAGTATGTCCGCCTAGCACAAGAGACAGGCGGACACGGTTTTAGGAATCAAAATGCTATTGGTGGTTTTGCCGATATCCTGAAAACGGTTATTTGCTCGACTAGAAATAGAGATACTACTCCGCAACTAATTCCGGTTATTCCTGTTTACTTCGTGCAAGCGCAGCATTTAGTTGGTTTTTCCGCAACTAGCACCCAGTCAAGCGCGACTACTACTCAAAGTAAGTCGGTTGACTTGGTGATAGTTATTGATACCAGTGTTTCCATGAAAGATGAAGCCGAAGCCCTGAGTAGAGCAGCAGAAGCGGCGATAAAAAAGGCTAGTTCCAGTTGTCCTGCGGATTTGCGAGTTGAGTGGTTTGGACTGGAAGGAACTTGGAAAAATACCAATTTCCAGCAAACTTTGCGGGAATACCTAATTAATAATTGTGGAGTCGCTGAATCAGAAATAAGAGGCCGCAAGCGTGGCGAGCTTCCTGGTGGCGGAGCGCAAGAGGACGGAGCTAGAGCTATTGAGGATATCTCGACACATTTTAATTGGCGAGATGGTGCAACCCGTGCGATATTTTATTTAAGTGACGAAGCTTTAGAAGGTGGCGGCGATACCGACCAAGAGGATATCGAGGCTGCTAACCGGGCTATTGAAAAAGCCAAAAGTGCCGGAGTTGTAGTGCATACTTATTTTGGCACGTCTAAGAGCAAGGGACGAGACACAACGATGGCTGAGTTCGCCCGTGTACCACAAGAGACTAATGGACAGGCTTTTACTGATAAAGATGCTTTGGGAGGATTTGCGGAAATTCTTACCCAAGTTATTTGTGTTTCTAGCGATTCGCGGGTAGAGGAAACGCAGCCGTTGATTCCTGTGGTGCCATTATATTTCGCAGCGATAGTTGGTGGCGGAACTATATCACAATCAACGCAGATGTCAAGTGTTCAACCTACAAATTCAACTGCAACAGTTGCTAGTAATGGGGGATTATTTTCTGTGAATGCAGCTAATGTAATTCCTGCTCCCCAAGGCAGTATCTCAACGTCAGCAGTAAATATGCCTATCTACATGATGGCAGTTCAGGAAACGAATGGAGAAAGCGATCGCATCCCCTAATCCTCAAACGCGCTCACAGAGCCAAATTAAAATTTGGGAAACTTTGAATTGAGAAGGAACTGACAGCTAATAGATCTCGCATTTTCTATGTTTTGGAGCGAGGCGCGATCGTACTAAAGCTCCATACCAGTGTCAAGATTAATCTGGCTGATAATAACGTTGGAGCCAAAGAATTGGCTAGTGACTCTAATGTGTTCATCTGTGTATGCGCTACGCGCAGGCTTCGCCAACATCTGTGTTCATCTGTGGATATCTGTGGTTAATTATCCCTCCCATCCGTAGGGAGGGATAGCTTTATGAGATTTTGGTATTTAAAGAGCATCTGGATCAATACCTAGAGCTTTTAAACGCTCTGCTAATAATTGAGCGCGTTCTTCTGCTTGTACTGCTCGTTCATCTCCCGTCAGCAAGAGATTACCACTTTGATCGCACCAACGTAGCCACACCTCACGCTTACCCTCAAATACGCCTTCCCACAGCGTTACACCTAACCCAACTTGCTCTAACCAAGTTTCGGTCATTTCTGCATAACGTATTCCTCTAAGTTCAAAGATTCGCAGCGTTGCTTCTCCCAACTGACGACTAGGATCAAACACGATATAGTAACTAACTCGCATTTGTTCATAGCGCCTCATTTTATTTCCTAGTTCATCCCCAACTCGGTTAGAGACAATTTCAATTACTACCTCTGGTGGTTTACCAAATTGCCAGAGAATATAAGAACGATTTTGTTTTTCCCACCAATTCTCTGGAACTTGCACATCCAGGCTGAGAAATACATCTGGCACTATTGCTGGTTCACTAGCTGTGTTGAAAATACCAATATTGGCTGCGGATAAAAAAGTCCGCCCTTGCCAAGAACTGTAAAGGGAGCCAGCTAATAGGCGTTGTTGCTTTTCAGAGCCAAAATTATCCACAGGTGTGTCATCCTCGGTTACTAACTGGTTCGCATCTGGTACCCAGTAGTCGTCTGAGATTAAAGCGGACTGAACCATAACGCTATCCTACAAGTGCATATCGCTATTCTTAGCTTAGTTTCTGACAAAAATCTTTGTCAGTCTTAAAAGGACTTAAACAAAACTTACTTCTAGATCCCCCTAAATCCCCCTTAAAAAGGGGGACTTTGAATTACCCCCCCTTTTTAAGGTAGGGGGGATTTAGGTTTTAGGCTTTCGGTGCGTAAGTCCTATTAAAAAAGAAACTACTAGCAGTTGCCAGTAGTTTCTGTTTTTAAACAAATTATTAAATTTGTCAATGTTAATTTTAGATATTTGGGTTGCAACCAAATATCTAAAATTGCCATCTTTAATGATGATGATGACCGTGATCGTGG
>CAVQDG010000007.1:0-18143 GCA_963711165.1 uncultured cyanobacterium | reverse complement strand
CAATACTAAACGATTTAAACGTAGAGACGTACCATGGTACGTCTCTACAAGAGCGGAATTTTGTTGAGTGTGTTTAATTGATTCAGGAATAATTGCCATTGCCTGCGATCGCAGATTTTGTGCAGCTTGTTCTAAATATTCCACATCTGCCCTTAAAAGTTCAGCAGTTTGGGCTAAAGCTTGCTCTACTTGTGGGTTGAAGTGAGTTTGTAAGTAGGGTAGCAACTCTTGACGGATACGATTACGAGCATAGTTCAGGTCTTGATTATATACATCTTCCCAAATGGGTAGTTTGAAATCTTGACAAAACTGGAACGTTTCGGCGCGGCTAACTTCTAACATTGGGCGCACCAGTTGTAAATCTGGTGTGAGCAGCCTTTGCCAGGTTAGTGCTTGCAAGCCATCAGCACCAGCACCTCGGATTAGGTTATAGATTAGAGTTTCAGCGCGATCGCTTTTAGTGTGACCTGTGACAATATATTGGTAATTATGTGAAGAAGCAATTTTAGTTAATGCTTGATAACGCCATTCTCTCGCTGCGCCCTCACTCTCTGTTACATAATCGGCTATTTGCAGATAAAACGGAAGCTGCCAGTTACGAGCAATTTGTTCGACATGATCAGCGATACCAGCATCTTTTGACCAACGATGATCGCAATGTGCTATAGCTAGTTGCCAACCCCATTTTAGTTGTAAATCTAGCAATAATTTAGTTAAGCATATAGAATCTTGTCCACCAGAAACGGCAATTAATATACGTTCCTGCCGTTTTAATAACTGGCGATGTTGCAAAGTACGATGCACTCGCGTATGAAGCTGTGTCCAAACCAAACGATTAACCATCAATAAGCTGTTGTGTTTCTTTAATTTTATGTTTTAGGGGGAGAGGAGAGAGAAGGGAGGAGGGAGGGGAAAAAGGTTTGATAACCTTTCTTCTTTATTAAAAATGTACAAGTTTATTTGCCCCTTAGCTTATTACAGAATTTATTAAATAAATTCAGCGATCAAAATTAAATAAACTGCTAGTATTTGACAGTTATAATTTGACCGCTGCAATATCTCTATATTTGATTGTCGCGCGTTAATCTTCAGTATTCATTTTCCTAAGAAGATGGATTCATATCCTTCCAAACTTCATCTAGTAAAGAGTCTGTAGAATTTTCTTCTGACTCGTTGGTATCCGAGAGGTCTCCAAAATCAAACTCATCTTCATCATCTGATGCGGTGAGATCGAAATTAAACTCATCTTCATCAGCAGAGCTTGTTAGATCCAAATCATTAACTTCAGAAGTCAAATCAAAATCACTCAGTTCAGAAGTTCCACCTAAATCAAAATCATTGGTATCTGAGCCGAAATCGAAATCAGGGGTTTCAGCAGTTGCTCCCAAGTCAAAATCAGTGGCTTCGGCGCTAACACCTAAATCAAAATCTGGGGTTTCACCAGTTTCTTCTAAATCCAAATCACTTGGTTCACCTGTAGCTATGAAATCAAAAGCACTGGTTTCAGTAGTGGCGGCATCAAAATCAGGGGTATCTGAGCCTAAATCAAAATCTGGGGTTTCACCAGTTTCTTCTAAATCCAAACCACTTGGTTCACCTGTAGCTATGAAATCAAAAGCACTGGTTTCAGTAGTGGCGGCATCAAAATCAGGGGTATCTGAGCCGAGATCAAAATCTGCGGTTTCGGCAGTTTCCACCAAGCCAAAATTATCTTGATCCTCTGTAGTTGCGAAATCAAAATCACTAGCTTCAGTAGTGGCGGCATCAAAATCCGTGGTATCTGAGCCGAGATCAAAATCTGTGGTGTCGGCAGTTTCCACCAAGCCAAAATTATCTTGATCCTCTGTAGTTGCGAAATCAAAATCACTAGCTTCAGTGCTGGCGGCATCGAAATCCGTGGTATCTGAGCCGAGATCAAAATCTGTGGTGTCGGCAGTTTCCACCAAGCCAAAATTATCTTGATCCTCTGTAGTTGCCAAATCAGAATCGCTGGCTTCAGCTATTACCAATTGCAAATCATCCGCAGGAATTAAAAAAACTTCCACTTCTTCGGCTGGGCTTGCTGGTGTTGGATCACTGATGTCGCTAACTAGAGAGACTGCTGCCAAATTAACAGCATCAGCTTGAGTTGTGACTGTTGCAGGCACAACCTGCTGTGGGTTAGCCGTAGGCACTGGTTGAGGTGTCAACACCTGCACGTTTTGGCTTGCTGGTGTCTCTGGCGTAGGCGTGGTAGAAGCTTCAGGGGCAAATTCCAGGTTAATTCTAACTTTTCCTTTTACCCAGCCCCCAGAGCTAAATCTTAGGACTTCACAGTAAACTCCCTCACGGGAAAACCAGCCTTCCTGTGATTCTGACCATGTACCTAAGTTATGTGCCAACTGAGACTTAATTACATCTGCAAGTTCGCCCACTCTAAAAGTACGGTGTCCAATAAAAATTTTGGCAGATTCATCAATAGATAAAACTTCACCATTTTCTAGTGGCTGAAACTGATTATCCACGTCCATATCCCCTGATTAAATTTGTAGTTTTCATGCAAGTTCGCCTTGAGTTTCAACCAAGTGAAGAGTCAGCAGCAGAATAAGTTTAAATTCCACACTATATATTTCATTTAAGCTTACCTCTCACCTGCTCGTGTCTTACATTTACACGCTAATAGCTTAGGTCGTAAAAGCTCAAAAGAACCATCCATAGCTATGTAGTCCCTTGCCTAGCAGATTCACCCCAAGATAACAAATCCAAACAACCACAAACCCTGTGGATGCTAAAATTGCTGGTTTGCGTCCTTGCCAACCACGAGTAATTCGCGCGTGAAGGTAGGCTGCAAACACTAGCCAGGTAATTAAAGCCCAAGTTTCCTTTGGATCCCAACTCCAGTAGGAACCCCAAGCTTCGTTTGCCCAAACTGCACCAGCGATAATTCCGATAGTTAATAGGGGAAATCCTAATCCAATGATGCGGTAACTGATGTTATCGAGTGTTTCAGCAAGATTAAGACGCTGGGGTGAAAGTGAGGGATTTAAAACGGCAGTAGTTTCAGAGATAGCTATGGGCAACTGTTGGGTGTTGACTAAATCGAGAACTGCTGTTTTCACTCCATCATTGCTCTCAACGAAATTAGAGACAGTAGTAGAAGCGCTGCTAGATATTTGAGGCTGAGATACTAACTGAGTATTTCGTTGTAGTCTATAGTGGCTTTCCTGATGTTCGCCTTGATTGCGATAACCACCAGTGCCTACGGAACTGCCGCGTAGTTCAATATTTTGACCGCGAGTAACTACTAAGAAAGCGATCGCCAGTAGAGCGCCTACCATCAAGGTAGAGTAGCTGATCATCATCACGCTGACGTGCATCATCAGCCAATTCGATTTGAGGGCTGGTACTAGCGGCGCGGATGCCTGCATTTCTGCTGGTAATGTTATGGCAGCAAAGGCTGTAATACCCATTGCTACTGGCGCTGTCACTACTCCCACTAAGCGACTACGGCTCATATTTTCCGCAATTAAATGAATGCTTGTGATTCCCCAAGTCAGGAAAAACAAAGATTCATAAAGATTGCTTAAGGGGAAGTAGCCAGCTTCTAACCACCTAGCGCCTAATAAAGCGGCAATGGTCATATTTGCGATCGCCATGCCTGCTGTTCCCAATGATGCTATATAAGGAATTTCTGGAAAAGCTGCGCCTATCCAGTAAATTAACATCGTCAGGAAAAGCACAGCAAACGAAATATTATCTAACTTGTTCTGGAGTGCAACCAGATCCATAAAGTGTTCTCCCTAGTAGTTTTGAAACAATCCACATCAAGAAGCCAATATTATCGTATCGGTTCTCGCTGCATTGGGTGTTTTAGCTGTCACCTCTCAACTTTCTCCTTAAATTGTCTAAAAAACCAGCTTTTTTACCCAATTCTTCCCAGTTCTCCTGCATCAGCTTGACAGAAAGATCCTAATCAGGAAATGAGGGAAGTGAGGGAGTATTCTATATTAGACTTCCGCTCTATTAAACCTACCCAAAACTACCCAAGTCTAGACTTAGCTGGACATAAATAATTTTAGTGTTAACTTCCTGTTTCAACATGGTCTCAAGATGACTCTTGAGGGGTTTGTCCACTCCACAAGCTGACACGGTATGCCATTGGAACAAACAGCTAACTCTTTGATGCCAATATCAACACCAACAGTAGGTCTATCACTTGGTACGGGAGGGAGTTCAACCTCGTACTTAATAGCAATAAACCATCTGTCAGCCTGTCTTGATATGACACAATTATGAATTGCTGTTACTGGTAATGGAGAGTGCCAATCTCACCCAACCAATAGAAGGCAGACGTATTCGTTTACCATCATTTTTAATTAGTGGCTTGGCTTTAGTCCCAGACTCCAAGTAAAAAGAATCTCGTTGTCCTTTCTTTTTAAATCTGGGTTGCTTAGACACTTTCTTAAAACATCTATTCCAAGCTGTACGCAAATCAGCAACAGCTTTTTGGGGAATGTTTTTGCTAACTTCGTAGTACCAAGAATTTACAGATTTAACTTCGGCTACTAACTTTTTATGTAAATCAATGGCAGATGGTAATTTTACTTTTTCGTCTCCTTCTGGCTTTGTATCTAGGATTTCTTTAACTACAGCATTAGCCCAATTGTAAGCGTGACGATGCTCATCCGCAAGACCTTCTAAAAGCGGTCTCCTGTTTATTATTTGGTATTAATGCTGTTTTAAAACTGAGTAGCATTGTTTACGACCTCAACAATGTGCTATCTATATAACTATAGCAATAGTTACGCAAAAATG
The DNA here is from genome assembly GCA_963711165.1 of uncultured cyanobacterium. Lineage (GTDB taxonomy): Bacteria > Cyanobacteriota > Cyanobacteriia > Cyanobacteriales > PCC-9333 > Crinalium. The sequence continues at coordinate 13,349 of CAVQDG010000007.1, read as the reverse complement.
CAATGACATTTAAAAAACAACATAAATTAGGTGCAAAACCTTTATATGAAGAACCATTGGATCGCACACCAGTCTGCTTTAATGTCCGTCAAGGTGTCCGCGAAAAATTAAAAACTATCCCTGATTGGAAAGAAAAACTTAGAACATTTGTCGATACTTTAATTGAAGATATGGACAAATAGTAAGGATTGTCCAAATATGGGTAGATTTTAGGTTACAGTTTTAATCCCATCTCTTGAAGTATACTTACAGCAAGATTTTAAGGAGCGTGAAATACACCCCTGCCCTTGCCCCTCCCATTGCCAAGGGGAGGGGTGTACGAAACTTAAATGCCTTGCGCTGTATGTCGAACTCAGGTTATTTGGGTTTTGGAGCAGGCGATGCTGGTACCGGAGATTTACTAGCATCTTGAGAAAGATTAGGAGAAGAAGCCACTTTTTTAAGCTGCACAAAAATATTGAATAGGCTACTACGTTCATTATTAACACCTGCGGTAACTCCAATTGTTCGCATAGCATTAATCAGGGTTTTTTGTGTTGATGGTAGTTGCGGCAATGCTAAATTGCCTGCGTTGATCGTGCGGTCAATATCAATAAAGAATTGACCATTCTGGCGATCAAGCTTGGTTGTCAAAGCTTTTTTGAATAAATCTTGCTCGGACAGAGAAGCTTTTGGTTGAGGCACGATCAGGTTGGGGATGGCAGCACCCAGAGTTAAGAAAGCTACATTGCCGTTTAACCAACCGTGAGTGGCTGTTAAACCACCTAGTTGAGATGTCCAGTTGACGACTGGTTGACCACCTAGTAGGGTTTTTTGTACCTGAAATTGATATTGTTTAGCCATTAGCTGGTCTAGTTGCTGAAAAGTTTTTTCAGCACGGGGGCGATCGCTTGCCTGTACCATGAACACAACACCAGCACCTAGATCAGATGGTGATCCTTTAGGCGTAGGGATTAGCGAAAGGGAAAATTCCCCTTTCATCCAAGACATTAAATCCTGATCTAAATCTAAATTAGTTGTGGACTTGATCGTGGCACGCAAACTCTCTGGTTTGATCGGGGCGATGGGGTTAGAATCAGCACCAGAGCGGTAATCCTGCCACAACTGTTGTAAGTTCCCACCAGAAATCATCAGTAGTGTCGACTCAGGTAGACGCTTGGGCATATCTTTAGCATTATTTTCGACTACAAGTAGCTTTTTGCTATTTGGCTTTAGCCAAGAAATTCCCTGAAAGTTAATTCCTTCTTGCTCTAGGGTGACTGTGGTAGCAATGCCTTGTTTTTCTTGTGCCTGCGCCAAATTTTCAGGAGATAAAGATCTCGCTGAACTGGCGGCGGCTTTAGCTGCGGCTACTGGTACGTTTAAATATAACTGTGCGAAAGGTTGATTTGCTCTTATTTGACCTAGCGCCTCTTTATACCCAGGTGTAGTAGCTAGGGAGGGTTGACCTTGATAAGTGTCAATTACACGCTCAGTTATTTTTGGTTCTGTCGTCACGACTAAGGAACGTCCCAGTACTGTCGTTGATACATACTGGGAAGTAGAGTCTTGTATTTCTTTAATTTTGATTCCTTTGTAAGTTCGTTCTACAAATTGGTTGGCTTTAGCTGATCTTGGCTGATCTAATAGCTGCCGTGCTTTCAGGGGATCTTCAATTGGCAGTACCATCACTATCGACTGTTGACTTAAAGGTGTGGTGGTTGATGCTCCAGATGCCAAATAACCAATCATTACTTGTTTACCCAGCCAAGGCTTAATATCTTGCTGGTAGTTATAGCCGTTGGCTGTCAGGAATTTGTCGCGCCAAGTTGCCAGTTGTTTGTTTAGAAGAGCTTGGGTTTGGGGGGTTCCATATTCTTGTAGTTGCTGCCATTTTTCTTGATCGGTTGCGATCGCTACAGCAGCTAAGGTGTCTTGGGGAATCAACTCAGCACCAATGGGAACGTTACCCAACTGATCTTTGCGTTGTACCATTAACAAGTAAGCAACTGCTCCCCCACCGATTAGCAAAACAACAGCCGCTATCAGCCACTGGGAAGGTTTAGTTTTTTTCAGCATGGACGGATTACTAGCAAGGCAGTGCAATTGCCAATTTAGCAGTCGTTGTGGTGTTGTGCCATGCTTCATTAATAAGCCGCTCTTGTTTCTAAGTTTTCTGTTTTGGGGGGAGAGGAGGGAGGAGGGAGGAGAGAGGGGAAAAGGCTTTGATAACTTTTCTGACTAAGGCTAGGATATCTTATTAATTAATTCGGTATAGCGCGGTACAACGTATCCCTTTGTTGAGCAGGACGATCCAAGGATGCGATCGCCATCAGCAATGTTTCTACTTCCATACAGGTTCCTCCTTTAGCCCCAGCCATTGTGGTAATATGCTCTTCCATCAATGTGCCACCAATATCGTTACAACCCCATGTCAAAGCTTCTGTAGCACCAGCTAAACCTAGTTTTACCCAGCTTGGTTGATGATTAGGAATGTAATTTCCGAGAAATATCCGAGCAACTGCTGTTAGTAGTAAGGCATCTTCTAAAATTGGTTGATCTCTTCCAACACGACGGCGTAATGGTTTAGGAGCTTCTTGACCAACGAAAGGTAGAATAATAAATTCTGTGATATAAGCTGGGTAACCTTTGTCAAGGGTTGTTTGTTGGAGCGATCGCAATAATTCTAAATGCTTAATCTGTTGCTCTGCTGTCTCTATATGACCAGATAGCATGGTGCTAGTAGTCGGTACGCCTAGTTTATGTGCTGTTTGTACAATTTCTAACCATGTAGCTGAATTAATTTTCTCTGGGCATAATATCTGCCTCACTTGATCATCTAAAACTTCCGCAGCAGTTCCAGGCATAGAATCAACACCAGCATCTCGTAAAGCTGAGATCACTTCTGCATAGCTGATGCCATCAATTCTGGCAATAAATTCTACTTCTTGGGGTGAAAAAGCGTGTAGGTGAAGATGCGGAAATTGATCTTTAATTGTCTTGATTAATTGGATGTAATAAGGTAAAGAAGCATTATCCAGTTTAGCTTTAACATTTAGCCCCCCCTGCATACAAATCTCAGTTGCACTGCGTTTTACTGCATCAGAGGCTTTCTCAATAATTTGCCGGGTGTCTAACCAGAAAGCGCCGTCTTCTCCTTCATCTCGACGAAAGGCGCAAAAACTACAGTGTTGCTCGCAAATGTTAGTAAAATTAATATTGCGATTGATTACATAAGTGACTGTATCGCCTACTTGCTTTTGTCGTAGTTCGTCAGCAGTTTGTCTGATGTCGGCGATCGCACCAGGTTCTGTTTGTTTTAATAGTAAAACTGCCTCTTGTGAGGATAATTGTTTCCCAGCTAGTGCTTTTCCTAAAACCGTATCAACAACTAATGAATTTGATAACAGCATTTTAATCTAAAATTGGAATATTTAATTATTATATACATATCATAAAAAATTTTTTTAACTTTAAGACATTTTTGCGATCAATCTGTAAATCATTTCTTAATTCAGCAAGTTTAGAGGATTATTTATTTTTTGATCAATTAAAAGACAAGTATTTTGCAGATGTTGTTATGATAATTGAGTAATAAATTATGAAATTACATCTCCTCGCCTAATTATATAAGTGGAATTTTTATTTAAATCTTAAGTTCATAAAAATGAGTAACTGATGTTAATAACTAATTCAAATGAAAATTAAAACTACTGTCAAAACCGATTATAATCAATTATTCAAAAAATCACAATTTCAGTTATTGCTGCTGTTGCTGTGGCTAATAATTGGTTGTAGTTTACGTTTTACCCAGTTAACTGACAAGTCCCCTTGGACAGATGAATTTGTGACGATGGTGTTGAGTTTGGGTAATAGTTTTAAAACAGTACCACTTGACTCTGCGATCGCACTTGATGCCTTAATGCAACCGCTACAACCCAACAATAGCGCAGGTATTGGGGATGTAGTTAATGTCTTATTAGCAGAAGATCACCATCCACCGCTTTACTTTGTACTATCTCACCTGTGGATACAACTATTTCCCCCACAAGATGGATTAATTTCTCTATGGGGAGCGCGATCGCTTCCGGCACTTTTTGGGGTAGCCTCTATTCTAGGCGTGTATTTTTTGGGAATTGCTGCCTTTCGTTCCCGACTGATAGGGCAAATAGCTGCTGCTATGATGGCGGTTTCTCCCTATGGGATTTTTATTGCTCAAGAAGCGCGTCATTACACACTGGGCATTTTATGGGTAATTGCTTCTGTTTGTTGTCTAGTAATTGCTGCTCAAAACCTTCAACAACGGAAAAATATCCCAATTTGGTTAATACTTAGCTGGGTAATAATTAACAGTTTAGGAATTGCAACTCACTACTTTTTTGTCATCACCCTTTGTGCAGAGGTAATAGTTTTAATAGTACTCGCTTGGTGGAATAAGGCTCATCAGTCAGATGTTAGTGTAGAAAAAACTAATATTTCCCCCTCTAATTGGCGACGAATATATGTAGTAGCTGCTGGAACATTCGCAGGAAGTTTAGTATGGTTGCTAGTTTGGCAACACACTTATAAAAGTGAAATGACTCAATGGATCGAAAGTGGCGATCGCAATTTTTTACAATGGATTAACCCCATATTTCAGAGTATCGCAGCTTGGATTACCATGATTGCTTTATTACCAGTAGAAGCACCATCTTTAACAGTAGTAATTGCTTCTGGCGCGTTGATGCTAATATTTTTTATTTGGGCATTACCTATCCTCTATCGCGGTTTAAAAACCCAATTAGAGCAGGAATCAACAAGTTTAGGAATAAGAGTTTTAGGTATCTTTGTTTTAGGTGCGATCGCTTTATTTTTTATAATTAGTTATGGTCTAGGATTTGATATCACACGCGGTGCTAGATATAACTTTGTCTACTTTCCTGCCGTCATCGTATTAATAGGGGCAAGCTTGGCTGTATCTTGGGAAGAAGTAAGCAATCACAATTCAACCAGATGGCTAAATTTTTCCTCCAGCAGCTTGCTTATAACTTCAGGAAAAAAAGCCGTAGCAATAATTTGGTTAATCGGATTGTTAAGTGCTATAACAGTAGTAAGCAATCTTGGTTATCGCAAATATTATCGACCTGATATTTTAGTACCAATAATTCAACAAACCTCATCAGTACCAGTACTAATTGCCACAACCCATAACAGTATTGTTCAAACTGGAGAAATGATGGGAATAGGCTGGGAAATAAAACAGATAGCCAATTCACCAAAACCGATAAATGCTCAGTTTCTTTTAGCCCATCAAAATCAGAATCGTTGTGAAGGTAAAGAATGCCGAGCTAGTAATATTCTGAAACAAACCTTAAATCAGTTACCACAACCAGTTGATTTATGGCTAATGAATTTCTCTGCACCAGTAGATTTAAAAGCACAAAATTGTTTTGCTGATACTCGATCTTTCCCCCCAGTTTATGGATATGATTACAAGCTGTATCACTGCCACTCCAATACCGAACTCCCTAGTTAATAGTTCGTTTAATCACACATAATCTATAGACGCGCCGTGGCGCGTCTATTTGCCCAAATTGCCCTAATAATCAGTAAACAGTAAACAGTTAATAGTAAACAGTGAGTGTTTTTATCCTTGGGTTTAAGACCCCCACTAAATTTTTAATCTTTGTGGAGCGCGCTTAGGGGCGGGTTTGAATCCCCCACCATACGCATGATTACTGTTAACTGTTTACTGTTAACTGTTTACTGTTAACTGTTAACTGTTTACTGTTTACTGTTTCAATTACTAACTACTTTTGACCACACCTGCTTTTTGCCGTTGCTTACGTTTCAATAATGAACCTGCACCTAAAACACCAAAACCAAATAAACTGAATATAGAACTTGGTTCGGGGACAACTTGAACATTGTCAACTAATAATGCCGAATCAACATAGTTATCAAACTTATTTGATACCCCAAGTCCCAAACTGTATATTCCGTCCGTGGGTATCTTGTAGGAAAAAGTATTAAAACCAGTTTCCTGAAAAAACCCTGTATTAGTTTCCTTAAATGGGTTATTTGTAGGATCAAAAACAAAAGCCAGACCCAGGGTTGAAAGTTGACTGATAGAATTAGCTTCAGAATTGATCGACACAAAGGAAAAATCTGGGAGAGCCGCACCTACATCAGTACCTGCTACCTCATTCGTAAGAAAATTCCAATCAAAAGTTAAAAGTTGTCCAGCCTTGGCAGCAAATTTTTGTTGAATAGCAGAGCCATGTGGAGGTTGTCCAATCAATGCTCTTGGTGGTAATGGGATAGGCAAAAGTGCATCTAGTGATCCTTGACCTAACCCTAAGAATTCTTCCAGAATAGAGTTATTAAATGCGCCATCACCAGTTGACAATAAAGCTTGGAAGTTCCCCTCAGTTGGTCCACTACCAAAATTTGACTGCTGATTATCAATATTGGTTTCGCCTAAAGTTGCCCATCCACCAAAATTATTTTGTTCAAATCCACCATTAATTAACTTTGGGTTTGTAGAAGCTTGGGGTAGATCAAATGTGTTTAATGACAGTGTATAGGGACCAAATTCATTGTGAGACCCTCCTATTTGGTAGCTTTCAGCTACTCCCGTATCAGGATTAATCATCAAAGGCGTGATATCTCTCGCCCCAGTTACTCCGAAATTCAGTATGCCAGTTTGCGGTACTTTTCCTGTTAACTGAGATAAAATACTAACGTCAGATTTGTCATCGTTGAACGCATTGATATTATAGCTATTGTTACCAGTATCATCAAGCAACCCTAGCAGAGAATCTACTTGGTCTGAATCGACTTTAATATCAAATAATTTTCCAGCATTGAGATTTGAGAATGAGAAAAAATCAACTTGCCCTGGGTCAAGTAGTGCATCTACAGTATTATCACCAGAAATAATTTGTCTGGTTTCAAAAGAGTTATTATTGCCATTCTCATTTACTGCAAAAGCCGAATCAACTTTAGCCAGCAAACTCAGGGAAACTGAGCAAGCACCACCAATAGCTAGGATGGAAACTACTTTCATAAAAGCTACCTTGAGAACTAATAACAGTCGGGTAAATTTTAGTCTGCCTACCCACTTAGGCAGGTCAGCAAAACTGATTGACCTGCCTTAAGTATTGGTTACGGTATCACCTCAAAGGGCAGCATCATTTCATTGTCTTCGTGTCCCAGCATATGGCAGTGCCACACATAACGTCCAGTATACGAGTTACCGAAAGGCAAAGGCAAATTACCCGCAGCATTGGCACCAAATGGCACAATTAGGCGCACGACCTCGTTTGGGTTGACTATTACTGTATCTTTCCAACCAGCTTCGTTTGGTGCTGGCGGTCTGGGAGAACCAACTACATAGGAGTCGGCGCTAGGTGGCGGGTAGTTAGTTGACACCTGCGTTAGTGTGACGATGTTATTTCCACCGTCTGGAAGTTGAGGATTTGGAACGCGTATTTCTTGTGGTTGCATTAATGTACGCTTACCAGTTGCCAAGTATGCTTTCAGGTACTTGGCTGTATCGAGCTTCTGTCGGTTAAGGATGCGGAACGGAACCAGATGCAAGTGCATCGGGTGGGAAACTGGTTGCAGGTTGATGATGTTCCATTGCTCCACAGTATCGACCTTGGGTCGCTCCCTGAACTGCTCGTTGTCTTCTGCCTCATGCCAGAACAGATAGTTCAGCAGTAACAAAATCGGTCCACCTTGATTGACTTCTACCAAAGTTAAATTCCTCTGCTTCGTAACTTTTGGTTGATAGCTAGTGGCAGGCGGAATCAGAGGTTTATTTAATCGCAGTTGCTGAGGAATTGTTTTTTTATTGGCAGCGCCTGATTTGACCGTAAACTGCATAAGTTGGGGCAGTTGATCGTATGTTGATAAGAACGAACTGACCCTACCAAACGGATACGGCGAAACAACACTATTTTGTAAGACAATTTTTTCTCCAGACGGTCTGTCGGAGAAGTCAACCAGCACGTCCGCCCGTTCTGCTGGAGCAAGTAGCAGATTTGATAAATACACCGGAGCGTTAAGAAATCCTTGGTCACCACCAATTTGGATGATTTTTTGTCCAGACGACAGTTTCAGGTTGTAAGTTCGGGCGCTTGAGCCATTGACAATGCGGAATCGGTACAAGGTGCGCTCAACATCTAGGTTTGGCCATGCCTTACCGTTGATTGTGGCAACAGGGCCGATATACTCAACTTCCCAGTAGGGTGGGTGATAAATTGAGCCGTCAGGCTTTAAAAACCGATCTTGTAATACTAGCGGCACTTCATAAGGCGCTCCAGCAGGGAGACCGAGCGGACCACCGCCACCTGCGGGATCGTCTTCATCCCTAATTAAATATAATCCCGCTAGACCACCCAACACATTTATGCCAGTGATCCCAAGAGCATGGTCGTGATACCACAGCGTTGCGGCTTCTTGTTTGTTGTTAAAGTTGTAGGTGTAGTTTTGCCCTGGTGTAAAAGTATCGCTTGGGTAACCATCGTCTGCTGGTGCGCCGTTGATGCCGTGAAAATGCACAGCCGTTCGTGGATTGCTTTTGTCGTTTGCGTGATTGGGTCCATGCAAATGCGTGTCGATCGCACTTGCCAACGGGTGACCTCCAACAATGTTGTTGTTAAAGGTTATACTAACTGGTGAGTTTTTCGTTACCTGTAAAGTTGGACCAAGTAGCGTTAAATTCTGGTTGTTTTGATAGTTGTAAGCTAAGGCAGGAGCGGCTGGTAGGCTGCTATGAAATGAGTGGGAAGTGTTTTTGATCGTTAATGTAGAAGCAGAGGGCAAACTTGTTGACGGTGCAAACGGAATCGGCAAAGAGTCGGTAAATTTTGGTGGATTCGCATAAGTTGTCTGTGCAGAGCTTCTCTTGCCAGTAAGCATTGCTGGAACAATAAATCCAGCGCCCGCGGCTGCACTTGTAACTAAAAATTGCCTTCTGGTTACCATTGATACTCCGTGTTATAAGAGGAGGCGTAACACAATTTCACGCCTTTTTTTGATGATTGATTGGACTGCTGATCTTGATATTTATTTGAGGCGAGATAACTGCAATTGCTGGATGTAAATTCTTAGGAAGCTTGAAGATAAAGTAAACTAGCGACCACTACCAAATCACTAAATTTATGTGCGGTTTTATCGATACAATCAGTTAATTTTAAAATTCGCTGGTTGAGAGTTAGATTTAATTCTAACTTAACCTAAAACTATCAGGAATTGATGTTAATTTTTATTTTGATTTACCCTTAAATTTTATTTATTATTTTTTCCCTGTAGAGATTTTTGATGATAATTTAACATAAAAATTATGATAAATCTCAATCTTATAAAAATTTAACAAACGGCAAAATAATTTTAACTTATAGCAATTGTGAAATATATCCCCAAAAGAGTTATCTAAAGTCAAGCAAAATAGGCGTTTGCTATCAAATTATTCTTGCTTGACTTGTTCGGGAACACCCACAGGGGACAAACCCGCGATCGCTCTCAAGTTTTGGCAGCGAATTAATTCGGTAAAATCTAAACTAGAACGACCTTCAATTTTAGCGATCGCTTCAATAGCAGACAATAAATGCTGTGCTGCTTCTGTTTCAGAATAACCGCGTCTTTGTCCTACCTTCAGGGCGGCAGCATCAGCTTCTAGCAGAGTTTGAGTACTATGATTATTACGCCAGATTTGAGTCAGTGCGATCGCGCCTAATCCTGTAGCAACTATCACTCCTACGGCATCGGCTTGGACAAACTCAACCACTCCTCCCAAAATCCCCGCCACTACAATACCTTGATATAAATCTGGCTTAAACCATTTAATTTTCATCAGCCAGCTAATTCTACTTAAAATAACTAAATCGCGCTGTGGCTTAGATAAACGTCGCCACAAATCAAAATTAATGAAAATCGGTCTTTCTTGAAACCAAGGTAAGGGAAATGGCGTATCAATTACCTGCGATTGCTGTGGTCTACTGACAATTTTAGTCAGCATTCGACCAGAAGCAGGCATCACATCTAATAGGCGGCGAATTTCAGGTTCTGGATTCATCGTTCAACAGTCATTAGTAATTGGTCATTGGTCATTGGTCATTGGTCATTGGTCATTGATAATTGTTAATTGGTCATTGATAATTGTTAATTGGTCATTGATAATTGTTAATTGGTCATTGATAATTGTTAATTGGTCATTGATAATTGTTAATTGGTCATTGATAATTGTTAATTGTTAATTTGTTTTCACCAATTCCACATTAAACACCTCAGCAAAAGCTAATGCTACCTGCTGACGTACCTGATTAAAGTCAATTTCTGGGATAAACTGTTCCAGACTTCCGACCGCTTTATCTACAATACCGCAGGGTATTATCTGCTCAAAACCGCTTAAGTCAGGGCAAATATTTAAGGCAAAACCGTGCATAGTAATCCATTTACTTACCTTAATCCCAATTGCAGCAACTTTGCGGTCTTCTACCCATACCCCTGTCATACCAGCTATCCGATCACCTTTTAACCCATAAACAGAGAGTACTAAAATTAACACTTCTTCTAACTGTCGCAGATACCAATGTAAATCTTGTCGATAATATCTTAGATTTAAAATTGGGTATCCTACCAACTGACCAGGACAATGATATGTTACCTCACCACCTCGCTCAATGCGATGTACTTCCTGATTAGTGTGATTAAGGTCAAATTTTATAAAGTCTAGACTAGCGCCTTGTCCGAGAGTATAAACGGGCGGATGTTCTAGTAATATTAGGGCATCATCAAGGTGAGAATTATTGATTCTTTCAGTAACAAGCGATCGCTGCCATTCCCAAGCTATTTTATATGGCATTTGTTCAACATTATAAAGCCAGCATCGACGGCGTTGTTGACTTAAATTGTTAGCATTGCTTATATCTTCCACAGAAACCATATAACATCCAACCTTATTAGACTGATCAAGCAAATAAATTAAGACTTAATTGCTTGAAATTGCTAGATTCAATACTATTTTCATTTGTTTTTATGTCATGCTGATTTATTTGATAATTGGCAATAAATAGCTCTTTACCTTTAGCAGCAGTTGTTTGCTTATAATTATTCATGCCGTACTGCATTTCCCACTCAACAATATTAACAGATTTGAAATCTTCTCTGATTTTAACTGAATTATCATACGTAACCAGCCATTGGTGGGGGCATTGCTTTAGCTCATCAGCAAATCTTTTGTGATCAAAAGAAGTATGCAGGTAACCGCGTTTCCCATAAAGCTTTGATTTTGTAGCTACAAAATACGGAGGATCTAGGAATATAAATATATCTTTGCCTAGAGGTTTCAAAAGTTCACTATAATCTAAATTGGTAATTGTAACACCATCTAAAATTTTATCTAATACTGCTAAACGATCTATAGAAGAATCAGTAAAACGTTTATAGAAAGCCTCTAGAGAAAATCCTCCTGATTCTACAGTTCCAGAAAAGGTAATTCTATTAAGAACAAAAAAGCGAACTGCACGTTCAAAATTGGATAATTCTTTTACATTAACCTCAGTTAAATTTTGAAACAGTAATCTCCCATCGGTTTCAGTAACTTTTACCCTACGTATTTCTTCTATTAATTCACTTAAATTTGTTTGAGCATATTTCCAAAATAGAAATAATTCAGTGTTTAAATCATTAATCCAAATGTTAAGCTCTGGGAATTTTTGTTTTAAAAAAATAAATAAAGCTCCGCCTCCAACAAAAGGCTCTCTGTATTCAGAAAAATTGGGAGGTAAGTACTTTGATATTTGTGGAATAGCTTTTGATTTACCCCCAGGATAGCGTAATGGGCTTTTTATTAAAAATTCTCTATTTTTTTTCATTTTTATAATTTCCTGATATTTCTATAAGAAGATTCTGATTTTTGCCTACCTCTAAAACGAGCTTCCTAATAATTGTCTTTTCTGTTTTACTAAAATTGCTTGTATTCTTTTCCAGAAAGACTTCTAGCACTTCTGTTGCAGCCGGGAGAACAAGAGAGTCATTGACATTTTTTCCTGTTAATTTGAGCTTTGTAACAAAATTTACTATCTGATCATTCAATTTTAATTCATGTATGTTTGAAAACAAGATTAACTTAAATAAGCCATCTTGAATATCCGGCAGTTTGGGGAAGTTACTTTCAGAAGTATTTTTAGATTCTTGGATTATATATCTATTGTTTTTATCAATTTCATCAATAACTTCATCTGGTGTTAAGTAATAAACTCCTCCCAGGTAGTTTGTAATACTAAAAGTAGACTTTTTCCCATCTACTAAATATTCCAACTCATGGGATACAAGAGCCTCTCTCTTACTAGCACTTTGGGAAGCCTTGTGAGAAATATTTTTAAACTCTTCAAAATCTTCTTGAATTTTTTTTAAAGTCTTACGGGCAATTTGAGAAGAATGGATTTTGACATTAGTTTCTGTAGAAATTTTCTCATAAGAATCTAATGCTTTTTCAAAAGTCTGTGCAAATTTGTTTTCTAATAATGATCTATTCCAGTGAAGTGCGCTTTGGTGATAAGTTAAGATTTCTTCAATTTGCGCTTTAATAAAGTCATTATTAAATTGCTGTTTGGTTAATTTGTTTTTATTTTCCTGATCTTTTTTATAGCTTTTTTCCGCTCCATCGTAGTACGCTAAGACAATATAAATATTAAGTAAATTCATCCATGAAAAGGTTGAATATTGAATCAGATCTCGATCGCCGTCACTACCCTCGTCTTTTAAAACTGGAATAATTGTTATAACTTTAGAGAAATTGTAAGTATTATAAATTCTGGCGAACGGGTAACTTCTAGTTCTCTTGGGCGATACCCATTTAGAATAAGAAACTTTGGTTCCATCTGAATCTATTATTCCATAGGACGGAGATGTATTAGCATCAAAATTTTCTAATTTAATTGCTTTTAATTTCTCCTTCTCCGCCAGATATGTTTTGTAAGCGACTCCTTTTATAAAGCCTGTAAAATGCAAAACTTCTGTCATACTTTTTTCCCTTCCTCTTGATACCTTAACTGAGGTCTCCTTTTTATCTTTAACTAAAACTAAACTGATGAAGCCTCTGCCAATAACAATAACATTTTTGTGAATAATTATAGCTGTAGCCAAGGCGGTTAAGGCATTAAATTTATTGCTATCAATTACAATTTTTTTTATCGCAGATGTGAGCAGATGGACGCAGATTACGCAGATATTAATGAAGATTTAATCGTTGTCCTAAGCGCCCTGTCCGTTGCTATTTTTAAAATAAATTGCCTACATTTAGAAACACAACAGCTTAGAACAAATATAAATTCTATAAATAAAAAAGTAGAGATTGTCATCTCTACTTTTTATGTAAC
>CAVQDG010000006.1:0-7562 GCA_963711165.1 uncultured cyanobacterium | reverse complement strand
TGTCAAACCGCCATTGTAGACATCATCGACTACTAGCACTTCATTGTTACGGAATCTACCACCTTGATGTTCATTTAAATAGGGGTCTTCCCATGCTGTTTGGCGATCGCGTCCGACTAATTTTGGCTCCCCTGGTGTTTCTGATTCGGCAATGAAGTCTCCAAAGTAGTCGGGACGGAATTTATAAATTGCTACCCGATCTACTTTGATCAAGCTTCTGACTTCTTGGGTAGTTGTTCTAAATATAGTTTCCAAGTCGAATGACTTACGAATGCGATCAATTACTTTAGTTAGAGTGCGATCGCGTTCTGATGATTCTGCTAATTTCGCTGACTGCGCTTGTAGCTGCTGTAAATATTCCGCTTGTTGAATTGCTACACCAATTTGAGCAGCTACTTGTAGCATTAACTCTACTTCATACTGTTCCCAATGGCGCGTTTCTTTATTTTGGAAGGCAGATAGTAATCCCCACAATTCTTTCCCTTTAAAGATTGCTACTACCACACAAGCTTTCACATGGAACCATTCTAATGCTTCCACATGGCAATCCGTCAAACCGCCATTGTAGACATCATCTACTACTAATACTTCATTATTACGGAATCTACCGCCTTGATGCTCATTTAAATAGGGGTCTTCCCAAGCTATTAGGCGATCTAATCCCGCCAGCTTCGGTTCTCCTGGTGCTTCTGATTCTGCAATGAAGTCTCCAAAGTAGTCGGGACGGAATTTATAGATAGCTACCCGATCTACTTTGATTAAATTCCTCACTTCTAGGGTAGTAGTTTTAAAAATTGTGTCTAAATCAAATGTTTGGCGAATGCGATTAATTACTTTAGTTAAAGTGCGATCGCGTTCTGATGATTCTGCTAATTTTGCTGACTGTGTTTGTAGTTGTTGCAAATATTCTGCTTGTTGTATCGCTACCCCAATTTGAGCAGCCACTTGTAGCATTAACTCTACTTCATACTCTTCCCAATGGCGCGTTTCTTTATTTTGGAAGGCAGATAGTAATCCCCACAATTCTTTCCCTTTAAAGATTGCTACTACCACACAAGCTTTCACATGGAACCATTCTAATGCTTCCACATGGCAATCCGTCAAACCGCCATTGTAGACATCATCTACTACTAATACTTCATTATTACGGAATCTACCGCCTTGATGCTCATTTAAATAGGGGTCTTCCCAAGCTATTAGGCGATCTAATCCCGCCAGCTTCGGTTCTCCTGGTGCTTCTGATTCTGCAATGAAGTCTCCAAAGTAGTCGGGACGGAATTTATAAATTGCTACCCGATCTACTTTGATTAAATTCCTTACTTCTAGGGTGGTAGTCTTAAAGATTGTGTCTAAGTCAAATGTTTGACGAATGCGATTAATTACTTTAGTCAGAGTGCGATCGCGTTCTGATGCTTTCCTTATTTGCTCAGATTGCGCTTGCATCTGCTTTAGGTTATCAGATTGTTGGAGAGCTACCCACAATTGTCCAGCAATCTGATTGAGCCATTTTACTTGTGATTCTTCCCAATTCCGAGGTGCAGAATTTTGATATACGCCTAATAAACCCCAAAGCTTTTCCCCAACAAAAATAGGAACTATTACATAAGCTTTGACTTCAAATTGCTCTAAAATATCTAAATGGCATGGTGAATGACCAGCTTTGTAGACATCATTAACTACAAAAGTTTCGTGATAGCGATATCTACCACCTTGGGTTTCTTGTAGATGCGTATCTGCCCAAACTGTCTTAATTCCTGCCCCGACTAATTTTGTCCAATTCCCACCTACTGACTCAACAATAAATTCGCCACTCCAGTCAGATGAAAATTGATAAACTGCCACGCGGTCAACTCGTAGCAAGTTGCGAATTTCTTGAGTTATCGTTTTAAAAATTGCATCTTGATCTAGAGAGGAGCGAATTTTCTCAATTACTTTTCCAACTGATCTTTCTTGAGCTATTTCTTGTTCAATTTGTGAGCAAAATTCAATTTGTTGCAGCGTAATAGTTAATTGATTACTGATTTGATCAATTAAGTTAATTTCTGCTTCTTGCCATTGACGTGCTTCAGCGCACTGATGTACTACTAATAAGCCCCATATTTTGGCATCAATAGCAATTGGGATCGTAACACTAGCTTGAACTTGAAATTTTTCTAGCAGTTGTTGCTGATAAGGCGTAATTGTAACGTGATTAAGATCTGTAAAAACAACTTCACCTTGCAAATATTCTTCAGGTTGATCTAATCCAAATGTCAGCGTTGGTAAGTTTTCATTTAACGCAGGTGTCCAACCGCGTTTAAGTGACTCGGCGACTACAGTACCTTTTTCACCTGCTGCACCAAAGCGATAAATGAGGGCGCGATCGCATTGCAATACTTCCCTAACTTGGGTTACAGTCACATTTAGCAGTTGGTCTAACTCTGAGCAAGAGCGCAATTGAGATGCGATCGCTTTTAGCTGTTGACGCTGATTTAAAAACTGTTGTTGACTAACAGCTATCAAACTATCTTTAAATTCTTTTGGTACTGTTTCAATAAAGTTTTCAATTTCCTCAAACTGCTCACTGAGATTGTGTTTAGTCAGCCATCCATCTCCTTCTAATTCCTCTTTTAGCTGGTTAACAGCATCTTCTACTTTTAGGGCAGAACCATTATTAAGCAAGCTTTGCTCAGTATTATTAACCTCAGCCAATTTCTGATCTTCAATTTTTTGATTTAGTTCGTTAAAAATTGTCATTGTAGATCCCTTTATTTTTTTAACTCGATCGCGCACTTATACAATTTAATTTTTACTTCTGACTCCACAAACTAACTTGGCTGATAGCTTCAGGATTCAAAACTCGCAAAATTTCATTATCCTTAGTTATAAAGTAGCCTTGCAAAAACGGCATTAACTCATCCTTAAATAATTGACGATCCGGTATTTTCATATTTTGCAGATCAAGCATTTCAATATCATTTACTTGTGGCACTAATAATCCTAAATATTTACCTTCTACTTGCACAACCATTGCCATCATAGTTAGTAATGATTCTTGTTGTGTAATTGCCGGGAAACCTGTGAGGGCGTTTAGATCTAATAACCATAAAATTTCTTCGCGCCAGTTATAAATTCCTAACACACAATTAGGAATTTCAGGAACAGGCAAAATATCTCCTATGGAAACCTGAAAAAGTTCAGCTATGCACTCTAAGGGAAGTAAAGCTATATCTTTTAAACCTAACTTAAAACTAATAAACTTTTTTTCAGAATGTGAATAATCACTCTTTTGCGATCTATTAGTAGCAAACATTAGCTATGCCAATTTTAAGTAAATTAATTTAAACCACAATTTCAGCTAACAGAATATTAAATTTTGTTGATTATAGTCAACTTCAAACCATTAGCGTTTGGATTGTTTGAATCAATTCTACTTTATTTACTGGTTTAGTAAGATAAGCATCTGCGCCTAACATATTTCCCCACAATTTGTCAACCTCAGTATTTTTTGATGAAGAAATTACTACAGGAATTTTGTTGGTAGTGGGATTATTTTTTAATTCTCTGCAAAGTTCAAATCCGCTTTGATCGGGAAGAATAACATCCAAAATTATTAAATTTGGGTGATTTTTATCTATTATTTCCTGTGCTTCTTGGCTATTTTTGGCAACAACTACAGATAAACCTGCTTGTTTTAAATATGAACTAATAACTTCTAAATCAGTTGCGGAATCTTCTACGACTAAAACAATATTCATATCAGCAGCACCCCTCTAGTTTTAATAAACCAAACACTAACATTCTCTTGCTCTACAGCTAAAATACTGTGTGATTATTTGATAAGATTCTCTGCTATACTAACTTAATTGCATCTTAGATGCAGATAAATCTACTGCTCCTACAGGAAAATATTTTCGTACTACAGCCAGAATTTTTTGAGCATCGACTGGTTTTGGTAAAAAATCTGATGCTCCAACCACCTTAGCACGTACTCGATCTATCAGCCCATCGTTGCCTGTCAAAATTATCATGGGTGTATTGGCAAAAATCCCAACTCGTCGCAGTTGAGAGCAAATTTCATAGCCGTTGACAACTGGCATCATCAAATCTAAAAAAATTAAATCTGGTTTCCGTTGTAGCAGTATGGGCAATGCTTGCACCGAATCTTGGATGCTGACAAACCTAAAGCCTGCCTGAGTCAAAATATGTTCCATCATCTGACAAGTTTGGGGGCTATCATCCACACAAGCAATTAGTGGACTTGTGGCTGTAACCGTTTGAGTTGACTTAACTGGTTGCTTTTGTGTAATAGTTACACTCGTTCTGCTTTCTACTTTGGCTTGGGTAGTAAGCCCAGGCAAATCAGCTACCTCAACTAGCCCGATGATGCCTTTGCGAATGTAAGGAATTAAAGATCGCGTTAGCAGCACTAAGTCTTGTTTCATTTGAATTGCTAAGTCCCGCAGTGTATTGTTACCATCAATTCGACTGACAAAGGCTTGATAGACAGCAGGTGCAGTTTGCTGTTGTAATTCACTTGGTCGTTTGATTAGGGGTGCAAGGTTAGGTGATATTTTGGCAAACCCCAATTTCCGCCATGATTCCCAAACTTGTAATACATCTTTAAAAGCTTGATCTGTATTAATTGGAGGTATTTTAAGATCTTGGAGAGATGGTGGGTTTTCAGAATAGGTTAGTGATTGGATAGCTGATTGCTGGATGATATCAAATAACACCTCGGAGATCGCCCCTGTAATCACAGCAGCAAATTGCTCTTGGGTAATGCGATCGCGGATCAATAAGGCTGTTAGCCCATCATACTGCCAGCAACTTTCTGGGAGTTCTGGTTGCGAAATGTTAAAATTGCCGGAAGTAGAGCTAATTTTGTTTTTAGATTTCCCATCAATCAACTCAGGAATAATTTCTCGACAATGTTGAATCAGATGCCTCTGCCAAAGCCGATTGGGATGAGATCCACCAGTTGCCCAGCTTAAGCTTCCTTGAGAAAATAATAAGCTCCAATTCAGCCCTGAGCTTGACTGTATCTTTAGAGTACCGTTGTACTGTTTCCAGCTAAGATATTGTAGCCTACTGACTTTAAACTGGTTATCCATCTTGTTTTGGTGCGATCGTGTAGTTGCCCTGGTAAAATATTTCTTGAGGGAGCTTAATTTTTTTTAATATGTAATTTTTCAAATTAACTTTATTATAAACTTATAATAACAGATCCTACTTCCCTAAATTTATTATGATACATTTACATAAAATTATACCTAATTTTATAGGTAAAAATAGCTATTTAAGCTTAAACTATTTCAAATTTTATTTTGATCAAAAAAGATTATTTGAATTATAATTAAATGTAATTACTTTAGCTGTAACATTCGAGACTCTTAATTATGATAGTTGTCGTAGAGAGAGTTTCAGTTAAGTATCCCTTGAGAATTGCCCAAGTTAAAATAGATAATTATGATCCGTCAATCCTCCTTTTTACTTAAAAAATATTTTTTCTAGTGCAATAATGTAAACTTATATTTAAAAAGCAAATATTAGGGTGCAGGGAAATGAAAAAAATCTTGGTAATTGAAGACGAAGCCCCTCTGAGGGAAGATATATTAGAAATTCTTTATTGTTTAGATTTTGAATGTATGGGAGCCGAAAATGGTGCGGTTGGTGTAAAACTAGCACAGGAGTCTTTACCGGATTTAATTATTTGTGACATTATGATGCCAGAACTTGACGGTTATGGGGTGTTAAAGTCCCTACGTCAGTCTGCTGAAACTGCTATCATTCCATTAATCTTTCTGAGTGCCAAAGCTGATAAAGCCGATATTAGGCAAGGCATGAATATGGGAGCAGATGATTATTTAACTAAACCTTTTACAATTAGTGAATTAGAAGATGCCATCATGGCTTGTTTAGAAAAACAAGCAACTCGTAAACAAGCCCAGGAGATTTTACTAGAAAGCGACGCAAAAAGTCAGCAATTAAAAAAACAGCAAGAACTTCTTGATGGTTTAAATAAACAGATTCGTAATTCTACTGCAATTAGAAATATTATTAATAGTACTTTAATTACTCTCCGCAATTTATTACAAACTCATCGCTGTAGCTTTTTAGTTTATCGTGGCAATGTTGACGATCCCTACTTTGAATTAGTGGCGGATTCTTCTGATGTTGAAATAGCAAATATAGCTAAATCAAATGTGTTAATGGAGGAAGCATCTTTAGGGGAGTTAATTCTTAACCAAAGTAGGATTGAGTTAAATGATATTTCTCAAAGTTCGCAATTAGATGTGAGTAGTTTAAATTACTTAATATCACTAAATTATACGGCAATTTTAGCAGTGACTATTCAATTTCTTTCTGGAGAAGTTGGGGTAATTGTTTGTGAACACTTCAGCAAACCTCGGGCTTGGAGTAATAATGAAGTTGAACTTTTGCAAGCAGTAGCGGATCAATTACCGATCGCTCTTTAGGGATTTGGGATCATTTGGGATCATTTGGGATCATTTGGGATCATAATAGATTAATAGTCACCATGCGGACATAATCATCTCTACTATGACTCCTGCTGAGATTGAAGCCGCGCTGCAAATAGCATTTAGTCAGTGTGATGAGTTATTTTGCAGTTTCACAGAGATGCAGAAGGAAATTCTGTTGCAAGTGTTGGTTGAGGAATTAACTCGGAAACCTATAAGTAATTTACCAACCAGTGATGATACTGATACTATAAATCCTTTAGAGCAACTAACGGTTGAGGAACGTGAAGCTTTCTTGGAGTTTGTAAAAAAACAACAAAGGCTAAAACGTGCTTGGAAAATCCAATTATTGAATGATTGGCTGCACAACATCGACTCTGGCGCAGTACAATTTATACGCGATCGCTATGGTATGCAATGGCTAAATCAGATCACCCAAAGCCACATAGCTGCTTATATAAAAGAGGATGGTGAAGGTTTAAAGCTAAAAGTAGGCTCGCGCATTGAGTTATCTAATAAATTATGGGAATGGGTACAAGAAAATAATCCTGATAGCGAAGAGTGGTTTCCTGGTAGGGTGGTTGGGATATCCGAGACACATATTAGTGAATCTGATGCTTCTTGGGATGGGATGCGATCGTATACTAATTGCTTGATTCGCTTCGATAGTGGTGTGGAATACGAGATTCAAGGAATTTATGAGTGGAATCGTTATAACTGGCGATGGGTAGCAAGTGAGGGGGGAGGGGAGAGGAGAGAGGAGGGAGGAGGGAGGGGTTAATCAGTTAAATTATCCTTAGCCCACAACCTTGTAGAGACGCGCCATGGCGCGTCTCTACATTAAATGTTGATTGAGCGATTGACGCATAATGTCTACAGGAATTGGTTGATTTAACCAGATTTTTAAGGCGGCTGCGCCTTGGTAAATCAGCATTTCTAACCCGTCAATAGTTATAGCGCCAAAACTTTGAGCCGCTTTTAAAAACTGAGTTGGTTTTGGGGTGTAAATTATGTCATAAGCGATCGCATCTGTTGGTAATTTTGCCATCAACTCTGCATCTACTGGTGAATTATTAACATGAGGGTGCATTCCTATCGGTG
>CAVQDG010000005.1:0-6958 GCA_963711165.1 uncultured cyanobacterium | reverse complement strand
TTACTAATTTTGCGCTATTAACTTACTCAACAGCTTGGGGAAGTGGTAGTACTTCTCGTTTCTGACCTAACTCCACCTTCACATTTCCATCTTCACCAACGTCAACAACTGCTGCGTTCCCATCTTTAAGGCGACCAGAGAGGATTTCCTCAGCCAGCACATCTTCCAACAGACGCATAATTGCTCTACGCAGTGGTCTAGCACCATAAGCAGGGCTGTAACCTTCTTGTACTAAACGATCCTTAAACCGTTCGGTTACTTCCAAAGACATTCCCTGATCATTTAAGCGTTTGAACAACTCTTTGAGCATGATGTCGGCGATTTCCTTCACCTCATCTCTCGTTAGTTGATGGAAGACGATAATTTCGTCAAGACGATTGAGGAATTCTGGACGGAAGTAATTCTTGAGTTCTTCGTTAACCAAAGAGCGAATCCGGTTGTACTGAGATTCAGTTTTATTTTCACTGAACTCGAAACCAAGACCACCGCCACCTTTTTCAATCACCTTAGAACCGATGTTAGAGGTCATAATCAGCAAGGTGTTCTTGAAGTCTACCGTGCGACCCTTTGCGTCAGTTAACCGCCCATCTTCTAAGATTTGCAGCAACATATTAAAGACATCGGGGTGAGCTTTTTCGATTTCATCGAAAAGGATCACGGTATAAGGACGACGACGCACTGCTTCGGTTAGCTGACCGCCTTCGTTGTAACCGACATAACCTGGAGGCGAACCAATCAGTTTAGAAACTGTATGACGCTCCATGTATTCGGACATATCTAAGCGAATCATTGCTTCTTCTGAACCGAAGAAGTAAGACGCGAGAGATTTAGCAAGTTCTGTCTTACCAACCCCAGTCGGACCTGAGAAGATGAAGCTTGCGATCGGTCGGTTGGGGTTCTTCAGACCAACACGAGCGCGACGAATAGCACGGGAGACTGCCTTAACAGCGTCTTCTTGACCGATTAAACGCTGGTGCAAGGTGTCTTCCATGTGCAGCAGCTTTTCCGACTCAGATTCCGTCAGCTTGTTGACAGGTACACCAGTCCAAGAAGCGACAATTTGAGCAATATCTTCTTCTGTGACTACTGGTGAAGCCTCGTCGCTACTCTTAGGATCTGACTTTTTGGTTTGAGCGATGGAACGGATTTCGGCTTTGATTTCCATTTCGCGATCGCGCAATTCACCAGCCCGATCAAAGTCTTGCGACCTTACTGCTTCGTCTTTTTCTTTGAGAACCTTACGCAGTTCCTTATCTAATTCCTTCGCTGCCGCAGGTAGCTGGGAGTTAATCAAACGCACCCGCGAACCCGCTTCATCAACTAAGTCAATTGCCTTATCTGGTAAGTAGCGATCAGAAATATAACGATCTGATAGTTTCGCTGCTGCTTCTAAGCGCGAGATCAGAAATCTTCAGCTTGTGGTGTTGCTCGTAACGCTCACGCAACCCATGCAGGATTTCAATAGTTTCATCAACTGTTGGTTCACCCACCATTACAGGCTGGAAGCGACGTTCTAAAGCAGCATCCCGCTCAATATGCTTGCGGTACTCATCTAGGGTAGTTGCGCCAATACACTGCAACTCACCTCTAGCTAAAGCTGGTTTGAGAATATTGGCTGCATCAATTGCGCCTTCTGCTGCACCAGCACCAATTAATGTGTGTACTTCGTCAATTACCAGAACTGACATTTCCAGCTTGACGAATTTCATCCATAATTTTCTTGAGTCGCTCTTCAAATTCACCCCGATATTTAGTTCCAGCTACTAACAAACCAATATCTAGGGTGACGACTCGCTTATCTTCTAGGATGTCAGGAATATCGTTGTTAGCGATGCGTTGGGCTAAACCTTCTGCGATCGCAGTTTTACCAACTCCTGGTTCCCCAATTAACACTGGATTATTCTTAGTACGACGACCCAAAATTTGGATCACTCGTTCAATTTCTTTACTCCGTCCCACCACAGGGTCAAGCTTACCGTCTGCTGCCATCTGGGTGAGGTTAGAGCCAAATTCGTCCAGGGTTGGAGTCTTTGTTCTACCTTGGCTACTCGCACCAGCGCCTACCTCTGCGGTTTCGCCGAGCATCCGAATCACTTGCGTCCGTACCTTAGAAAGGTCAACGCCTAGATTTTCTAATACTCTGGCAGCAACGCCTTCCCCTTCTCGAATTAGCCCCAGAAGCAGGTGTTCGGTGCCAATGTAGTTATGCCCTAGTTGACGAGCTTCTTCTAAGGATAACTCCAGAACGCGCTTTGCTCTTGGGGTGAAGGGAATTTCCACCGCCACGAAACCGGAGCCTCGACCTATAATTTTTTCTACTTCAATGCGGGCATCTTTAAGATTGACACCCATTGATTTTAAAACTTTGGCGGCTACACCAGTTCCTTCCCCAATTAGACCCAGGAGAATTTGCTCTGTACCGACAAAGTTATGCCCCAGGCGACGTGCTTCTTCCTGGGCCAGCATGATCACCTTTATGGCTTTTTCTGTAAAGCGTTCAAACATGGCTTTTTTCCATCACCTGCTGCTTGCCAGTGTACGCTGATTCTAACATAGGGAAATCTCTCGGCTGGTGTATAAGATGCCATAATAGCGCCGAATTTTGTAGTAGTTTCCCTACTAGCGTTGTATTTAATAGCAATCAGCTTAGTTCTGGCTTAAATCACATAGCTTCTGTTTTGGTAATGATTTTTGAAGAATAAAGTTATTTATTGTTTTGGAAGCGGTGGTCTGAAATTAATAAATTCCAGCCTTTAATATCCAAATTCGCCTTAATTTCCTGATGCCATTCCATTAATATTTTGTTGAATTCAGCAGTTGCTAAATGATTACGCCATAAAATTACAGCATCTTCACCAGTATCTTGGTAGTAGCGGCGACGCTTACCCACCTCCTGAAATCCAAATTTTTTATAGAGAGACAAAGCTGTTTGATTAGATACTCTGACTTCTAATGTTGCCCGCTCTAATCCTTGATGATGAGCAAGATACAGTAAACCATAAAACAACAACTTACCCAACCCTTGATTTTGATATTCAGGATTGACAGCTAACAGTGTAATATGAGCTTCTTCTAAAATTGACCAAAAACAGCCTAAACCAATTAATTGAGATGGGATTTCTGCTTCAGTCTGCGTGGCTACGCCAGATAAACTTAAGGCGCGGCTTTGTTGTGCGGTTAGCTCGGATAATTGAGAATTATTAGGAGTTTCAGGATTGTAATTACTTTGGATCGAGTGATATACGTTAGCAGATTTTAAGCACAAAGTCAATAAATGACTGGTAGTACTTTCCAACTCTCGTCGATAACCGTCTAAAGTCCAATGACCACCGAAACAAAGTTTGTCAAGCTCGACTACGGCTGGAAGCTGTTCAGCTTTTAGTGGTTTAAGTTCTAAAAAAGACACAATTATTGATTGTACACTAAAAATAGAGGACAATTTATGCTCAAAACGTTCTAAGTTAAAAGTGAGGGGTGAAGAGTTAAGATTTATTAATCAGGAATTCTTTATTTTAAGTTTCAAGCTTTAGTTTAGACGTGCAGGAGGAGATTGTGGGGAGAAATAGACATATCCAGAAATTAAAGGTGCGTTACCTGGAACCCTTGTAGAGACGTACCATGGTACGTCTCTACATTTATTTTTGGAGTACGTCTCTACATTTATTTTTGGAGATGTCTAATGACGGTCAATAGCTCATTGCTTCTCACTGTTGATCGCTAACTCAGTCCTCAGCCCTCAGTTATAACTCACTCGGAAAAACATTACATTATGGTATCGACTCACACGGTTGAGGTTCAAAATTCTGGACTCCAGTATCTACCGAAAAATCCGGCAAATCGCTCACCGAATCAGGAACTTTTACCTATAACTGCTGAAGTTAACAATCGCGACTGCCTAGAAATTGGTGGCTGTGATGTCACAACCTTAGTGCAGGATTTCGGTTCTCCTTTATATATTTTGGATGAAACGACGCTTTTGACTACTTGCAGTCAGTATAAGGATGCGCTTAAGAGGTATTATCCTGGTCAGTCGCAGGTTTTATATGCTTCTAAGGCTTGGAATTGTCTTGCTGTCTGCGCGATCGCAGGAAGTGTGGGTTTAGGTATTGATGTAGTATCAGGTGGTGAGCTATATACTGCTGTGCAAGCAGGTGTCAGTCCTAAGAAAATTTATTTTCATGGCAATAATAAATCAATTGCTGAACTGGAATTAGCGATTAAATCCGGCTGTACGATTGTAGTAGATAATTGGTTAGAGTTGCAGAATTTGGTAGCGATCGCCAATTCCAACTCTAGCGAACCCATCAAAATCATGCTGCGCTTAACTCCAGGGATTGAATGTCATACCCATGAGTACATTCGCACTGGTCATTTAGACAGTAAGTTTGGTTTTGATCCTAACCAAATTGATCAAGTATTTACTTTTATCAGCAAAAATCCTGCCTTAAATTGTATAGGTTTACACGCTCACATTGGCTCTCAAATTTTTGAGCGCCAACCACATCAAGATTTAGCTGGTGTAATGGTTGAGTGGTTTGATAAAGCCGCTAAGTATGGCTTGCAATTATCAGAATTAAATGTTGGCGGTGGCTTAGGAATTCGCTATACAGAATCAGATGATCCTCCTAGTATTGAGGAATGGGTAAAAGGTGTTTGTGAAGCTGTAGTTAAAGCTTGTGAAAATCAGCAAATACCTCTGCCAAAATTACTTTGTGAACCAGGGCGATCGCTCATTGGTACAGCGTGTGTTACTGCTTATACTGTAGGCAGTACTAAGGTAGTTCCAGAAATTCGCACTTATGTAGCAGTTGATGGTGGGATGTCGGATAACCCCCGCCCAATTACCTATCAGTCTCGCTACCGCGCAGTTATTGCTAATAAAATGTCGGCTGATGCGACAGTTACAGTGACAATTGCTGGTAAACACTGTGAATCTGGAGATATTTTAATTAAAGATGCCCAACTGCCTAAAACTGAAGCAGGAGATATTTTAGTAGTTATGGGTACTGGTGCTTATAACTACAGTATGTCTTCTAATTACAACCGTTTACCCCGCCCAGCAGCAGTTTTAGTTAATAACGGAGAAGCAAACCTAATTTTGCAAAGGGAAACCAACGAAGATTTAATTAGGCATGATCGTTTACCGGAACGCTTAGTCAGTAAACAGTAAACAGTTAACAGTTAACAGTTAACAGTAAACAGTAAACAGTAAATTGCTATCTAATAGTTGATAACTGTTAAGCGGTTAAGGTACTAAATAGCATAAAATCAACCCATGAGAAGTTGATAGTAGTTAGCTTTACGCTAATTGCTATTAGCTTTGTCAGATCAGCCAACTTTAGCTAAATTGATAAACGTTCAATGCCTTCGGGTACTGGTTATGACCCTGCTTGGACTAAATCCTTACTGCTTCACAGTGTAGATATAGGATTAGTTCTAGCCCTCACATATCTAGTGCTACTCATTATTGGGGAGCGACGTACCCTGTGGATGGTGCGAGGCTTAATTGTCCTAATGTTAGCAGCCGCAGTCAGTAAACAACTAAAGCTCGAACTATTAAGTTTTGTGCTGGAAAAATTAGTGCTTGGCTCTGCGCTGGCGATGGCGGTGGTATTTCAATCGGAATTTCGCCGTTTTTTAGAACAGCTAGGGCGAGGACAAATTTTGCAGTTGTTTCAACCTGTCCGTCGTGCTATTCCCAAACCAGATAGTGTGATTGATGAAATGGTGGATGCGGTAAAAGAATTGTCGCAAAACCGTACAGGCGCGTTGATAATTTTGGAAACTAATAGCCCGATAGATGAGCGCGATTTTTCGGTGCCAGGTGTTAAACTTAATGCCGAACTTTCTAGAGAACTTTTGCAAACTATTTTTCAGACAACAACACTATTACACGATGGAGCGGTTTTTATCAGTGGCGATCGCATTATTGCTGCTGGGGTAATTTTGCCACTTTCGGATCGTACAGCTTCTCGACAGTTGGGTACACGGCATCGAGCAGCAATGGGAATTACTGAAAGAGTCGGAAATTGTGTGTGTATTGTTGTATCTGAAGAAACAGGTTCAATTTCTTTGGCAGAAAGAGGAATACTCAATCGACCATTGACTAGCAGTAAACTTAAAGAATTGCTGGAGGCTAAATTTTCTCCAGCCCGTGACGAGAAGGCAGTCGCACCTGGTTTACGCAGTCTGGGGCGCAAAATTCTCGTTAAAGGGCAGACAATTTTACGCCGTGTTTTTCGTCTGCCGTCATCCACTTCTCAACAGAAGAAATGACTTCCAAGCCAACTATTTTAAAAGAGTTACCAACCGATATCGATCAAAACCGCCTGCCTAAGCACGTAGCGGTAATTATGGATGGAAATGGCAGGTGGGCTAAACATCGAGGTTTACCCCGAATTATGGGGCATCGGCGGGGGGTTGATGCCCTGAAAGATTTGCTGCGCTGCTGTAAAGACTGGGGCATTCCAGCACTCACCGCTTATGCTTTTTCTACGGAAAATTGGGGTCGTCCGTTGGAAGAAGTTGATTTTTTGATGATGTTGTTTGAGCGGGTGTTGCGGCGCGAACTGGAGGAGATGATTCAGGAAAACGTCAAAATTAGGTTTGTGGGAGATTTAAGGGCGCTACCAGCGTCGCTGCAAGCAGAAATTGAGCGTTCAATGGCGGTTACTGCCAATAATCAAGGCACTTGTTTTACTGTGGCAACGAATTACGGTGGAAGACAAGAAATTTTGCAAGCTTGTCAAGCGATCGCACTTCAGGTAAAGCAAGGTTTATTAGAACCTAATGCTATTGATGAAACTATGTTTGCTAAACATCTCTATACGGCGAATTTAATCGATCCAGATTTATTAATTCGTACCAGTGGGGAGATGCGGATTAGTAACTTTTTGCTATGGCAATTAGCTTATGCAGAATTTTATATCACAGAAACTTTGTGGCCAGATTTTGACCG
>CAVQDG010000004.1:0-36937 GCA_963711165.1 uncultured cyanobacterium | reverse complement strand
GTTGCAGAATTTGGTAGCGATCGCCAATTCCAACTCTAGCGAACCCATCAAAATCATGCTGCGCTTAACTCCAGGGATTGAATGTCATACCCATGAGTACATTCGCACTGGTCATTTAGACAGTAAGTTTGGTTTTGATCCTAACCAAATTGATCAAGTATTTACTTTTATCAGCAAAAATCCTGCCTTAAATTGTATAGGTTTACACGCTCACATTGGCTCTCAAATTTTTGAGCGCCAACCACATCAAGATTTAGCTGGTGTAATGGTTGAGTGGTTTGATAAAGCCGCTAAGTATGGCTTGCAATTATCAGAATTAAATGTTGGCGGTGGCTTAGGAATTCGCTATACAGAATCAGATGATCCTCCTAGTATTGAGGAATGGGTAAAAGGTGTTTGTGAAGCTGTAGTTAAAGCTTGTGAAAATCAGCAAATACCTCTGCCAAAATTACTTTGTGAACCAGGGCGATCGCTCATTGGTACAGCGTGTGTTACTGCTTATACTGTAGGCAGTACTAAGGTAGTTCCAGAAATTCGCACTTATGTAGCAGTTGATGGTGGGATGTCGGATAACCCCCGCCCAATTACCTATCAGTCTCGCTACCGCGCAGTTATTGCTAATAAAATGTCGGCTGATGCGACAGTTACAGTGACAATTGCTGGTAAACACTGTGAATCTGGAGATATTTTAATTAAAGATGCCCAACTGCCTAAAACTGAAGCAGGAGATATTTTAGTAGTTATGGGTACTGGTGCTTATAACTACAGTATGTCTTCTAATTACAACCGTTTACCCCGCCCAGCAGCAGTTTTAGTTAATAACGGAGAAGCAAACCTAATTTTGCAAAGGGAAACCAACGAAGATTTAATTAGGCATGATCGTTTACCGGAACGCTTAGTCAGTAAACAGTAAACAGTTAACAGTTAACAGTTAACAGTAAACAGTAAACAGTAAATTGCTATCTAATAGTTGATAACTGTTAAGCGGTTAAGGTACTAAATAGCATAAAATCAACCCATGAGAAGTTGATAGTAGTTAGCTTTACGCTAATTGCTATTAGCTTTGTCAGATCAGCCAACTTTAGCTAAATTGATAAACGTTCAATGCCTTCGGGTACTGGTTATGACCCTGCTTGGACTAAATCCTTACTGCTTCACAGTGTAGATATAGGATTAGTTCTAGCCCTCACATATCTAGTGCTACTCATTATTGGGGAGCGACGTACCCTGTGGATGGTGCGAGGCTTAATTGTCCTAATGTTAGCAGCCGCAGTCAGTAAACAACTAAAGCTCGAACTATTAAGTTTTGTGCTGGAAAAATTAGTGCTTGGCTCTGCGCTGGCGATGGCGGTGGTATTTCAATCGGAATTTCGCCGTTTTTTAGAACAGCTAGGGCGAGGACAAATTTTGCAGTTGTTTCAACCTGTCCGTCGTGCTATTCCCAAACCAGATAGTGTGATTGATGAAATGGTGGATGCGGTAAAAGAATTGTCGCAAAACCGTACAGGCGCGTTGATAATTTTGGAAACTAATAGCCCGATAGATGAGCGCGATTTTTCGGTGCCAGGTGTTAAACTTAATGCCGAACTTTCTAGAGAACTTTTGCAAACTATTTTTCAGACAACAACACTATTACACGATGGAGCGGTTTTTATCAGTGGCGATCGCATTATTGCTGCTGGGGTAATTTTGCCACTTTCGGATCGTACAGCTTCTCGACAGTTGGGTACACGGCATCGAGCAGCAATGGGAATTACTGAAAGAGTCGGAAATTGTGTGTGTATTGTTGTATCTGAAGAAACAGGTTCAATTTCTTTGGCAGAAAGAGGAATACTCAATCGACCATTGACTAGCAGTAAACTTAAAGAATTGCTGGAGGCTAAATTTTCTCCAGCCCGTGACGAGAAGGCAGTCGCACCTGGTTTACGCAGTCTGGGGCGCAAAATTCTCGTTAAAGGGCAGACAATTTTACGCCGTGTTTTTCGTCTGCCGTCATCCACTTCTCAACAGAAGAAATGACTTCCAAGCCAACTATTTTAAAAGAGTTACCAACCGATATCGATCAAAACCGCCTGCCTAAGCACGTAGCGGTAATTATGGATGGAAATGGCAGGTGGGCTAAACATCGAGGTTTACCCCGAATTATGGGGCATCGGCGGGGGGTTGATGCCCTGAAAGATTTGCTGCGCTGCTGTAAAGACTGGGGCATTCCAGCACTCACCGCTTATGCTTTTTCTACGGAAAATTGGGGTCGTCCGTTGGAAGAAGTTGATTTTTTGATGATGTTGTTTGAGCGGGTGTTGCGGCGCGAACTGGAGGAGATGATTCAGGAAAACGTCAAAATTAGGTTTGTGGGAGATTTAAGGGCGCTACCAGCGTCGCTGCAAGCAGAAATTGAGCGTTCAATGGCGGTTACTGCCAATAATCAAGGCACTTGTTTTACTGTGGCAACGAATTACGGTGGAAGACAAGAAATTTTGCAAGCTTGTCAAGCGATCGCACTTCAGGTAAAGCAAGGTTTATTAGAACCTAATGCTATTGATGAAACTATGTTTGCTAAACATCTCTATACGGCGAATTTAATCGATCCAGATTTATTAATTCGTACCAGTGGGGAGATGCGGATTAGTAACTTTTTGCTATGGCAATTAGCTTATGCAGAATTTTATATCACAGAAACTTTGTGGCCAGATTTTGACCGTTCAGAGTTTCACCGTGCTTTGTGTGCTTATCAAAAGCGCGATCGCAGATTTGGAAAAGTATGAACAATTAACAATTAACAATTAACAATTATATATAGCAACCGCCAAGGCGCTTAAGGCATTTTTTATGACTAAAACCCTTATTAGCAAAGCATTTAAGAAAAGCTAAAAGCTAAAAGCTAAAAGCTAACTGCTATATAGCAGTTTTCATGCTTTATGAGGTACAGGAGTGCGAGCATCTTGCTCGCTATATATTTCTAGCGAGCAAGATGCTCGCACTACTTTGTACCTCACTCTTTCTGAAAATTGCTATATCTCCAAGAATTAAGCTTAAACCTTGCTGTGTCTTGGACTGATATCTAATTTCTGGAGAGGTCTATTGATAATTGATAATTGATAATTGTTAATTGATCATTGATTCTCTAGGGACCTGCGAAAACAGCTTGTTCAATATCCTTGCGAGTAAGAGAGTATTTGAAAGATCGCTGAATATCGCGCCCACCTTCACCTGCATTAAGATAACGCACAGTTAACTCTTCAATATCGAGAAATAACTCTGCTTTCCAAGACTGGAATTCGATTCGCCAGCAGTGTAATTCGGTGCGGTCTTGTGAACATCCTTGAGATCTCAGCCATTGCTCAATCTGAGGTAAGGGATGGTTATATAAAGGTGTATTAGCAGGTGGCAGGGTCATAATAAGTTGTGATTAATTTTTGCGTTGATAAACAAAAGATGGTGCTGAGAAGCTCTCAAATTTTCGATTAGTGACTTTTTGCGGTTTAGCTACCAACTGCTGAACTGGGGCGCTAGGTGTGGCAATGGTATTAGTATTTAAACCGGAAACTTGGAAGGCAGATTCTCCTCTAGTAAGTCCAATTGCGATCGCTAACAATATACAACCTAAAAATGTTAAACCCAAAATAAACAAAGCAAATATTTCTCCAGCAGAAAGAGGGCGATCTGTAGGATCTAAGTAAGCAGACGATGAGTACTTGGCTTGTGATACCGGACGGTTTAAGTTTGAGGGAGCCTGGATGACACTAATTCGAGAATAACCAATTTTTTGGTCGTATACTTTGCGGCGTTCTGGGCTACTCAGAGTCGCATAAGCTTCATTTAGCTGCTGGAATTTGGCAGTTGCTACTTTGGCAGGTAACTCGGTGGTATCAGGGTGATAACGCTTGCTGAGTGTGATGTAAGCACGGCGAATTTCCAGCGCCGAAGCAGCAGGGTGTAATCCGAGCAAAGCGTAATAACTTTCTTTATATCGCCCTGCCCAGGTTGGCGTTTTTTGCTTGGCGCTGTTTTGAGTCACCGCAGTTTTAAGCTTAGTTGCAAAGGTTTTTTGATTATTTTAAAGCTAAAGCTTGGATCTGTGTTGAGAGTTAAGCTTGGTTGAAAACATGGAAATGACCTCTCCCCAACCCCTCCCCTGGTAGGGGAGGGGCTTTTAAATTCCTCTTTCCCTGGTAGGGAAGAAGGCTAGGGGGTTAGGTTTTAGTATCTATTAAGCAACTCGAACCAGCTTTGCGCTTAGATCCCACATCCGCTCGGCTTTTTCATCATCACGGGCTTGGGGAGAAACTTTTTGCACAAATGACTTGCCTTCTTTTTTCTGGCGATTTCCCCAACTCCAATATGCGCCAGATTGCTTGTATTCAGGATCGGCAACTACTGCTGCAACCCGCTCACCTGCTAATTCCTGAGACACATATCCACCTGTGATGTATTTCTGGAACAATGGAAAAAGTTTCTGAAATAGGGGATAGTGGTTGCGGAATAGCGGCGTTTCTGCAACACATCCAGGGTAGAGAGAAGTGAAACTGATGCCTGTTGATTCGTGATAGCGTCGATGCAATTCCCGCATTGTCAGTACGTTGCAAACTTTACTGTCTTTATAAGCCTTGACAGGTTCAAATTGCTTGCCATCAATCATGGAGATTGGCTCATTAAATCCTGCTTCAAAGCCCTCAAAATTTCCTAAGTCGGGACGTGGTGGAATCTTCCCACCCAATTCATCTGGGTTGTGGGTGACAGTACCCAAAATTACCAGTCTGCGGTCTGGATGGGATGACTTTTTGAGATCCTCCAGCATCAGGTTACACAGCAAGAAATGACCGAGGTGATTGGTGGTTACGGTCAACTCGTATCCTTCTGGACTACGCAACGGCTCTTTTATAAGGGGCATATAAATCGCGGCATTGCACACCAAAGCGTCTAGGGATAGACGACGCGCCCTGAAGTTGTCTACAAATCGTCGCACGCTCTCTAAAGAGCCTAGATCGATATGTATTAGGGTGTAGCTGCCTTCGGGTATTCCGACGGCTTCGGCTGCTTTTTGGGCTTTATCTAAATCTCGACAGCCCATTACCACGTGCCATCCCCGTTTAGCAAGTGCTAAAGCACCGTACAAGCCGACCCCAGATGAGGCTCCCGTGATTACGACCGTTGATTTCAGATCTTGTGCCATGCTGTTTAGAATTCAGTTCACCATTGTTGACTATTTCTAGGATCTCATACCAAGCTTGCCATCAGTTGTTATTTTTTGAGCTAGGGCATCAGTAATAACTTCACAAGGTTTTAGGGTCTAGCTGTTGGGTTTTATCAGCTTGATACTCAGCCATTGCTTCGCTTGCTAGTTCAGCAAGGATATTTTGTGATTTTGCAAAGGTGGCATCCCACAAAGCTTCATCTTCGAGTTCTTCAAGGATCATTGCGGCAAGTGCATCCTGCTCATCAGCAGACATTTTCAATTTGGCGATCGCGTAGCACTCCGCAGGAGTATCGCACGTTCAAGCAACTCAGTCATGGCTACTGCACTCTTGAAATAAACAAGACTTACGCAAGCAAGCTACAGATAGTGTGTGCTTGGCTCAATTTTAAAACCATTAACTGTATGGAATTTGCAGACGGGAGAACTGTTGAATACTCTTACAGGACACGCTTTGTATTATAATGTGGTCTGGAAGGGTAGTTAAATTAGAAGAACGCTTCTCTGGCAGGGAAGATATGTAGGTGCAAATCCTACCCCTTCCACCTGCGAGCGGGGGCTGTAGCTCAATAGAAGAGCATGGGAGTACAAGTCCCAAGGTTGCAGGTGCAACTTCTGCCAGTCTCCACCCTTTTTTATCGTCTGTCTCTGACTGGCAACGATTTGCAATGAATATTTCACCAGAAGAATGGGACATTTGTATAAAGGTTTTACAGCAGATATCAGAAGATCCGTCACTGATTGACAATCGTTTACGCTGCAAAAGTTTGATTGCCAAAATTTGTAAAAATGGCAAAAAAATCAGACGCGATGCTATTAGAGAACAACAATCACTATGCGATCGCAATCTTAAAACAAAGACGGTAATGGTGCAAAGTCAACTCCAGTCGGCAGCTTTACCAGAGTCGTCAGTAACACAATTAGGTAAGCTTTCTAAATCAACTAACTGTTACATCTGCAAAGCAGCTTACACAGATATCCATTTCTTTTATCATCTGCTTTGCCCTAGTTGCGCTGCTTTCAACTATCAAAAGCGCCATCAAAAAACTGATTTAACTGGGCGTGTGGCATTGATAACTGGTGGCAGAATTAAAATCGGCTATCAAACTGCCTTAAGAATGCTGCGCGATGGTGCAAGAGTAATTTTGACAACGCGGTTTCCTCTGAATGCGGTTCGCCGCTTTAGTGCTGAACCTGATTTTAACCAGTGGCATACTAAGTTACAAATTCATGGTTTAGATTTACGTCATATTCCTTCAGTAGAAACTTTTGTACAGCATTTATTAGATACAGAAAGAAGCCTCGATCTTATTATTAACAATGCTGCTCAAACTATTAAACGTCCATTAGCGTTTTATCAACATCTTTTGGCAGAAGAAGAACATCAAAACATTTTGACACCCACAGCGCGAAATTTACTAGCTACGAAAGAACCCCAAAGCACATTTTTATTGGAAAAGCAACCGCAATATCAAGAAAATTTACTATCTACAACCAACACTTATTTCCCCGCCAATACTTTTGATGGTGACGGGCAACAAGTGGATCTCCGACCTAGTAATAGCTGGCTGTTAAAGTTAGATGAAGTAAGTACGGTGGAATTGTTAGAGGTTAATTTAGTTAATGCAGTTGCCCCATTTATTTTAAATAGCAAACTTAAACCATTGATGATGCGTTCCTCATTTGAGCGACGTTTCATTATTAATGTATCGGCAATGGAGGGACAATTTCAGCGAAGTCATAAAACTATTTACCATCCACATACAAATATGGCAAAAGCAGCATTGAATATGATGACGCGAACATCAGCAGCCGATTATGCCAAAGATAAAATTTTTATGAATAGCGTAGATACGGGTTGGATTACAGACGAAAATCCCGCACCAAAGAAAACTTATTTGCAAGAAAATAGAGGTTTTTATACACCTTTGGATATCATTGATGGCATGGCAAGAATTTACGCTCCAATTGTGCAAGGAATTGAAAATTCAGGCGAACCTTTATATGGTCATTTTCTTAAAGATTATGTGCCGCATCCTTGGTAATCATCAAGTTAACCTAAATACATTTATCTGCTAGTAAATTTATAATTTTTGTAACAAAATTAATCTCCGCAACAATGGAATTACTGAAAGAGGCAAACTGTTGATTATTGCTGGACTAGAGCAAAACAAAACTCTATATCAATTGGTAATTGATGGCAAACAGGATAAGCGGATTGCATCACTATGCGCTCGCAACTATAACTTAAACCGATCCGCTCATCTACAACTTGCGTCTGATGTAGCTTTAATTCGCAGCGTAGCTCGCACAACCTCAGCCTTAAGATAGAGAATATGGGCT
Organism: uncultured cyanobacterium; assembly: GCA_963711165.1. Taxonomy (GTDB): domain Bacteria; phylum Cyanobacteriota; class Cyanobacteriia; order Cyanobacteriales; family PCC-9333; genus Crinalium. The sequence goes on along the minus strand of CAVQDG010000004.1, from coordinate 29,400 downwards.
AAACCTTTATGTATTCTACACTTCATCAAAAGCCCTATATTGCTCTTCGTTAATACGTCCCGCTTCATACAAAGTTTGGGTAATTTCAGAAATTGTTAAAATTGCGATCGCTCGATAACCATTTGCTCGTAATCTGTCTTTTACTCCTTGCTCATGATCCATAAACACTACAATGTCATTAACTTTTAACCCAGCAGATTTTAATTTTTCTGCCCCTTCCATTGCACTTTTACCACTAATCAAAATGTCATCAACGACAACAACTGTTTCCCCTGGCTCAAAATTACCCTCAATTACCCGCCGACTTCCATGAGCTTTTACTTCTTTACGAGGGAAAATCATCGGGCGATTTAATCTCAATGATAAACCAGTTGCCGTAGGTAATGAACCATAAGGAATGCCTGCAATCCTGTCAAATTCTAAATCTTTGAGAACATCGGCATAAGCATTTAAAATTTGATGAAAAACTTGAGGATTAGAAATAATTTTACGCAAATCTATATAATAGGGGAATGTTGCCCCCGATGCTTGAACAAATTCGCCAAACATAATGCAACCAATATCATAAAGTTGCAAGATTAAATCTAAATAAGGATGTTTATTTACTAAACAAACATTGGGCAACCATACTGAACAGGTTGAGGCATCCTCAATGATTTTATTTCTGGTTTGATTAATTTCTTGATTTAAAGATTGAATTTGCTCTGATAAATTATCACTTCCTAACATATCTTGTGGAACGGGAATAAGTAAACCGTCACCATTTTTATTCAATCCTGCTGTCAAAATATTACTTAGGTTGCTGCCTTCTGACCAAATACTACGCGCTAAAATAACTCTTTCTGGAGCAACTTCACGAATACGTGCTAAAACTTCAGGCGATGTGGTTCCCACTTCTAAACCTAATTGTTCTGGAGTAGCCCAATTTTTTGCTTCTGTTACTACTTGCAAATAAAGCGGCGATTCAGTTGTGGGATACTCTTGTAAAGCTACTGCTGCGGGGTTAGAAGTACGGCAAAGAACAAATACTGCTTTGTCGGGATAAACTAAGAATGGGGCTACATGATCTTGCCCTGCATAAGGACTAACAGTAATGGCATCAACTTGCCATTGTTCAAATATAGTTTTAGCAAAGATAGTACTGGTATTAAGGTCGCTGTGTTTGGCATCTAAAATAATTGGAATGTCGGCAGGAATAGCAGCTAAGGTAAGTTGTAATAGTTCTAATCCATGAATTCCCAATGCTTGATAAAAGCCAAGGGTAGGTTTATAGGCACACACTTGATCAGCCGTTTGGGAGATGATGGCTTGCAGCCAGTCCCACAAAATATTAGTGATGCTGTCTATGTCTCCTGGGGGGTAATAGCGAGTTGGGAGCATCTCGACATTGGGATCAAGTCCTACAAATAGTAGACTTTGATTACGTGCGATCGCACCATTCAATTTATCAAAAAAATTCATCTAAAATCCTCCTTTACGGGTGTTTAAGATAGCAAATTAGTCTGTGATAGTTTATCTAGTCTTGGTTTAGCATCAATTTATAAGTACCAACAGATTAAGTAAGTTTTAATATGGCTGAAATTGAAATTTACAGTGCCGCCGCTTGCCCTTACGCCCATCGCACGAGGTTAGCACTGCTAGAAAAGGGTATAGATTTTAAAGTTATCGAAATTGATTTAAACAATAAGCCGGATTGGTTCAAAAATATTTCACCATATAGCAAAGTGCCAGTAATTAAACATGGCAATAATTGTATATGGGAATCCTCAATTATTAATGAATATTTAGATGAAGTATTCCCTAAACCGCCATTAATGCCCACAATACCAGGACAAAGAGCGATCGCTCGAATTTGGATAGATTTTTTTAATAATAAATTGTTGCCCGCATTCTATAAAATCTTGCTAAACCAAGATGTAACTCAACAGCAGCACTGGGCGCAAGAGTTGAAAAATCATCTACTATTTATGGAGCAAGAAGGAATAGGTAAATTATCTACTGATGGTAGTTATTGGTTCGGTAAATCTTTCAGCTTGGTTGATCTATCGTTGTATCCTTGGTTTGAGCGTTGGTGTGTGCTTGAGCATTATCGTGATTTTTTCTTACCCTCTGAGTGCGATCGCCTGCAACAATGGTGGACAGAGATGAGTATCCGTGATTCTGTTGTATCAATCAAAAAGTCCCCAGATTTCTACATTCCGCAATACAGCAAATACGCCAACGGTACCGCGTCAGGTATTACTGCACAGGAAATGCGGCGAGTTTGAGGACAAACTTACCATGAAATTCGGGGACAAATAGATTTTGCTAAATCAGCATGATCTGAGTTTTAAAATTTATACGCACCACCAAATTTCCAAAGACTAGCCCCACCATCAGTAAAATAAGTTAAATCACCATAGAGGGCTATATTTTTGCTCACAGTTCCTTCTGCACCAGCTTGCAATACAACCCCTGTTCCCGCAGAATAAGACTCTCCACCACCACTCAATGAAGCGGCAGAACCACCAACACCCGCATAAATATTAGCATTCTGGTTCAGTCCGAAATCATAGGTAACGGTAGGTGTAAATAAAGTTGCACAAAGATCGCCTTCGCAATCGCGAATAATAGTAGGTCGTATAGAAACTGATTTTAAATCAATACGTCCTGTTAAAGCACCAGCAGAACCACCAGACCCAGTAACTAAACCAATTCCCACATAACTGCCATTCATTCTTTGTTGGGCATTTGCACTTTTAGCAGACAGCACAAAGGGAACAGTCAAAGCAGATACAGCTATAATTGTGGTTAATTGCCAAAAACGTCGCATAGTCATCTCTTTTGTGATTCCAAAGTTAAGGTTTTGTTGTTGAAAATGAGGACTGGTGAGTTGGGAAAATCTTTATTAAAGGACTTACATACTTGAGTTAGTTGTTAAGACTGGGTGTTGGGTGTGTGGTGTGAGATGGTGGTAAAAATTTACCGACACCCAGCCGTAACACCTTTGTCATGGGTAAGTCCTTTACTAAAGAAATATGCCTGTGAGTTGTACCCCTCCTCTGCTTGTGTAAGTCCTATAGGTGTTTCGGCTGAAAAATAGATTTTTATACGGTTTGTTACAAAACTTTATATTTGGGGAGAGATAAAGTTGATTGCTTCCCGTGAAAAGTCAGATTCTTAGGGAAAGAGGAGAGAGGGGACAGAGGGTTTGATAACTTTTCTCAAGAGTACGACTTACGCACCGAAAGCCTGAAACCTAGATCAGAACTAGCAGGGTTTTAAAGGGGGGGGGAATTCAAAGTCCCCCGAATTGCGGGGGATGCGCGGGGGATATCGAAGTAAGTCCTATTAAAATAAAGATGGATAAGACTCATCCCTATTTAGCCGCAATGAGTGAAGTTTCAATTCGTCCCGCATTAATTACAAAAGTTATTCCCAACACGATTGCTGATGAGATAGGGTTTGAAGTAGGCGATCGCATCGTTTCTATTAACGGTCAACATCCCCGCGACTTGATCGATTATCAATTCTTCTGCGCCGATGAAGTCTTAGAATTGGAAGTAATCGACACGGCTGGTAAAACCCATGAAATTGAAATTGAAAAAGACTATGACGAAGATTTAGGCTTAGAGTTTGAAACAGCCTTATTTGACGGTCTAATTCAATGTAATAACCGTTGCCCTTTCTGTTTTATTGACCAGCAACCGCCTGGAAAACGGCAATCTTTATACTACAAAGATGATGATTACCGCCTCAGCTTTCTTTACGGTAGTTATCTTACCTTAACTAATCTTACTAAAAAGGAATGGGACAGAATTGAACAGATGCGACTGTCTCCCTTATATGTATCTGTTCATGCTACAGAACCAGAAATACGCAGTCGTCTACTCAAAAATACTCGCGCAGGGCAAATTTTAGATCAGTTGCGCTGGTTTCAAAAGCGACGTTTACAAATTCATGCTCAAGTAGTTGTCTGTCCTGAAATTAACGATGGTATTCACTTAGAGCGAACTTTGTTAGATTTAGCATCATTTCACAAAGGAGAAGTACCAGCAGTTGCTTCTGTAGCAGTTGTTCCCGTTGGTTTAACCCGTTTTCGTCCTGAAACTGATGAACTAACGCCAGTAACGCCAGAGAAAGCCGCAGAAGTGATCGATCAAGTGACTTCCTTGCAAACTAAATTCCGCAAATCTTTTGGTACAACTTTCGCATGGATTGCTGATGAGTGGTTTTTAATTGCGGGTCTTGAGTTACCGCCTACCTCTCATTACGAAGATTATCCCCAATTAGGTAACGGTGTTGGTTCCATTCGTCGTTTCCTCCAAGAATTTCAGGAAACAGCTAAAGCCAAGTTACCTTCGCAAATTTCCCCACCCAGAAGATTTACTTGGGTAGTTGGTAACGCAGTCGAAAAAGCTTTTCAACCGCTTGTGCAACAATTAAATCAGGTTGAGGGTTTAGAAGTAAATCTTGCAGCATTAAATAGCGATTATTGGGGGAGAGATATCACTGTTACAGGCTTGTTGACAGGTCAAGATTTACTACATAAGCTGCAAGGAAAAGATTTAGGAGATGCTATTTTACTTCCTTCTGTAATGCTTAAACATGATGAAGCTAAATTTTTAGATGATCTGACAGTTGTAGAACTCGCTAATCAACTGAAAACAAAGATTTTGCCTGTAACTGGGATAGAAGAGTTGATTGACACTTGCATAGAAAGCAAAAATTAGGCATTTTAACGGTATAATCTGCAATGTAGGGGTCATCAACAAATAGTTAAGATATTTTTGGAAAAACATGAAGATGAGAAATCATAAAAAGTTAATAGCTTTTAATAATTCTTGTGATTGATTTGTTGGCGAAATCTTTTAATGAATGCTGAATTACACCTGTTGTAAAAGTAGCTAAAATATTTGTCTATATCTGCGTTCATCTACGTGCATCTGTATTGATCTGCGTTCTAAAAAAACTTAAATGAAAATCTTTACAAAAAGCTTATTTAGTGGGTAGGGTGCGTTAGCGCGAAGCGCTAACGCACCCTACAGTCATTAGGATGTGCCTAAGTCCTGATGAAAGAAACACATTTATTCATTTAATCTTGCGCTCTATGTTTGACTTCTATTTCGGGAGACATTTGGTAGTGGTAATTTAACATTCATCCCCTACACGCACTCTGAATAAAACACAACTTGGTATGAGTAAAAATCTGATTTCAAAGGTTCATAATTCCATAAACGCAGTAGGTAAAGGTTTTATTGCTGTGGGTGTAGGTGCAATTAGCACTCTTAGCAATACAAAACTCGGTCTGGCACAAATACCATCCCAAATTCAGCCGCCAGAAAGCTCATCAGGTATAGCAGTCAGCAGTCAGCTATCAGCCCAAAGCTTTTTTCAAAGCCAATGTTCCCAAGGGTTTCAGAATAAAAAATGTCCTAACCTATCTGGCTACGTCTATAGTAACCAGCCATCAATACAGAACGGGAGTATGAACGAACTGCTTGTAGCACAAGCACAAACCCCATCTTCAACTCAACTCCCAAGGGTTCCATCAGGTAATAACCAGCCATTAATACCGAATGGCAGCATCTCGGTTCCTGAGTTTCTTAATCCCAATCCCAATCGTTTGCAATTGCCCACAGAACCCGCAGAAGTTCGGATAAATCAAGTTCAGCCGATTACTCTACAACAAGCAATTGAGTTAGCACGGCGCAATAATCGGACATTACAAACTACTGTTTTGACATTAGAGCGTAGTCAAGCAGCTTTAAGAGAAGCGATCGCAGCTAGATCTCCTACTGTAGGATTTCAAGGAGACTTGACTCGCTCAGATTCGGCTAACTCTGAGTTATCACGTAGACGACAACCAGAGGAATTTCGGCAGTTTCAAGATACAATATCGACTACCTTCAACGGTGCCTTGCAAGTAAATTACGAACTCTGGAGCGGATCGTCGCGTATTAGGGCAGCAGAAGAGCAAGTACGTTTCAATCGGTTAGATGTGCAACGCCAGTCTGAACAACTGAGTTTAGATGTCAGCAATGCTTACTATGATCTGCAACAGGCAGATGAACAAGTCAATATTGCTGAGGCTTCTGTCAGGGATACTCAACGAAGTCTCCGCGATGCTCAGTTGTTGGAAAAAGCTGGTTTGGGTACTCAATTTGATGTTCTCAGGGCGAAGGTAGAACTTGCTAACGCTAATCAAGAATTAGTCAGAGCTAGAAATCAACAAAGCCTTGCCCGTCGTCAATTAGTGCAATTATTAAGTTTGTCTTCTACGGTGGAAGTGACAGCAGCAGATCCCATTGGAGTTTCAGGTGCTTGGAATCTTTCCTTAGAGCAAAGTATTGTCCTGGCGCTCAAAAATCGTGCGGAGTTAGAGCAGCAGTTGGCACGGCGCAATATTAGTCAATACCAGGAAAGAATTGCCCTAAGTGAACAAAAACCGAAAGTAAATTTATTTGCTAACTACAATATTTTAGATGTGTTGAGCGATAGTTCAGGCTTTGCTGATGGTTCTAATTTGGGCGCAAGGGTGACATGGAATTTTTATGATGGAGGAGCCGCTAGGGCTAGAGCGCAACAGGAGAGAATTAATCAGGCGATCGCAGAAACATCTTTTGCTGATGTCAGTAATCAAGTTCGTTTGCAGGTAGAACAAGGTTTTTTCAACTTAAATTCTAGTAGAGAAAATATTCAAACTGCCTCTGTTGCCTTAGAACAAGCAACAAAAAGCTTAGAACTGGCTCGTTTGCGCTTTAATGCAGGCGTAGGCACGCAAACCGATGTAATCAACGCCCAAACTGAGTTAAGTCGTGCTAGAGGCAACCGACTACGGGCAATTATTGACTACAATCGTGGCTTGGCATCTCTGCAACGCGCTATTAGCAATTTCTCTACCAATACTCTTTCTATTACTCGTTAGATATAGCAGTTAGAGATTAGCTATTAGCAGTCAGCTAGAAAATCTTTGCTCACGGTCGAAAATTGTGCTTTTTGGCGGTTATTGGTCATTGGTGGAAAAAATTGACTGAAGAATTGCAAATATAACTTTGCCATATTTGCAAAAATTATTAATAATTCTTAATAAGACTACTTTCAAGCAGGAACGGGAATGACTAGCATCAAATTTGTTAAAGAAAATAAGGAAGCAGTCGTTGCGGATGGAGCCAATTTAAGAGAGAAAATATTACAAAACGGTATTGATCTCTATACACTTAAAGGAAAATTGATGAATTGTGGTGGCTACGGTCAATGTGGCACCTGCATTGTAGAGATCGTAGAAGGATTAGAAAATCTTTCGCCTCGCACTGAGTTTGAAAATCGCAAACTTAAGAAAAAGCCTGAGAGCTACAGGTTAGCCTGTCAAGCTATGGTGCATGGGGCTATAAGTGTAAAAACCAAGCCATAAGCTGTTGTGTATCGTTCATTGTATGTTTTAGAGGGAGAGGAGGGAGGAGAGAGGAGGGAGGTTATAGGGTTTGATATCAAAAATGTCTAATTTAAATGCGTAGACGCTTAATAACACTTATCAGCCATCAGTTTGATAATGTGGCTTCCCTGTCCCAACCATCAGCCTGATAACTTTTTACTGTTGACCCAATAATGAATGATATGCTAGTGAGTGTTAAAGTTAAATAAATTAGAGACATTAGGCAAATGCAAGTTAACGATCTAGGCTTTGTTGCCAGTCTTTTGTTTGTGCTAGTTCCTGCTTTATTCCTAGTAATTTTGTACATTCAAACTGCTAGTCGCGAAAGCAACAAAAATTCTTGATAGTTTGATTTATCGCAAAACGCCCCTATCAAAGCTTTAACTGCTATGCTGGGGGCGTTTTGATCAATTAACAATTATCAATTATCAATGATATCGCCAGTCTATTTGAGTTAGGAACCCCACCCTAGCCCTCCCCTTATTAAGGGGAGGGTTGGGAGGGGTCTGCTTTTCACAATTCATTTAGACTGACTATAGATGAGCGATGACCAATCACCAATCACCAATCACCAAATTTTACACGGATGTCCGTGCTAACAGTACAGGGCAGTTGGCATAAACCCTGACGTAATCTGATATAGATCTTCCTAGTAGACGATCTAAGTCAGGTAAGCTCTGAGCAATGGAGGGACGGCGCTCTGGGGAACCAAGCACTAATAAATCAACGTTTGATTCTTCTGCTAATCGACAGATTTCTTCAGCAGGATTGCCGCTACTGCTAATACAACGGTAAGCAACTCCCTGTTTTTTTGCTTCTGCGATCGCGGGTGCTAATATTGGATCTTGTTCGGCATTGCTGGTTGATGTTTCCTGAGCTTTTTTCTTGTCAGGGTTAATGTGTACCAGCACCAGTTGCCCTCCTTTAATATCTCGCAGCAAGGAAAGTGCTTGCCCAAGGGCGCTTTTAGCGGTATTAGATTTATCTATTGGCACCATGATGCGGTTAATTCTTTTGACATATACATCGTCTTTGACTAACAACATCGGGCGAGAAGTTAACTGGAATACATACTGGCTGACGGAATTCTCTAAAATTGATTCCAGGCGCTTTAGCCCGCGTGAACCCATAATGATTAAATCAGAATTTTCTTCATCAGCAACTTGGCAAACTGTATCTTTAGGATCTCCCTGTTTGAGCCTAGCGTTGACTTTGCTAGGATCTAGGTTTAAGTTTTGGATTGCTGAGGCGAGAATCTTGCCACCCTCTTCCAATTTGGCAGACATCGCCTCAGCTGTAACTTGAGGAGGCACAACGTGCAAAACGGTGACATTTGCTTGTTTGATGGATGGGATTTCCATCAACATTTTTAACATTTCTTCACATTTGCCCAAGCCAGCAACAGCGATCAGGATTTTTTGAATCATTATATATGCCTCCTTAATTATCAATCAGTAGATTAAATTTTATCAATATTAATTATGCCTATTTAGGATACCAAATTTATAACTAAATTAAGTTAAAATTTTGGCAAAGGTAAATATTATGTTTAGCGAGTAAAATTACAACCTGTCTATAGATGTATTTTTAATACACTAACTGAATTAGGTGAGATCAGGATAATTATTGACTAATTTCCCAAAAAATTTACTTACCACATTAATAGTAATTTGAGTGTAAAGGTTTATATCATTTCTGAGTTATTTTAAGGATGATTAAATCAATTTAAGTGGGTGCGATCGCATCAATATCATATTTCTCTGAGCAAGATTTATAAAAACTAGGGCGACGACCAGATGATTAATTTCTGGAGTTTGCTGGCGGACTGCCTCTAAGGATCTACGCCTGAAGGATGGCAACTGTATTGGAACCTTGACCGATGGTAGGTATTATTACCAGGAATGGTAGCTATGATAATAAAGATTGATATTTCTTAAAAAATCTTTATCAATGGTAGTTTTAGCCGATCGCTTATCCGAGATTAAAGATTCTACGGTAAAAAAAGTTTTTTTTGGTCACGAGCCGACTCCTGAATTAATCGCCATATTAATGGTGTATATGGTGCAGGGCATCTTGGGGTTGGCACGTTTGGCGGTAAGTTTTTTCCTTAAAGATGAACTTGGGCTTAGTCCAGCACAAGTTTCAGCTTTAATGGGTATTGCGGCTTTACCTTGGGTAATTAAGCCAGTTTTCGGTTTTATCTCCGATGGTTTACCAGTATTTGGCTATCGCCGTCGCCCCTATCTAATTTTATCGGGGTTACTAGGTGTGTTGTCTTGGGCTGCTTTAGCAACAATTGTTGATACTGCATGGGCAGCTACAGGCGCGATCGCACTTAGTTCTCTGTCTGTTGCTGTCAGTGATGTAATTGTAGATTCCTTAGTTGTAGAAAGAGCTAGAGCAGAATCTCATAGCGTTGCGGGTTCACTACAATCTCTTTGCTGGGGAGCATCAGCAGTTGGAGGGCTACTAACAGCTTACTCTAGCGGCTTACTACTCCAACACTTCAGTACCAGAACAGTATTTGGAGTTACCGCTTGTTTTCCTCTAATTGTCTCAGGAGTTGCTTGGTTTATTGCCGAAGAACGAGTTAAGCAACGTCCAGACATATCCACTGTTTGGCAACAGGTAGGACAGTTAAAAAAAGCCGTTAGCCAGAAATCTATTTTATTGCCTATGGCTTTCATATTTCTCTGGCAAGCAACACCCAGTGCTGATTCAGCGTTCTTTTATTTCACTACAAATGAGCTAGGATTTCAGCCAGAATTTTTGGGGCGGGTGCGTTTTGTAACAAGTCTCGCCGCGTTGGTGGGAGTTTGGGCTTTCCAAAGGTTTCTAAAAACAATTCCTTTTAGGACAATATTTGCTTGGACAACAATTCTGTCTGCAAGTTTGGGAATGACAACACTACTGTTAGTTACCCATGCCAACCGCTCTTTAGGTATAGATGATCACTGGTTTAGCTTGGGCGACAGCGTGATCTTAACAGTGATGGGACAAATTACGTTTATGCCAGTGTTGGTATTAGCTGCGCGTTTATGTCCACCTGGAGTAGAAGCGACTTTATTTGCCTTGCTGATGTCGGTGAATAATTTAGCTGGGCTGTTATCCCATGAATTTGGCGCTTTAATCACCTATTGGATGGGTGTCACAGAAACTAATTTTGAGCAACTATGGCTATTAGTTGTTGTTACGAACCTCAGTACTCTTTTACCTCTGCCATTTGTAGGTTGGCTACCTGAATCTGATCCGCAAGCAGCAGTTGCGGCTGAAAAAACGGCTCAGTCATTACCGCCAGCGTCAGTTATAGAACATCATGCGACTGGTTCCCAAACTTCAGATCAGCCTTTCTTACCGGATTTTTTACCAGAATTTATTCGGTTTAGAAGCAGGGTAAAAGAAAGCGAGGAGTGATGTCAACTTTGGTTAATTAACCAAAAATAAAAAAAAACACTTCTAGAGCGTGTTTTCAAACTTTATTGGCTCCGTTTCTGTCGGTGAGATCCCCCTAAATCCCCCTTAAAAAGGGGGACTTTGATCGGATTCTCCCCCCTTTTTAAGGGGGGCTGGGGGGGATCGAAGAATTTGAAAACACGCCCTAACCACTCCCCCTTAACAGGAATGGAAATAATATCAAAACTTTCAACTATCCGATAGTTATCAAACTTTAGAAAACTCATAATACAGGTGATTACCAATGCAGAGCATACCAGTTAAAGAAAGTTTTGCAGTACCTACTGAGGCGCTACCGTTTAACGCTCAAGGATGGGCAAAAGGCTATCAATCTCAACCAAATGAATATGATTATGGGATTGATGATGTAGAAGGGGAAATTCCAGTAGAACTTAATGGAACTTTGTTTCGTAATGGTCCTGGTTTGCTAGATGTGAATGGTGAAAGAATTCATCATCCTTTTGATGGAGATGGGATGATTAGTGCGATCGCATTTTCCGAAGGTCGCGCTCACTATCGCAACCGCTTTGTGCGTACACAAGGCTTTGTAGAAGAACAAGCAGCAGGCAAAATTCTCTATCGTGGGGTTTTTGGTACTCAAAAACCAGGAGGTGTTCTTGCTAATACTTTCGATCTCAGAAAGAAAAATATTGCTAATACTCAAATAATTTATTGGGGTGGTAAATTACTTGCGCTGTGGGAAGCAGCAGAACCTCATAGGTTAGATCCTTACACCTTAGAAACACTAGGATTAGATTACCTTGACGGCGTTTTAGATGAGGGTGATGCCTTTGCTGCTCATCCGCGAATTGATCCTAGTAGTAAAGACGGAACTCCGCGCCTAGTTAACTTTTCAATCAAACCTGGGCTTTCTAGCACCATTACTATTTATGAATTAGATATTAATGGCAAAGTAGTGGAACAACACGCCCATAGTATTCCTGGTTTCGCTTTTATTCACGATTTTGCAATTACACCCAATTACTGTATCTTTTTCCAAAATCCTGTTAGTATCAATCCTTTACCTTATGTTTTAGGGTTGCGTGGTGCTGCTGAGTGTATTCAATTTCATCCTGAAAAATCAACACAAATTATCGTAATTCCCCGCAATAAATTTGCCCATACTAAAGGCGGGAAAAGTGGGGTGCAGATGTTGGAGACAAAATCAGGTTTTGTGTTCCACCATGCCAATGCTTTTGAGCAGGATGGGCAAATTTATATTGACTCAATTTGCTATCAATCTTTGCCAGAAGTCGAACCCAATTCTGATTTTAGAGATGTAAAGTTTGATGCTATATCTCCAGGTCAATTGTGGCGGTTCACAGTTAATTTAGAGAATGAAACAGTAGAGCGTCAACAGTTAGAAAACCGTTGTTGTGAGTTTCCTTTTGTTCATCCCTTACACATGGGAAGACCTTACCGTTATGTATTTATGGGTGCGGCTCATAATAAGAGCGGTAATGCTCCTTTACAGGCGATATTGAAAGCTGATTTGGAAACAGGAGAAAGACAACTTTGGAGTGCTGCACCTGAAGGATTTGTGAGTGAACCAGTATTTGTTTCTCGGAGGAGTGCTAGTGCAGAAGATGATGGTTGGGTGCTAACTGTGGTTTATGATTCATCCCGCCACCGTTCTGATGTGGTGATTTTAGATGGGCGTGATTTGAATCAAGGAGTAGTTGCAAGATTACACTTGAAGCATCATATTCCTTATGGGTTGCATGGTAGTTGGGCGCAGGAAAGTTTTGGCGCATAGCGATCGCGCTTGAAAACTATTCGACACTAAGTAGTAGAATAACCCCACCCCCAGCCCCTCCCCTTATTAAGGGGAGGGGAGTAAGATATAATGAAATTTTTATTGCATAATTTGCCAACACGCTTGCGCGATCGCCCAATCTTCCTGAGTATGAATTACTAATACACGCACTTTGGCATCTGATGTAGCAATATCTTGGTCTATTCCTGGTTGTTGATTTTTTTCTAAATCAAGTTTAATTCCTAAAAATTCTAAGTTCTCACACGCGGCGGCGCGGACGGCAGCCGAATGTTCGCCAATACCAGCAGTAAATATGAGTGCATCAAGTCCGCCTAATGAGGTTAACATAGCGCCAATGTGCGATCGCAATTTATGCACAAACACATCAAATGCTAATTTTGCACGTTCGTTACCTTGAGAAATAGCATTCAGAATTTCTCTTAAATCACTCGATATTCCAGAAACGCCTTTAAGTCCAGATGCTTTATTAAGTAAATGATCTAATTTTTCGGCTGTAAAACCTTCTTGTTTAAGTAAGTAAATTAAAATTCCAGGGTCAATTGAACCTGAACGAGTTCCCATCATTAACCCTTCTAGGGGAGTAAACCCCATTGTGGTGTCGATACTTTTACCATCTTTAATTGCTGCTAAAGAACAACCATTTCCTAAATGACAAGTAATTAACTTTAAAGATGACAAATCTTGTTTTAAAATTTGGGCAGCACGTTGAGCGCAATATTGATGACTAATACCGTGAAAACCATAACGGCGGATACCTTGTTGAAAATACTCATAAGGTAGAGGATAAACAGCAGCAGATAAAGGTAGCTGAGAATGGAAGGCGGTATCAAATACAGCTACTTGGGGGATAGAATTACCGAAAATTTGCTCAACAGCTTCTATTCCTTCTAAATTAACTGGGTTATGGATAGGCGCGAAGACTGAGAGATGTGCGATCGCTTCTTTAACTTCTGGTGTAATTAATGTAGATTGTTGATATTCTTGTCCACCGTGAACCACACGATGCCCTACCACATCAATATCTGATGGTTGAGTAATTACCTGCGTTTTACCACTCCAAAGAGTATTAAACATCTGGTTAATTACTTCTAGGCGTGAATTAGTTGTAATTTCTGACTCTAAAACTTCTCCCTGGATAGTTTTAATTTTGATTTCAGCAATTCCTTGATGATGAGTCCAATCAATTTGCGCTTCCCACAATGGTTGTAATGGATAATCAGGTAATTGATCAGCTAATTCATATAAACAGCTTTTCTGACTACTTGAACCCGCATTTAATACTAAAATTTTCATAGGCTAATCAAGTTTTTGAACAGTGCGAACTGACACTGAGTGCGCTGGCGCTATCACGATTTTGCTACACAAATGCAGTGAAATTAACTGCGATCGCACTAACTATTAATGTGTTTTAGCTTTACCTTCAGGTTGATGAAAATCAATCCCATAACTCTGTGCTTTATCTGCCATCCTACGAATGAAAACTCTGCGGGCTTCAATTCCTTGGGATGTGTTTCTATGAGCTACTATATAGTGTGCCAACTCATCACGGCTCATGCTATCGAAATTTGATTTATTCATCGTCATTTACTCCAGAGATATCATCCTCGTCTAAGAAAGATCCATCAGGATAAATATAATAGGCTTTCGTCAGGTTCCATTCAGAATGATTAATTGGTGTACCAAAGATAGCTAAGTAACATCCAGGGTAAACGCTATCGGGATCTGGCGCAAAATCATATAACAGCCCGCTCAATTGCCAGTTAGCTTGAATCAATTCATAAAGTTGTCTTAATTGCGTGTCTGTTGGTTTCATCCAAACATAAATAACTACAATTTTATATGATTAAATCGGATGGTGTAGTTAAGAATCAGGAAGATAAACAGCAATATATACGGTTTCGCTCTTTGCCTGACGGCATGAACACGAAGATCGCACTCTTGTTATGGCTGCACACAAAAACAAAGAGACGTAAACTTATACGCCTCTCTATCTTAATAACCTAACGCGCAAATAAACTTGTACATTTTATAATTGAGAGAAAATTTATCAAACCTTCTTCCCCTCTCTCCTCCCTCCTCTCTCCTCCCTTTCTAAAAGATAAAATGCGCGAAACACAACAGCTTAACACCATTGCCAGTTGGCAATTTCTTCTGGATCTTTGCCGTTTTCTTGAATATAACGACGGTGATCCTGCAAGATATACTCGTAATAGTGTATTCGTTCGCTAGCGCGGACTGCGACGCGAGGATTGCGCTTTGCTGCTAGGCGAATCGCTTTGCTAATAATCTGAAAGCGGCTAGTACCATTACGCACATTCATATCAAACGGTGTCGTGGTTGTACCTTCCTCGATATAACCGTAGATATGGAAACGTTCCATATTTGAACGACCAAACAGCAATTGTTCAATTACTGAAGGATAACCGTGAAAGTTGACAATTACAGGACAATCTGCGGTAAATAAAGCTTCAAACATCTCAGGATCTAAACCATGAGGATGCTTAGATTCAAGCTGAAGTACCATTAAATCAGTAACGTTGATTACACGCACCCGTAATTCTGGAATTTCATTGCGGAGAGTATGCGCCGCAGCCATAACTTCTAAGGTGGTGTTATCGCCAATACCAACTAAGACAACATCGGGATCAACGCCATCATCAATACTTGCCCAATTCCAAATAGAAGCACCAGCGCGACAATGTGCGATCGCTTCTGACATTGACAACCATTGTGGCATGGGTTGTTTATTCGCAATCACTAAGTTAACGTAATTCTTACTCCGCAAGCAGTGATCTACGGTACTAATTAAGGTATTAGCATCTGGTGGTAAATATACCCGCGCTATTTCTGCCTTTTTATTCAAAACGCTATTAATAAACCCAGGACTTTGATGGGAGAAACCATTATGTTCTTGTCGCCACAAAGTTGACGTTTCTAGGTAATTCAAAGAAGGAACAGGTTTACGCCAAGGATAATCTGCTGACATCTTCAAAAACTTGGCATATTGATCCATCATTGTTGTCACAATACCCAAGAATGCTTCGTAGGAAGAAAAGAAACCATGTCTTCCTGTCAGCAAGTAACCTTGTAACCAGCCTTGACAAGTATGTTCACTCAAAATTTCTAATACCCGTCCGCCCTCAGCACCAATATGGCTATCATGTTCTTTAATTGGCCATTGATAATTACGCTGAGTAACGTCTAAAACTTTGGTTAACAAGTTAGACTCTAATTCATCAGGGCAGAAAATCCGAAAGATATCGGGATTTTGTATAATTATCGCTTGCAGATACTTAGCTAACTGTTCAACGCTACTAATTTGATTTTCCCCACGTTGACAAGCTGGTTGAACTTCATGCTTTTGAACTGCAACTTCATACTCAAACAAATCTGGACATTTTAGATCTTGCCGTACCTCTCCACCAAAGGTGTGAGGGTTACAACCCATTCGTTGATCACCTTTAGGACATTGTGCAAGAATTTCTGGTAATGGGCGCTCTTGTTGATCAAATAATTCTGTAACCTGATAAGAATTGAGCCATTCTTCAACTAAACGCAGATTTTCGGGATGAGTTTTTAAATCCTTAGCTGGGGCTTGGTGAGAACGGAAAGAACCTTCAATTGGTTGACCTTTTATTTGTTTAATTCCTGTCAACCCTTTAAGAGTCCGTAAAATCAACATCGGCCATTTTGGTTGGGCAATGCGTTGATCGGATCTTGCTGCTTGTTGAATGCGAGAAATTTCTTGATATGCCCAATCCATTGAAGCATAAAGATCGGCATCTATATCAGCATCTTGAACTATCCGCACTTGATAACCGAAACCTGTGAATAAATGCAGCAATTCTTCATCGCTCATCGTCCCATAAATTGTGGGATTAGAGATTTTATAACCATTGAGATGTAAAATCGGCAAAACTGCGCCAGATTCAGCCGGATCGATGAATTTATAACTATGCCATGCTGTCGCAGTGGGACCTGTTTCTGCTTCTCCGTCACCAACAATACAAGCAACTACTAAATCGGGGTTATCCATTACCGCGCCAAAGGAAGTGGCGAGGGCATATCCTAATTCACCGCCTTCGTGAATTGTCCCAGGAATACCAGGATAAAGGTGAGAAGGAAAACCACCAGGCCAAGAAAACCGCTTAATAAACTCGTGCAATCCTTTAGAATCAAGAGTTAGTTCTGGGTAGAACTCTTTTAAGGAACCTTCTAAATAGAGGTTAGCAAGGTTAGCTGGTGCGCCGTGTCCTGGCCCTGTTACTAGAAATATGTTTGCGTCGTAGCGACGAATTAAGCGGTTAAGGTGGGCGTAAACTAAGTTAATACCTGGACAAGTTCCCCAGTGACCTAATAAGCGGTCTTTGATATGTTCGGGTTTGAGGGGTTCTTTGACAAGAAAGTTATCTTTCAGGTAAATTTGAGCAGCAGCGAGGTAGTTAGTCACACGACGGTAACGTGCGATCGCTTCTAGTTCGGCATTTTTTGCTTGACGAACTTGCTCTATTGATTGAGCAACATCTGATGATAATAATGTGAAAGTCATAAAAAACCCTTTTAAAGTGAAGCGATAGATAGTGATGGGGAGGGAGATAGGGAGAAAATTAAACAACTTATTGCAAAAATTAGAATTTTATTTGTTAACCTATTAGACGCGATCGCGGCTTCGTACACGGTAGGTACGCAAATGTAAAAATTGACTTTTGCAAAAGCTTTAATCACCGATCATCCCTTACTCCTCAAAGAGCGAATAATTGCCGCAGCTTCTTCATCTGTAGCTGCTGGTACGAGTATTTCTACAGATGCACTATGAGGACTTTTGAATTATTTAGGTGCATTTACATCTTGGCAATCGATCATCGTCATAACGTTTTCCATTTCGTGATCTCGAATTGCCACGAACACATCATAGAGATTTTCAATCGGAGGTCGTTTATACTCTAAGGTAGATCTTATTTAAAATTATCAAAAATAAATAAGTCGCAGTTACGGTAGTAATTAATGACAATTTGTGGCGCAGGTGTAACTTTTATTTCAGTTTCATACTCTTCAATGTAGTTAGTAGGTTGGGTAGAACGAAGTGAAACCCAACATTCTTAGGATGAAATGAATAAATCAAACGCACGTTCTTATGTAGTTTTGTCAATTGGTGCAGCAGTAATTACGATCGCACTTAAATTTGCAGCTTATTACTTGACGGGTTCCGTAGGCTTATTTTCTGACGCGGCTGAATCCTTAGTAAACTTGGCGGCTGCATTAGTTGCATTCTGGGCGCTAACTTTTGCAGCACAACCTCCTGATGCTGAACATACATTTGGACATTCTAAAGCGGAATACTTATCTAGCGGTGTGGAAGGTGCATTGATATTAATCGCCGCAGCTAGTATTGCTGTATCCGCAACTAATCGTCTCATTCATCCCCAACAAGTCGAACAGTTAGGTTTAGGTTTAGCACTTTCTTTCGTAGCAACAGCAGTCAATGGTGGTGTTGCTACTATCCTATTAAAAGCTGGTCGTCGCTTACGGTCAATTACTTTACGCGCAGATGCACATCACCTCTTTACAGATGTCTGGACTTCTTTTGGTGTTTTACTAGGGCTATTGCTAGTAAAACTTACAGGTTGGCTGATACTTGACCCGATAATTGCCTTAGTTGTTGCGGTTAATATCGTTTGGGTAGGGGTGAAGTTACTACGCGAAACTGCTGCTGGGTTATTGGATAGCGCACTTCCAGCAGAATCACAGAAAATTATTACTGATGTATTCGCCCCTTATCAACAGCAAGGTATTGTATTTCACGCTTTGCGAACCCGTGTAGCTGGTTCCCTGCAATTTGTGTCTTTCCACATTCTTGTACCTGGAAATTGGACAGTAAAGCGTGGTCATAAATTGTGCGAGGAAATTGAATTAGCAATTAGTGAAGCGTTGCCTGGTACTAATGTTACTACTCATTTAGAACCTATAGAAGATCCGGCATCGTGGGATGATCAAGAATTATATCGTAGAAAGGATATTTAAACAATTAACAATTAACAATTAACAATTAACAATTTATGAATGTCACTATAACTTATCAAAAGTTTACATAATTCATTCAGGTATAATTTATACAAGACTTATCAAATAAAACAGAATTTCCCGAAATTTGCCCCGACCAAAATTACACTTAAAAAGTATGAAGAAAAAACTGTTAACAACAACCACATTATTAACCCTAGTCAGTTTAGCTTTTGCCTGTGTTCCCGACATGGCGATCGCATCTGCACAATTGAAAAATAGTTACCGAGTAAATACTCCTAGCAATTCTCATAATAAAATTCAACAATCTACTGCCTTGTTTAGCCCTAAGCAAATTCAAATACTGAAATCTGTCGGTATAAAAATAGCTATACCTACCTATATACCATCGGGGTTTAAAATTGAGCGTGTTACTAATACCAGTGACAAAAATTATCAAGGCTACATAGTTACTTACAGGCGTACAAATAATTCCTGCTTTTCGATAGAAGCTATTACTGGCGGAGTTGGTAGTGGACCTGAGTTAGAACATACCTTACCTTACAACTCTCCCCTGTTTGGCAAAGGCATCCTTAGTTATGGAATGCATACCGAGAATTATCTTCGCAAGCAGTCTCCTTTACCTGAAATGACTACTGAGTGGATGACAGCTAAGAATTTTTCAGCTTTTTACAGTTTTAATGGCGCTAATTGGTTTAGTGAAGGGAAAGTTAACCCAAGATGCAATAAAGATATTAGTCCTACGGAAGCAATCAGAGTTATTAATTCTTTGCAATATCTAAAATTTTAAGAATATGTGTTAGTTTTAGCAATTAAAACTTCCCGTCCGCAGATGGTGATGGTATACATAAATATGCGATCGCGCCAAGGCTGTATCTTTAATACTTTGCGCGATCGCACTTGTCAACCCCAAAATCCCCATCCTGCCAAAACCAGATTCCCAAGCTGATCAACTAGCATACACCTATAAGCAGTGAATTATAGTTATAGCAGGAGTAAATACATCGAAAGCCTTAAAAACTTATAATCAAATTGCCATAGATAATAGTAATCATAATACATACAAACCCAATTATCAGGATAGGCGATTGTGATATGCAGGGAACCTTAAATGAAATAGATATTCGCAGCATCCTGCAACTGATCGAGTTAGGTCAGCGAACCGGAGAGTTGCTCCTAGAAGCTTGCGCTTACCCTGCAAGTAGCTCCAGAGGCGACACGAACATTTTTGGAGCAGGGACAGAACATCACTCAGAGTGCGATCGCGCATCCTCCCAGGCAGGGCAGTTTTGGTTAGTCTTCTTGATCAACGGACAAATTGCCTATGCTGCTGATAGCGACGGAAGTTTGTGGCGATTGCGCGACTACCTGCGTCGCTATGGAGTTGAATCAGCCCTAGATCAATTACAAGTACCATCAATAGCCTCCACCAACGCACCGGAATATGGTTATTTATGGGCGCTAATGGAAAAACATATTCTGACACCAGCCCAAGGACGCAGCATCCTCCAAAGCATGGTGAATGAAACACTATTTGACCTACTTAGCCTCCACCAAGGATTCTTTATATTTGAAATGGGTTCAGCATTAGCACCCCAACTAACTACCTTAGAAATTACTCCTTTACTTACAAAAATTATGAAACAAGTACAGGAGTGGAAGCAATTTCATCCCTATATACAATCTCCCCATCAATGTCCCGTAATTGCGAATCACAAGCAATTAAGCCTCTCCCTGCCCAAAAAAGCTTTTGAAACCCTTAACACTTGTGCCGACGGCAAAACATCTCTACGCCAACTCAGCCGATATTTAAATCGAGATATTTTAACAGTAGCAGGCGCGATCTATCCTTATCTACAAAAGGGATGGGTGCAACTGGTAATGGGACAAGATCAAAAAATCCCCCATAAAAACCATCAATCGCAAGCTAGGCAAACTTCTACAGTTAGTCAAATTATTTGTATTGAAGATGATGTCGCCATCGGTAAAGCCGTGGAATATATCCTCCAACAGCATGGTTATCAAGTCACAGTGATTAGAAATCCGATTAAAGCATTAACTCTAGCCTTTGAACTACAGCCGGAACTAATCCTCTGCGATATCGCCATGCCTGACTTAGATGGATATGAAATTTGTGCAATGCTACGTCAGTCAAATGCTTTTCGGCACACACCCCTGGTCATGCTGACTGGCATGGATGGCTTTATTGATCGTGTGAGAGCCACGATGGTAGGCGCAACCGACTACCTAACTAAACCATTTGGAGAAAGTGAATTATTAATGCTTTTGGAGAAATATATCGGATCAAAAAAAAGATCTTCGTTGAAACCCAGTAACCTATTTCCCGACTTACAGCAGACAATTAAAGATCTAGATGTCAGGGCGGGGTAAGCAAACTTCTCTTATCCTCACCTTGGCTTGAGTTAACTATGATCAAGGATACTTGAGTAATTAACATATTTAGAGTTAAAGCACTCTTGGCGTGGCATGATTCACGAACAGCATAGGGAATTGATATAGGAAAATATGAGTACAGTTCTGGTTGTAGAAGACAGTCACGCACAACGGGCGATGATCAAAGAATTACTAAAAGGTAGCGGGTTGATAGTTACCGAGGCAACTGATGGTGTCGAAGCCTTAGAACAAATCCTCAAATCTCGCCCAGACGTAGTAGTTTTGGATATTGTCATGCCCAGGATGAATGGCTACGAGGTTTGTAGGCGGCTCAAAGCCGATCCCAAAACCCAAAATGTTCCTGTAGTGATGTGTTCTTCCAAAGGCGAAGAATTCGATCGCTATTGGGGAATGAAGCAGGGCGCAGATGCCTATATTGCCAAGCCATTTCAACCGACAGAACTAATTGGCACTGTTAAACAGTTATTAAGAGGCTAGGAACTTATGGTTGGCAATCTCGACTTTTTAACTGGCAGTGGTCAAGATAACTCACCAGAAATTCAGGAATTGCAAAGTCCTGAAGGTGAACTACATTTGCGGTTTTATGTTCCGTCTGTCAACGAATTTGCTCTACCTGCAATTGGCATCCGAGAAGTAATCTCAACCCCACCAGATCGAATTAGTGCCATCCCTAATGCCTCGCCATTACTTTTGGGAACTTTAAACTGGCGAGGACAAGTAATTTGGGTTGCCGACTTGGGACAATTTCTAGGTGATCTAGCTGCTTTAAATACAGATAGACCAGAAATTCCTGTGATAGTTGTCGAAGATCAAGACACTATGATCGGATTAGCTGTTGATCGGATTGTTGGGATGGACTGGCTCGATATTGAACAAATCCAAATGACCACCAATGTCCCAGACAGTATGGCACCCTTTTTGCGGGGTGAGTGGGTGAAAGGCGAAGAACACAAACAATATCTGAGATTGTTAGACCAGTTGGCGATTCTACGTTCAGCACGGTGGGCAGCATGATAAAAATTGCAAATGCCGTTCATATTTTTAAATTTTAACTTTTAAGGATTAATTATTGAGGGTAGGCAAATGGCATCAAGTACAGATTATGCACAGGAATATCAACAGGCAGAAAAAGCCTACTTGCAAGGAAACTATAATCAGGCAGCCGAAATCGTAGACCAATTAGTCCAAAAGCTACCTAATGACCCCAGTAGTCATCTCCTCAGAGGTCATATTTACTGCTATGGGCTACAACAGTATGATGTTGCAGAGCAACAGTACGATTTGGTCAAGACGCTGACCTCTGAACCAGAGTTTATTGAATATGCCGACAATGGTTTAGAATATGCTCGCGCTTGCAGCACCTCAGCCGACCATGCCCTCCAGGGCAGTTCGACAGAAGAAACTTCAGGCAATCAAGATTACACGGAAGAAGAAACAAATTTGAGTGCATCATCATTTACCCCGTATAGCGAAGAACTCGAAGCCGGGTACTTGGGTGAATTTGATTTAGGCGAAATCAATGTTGATGATGACTCTGACCAGAATTTTGACCAATACGGTTCACAAGATCAGTTTAGCAATCCCTTTAACAACAAACTTGATGACTCTACGGGAAGTAGTGATATTCAAGATGATTTTTTAGATCCATTTGCTTTTGGTCAATCGCCAACGGATGATCCTGCAACGTCGAGTATGGGAACCGACTTCAGCTTCAATCCCCTTGCGGAATCAAACGACTTTTTCCCAATGGATGCTTTCGCAGATCTAGAAGAGGATGCAGATGGTGGCGAAACATTATTTCTTAATCCGTCAGATGCCCCAAATGGTAAGGGTTTTTCCATACCACCAGCTAATACATTTGACACTATACCTCACCCAACAGATGTTTTTGGTCAAGATGACCCTGGGAACTCCTACGACTTTGAATCTAACCTAGACCCCAGCGCGACGAATTATGATAATTCCAATGGGAACTACAGTAATGCGCCACCATCAAATCACTTTCCCTCAGAACGTCCTGTGTATGAGGATGAAACCCTGTTAATGAGGTCGGGAGATCTGGAGAATACATTTTCTGCGCCTCCAGGGAACTTTGCAAATGATTATTCACAGGAGCCTGATGATACAGATTTATTTGTAGTTGGTGATAGTACAGGGCAACAAACGCAACATTTTCCCTCGACACAGAATGGCTTTACACCTCCAGAAGAGTTTGACTTTGATGCTTTTGACGAAGCTTTTGCTAATGACGTAGATGATCCGGTTAGCGGTTTTGGTGATAGTACAGAAGTTCCCGCTCATCAAACTAAAGCAGGATTTTTGGACGCATTTGATGACTTTGACGATTTTGGTAGCATTCCTGATTTTGATCCGACAGGTCAAGATAAATTAGATTTATCTACGGGATTTGGAAGGTCGAATACTAGCGGTTTAGGCTCAACAAATACCTCTGGAGGAGTCGGAGCAACTGTACCGAGTAAGTTCAGTGGTGACGAAGATGAAATATTTAGTATTACTAGCACCTCTGGCATCGGATCGGGAAAAGCGGAAAATCTACCTAGCTTTACCCAATCATCCGCAGGTCACATAGAACCAAATGTGACGGTTGACCAAAGTTGGTTGGCTCCTTTTGAAAATGCCCCCCTGAATAAAAAAAGTTTGATTACGGCGGCGGTGGCGGGAATTGTCTCAGCAGTGGCGGTAGCAACTGTCAGCTTTATGGCAGGCACAACAGCACCAAAAGCTAGTCAAGCTACTTTAATTCCTCAACTTCGCAATACTAGCGTGTTTATGACTTTGGCGGCTGGATTTGCCAGTTTTGGTACAACTTTATTTTTAGGGACAGTTGCTACCAAACAGTTGAGCCGTTCGACATCAAATTTACAATCACAGTTTGATGAAGTTTGTCAAGGAAATCTCAACGCCAGAGCAACAGTTTATTCAGAGGATGATTTTGGTCGGTTATCAACTGGATTCAACCAAATGGCTCAGGTGATGATGACAACCATCGGCGAGTTGCAGCGCAAAGCGATCGAACTAGAGCAGGCAAAGGAAGATTTGCAACGGCAAGTAATTCGACTACTGGATGATGTAGAAGGAGCAGCACGCGGCGATTTGACTGTACAAGCAGAAGTGACAGCAGACGTTTTGGGCGCAGTAGCAGATTCGTTTAACTTGACAATTCAAAACTTGCGGCAAATTGTCCAACAGGTGAAGGTTGCAGCTAAACAAGTGAATAAGGGTGCTAAAGATAGTGAGGTGTTTGCTCGTAACTTGTCTTCAGATGCTTTGCGCCAAGCGGAAGAATTAGCTGTGACGCTTAACTCAGTGCAAGTGATGACTGATTCGATTAAGCGGGTGGCTGACAGTGCCAAAGAAGCAGAAGAAGTGGCACGTACAGCTTCTGCAACCGCCCTCAAAGGTGGTGAGGCAGTAGAACGTACGGTGGCTGGGATTTTGGAAATTAGGGAGACGGTGGCAGAAACTACCCGTAAGGTGAAGAGATTAGCAGAATCGTCCCAAGAAATTTCTAAGATTGTAGCATTGATTTCTCAAATTGCTTCTAGAACTAACTTGTTAGCTTTGAACGCGAGTATTGAAGCGGCTCGTGCGGGTGAAGCAGGTCGTGGATTTGCGATTGTAGCAGATGAAGTGCGACAGTTGGCAGATAGATCGGCGAAAGCTTTGAAAGAAATTGAACAGATTGTGTTGCAAATTCAAAGCGAAACTGGCTCAGTAATGACGGCAATGGAAGAAGGTACTCAGCAGGTAATTCAAGGGACAAGATTAGCCGAACAAGCCAAGCGATCGCTCGATGATATTATTCAGGTATCGAATCGGATTGATGCTTTGGTGCGTTCTATTACAGCAGACACTGTAGAGCAAACTGAAACATCACAATCAGTGGCTCACGTAATGCAATCAGTTGAGTTGACTGCTCAAGAAACTTCTCAAGAAGCTCAACGAGTGTCAGGCGCTTTGGGAAATTTACATGGTGTTGCCCAAGATTTGCTTAACTCTGTGGAACGATTCAAGGTGGATACTACCGATGGCAAATAAGCTGTTGGGTTTCTTTGATTTTATCTTTTAGAAAGGGAGGAGGGAGGAGGGAGGAGAGAGGAGAGAGGAGAGAGGAGGGAGGAGGGAGGAGAGAGGAGAGAGGAGGGAGGAGGGAGGAGAGAGGAGAGAGGAGAGAGGAGAGAGGAGAGAGGAGAGAGGAGAGAGGGGAAGAGGGTTTGATAACTTTTCTCTCAATTATAAAATGTACAATTTAGATGCACGTTAGCTTAGTTTGATAATTTTTCTTCTTTATTAAAAATGTACAAGTTTATTTGCGCGTTAGATTAGCAGCAAAGAGCCTTCCTCAGTGGCTTGGGTGAGAAGAGTGCCTTCCTCACATCACTTGTGAAATTAATTAACGGTAAAATTGGGATTAGGTAGATTAAAAGCAATCAAGATTGATCACAAACAGGTGAATCTCAATTCACTTGATATGCAAAATTTTAACCTTGGCGACAGAAGCTCTCATAACTGATACAACTTACACAACTTTCTTTGGGACACTGGTATGCAGCCGGAACAACAACAGCGAATCATGGGTTACTTCATTGAGGAAGCTAAAGACCACCTCAATACGATTGAGAAGGGTTTGCTGAATCTGCAAGAGACAATTCAAGATGCTGAAATTGTCAATGAAGTCTTTCGCGCCGCTCATTCCATCAAGGGAGGAGCGGCAATGCTGGGAATTAGTAGCATTCAGCAAACGGCTCACAGGTTGGAAGACTGCTTCAAATTACTCAGAGATTGTCCCGTATCTGTAGACCAAAAGCTAGAGTCTTTATTTTTACGGGTGTTTGATACTCTCCAAGAACTTGTAGAGCAACTTGAAGCCCCTTTTGGCTTAACTGATGAAATTGCCAGTGGCATTATGTCAGGGGTGGAGCCTGTGTTAGGACAACTGACTAATCACCTGCAACAGTTGCTGGAAGGAAGTGGTCAAATCGATCCTGATGTTGGCGAGTCCCAAGATATTGTGAAAACAGGCGCACATTCTCAGGATAGAAAAACGTTACAGGAGACATTTCAAACAGAAATATTGGTGCATCTGCGCTCAATGTTGGAGTTGTTTAAGCAACCAGATAGCAATGTGCATCGGCAACAGTTACAGGGGCTATGTCGCCAGTTAGGCAGCTTAGGCGAGCGATTTGGTTTACCCAGATGGTCTGAGTTGCTAGAAATATCTTGGAATGCGATCGCAAATCCTGAAAACTCTACTCGCACCTTGGCTAGCGTCATCATTAAGGAAATTAAACAAGCTCAAGACCTTGTACTGGCTACTCGTGAAGTAGAAATTTTACCAAGCCAAGACCTCAAAGCACTGTTGCCTAAGCTCTCTGCTACTGCACCCGAATCAATAGTAAGTGCAAGTGGGAATAACCAAACACCACCAAAATTAGAAAGCAACAATCAAGTTTTAGTCACTCGTGAAGAAATAAATTCAACACCTGCTCGTTCCATACCACCTGAAAAACTTTCCTTACGTACCAGACTAGGTGCTAACGTTAACGAGCCAGAATTTGAACTGTCAGAACTCGATAGTTTAGCTGAACTATTTGATGGCGAACAAATTGAAATAGACGAATCTTGGGAAGAAGAAGATATCTTTAGTAATGCCGACAGTGGACAGTCAACTGATGCTTTGTTATTGTCATCTGAAGATTTTTCAACTGACTTTTCTGACCTCTTGCTTGAGGAAAATGGACAAATAGCTGCTACAGAAGCAGAATCTCCCAGCGACGATTTTATGAGTTTGTTCGGGGAAGACATCGACACCGAACCAACCTTTACTCAGCAATCAGAACTAAGTCGCCCATATCCTACACAAGCAGAATCTCCCAGCGACGATTTTATGAGTTTGTTTGGGGAAGACACCGAACCAACCTTTACTCAGCAATCAGAACTAAGTCGCCCATATCCTACACAAGCAGAATCTCCCAACGACGATTTTATGAGTTTGTTCGGGGAAGACACCGAACCAACCTTTACTCAGCAATCAGAACTAAGTCGCCCATATCCTACACAAGCAGAATCTCCCAGCGACGATTTTATGAGTTTGTTCGGGGAAGACACCGAACCAACCTTTACCCAGCAATCAGAACTAAGTCGCCCATATCCTACACAAGCAGAATCTCCCAGCGACGATTTTATGAGTTTGTTCGGGGAAGACACCGAACCAACCGTTACCGAAAGCAAACATCAACAAATTTCTCAGCAAGATCATCACGCTCAAGACTTAGCCACAGAAAATTTAGAGGATGATTTTGCCGATTTGCTATTTGATGCAGATACTCCTGAACTCCCACCAGCATCAACCCAAGAAGATTTAAGCAGTTTATTTGGTGACAGCTTTTGGTTGGAAGCAGAAGTTGAACCACAACGGAAACCTGACTTAGATTCGTCGCTAAACAATAGCAACAATCAGCAGCAACCTGACGATCAGCTTTTAGGAATCCTTTCAGCCCAAGATGTAAATGAAGCCTTATCGGTAGCAACAGGCACTACAGACACCTTGGATAGAGCAGGGGTAGTTGAAGAAGGGAACAGTGACTGGTTAACTGATATTGATGGCAATGAGGCTTTGTTTTCATCCGCAGAATCTGAGTCTGATCAAATTGAGATGAGACAAACTAGAGTCGAATCTCTAATTTCAGATCCAACAGGAGATATACCCTCAGAACTAGCTGAGGATTGGCAGGATATGCTGCTGGAGGAGGAGTCACCAGTTAGTAATACCGATTCAGATGAATTTGATGATCTGAATTCATGGGATGATCAAGCTAACTTTATAGAGGCTATAGAAGATCCTGGAGATTGGACGTTAGAAGAGCTTTTGTTAGAGGAAGATTCTGAAGAAAAAGCTATTTCAATTAATGATGCAGATGCCGAATTGGAATCTTTTCTGTCGGATGATAATTTCAATAATCAAAAGCCGTTTAATTTTAATAATCTTGAGGAAGATGAATTAGAATTTTCAGCATTAGATCTAGAATTGCCTGCCATAAATACCCAGTTAAATACTGAAGATTTAACTATACAGGAAGATGTAGATAGTTGGAATTTTGACCATGAAAATAATGCCTCTATCTTTGCAGATCAGTTGGTAGAAAATGATGATTTCAATGATTTTGATTCGGAAAAGGCAGATTTTGAGGGGGAGTTAGGCAACAGTTTTAATTCTAAGTTAGATGTAAAGTTAGAAGCAGAAAAAGAGCCGGATCTGGATTTGTTGTTTGGAGAAAGTATAAATGAGGAAAGTTTGGGTATATCCAACTTGAGTCCAGAGTTAGAACACAATGATATAATTGAAAACTCCCAATCACAATCTGCAAAAAATCTGCAAAAAATCTTGTATATTGAAGCTCTAGATGATTTATTTGTAGATAATTACCAAGGAACAGTTCTCAGCAAAGCTAACAACCTTAAGAGTAATGATTATGAAGATGCTGATTTTGAATTGAATCTAGATCAAATATCTGATGGAACTACAGAAACAAATCACGAGCCTGAAATGCTGTTGGATAACCATCTGCCATTTACAGCAGAGAGCTTTGATGCTGATGAAGATATTTTGAGTTTGTCAAGTTTGGAAGAACAATCAGATTTAGATTCCTGGTTAGTACCAACAGAGGGAGGAGCGAAACTAGAGGCTTTGTTGGATCAAGACATTTATTTGAAAGATGCAGATCAATTAGATATAAATAAAAATTTAGATTCAGTAACACCAATTACCAATGAAGTTGATGAAATGCTGGAGGACATGGAATTAGTTCTGCCAGAGGATGCAACTAAGCTGGAAGCACTATTTCAAGATGAAGATAGTCAGACAAATAATGATCTAGATTTTGAGCAAGATTGGACGGTTGTTTCAACAGATACTGACTCTATCCCTGAATTAAATAACTGGGATTTTGATGATTTAGATGCGTTACTAGATCAGCCAGAAAATGTAGAACCATTACAGCTGCTAAGTGATGAGTTTGATGATTTGGAGGCGTTGCTAGATGAACCAGCAGCAGAACCATTACAAGTGCAGGGAAGTGATGAGTTTGATGATTTGGAGGCATTGCTAGATGAACCAGCAGCAGAACCATTACAAGTGCAGGGAAGTGATGAGTTTGATGATTTGGAGGCATTGCTAGATGAACCAGTAAAGGCTGCTGTAGCTAAAAAATCAGTAGAAAGTGATGCGAATGATTTTGGTGATCTCGAAGCTTTGCTAGATGAAAGCTTTACAGCACCTCCGCAAGTAGCACCTACTAAT
>CAVQDG010000003.1:0-24153 GCA_963711165.1 uncultured cyanobacterium | reverse complement strand
AGAGGTCGCATAAAACCTAACCCCCTAACCCCCTTCCCTGCAAGGGAAGGGGGGAATTTCAAAGCCCCTCCCCTCGTAGTCTGCCTGTTTGCGAATTAAAACCTAACCCCCTAACCCCTTCCCTACAAGGGAAGGGGGGAATTTCAAAGCCCCTCCCCTCGTAGGGGAGGGGTTTGGGGAGAGGTCACTCTATGAAGAAAGCCAACAGAGTTCTAAGGAAGATTAAAGTTACAATGTACGCATAATTATATTAGTGTGTACGTTTGGATAAATAATTATGAAAAGTGTTACACCAACAGAATTGAGAGGGAATCTTTATAATCTCCTAGATGAAGTTCTAAATACTGGTATTCCTCTTGAGATTGATCGCGGGGGAAGGCGTTTAAGAATTATTCCGGTGGTGGATAAGTTACAAAATCTGGTTTCCCGTCGTGATGTAATTTTAGGTGATCCAGATGAATTGGTGGAGATAAATTGGGAACAGGAGATCAAGTTTGATACTCATGTGGTGGTCTAAAACAAGTATTAAAAATAGGAAATTAACATTCTATTGCGATTATGAATATAAAAGTAGTATTAGAACCAAGTGATGAAGGCGGATACACTGTTTATGTCCCCTCACTTTCAGGCTGTATCAGTGAAGGTGAAACTATTGAAGAAGCTTTAGAAAATATTCAAGAAGCAATAGAACTTTATCTTGACCCGTTAGAAGATGAATTCCTCCTTGGAGCTTGAGCAACATCAGGATCTAAGAGAACCAAATTTGTTCCTGCTCGATATCTTTCAATATACTTGCCTTTTACGCCTCCCGTCATTTTGGAAAAGTCGTATTCGGAGCGTAGTTCGTCTTCTAGTTCGTTAACTTCCTTCCTCATAAAATCTCCTTCTTTCAATAAACCTTCCTTTACCAAATCCCCTAATTTTAATTAGGAGGATTTCCCTATTGCAAGAGTGCCTGTTCCCTGTTCCCTTTTAAAAACCTACTTTGACACCTGCCAGATTTTGATCGTCTTGTCGTTACTGCCACTTGCTAAAGTCTGCCCATCCGGGCTAATGGCGACGGACCAAACCGAGTCGGAATGTCCCGTGAGGGTGCGTATCACTTGCCCGGTGGAGAGATTCCAGATTTTGATCGTGTTGTCATCACTGCCACTTGCTAAAGTCTTCCCATCCGGGCTAAAGGCGACAGAATTAACCCAGTCGGAATGTCCCGTGAGGGTGCGTATCACTTGCCCAGTGGAGAGATTCCAGATTTTGATCGTGGTGTTGTCATCACTGCCACTTGCTAAAGTCTTCCCATCCGGGCTAAAGGCGACAGGCAAAACCGAGCCAGTGGAAAGAGGCAAAGGCAAACCGGAACGTCTTGTGAGGGTGGGTATCACTTGCCCGGTGGAGAGATTCCAGATTTTGATCGTGTTGTCATTACTGCCACTTGCTAAAGTCTTCCCATCCGGGCTAATGGCGACAGAATTAACATCGTCGAAATATCCCGTGAGGGTGCGTATCACTTGCCCAGTGGAGAGATTCCAGATTTTGATCGTCTTGTCGGCACTGCCACTAGCTAAAGTCTTCCCATCCGGGCTAATGGCGACGGACCAAACCGAGTCGGAATGTCCCGTGAGGGTGCGTATCTCTTGCCCGGTGGAGAGATTCCAGATTTTGATCGTGTTGTCATTACTGCCACTAGCTAAAGTCTTCCCATCCGGGCTAATGGCGACATTAGAGAAGAGATGTCCCGTGAGGGTGCGTATCACTTGCCCAGTGGAGAGATTCCAGATTTTGATCGTGCGGTCCCAACCGCCACCAGCTAAAGTCTGCCCATCCGGGCTAATGGCGACATTAACCTTGTAAAAACCTCCCGTGAGGGTAGTTTTGAGGGAAATTTGGGAATTTGGTGAAGAAATTGGAGAGATTGGGTCGGCATCAAACCAGCCTTGAGAATATATCCATCCTCCTGCCAAGATTGTTAATAAGACCGCACCACCTACAATCAACTTACGCTTGAGGTTGTCAGGTTTTATCGGCGGTGTATGTGTTGTGGAAGAGACACTTAAAACTTCTGATGCAGACTGATAACGCTGTTTGTAGTCTTCCTGCAACAACTTATCCAGAATACGCCCCAATTCCTGACTCACGGGTTGTGGCAAATGCTGTCGCCAACTTTGCACCCAACCATAAGCTTGTGTCTTCCAAAGTTCCCAAGGATGAATCCCCGTCAGCAGATGAAAGCAAGTTGCGCCCAAACTATATAAATCACTACTTGGATACGCTTCACCCCCCTGCATTTGTTCTATAGGTACATACCCAAAGGAACCAATCATCGTTCCCGGTTTTCCAGGTTGTGCCATTGCCGTTGCTGTCAACTGCTTAGAGGCACCAAAATCAATTAGTACCACCTTGCCATCACTGCGGCGAATAATATTCTCTGGCTTAATATCCCGGTGAATGACCTTCTGTTGATGCACGACTTGGAGGATATTTAACACATCGAGCAATAATGGGCGAATCTTTTGCTCGCTAAATGTCCCCTCATCGTTCAACTCATCTAATAAATTCTGTCCTTCAATATATTGCTGCACCAAATACAAACGCTGATCTTGTTCAAAATATGCCAACAGCGTGGGAATTTGTGGATGTTCCCCTAATTGTTGCAGTCGCCTTGCTTCTTCTTCAAATAAACGAGTCGCTACCTGGAGTCCCGCAGTTCCCTGTACATTTGGGGCAAATTGTTTAATGACGCATCTATCATTAAACTTTTCAACATCTTCAGCTAAATAAGTTTTACCAAATCCACCGCTACCCAATGCCCGAATTGGGCGATAACGCCGCAGCATGACTAACCCCATACCGCAGTTGACGCAAAAGTTTGTGCTGTCAGGGTTGGCGGGATTGTGGCATTGAGGATTAAGGCAACAGATCATAACTGGGCATCTGCCAGAGGTTAGAACTATGATAGCGGACACGATCAACCTTCTTATGGTGGCGATCGCTCTTGCTTAAAAACTCAAATAGGATGAGCGATACTTTTGTTGTTGTTGCGGGTGCGATCGTATTTCAATCAGCCGTAAACTCTAGTGGCGATCGCATCGCGTGCCGTAGACAATCGCTCAACTATTACTACCGATGATACTTGTAATTGTGGCAGCAGTGCATTGTAGGGATAGCAGGGCAGGTATTAAAAATATGATTAATTATATTTATTTAGTTATTAAAAACTACTTCCTTTCACATCTATAATTATAATGAATTTCAACAATAAATTTAGATCATGTCGGCTTTCCTCAAAACTCTTAAACAAAATGGGCAACTCGATCAAGTACACATTACTTTAGCTAATATCGGTTCCCGTAAATTATCCGAAGAAGATGATTATGGGGCAGGAGAATGGGGAATACTTGCTCCCAATCTGACAATTTATGGATTTGATGCTGATAGTGATGCTTGTGAAGCAGCCAACGCAGACATAGCTGCTAGACAAATAAATTGGCAAGAAGAACATATTCCTTTAGCACTTAGTAATGCTGTAGGAGAATTTCCGCTATATGTTACAAGCCATCTGGCGTGTACATCATTGTATCAGCCCAATCTTTCCTATTTGGAACGGTTTGCCCGCTTCCCAGAATTTTTTCAAGTTGAATATACTGTTGAAATTCCTACAACCACTTTAGACGTTTTTTGTGAAGAATCTGGTATAGATTCAATAGACTTTTTACAAATTGATGTCCAGGGTGCAAACTTACAAGTCTTAAAAGGTGCATCCAGTTTATTAGAAAGAAGTGTTTTAGGGATTCAAATTGAAGTTGAATTTTCTCATGTTTATAAAGATCAACCTTTATTTGCCGATACAGATACTTATCTCAGAGAACGTAACTTTACACTATTCGATTTAGAAGGTAAAGGACGTTACAAACGAGCGCGATCGCCCATTCATTCAAAAATACGTTATGGGCAATTGCTTTGGGCAGATGCTTACTATTTTCGTGATTTAATTCGCTCAGATATTGAGACAAAGTTAAAGACACCAGAACAAATATTGAAATTAGCTTGTATGGCAGATATTATGAATTTTCCTGATTATGCTTTGGAGTTATTAGAATATTTGACAGTGCATTATGGTGACGATTCTAGGTATAATTTCGCCAATAGCATTATTGCTAGTTTATCTCAATTTGCCGAGCTAGTTGAACTGGGACTTGATTCTTTACCTGTAGTTGCTAATATTAGCCATCGCCTTACTTGATTCTGGCATATTACTATAATCTTTGGGGAGATTTATATTGTTTGAGTGTCATGTGCGATCGCTCATAATCTTCTAGGTCTTCCAAAAGAGCGATCGCATCTCAATCAACCGTAAATTTCTCTACGATGTCCAATCTGATCAATAAAGATGATTTTTTCTGTGCTACTAAATTCATAAATCACTCGATAATCACCCACTCTTAGCTTATAGAAAGCTGCCAGATTACCTGTTAAAGATTCAGGAGTAATCTGATCAAAGTTTTCAGCTAACCAGGTGATTTTATTTATAATCCTTTTTTTCACTACAGTAGTTAAATTTTCTAAGCTAGTAAGTGCTTCTGGTTCATACTCAACGGTATACTGCATCTTTACTGTAAGCCTAGTTTCTTAACAACTTCTTCCATAGGTATTCCTCGCTCTCCTGCCTCCCGCCGTTTTCTGAGATCCAATAGTCTTTGTTTAACTTCTTCTTTAACTTCTTTTCCCTCGTCAGGATCTCCTAAATATTCCTCTAATGTTTCAACTATTGTTTCTCTAATCAAATCTTTAAATTCATCAGTTGTCAGATCTTTAATTTGCATTTTCATCTCCTGGTTATCAAATTTATCTTTAACTAAGCCTTACTTGCGACTCTATTACTAAAACTACTAACAGCTTCAGAAAATTGCTGATTTCTCTCCATTAAAGCCATGTGTCCACCTGGTTTTAATGTCACCAGTTCCGCATTAGGTATTTCTGCTTGCATCCGGGCGCTAGTTTCAGGAAGAACTGCTATATCTGACTTACCCGTAACAACTAGCACCGGAACATTAATAGTTTTTAGTGTTGCTGTTTCTTCTAATTTGAACATTGCTAAAGTGCCACGCGCTAACACTCCAGGCTCACCCAAAGTAGATAAGAAAGCAGCAAAATTTAGTTGACCGCGAGTTTCTTTACCTGTAAATCCAGATAACTCTACACTAATATATAGTGAACCATTAAAATAACTCAACCAAGTCATTGCCCAAAAAATAGGGGACAAGAAAATAGTTAAGTATAAAATAGGTTGAAGCACTGGCTTTTGCAAAGCGGTTACTAAACCACTAAAAATACAAGTTTTGACTGGATTAATATAACTGGTATCCACAAGAATCAAACCAGCTACCCGACTTCCTAAAAGTTCAGGAAATAGCCGAGAAAATGTGAGCGTAATCATACCGCCCATACTATGTCCAAGTAGGATAACAGGTTTATCTCCAGCTATGGAAACAACTGCTTCTAAATCACGCGCATATTTTTCTAGGGAATAATCGTTATTTTTAGGTCTTTTAGATTTTCCTAACCCTGGTAAATCCCAAACAATTACTCTGAAGCGATCGCTTAATTGTTTTTTAGCATAATACCAAACAGTACTATTAGGTCCCCAACCGTGTGAAAAAATAATTGGTTGTCCATCTTCAGGTCCATAAAACTCTACGTGCAATTCGCTACCATCAGGTCTTTGTATACGTTGTACACTACCAGTACGCATAAAACTTGGTTCATCATTTCCAGGGCGGTGAAATAATAGCGGAATAATAAAACGACCGCCAAAAGACCACAAAACTAGCGCAACTCCACCTAACAAATAAGAATATCCTATCAATTCGCCTTCGTAGTATTCATAAAGAATGTAGACACCCCCGCCAAGTATCCCAATGGACAATAGCCCAGCTAACCAAACCATCAGGAAATTGAGGGGTAAAAAAATCATCAGCCGAAACCTTAAGTGATTGTATTAGGAACTTATCAAGTGATAAGCTAACGCGCATCTAAATTGTACATTTGATAATTGATATAAAAGTTATCAAACCCTATAACCCTCTCTCCTCCCTCCTCTCTCCTCCCTCTCTACAATATAAAATTTAGAAACACAACAGCTTATTGAGGCTACAGCCCAATCTGCTTTATAACAATTCCACTTTGGGTATAAAATTAGTGATATTGGGAAGATAATCTGGCAAAACTAAGTTTTGAATAATTTAAAATTGCTCTAAAAATTAGGCGATCGCTCTTTTAAAAAGATATTTCAGATTGTGAATTAAGCTATAATTATTCTATATGTTAATTCTCTTATAGCTATTACTTCCAAACTAAGGATAAATTTAATCAGCTAACGCGCAAATAAACTTGTACATTTGATAACTCTTGAAAAAAGCTATCAAACCCCCTCTCCCCTCCCTCCTCTCCCCTCCCTCCTCTCTCCTCTCCCCTCCCTCCTCTCCCCTCCCTCCTCTCTCCTCTCCCCTCCCTCCTCTCTCCTCTCCCCTCCCTCCTCTCTCCCTAAAATATCAAATTTAGAAACACAACAGCTTATATGAGCGAAAAAAGTGATGGATTCAAAGTAGTTAGTGATAACCGTCAAGCCCGTTACCTCTATGAAATCCTAGAAACATACGAAGCTGGGATAGAGTTAAAGGGTACAGAGGTTAAGTCAATCCGCGAAGGTAGGGCTAACATTCGAGATGGCTATGCCTTGATTCGCAATGGGGAAGCATGGTTAATTAACGTCCATGTATCACCACACCCCACTACCAGCCAGTATTTTAATCATGATCCCCGCCGTACCCGCAAATTGCTACTCCACAAGCAAGAAATCCGCAAGCTGATTGGCAAAGTCGAACAGCAAGGATTAACTTTGGTGCCATTAAAAATGTACTTGAAAAATGGCAAAGCCAAGATCAGCATCGGTCTTGCCAAAGGTAAGAAGTTACACGATAAGCGTCAAGACTTGAAGCAACGTCAAGACAAACGCGATATGCAAAGGGCAATGAAACGTGATTAACGCGATTAGCTATTAAATTTAGGGCGGGATGATGATTAGTAAAAGATACTAAAAACCTAACCCCCCAGCCCCCTTCCCTGCAAGGGAAGGGGGAGTCTGGAAGCCCCTCTCCTTATAGGAGAGGGGTTGGGGAGAGGTCTATCAGTAAAAGAACTTTTACTAATCATCAATCCCTACTCATCTAAACTTGGTTAAAAACTGCAATTTAATCTTGCTCATCTGGGTGGCTGCCCATTAACAACCTGGGTGGAGTGTAATAACTAGCAATCATCGCCACCATGAACCACCAGAGAGTATTAACTTCAGGGCGATACCAAACAGTATCAAACAAGCCATGACCTAACAAACCTAGCATACCCGCGATCGCACCCATTAACCAAAATGCCTCACCGTTGGCAAATTTGCGTAGCCGCGCTACTTGGCGCACTCCTTGGTTAAAAGTAACAATTAGCAGCCACAGGAAACAACTTAGCCCAATAAATCCGGTTTCTACAGCCAGTTCCAAAATTATAGAATACGCGCTGAGGGCGCTATAACGCGGGCTGAGTTGATATAACGGATAAACTTTGTTGAAAACCGTATTTCCTGGTCCAATGCCGATTATAGGGCGATCTTTGATCATCTCAATCACCGCCGTCCAGACATTAATGCGGAAATTATTACTACTATCTCCGCGACCTGCAAACATACTACCAACGCGATCGCGCACTGGCTCAACAAATCCCACAGTTAGTGTTAATACCAGTGCCAAACTTCCTAACAGCAATGGTAACGACCACTTGCGCCAAAAACTCGGTAGATATACACTCCACCAGAAAAGCTGTAACACTAAGAAAACGAAAACAATCAATACAAACCCAATCCAACCACCACGACTAAAAGTGAGGATCATACAGGCTGTATTGACAAAAAACATAGTTAATGCTAGAGCTTTAGGCATCCAACCCCGCCAAGCAAACAATGCTGCCAAAGATAAAGCGATCGCAGGTAGCAAATAAGCAGCAAGTAAATTAGGATTACCCAAATAGCTATAAACTCGTGTTGTTTTCGACAAAGGAGATGTCGGATCAACCCAAGTAGCTAATTGCGCCGCCCCAAAAAACCACTGACGTAACCCATAGACACTTACAATCAAAGCTACGTGCAAGTAAATTGTAATTAACCACGAACGTAAACGGGGCGATCGCACCACCCGTGACATCAAAGCAAAAAACAACAAATATAAAGTTAGCTTTGTCCAACCAGTAAAAGCTGCATTCTTTACCGGAGACATTGCCGTAGCCACCGTAGCAATGCCCCAATATAGCAGCACTAACAAGTTAATCGGTGTTGCAGCAGTTCTAGTATGATCAGATAGTGTCAGCAGTACCCAATAAGCAGCACTAGCCAACAACAACACACCCACAAGTTCATTCGCCACAAAGGGTGCTAAAGCAAAAACCAAGCTAATTAACCCTGCCCCTATCGGTTCAGCCCATTGCATCAACCAGCTACTTTGTCGCCACGCTTGCAGAGGACCCACCAAGCGGTAAAGATAGCTGCTACTGCGCCACTGATAAAGAGGCAAATCAGATAAAGTAAATCGTTGCCAAACTAAATTCATAAATAAGAGATTGAAGTTTGGGGATTGAGTTGCCAAAGTAACTTAACACTCAATGGTAAAAACTAAAAATTTTTCCCAAACTTGACACTACAGTTGATCGTCCCCCGTTACTAAGCTGTTGTGCATTTAAATTGAACTGTTAATTATTGTCAGGTGCTTGTAGTGCGTTAGCGAAGCTGTGCGTTAGCACTGCGTCTCGCTCGCTAGTAATTTAAAATTTAAATGCGTCTTAGCTTATCTGGGGCAAACTGACTACATAGCGATAACCCCACTCTGATGAACCTTGAACTAAAATTTCGCCGCCGTGCCTTTCTGCTAAACTGCAACTAAGTAATAACCCTAAATTTTCACGCGAGTCATTGCCGACAGCAGACTTAATTTTGATATCCTCAGCATTCATCAAAGCTGTCACCAGAGGAGTACTTGTTAGCGTTTCGCTTCCCAAAGGTAAATAAGCATCCGCTACTTGATCTTGAATAGCAGTAGCATTGTCATGTAAAAGTTCAGAACTGTTAGCCGTCTTAGCAACACCAGACTGAGAGTACAGTTCAACTTGAGGGAGGCAATCACCTAACCAAGGATGAGACACCCAGAGTGCAATATTGAGTTTTTCACTTTTACGAGAAAGATGGATACGCACCACACATCCTACTTCTGCTGATTGAATTAAACTCAACAGCACGTAGTAAAATATCTGACGGATTTTATCTTTATCCACCAACCACATCCGATTTCCAGGTTCTACCGACAACTGTAGCTGTTGCTGTCTATGCTTTGCTACCTGTTCCAAGCTTTTAATCGCCTGCTGGCAAACCAGTTCAATATTTACAGGAGTTAGTTGAAGTTTTTGATTATTCTCATCCAATAAACCTAAAGAAGCAATCTCGTCTACTAAAGAAACTAGACTTTGACCGCTATGGTGAATAATATTTAGATATTCTTTTTGTTTACTACTTAAAGGTCCATAAATTTCCCGACTTAATACACTCGTCATCCCCATTACAGAAGTCAAAGGCGTGCGTAATTCTTGGGTGAGGTGAGTTAGTAGTTTAACTTTAAGTTTTTGAGTAGAATATTGTTGAAATTGATTATTTTGATTGTTTCCTTGACTTAGGGAGAGATTGCTGGCTGAATTAGCCTTAGAACTACTTGGGATTAGGGGAGTAGCAGCAACATCTGACAGCCTATTTTTACCTGATAGTGACGATGGTGGCACAGAGTAACGAGGTAAATTTGAATTGGTATACGACTCTTCCACTCTTGTTTGTTCAGCTTTTAGCAGACGGTTCCGTTCAATTTCCGTAACCACTAGCCTAGCCAACAATATCAAGAAGTCGATATCTTTACTCGTAAATATACGAGGTACTAAATCCATCACTGCCAGTGTACCCAAACAATGTCCAGATGCCGTAAGCAAAGGTGCGCCTAAGTAAGCACGGATACCATAGTGTTGAAATAATAAACTTCTAGAAAATTCTTCATCCGTCGCTGTATCTGAAATCGCTAAAATTTGATGACTATCAACGACATAAGTGCAAAATGTTTCATTACGAGGCAGTTGCCGAGATTTCAGCAACTCATTCATTAATCCCAATCGAGATAAACCCACAGCCGACTTAATCCACTGTCGATCTTCTGTCATTAAGCCCACGATACTGATAGGTGTTTCTAAAAATCGGGAAGCTGTTTGAGTCGCTTCTTCAAACACTGGCAGAGTGTCTGTTTTTAGTAGACCCAATTCCGCCAAAACCTTAAAGCGTTGCTGTTCTCTTGCTGCGGGCGTTAAATTATCAAGACGACAAAAAAGCCTGCTTGCTGGACTTTCCATGACCATCTCTGCCCCAGTATCTGTTGCTATATTACTCATCCCAATGCTGCTGAAGGGTTAACCCTATTACTAAGGTTCCCTCTTAACAATGAACAATTAACAATTATCAATTAACAGTGACCGATGATTATTGACCAATGAACAAAAGTCAAATTGACCACCCTCAATCCCCCCGCATCGGGGGGAAGAAATCTTGCTCCCTCTCCGTTTCGGGGAGGGCTGGGGAGGGGTTTTTCGGATTTATGCTCATTGGTCTAATGACCGATGACCCGACTTAAATTCGGCGGCAATGTGTTAATTGATAATTGATAATTGATAATTGTTAATTGTTAATTGTTAATTGTCCAAGCAGGGTGAGATAGCATTGAGGAAATAACCCGCACTCCTCGCAACTGATTTGATAGAGGTAGATGCCCCTTGGGTGCTGTTAAAGCCCAAGTAAACTCATTGGGATAACGAGTCCAAGCGTTGCCGTTTTTCCAACCAATTTTCGCCCAGAGTTTTTCCCAATTTTTGCCAACAGCCAGCCACATTTCGCGCTGAACGGAAAATCCAAACTTACCTTCTGAGTGTAGTAACCACAAATTATTGATCGTTTGGAGGTCAGTAATTGGAAAATTTTCTACCTCTGTAAAATACAGCCATTTTCTTTGTAGGGCATCATTACCCGCCAATTCACACAGCTTTAGGTTAGAAAGACGATCAGCATCTTCAAAGTCTTGTTGAGCAAGCAGTTTTTGGAGAGGGCTATAATCAATTCCACGCTCAGACTTTAATGGCACAATCCCAGTCGGAAAGTTGATAGTGAGAAATTCAGTTGCCTTAGCTGAGTTCGCCTGATAAAGAGCTTGATAAGCAATACCGTCAACTAAACTGGGTGGTGAAGAGCGACGTTCCGATAAAAATTCCATTAATAGCTGTAAACCGACATCACCAGAACTGAGGACTTCGGGAATCAGTTTTTGTTGATTTTTCTCAGTTTCTGACTTGAATTTGTAGCGAATATCAGCGATGTTGTCGGATGTATCTGGTGAGGTAGTGGTTAGATCACTCATTAAGCGACTCGGCGTGCTGGTTACTTGTGGCTGGAGTTATCTGTGCATTAATTATAATTAGCTTACCAGCATAGGTAAGCAGAGCGCCAATAATATTATTTCCCTTTTGGTACGCGGTAGCCATGTTCGTAGGCAAAGCGCACTAACTGAGAGCGATTGGCTAAATCTAATTTATTAAGTATATTACTAAGATGGGTTTGCACTGTACGGGGGCTGATAAATAAGCGATCGCTAATCTTTTTATTCGTAAAACCTTGAATTACTTCCCAAAATACTCTCGCTTCTGCTGGTGTCAAGGGTAAATCTTCTGGTTGAGAAGATAAAGCAATCTCAACGGTGCGCTGTTTTTCTATCTGTGGTTGTTCAGGTGCAGGAGGTAGAGGCATTCCGGGTGAACGACTAGCCAACTGCTGCATCAACATTACCATTTCTGAATGTATTCGGCGCGATCGCTCTAGTTGAGCCTCAATTTTGGCGATTAATTCCCTGGGATCAACAGGCTTAGTTAAATAATCATCCCCCCCAATCGTGAGACCTAGAATGCGATCTTCCACATCTCCTTTCGCCGATAAAAAAATAAACGGCACCAATTGCCCAAATCTACTCGCTCTCAACTGACGGCAAAATTC
The DNA here is from genome assembly GCA_963711165.1 of uncultured cyanobacterium. Classification (GTDB taxonomy): domain Bacteria; phylum Cyanobacteriota; class Cyanobacteriia; order Cyanobacteriales; family PCC-9333; genus Crinalium. The sequence goes on along the minus strand of CAVQDG010000003.1, from coordinate 11,996 downwards.
CAACCCGTTCATATCTGGCATCGTCACGTCAGATAGGACTACATCAGGTGGATTTTGCTTGAAAACAGTTAATGCTTCAACCCCAGAACTTGCTTCGTTGACTTGGTATCCATGGTTGTGCAAATGATATATCAAGATACTTCGCATAGTTATATCATCATCCACCACTAAAATCTTTTTCATATCAATTAACCTACTCTGATTAAAACCCTGCTCTCAAAAGTTCTGATTTTATATACAGTAAAAAAGCTCTATTTCAGTAATAATAGCTTGATTAATCTGGTAGCCTACCTCTAAAACCAGGCTCATCGACGGAATCACCCAAGAACAACAATATGTACGAAAAAATCACCCCCCCTGATACTGGCTCTCGGATTACCTTCCAAAATGGCGAACCAATTGTCCCAGACAACCCGATTATTCCTTTTATTCGTGGAGATGGAACAGGTGTTGATATTTGGCCTGCTGCTCAGAAAGTATTTGATGTCGCAGTTCAAACTGCCTATGGAGATAAACGACAGATTAGTTGGTTTAAAGTTTACGCTGGTGACGAAGCTTGTGAAAAGTACGGCACTTATCAATATTTGCCCGAAGACACTCTTAACGCCATCAAAGAATATGGTATTGCCATCAAAGGGCCACTGACAACACCCGTAGGAGGTGGTATTCGTTCACTGAATGTTGCCCTACGTCAAATTCACGACCTCTACGCCTGCGTACGCCCCTGTAAATACTATCAAGGTACGCCTTCCCCCCACAAAAGCCCAGAAAAACTCGATGTGATCGTTTACCGCGAAAATACGGAAGATATTTATCTGGGAATTGAGTGGCGACAAGGCAGTGAAATTGCTAACAAAATCATTCATTTGCTAAATAATGAATTGATTCCCGCCACTCCTGAACATGGTAAAAAGCAAATTCCCCTAGATTCTGGCATTGGAATCAAACCGATTAGTAAAACAGGCTCTCAGCGTCTAGTCCGTCGCGCTATTCAGCACGCTCTACGCCTACCGAAGCATAAGCAAATGGTGACGTTAGTGCATAAAGGCAACATCATGAAGTATACAGAAGGAGCCTTCCGCGACTGGGGTTATGAATTAGCGATTACAGAATTCCGTAACGAGTGTGTGACTGAACGGGAATCTTGGATTCTTTCTAACAAAGAGAAGAACCCAAATATTACCACCGCAGAAAACGCAGGTGAGATTGAACCAGGGTATGCTTCTCTGACCGAGGAAAAACAAGCAGCTATTTGTCGTGAAGTTGAAAATGTGCTAAATAGCATTTGGGAAACTCACGGGAATGGTCTGTGGAAAGAAAAGGTAATGGTAAATGACCGAATTGCTGACAGTATTTTCCAACAAATCCAGACTAGACCAGATGAATACTCGATTCTTGCTACGATGAATCTGAATGGAGATTATTTATCTGATGCTGCTGCTGCGATCGTTGGCGGGTTAGGCATGGGACCTGGAGCTAATATTGGTGATTATTGTGCCATTTTTGAGGCTACCCACGGTACTGCTCCTAAACACGCGGGTCTCGATCGCATTAACCCTGGTTCTGTAATTTTATCAGGGGTGATGATGTTGGAATTTATGGGTTGGCAAGAAGCGGCTGACTTAATTAAACAAGGCATTGGTAAAGCTATTTCTAATCGAGAAGTTACCTACGATTTAGCTCGGATGATGGAACCACCTGTTGAGACACCCCTCAAGTGTTCTGAGTTTGCGGAGGCGATTATCAAAAATTTCAGCTAAATTTGAGTGGGGAGTGAGCCAAAAATCTCATCTCCCCCTGCTCCATATTAATAGACATCGACACCAATTGAATGTAGAAACGCGCCATGGCACGTCTCTACAAGGATTAAGCGCCAAATTACCTTGATTTTCTGGAAATGTCTAATAGACCAAAGAGCTAACCTTAGTAAATCAATTTCCTGAACTTTGTTGAATATATCTGAATAATACTCTACAATATGAAGTATATTCAGTGTTGTGATCATTGATGTTTAAAACGCCAAGTGAAACCGCATCTCATTTTGGGGTGTGTTTGCATACACTGAGACGCTGGGAAAAATCAGGGTTAATTAAGGCGATAAGAACACCGTCGGGACAAAGGCGATATGACATTACGAGCTATCAAGGGATACTTGAAACGAGAAGAAAACGGGCAATTATCACTTATGCCCGCGTTTCAAGTCGTGGACAAAAAACAGACCTTGATAGACAGGTTAGTGTTCTTAAAAACCTCTACCCAGATTCAGAACTCATCACAGATATCGCTTCAGGACTCAACTTTAAAAGAGCAGGACTTAAAGCCCTTTTGGAGCGAGTCCGTACAGGCGATGTCGGACTTGTTGTGGTTGCCCATAAAGACCGACTTGCCCGTTTTGGGTTTGACCTCATTAAATGGTTGTGCGAACAAGACGGCGCAGAACTCTTGGTTCTCAACCAAGACAATTTATCCCCAGAACGCGAAATGGTTGAGGACATCCTTGCCATTGTTCACGTTTTTTCGTGCCGACTTTACGGACTCAGAAAATATAAATCTGCAATCAAAGAAGATCAGGATTTACCCAGAACCGGAGTTAAATAAAGTTTGGAAGAAATGGTTGGCTGCGTGTCGGTATTGTTTCAATCAAGGAATATCAATGCAGCGCAATTCTCAAACTCGAATTGGTAAATTGAAGTTGCGAAACATCGTGATGCAATCAGATTTACCTGATTGGGTTAAGGAAGTTCCATGTCATATCAAACAAAATGCCGTCTTTGATGCTCACCAAGCTTATTCGGCTAGTCGTGATGCCAAATTTCGCTCTATTCGGAATCCACAACAAAGTATTAAGTTTAACAACTGTAACTTGGCAAATGGGAAGTGGTATTACAACAAAACTCGCCAATTAAACTTTATTTCTAGTGAGTCAATACCAACAAGTTGCGAGTATGGAACACAATTAGTTTATAGGCGTGGTGCGTGGTTTGCTGTATTCCCTGAACCCTTTCAGTTAAAAGATTCTCACTCTAACAAAATGATAGCACTTGATCCAGGTGTTAGGAGTTTTTTAACTGGTTACGATGGGGATAAAGTAATAGAAATAGGTAACAATGATATTGGGAGAATAACGAGATTATGTCAACATCTTGATGATTTAATTAGTCGCTCAACTAAGGTTAATGCTAAAAGTCGTAAATCAATGCGACGTGCTGCAAATAAGTTGAGAGATAAAATACAAAATCTCGTTAATGAAGTCCACAAAAAAGTAGCATATTATCTAACAAATAACTATCGTGTTATATTTCTTCCTCACTTCGAGTCTTCCCAAATGGTAGCCAAGTCAGGCAGAAAAATACGGTCAAAAACAGTTAGAAGTATGCTAACTTGGGCGCATTATCGCTTTAAATTAACCCTAAAACATCAAGCATCAAAGCGTGGTTGCATGGTGATTGATGTCAGCGAGGCTCACACATCAAAAACTTGTGGTGTATGTGGTCATCGACACATAAAACTTGGTGGCAATAAAGTTCACAAATGCCCCAATTGTGGAACTGAAACATCAAGAGATGTGAATGGCGCACGTAATATTATGTTACGTGCTTTGAGGGATACCTCCTTTACCATCAATCAAAATGGTATTGCTGTTGCTTCATTCGGAACATTGTTAAGCAATGTTCAAGAATGTTCAGCATGAATGTATCAGCATAAGTCCATAAATTTTGTATATCATGTGTGTGCATCTGTGTTTATCTGGTAAGCTGTTGTGCATTTAAATTAAACTGTTAATTATTGTCAAGTCTTTGTAGTGCGTTAGCGAAGCTGTGCCTTAGCACTGCGTCTCGCTCGCTAGTAATATTAAATTTAAATGCGTCTTAGCTTATTACCTAACAAATAATTTTTGCTCAATACTCTAAGGATTAGAAAATATACTTTGGTTTTGCCCATTTTCGCTACCTGAAGTTACCCCAGGTGTAGAGAAGTTAGACTGATTTAACTGACTCGGTGGTAATCCTGGGTTGACTGGTGTAGGAGTAGATTCAGGGTTGTTAAATCCATTTAGCTGATTAGGGTTTTGAACAGCAGGTTGATTGAAATTATTCGGATTTCCTGGTACAGCATTGGGAATGCTGGGAGGTATGATGGGTCGATTTAAATAAGTGTAATCATTACTGGGAAATGAGTTGGGATAAACTGTTGCATTTGTGGCAGGTAAATTGTAGTTATTTATAGTTGAGGGAGGAATAATTTGTTGTTGGTTTGGTATCGCTATGGGTGTCTGATTTACTAATGCAGGGGATGGCGTAAGCTGGCTGAGAGCGGTTTGTAGGGCGCTGACAGGTGCAACATTCGTAGTGGGATTGACGGGATTAAACCCATTGAAGTTGCTGCTTAGGTTAGAGGTAAGTGCTGAAGTTGGTGAGGAGTACTGGTTAGTTGTAGGATTGATGCCTAAAGAATTATTGTTAAGCCCAACTAAGTTGTTATTTGAAATATTTGATGTTAAGTCAGCAAAAGGATTATAAATGTTTTGCTGGTATGAGGGGATGTTACTCAATGGTAGGGATGTAGGGTCTATTTGAGCAACAGCTTGTTGAGGATTGATTGTTTCGAGTTTATTATCGGGTTTGGTAGCTGAAGATTTTTGGTTTGGTGCGGCGAGTGGCCGGGAAAATAGGGGTAGATTTAATTGTTGGTTGAGTACAGAGGAATTATCTATATCTGCAAGAGCCGCTAAATCTCCTGGGGACAGTGTTGAGGAGTTAGCATCAAGTTGATTTGTATTATTGTTATTACCAAGCAACCACTCTGGGTGGCTCCAATACTGCCAAACACCAATCAGTAATAATAAGAGTGCGATCGCAGATCCTAAAACAGTTGGTTGCTTAAATTTCCGTAACCTAACTTGGAAATAGCGATATACAGGGAGTTTTTTTGAATATGACATATAGCTTACTGCAACGGATGGGATATGGCAAGATCGAGTATTCTTGATTTTATGAGCAACGGATGGCAACGGATGGGTTAAAGAATACAACAATATTTATCGCTTTTTCAGAACAACAGATAAGTTAACTGCGATTAACCATCCGTTTCTTGAAAACGGATAAACTTTGTATCAAACAGATCAACCATCCGTTGCCTCTATCGTGCAACCCGCCATACCATTACTCCTCCGGCTATTAAGCCAAAGATATTTGGCAACCAAGCTGCTAAAAACGGAGATAGAACAGACACCTGACCAAGCGCACCGCTAATAAATGACAGTAAATAATAACTAAAAATTACTATTACACTCACACCAAAGCTAGTTGCTCTACCAGTACGTTGCGGTCTAATTCCCAAAGCAGCGCCAACTATCCCAAACACCAGACAAACAAAAGGTAAGGAGATTTTTTGTTGAATACGCACTTTCAGTTTAGTAGTTTTTTTATCATCTCCGCTCATCTTTAATATTTTTAAATATTCTAATGACTGAGCAATATTCATCTCACCATAGTCCCTACCCTTACTAGCTAAGTCTAATGGCGCTCTAGAAAGTCGCAGTTTTTGGTGTTCAAATTTTAAGATATTGCGGTAAGAAGCATCTGGAGCAACTATATAAATAGAACCATTAAAAAAATCCCACGTATTTTCTTGAGTATTCCAGGTTGCTGACTCTGCGGTAACAATTTGATTTAATCCTTTTCTAGACCAGTCTAGAATCGTGAGATTTTTCATTTGTTTACCATCAAATTTATCTGCATAAAATAAACGGGCAAGCGTCTTGGTTTTTGATCCGTTTACTTGCTCTTCCCGATATTCTGGATAAAAAATATTTTCTTCTTTTAAGGTTAGCTGGTCTTTTTTAAGTGCTTGTGTAAGGGTTGTTGATGCCTCATAATTAGCAGCAGGTACAACCAATTCATTAAATAAGAAGGTCATGCCTGTCACCATAAAACTGAGAACAATGGCAGGCAATATCAGCCGATAGATACTGATGCCACTACTGCGTAATGCAATGATTTCACTGTCGCTAGAAAAACGGCTATACGTCATCAAACAACTTAGAAGTGAAGACATCGGAAAAGCATAGACAATAAACTCTGGCATTTTCAATAACAAAACTTTGACGGCAATTGCGATCAAAAGTCCCGATTCAGCGACTTGCCGCACCAAATCAAATAAGCTGCCAATAGCAACTCCTAAAGAAGAAAATGCACCAACGCCAAACAAAAATGGCATTAATAGTTCGATGGCAATGTATCGATCCATGACCGATAAGCCAGGTATTAGAGGATTATAAAATTTAGATTTACCCAATTTCATTGCTAAAGAAAATTATTATTAATGATGATTATGCTCAGGGAATTAAAAAAAATGGTTAGTAATTTTCCTCGTCAGGTTTTCGGCACAATTAATAACTTTCAACGTTGAAAATTATTGCCTAAGTAGTACTGCCGCACTAAAGGATTAGCATACAATTCTTCTGCACTGCCAGAAGCGAGAATTTGTCCGTCGCGCATAATGTAGCCTCTATCTGTAATTGCCAGAGTTTCTCGAACGTTATGGTCGGTAATTAAAATACCCATTCTGCGATCGCGCAATTGGGCTATAATTTTTTGAATTTCTGACACAGCAATGGGATCAACCCCCGCAAACGGTTCATCTAAGAGCAAAAATTTTGGACCTTCTCTACCCGCAGCTAAAGCTCTCGCTATTTCCGTCCGTCGTCGCTCTCCGCCAGATACTTGATTACCCTTGGTATAAACTACTTTTTCGAGGCGAAACTCTTGAATTAAGGAATTTATTCGTCTACCCCACTCTCGGCGCGGTACATTAGTTTGCTCTAGCACTAATAAAATATTATCTAGCACACTCAGGTGTCTAAAAATGCTAGGTTCCTGAGCTAGATAACCAATCCCCAGTCTCGCTCGTTCGTGCATCGGCAGATTGGTAATGTCAAGGGCATCTAAACGTACCCTCCCTTGGTCTGGCTTTTCTAAACCAGTAGCCATATAAAATGTTGTTGTTTTACCAGCGCCATTAGGTCCAAGCAGCCCCACAATTTCCCCTTGGGAAACTGAGAGGTTGACATTGTTTACTATTAGTCGCTTGTTATAAGACTTGTGGACGTTTTCTAGGTATATTTTCACTTGTTTTTGGCACTAATAATCAGGAAAACCACATTATTTTATGGTTTAGGATTATTTGGCTCAGAAACAATATAAACAGATTCTACCTGCTTATTAGATTTAGGTAGTGCCACAAAGCGCCCCTCATCAATTAGGTAAGTAATTGTCTCCCCACGCAGGCTATTACCTTGCTGTAGGATATAAACATTGCCACTCATCACAATGCGGCGTTCTCGGCTGAAATATTGAGCTTGGGCAGCAGTTCCTTGAATCTGTCTTGATGGATAAAGAACTTGCACATTGCCACGAGCCGTTACCACTCCAGTTTTAGAGTTATATTCTTGCACATCAGCACGAACACTCAGAGGGCGACTATCTTGAGAGGTTTGGGCTTGGGCGTTTTGGAGTTGCAAAGGCACTAGAGCGCCTGCAACCACTAGAGGAGCAATTATTGCTAACCCTAACTGACGCTTCAAAGAATCAATTAATTTATATGAAGAAATCATTGTTGGCACTGGCTTAAATGAAGATGATTGTGGTAGTACTATTAACGATAGTTTACCGAATCGGTTAAAATCGAGAATCCTACCACCTGCTGACATCTCTTGCTAGTATGTCAACAAGCGTATTGACGTTTTCAGTTCAAGCAAGTTTCTTGTGCATCAGGGGTTTAGGGTGAAAAATCGAGTTTTTAGGGCGATCGCACACGACTCAAATTCATTTTTAACAGCCATCATACTAAATCCGGTTTGTATACCGCATTTATCTTCTAACCCCAGTCTTCATACTGCGGATACCGTCCCTTGCGAATTCAATGCGTGACCTCTCCCCAACCCCTCTCCTACAAGGAGAGGGGCAAGAAGCCCCCCCTTACCTTGCAGGGAAGGGGGCTGGGGGGTTAGGTTTTTAATTCGCCAACAGTATCGGCTGCGGGTACAAAAGGGGTTATAGATACGGATTTGCTATCAGTTGCTTGGTTTTAAGTCTCCCACCATACACCTAATAATTGTTAACTGATAATTAATTTAAGAGGTACTTTCGCTTTCTAGACTAGCTAAGTAAATTTTTGGAAAATGATAGTTAGATGGATTGCTAGTCGTATCTGCGCCCTCTAACTGCTCAACGAAATCAGCGACATTCTCCGCTCCTATCTCATGCAAAGTTGTTAATAAATCAGCACTTTCCATCACCAAATCCGTAACATTAATCTCCTCATATATAGGTTGGTAATTTTTGATGCGTGCTATTCCTTCCCCCAATAAAACAACTGCACCACGCCAGTTATGATTCCCCAAGTGATAACAGGCAACAGCAATTTGGAGGACACCTTGATAGAACCTTTTTTGTGGCTCTGATGCCTCCATCCACAAAGCCTCTAGGGTGTCGTGACAAGCATAAAATTCTTGTTGATTAAACTGTTCGACACCCTGGATAAATTCATTATTTGGCATAACAATTAACAATTAAAAATTACCTCAAAAGCTGAAACTGGGAGGTGAAATAGCCAAGGATGTTTTGATTTTCCATAACTCAATGTGCAGGGCAAGCAGGCTAAAAATTGATAATTGATAATTGTTAATTGTTAATTGCTCACGCCATACTTTCGCGAACAGCTATAATTTCTTCTAGGGAAATTTCTTGCTGCTGACCAGCAAAGTCATTATCTGAAGTTAAAAACAGCATACAGTGACATTCTTTGCGCTCACGCATAGGTACGCAAGGACAATTCCAGAAAGCAGCACTTACCTCTGCTTTTTTGTCTTCATAATGGCGACAAGGGCATAAGGGAGAACCAAGATCGTCTTTGTGCTTCGCTAGTCCTTCAATGACGACAGCCGTAACTGAAGGATCAACACAGAAGTAAGTCCCTGTGCGCTTGGCATAAGTTTCGGAAAAATGCCGCATTGCCTCAAGATTTTTTTCGCTGGCTTGGTTATCAGTATTTGCTGGGTTCATGGGGTAAGATCACAGAATGTGAGCGTATGTTTTTGCATTTTACCCTAACCTTCTTATATCAGTTACCAGTTGTTACTGAGCGGTTGCTGCAATTGAACTTGAAGCGGTTGTTCAGTGTTGATGGTTATGCCAGGAAAATTACGGTTAACTTCTTTGATCTGTGTTGCCGATTGAGGTTGCCACAATACCCAACGACTACCATAAGATAAGGAATTGAGAGTTACAGGATTTTGGGTTAACCAGATTATAGGTAAGTTTGGTTGATCTCCAGCAGTAGCATCTTCACCTGCACCTACGGCGGCTAAAGTTTCTAATACTACTCTGTTCCCCCATAGTAAACCTGTTGCGGCAGTCCAGAGTTTGGCATTAAGCCCAGACCTACCAGCATAAAAGTAGAGGGAGGCAGCGACAATTACAGCTTGTTCAAAATCATCTAAATTCCAAGCACCTGCGCTATCTAAGCCAATAATAACTTCTTGACCGCCAGTAAATACTTCTAATTCACGTACTTTAAATTCACCGTAGCGGGCGCTGGTACGCCAGTGGATTAAACGAATGGGGTCGCCTACGCGGTAGGGTCGTAAGGCGCGGGTAACGCCTTCTGTAGCGACATGGGCGCGGCGATCGCGATTGTATAAAAGCGCGTTTTCTGCTTGTCCCATTTGATCGACCAAAGGACAGGTGTGGAGGGGTAATACTGTGGGATAAACATAAGCTTTAGCTGGAACATCACGAAAGCGACGACACCAAAATAATCCTAGAGGTGCGCCTGTTCTCAACTGCACAGTGTCCCAGCGATAAACCCCTCTTTTATTGGTTGGTTGATAATAAATCCATCGGTGGGCATCTTGAGATGGAATAGTTTCTATAGAGATTTGTACAGGTTTACCTAGTACGAAAGGAAGTACATCTTGAACTTGCAGTAGCGTTTTTGGCTGCTTAGTTTGATTGATGATTTCTACTTCAATTGTTAATTGGTCGCCTACTGTCACAGGAGGAATAGGGTTTCGCCGTATTATCAAGTCTCGCAGCGATCGCACTGATAAAACTGCCCCTAGTCCCAGCATGGCAAAGATAATCCCACTGATCACATATAGCCACCCTGCCATTGTATTAGTCGCGGCTGCGAAGAAACATATAGCAATTCCTAAAAGCAACCAACCTGCATAAGCAGGAGTTGCCCAGTGAGTTTCTAACCAGCTAGTAATCCGGTTGATCGCACCCATGCTTCCTTGTATCTTAATATCTCACCCTAGCAACTAAGATAACCTGTTGTTGCCCTAGTTAAGAACAAGCTAGGTTAAAGTAAACTACCTACAGGTCTGAAGTAGCAAGTTCTATGCAAACAGAACAGCCTGTTCCCGCCAAAGATACGCCCCCCTCAATCGCTGTGCTAGTGAGGCACGCTCATGCTAATAAAGCATCGGATATTCATCTGCGGGTTGGTGAAGTTCCCAGATATCGCATACGTGGTCAGTTATTACCTGTTGGTAAGGAATGGAAATTAACTCCAGAAATCTTTCAAGAGTATTTAAAAGAGATTTTCACGCCAGCGCAAATACAAGAATTTGCAGCTAATAAAGAGTTAGATACGGCAATTTTTTACCCTGGCTTTTTGCGCTGTCGGATAAATTGTTTTGAATCTCTCACGGGTGGCGCAATTGTCATCAGGTTAATTAGTCTAGATGTTCCTTCTATAGATAGTTTAGGTTTACCACCAGTTTTAAAAAAAATTGCTAGTCGTCATGAAGGATTGATTTTAGTTACAGGGGCTACGGGTTCAGGTAAATCAACGACACTGGCTGCAATGATTCGTTATCTTAACGAAACTACCCAAAAGCATATTGTCACTGTTGAAGATCCGATTGAATATGTTCATACTTCCCAAAATTGTTTAATTAGTCAACGGGAAGTGGGTTTGCACACTCACAACTTTCATCATGCTTTGCGGTCGGTGTTAAGGGAAGATCCAGATGTAATATTGATTGGAGAAATGCGCGATCGCATTACTGTTAACACCGCCCTACAAGCAGCCCAAACAGGTCACTTAGTTTTAGGTAGCCTACATACCCGCAATGCTATCAATGCGATTAATCGGTTGTTAAACCTCTATGAGGCAAACGAACAGCAAGCTATGCGGATTCAAATAACTGAGTCTTTGGTCGGTGTAATTGCTCAAATGCTAGTACCTACAATTGATCGGGGTCGTGTTGGGGTTCACGAAATTCTTATTAATACACCTGCTATGCAAGATTATCTCCTCAAAGGACAGGAAGATGAAGCATTGCGATTGATGGAAACTAACACTACAGAAGGTATGCAAGTCCTCAATCACGCACTTTATAAACAAGTATTAAGTAAGCGGATAACAATTGAGGAAGCTAAAAAAGCTTCTCCTGATCCATACGATTTAGATCGTCGTGTCCGTACTGGAGATATGGACGGATCTTCGTTAACTCGTGAATTTGGTGGCTAATTTTAAAGTTAATTCAAAATTAATAATTACTTGCAAATATACTACCCGCGCGATCGCACTACAAAATTACCCCACCCCAGCCCTCCCCGAATCTGCGGGGAGGGAGTAAATTTTCTTACTTCCCCTATTACTCCCAAACCATTAAAAGATTACCGATTATATTCTTCTTCTTCCTTGGCGTTCTTTGCGTCTTGGCGGTTTATAAAATAGGTATTCGCCATAGTGGGAAGGGAGTAATGAATTTTCTTACCTCCCCCCGAAATTCGGGGGGATTGAGGGGGGTAAACTTCGATTCAATTCGTTTTTAGAAATTAACTTCTGGCAAAATTGCCTGTATTACCCCACCCCAGCCCTCCCCTTATTAAGGGGAGGGAGTAAATTTTCTTACTTCCCCTATAAGGATAAAGAGAAATTTCTTACCTCCCCCCTTAACAAGGGGGGATTGAGGGGGGTAA
>CAVQDG010000002.1:0-9177 GCA_963711165.1 uncultured cyanobacterium | reverse complement strand
TATAAAAATGTGAAAAATATAGCCCGCGCAGGCGGGCTTTGTTAGTATAGCTACACCTTTCAAGGTGTCAGCCTTATGGAAATTCAAAAATTAAGAGCGATCGCGAAGCGACGACCCAGGAGTATCGCATCCCTCACAACATTAGTTACGGGAAGCCTCTACAAAACCCAAAGTTAAGCTGTCTTTCGCAAGAAAATGAGCTAAATGATAAGCTCTTTCCTCAGTTTTCAACAAAATTTGTTCATATAAATAGCGAGTACCGCGATCGCCTAAACTTTCTGCTTGTCCTGCTTGACGGCGAATCAGCCCAATCATAGCTTGTTCGGCTGTTAAATCGTGTTCCACCATTGCACGAGATCCATAAACACCATCATCTTCTGGTGTAAAGCAACACAGTTGCGCCAATTTGCTAAAACTAGCTGCGGGTACACCACCCAAACCATTTAAGCGTTCACCAATTTCATGCACATGACCTTGAACATCGTTGTAGCTGGTTTCAAAAAATTCATGTAATTGGTAAAATTCTGCACCTTCAACCACAAAATGGTGCTTTTGATATTGCAGGTATAAAGCCTGAAAACTCGCTAGAGCAATGTTCAAGCCTTCACAGACGGGTGCTGTAACACTTTTGTCTAACAACACCGGATTGTCATAAACCTCACCAAACGATTGTAATACGCTTTGTGTTTCAGACATAGTTCTCCTGCTCCATAAAACTGATACAAATCGTGCATAACCAATAATCACACACAATCTGATGTTTATTTCCTGCTTCAACATGGACTGTCGGCAGCACCCATTCCACAGGCTATCCCGGTCAAGCCGACCGTTTTTGAGAGATTAATTGCTCTATCAGGCAGTTAGCTTGCCAAGTTAGTCAAGCTAACACAATTCTAGGGGTTCCAAGCAGCATTGAGTCTGATTGAGCAATATATTCATAATTTTTTAAGAATTTTGACCAAAATCGGTACTTGTACTGAGTAAGAATATTTTGCATCGAATTATCATTAAGCAATAAAGGCTATAGGTAGGGAAAAGACAAAAAGCTAACTGCTAGATGCTAACTGCTCACTGCTATATATTGCCGATATGTTGAGAAATTACCCAAAAATGTATTACACTAATTGCAAATAAGTCGCATTTGTGGGAGAAAATGAATCCATCAAATTTACAATCAGAAGCAGGAGAGGTGATCGAAATATCCCTCGCAGACCGTTGGCAGGTATATATTCGCTTACAACAACTAGATATTCCTTGCAGTTGTGCAACTAACCAGCCATTGCGAGTGCAAGTTCAGAATTCTGTAGCAGCCATACAACTTTGGAGCGTAGGCAGACAACTGACAGCTTCTCGTCGGGAGTTAACTCTCTGGTTGGATCGTTGCTGGAGCCTCTAGAGGTATCAGCAAGGTAGGTTCACAAAAAATTTAAGATTCAAAATTTCACAAATTAGCTTGTAATCTCACCAAGGGCAAAGCAAAAAAATGAGTAAGCATACTGAGGCATCAACATTTACTATTGAAGGACGGTTTCTGGGGTTTGAAATCGAGGACGGCTACAAACTCAAACGTTTGAGATTGGGGACTGCTGAAGGGGAACAGTCTATAAAACTATCTAAAGATTTAAAAGCAAGATTGAGATGGGATTTACCTCCTGGTGCTTGGTTTAAAATTACTGGTGAGAAAAAAATTGACATCAAAACAGGCAAACTCAAGCTCAAAGCTTCTCAAATTACTCCCGTTATTCCCAGCAATAGCGAGACTAATCGCCCAACTGTAGTAGATTTAAACGCTAAAGTATCTGCCCCTGCTAAAACAAAGGCTCCAATTTTGGTATGTCAAAAATCCGATTGTATGAAGCGTGGCGGTAAAGCAGTTTGTCAGGCATTAGCAGAAAGTTTACGCGATCGCGGTTTAGAAAACCAAGTAGCAATTAAGGGAACCGGATGTATGAAGCAATGCAAAGCTGGACCTAACATCGTTATGCCGGACAAAACTCGTTATACCCGTATTGGTGCTGAAGAAATACCCGATATTATCGACAAACATTTTCCCAATCAAACAGTATCTCAACCTACTGCTAAAATTATTCAAAAATCTCCTGAACATAATCAGCAACAGGTTAGTAGCTTAGTTTATTAAACTGATGAAAAAGCTCTAAATTTTCTCTAACTTTGAACGTAGTTGACTGCTCAAAGCATCAATAACCGTGACAACAACCAACAACACCAGCATCATAGTGGTTGCTTTGGTGTACTCAAAGCCACGAATATAATTAACTAACTCAAAACCAATACCACCCGCACCTACTACACCTAGTACAGAAGCAGCGCGAATATTGTACTCGAACATATATAATGTGTAGCCGAGTCCTAATGGTATAACTTGGGGAAAAATGCCGTATTGAGCAATTTGTATCCAAGATGCACCGCTAACTTCTAAAGATTCTATTGAGCGTCGATCTACTGATTCGATCGCTTCTTGATAAAACTTCGCTAGATAACCAATTGTATAGATCCCTAAAGCCAAAGTTCCTGCGGGTGCGCCGAGTCCAGTAGCAGCAACAAAGATTAACCCTAATATAATTGATGGGATAGAGCGAACAGCATTTTGTAAAAAATTAGCTAACCAGCGCAGCCACAAAGGAGCTAAATTATGGGCGGAACAAACAGCAATAGGTAAAGAAATAATTGCCCCGATTGTAGTTCCCCATAAAGACATTTGTACTGTTTCAACTAAAGCTTCGATGGCTAGATCAAGAACTTCTAAGTTGGGTGGCCATAAACGTGAGATAAAATCTGTAACATAGGGGAAACTATCTTTTAGCAAGGCAACATCAACTTTTAAGCCTTGTAATGCCCAAGTATAGACAGCAACTACAATAAATAGTATTACTAAGCGACTGAGCCAAGTATATAGATGGAAGAGTTTTGAGTTTTTAATTTTAAATTTTGGATTGAAAAATAAATTCATTAATTTACCCTTAAGTAATCAAATATATACAGTTTTTTACTAAGAATTCAGAAGTCACAAGGGTTCTTTACCCCTCCCTCCTCTCTCCTCTCTCCTCCCTATTGTTGAGATAGGATTGCCAAAAAAATAGGGGTAAATTTAGAATCTACCCCTAATAACTTAATAATTGAGAAAATTGATCGTGTAGGCGATCGCAATTTCCGTCATATACTACCCGACCAGCATCAAGAATAATCGCACGTTGGGCATAAGCAGCAGCTAAAGCTAAATCGTGCAACACCACCACCACAGTCATGCCTTGTTCTTGATGCAGCTTTGATAAAATATCCATAACTTGTTTAGCTGCCATCACATCTAAACCTGTAATTGGTTCATCAGCTAACAAGATTTTAGGAGATTGAATTAAAGCGCGGGCGATCGCAACTCGTTGTTGTTGTCCACCGCT
The DNA here is from genome assembly GCA_963711165.1 of uncultured cyanobacterium. Classification (GTDB taxonomy): domain Bacteria; phylum Cyanobacteriota; class Cyanobacteriia; order Cyanobacteriales; family PCC-9333; genus Crinalium. Next base: position 5,761 of record CAVQDG010000002.1, on the reverse strand, counting down.
TAATTGACCCGTTTTCTGATAAATCTGATCCTGCAAACCCAAACGAGTCAATAAATCAATCGCCAAGCGTCGATCCTGCTTAGGAAACCCCCAACAAGTTTTCCATGTTGGTAACTCACCCAAACGTCCACACAAAACATTTTCTATAGCAGGAAGTTGACGAATCAAACCTCCTCCCTGAAACAACATCCCCAAATCTCGCCGAGTTTGAGTAAGACTGCGGGGAGTCATCGCCACACCATTAATGCGAATAACTCCCTGCTTTAGTGGTACTAAGCCAATCATCGCCCTTAATAGAGTAGACTTACCAGCACCATTTAGCCCTAGCAAACAAACAAACTCCCCTGGATTAATTTTGCAATTAATCTGGTTTAGGATCGGACGACTAAGAGAGACAGCATAAGCTGTCTCCAAATTTTCACACTCTATCGCAGACTGCATTTGCAACTTAAGGATCAATCTTGGCTTGCTTCAAGGCGCTACGCATCCGCGCTAAATGCTGATCGTGGTTAATCGGCACTAACTTAGTTGCATTTGTGAGATCTTTGAGCATTTTATTGTTAGCAGGCTGATTTAATTTCAACATTGCCTGAACAATCTTGTTCCGTGTAGTACTTGGAACGTCATTATCAATAGCAATACCATGAGCAGGTACACCACCGACATAGTAGAGAACTCTTAACTGGTTGGCTTCTGCTTTAGTGATATAGGGATCACCCAAAGCATATTCTGACACAGCACCAACATCTGCTTGACCGCGTAGCACAGCTTTTAAAGCACTGGTATAACCATCGCCATAAGTAACCTGGCTAAAGAAATTTTTATAGCGGTCTGGATTCGGTACAAATCCAAATCCTACAAACTGTCCTGTTGGAACAATATATCCTGAACCGGAAGTTTTAGAAGCAAACGCCATTTTTTTACCACGCAGTTGTGCCAGCGTTGCTTTTGGTGTTGCCTGAGTGCGTAACGGGCTATTTTTACGCACCACCATTACAGATCTATAAGTATGCCCGCCAGAGTAATTAGGACGTACTTCTGCTAAAGCCAAACGCGCGCCAGCTAATTGTTCAGCCTTAATTGCGGCACGGCTGCTCACAAATGCCACATCTACACGATTAGCCCTCAAAGCTTCCACCGCCGCAGTTTCATCTGAGACTACTGCTTCTACAGGCATTTTCAGTTGTTGCGATAGAAAACTAGCAATAGCATCGGCTTTGCGTTGTGCTTCTGTTGCTTCACCACGATTAGGGAAAGCAATTTTGAGAGTTTGAGCTTGAGCGAGTTCACCTTGTACCCGATGGCTAGAAGTATGATGAGCGATCGCAATTGGATCTACACGCTGTGCGATCGCTTTTGGCATTTGCTGCATAGTCGCAACTACTAAACTTGTCAGTGCAACTAAAGCAGCACCACTACTAAATAAGATTTTTTTGCTCACAGATCCCATCCACTATTCCTTGCAAACCGTTATTTTACGCTCTTGTTATTAAATATCAGTAGCGACAAACCTTATCTAAATTACTTTTTGTTGCTATATAATGTCAATAAGGCTTTACAAAAATTGATATTTTTGTCAAAAATATCAATTTTTTTGATATAAACGGTAGTTTTTACTAACCCCGCTATCTTAATAGCAGGGCTGAATATGCTAAATTACAGCAATACAATCAATTTCTACTAAAACATCCTTGGGTAAACGTGCTACCTCAACACAAGCACGTGCTGGTGCTGTTTCTTCATCAAAATATTTACCATATACTGCATTCATAGCAGCAAAATCATTCATATTTTTGAGAAAAACAGAAGTTTTTACTACATCTTTGAAAGTTGCTCCTGCTGCTGTCAGAATTGCCTGGAGATTTTCCATTACCCGTTCGGTCTGTTTTGCTACATCATCGGTGTAAACAATATCACCAAGTCTAGGATCAATCGCAATTTGACCAGCCACAAAAATCATTTGACCACTAGCCACAATAGCTTGATTATAGGGGCCAACAGGTTTGGGTGCTTGTTCTGTATTAATAACTTTGCGAGTCATTGGTGCTTCTTTATCTAAGGGTTTTTCTTTGTTACCAAATTTCTTATCATATACTTCTGGCTGATAAATTTCGCCATCAGGCATCCTTGCCCCTGTCAAATCTGCACCTTTAAAACTAGCGAGAAATATGTTAGCATCTGTCAAATTTGCCTTTTTTAGGTTTGCACTATCTAAATTTGCCCCAATTAAGACAGCTTCACCTAACACTGCTCTTTCTAAATTCGCTCCCAGTAAACAAGTTTTCGTCAGATTTGCTTCTCCTAAATAGGCTACACTTAAATCTACATTAGCTAAATTTAAGCCAGACAAATTAACTTTATAGAGTCTGGCTAAGCTTAGTTTACTTCCTTGAAGATATACCTTTTCAAGGTTTGTTCCTTCTAAGGTTGCACCAGTTAAGTCGGCTTCTGCTAAGTATGCGTGAGTTAAGTTTGCACTGTTTAAGTTAGCTCTAGTTAAATTAGCTTTGAACAAAGAAGCTTTACTGAAGTCTGTAGAACTTAAATCTGCATTACTCAAATTTGCATTATCTAGATTAGCACCATAAAATAGTGCGCGACTTAAGTTTGCCTGAGTTAAATTAGCATTACTAATATTTACCCAATTCAAATTTGCCGAATTAAGTTTAGCGAAACTCAAATTAGCAGATATTAGGGATACCTGCTCAAGACTAGCATTCTGAAGATTTGCCCCACTAAGGTTGGCATTGCTTAAATCAGAGCCAGTTAATTTAGCCTGATATAAGTTAATTTCACTTAAGTCTGCACCTTTCAAGTTTGCACCTTGCAAATTTATAGACGTAAAATTTCTTTCCCCTTCTGCATATTTTGCTAAAAGTTCATCAGCATCCATAATTAACCTCGCTCTTGCACTTCTACCAACTTATCCCCAAAGTGATAACTAAAATACATCCCTTTGCGCCCTTTGCGCTTCCTTTGCGCCCTTTGCGTTAAAAAATAAAACCTATTAACCCAGCCAGTAACTTGAAGTTAAATCAACCTCGGACGCATCCCATAATGCCGATAGCGCCAATAATCCCGCATAATGCGATCGTGATCAAAACAAAGATTACTCGGAATACGCCAAGATTCAAACACTTCTAGCGCCTTGGCATCATCTCCAGATTGAGGGTTCCCCGTCGCAGTAGCTATAAACACAACACTCATTGTGTGCTGACGCGGGTCACGATTAGGATCAGAATATACATAAAACTGCTCAATTAGCTCTACCTGTAAACCTGTCTCTTCTTGCGCTTCTCGTTGTGCTGCCGTTTCTACCGACTCGCCATAATCAACAAACCCACCAGGAATTGCCCAGCCGAAAGGTTCATTTAGGCGTTCAATTAACACAATTGGTCGATGAGGTCGGTCAATTAATTCAATAATAATATCGACTGTAGGAGTAGGATTTCGATAAGCCATAAGCTGTAATTATGTACAACAATTGCAATTTCAGCATAAATTGCTGTATTTAAGACATCTAGCCAATTAAGTAGCTCCACATTAAAAAACATAAAATGCCAATCTCCCCCTCCCTTTAATAAGGGGAGGGGGTCGGGGGGTGGGGTAATGCGTTTAACTCGCGGATTCCCTACTTAATTAACAAAATCTATATCTTTTTTTAGATTTCAATACCTTAGTACTCTCCGATGATACAGTCAGAGCAATTGAGTCGCTGCTAAGGCTGCGCTCATATTTTTTTGAGTACTATCTTATAAGATTGATCATGCCATTTCCCAAATCTAGTGGCATTTTGCTACATCCTACTTGTTTTCCTAGTCGCTTCGGTGTTGGCGATTTAGGGATAGAAGCTTACCAATTTATTGATTTTTTGAGAGATACTGCCCAACAATATTGGCAGGTATTACCTTTAGGTCCCACTGGTTATGGCAATTCTCCTTATATGTCATATTCAGCTATCGCTGGAAATCCCCTGCTAATTAGTCCAGAAAAGCTTCACAACCAAGGACTTATAACGGATGAAGATATCGCAAATCTACCTGAATTTCCTGTAGATAGGGTAGATTTTGGGGCAGTGATTGAAACCAAAATGCCCTTGTTCCAAAAAGCTTGTGAGAACTTTAAGCATAAAGCCACGGCTGTACAGCAAAAAGAATTTGCAGGTTTTTGTCAAAGTACCGCTCACTGGCTAGATGATTATGCCTTGTTTATGGCACTCAGAGATGCTCATCAAGGTGCTGGCTGGCATACTTGGGAACCAGAACTTGCCAAACGTCAACCAGAAGCCTTAGAACAGTGGCGAAGACGGCTAAATGATGAAATTTTTTACCAAAAATTCTTACAATTTGAATTTTTCCGTCAATGGACAGAATTAAAAAGCTATGCCAAATTAGCTGGAGTGCAAATTATTGGGGATATCCCGATTTATGTAGCTCATAATAGTGCTGAAGTTTGGTCACATCCAGAAATTTTTTGCATTGATGAAGAAACGGGAGAAGCTTCCCTGATGGCTGGAGTTCCGCCAGACTACTTCAGTGCTACAGGTCAACTCTGGGGCAACCCTGTTTATAATTGGGAAAAATTGCAGCAGGATAATTTTAAGTGGTGGGTGCAACGCTTTAAGTCATTGCTAGATTATGTAGACTTAATTCGGATTGACCACTTCCGAGGATTTGAATCTTTCTGGGCAGTTAAGCAAGGGGAAACAACCGCTCTTAATGGTGAGTGGATCAAAGCACCTGGATCAGCTTTTTTTAAGGCTCTCAACGAGCAATTAGGCGTACTACCAATTTTGGCAGAAGATTTAGGGATTATTACCCCTGAAGTAGAAGAATTACGGGATCAATTTGAGTTTCCAGGCATGAAAATTTTACATTTTGCCTTTGGATCAGATGAAGATAATATTTATTTACCGTTTCACTATCCCTGTAACTGTTTGGTTTACACTGGCACTCATGATAATGACACGACAGTAGGTTGGTTTAATCAACTTTCCGATCAAGAACGCCAGTCGGTGTTAAGTTACTTAGGTTGTACAAGTGCTGATGGTATCCACTGGGATATGATTCGTCTGGCACTAAGTTCTGTAGCTAACCAGGCACTTATTCCTCTGCAAGACGTTTTGGGATTAGACAATAGCGCAAGGATGAATCTTCCTAGTACGGGTGAAGGAAATTGGGAATGGCGCTATCGGGCAGATGCTTTAACCGATGAAGTGCGATCGCGTTTAAAAACTATGACGATAAATTTTGGTCGCGCCTCTAAAAAGTAACATTAATCAGGCTGAATTATGAGTACTAAACTTGCTGTTTGGTACTCTAACTACACAATTAAAATTTTCCATTAGCTTCAAAAGTAACTTTTTGCACTTTATTTGGTTCTCCTAATTCCTTGGGCTTTTCATCATTAAAAGCAATTAAAACACCACCAGCATTACCCGCCAGTACAGTGAGTTGCTCCTTAGCTACCCAAGTCCGTTGATCTCCTTGTTGCAGAGTCCCTTCAAACTCGGTTTTCCCATCAGCTACAACCCGCATCCAAGATTCAGCTTTCAGCGTCACACCTACCCGCACTGGCTCTTTGGTAGTTGTATTTTCGCTAACTGCCATTGCCTGAGTAATTTCTGCTGGCTTGCTGTTAGTATGGTTTAGATCTAGCTGATCAGGCAAACTAGCGTGTAACTGCCTGTTTTTAGTAACAGGCTGGTCTAACTTCTCTTCGCCAATAATCGCGTCACTAACTTTAATTGCCGATCTGTTCA
>CAVQDG010000001.1:0-5830 GCA_963711165.1 uncultured cyanobacterium | reverse complement strand
CCCATTGCTACCAAAATTCTCGAAAATACCTTCCTAGAGGGGGATACAATTTTGGTAGAGTGTGCAGATGGTACTCTCACCTTTAACAAAAAAGCGCAACTTACCTTACCAGAGGTTCAGATTGTTTCTATATAAGATATTTAGAACCATAAGGATAATAAACAATGGCAAGAGAACAACCAGGAGTAACAGTCTGGTTTACAGGCTTGAGTGGTTCAGGAAAAACTACTATTAGTAGAGCCTTAGAGACCCAATTGCGATCGCGTCAATCTAAAATAGAAGTCCTTGATGGAGACTTAATCCGCGAAAACTTAACTAAAGGCTTAGGTTTTAGCAAAGAAGATCGAGACGAAAATATTCGCCGTATTGGTTTTGTAGCGCACCTCTTAACTAGAAATGGCGTAATAGTATTAGTATCAGCCATCTCGCCATATAATCAGATGCGATCAGAAGTGCGTCACCGTATTGGTAACTTTATTGAAGTTTACGTGAATGCGCCTTTAGCAATTTGTGAACAGCGCGATGTCAAAGGATTATATAAAAAAGCGCGTGCTGGACAGATTAAGAACTTTACTGGTATTGATGATCCTTATGAAGCTCCACTTAATCCTGATGTAGAATGCCATACAGATTTAGAGACGATAGAACAGAGTGTATCTAAGGTTGTCGCTAAACTCGAAGAGTTAGGTTATTTACCTAGAGTTGCAGCAGTTAGCAGCAATCAATAAATCAGCCTTGACACACCTACTAAAATAGTAACCCCGTAAATTTCTTTTCCAGATGAAGATCAGCTAATTAGGATTCAAATAATTAGTATTGTGTTTGAATAACAAAAATATAGTCAGGTATCGTATCTATGTTAACAGATGTGGTATGATTCATAAATAAAACTGAATTTATGGATTAAGAAGAAGGAAGAGAAAAACAGCCGGGATATTGTTAAATGCCTGGAGTGAGAATGCGATTAGTAGAGCGACATATAATTAAGCAGAATAATAAGTGGTTTAAAGAGATTGATCGGATGGCTTTTTTGTCCAAAAATCTGTTCAACTCGGCTGTGTATGTATGTCGCCAGTCTTTCTTTAACAATCAACCAATCCCAACATTTAATCAGTTATATCATTTCCTGAAAAATAGTGATGACTATAAAGCTTTGCCTAGTAAAGTTGCTCAATTAGTATTTAAACAAGTTGCTCAATGTTTTAAATCTTATCAAGAGGCGAAAAAAGAATATCAGCTAAATCCTAACAATTTTTTAGGTGAACCAAAATTACCTAAATACAAACACAAGGAAAAAGGGAGAAATATTTTAAGTTTTAATCATCAAGCTTTTTCTAAAAAATCCTTAAAACGTGGACTAATCTCACCTTCAGGATTATCAATATTTGTCAAAACTCAACTGACGCAAATTGAAGAAGTGAGAATTATTCCTAAAAATAATGTCTACATCCTTGAGGCAGTTTATGAGCAAGAGGAAACCACCGTAGAAAACAATAATAGAATAGCGGCGATTGATATAGGTTTAAATAACTTAGCTACTGTTAGTAGTAATTGTTTAGAGTTTAGACCTTTTATTGTTTGTGGCAAAGCTATTAAATCTGGCAATCAGTTTTACAATAAAGTTAAAGCTAGTCTCCAATCTCAGTTACCTAAAAATCAAAAAACTTCTCGAAAAATAGAAGCCTTAACACTTAAACGCAATAACAAAGTGGATTATTACCTCCACACAGCTAGTAGATTTATTATTAATCAGCTAGTTAGTCAAAAAATCACACATCTGATTATAGGTAAAAATGAAAACTGGAAACAAAACATTAATTTGGGAAGTAAAAACAACCAAAACTTTACCAGCGTTCCTCATGCAAGATTTATTCAGCAACTAGAATATAAAGCTAAACTTGCTGGAATTAAGGTACTTTGCACAGAAGAGAGTTACACCTCAAAATGTAGTTTTTTGGACTTTGAACCCATCAAGAAGCATGAAGAATATTTAGGTAGAAGAGTAAAAAGAGGTTTATTTAAATCTCACTCTGGTAAAGCATACTCAGCCGACTTAAACGGTTCTCTAAACATATTAAGAAAGGTAGTTGGGGACTCTATCTTTGATAGAAACTTAGTAGAGAGGCTTGTAGTTAGCCCCGTAAGGTGCAAACCTTACCAAGCTAGAAATATTTGATTATATTTTTAGTAACTATGAGAGTATATTAAAGGAAAAAAATCAGAAAAAGCAATGGAACGCGGTTTACTCTGGCTACCTCTGCTGTTCACATTTATTGGGTTAGCATGGTCAGGTTGGAATGAATATCAAAAAGTTGAAGCTTATCGTAGTTGGGCATCTCAATTTGACCAAGCCAAGTATGATATATATGCAGTTTTAGGTCAAAAAGGCAGAGAATTAACTTGGGGCAAGCCTACCCGCAAAGGAATAATTAATTTACAAAATTTTTCTCTTAACAATGTCCAAGCCATTCAGCTTTTAGTAAATAATCAAGTAGTAAAGGAAGCCACAATTCCTGAAAAAGGTAATAATATTTTTTTGGAATTTATACTTTCAGAATCTAATAATTCTACTAAAATTCCTTTTACAGAAGTTGATTTAGCAGCTAAATGGGCAAAATATCTCCAGAAAGAATTAGATCGTTGCCAACAATCAATAACTAATTAATCAGCTAGTTGATCAGTTAGAAATTAAATAATACCACAAATTTTGACCCCGAATTTTGCAAAGATAAGATTGTTTGCCGAGTGCGATACTCTTTCAGAGTCGCTCCGCGATCGCAAATGACGGCGATATCAAGACAAAATTCACGAAGAAGCAACATGGATGGAACAGCAAAAGAGATTAGTGCCACAGGCTGCCTAGTTCTCATCTTCCCAATAGCGTTTTTGCTTGCCTTTATATTCGTCGCTTGGCCAGTACTACTAATGCTTGTATTGCTAGGCATTACTTTAAGGCTTTGGCAAGAATATCAATGGCAACAGTCAATCCAAAAAGTAAATCCCTTTTTCCAACAGCTACTCAAGGAAAACCAAGGCGCGATTACAGTAACCGACTTAGCACTGAAAGCAAATGTCTCCGGTACAGTAGCGAAACACTACTTAAATTCAAAAGCACAAGAATTTGGCGCTCGTGCTTTTGAATATGCAGACAGAGGCATAGTGTATTACTTTATAACCGCGAGCATCCTAGGTAGTTTATTGGATCAGAGTGAACCAACCAGCCTTGACGAGCGCAAACCCGTCAAACTTAGCACTCCTATTACAAAAATAGGGGAAACTGAATCACCCACCCTAGAGCAAGTCAAACAGATCGCATCTAGCACTTTAGTTAAGATTGAAAGCAATAAACCGTCAGTCAGAACTAATAACGAACCTATTAGATCTAGCACTCTAGCTAAAATATTTGACGACAGCGAACCGGATTACGCAGAATCAAACCAACTATCTCAAGATTATGCCTCACCATCTCAATCTGAAAGACAGCCACTTGCAGAATCCCAAAGCGATCAACAGCAAGAACTAGCAAAACCCATTGAAACACAGGCTACTCCAGAATCATTAATTCAATCTGAACTAGCCAAGCGGCTTGATGTTCATTCCAGCACAATCTTGAAACGCCGATCCGAGCGAGACTTTCCACAATGGAGCCGCAGTCGAGATCCAGAAGGAATTGCTTGGAAATACTCAGCCAGGAAAAAGCTGTTTTTTCCACAGCCATAGAACTTACGCAGAACCTCTATATATAATAGGGAGGAGGCAACCTAGCCCCCTGAAGATGGTGTAAGTAACCCATTGTTGCGTAAGACCTGAGCCATAAAAATAACAGTGATGGTGCGATCGCGCTTTATCTGTGTATACTCTACACTTGGCACTTATTAGGAATCGTTTTCCATCTAGCAGGCTTTTAGTCTGCTATTTTCACGGCTAGGGCGATTCTAGATCTTTGTCAGTTGTTTTACACCAAGCAGTTATTATCCCTTGAGGCCATTGATTCAGCCAAGAGCAATGCGATCGCACCTTAAATATCAGTAGCAAATTACTACTGAATCCGATAAATAATGCCACCCTTGCATAAAAATTTTATAAGAGAAGACTTCAGGATTGGTTGCGAGAATATATGCCATCCTCCTCAATCTGCTCATCCTCTAAATTTATTAGACCTTCATGTTTCCACAGTTAAATAAGCCATCAATCTCCTGGTTCACTATTGCCCTTACTGGTATTTTTATCCTTTCGGTTAGCTTACGCTTCTGGGGCTTAGGTCGCTTTAACACCCTAGTATTTGATGAAGTTTACTACGCTAAATTTGCCAACGACTACTTAACACGAACACCCTTTTTCAACGCCCATCCGCCTCTGAGTCAATACATAATTGCGATCGGCATTTGGCTTTTTAGTCACTTTCATCAGGGAAACGATACTGTCAATGGCTTAACAGGTTCCCTACTTTCCCCTATTAGTTACCGTTGGCTCAATGCCCTAACAGGTTCATTTATACCATTAGTAGTTGCTGGGATTGCCTACCAATTAACTCCCCGACGTAGCTATGCAGTGATTGCCGCTTTATTGGCCGCCGCCGATGGCTTATTCTTGGTGGAATCTCGTTATGCCCTGAATAACATCTACCTAGTCATTTTGGGGTTATTGGGGCAGTGGTACTTCCTCTTAGCAGTCAGCAATAAAGGATACAAGCGTTGGTTATGGTTAGCTTTCGCTGGTGTTTGGTTTGGCGCATCAGCTTCTATTAAATGGAATGGCTTGTGGTTTCTGCTCGGTGCTTATATGCTTTGGGGATCAGCCTGGTTAATGCGTTGGGCAAGATTAGCAAATAAAGGTCAGGATTCACCCGCCAGCAATCAAGATGCACAAAATGCAACTTTAAGCAATAAAAAGATGCCCTGGCAAAACCTCACCCAACTCAACTTGCTACACATAATTGTAAATTTAGGAATTATCCCAGTTTTAATTTATAGCCTCATCTGGATTCCTCACTTAAAGCTGAATCCCACCCCTGATTTCTGGGAGATGCAAAACGAAATTTTGCATTACCACGAACGAATTGGCAATGGCCCTAAAGTCCATCCATATTGCTCTAATTGGTACACTTGGCCCTTAATGCTGCGACCAATTGCTTACTTTTACGAAAAAACTCGCAGCGCCACTGAAATACCGCCACTTTTACCACCTTTACCCCCAGGTACAGGCAAAGTAATTTTTGACGTTCATGCAATCGGAAACCCTATTCTGTGGTGGCTATCGACAGCAGCAATATTAATCCTGATAGTGCAGTTGGCTCACACTTTCCTGCAAGGAGGAGGTTGGAAATATCCTCTAAAACCTTCAAATTGGATTGGACTTTATCTAATAATTAACTATGCGGCTAACTTATTACCTTGGGTGCGCGTTACACGCTGCACATTTATTTATCACTACATGGGATCTTCAGTTTTCGCTACTTTAGCCCTTGCCTGGATAATTGATCGATGGTTGTCCAGTCCTAAGCCCATCCTTAAGAAAACTGGTGTTACAGTAATATTTTTAGTACTGTTGGCTTTTGTATTTTGGATGCCAATTTATTTAGGTCTTCCTCTTGATCAACAAGCTTATCAAATCAGGATGTGGTTACAATCTTGGATTTAAGTAGGTCAACATAATTAAATCATAAAACCAAACTCCCCTCCCAGCAGACAATCCTTGATGCTGGGCGTGCAATTGTCTGTTTGGTGTTTAATAAAGAGAAACTTAGAGCCTTTCCTTTTATTTGAAAAGCTAATTAGGGGAGTCAAAATATTTGAAATTAGTTATTTTTCAAGGACAAAAGAAAATTTTT